>NZ_CAMLHC010000015.1 GCF_946479755.1 uncultured Chitinophaga sp. | reverse complement strand
AATAGCGTATCCGGCAACGGGGCTGCAATATGCTGCTTCAGGCTGTCGGTCACTGGTGCATAGGCGGGATTACCATACTGGTTTTTCATTTCATGCGGGTCCTGTTGTAAATCATACAGTTCCCACTCGTCGATGTCGTTGTAGAAATGAATCAGCTTGTAACGTGCCGTACGGATGCCGTAATGCCGTTTGACCATATGCCACGAAGGGTATTCGTAGTAGTGATAGTAGGTAGCGGTGCGCCAGCCGGTGGGCGCCTGGCCGTTGTTGGCCAGCACGGGTTTTAAGGACCTGCCCTGCATGTCTGCCGGGATGCGCACGCCTGCATAGTCCAGCAGGGTAGGCGCAAAGTCCACGTTCATGGCGAAGGCATCGCTGGTGCTGCCCGGACGGATACCTGGCGGATAGCGCACCAGCAGCGGCATACGGTAACATTCTTCATACATCATCCGCTTGTCGAAGAAGCCATGCTCGCCCAGAAAGAAGCCCTGGTCAGACGTATACACGATGATGGTGTTGTCCAGTTCCCCGGTGGCTTCCAGGTGTTTCAGCAGGCGACCCACATTATCGTCTACTGCTTTTACGCAGGAGAGATAGTCCCGCATGTACTGCTGGTATTTCCAGCGCACCAGGTCGGCGCCCTGCGGCTTCAGTCGCTGGTATTCTGCAACCCGACCGGCGTAGGCTTTGTTCCATTGCTCTTTTTCGGCGGGCGTCAGGCGGTTGTATACCTGGAAAAAACGATGCAGGTCTTCCGCCTTATTGTTGGCCTGTTTATAGTCATCGCCTTTGGAGTCTTTGAAGGTGCGGCGTGCCGGGCGTTGTTCCATAGCGCGCAACGTGTCCGCCGCAGCTACCTTCAGGTCCCAGGCCTCCCACATATCGGTGCTGATATTCATCAGCTGTTCTTTGGAAGCCCTTCCGCGGTCACGGAAATCGTCCAACAGGTTGGGCGGCTCCGGGAAGGTGACGCTGTCAAACGCCCCCAGGTCACGGATGGCAGGCATCCAGTTGCGGTGCGGGGCTTTATGCTGGTAGATAAGCAGATAAGGCTTTTCTTTATCACGATGCTCCAGGAAACGTATCGCCTTGTCGGTGATCACATCTGTCACATAACCCGGCTCCCGGATGGTATCGCCGTTCTCTATAAAATCAGGTTGATAGTATTCCCCCTGGTTTGGCAGGATGCTGTAGTAGTCGAATCCTACCGGAAGGGAACCCAGGTGCCATTTGCCGATCATTGCTGTCTGGTAACCTGCCTGGTGCAGCAGCTGCGGATAAATCACCTGGCTGCTGTCGAAGGTTTTGGCGTTGTCGGTCAGCCCGTTGATATGATTGTATTTCCCGGTGAGGATAGTGGCCCTGGAAGGACCACAAACGGCGTTGGTGACGAAGCAGTTCCTGAACAGCATCCCCTCACGGGCCAGCCTGTCCAGGTTGGGCGTCCGGATCAGCGAGGTATCATAACAGCTCATCGCACGCGTGGTGTGGTCGTCCGTCATGATGAAAATGATATTGGGCCGTTTCTCCGGCTTTTTGGGCTGACAACTGCATAGCATGGCAAGCCCGGCACAACAGCCAAGGGCGTTGCGAAGGAGCGTTGATCGCATATGTTTCGTTTATGGTTTCAGGTTATATCCGAGTTCGTAGGTCTGTTGATCAATGGTAACGGTAGCGCTTAAACGGTTTTCACCGGCTGTCTTCACCGCTGCCCGGATAACGGGCGCCTTGCCGCTCACCGGGTATATCACGGTAATGAAACGTTGTGTCTTTCCGTCTTGTTTGACGGACTGAAAAGCATACGCGTCCCGCGGTTCTTTCTGCCGGTAAGCATAAGACACATAGCTATCTTCTTTGATCATAGTGGCAGATTGTGCCGGGAAACACTGTAACAGCACATTGTTATGGTCGTTGAAATTGGTCGTTACTTTCAATGCCTGCTGGTCTGCGGTCGTCGGCCCTTCTTTGAAGCCATAGTGTACCGCCACCTCACCGGTAGCATCGCCGATGGCTTCATCGATGATGACGAAGAAACGTTGCTCCACGAAATAAACGGAACGGCGATGGGAGAGTCCTTTATAGCTGGGGTTTTCATATACCAGCTGGTCCAGTTTGGGCGAAGTGCTCCACTGGAGGTGCTTTGCATTCACTTCCATATCGGCGTTGTTCAGCGTCAGGGTATTGTGTACCCTCGTCTGGCGGAACCAGTTGCGCTCCTTCATCACGGCTTCGTCGCCACCGTAGACATAGCAGCCGGCGTCGGGGAACAAATTACGGCCCCGGATGTACAGTTCAAAGGTGCCGTTGTCCGGCTGGCTGTGCCAGAAGGCCGGCGGACTGGCTTTGAGCACCATCATGGTGGCATCCGGTGTCCAGCCGTTGCGGAAGATGTAGATACCGCCGTCTTTTAAAGCATTCGACAGGTGTGGCGGTGGCGTTCCTTTTTTGAAGCCGGTCGCGAAATAACGAATCACTTCATTGTCGGGAAATACTTTCGCCCAGCCTTTGAAATTTCTTAACAGGCCGGATTTTTTTTCCAGCTTGGCATCGCTGAACATAGGATAGGTGTAGTCCGGGAAAGTAAATTCCGCTACTGCCATGATCATATTCTCAACGGTTGTTTTATAGGAAGCTGGGAACTGGTCTGCAATGCCGTTGATCTGTAGTATTTCCAGTGCCCGGCAGAAAATCTGTATTGCGGCAATGTGGTAGTTGAACGACAGTTCAAACTGAAGGCCGTCAGGATATACCTGCACGCCTATCTCCTTATTAAGGATGGCAATGCCGGAAGCCCGCCAGGCAGCGGCATCGCGGTATTCCGGAAAGAAAGTGCCGGCAGTGACAATACGCTGCGCTTCAAACAGCAGGTGGTTGCCTTTCTCGGAATAGTGATGCACGATATAGTCGGCGTGGGCGTAGTAGTTATGCAGGAATGCCAGCAGGAATTCAGGTGTGAATGCCGGTGAGTGCAGAAAGTACTGGAACTGGGCAGTCTGGCTTTCTACGCGGTGACTGATCTCCAGGGGACGCCAGGCAAAACGGTCATTTTCGGGAGAGAGGCCCCGCGGGTTTTTAACGATCCAATCAATGTACTGGCTGGCCCATGCTTTGGCGTATTGTTCGTCGCCGGTGGCGCGGTACATCTGCCCCATGGGTTCCCACCAGTACATCCGGTGCAACTGCCAGCGCAGTTCATTGTCTTTCACGGGCCACAGCTGCCAGTTGATGTCATCGCCATAAAAGTATGGTTTGTAGCCTTTATGCGCAAAGAACACATGTTTCAGGCCGTCTTCCGCTTTCTTCCGCTCTTCTGCAGCAGGCATCGGCACGGGGCCGGCAGCTTCCACTTCCGGATGATGCACGTCCTTACGTTGACGGTAGTACGCTAACAGCTGTACCGCTGCTTCGTGGTAGTCTTTTTTCAGCCAGCAGGTTTTTACTTTTTCCATTCCTTTCCGGTCGAGGTCGAGCCGGGAGAATACACTGGTGTCCGACTGGGCCACCAGTCGCTGCTGCCCCGCCAGGAGCAGGACAGACAGCAGCGGAAGGAAGGTTTTTATGAAACGTGTCATGGATCAGTATTTTGGGTTTTGGGTGAGGGTTGGGTTTTCGTCGCGCTCGCGCTGCGGGATGGGGAACAGCTCGTGTTTGCCATCCTGGAAGTTATCGCCTGCCACATAAGGGAAGTTGGCGCGGTATGCTTTCAACGCGGTCTGCGTGGCGCGGATTTTGGCGCCGAGCATATTCCAGCGGATCAGGTCCCACTTGCGGAAGCCTTCAAAGCACAATTCATGCGCTCTTTCATCGACGAGCGCATTAAAGAAAGCTGTTTGTGACAGGCCCGGTGTCAGGTCCGGTAAGCCTGCCCGGTGACGCACTTCATTGACGGCGTTGTAAGCCACCTGCGTGGGGCCGTTCACTTCATTTTCAGCTTCGGCCTGCATCAGCAGCACATCGGCATAACGCAGCAATACCCAGTTGATATCGGTATTGTTGGGATCTTTGGGTGAGGTGCCCTGCCAGTTGCGCCGCCATTTTCCGGGCGCCCATTTGGCATCAGCAGCACCGGTGAGTTGGACAGTATTCCCGTTTTTGTCGATCTGGAAGGTTGCCACGGCCACGTCCCTGCGAAGATCATTTTTCTCAAAGGTTTTCTGGAACAGGGGATGCGTAACGTAGAAAGAATTGGCGCGACCATAGGGACTGGCTGCATCGCACAAGGGGCTGTTCCAGGTGCCTATCACGCCGCTGTTGGGGGCTTGTCCCAGTGGGTTAAAGAGGGCCACTTCGAACATGCTTTCCTTCGGTTCCAGTTTCAGGGAACAATAGTTACGGAACACCTGCTCATAGCTGGTATTCAGGGAATGTTCGCCGGAGGCGATAATAGCCTTGGTCTGTGTCAGCGCGCTGTCGTAATACTGACGGTAGTTGTCGGGGCGTTTCATGGTACCGTCCTGGCGGAGGGAATAGCCGCCGCGATAGAGATATACACGGGCCAGGATGCCTTTCACCGCACCTTTGCTTACCCGTTCGTCCTGCCCTTTGGCGGAGCTCCAGGGAACGGTAGCGGCAGCGGCTTTCAGGTCGGCAATGACCTGGTCATATACCTTTTCCCGGTCGGTCCGGGGCAGCTGCAGCTGCTCGGTGGGCGACTGGGTAGGGGTTGTTTTCAGGGGCACGTCTCCCCATAACCTTACCAGGTCGAAGTAATATAATGCCCGCAGAAATTGCGCTTCACCCAACAGGCGGTCCAGTGTCTTTTTCTGATCTTCTGTCCCGTTTTTATACAACTCCATCTCCGGGATTCTCTGGATCACCAGGTTGGCACGGTCAATGCCGATATACAGCATACGCCATGTTTCCCGCAGCCACGGATGGGTGGGAGATACGCCATAATGGGCCAGGATCCGTTTTTCATCATTCAGCACGTTGCCCTGCACCTGCGCTATGTCGGTATCGATGGCGTAGGCCAGTGACAGATAAAAGCCGTAGGTACTTTGTTCCCCTAAAATATCATACACGCCCATGGTAGCCATGGTGGCCTGGTTTACGTTTTTGAAAAAAGTATTGGAAGCATAATAGGAGTAAGGATCTTCTTCCAGTTGCTTCTCACAGGAGGCAACGGACATCATCATCAGCCCGGCGGCCGCAAACGGCGTTAGTTTCCGGCATATGGCACTACCAAAGGCAGTCAGTTTATGGTAAGTCATCGGAGGAATGTTTAATGGTTTTAAAATGCAACATTAGCGCCCACGGTGTAGGAACGGCTTCTGGGGTAAGCCCCGAAATCAACGCCCGGCGTGATGCCGCCCTGGTTGCGGGTGCTTACTTCCGGATCGTAACCGCTGTAAGAGGTGAACGTATGAATGTTGTACGCAGTGAAGTAAAGCCGGCAGCTGTTGACTTTCACGCGGCCCAGCAGGCTTTTGGGAAGATTGTATCCCAGGCTGATATTATTGATGCGCAGGAAGGAACCGTCTTCCACCATCTGATCGTAGAACTTGAGATCGCGGCCGCTGCCTTCGAGCGACGGGATGGTCTTTCCTTTGTTAGCGTCCGCCAGCTGCGACGGATCGGTAATCTTGTTACCATTACCGTCAATAGTGCTCCAGCGGTCTTTGATATAGGCGTAGGCGTTACGGTACGCCAGGTAAGTCTGGCTGTTCACCAGTTTGTTGGCGTTGTAAATTTTATTGCCGTACATCCAGTTGATGAAGATGCTGAGATCAAACCCTTTATAGGAGAAAGTGTTGGTGATACCGCCATAATGCTTGGGGGTGGCGTCGCCAATCACGGTACGGTCGTCTGAAGTAATCAGGCCGTCTGTTTTGCCACCCGGACCGGAAACGTCCTGTAGTTTCAGGTAGCCCGGTTTGGGATAGTCGTTGGGGTTATAAGGGATGCCGGGCTTTAAAGTGTATTTCTGGGTGGCGGGGTCATAATCGAAATCGCTGACCTGGTACACACCATCGGATTTATAACCGTACATCAGTCCCACGGGAGAGCCTACCTGCACCAGGTAATCACCTTCTTTCAGCGCGCCATAGCCGGATTCGCCGTAGAAGAAACTGGGGCCGGCGAGCGCTTTCACTTTGTTTTTGTTGAAGGATATGTTGAAGATGGTCCGCCACTCAAACTGTTTTTTGCTGATGTTGACGGTGTTCAACGTCAACTCCAACCCCTGGTTGCTGGTTTCGCCGATATTTTTTAAAACGGAGGTGTATCCGGAAAGGTAAGGCACCTGTGCATTCAGGAGGAGGTCGCGGGTATTATTGCGGTAATAGTCTGCAGTCAGTTGTATCCGCTGGTCCAGGAAACCGATGTCTGCGCCAATGTTCTGGGAGACGGTGGTTTCCCATTTCAGGTTGGGATTGGGCAGGGTGGTGGAGCCTACGCCGATGACCGGCTGATCGTTCAACGGGTAATAGTTGGTACCCAGGAGGGACAGGGATAAATAGTTATTGATACGGTTGTTGCCGGACTGACCATAGGTAAGGCGGAACTTCAGGTCGGAGAGCAGGTGTTGCTGCTTCATGAAATTCTCCTCAATGGCGCGCCATGCCAGCGCTACAGACGGGAAGTAGCCGAATTTATTGCCGGAGCCGAACTTGGAAGAGCCGTCTGCGCGCATACTGGCCGTTACGAGGTAGCGGTCTTTGTAGCTGTAGTTGGCCCTGCCGAAGAAGGAGATCAGTTTTTCATCGTCACGGAAGGAGCGGGGAATACCGGCCAGTGCACCCTGTGAAAGGTCGTCGAGACCGATGTCGCCATTGGGAAATTTGGCGGCGCTGGCTTCCACGAAGCGGGAGGTGGCATAGAGTTGTTCCTGCCCGATCAGTACATTGAGTTTATGTTTTTTATGAAAGGTCTTGTCGAAGGTCAGTGTATTGGAATAGTTCCAGCTGCTGCCCTGTGTGAGGCCTATAGATCCGTTGGGGCCGCCGGTGCGGCGGGCGTTAACGGAGCGGTCGCCATTGAATAAATTTGCGTCGCGGTTATTGGCTTTCAGGCCTACAACGCCTTTATATGTCAGATTTTTCAGCAGCTTGTATTCCAGTGCGCCGTTGAGGTACAGGGCTTTCAGATCGGTGCTGCGGTATTCTGCAAAGGCGTTGGTGCGCGGGTTTTGCATCACATTGCCGTTATCGTCCTGGAGGGCAGGATCTTCATCCGTAGTCACGAGGTCCATGTCATTGCCGCTTTTACCGATGGTGGGGCGGTATTGCAGGATGTTCATCAGTTTGTTGAACCGGTTTTCACCTTCGGAGGTGCCGCTGCCATAGATGTTTTGGGTGGTGTAAGTCACGCTGGCTGATACTTTCAGCCGGTTGTTGTCGCTATGGTCGATGCTCAGTTTAGCTACGTTCTTTTTAGCGCCGCTGTTGACCATGATGCCCTGTTCATTGTTGAAGGAGTAGAACAGGTTGAAGCGGGTGTTTTTATTACCGCCGCTGGCGCCGATTTTATGGTACTGTGTGGTGGCATTGCCGCCATACATCTGTTGCTGCCAGTCGATGCCCGGTCTGCCTTCATAGCGCGTTTTCAGCTCACTGAAGGCGCCGTAGCGGGTGGTGAATTTCTCCAGCAGGTCAGGGTCTCCCATGCTTCTTTCGTAATCCATCAGCACATAATCGTAGGGCGTCATCATGTCGATTTTGCTGGTTACCTGTTTGCCGCCGTAGTACATATCGTAGGATACCTGTGTGCGGCCGGAGAGGCCTTTTTTGGTGGTCACCAGCACTACGCCGTTAGCGCCGCGGGCGCCGTAGATAGCGGTAGCGGAGGCGTCTTTCAGGACTTCTATGTTTTCGATGTCGGTAGGATCGAGGAAGCTGAGTCCGTCTGTTTGCGGGAACCCGTCGATCACGTAAAGGGGCTCATTACTTTGGGTGATGGAGCCGCCACCTCTTATTTTAATGGAGATGCCTGCGCCCGGAGATCCTTCCGCAGCAGATACCTGTACGCCTGCGGCGCGGCCGGCGAGGGCCTGTGCTACGTTTTGTACCGGTACCTTGGCCAGGTCGCTGCCTTTGACAGAGGCGATGGAGCCGGTGAGGTCGCGGCGTTTAACGGTGCCGTAGCCGACCACCACGACTTCATCCAGCCCTTTCACATCTTCCTGCAGCGTCATCTTCACCGGGGCGTTGTCGGTGACGGTGAGGTGCATCTTACGGTAACCCATCAACGAAAAGACCAGCACTTCGCCTTTAGGGGCTACTATTTTAAACTGCCCGTTGACAGCCGAGGAGACGCCTTTGGAGGTGCCCTGTATGTGCACTGCCACGCCCGGAAGCGCGTTGCCGGCGGCATCGGTGATTTTACCGATGACGGTGATACCGGTGTCTATCGCCAGCGGGATGTCTTTGGAGAGCGCTTCCAATTCCCCGGCGGTCAGCTGTTCGAGCCCGCTGGCCCTGGGTTTGGCTTTGAGGATGATATATTGTTTGCCGAGGGATTCAAACACCACGCCGGCAGGGGCGAGCACTTTCTCCAGTACGGTACTTAGTTTCTCGTTGACAAAAGTGCCGTTCAGCTCCGGGTAAGACAGGAAGAGATTAGTCGTATAGGAAAAACGAAGGCCGGTAAGATCGGTGATATGCTCCAGCGCCTGTTCTACCGGCTTATGATGAAGCGAAATGGTGATACGTGCGTTCAGCGATTTCTGTGCGCGGGCATCCCTGCCATACAACAGGCCCGCCCCCAGCATCACGATAAGTAAAGGTAGAATGGTAGTACGCATAATTATAAGCAATAGCTTACTTATACAATCATTTAATTGCATAACTTCGTAGTGGTTTGGTTAATAAAATGTAGTGACTAAGCCATTTGCAGGGATGTTGGCGCATCCCTGTTTTTGTTTGTTACATGCTGACGCTGATTATATGTTAGGTTGATGATTGGTTTTTTACCGGCAGCCTTCTCCGCTCCAGGTGATGTTTCCTTCCTGCAACTGGTATCTGCCATTGCTGGTGGCTGCAATGAGGTCCAGTGACTGCTGCAGGGACTGGTCTGTCAGGTCCACGGTAAGGCTGCAGTGTTGCAGTCCTTCGCCTTCTATCTGGCAGCTGATATTAAATTTTTCTTCCAGCCGTTGAATAACTTCCGCAAAAGCTGTACGGTGAAAATTCATGTTGTACTGGGTACCTGCTTCGAGGAGTGACTGCTCCCGGGGCACGACGGCCTTCACTGTAAACTGGCTGCTGTCTGCCACCAGTTTCTGTCTGGCCGCCAGTACGGCGGTTTGTTTAGGTTGTCCTTCCTTGCCGCCGGCCACGGCTACTTTGCCGGTGAGCACACTCAGTTCCACTCCTTTGGTGGCAGAGAGTACCCGCAGGTTAAAACTGGTGCCCAGTACTTTGGCGGTGTAGCCGCCGGCTTCCACCACAAAAGGCTGGTGGGGCTTTTGGGTGACTTCAAACAGCGCTTCCCCGGTCAGCTGTACCCGTCGCATGTCCTGCCCGAAGTGTTCCGGGTATTGCAGGTGACTGTCGGGCTTCAGCCATACGATGCTGCTGTCGGGCAGGATGACTTTCTGCATGGCCATGCCGCTGTTCACCTGGTGGATAACAGGAGCGGACGACCACCAGCGGTAATGCTGTCCTGCCACTATTACAAGGCCGCCAAGGCAGGCAGCTGCGGCCACAGCATACCATCTGCTGCGTTTAGGCGCAGGCGTTGTCAGGGGCTGCTCATCCTGTATCCGCGCTGTAAGCTGCTGCAGGATGCGTTCCCGTATAACGGCCGGTGTATCACTGTCTGCCGGTAGTATCAGTTTTTCATCATCGAACTGGTTGTACCAGTCGTTGAATTCGGCAAGTTCCGCTGCGGAAATGTTGCCTTGCAGCCATTTCTGCGCCAACTCACGGATCCTTGGTGGTGGATGTTGCATTGGTGGATTTATCTATAATGACAAATAAGAAAGAAAGATGTCCTAGCGGGTCAGCAAAAAAATTATAAGTATTCTGAAAATCTCTGTGAAGGTGCCCCGGAGGCTTTTTAACGCCCGGGTAAGATGGTTGGCGACGGTTTTTTCTGAAATATCGAGGGTGGTGGCGATCTCTTTGCGGGAGTAACCGCCTTCGCGGCTCAGGCGGTACACCAGCCGGCATTGTTCCGGCAGGGCCCTGATGGTCTGTTGCAGCTGCCGTTGCATATCCGCCACCTGTAGCTGCTCGCCGGCCGATTCATCGGCGGCCGCCCCGGTGTAGACGGTGTATTTTTCATACCGGAGGAAACGCTTCTGGCGTGCCAGCGTGTTCAGTACTTCGTACTTCACCGCAGTGGCCAGGTAAGCCGGAAGCGAAAGGGTGACAGAAATCTCAGCCCTTCGCTTCCAGATATTATAAAAGACTTCCTGTACGGCTTCTTCCGCTTCCGCCGGATTGTTCAGCCGGTTGAGCGCAATGACGTACATCTTGCCCCAGTACCGGTTATACAACTCGGTAAAGGCAGCTTCATCGTTCTGTTTTAGTTTGTCGAGTAATACGGAATCCCCCAGCTCTTTCATACGCGTTGAACATCCTCCCTAAAGAAGCGAGATTGGTTGATGAATGCTCTAATGTAAGAAAAACCGGTTCATTATGCAAACGTTTGAATTACTTTCCCAGAAAGTCTTCCAGTATGCGATTAAATTCCTCCGGGCGCTCCATCATCGGGGCATGACCGCAGGCGGGTAGCATCTCCAGCGTGGCATGAGGGAGCAGCTGATGAAATTCACGGGCCACGTCAGGCGGAGCAATACGGTCTTCCTCTCCCCAGATCAGCAGGGTGGGTGTGAGTATCTCCGGTAGAATAGGCGCCACATAATTACGTTGCGCTGATTTGGCAGTTTGTACAATACGCAGGCATTTTATCCTGTTCTGCGTGGTCTGGAATACTTCATTGACCAGCGCGTCGGTAGCAATAGCCGGGTCATAAAAGGTATAAGCCACCCGCTCGCGGATGTATTCAAAATTACCCCGTTTGGGATAACTGCCCAGGTTATTGTTTTCATGCAGGCCGGAGCTGCCGGTCAGCACCAGCCGGGACACTTTATCCGGATGGCGGTGAGTAAAGAGGATTGCCACATGGCCGCCGAGGGAATTGCCGATGATAACGGAATTTTCCAGCCCATGCTGCTGCACGTACTGTTCCAGGAAACGGACGAGGTATTCAAGATTGTCCTGAAGATGGTAATCGAAAATAGGAAGTAACGGAATGTGAATGTCATAGCGTGATTCAAAATGCTGTATAACACCTTCCCAGTTGCTAAGCCCGCCGAAAAGTCCGTGTAATAAAATCATGCTTTGCTTCATATATCTTTTTTAAAGCAAAACTAGCGGTTCGTTTTTTTTACGTCCGTGATCTCAATCACAAAAGTTGCGGGACTGGTCCAGCAGGTATAAACGCGCTCTGCTCAAGGCTTCCCGGCTGGTGTAGAGATAACGGGCAATATTGGTCAGGGAAATTTTTTGGATAATGGCGGGGCGCCTTTCCAGCAGGAACCGGTACCGTTGCAACGGTGTTTTAAGGGACAGGATATACTGATGTTCTGACTGCTGTTCCGACATCTCCTGGAACAACTGCAGGTTCACATGCAGCAGGTTCATATGAAGGTCGTACAGGGGCTGTAATTTTTTAATATTGATCCGTAAAATCACGGCGTCTTCCATGGCGGTAATGCTGACGGCCGACGGTGCCTTTTTATTATAGCTCTCGCAGTTGGCCAGGAAATCGTCTGCAAAACCAAAGCGGACTATCTTCTCATTGCCTTCGTCGTCGAGGATAGAGAATTTGAACATGCCCGAGAGCACAAAAGCGGAATAGCGGGCAACTTTACCATAGCGCAGAAAAGATTCTCCTTTACGGATATGTTTTACTACGGCGATACTGTCCAGCAGCTGCCATTCTTCCGGGGTCACCACCGGATATTTTTTCATCAGCCGCTGATATATAGGAGGGAGCTCATGAGTTGTCATGAGCGCAAAATTAAAGGAAAATTGCGGGAATTATAAAGGGGCGTCGCCTCTGGCCAGCCGGATGATATCTTTACCGCTGATGATTTGCCGGGGATAACCCTGCAGCGTGATATGCACCATGGCCCGCCCCAGCTCGCGCAGCGTACAGAAGTAATTGGGACGGATCATACGGCCCACAGGGTACAGCCAGTTGATGAACCGGTAGAAGGTATGGGTATTTTTTAATCCTTTGGTAGGCCTGATAAACCCTGGCCGGAAGGCATACACCTTCCCGAACGGCAGTTTCATCAGGTCGTTTTCGGTTTTGCCCTTGATACGTGCCCAGGCACGCGGTCCTTTTTCAGTGTTGTCGGTCCCTGCGCCGGACACATAACAGAAAATCATATCGCTGTTCTGCTCGCTCAGCACGCCGGCCACCCGCATGGTAAGGGTGTAGGTAAGATGATAATAAGCTTCCTGGCTGACACCCAGCGACGAGACGCCAAGACAGAAATAACAGGCGTCATACCCCCGCAGCTGCGCAGCAATGGGCGACAGCTCCAGGAAATCGTGGTGGATCAGTTCTGTTAATTTGGGATGGCTGATACCGCAGGGTTTGCGGCTGATGATCAGCACGCGCTCCACCTGCGGGTGATGCAGGCATTCATGAAGCACTCCTTCACCCACCATACCGCTGGCACCGGTAACAATCACTTTCAGTTGCCGGAGTTCGTTCATGGCGATGTTTTATACATGGTAAGTTAACTGCTTTTGGCCAGTCGCCCAAATCAGGAGCAAACCCGCGCATGACCGGGCTGTCGGGCAAAAACATTTTTTTCTGTCCGTTTTTCTCTCTTTTTTGCAGCCATGGAAAACAAGATCAGGTTTATTGTAGAAAGACTGCTGGGCAGGCGTATGGAGCCGAAAGACGGCGTCACCGCCGCGGAAATAACAGCCGTAGAACAAAAACTGGGTGTTCAGCTGGCGCCGGTGTTAAAAGCCTTCTATCAATGTGCAGGAAAGGAAGAAACCGTGATGGATTGCTTCCAGCATTTTGCACCGCTGGAAGAACTCTTTATAGAAAATGACAAGCTGGTTTTCCTGGAAGAAAACCAGGGCGCATGTGTATGGGGCCTTGCTTTAAATGAAACGGGCAACGATCAGGCGGTGGTATACCAATGCCCGCACCCGGATGATCAATGGTACGCAGAAGACGATGCTTTGACTGCTTTCCTCGAAATGACGCTGTACTACCAGTTTGCACAGGGCGGCTACGAGTGGATGGCCGGTCTCTACTCCGGCATCGATGATGAAGATATCGCTGCGGTATTGAAAGACGCGCAGCAGTGGGAGGCGGTTGTCAATCAACCGGGTAACCTTATCATCTACTGGCACCGGGACACGCTGGTATGGTACTTCCCGGATAAGGAAGGGGGTGTCGGCGAAACATTGTTTGCCTGTAGCCGTACTGAAGAAGCCTTTTTAGAGATGGAGGAACGTTACCAGTTCAAAGAACTATAAGTTACACGCGATCCTGCCCAGCTGTTGCAGCTTCCGCTGCAGCTGTTCTGACCATGGCAGACCAAAGGATAACCGCAGACAATTGTCAAACTGTGGCTGCAGGGTAAACATCCGTCCCGGCGCAATACTGATTTTTTGCCGGATAGCTTGTTCGTACAGCTCCACGGTATCTATTCCCTTATTGAGCTCCACCCAGAGCGACAGTCCGCCCTGTGGCCTCGATGTCCGTGTGCCTTCGGGAAAATGAGCGGCAATGGTATTCGTATAGTGGAGATAGTTAGTACAGAGCGTATCCCTTAGCTTACGCAGATGCAGATCATAGCCACCACTTTCCAGGAACAGGGCGATGGCTTCCTGTGGCAGCGTGGGATTGGCCAGCATATGTACATATTTCAGCCGGAGCACCTGTTCTTTGTAACGGCCCGGCGCTACCCATCCAACGCGGTATCCCGGCGCCAGCGTTTTGGAAACCGAACCGCACCATAATACGTTGCCGGTTTTGTCGAACGTCTTACAGGAGACCGGCCGGGAAGGACCAAAATACAAATCGCTGTAGAGGTCATCTTCTATCAGCGGAACGTTGTGCTGTTCCAGCAGTTGTACCACTTCCCTTTTATGTTCATCCGGCATACAGCAGCCCAGCGGTGTGCTGAAATTGGATACCAGCAGGCACAGGTTTATATTTTTGACGACGGACTTCAATGCTTTTATATCCACGCCCGTTTGGGGATGCGTAGGGAGCTCCAACACCCGTAGCCCCAGGCTTTGCGCCAGTTGCAGGATACCGGAGAACAGCGGACTTTCTGTGGCGATGGTATCGCCGCTTTTGGTGAGCGCCTGCATACAGAGGCTGATGGCATTCAGTCCACCGTTGGTGGTAACGATGTCGTCGGCCGACAGCCGGCCGCCCCACATAAAACTGCGTTTCGCTATGACCTGCCGCAGCCGCTCACTGCCAGCCAACGGTTCATAACCGATGCTGCTGTCTTTTAGTTCACGCGACGCTTTCAGGAGGCACTTGTTGAGTTTGGCGACCGGCAACAGGTCAGGCGCGGGTACGCCGATGGACAGCAATGTGATGCCTTTGCGCATTGGTCCTCCGTATATTTTGCTGATCAGCTGGTCCGGTATGGAACGGCTGTCTTTCTCAGAAGGGTTGCTGGCTGCGGGCAAAGGAAGCTGCCGGTACGCGTTCTCCGTGACAAAATAGCCGGACTGCGGCCGCGAAGTGACCAGTGCTTTGCTCTCCAGTTCAAGATAAATCCGTTTGGCCGTATTCATACTGATGCCCTGTTCCTGGCAGATGGTACGGATGGAGGGCAGCTTGTCTCCCGGCTTTAATACCCCGTTGCGGATTAGCTGTGCGATGTTCTGCGCGATCTGGCTGTATAGAAAATCCTTCTTCATGGTCCCGGGTTTTAACTGTATCCATCAAAAATACAAAAATTGTAACTGTATCCATATGCTGATTTTCTCCATTTTTGCTGAAAATTTTTTCAGATGATCAATCAATTGGAGATTAAGACAGGTTTGGAGAACATGGACCTTACCGCCATCCACCAGTTTCTGCAGAACGATTCCTACTGGGCAAAGGGAATCTCTTTTGAGTTAGTGAAAGCGTCACTGGAAAATTCCTATTGCATGGGGGCATTTCTGGATAACCAGCAAATTGGGTTTGCCCGCGTTATTACGGACTACCATACTTTTGGCTGGCTGGCAGACGTATTTGTATTACCGGCTTACCGTGGCAGAGGCGTTTCCAAAAGTATGATGCGTTTCCTGATGGACCAGCACTGGGTGGGCAGGTTGCGCCGGATAATGCTGAATACGCTGGACGCGCATGAGTTGTACAGAAGTTATGGTTTTACAGCACCTAACAACGCTGCGTTGCTCATGGAGGTTTACAGGCCGGACGTACATCTTAAACCTGTGCAGTTTTTTACAGGGGAAGAGTTCAAGGCATCCTGAAATAAAAAATCCGGGGAACAGGCTATTGGCCAGCTTCCCCGGATGATCCTGTCATTCGTGTGTATTAGTCTTTCCGCAGCGGTATCAGGTTACGGACACTGTTGTCCTGCAGATACAGTCCTGCCCAGGTGAGGATGCCGAAGAGCACGGGAAACCAGAAAGGTTCTCCTACACGCAGCATGATCGCTACAGCGCCGCCCAGGTAAGCGGTGATCAGAATAGCGCCCAGCACGGCGGTACGCGGAATAGCGTAAAGTATGGTGGCGATCAGCAGTACATAACCAATGAAAGGTACCTGTGAGATGGGCCACCCGAGGGCTTCAGAGCCTTCGTTGGAATATTTGTTGCGGATGATTTTCATGATTGCATCGAACAGGGCGAAGAGGATCACCAGGATGCTGATGACTTTGCCGGTAATGCGGACAGATTTGGAAGGTGCAGTTATCGTTGCCATGTGTGTAAGTTTTTGGTTTAGGTTTTAACAGATAGTGATTCTTTTTGTTGGTGTCATCGCACTGTTTCCGGAAAACCTTGCGCTGATTGACTGATACAAAAGTACTGTCAATTGTTATAACGGATGTTGTGTAATTCCGACATTCTAAGGGGGTGTTTGCGGCGAAGTATAAAAAGGTACAGCAGCAGATAGACTGCTGCTGTACCAGGCAAAAAGATAAAGGGGGGAAACGTTTAACAGTGGCTCGCTGCCAGCACCGCAGCGATATGCTCTCCGGAGAAAGTAATTTCATCTCCCGGCTGTATGTTTTGTATATGCCGGGTAGGAGAGAGCAATACACCTTTGAACTGGTGGGCTTCCACGGCCGTGACTCTTGCCATCAGCCGCTCCGCTTTGCGGCCGGACGTACTACTGAAACCATAAACAAAAAACAGGCAAACCGTGTCTCCGTAAGTCAGACGGGACAGCTCATCTGCGGCGGGTTGACTGAATACCCCTGGATTTTCTGCAAGAATAGCGGATACGTTCTCGAACTGTATGGACGTGGTCATATGGTTAAATTGATTATTGGTTGCTGCGACGCGGAATTATACTAAGATAATGATAATTTAGGGATTTTTGGATTTACGGATTTTTTGATCTTGAGGATGTTCAGGTCGCTTTAAATAAACAAATAAAAAAATCTCTAAATTTCTAAATCAAAAAATCCCTAAATGATTACCGGTCCACAGGCGTGGAGGTATGTATATAGAACAGTCCATCGAAAACATTCGGCCAGATACCTTTCTGGGGAATGAAATCAAACAGGGTACCTTGTTGTTTTTGCAGCAGCCAGCCTTTGGCGGTACGGTAGTCGGTAAACGCCTGTGCATAGCCGGCTGCGTCGAGTTGCCCTTCCACGCTGCCCGGTACTGCTGGCGGTACGTTGGTTGCCTGGTTATTGTTGAAGTCGATGTAAGTGCCCGTTGAACCGGAAAAGCCGACTGCGTATGCCGCTTTGCCGAAACGTTTACTGACGGTGACGCCCATGGGCACGTAGGTTTGCAGGAAAGGTACTGGCTGATCGTTGGCATCGTTCAGCTGACTGGTATTTTTAGCGATGTGGATGTTATGTGCCCACACGATAATTTTTTTACCGGGAAACACTTTTTCGGCCAGCCAGATCAGGTTTTCTGCCATCTGCTTATCTCTGACGCTCAGCTCATTACCGTGAACCAACCCCCAATAACGAAGCGCCTGTGACTCGATGCTCTCGGTGACTTTCAGCCAGAAACCGGGAGAGGCGGTAAAATGCGCCGGCTTGTCCGGCTGTTTGGCCAACACGGTTTTCAGCTGGTGCAGCACTTTAAAGAAAGTTACCTGCTCGGCGGCGGTAGGCCGGTAAGCGTTGGACGCAAAGGTGGCTACGGACACACGATGGAACAGCTCCCAGCTGCTGTCTGGCAGGGAAAGATGTTTTTGCTGCAGGAACTGCCCGAAGTCGGTGAACAGTTGTTTTTTAGCAAACTCCCCTGAATGCTGGCTCTCAAAACCGGTAACAATCAGCGGAGTGGCGCTTTTTACGTTGGCTTGCACATAGTCATGCAACGGCTGCATCTGTTTACTGGTAGCCCACATAAAAAACAGGCTGCCGATGATTTCTTTGGAATAGTCACCGCCCTTGATGGTATTATCCCAGATGCGGGCGCAGTCATACAAACCGCTTTCAAAAGCCAGTACTTCAAACCCCATCTTTTCATGAAGGAATTTGATGAGCCGCGTTTTAGCGAGAAACGTGGTCGCTTCTCCGTGTGTCTGTTCCCCGAGCATCACTATCCGGGAGCGACCGATGGCGGCGCGCAATGGCTCCAGGTCGGCATAACGGTCATCCGACGGATCGATGGAGCGGATCTCGGCAGCATTGGGAATATTAGGCGCCTGCGCGGTGGCACTCTGACTGTAAAGGGCAAAGGCCAGTAGCAAAGGCCTGAAGGATTTACGTATAAGCATAGCTGTTAGTGCAAAAATGATGATACAGGGAAGTCGGTCTGCCCGCCGGAAAGTACTATTGGTCTGACCCACCTCCCGGTAATTTAATCATTTTCGCCGGATCAGGTATACGCCCGGTAACGGAAGATTATCCAGTGTTTCCTGCTGGCCTGTCGGTAAGAAATTGTTTTCCTCAAAGAAGGGCAGTAGCGGATTACCGGTGTACTCGTGCATCCACAAAGCGTCGTATGATTGGCTGATCTGCAAACATTTTTTTATCAGCGCTTCTTTACAACCGCTGCCGGCATATTGTTGTAATACGCCGAAGCCTGCCAGGCGTTTTATTTTTTTGTCGGTGAGATCATCGGGCCGTTTACCGGCGGAAGTAATCAGCGCATAACCTGCCGGCTCATTGCCGGCATATACCATCAGCCACTGGTTGGAGAAATTGTTGATGTCGGATGCCAGCTGTTGTGGCGTAAACGTTACAAGATAAGCATCCAGCTGCCTGCCGGTTAACAGGTGTCCGTATTGCTCTTTGCCCAGCGTATTGATCAGGAAGAACAGGGCCTGTATATTGGCTTCGTTCACCACCACGAAGCGGGTGGTGATAGTCTGTGCGGTTTCCATTGCTTTCATCATTGATAAGCTGTAAAGGTAGGCCCCCTTTCGCTGAGTGCTGCGATACACATCCTGTAAAATGAAACGGTACAGTTGCCTGTGGTTACAATAATACAGCGCCGGCTTTTTTGAGTGCCCGCTTTCTGGCGGCGGTATAGGTATCTGCAAAAACCAGGCGGAAACAATGCCGGAATGAACCGGAAAAGGAAAAAACGCTGCCGGGAGTGAACCGCACCCCGATCCGCTCACAGGCCTGGTAAAATGCGTCCATGTCTGTACGGACAGGCAGTTGTATCCAGCAGTTGTAACCACCGGCAGGACGGATCATGGAAGTACCTTCCGGAAAGGAGCTGCTGACAAGATGAAGGGTCAGCCAGGCATTTTTGGCCAGCTGGGTACGGAACGAACGCAGATGGCGGTCGTAGCTGTTGGTGCGCAGGAGTTGTGTCACCGTTTCCTGGAAAACAGGGGATACGGTACTGCCGAGCGCAAACCGCACCTGTTCAGCTTTTGAGAGGTAACGGCCGGCCGACAACCATCCCAGCCGGATGCCCGGCGCCAGCGTCTTGGCGTAAGAAGAGTAGGTCATCACCAGCCCGCTGTCGTCAAGTGCTTTCAGCGGAGACGGACGGGCGCCGCTGAAATGAAGATCGCCGTAAATATCATTTTCTATAATAGGAATATCGTATCGCTGTGCCAGCGCCACCAAAGCCTGCTGCTGCGCGAGGGGCATACTGCCGCCCGTGGGGTTATGAAAATGCGGCGTTACCACCACGGCGCGTACTTTCGTACGGGCAGTTACTTTGCGCAGCATGTCCACATCAAACCCGTCGGCGGTGACAGGAATTTCCACCACCCGTAACCGCAGCACGGCCAGCACTTCCAGCACGGAAAATACACAGGGGCTTTCCACCGCCACTACATCGCCGGGTACACATACGGCCGACAACGCGATGTATAACGATTGTAGCGCGCCATCGGTAATCAGCAGTTCCTCTTCGCGGAACCGGGTGCCATAACCCGCCGCTCGTTGTATGATTTGTTGCTTCAACGCGGGTGAACCACTGGCAGGGTAGTAGCGCAGTAAACCGGCGCCTTCTGCACGCACCACCTGCTGCAATGTACGCAGTAACAGCTTCTGTGGTATCATCAGATCACCCGGCGCTGCCACATGAAAAGAGGACAGCGTATGGCGGTTGCCCGGATCCGCAGTCGTTTGCATCAGCCCCTGCTGGAAAACGGCATCCCTTACCACCGGCTGCCGGTTCGTTTTTTCCGGTTTCTCCATCACCGGCTGCCGGCTTACAAAATAGCCGGAGCGCGGCAGGCTCTCCACCAGTCCACGCATCAGCAGGTCTTCATAACCACGCTGAATAGTGCTCACACTGGCGCCGTATTTTTCTTTCAGTGCCCGCACGGAAGGCAGTTTGTAGCCGGGCTGCCAAAGGCCCTCCCGGATATTGTTCTCTATGTCACGGGTAAATATTTCGTGCCGGTATGTTTTAATGGCCAAATCTGTACTGTTTATTTTTCATAAATATACAATCTGTACCGAAAAGTACCACGCAGTCGTATTTTGCCATCTATATTGTCGTTTTTACACGCTATAAGAACAGGTAATTCGGTGTAAGTTTGCATCAGTATCAAACAAAAAAATTCTAACTATGGCTACAGCTATTTTTGTCAACTTGCCGGTGAAGGACCTTCAGAAAAGCATCCAGTTTTTTACGCAACTGGGATACACCTTTAATCCCCAGTTCACCGATGATAAAGCGGGATGCATGGTGATCTCCGATACCATCTATGTAATGCTGCTCACTGAACCCTTCTTCAAGACCTTTACCAACAATGGCATCTGTGATACCAGCAAACATACCGAATGTATCAACTGTCTTTCTGCCAGCAGCAGGGACGAGGTAAACAGCATTGTGGCGAAAGCGGTAGCGGCCGGTGCCACTACGCCCAAACCACCGCAGGACCACGGCTTTATGTACGGTCATTCGTTCCTGGACCTCGATGGGCATCACTGGGAATACGTATATATGGAGCCTAACGCCGGGAATTAAGCAATCAAAAGAACAGCACCGCCGTTACAGTTCACAGCCTGTAACAACGATGCTGTTTTTTCGATATCATAAAACACCAACGCCTTCCTGTATAAGGAAGGCGTTGATGTTTTATGTGGCCTGGTCATGTTATGACTCGACTTCTATCTCTTTGTTGTACCGGTTCCGGTATTGCACCGGCGACATGCCGGTAATTTTCTTGAAGGTGATCCGGAATGCTTTAGGGTCGGTGTAGCCTACATTGTACATCACCTCATTCACATTCTCCCGGGATGATTCAAGGCTCTTTTTGGCAGCTTCTATTTTTACCCGCTGAATATACTCGACTACGGTATTGGAAGTAGCTTTCTTAAACCGCCGCTCCAGGTTCCTGCGGCCGAGGGTGAACATGCCGGCCAGCTGGTCGACGGTGATCTTTTCGGTGAAATTTTTTTCAATGAATTCCTGTGCCCGGCGGATAGGTTCGTCTTCGTGGTCTTTCTGGCCGCGGAACACCATGAAAGGCGACTGGCTGTCACGCTGGATGTCTATCTGGAACGCTTTGGAACAGAAGACGGCAATCTGGCGGTCACAATATTTTTCGATCAGGTAAAGAATGAGGTTGAGGTAGGAGAAAGCGCCGCCGCTGGAATAGATCCCATGTTCGTCGGTGAGGATTTTATCTTCCACCAGGTCCACCTGCGGGTACATCTTCCGGAACTCGTTGGCGGCCATCCAGTGGGTGGCGCATTTACGCCCGTTCACGAGGCCGGTGGCAGCCAGCAGGAAAGCACCTACACAGAGACTGCCCACTTCCGCGCCGGCTTTATACTGTTGCACGATCCAGGGGAGAAACTCCCGGTTCTGTTCAACGATCCTGGGCATATCACCGTCCAGCGCCGGGATAATGATCAGGTCGGTCTTAGGGACCTCCTTAATGGTTGCGTCCGCGTAGACCGTGTACATACCCCCGCAAGCGGGTACTTCTTGGGTCAGCCCTACCAGCTGCACCTTAAACATAGGGGCGTCGCCATTGTTTTTCAACATCTTGTTTACTTCCGTAAACACCTGACGAGGTCCTTCAATACTGCCTAGTACGGCTCCTCTGGGAACCAGGATAGATATGTGCTTCATAAAGTAAAGGTAACAGGGGTATTTGTCGGGATCAACCCCTCCGTTTGGCGTAAATACACCCCCTGCGGATGATGTATTAACTATTTTCTTTACGTGGGTGTAAGTCGCTGCCAGCAAGGAACAGGTGGGGAATAGATACCTCCCGGGGTTGCCTTTTGACCTTTTTCTGCTATCTTTGCCCGCCTCCGGCTAACACTATAAACAGGAATTATGAGCTTTTTAACGGTCACTAATATCAGCAAGAACCAACTGGGCGTACCAGTTGTGAAGGACATCAGCTTCACGGTGGAAAAATTTCAAAAAGTGGCCATCGCCGGGGAAACCGGTTCGGGTAAAAGCACGCTGCTGAAGATCATCGGCGGTTTTGCACAGGCCGACGCGGGCAAGGTATCTTTTGAGGAGGTAAGGGTAGAAGGGCCGCTGGAGGTATTGATCCCCGGACAACCCGGCATCGCCTACCTGTCGCAGCATTTTGAGCTGCGCAATAACTATCGTGTAGAGGAAATCCTTTCTTACAATAATAAGCTCACAGAAGAATCGGCTACCGAACTGTATGAGCTGTGCCAGATTTCCCACCTGCAGAAAAGGAAAACCGACCAGCTGTCCGGCGGGGAAAAACAAAGGATCGCGCTGGCGCGGCTGCTGGTCACCGCCCCCCGCTTACTGCTGCTGGACGAGCCCTATTCCAACCTGGACCTTATCCATAAAAATAAACTCAAGGAAGTCATCCATGATATTTCGGAAAACCTGGATATCACCTGTATGCTGATTTCCCATGATCCGCTGGACATTCTTTCCTGGGCGGATGAGGTGTTGATCATGAAAGACGGAGAAATTGTCCAGAAAGGCACGCCGCAGCAGGTATACGGTAAGCCGGTCAACGAGTACGTGGCGGGTTTAATGGGCGCCTACAACCTTTTCAGTCCTGCCAAAGCGAAGAAACTGGCCGGCCTGCCGGGAATAGAAGCCAGCAGTAAAAACCTGTTCCTTCGCCCGGAGAGCCTGTTGCTGTCTGAAAGCGAAACACCCGTGAAAGGAAAAGTGAAACACGTCCATTTTTACGGCAGTTTTTATGAAACGGCGGTTAGCCTCGCAAAGGATACGGTCCTCGTAAGAACGGCCAAGTCCCTGGTTAAAAAAGGAGATACCGTGTTTCTCTCCACCCATCCGGACGAAGTCTGGTATTTCTGATCCTGGTAAAATGATGTATAGGGGCCGTCCGCCGTTAAATCTGACGGCCCCGGCTGTTAATTCCCGTTTTTTCATTAACTTCCCATCCCGAAGCAGCTGAAAGCGCTGACTTGACCATACCTTTCATTGTCCTTAAATAATCATATCAGTTTAATCGTATTGTTTTAATCGTATCAGTAACCATTTGTACGTAAAGACCTCTTTTACCGTACCCCGTTTGTTTATTCACACAACCAACTATACGTTAACATGCGTCGATCACTTACCGTTTTCTTTTTTGTTTTAGCCCTGGCCGCCTTTTCTATCGGCGTGCTGTTCATCTTCGGATATGATGTGCACCAGCGTAGTGCCGGGAAACTGCTGGCATCGGCAGATACCCTGGCCCGCGACCATCCCGGCATACGCATCATGGACAACGCGCTGTTGACCCTCAGTCGTGCGGAAAATAATTTCCGCATGTTTACCATTACTTACAAACGCAGCTATTTACAGCAGTTCTCGGTGCAGTTGGGAGAGGTGTTGTCGTCGGTTGACCTGGTGGCCGGCATGCTCGCTAAAACCCCTAACCACCAGCAGTTCGAGGGGCTGGTCAACAAAAAAACGGAGGTCTCCGAACGGATCGCCCAGATGAAAAAGGCGACGGACTCCATGTTGTCTACCTCTCTGACCGACGATCGCATAGACAAACTGCTGAGCAGTATTCCCACTTATAAGGTCACCCAGATCAAGAAAGATGAGGTGACGATGGATACCGTCAGTAATGTGCAGGCGGCGCCCGAAAAAAAGAAGGGCTTTTTTAAGCGGCTGGGAAACGCTTTCTCCAACAAAAACAAAGGCGATACCGTAAAAGCCCAGATGGCAGTGCTGGTGAAAACCAAAAGCGGAAAAGTGATTGACAAGGAAACATATGACGCCCAGCGGATGAAGGATATCATCACGGACGTAAACGGATATTATAAAAAGGTATTGCGTACGCAGTTGTCCAACCGCATGAAGATAGATGCGGATGAACAATCGCTGGCGGGCACCAACATCTCCATGCTGGGGGAACTGGATACGCTGATAGTGGCGCTGAGGGAAAATGCGGCCATCGCATTGGCACAGCAGAAACAACAGGCTAAACGTACCGTATATGCAGATACCAGCACCATGCGCAGCATCGCGGTGTGGGGATTTGTTTCCCTGGTGCTGGCCGTCGCCATGGCATTGGGCACCTATTGGCTGCTACGTAAAAAAGAGTTGCAGCTGAAAGCCAGTGAAACGGCTGCGCGGGAACAGGCCAGGGTGCGGACGGAATTCCTGGCCAATATGAGCCACGAAATACGGACACCCCTCAATGCCGTGGTCGGCTTCAGTGAGCAACTGTCGTATTCCAACCTTTCCTCCGGCCAGCGGGACCTGCTGCGTTCTGTTGAAACATCGGCAGATATGCTGATGCAGGTGGTCAACGACGTGCTGGACTTCTCCAAGCTGGAAAAAGAATATATTTCCATTCTGCATGAACCTTTCTCCCTGTACGATACTTTCGAGGACGTGATCAACACTACCCGTATTCTGGCCGTACAGAAGAACCTGGAGTTTAAGGCCGATTTTGACGGGGAACACCGCGAAGTCAACGGTGATGCTTTCCGCCTGAAACAGATCCTGCTCAACCTGATCAGTAACGCTGTTAAATACACGCCCAGCGGCAGTGTAACGGTAACGGGCATATTGGAAATACAGTCAGATACGCAGGGGCTCTTTACTTTCAGGGTAAAAGATACCGGGGAAGGTATCAGCAAAGAAGCACAGGCCAACCTGTTTGAACGTTTTTACCAGGCAGCTCCCGCCCGGGTGACCGTCAAAGGTACCGGTCTGGGCCTGGCCATCACCAAAAAACTGGTGGAAATGCACGGCGGTACTATTTCCTTTACGAGCGAGCCTGGACAAGGGACGGAGTTCATCTGCCAGATACCTTATGAACTGGCCAGCGGCGAAGGACGTACAGCCGTAACCGTGGTGGAGACAGAGCAACCGGTAGGTGCGTTTATGGAAGGCCGTTATGTGTTGGTGGCGGAAGACCAGGAGATGAACCTCCTGTTGCTGAAGATGATGCTTACCCGGTGGAAATGCCGCTTTGATATGGCGCGCGACGGGGAAGTGGCGCTGCGGCTGCTGGAGCAGCATCGTTATGACCTGGTGCTGCTGGACCTGCATATGCCTAAATTCAGCGGCCTGGAAGTGGTAGAGCGCATCCGGAAAGATGCAGACCCGCAAAAAGCAGGCGTGGTGGTGCTGGCGCTTACGGCAGATATCACGGAGCAGGACGTACGCGATTTCAGAAGGGCCGGTTTCAACGACTGGCTGATGAAGCCTTTCAAGGAAATGGATATTTACCGGGTGATCCGCAAGAACCTGCGCCTGGGGGAAAAAGTAGTGCCCGAACAAAATTAATCAGGACAGCTTTTTAAGCACTTTCTCTATTCTTTTGATTTTAGACGCCTGCTCCATATCGGTCAACCGGGCGCTGAGCGTTTTACGGAAGGTACCGGTATGGTCTGGCCGGATATAGGCCGCCATCAGTTCCGCGTACATAGGCAGCTGGTTTTCCGGGCTTAGCAGGAGCTGTTCATTGTAAAGCGCGAATACTTCAGTCGCATAGGCTGGCGCCTGATAGAGGCTGACCAGTATGCTCATATAGTTGTCACGGGTGATGACCGACCCCTTATCGGCGATGGCGGCAAGTTTACCCAGTACGGAATACATGGCGTCCGGCGCTTCCGGGGCGATCGTCTTTAGTGCCGTCATAGCGCCCCATTGCAGGCGGTTGTTGCGGCTGTCGAGCAATGACATGAATTCCTCCAGGTAAGAGCTGATCATCCCTGGTTGCAGGACGCCGGTTTCATACAGCACCTTGATGGCGTCCTGTTGAATGTTTTTATCTGTATGGTGCAGCAGTGCCACCAGTTCCTTTACCGCTCCGTTATCTTTTCTGCTGACAATATCCGCAGCCAGCTCCTGGTTGGGAGCTTCATCCCTTCGTCCGAGGGAAGTCGCTAACCGGTGAATGATACCCATATGACTAAAAATAAAAATCCCGTGTTGAAGGGTCGATGAAAAACAATGATACGTTTTTCCACCGACAACAACACGGGATACAAATATCTTCCGGGGATTTATTTCCCTTTGATAACACTTTCGATCGGGCGGCCTACGCAGCCGTTCGGCATCTGCACATGCAGCATGGCAGCGAGGGTAGCAGCAATGTCTGTCATATGGGTAATTTCATTGGTGGCGCCATGTTGTACATGCCATCCCATGAATACGAGCGGGATGTGGATGTCGTACAGGTTCCAGTTGCCATGGGTCGTACCTTTTTCGAAGCCCTGGTACCATCCCGGTTCGGGGATGATCATCACGGAGCCGGTGCGTTTAGGATTGTAACCGTTGGCGATCATGCTTTTGATGGGCTGTGGTATCGGGCTGTTACCGAGATTGTCGATATCGGCGGCGAACTGGATACCCGGCTGACGCTGGAGGAACTTTACGGTTTCTTTTTTGATGGCGTCATAGTCCAGTTTATTGGCTTCTATTTTAGCCACGTCGTAGTTTACGTGATAGTTCATGCCGGAGCGTACGAGGCCTTTCACGCCGAAGCGCGCAGCCAGCAGGCTGTCGAGGCTGGCCATCATGGGCTTGTCTTTTACGAAGCCGGCAGGTACGTTGTATTCGTTCATAAAACCTACAGAGTGGGCGGCGCCGTGGTCTGCAGTGAGAAATACGAGGTAGTTGCCTTTGCCTACTTTTTTGTCGAGATAGCTGAAGAAGCCGGCGAGGTCTTTATCGAGGCGGAGATAGGTGTCTTCCACTTCGATGGAGTTAGGGCCGTATTTGTGACCTACGTAGTCCGTAGAGGCGCAGTTGATGGTGAGGAAGTCGGTTGCTTCGCCGTTGCCCAGGTTATAGCCTTCTACGGCTGCCGTGGCAAATTCCAGGGTGAGGGTATTGCCGGAAGGCGTGGAGCGCAGGCTGCCCGGATCTTTTTTATAGATCTCTTTCATGTTGTGCGGGAACACGGGTGCTTTTTCACCACCGAAGGTGCCTTCCCAGGCTACGTTGTCAGCGGTGCTTTGTACGTAGCTGCTGATCGGATAGAGCGGCTCCCATGGTTTGGACATGAGCTGCTCCGGCAGTTTTCGGGCGTTGAAACGTTTTACCCATTCCGGGAGGTCTTTCATGTAGTAGGTGCTGGTGATGAAGCTGCCGTTGGCGTCATCGAGCCAGAACGCGCCGTTGGGCGTATGTCCGGCGGGCAGGATGGAGGCCCGGTCTTTCAGGGACACGCCTACTACTTTGGAGCGGAAATTGGTGGCGAACCGCAGTTCATCCGTGATGGTGGATGCCAGCAGGTTGCGCGGCGACATCTGCCCGGCTTTGGAGGTGCTGCCCACTGCCTGGGCCACGGTATCTTCGGTGCAATACCATTTTCTGCCTGTCAGCTGATCGGTCCAGTCATTGCCGGTGATGCCGTGGATGGCGGGAACTGACCCGGTATATACGGTGCTGTGTCCTACAGCGGTAAAGGACGGGAGATGGCTGATCGTGGTGTTCTCACAGGAGAAACCTTCGTTCAGCATTCTTCTGAGGCCGCCGGATTCGTAACGGTCGGCGTAACGGTACAGGTAATCCCAGCGCATCTGGTCCACTACAATGCCCACTACTAGCTTGGGTCTTTCCGGAGCTTGTGCCGTTGCCGACGGTGCCTGCCCAAAGGCGAAGGCGCCCACCATCAGCAGGGCGGAGAGTTTTAGTCTGGTCATGTTTTTTTAGATTTCTATATAGCTGTAAATACTTAGCGGTCCTGGTCCCTCCGGCCAGAACCGCTAAGTTTATTCCGTTTCAGCAATAATGCTGCTTTTTTTTGTATGAACGGACAAATAGCTGGATGAACACTAATAACCCGGATTCTGCTCCAGATTGGGATTGAGGTCCTTCTCTGTCTGCGGGATAGGCCACCAGTAGTCACGTTTAGGGTTGAAGGTCCGTTTTTCCAGCACATTGCCGGCAAAATCGTAGATCTCTGTGTTCAGCTCTGTCTCGGCCGTTTTCCAGCGACGGATATCACTGTAATACAAACCTTCGCCTGCAAACTCTACGCGTCTTTCGTGGCGTATTTCTTTGCGCATGTCTTCTTTCGAGAGGCCGGCTGCAAAGTGCGGCATGCCTATACGGTCGCGGATCTGGTTGAGCGCTGCATATACAGTCGCGTCGGGGCCAACGGCCTCATTCTGGGCTTCTGCGTACATCATCAGGATGTCTGCATAACGCAGCACGATGAAGTTGATTTCCGACTGACCGCCTTTCAGGTCTTTATCTGCCTGTGCAGGTGCCAGGGTATCGTACACGCTGAATTTTTTCACACCGTAACCGGTGATGGCAAAACGGCTGGAGTCTACCTTCTTGCCCTGGTACATATCGGTAGGGAAGGTGATGGTACCCTGCAGGCGGGGATCACGGTTCAGATAAGGCTTCGTGGCGTCATAACCGGAAGCCGGATCGGTGATAGGCAATCCATTTTTCATGTAGTACGCCTGTGCAAGACCCAGCAGCGGTGCGTTGGAGTTGTACTGCGCGCAGATCAGGTCGAAAGAGTTACCCTGGTTCGGGAACATATACTGCACGTCAAATATAACTTCCTTGTTGTTTTCATTTACCTTGAGGAACAGGTTACGGTAGTTGGCAAACAGTCCGTAGCCGGTGCCGCCCAGGTCCATTACTGCTTTGGCAGCGGCGGCAGCGGCAGCCCATTTCGCGGCATTGTTGCCGGGGTTCAGCAGCGGGCTGGCTTCATACAACAGCACTCTTGCTTTCAACGCCATAGCTGCGCCTTTGGTAGCCCTGCCTTTGTCGGAAGCGCCGTAGGTCAGCGGCAACACTGCTGCTGCATCGTCCAGGTCTTTGATCACCTGGGCCACCACTTCTTCACGTTTGTTGCGCGGCAGTTTGCCCTGGGTGTTCATGTCCGGAGGATCCAGGATCAGGGGTACGCCACCATAGTAGTTTTGAATGGTGAAATAGTAAAGACCACGCAGGAACAGCGCCTGTCCTTTCATGACTTTTTTCTGGTTCTCGTCCATGCCGGGCACTTCGTCCACTTTTTTCAGAAACGTATTGCAACGGCCGATACCACCGTAGCAGTCGGCATACCGGGAGCTGATAATACCACCGCTGCTGGGCATCTGCTGACCGGAAGCGATGGAGTTGTACGCCATCCCGTTGGTTTTGTAATAGGCATTGGGAGACATGGTTTCCTCCCAGAGCGCGGTGGCGTTGTTGGAACCTTTACCACCGTAAATGCCGTCGTTACGTAATACGGAATAACAGCCCGTGAGCGCAGCGTTGGCAGCTTCCGGTGTTTTCCAGAAAGTCTCTTCTGTGTATTTGTCGTGCGGTTGTGTGTCCAGCAGGCTTTTATTGCAGGCAGACGCCAGCAGGCCCATGGCTACGATCGCTATATGTATTTTGTTCATTTGGATCATGATTGAATAAGATTAAAAAGTTACGTTCAGGCCGCCGTTAAAAGTCTTCAGCATCGGATAGCGATACAGGTTGCTCTGGTCCAGGACAGCTTCCGGATCAAAGTCTTTGTAACGGGAGAACGTCAGCAGGTTTTCGCCATTCACAAACAGGTTCACTTTGCTGATTTTTACTTTAGACAACCATCTGTCAGGCAGGGAGTAACCCAGCTGCAGGTTGCGCATTCTTACATAAGAGTTGTTACGCAGCCAGAAGTCGGAACCGCGGAAGTTGTCTACGCCGGCGGTGCCGGTGGTGACAATCGGCAAACGTGCGTTGGTGTTGGTAGGTGTCCAGGCATCGGTCAGCCATTCTTTGGTGGCGTTGGCGCCATTCACGAAAGGCAGGGCCAGGTTACCCTGTGGGTAAGCTTTCACGCCGGCAATACCCTGGAATGCTGCATTCAGCGTGATGCCTTTGTAACCGAGATTGAACCCGAAACCAAATGTCCATTTGGGAACAGAGGACGAAGCATCCAGTATCACACGGTCGTCACCGTTAATGATACCATCGCCGTTGATATCTTTGTATTTGATGTAACCGGCCTTCGTCTTTCCGCTCTGGAAAGCGCTTTTGCTCACTTCTTCGTCGGACTGGAAGATGCCGTCTGACAATAATACGTAGTAGGCGTCTATCGGATGACCGGCCTGTGTAATAGTATTACCGCTGATCATTCTTTCTCCTTTCAGATCTACTACTTCGTTTTTATTGTAGGAGGCATTGCCGTATACGTTATAGTCGAAATTGCCGATGTTGTTTTTGTATTGCAGCACCAGTTCTACGCCAGTATTGTCCACCCGGCCTACGTTTCTTTTAGGGCCTGCGAGGTTACCTACCTGGGAAGGAATGGCTACCGGCCGGAGGATGCCGTCGGTGATTTTTTTGTAGACATCAACGGTAACGGCTAAATGGCTTTTGAACAGGTTCATGTCCACACCGGCGTTATAGGTGGTGGTAACTTCCCATTTGATATCCGGATCTACGGCTGCTGTCACAGCAGCGCCGGAGCTAAGTGCCGGGCTCGAGCCACCGAAGCTGTAATCTTCGCCCATGTTTACAGATGGCGTATAGCTGTACAAGGCTACCGCCTGTGTACCCAGCTGGCCTGCGGAGGCACGGAGTTTCAGTACGTCGATCAGGCTGGACGCAAAGAAAGATTCTTTGTCGATACGCCATCCGGCAGAAGCGGAGGGGTAGAAGCCCCACCGTTTTCCGGGAGCAAAGCGGGAAGAACCATCATAACGGAAAGCGGCTTCAAACAGGTACTTGCCGTCGTAGTCGTAGTTGGCGCGGCCAAAGTAAGACTCCAATACGTCGCGGGTAGGAGTACCGGAAGTGGCGTTCCAGTATACGCCGGCGTTAAGTGCATCCAGTGTGGCATCCAGGTAGCCGTACATGCTGGCCTCAAAGTAATCTTTTTCAAAGTTGTCGTAGCTGGCACCCAGCATAACATTAAGGTTATGTTTGGTGGCAAAGGTTTTTTTCCAGTCCAGCGTATTGTAGAAGTGGATGTTCATGTCATTGTAATCCGTCTTAACCGCACGCGGAGCTGTATTGGGATTATTCCAGTTGATGAAGGCGTTGGTTTTAGGATCGAATGTCTGCATGCGGGGAGTGAACTGGCTCAGCAGACCATCATATTTGTCCACACCGAATTTGATATTGTAGTTAATATCAAAAGGCAGTTTGTATTCTGCGAAAACGGTCGCCAGGAAACGTTGCACCACTTTTGTTTGCAGGCCGTTGTAAGCCAGCATACGCGGATTTTCCCAGTTGTTGCGGCCGGAAGTTCTCATCCAGGAATTACCATAGCGGCCGTCTGCCAGTGTATCGGTCAGGATCGGCAGGGCACGGGCCAGGTATTCCCAGCTGGAGGCATAGAATGGCTGTGTATAGTTACGGTAGTAACCGTCGAGGGTCATACCGGCTTTCAGTCTTTTGGTCACCTGCATGGAGGCGTTAAGGCCTACAGAGTATTTTTTCTCGTGGTTGCCGGGTCCGAAGAGGATACCGTCTCTGTCCAGGTAGCCCAGTGACAGGCGGTATTGATATTTATCGGTGCTACCTGCCACGCTCAGATCATGCTTCTGGATAATACCGTTTTTCAGGGCGATTTTATACCAGTTGTTGGAAGGGTAGGTGATCGGATCGGTCAGCATACCCTTTTCGTATTCGGCGATCTGTGCATCGGAATAGTCAACTTTAGTGGTGCCTTCGTTGCGGTTGGCCTGGTTCTTCAGCTTCATGTACGCAATCGGATTGTCGATGATGTCCGGCAGGTAGGTCGCTTTTTGCATACCACGATAGTAGCTGTAGTTAATTTTGGACGCGCCTTTACCTTTTTTGGTGGTCACGAGGATAACACCGCTGGCTGCGCGGGAGCCGTAGATGGCAGCGGCAGCGTCTTTCAGTACGGTAATGGACTCGATGTCGTTCGGGTTCAGTTCATCCATGGAGTACTCAATCCCGTCTACCAGTACCAGCGGATCGTTATTGCTCAGCGTACCGACGCCGCGGATGCGGATGGTGCTGCGGTCTACGCCGGGCTGGCTGCTGCCGAGGTTGGTGAACACGCCGGGAACGCCCTGCAACGCGTTACTGGCGTTGGTCAGCGGACGGCCTTCCTGTTGCGCCATGGACACGGTGGTGATGGCGCCGGTCAGCGTAGCTTTTTTCTGTGTGCCATAACCTACCACCACCACGTCGTTGAGCTTTTGTACGTCTTCTTCGAGGGTGATGCTCAGCGGGTTGGCATTGGTTACCTTGATCTCTTTGGTGAGATAACCGATGAAAGAAATTTTTAACGTAGAACCTGTGGGAGCGCTCAGTTTGAACTGCCCGTCCGCGCCGGTGCTGGCGCCTTTGCTGGTGCCGGCTACCTGGATGCTGACGCCGGGAAGTGGCGTTCCGCCGGTCCCGGTAATTTTACCGGTGATATTTACATCCTGCGCGTACAGCGATGTGAAAGAGGTAAGGATGATTCCGAGGCATAGCATAAGCATACCAGACGGACGTAATGCCCGGAATCGTGTTCGCAATTTCATAGCTTGTGTTGTTTTTTTGGTTGATATTATTTGATCGCTTGTTCCAGCCTGTTGGGATAATCTGTAATGATACCGTCTACGCCCATGGCTTTTAATTGTTTCATTTCCTGTGGTTCCTGTACTGTCCAGGGTACAATCAGCATATTTTTATCATGACATTTTTTGATCAGCTCCGGTGTTACCAGCTGATAGTGTGGATTGTAGAAGCTAGGTGTAAAGCCCAGCTGTTGCATGTTCTGTTCGAAGGTGGCGTTTTTGTCGCCGGTCAGGAAGCCGAGTCTGATGTGTGGATGCGTTTTGTGCAGTACCTGCAGCGGGCGCATGTCAAACGACTGGATCAGCAGCCGATGTCCCAGCGGCTTCAGTTGTTGCACGGCCATCATGATCTTCATGTATTCTTCCGGTGACGGTTGTTCTGTGCCATCTGTTTTTTCGGAAGATTTGATTTCCAGCAGGTAATATGCCGGCGGCAGGTGGTGTTTTTTCGTATAGTGCTCTACGGAGTCGATCATTTCTCCCAGCAGCGGCGCGTAGGAGCGGACCCTTTCCTGTTCCGGGAAAGCGGCATACGGTTTTTCCCCGATGATAAAACGGCGGATGTCGGCGTAGTTCATCTGGTAGAAGGTGTACTTGCTGCGTTCTGCGGCAGGGATGTCTTTACCGTCCGGCATGGTGGTATAGGACGGTGTGAAAGAGGCGTCGTGATATACGACCACTTGTCCGTCTTTAGTAATGTGTACATCAAACTCGATGGTGTTGGAGCCGGTCTCCAGGCCTTTGTACATGGCCGGAATGGTGTTTTCCGGCATCAGTCCCCGTGTGCCGCGGTGCCCCACTTTAAAGAAAGAAGGCAGGTCCTTGTGCTGTGCGGCGGTAGTGGACTTCGATGTTTTACAGGCTGTAAAAACAGTGGCGGCAGCTGCCATGGCACAGGCCATCAGCCGGACATTCATTTGTTTTTTCATTGTTTGGTAAATTGTTACAGGTGTAAGCATTCTGTTCAAACGTGGGCTATATACGTATATCCCTTATGGTTACTAATGTCTGTTTATTTCAGCAGCAGGTATAACGCTGCGGCGAGTACGCCGCCAGCCAGCGGACCGGCGACCGGTATCCAGGCATAGCTCCAGTCGCTGTGCCCTTTACCGTTCATCGGCAGGATGGCATGCATCATACGCGGGCCCAGGTCTCTGGCCGGGTTGATCGCGTAACCGGTGGTGCCGCCAAGGGAAAGGCCGATGGCCCATACCAGGAAGGCTACCGGTACCGCGCCGAGGGAGCCCAGTCCCACGGGTGTTTTATCGGTGCCGATTTCAGCGCCGGTAAAGTAGAAGATGGTAAACAGCAGCACGAACGTTCCGGTCACCTCGCAGATAAAATTGCGCAGCGGTTTACGGATAGCCGGCTCCGTGCAGAAGCAGGCGCGTTGCAGGCCGTTGTCGGGCGTAGCGTCCAGGTGGTCTTCGTAGTTATACCATACGAGGGAGGTGCCCAGCATGGCGCCTGCCAGCTGTGCGAGCGCAAACATGGGCACGTCTGCCCAGTTGAACTTGCCGGCGGCGGCCAGCGCTACGGTTACAGCAGGGTTGAGATGCGCGCCGCTGTAAGGACCGGCTACGACCACGCCTACATATACGCCCAGCGCCCATCCTGTCGTGATAACGATCCATCCGCCGCTGTTGCCCTTTGTTTTGTTCAGCACTACATTGGCTACTACGCCGTTGCCCAGCAGGAGCAATAATGCGGTGCCTATAAATTCAGCTAAAATCGGAGACATAGAGATTGATGATTTTGTTGATGGCTGTTTGGTTGATAATTATTGCTGAGCCCAGTGTCTGGCGGCGTCGACGGCCTTATGCCAGCCACTGATCCATGTTTCACGATGTTGTTGTTCCAAATCGGGCGTGAATGTTTTCTCCATTTGCCACTGGCTGCGGATCTCTTCGAGGTCCTGCCAGTAGCCGGTGGCCAGTCCGGCGAGGTAGGCGGCGCCGAGCGCGGTGGTTTCGGTGATGCCCGGACGCACTACTTTGGCCTGCAGGATATCTGCCTGGAACTGCATGAGCAGGTTGTTGCCGGTGGCGCCGCCATCTACGCGCAACTCCTGGATGCTGATACCGGCGTCGGCTTCCATGGCTTTAAGCACATCCATGGTCTGGTAAGCGATGCTTTCCAGCGCCGCACGGGCGATGTGGGAGGCGTTGGTGCCGCGGGTCATGCCTACGAGCGTGCCCCGGGCGTGCTGGTCCCAGTAAGGAGCGCCCAGGCCTGCAAAGGCGGGTACCAGGTATACGCCGTCGTTCTGTGCTGCTTTGGCTGCCAGCGCTTCTACTTCGGAGGAAGAACGGATGATGCCCAATCCGTCACGCAGCCACTGCACGATTGCGCCGGCAATGAAGATGCTGCCTTCGAGGGCGTAGTGGGTCTGGCCATTCACTTTCCAGGCCACGGTGGTCAGCAGGTTGTTTTTGCTGAGGATAGGTTTGGGCCCGATGTTCATCAGCATAAAACAGCCGGTGCCATAGGTGTTTTTCACCATACCCGGTTCTGTGCACATCTGCCCGAACAAGGCGGCATGCTGGTCGCCGGCGATACCGGAAATAGGTATCTGTTCTGCGAAAACGCCGGGAGCGGTATGACCGCATACTTCGCTGGACTCTTTTACTTCCGGCAACATGGAAGCGGGAATGTCCAGCAGCGCCAGCAGCTCTTCGTCCCACTGCTGCGTGTGGATGTTGAACAGCATGGTGCGGGAGGCGTTGGTGATATCGGTGGCATGTACGGCGCCGTGGGTAAGGTTCCATACCAGCCAGGCGTCTACCGTGCCGAAGGCGAGTTTACCTGCGGCTGCTTTTTCACGGGCGCCGCTGACATTGTCCAGTATCCATTTAACCTTGGTGCCGGAGAAATAGGCGTCTATCACGAGACCGGTTTTGGTCCGGATCAGTTCTTCTTTGCCGCTGGCTTTCAGGTTGTCGCAAAAAGCGGCGGTGCGGCGGTCCTGCCATACGATAGCGTTGTGTACCGGTTTGCCGGTCTCCCGGTCCCATACAATGGTGGTTTCCCGCTGGTTGGTGATACCGATGGCGGCGATGTTGCCGCCCTCAAGACCTACTTTGGCCATGGCTTCTGTGGCTACGCCTATCTGGCTGCTCCATATTTCGGCCGGGTCGTGTTCTACCCATCCCGGTGCGGGAAACAGCTGTGTAAATTCCTTTTGCGCTACAGAAATAATGGCTCCTGTTTTGTCAAAGATGATGGCTCTTGAGCTGGTAGTACCCTGATCCAGCGCCATTACGTATTTGGTCATGTTTTTCTTTTTCTGCGTGGATAATTTAATTCGCTATAGTTGACAGTGGAATAACGATGATCGTTAAGCGCCTACAGGCAGTTGTTCCCGTGTGCGCACATTTTTAAGCAGGTAATTCTGGGCCACTGCGTTGAACGCTTTGACCTGTTGTTGCTGCCATGCTTCGTCTTTGCCCAGTTCAGCGGCCATCAGCGCGGCTACTTCCGGCGCCATATCAATGGCGGCCTGTGCATCGAGGAAGAGCGCCCTTGTCCTTCTGGCGAGGGTGTCTTCTACGGTACGCGCCATCTCTTCTCTTACCGCCCAGATCACCTGCGCTTTGATATAAGGCAGCCGTGGGTGCAGTGTTTTAGCCAGTTCTGGCTGCATGGAGGCGAGGGCCTGTACCGGTGCTGCGTCGCTGCCGTATACGTCCAGCGGCGTCTGTGCCATGGGCTGCTTCTGGTAACCGTGGATACGTAATCCTTTGGTGTTGCATTTGGCCGGGGTGATGGTACCCTGGCGGATCGCTTCGTCGACCGTGTCTTCCGCCATTTTACGGAAGGTGGTCCATTTACCGCCGGTGATGGTGATCAGGCCGGAAGGGGCGACCATGATTTTATGGCTGCGGGATATTTCCTTGGTACTGCCGGTATCTTTCTGTGGCGCTGCGAGCGGCCGCAGGCCTGCGAATACGCTGAGTACGTCGGCGCGTGTAGGCGTGCGCGTGAGATACTGTGCGGCGGTGGCGAGGATAAAGTCAATTTCCTGCTCCAGCGCTACGGGCTCCATGCTGTGCGCTTCCAGCGGCGTATCGGTAGTGCCCAGCAGCACTTTGTTGTGCCAGGGCACGGCAAAAAGGACGCGGCCGTCGGAGGTTTTAGGGATCATGATGGCGCTGCTGCTCTGCAGGAAAGAAGCGTCGAGCACAAGGTGCACACCCTGACTGGGGCGTACCATCGGCCGGGCGCCGGGATTGTCCAGTTGCAGGATCTCGTCTACAAATACGCCGGTGGCATTGATCACTGTGCGGGCGGCCAGTCGGAAAGATTCGCCGCTTTCCAGGTCGGTAGCGGTGACGCCGCTGACTTTACCATTGTCTTTCAGTAGTCCGTCTACCTTGCAGTAGTTGAGCAGCACGGCACCGTTCTCGGCGGCTGTCTGCGCAATATTGACTGCCAGTCGGGCGTCGTCGAACTGGCCGTCATGATAAACGATACCGCCTTTGAGGCCTGCCGCCTGAATGTTGGGCAGCCGGTGGGTGACTTCAGTTTTGCTGATATGTTTGGACTTGCCCAGGCTTAAGCGGCCGGAGAGCAGGTCATATATTTTCAGACCAATCGTATAAAAAGGGCCCTGCCACCAGGAGTAGTGTGGAATGATAAATTGCTGGTTATGCGCCAGGTGGGGAGCGTTGTTCAGCAACAGCCCTCTTTCATACAGCGCTTCTTTCACCAGGGCTACGTCGCCCTGTGCCAGGTATCTCACTCCGCCGTGTACCAGTTTGGTAGCGCGACTGGAAGTGCCTTTGGCGAAGTCGGCCTGTTCCAGCAGTAGTGTCTTGTACCCTCTGGAAGCAGCGTCCATCGCTATCCCCAGGCCTGTGGCGCCTCCTCCTATAATGATCATGTCCCAGGTGCGGGATGGCGTGGATCGCAGACTTTTGATTGATTCCGGTCGATTCATATTATTATGGTGCTTCTTTTAATTACTTTCAAATTGTTATATTTGAGTGTAAAATAAAAGAAAATAAAACAATTCGAAACCAAAATAGAAAAATAAACGAGAAAGTGAAATATTTTTTGGATGAAAGGAAATTGACGGTGAGCAATGGCGGGATATTTCGGACGCTTCCAAATGAAAGTGATGCTGGATAAAAAGGAAATAATTAAAAATAAATCGAAATATTAACTTCTTTGCTTATGCATTCTCCCTGAATGCCTTGCATGCGAAAAAACTTGCTGATAGGTTTTAATACGTTATTTTTATGTGATATGTCTATGATCAATATTGCTGAACGCCACAAGTATATACTGGATAAACTGGCAGAAAAAGGATATGTGAACGTTGTAGAGCTCTGTAAAGAACTCGATGTATCCGGCGTGACTATACGAAAGGACCTGAAACTGCTGGAAGATAAAGCCCTGCTGTTCCGCTCGCATGGCGGCGCTTCTATCAACAATCCTTACACCAACGACAAGCCGGTGAATGAGAAGGAGAAGCTGCGCAGCGAAGAAAAGAACAACATCGGTCTGGCGGCGGCAGCGCTCATTGCGCCCAACGACGCTATCATTATCGCTTCCGGCACATCCGTACTGGCGCTGGCAAAAAATATTCATCCCAAAGGACACCTGACGGTGATCACAGGCGCGCTCAACGTGGCGCTGGAGTTGATCCGGATTCCGGACGTAGAGGTGATACAGCTGGGCGGTCAGCTTCGCACCAGCTCGTCATCTGTCACCGGACCCTATGCGGAAAAAATACTGGAAGATTTCTCCTGCAGTAAACTGTTCCTCGGCGTGGACGGCATCGATCTTGAATTCGGGCTGACTACTTCCAATATCATGGAAGCGCACCTGAACCAGAAAATGATAGCCACCGTACAGAAGATCATTGTACTGGCAGACTCCACTAAATTTGGTAAGAGAGGCTTCGGCCGCATCTGTGGCCTGGAAGATGTGGATGAAGTGATCACCGACACCGGCATTTCCCCGCACCTGGTGAAAGCAATGGAAGATATGGGTATTAAAGTGACGATCGTATAAACACTTTCCCATTTTTAAATATCTTTACAGCTTCATCTGTCTTATTCTAATTTAACACATGGTTCTCGATACGATCAACAACGCCCATCTTTACTACGGCCTGGGCCCCCGCTTTGTAAGGGCTTTTGAATACCTCGCCACTACAGATTTTCATACACTGGAAAAAGGGAAGTACGAAATTGATGGCGATAACCTCTTTGCCATCGTCAATGAATACGATACAATTGATCCTTCCGGTGAGCAAATGGAATCACACAAAAAATACATCGATATACAATATATCGTGAAAGGCGCAGAACTGATTGGTCATGATTTCCTGCAGCAACAAACACCCTCGAAAGCATACAGTGAAGCGGAAGACTACATGCTGTTCGCTGAAAAACCCGCTTTCTTCACCCGTCTTGATCAGCATCATTTCGCCATCTTTTTCCCGACGGACCTGCACATGCCCAATCTCCGGATCGACCAGCCGGCAGCGGTAAAGAAGGTGGTCATCAAGCTGGCCGTTTAATTATATTTCCTGATTTTTTGATTTACGATTTTTTGATATAGGGGATAAAAATGATTGCCCGTAAACCAAAATCAAAAAATCGTAAATCCCTAAATCTCTAAATGAAACAGTCGCTCAAGTACAAATCCCAGCGCTGCTGCTATCACTGTTCCCACCAGGTAGCACACACAATCACTCCACAGAAATCCATGTCCCAGTAAGATGCCCAGCGGCGTATTCCGCAGCTTTACCGCCCATTCGGCCTGGTACAGCTGTTGCAGCTCAATGGCGATACACACCAGGTAACTGATCAGGGAAACTTTAACGATAGACTTTAACGGGTACAAGAAACGGAAACCGAAAAAAATACAGGTGGCGGAAAAAACATCACCTCCATAGATACGGATAAGGGAAGGGAAGTACTGTGGGGCCCATCTGGTGGCTAGTCCAAGGGGTATGTTCAACATGATCAGTACAAGATAGAGCCAGCGTTTCTTTGCTTTCATGGGCTAAAAATACAGGGGCAAATATTGCATAAAAGTTTTATCATTACAAAATAATACGCTCATTACTAATCCCAAACGTATGGCCAGCTGGAAAAAAATAGCATTGTTTACCGCCCTGCCGTTAACGGCACTTATTGGCGGCGCGTTGTTCCTCACCGGAATGCCGGTGAAAAAAGCGCTGCAACAACCACCGGCTGCTGCGCGCGCCGGTGACGTGATCTTCCAGGAATCTATGTCAGACCTCAGCACGGCTATTAAAGAGGCCACGCATTCCAAATACAGCCATTGCGGTATCATTCTGCCAAAAGACGGGCAACTATACGTGTACGAGGCCCTGCAGCCGGTCCGTTATACCCCTTTACAGCAATGGATTAAGCGCGGCCGCAAAGGGCACTATGTGATCAAGCGGCTGAAGAACGCAGACAGCGTGATCACACAAACGACTGTACGAAAAATGGTCGACGCCGGGAAAAAATACAACGGCAAAAATTACGACTTTTACTTTGGCTGGTCTGATGAACGCATCTACTGTTCTGAACTGGTCTGGAAAATATACAAGGAGACGACAGGGCTGGAGCTGGGGACGCTGGAGCAGCTGAAAGACTTTGACCTGAACAGTCCGGCCGTGAAAGAGCAGATGAAACAGATCTATGGTAACAATATCCCGCTGACGGAACAGATCATCTCCCCGGTAAGTATGTTTAATTCTCCGCTGCTCACCACGGTGGAAGAAAAATAAAAAAAGGTGCGGGGCTTATTGGCCCTGCACCTGGTTTAATGCCTTCTCTTTGGCGGCCTGCTCTTTCTTCTCGCGCTTGGCCTGCTTTCTGAAATATCCTCTCAGCAGGAAGTTGTGTTTCAACGCTTCCATATTCTGATCGAGTTTGGATGAACTGGATTCCAGGTTCGTGATAATTTTCTTCAGGGCTGCGGCAGACTCCTGGTCGTGTAATAACACACCGGCAGGGGATTGGTCGCTGGTGAGATTCTCACTCACCGACGCGCTGGCTTTTTTCAGGTCAGCCACCATGCCGTTAGCTTTTTGCGCGGCTTCTTCCATTTCGGTAACGGTAGAACGCAGCCGGCTGAATACCACGGTATCGGTAATCAGGTTATTGGTCAGGGAGCCTTTGGACTGTAGCTTGGAGGCGTAATCCGCCAGGCGGTCTGTCAGGCGTTGTGTATTGGCAGCGGTAGCCTTCAGGTTGTTCAGCGTAGCCTGTATATTGGTGTAGGCGGAATCGTCTTTCAGCAGTTTACCGATCGTGCCCTGGCCTTCTGCGATGTTTTTGGTGATGGTTTTCAGGTTACCTGTGATCTCCACCAGGTTTTCGTTATTGACCTGCAGGGTGGCCATAATGTTGTCGGGGCTCAGTGCCGCTTCGGCTACGATCACATCGTTATTCTCTACGGCAGGCGTGGTTTCGGTACCGCCGAACAGCACCACGATCTTGTTGCCTACCAGGCCGTCGGAACCTACTTTGGCTTTTACATCTTTATGAATAAACTGCCGGGAGCTTTTTTCGATGTTCATGATCACTTCAATCACGTTGTGTTGCACAAAGGTGATCTTTTTGACGGTGCCCACTTTCACGCCTGAGTACCAGACGTTGTTACCGGCAGCCAGGCCGTTGATGTCATGAAACATGGCTTTAACACGGATGGAGGAAACAAAAGCTTTGCGCTGTCCGCCGAGGAACAGGATACCTACAGTAAAAATGATCAGTCCAACAAAAATGAAGATACCAACTATTACTGTTCGTTTGTTGCTTTCTTTAATCATAGCTTACTGTATGAAATTGTATTGATAAAAACTTTGGATGAGTTCATTTTCTTTCCGGAACACTTCATCGAAGGAGCCCTGTGCCACAAATTGTCCTTCCTGCATTACCGCAATGCTGTCGCCGGTTTCCTTGGCGCAGGTCAGGTCATGGGTAATGATGATGGAACTGGTGTTGAACCGCCGTTGTACTTCGTTGATGAGGTTATTGATCTCAATGCAGGTGATGGGGTCCAGGCCGGCCGTTGGTTCGTCATACAGCATGATCTGTGGTTTCAGGATCAGCGTACGGGCGATACCGATACGTTTGCGTTGTCCGCCCGACAGTTCTGCGGGCAACTGGTTGATGGCCTGTGAGAGCCCTACAGCGTCCAGTACGATGTCCACCATGCGGCGCACCTGGTCGTTGCTGATATGTTTATTGTTCCGCCGCAGGGGAAAGGCGAGGTTTTCACCCACCGTCATACTGTCGTACAACGCGGCGCTCTGAAAAGAGAAGCCCACCTGCATCCGCAATTCACGAAGGTCTGCCTCGGTAAGGGAACTGATATTTTTCCCCAGCACGTTCACCGAACCGGAATCGGGGTACAGCAGGCCGACGATGATTTTGATCAGCACGGACTTACCGGTGCCGGAGCGCCCCAGTACCACGACGTTTTCGCCTTTGTGAACGTCTAAGTTAATACCCCGCAATACATGATTTGAACCAAAGGACTTGTAAAGGTCCCTGATTGAAATCACGACGTCGTTCATGTCTATTTCCGGGTTACGTTGTTTCATTTACCTGATTGAATTTACTACCTGAACAATGATTACTTCTTCTATAAAAATCAGGAACATGGAGATCACCACAGAGGTGTTGGCGGCTTTACCCACGCCTTGTGTGCCCTGGGAGGCGTTGAATCCCTGGTAGCAGCTCACGATGCCGATCGTAAAGCCATATGCCATGGCTTTAAAGGTGGAAGCGAACAGGTCCAGGAAAGTAATATCGCTGAACGCCTTCAGGAAAAAGAAGGTCATACTGGTCTGTTCGTTCATGTGCACATCAAGATAAGAACCCATCAGGCCTACGAGGGCCGTATAGGCCATCAGTATCGGCAGGCAGACGGTGGTGGCCAGTACACGGGTTACCACCAGGTATTTGAACGGATTGATGGCAGATACTTCCATGGCATCTATCTGTTCTGTTACCCGCATAGATCCAAGTTCCGCACCAATACTGGAACCCACTTTACCGGCGCAGATCAGGGCGGTTACCAGCGGGGCCAGCGCCCTGACCACAGCAATCGCTATCAGCGACGGAAGCCAGGAGGTGGCGCCAAACTCGGACAAGGACGGCCTTGATTGTTTGGTGAACACCAACCCGGTGATGAATCCCGTTAAACTGATGAGTGCCAGCGATTTATAACCGACCATGTAACATTGCCGTATGAATTCCCGGGTTTCAAAAGGGAACCTGAAAAGCTCCCGGAAGAACCGGGCTACGAAAAGAAAGGTGGTATGTACGCTGACGAAGAAGCGATCAACTCCGGGTGATATGACTGGTTTTTCTGGTTGTCCGTTGCTGGAATCCATTTGCCGATTTTTAACTACATGAAACTAAATCAGAGCCCAATAATATTACAAAAAACGGTCTTTTTTGTTATTCGAAACACAACTTAATACACATATTTTCAGGCCCATAGCGTCTTAAGCGGGCGGAAACTGCAGTGGAGGAGGGCAGAAGGGGTAACGGGCAGCGTTATACGTTTGGGGATTTTTTTCCGCTATTTGCCGGAAAGAAGCAGCAGCGGTCAACGACAATGGCTCCGTTGACCGCCATGCCGTCACTAGTGGTGGTAATGGTAAAACACATCGTCTACTTTCATTCTCGGGAAAGTGGCCGGCAACTGCTCAGCGGGAACTTCATCAAATCCTTTTTTCTCGTAGAAGCGGCGGGCGGCATGGAGAAAATTCACCGTGCCCAGGTAGATGTCGTGAATGCCCCGTGCAGCGGCGTAGTCGAGCAGGGTATCCAGCAACGCTGTGGCGATGCCATGCTCTTTGCCCCTGTATTCCTTGCGGACAAACATCTTCCGGAGGGCGCCGCCGTCGGGCGCGTAGGCGATGAGTGCAATGGTGCCTACCAGCCGGTCGCCGTCAAAAGCACCCCAGAAACCGCCGCCGGTCTGATGGTAGTGTTGCTCAATGTCCAGCAGGTCCTGCTGCTGCGACAGGTTTACCTGCACATTAAATTCCTGCTGCTGTATCGGGAGGATCAGGTTGATTACTTCCTCCGAATAATCATTGCCAATCGGTTTATAGGTAATTGCCATGTGATTATTGTTTATTTTCTACAAAGATATGTAGTTGACTACATAAATGAAAAAAAATTTGGGAAATGGGTAGGAAGGGAGGTGGTATACAGGCAAAGCGGGTGAGGCAGCATATCGTGCCGCAGCCCCGGACAAGCTGATTGTAGACAGCCGGGAAGTGACAGGCAGCGTATTGTGCCACCGTGCCGAAGCCCTGGGTAAGCTGATTGTAGATAACCTGGAAATGACAAGATGCCTATCATGTAACAGTGCCCTGGAAGGTTACTACGACGGCTTTTCTGAAAAAAAGTCGCCCAGGGCTTCAGCCCCGGGACTTTTGCTGATGGATCTCTTCTGCTCTTTCAAAAAAGCTTTTCTCCCGGAACCGGGCTTCCACTTCATTGATAGCGTTCATAATATTATTGGAGGAATTAGTCAGGTCGGTGAGGGCGGCGGTGATCAGTTCCCATACGGGTTTCATCTCTGTTACCAGTTGGTGGCCTTTTTCGGTGAGGCTGATCATTCGTTTGCGGGTATCCGTTTTATCTTTCCGGGAGCGCACCAGTTTTTTGGCTTCGAGTTCTTTCAGCAGGCTGATGGTGGACGGGTGGGTATAGCCGATCTCATGTGCAATTTCCACCACGCTCAGGGCTTCATTGGCCGCCAGGCTGTACACCACGGGAAACCATTTGGGTTCAAAGTCAATGCCATGGGCTTTGTAAATCTGTAGCCCGTCTTTACGCAGCAATTCGCCCAGGCGCTGCAGGCGCGTGGAAATAGCCAATATGCCGGATTGATCGATCGCATTAATCATACAGCGAAAATAAGCAGACGCTTTTAAATGGCCGCAGATTCTTGTTGCAGGTGGAAGCGAAAAGCCTGGGATCCGTCGCGGGCGGTGATGATGGTCAGTTGCAGGGGCTGTCCCGGACCTGCCGGCAGCACCTCTGCACTGTAAAATGCACGTGCCCCGATGCGGTACCAGGTATAGCTGCGGTCATTGATAACACCCTGCAGCTGTTCGGTGACGATGCCCCGGATGAGTGCCCGGTGGGTGATGCTTTTCAGATAGTGCTGGTATCTTCTGACCATAAAACACAACCCGGCGCCGACTACAATGGCGGGTGGTGTCCAGCCCAGCAACACGGCGGGTGTGCTGAAACGGTCCGGCATACCGATCACGTAAAACAATACGAAGAGAATAAGTGCAAAGACCAGCGCTACCAGCCCTGTGTCTTTCAGCAACGAAGAGCGGGCGGCCGTGAGCATCGGCTGTTCCTGCAAAAGGGCGGGATGGGCCTCATACCATACTTTGGGCAACAGCCAGGTATGTTCACCACTGCGGACGGTTTCCAGCCGTACCGGCTGATGCACCAGTCCTGTTACACCGGTCAACTGCGGCAACGCAGCAGTGCCGTTGACAGGCAATAACGGGAAGGCCTGTACGAACTGACCATCTTCAAAATAATAACGGAGGGTATGGTTTTCGGCGAGTTCCAATCTCACCAGATGCCCGCTACAGACAGTTTTTTCATACGTGCCCGGGATAATCTCCAGTTCTTTCAGCAGTTGAGCGTCGGCAGCAGACAACGGAACTTGTTTCTGTTGCATCTGTTCATTGGAAGCGTTAGGTGGACAAATAGGATTTCTACGCTTTTGTAATAACAACAAAATACGTAAAAATATTATGAAATGGAGGTTTGACGGACAGGTTATTTTTATAACAAGGACAGTTGGAGCATATTATGTGTATAACGCTGCTGGCTGTACGCTTTTTTCTTTAGCACTTCAGCGCGGGTTTCAACCGGTATAACAGGGGAGTGATAGCATCTTTTAACTCCTGTACTTCTGCGGGGGTAACACCCAGGCTGTCTGCCAGGCGAAGCGGGATCTCTGCTGCCTGTTGCTCCAGGGCCACGCCCTGTGGGGTCAGCTGAATGTTGACCACCCGTTCATCTTCTCTGCTGCGTACCCGTTTGATCAGTTTCTTGGCCTCCAGCCGTTTCAGCAACGGCGTTAAAGTACCGGAATCCAGCATCAGCGTTTCTCCGAGGGTTTTTACATTCATAGACTGATGCTCCCATAGCAGCAACATCACCAGGTATTGCGGATAGGTGAGGTCCAGCTCACCCAGCAATGGCTGATAGTGGGAGGTGATCAGTCGCGATAAGGCGTATATCGGAAAACAAAGTTGATGGGAGAATTTGAGCTGTTTCAATGTTCGCAATTTACAACACAAAACTACGCCAATGTTTCCAGTAAAATACGGGCTACTTCTTCGGAGGATGCAGGGTTCTGACCGGTAATCAGCAGTCCGTCCCTGATAGCATAGGAATGCCAGTCTTTCTCTTTGCTGTAAATGCCGCCGTTCTTTTTTAGTTCATCTTCCACCAGGAAGGGTACTACTTTGGTCAGCTGCACGGCTTCTTCTTCGGTATTGCTGAATCCCGTTACTTCTTTGCCTTTTACCAGCGGCTCGCCGTTGGGCGCTTTCACTTTGTTCAGCACGCCCGGTGCGTGACACACGAAGGCCACAGGTTTGTGCTGTTGGTAAAATGTCTCAATCAGCGCAATGGATACCGGGTCGTTGGCGAGGTCCCACAGTGGTCCGTGGCCGCCGGGATAAAAGACCGCGTCATAATCATCTGCAGCCACTTCATTGAGCTTGGCAGTATGCGCCAGTTTGTGCCGCAACGCTTCGTCGTCGTTGAACCGCTGCGTGGCCGGCGTCTGAAAATCCGGCAGCGCGCTTTTCGGGTCAATAGGCGGCTGTCCGCCCTTCGGTGAGGCAATGGTCACCTCAGCGCCGGCATCTGCCAGCGCATAGTAAGGCGCAGCAAATTCCTCTATCCAGAATCCTGTCTTCTCCCCGGTATTACCCAGTGTGTCGTGGGAGGTAAGCACAATTAATACTTTCATAAAAAAACGATTTAAATCACTTCAAGGTCAACGGTAATATTACCACGGGTAGCTAACGAATAAGGACATACCTGGTGCGCTTTTTCCACCAGTTCCTGGGCCACCTGCCGGTCCGTACCCGGAATTTGTACCCGTAGCTTAACAGATAACCCATAACCGCCTGCATTGTTCTTGCCAAGGCTAACTTCTGCCGTAACGCTGGTGGTGCCCGTCTGTATCCGCTGTGTCCGGATAACCAGGTTCAGCGCGCTGTCAAAACAGGCGGCATAACCGGCGGCAAATAATTGCTCAGGATTGGTATAAGCGCCACCATGGCCACCCATAGCAGTGGGCATCCTTACTTCGAGGTCCAGCACGCCGTCATCGGTGCTGACATGTCCGTTTCTGCCACCGGTGGCAGTAGCCTGCGCTGTATAAATAGTCTCTGTGATCGTCATGTTAACTTATTTTAATAGTGTAAAATTAAATTGTGTACAATTTAAATCCAAATATTTTTTTCCGGGAGGATGAATAAGTTATTTTTACCATCATTTATCCTGAAGCCTATGATTCGACAGTTATGCTTTTCAGTGCTCCTGTTGTGGGGCTGCTACGCCTGCAATCCACCCGGTAATCCCCATTTTTCACTACTGGAAAAGCCCTCGGCCGAGCACTTTTCAGTCAACACTGTGAAGGATACGGTGCTGGTAACCGGTAAGGGCGCCCGGATTCATATTCCAGCAAACGCCATCCGGTCGGATGGGAACGTTGTGCAACTGGAAATTACAGAAGTATATGAAGTAGGAGAAATGCTGGTGGCTGGTATTCAAACAATAAGCGACCGTCAGTTGCTGAGTAGTGGCGGCATGATCAACATCCGTCCGGCAGATAACAGCGGCGCCCAATTGCTGAAACCGCTACGGGTGGAAGTTCCCACTGTTTTCTTACAGGAAGGCATGATGCATTATACCGGTGTAGAGGACGAAGCAGGGAATATTAACTGGACTAATCCACAACCACTTCCGCGACAACCACTGCAAGATCAGTTGGACAATGCCAAAACAATTATGCGGCAGAATTGTGAGAGCTGCCACATGATAGAAAAAAAGCTGACAGGGCCTGCTTTAATTCATGTCACTGCGCGTCGTGACCGGCGGTGGCTCTACGCTTTTATTCGCAACAGCGCGGCGGTCATCGGTAGTAGGGATCCTGAAGCCAATTGCCTGTTTAATGATTATAACAAGACGGTCATGACGCTGTTTCTGGCCTTAACAGATGCCGATCTGGAGAGTATCTGTCTTTATATAGATCAGGTAAGTAAACAAAAAGACCCTGAAGGTTATCAGCACATGTTGGCAGCTAAAGATTCCTGCCGCCGATATGTGACAGCTCAATGGACCTTGTTGATGCCTCAAAAACAGATGTCGCCTGGTCCGACAGACACAAGTGGTAGCTACGGAGATGTTTATTACAACATGGTCATTACCGCATTCGGATGGCACAATCTGGATATGCTGTTGAGAGACGTGCCAGGAGTAGAGAAAGTACGTTTAACTGTTACAGTAGATGGTCCGTACAAGAATGACGTACAATTGTTCCTGACAATTCCTACGCTGCGGGTGTCCGTAAAAGGAGAACCGGTAGACGGAATCGCGGATGGTTATAGTTTTGGTGATGATGAAGCACCTTTAATGCCCATTGGCCGGCAGGCGTGGATTGTGGCGTTGGGCGAAAAGGCAGGTATTACGTTCTTTGCTAAAACCGGCTTTAAGATACAACGATCCCAACAGCTGAGTATTTCCCCGGAAATCGGCAGCCCCGCTGCCTTTAAAGAATGGTCTGAAAAGCAGCAGACGATGCCGGTGAAAAATATCGTTGCTTCAAAAAATGTAGACTCCCTGCCTGGCCAGTTGAAGGTCCTCAGGCCGGTAAGCGTGGACTGTGGCTGTGGCCCGCGGTTGCCTGCCGCTCCTGCTCCTGTACAACATTGAAGACTGCATGGATGTTTTTTTATGCCTTGCCATGCAAGGCGGGGCTTTTTATGTCTTTCCGTCAATGCAAAAATATATTTCCGACTGCCTGGTTATGCCTCCCCGTTAGCGCAAAACAACCCCTCATCCGTCCCAAAAGAAAAAATTATTGTCAGTTAAAATAAATTACTGTTACTTTGCGTCAGAATGACGTAAACAAAAACATCAGCATAGGAAGTGGAACCCCATGGATGTGCTTTCAATTACCTGGTGTATAAAAGATGATAAGATGAAAAAACAAACAAGGGCGAAAACCGCCTGGGAAACATTGGATATCCTGACCAATGGCCATTATGTTAATCCCCACGGAAAAACAGTCAGCATTCAGTCCGCCCTGCAATATGCCGCCGGTAACACGGTGCTGTACCGGCCGGAAGATTTTGAAACAGTATTCCGGCAGCGCGATAAGCAATCTGCCCAACACGAAGGTATCATTGAAGTGACGGGAGAAAGCACCTACGCCGCCGCCTATCGCCTGGTGGTAAAGGAGAAACAGCAAAACGTATGTTGCCTGAATTTTGCATCCGCTAAAAATCCCGGCGGAGGCTTCCTTAAAGGGGCGCATGCACAGGAAGAAGCGCTGGCGCGGGCCAGTGGACTGTATACCTGTCTGCAACAAAAAAGTGAGATGTATCAGATCAACAGGGGCCACGGCAGCTGCCTTTATACTGATCACATGATCTATTCGCCGCTGGTGCCGGTCTTTCGCAACGATGCAGATCAACTGCTGGAAGACTATTATACGGTATCTGTGATCACCGCACCGGCCGTCAACGCCGGCGCCGTGGAAGACAATGAACCGGAAAATATAAGCCGTATCAAGCCGGTCATGCTGGGGAGAATGGAAAAACTACTTTCCTTAGCAGCAGCGCAACAGCAAACCACCCTGATACTCGGCGCCTGGGGCTGTGGCGTATTCCGTAATGACAAAGAAGATGTGGCCGGAGGGTTCGCTGCACTGCTGAACAGTGATACTTTCCGTCACCGTTTTTCCAGGGTGGTGTTTGCCGTGTATGACAATATAGAGAAACAAGACACGATCCGTACATTTAAAAACAAACTGACAAACCATGACTTATAATAATCAGTGGCTGATCGAAAAGTATCAGCGTAAAGATAAAATCAAATACCTGTTTTTCTGGGGACATGGGGAATCCACCAGCGGGACCGTCACCCAGAGCTGTTTAAGTCAGTGGTGGGTAGCGCCTTTCCAGGAAAACGGTATTACCTACCCCACGGCAGAACACTGGATGATGGCCGGAAAAGCCCGCCTGTTCAATGACGAGGCCACGCTGCAACGGATACTGAAAGCCAAAACGCCCGCGGAAGCGAAAAAGCTGGGCCGGCAGGTACGCCAGTTTGATTCCGTCGTTTGGGATGAACAAAAATCCAATATCGTGATAGCCGGAAACCTGTTGAAGTTTTCCCAGCATCCGAAACTGAAAGAATTTTTAATGAACACCAAAGACCGCGTACTGGTAGAAGCCAGTCCGGTGGATACCATATGGGGTATCGGCATGAAATCCGATCACGAACATGTGGAGAATCCCTTGCGCTGGAGAGGCCAGAACCTGTTGGGTTACGCGCTCATGGCAGTCAGGGACAAACTATAATTATCATGGACCCAAAAAGAAGAAAAAATATCAGCAAATTTCTCAGTCTCATACTCCGGCATAGCCCGGAAACCATCGGCCTCCAACTGGATGAACAAGGTTGGGCCGATGTCCCGGAACTCATGGGCAAAGCCGCCCGCAGAGGCCAGCGCTTCACCATGGACGAACTACTGGTGGTAGTGGCGGAATGTGAAAAACAGCGGTTTGCGCTCAGTGACGATCATGCCCGTATCCGCGCCAACCAGGGACATTCCGTCAAAGTGGAACTGGCGCTGGAAGTGGCAACGCCGCCCGAATACCTGTATCATGGCACCGTCGGGAAATTCATGCAGGCCATCCGGGAGGAAGGGCTGCTTAAAATGAGCCGCCACCATGTGCATCTTTCAGAACAAAGGGAAACCGCCACTGCTGTCGGTGCCCGCAGGGGGCAGCCGGTGATACTCACCGTCCACAGCGGCCGCATGTTCCGCGACGGCATTCCCTTTTTCCGGTCGGCCAACAACGTCTGGCTCACAGACCATGTGCCGGTAAAGTATATCGCATTTTAACAAGTGGTGACGCAGGTCACCACTTTTGACAGTTTGCCCTGCTTTCGCTACCTTTATTACGACCAAAAAAGAGAAGCTATGTCAATTACATCAGAAGCGGAGTTACAAGGAATGAAGCGGATCAGCGAAGTGGTGGCCATCACGCTCAAAGAGATGCGCAATTATACCAAACCAGGCATGTCTGCAAAAGAGGTGGATGAATACGGAGGGGAGATATTGCGGAAGTATGGTGCCAAATCCGCTCCGAAGCTTACCTATGGCTTTCCGGGATGGACCTGCATCAGCATCAACAATGAGATAGCGCACGGGATTCCGCACGCAACAAAAATTCTGCGCGAAGGGGACCTGGTCAATATCGACGTGTCTGCGGAGCTGGACGGCTACTGGGCGGACAACGGCGGTTCTTTTGTACTGGGCAACGATGTGCATCAGCATCTGCCCCTGGTCAATGCCTCCCGCAATATCCTGTACAAAGCGCTCCGCAATATCCGCGGCGGCGTAAAAATAGCTGACATCGGCAAACTGATTGAAAAAGAAGCGGCCAAGGCTGGTTTTACTGTAATCCGTAACCTCGCCGGACATGGCGTGGGCAGGGGCCTGCACGAGGCGCCCGAGGATATTCTCAACTGTTACGAACGGCGCAACAAAGAGCGTTTCCGTAAAAACAGCGTTGTGGCCGTGGAAACATTTATCTCCACCCGCTCCAACTACGCCAACCAGGCAAACGACGGCTGGACGCTGATCGGCAATAAAGGCGGATTTGTGGCCCAGCACGAACATACCATCGTGATCACTGACGGCGAACCCATTATCCTCACCGCAGGTAACGAGATTTAAACATTGGGATATTTAGACATCTGGTTGTTTCAATATCCAAATGGTTAAATAACCAAATGTCTAAATATCAAAATGGCTACATTTGCCGGATGATGTCTTTATACACAGAGAAAGCTCCGGTAACGGTTACCTGCCACAAGCGGCTGACACCTTACCTCGAACAGGAAATAAAAGAACTGGGTTTTACCGTTGAAGAAACTTTTGTCACAGGGGTGCGCCTGCAGGCTTCCGTCAACGAATGTATCCGCCTCAATTTACACCTGCGCTGTGCCAGCCAGGTATTATACAGCCTCCGTCAGTTTGAAGCGCACAACGCCGATGATATCTACAGAGAACTAAAATCTTTCCCCTGGGAAACGATCCTGCCGGCTGACGGGTATTTCTCCATTACCAGCAACGTTCAGAACGAAACCATCAATAACAGCATGTTCGCCAACCTGCGGGTGAAAGATGCGGTGATAGACCGTATGCGGGAAAAAACAGGCAAACGTCCTTCCACCGGCGCTGAGCTGAGCGGTGGAGTTGTGCACCTGTTCTGGAAGAATGAACATGCGGAAGTATTTATCGACACCTCCGGTGATTCGCTGGGCCGTCACGGATACCGCAAGATACCCGGGAAAGCGCCTATGCTGGAGGGACTGGCGGCAGCCACCATTCTGGCCACCCGCTGGGACCGCCGTTCTCCTTTTGTCAATCCCATGTGCGGCTCCGGTACTGTGGCCATAGAAGCGGCGCTGATCGCCACCAACAGCCGGCCCGGGCTTTTCCGCAGCAACTATGCTTTTATGCACCTGTTGGGCTATGATGAAGCGGTGTACCTCGAAGAGCGGGGCCGGCTGGAAAGCCAGATCGTGGATGTTCCGGAACTGAAAATCATCGCGACAGACCTGAGTCCGCAGGCGGTGGAAAATGCCCGCAAAAACGCCAGGGCTGCCGGCGTGGCAGATCTGATCACCTTCTCTGTATGCGATTTTGCGGCTACGCCCGTGCCGGCCGATGGCGGGGGAGTGGTGTATATGAACCCGGAGTATGGGTTGCGCCTCGGGGAGATCACCGCATTGGAAGAGACCTATGGCCGTATCGGCGATTTCATGAAACAACGCTGCGGCGGTTACACCGGCTACATTTTCACAGGTAACCTGGACCTGGCCAAGAAGATAGGCCTCAAGGCCAAGCGCAGGATAGAGTTTTACAACAGTACGCTTGACTGCCGTTTGTTGGAATACGAACTGTATGCCGGTACCCGCGATACGCGGAAACTGGCGCAGGAATAGCATAACAGGGCCGGCAGCGTTACGCGTTGCCGGCCCGTCCTTTTTCTATGAATTTCCTTTTTTCAGAAATGTTTTGATCAGGGCGGCCACCTCGTCGCCGTATTCCTCCAGTAAAAAGTGCCCTCCGTCAAACAGATGCAGTTCTGCGTCCGGCACATCGCGCAGATAGGCGGTGGCGCCTTCTCCCGGAAAGATGTTATCGTTTTTGCCCCAGGTGATCAGCGTACGCGGCTGGTGGTGGCGCAGCCATGCCTGCCACTGCGGATACAGCGGGAAGTTGGTACCATAGTTGGCGAATAATACCCGTTGTATGGGCTTGTCAATGATAGCGGCATCGAAAGTCCAGCTGTCGGGAGAGATACGCGAAGGGTCTGTAGCTCCCACGAGATTGTCAGCACGCATGCCTTCGGCGGTCAGTTTACGGTCTACTGCCGCGGCCAGCGCCGCCGGATCACCGGCCTGCTGTAACCGGCCTATTTCCTGTACGTCGGGGCCCAGTCCCTCCGTATAGGCGTTGGCGTTTTGAATCAGCAGGGACGCTACCCATTCAGGGTGACGGGTAATGATCCGAAAGCCGATAGGGCCGCCGTAATCCTGCATATAGAGGTGGAACTTTGTCAGCCCCATTTGCATTATAAACTGCTCCATGACAGCGGCTACGTTATCGAAAGTGTAATTAAATGCCTCCGGGGAGGGTTTGCTGCTGTAGCCAAAACCGGGATAGTCGGGTGCTATCACGTGATAATCTTCTGCCAATGCCGGGATCAGATGCCGGTACATGTGGGAAGAGGAGGGAAAGCCATGCAGCAACAGTACTACCGGCGCGCCGGGGCGACCGGCCTCCCGGTAAAAGATGTCGAGGTTGTTGACAGATACGGTACGATAAAAAGTGGCGCTCATATATCCTGATTTTAAATTGTACTATTTGGTACAAAATTGATGAAAAAAAAGTGTCAATGAATAGGGGAGAGATTTAGCTCGATCAGGGCGGACAGTCCTTCAGTATTGGGATACATCCGTCGCGTGATGTTCAGGCCGTTCCACAGGTTCACCAGGTGCCTGGCCAGCACCGGCGCCGGCGTTTTGGTTTTTAACCGGCCGCTCCGCTGCCCGTTTTCCAGGACGGAGGTAAACAGTTGCTCCATTTGCTGCAGCCGGTGAACGGCTTTCCTTTCCAGTGCCGGTTCGGTGTGGGACAGTTCCGCAACGGTATTGCCCATGAAGCAGCCTTTCATATGCACGGCGCGGCTTTCATTCGCTATATCACGAAAGAAGTCCAGCACGGCAGTGACCGGATCGTCGCCTGTGGCGACTGCCGCTTTCAGCCCGGCAAAAGCCCGGGTGCTAAACTGCTCCAGCGCTTTTTCGAAGATCTCCTGTTTGCCGCCGGGGAAGGCATTGTAAAAACTACCTTTACCAATTCCCATCGCCGCAAGGAGGTCTTCGGTAGACGTGGCCTCGTAGCCCCGTTCCCAGAACACCGTGGTGGCTTTGCGGATCACCTCCTGCTCGTCGAATATGCGGTTCCTTCCTGCCATGGTAAATGATAAATTGTACTGAATAGTACAAAATTAATCAAAAAATTCACTTTGCCAAATTTCCTTTCGGAACAACGGGTTACCAGGGGAGAAGAAGGAGGTCGAAAAAAAGAATGAAGGCGGTAACGCCTTCATTCACTGTTATATCCGTTAACTGATTTCGCTGACATTGACAGGACGCGAGAAACTTTCTTCGAGTGAGATAATCGTTTCTGTACGCTCTATCCCTTTGATATGTTGCAGGTCATCCTGCAGAATTTTGCGCAGCTCAGCACTGTCGCGGCAGATGATTTCTGCAAACATACTGTAGGCGCCGGTCGTATAGTTCAGCCGCACGATCTGCGGGATCTTCAGCAACTGCCTGGCCACGTTTTCATACAAAGAACTCTTTTCCAGGTAGATGCCGATAAAAGCCAGTACATCGTAGCCAATGGCACGCAGGTTGACCTGCAGCCGGGTACCTTTGATCACGCCCATTTCATGCAGTTTCTTAATACGCACGTGGATGGTGCCGCCTGATACAAACAGCTTTTTCCCCAATTCGGCGTAAGAGATACCGGCATCTGTTGACATTTCTGAAATGATCTGTAAATCTAATTTGTCAATATTTAAAGAGTGGCTCATTTTCGCAGGGCGATTTAGATTATTTTCTAAAAATATGCATTTTATTGCAATAATCGCAAAAATTTATGAATTCCAAGCTTCTTTGAATTGTTTTTTCCGGGAAGCGGTTTTGCATCTGCGCAGGAGTGATCATTTCCGGCATCCCTTTACCACCGCTAAGGCCTACCGGTGACGAATATACGCTGCGACGGAAAAACAATATTCCTTACAATTACACGACAGCGAAAAATTGATAATGTCGTCCTGATGACGTATATTGTCTATCTCCAAAAAGACACACTATGAAGGAATCTGCCTCGAGTAAAACCGCGCAGTATATGGCCCTATTTCGTGCAATGGAAACCACCCGTCCTAAAACAAAAAGACTGTTTACCGATAAATATGCCCATCTCTTTTTGCCACCCGGCTTAAAGGTAGCGGCACGCCTGAGCCACCTGCGCGCTTTCCGCAAGGTAGCTGAAAACATTATTCATAAAAGGATTCCCGGTGCTTATACCTCTGGTATCGCCCGTACCCGCCTGATAGACGAGCTGCTGGAAGAAGCGGTCCGTAAAGGCGCCCGCCAGGTGATGATCCTGGGCGCCGGCTTCGATACCCGGGGCCTGCGGCTGCCGTTCCTGCACGGTATGCCCGTCATTGAAATTGACCATCCCAACACGGCCAGGTATAAACTGTCCAGGCTCAGCGGGCATCATATTCCCAGGCATATCCGTTACTACCAGATAGATTTCAACAAACAGAGCCTCGATCAGCTCGGGGCGCAGCACCACTTCGATTTTTCCCTTCCTACGGCCTTCGTGTGGGAAGGGGTGACCAACTATCTCACGGCAGAAGCGATTGACAATACCTTTGCTTTCCTGCAGCGCTTTGCGCCCGGTTCACATGTCATCTTTACCTATATTCACCGGGAAGTGCTGGATAATCCTGCGGCTTTCACCGGTGGAGAGAAATTATTAAAAGACGTGGCCGGCCTGGAGGAAAAATGGACTTTCGGCTTTGTGCCGTCCTCGCTGCCCGGATTCCTGCAGCGTCACGGGTTCTCGCTCCTGAAAGACCTGGGAGCGGAGGAATACCGGTCGCTTTACCTGGATGGGAGAGAGAAAGAAGAGGGGTATGAATTTTACCGGGTGGCTTTTGCCCGCCGCCTGCCGGACTAATGAAAAGAAGTGTCTCCGGCCAGTACCACCTGTAACAATCTGCAAAGCTCGTCAAACCGCGCCGGTTTGGTGATGTAGTCCACCGCACCCATGGAGCGGGCGGCGGAAATTTCGCGTGGCTCGTCGCTGGTACTGTAAATGATCACAGGGATGTTTTTCAGGTGGTCGATGTCTTTGATCCGCTTCAGGAACACAATCCCATTCATCAGTGGCATGTTCAGGTCCAGGAAAATAAGATCGGGCTTGTAGGCACGGGTACAAAGGTTGTCCAGCGCCTCCTGGCCGTTGCCGGCCGTGAGGCATTTTACAGGATGATTCAGTTCCGCCAGCGCCAGTTTAAAAAGCTCCTGGTCGTCTGTATCATCGTCCACCAATAGCAGCGTTTTCAGCTCCCCATAGTCCTTGTATTGCATATAGCGGTCTCCAGATTATAAATGTACGCTTAATTATCTGAATAAAAGATGCGCAAAGCAGGTTATAATTCATTCACGCTCACGCCTATATGCAGTATTCTTCTCCTGAACTTTTTGACTTTGTGGATGTTATCCTAATAGGATCGAAAACCGCTTTACAGCGGTTTGTTAAAAAAAATTTTATGCGTACTCCATCTGTATCTTTTAGCCGCCGCTTCCGGGCACCTGTTGCCCTGCTGGCGATAGCGCTGTTGGTAGCAGCCTGCGGCACCTCCGTCCACATGACAGGTACCTGGAAAGATCCCGGCGCTGAAATGGGCGGTTATCACAATATCCTGGTGGCTGGCCTCAGTTCCAATCAGACAGCAAGGGGAACGGTGGAAAGCAGGCTGATGGCCCAGCTACAACAACATGGCATCGTGGCGGGTAAGAGCATCGATTTGTTTCCGCCCAACTTCGACCCCAAAAAAGAAGAATCGGTAAAAACCGCCTCCGATAAAATTACGGCGGCAGGTTACCAGGCCGTACTGACGGTGACGCTGGTCAATAAAGAATCTGAAACCCGGTACGTGCCAGGCACCGTGATGTATGCGCCTTATCCTGCCTATGGCTGGTATGGCCGCTTCTGGGGGTACTATGGCTACATGTACAACTCCGTGTACTCCCCGGGATATTATACCACCGACAAGGTGTATTTCCTCGAGAGCAACCTGTACGATCTGACCAAAGACGGGAAACTGGTATGGTCCGGCCAGTCGGAAACCTATAACCCCAACAGCCTGGAATCGTTCGCTACCGCCTACGCTAAAGTGGTGACGGACGCCTTGCAGAAAAACGGGTTGTTACGACGGTAGTGGGGGAAAACTGGTCATGGCAGGTAGGGCCGCTGAGAAAATCAAATTGCAAAGAAGCATGATAAAAACCTAACTTGCCCCTTTAATCATTGATTTTTATGGAGATGACTCAACCGAACCCGGAGATTCTGCAACAGCTGGTAACCATGAAAATGCCCTTCGGGAAATACAAGGATGTGATTTTGTGCGATCTGCCGGTCAGCTACCTCGAATGGTTTCAGCGCAACGGTTTTCCCAAAGGTAAGCTGGGTATGATGCTGGAGACCATGCTGGTCATCAAAATGAATGGTCTCACCCAACTGCTGACTCCCCTGAAAAAGTAAGCACCACCGGAAATAAAAGAGGCTGCCTCGTAACGGGCAGCCTCTCTAAATAACGTTCAAGTATATACGTTGTTTTAGTCAGGACTTGTTAAAACCAGCTGGTGGTTTGTTCTTCTTCGTTGGCGGCCGGCGCGGCAGGAGCTGCAGCAGCGGCTACGGGGATGGCTTCTCCCGTTACCGGAGGGTGATGTTGTTCTGTAACAGGCGGTGTGTCCGCTTTGGGTGTGGGCAGCACATTTTTCCGGATAGCGCCTTCCACAACGGCGCCTTCTTCCAGCTCAAGGACAATGGCATTCACATCTCCCTTGACGAAGGCTTTATTACTGATATGCGCTTTGTTGCTGATATAAACGTCTCCATACACTTTCCCGTGTACAACGAGGTCGGCCGCATAAATATGCCCTTTGATGCTGGCGCTTTCACTGACCACCAGCTTACCGGTCGTTTTTACGTTGCCCTTTACGTTCCCGTCAATCCGTCCTGAAATGGTAGCGTCGATGCTGCCGTTTACGGTTACTTCCTTAGGGATACGAAATGCTCCCGGTACAATGATGTTTCGGAAAAAATGTCTCACACTTATCACACAAACGAATTAGAGGGTTATGGGATTATTTACGACTGGTTGATGCTCGTCGTCGAACGTAGAGATAATAGAACTGGAGTTGCCGAGATCAAGGCCAACGCTCCTTTGTGGTTTATTGTCTGAAATCCGAAGACTGTTATAAAGATAACCAATACTCATGAGTTTTTCAGGATCAGGCGCCACCTCTACCGGAATAAAGTCGCGGAATTCTTCCTGGAAAGCGTCGGTCAGTTCTTTGTAGTAAGCGCCGCCACCCATCAGGTATATTTTTTCGCAGCTTTCAAAGTCCAGGTCAGTGAAGTAGCTGCGCATCAGCGGAGATACCACCTCTTTGTAATACTGTGTCAGCACGCCTTTACGCATTTCCCGCAGGTCAATGCGCTTGCGGTTGGTGAAAATAGAACCTTTCATGAAGGCATCGTCCACCTGGTGCTCGTTTTTCATTTCCAGGTAATGCTTCTGGTTCAGTTCACGGGTCAGGTTGTTGATGGCGTAACGGATACCATGGGAGCTGAAGCAGGTACGGTGTACCAGCCCGTCGCCGGTGGCCATGCCGCCTTCTATGGTGCCGAAACCAAAGCTGATGGCGATGAAATTGTCCAGCTGCGGTTCGTTGATCGTCTTTTTCAGGCCGATGATACCACCAACGATCTCAGGGATGATCTCATATTTTTCGATGTCGAACATCGCTTTTTTGTAAGACCCCTTTGTGTTGTAAGTCTGTGTATCGTAATCGATCAGGAAATGCCGCTTGCTCAGAAACTGCTCCGCTGCGGTTTTGTAGACGTTGTAAGTGGAAAAGGGAAAACCCATGGTCAGCGCAATGGGCTGCTGTACCTTGTCGGCCGTATTGAGCAGCGCCGCTTTGAACAGGATTTCATAGTCTTCTTCAGTAGGAGCTGCATTAGTAATCCTGCCCGGATTAATGCCGCCCCGTTTGGCCAGGTTGCCTACCAGATACCAGGTTTCATCTTTTTTGATCTTCAAGCCATTGAGTAAATCTTTGCTCGAGTTTTCGGTGTTCCCAAAGGCCGTCTCAAAAACGCTGGGGAAACTGGTTGTAGTTACTTTCATAGTGTTGTATTGATAATAACGGTTGTTTTCTCAATTTAGCCGGGATGAGGGTTTCATCGTGATACTAAACAGGGCTTAAATATATAAAATATTAGTAAACAAGGGGATGACAATCGCTGAATGTAAGTTAAATTTAATACAGCTTCCCTGAATTTCAAAATCCCCTGATACTAAAAGATGCCGGTTCCCGTTTTCTAATTGTCCCCTTATCCCAACCTGCTCACTTCTTATCTGGTTTTTCATGAGATCCATGCGATACGCCTGGCTGCTTTCAGGGCTGCTGTGGGCTTGTAACTCCTCCCAAAAAATTTATACCGCCCCCGCTATCGGAGCGGAAGCACAGTTCGATAAGGGACTGCGCCCTGAAAAACATCCTAAATACCTCTTCGATAAAAAGACGATGAAAGACATGGAACGGCGGGGGGTAGTATCTGACTACAACAGTAAAAGACGGAATACCGCCCCTACAGCCCCGGTGAAAAGGGCTGGCGGAGAAACAGTGCCCACAGACTCCACCGCCCACAGAACAGACAGCACCGGCGCCCCCCTGCCGCAACCGGCAGACAGCCTGCGCACACAGCCGGACAGCACCCACCAGTTTTCCGTAAACGGTAACAGCTAACAGCACCGTTTGATGTCTGCATGTCTGTATAATTTGTACGCCATCATTAATGCTTAACTATCCCCGGACCCGGATCGTCACTGGGAAAATCCCTATTTTTGAAAAACAAGCCCTTCTGTTTGCGAAGGCACTTTACGACTGATGTATGATGAAAAAGCAATTTCTTTTTTTACTGTTGCTGGCAGGCTGGCAACAGGCTACGGCCCAATCCCTGTTCATGCCCCGGAACATCCGCCAGGCGTATGAGAAACAAACACGGAGCGAAAGCGGCGCCCCCGGGCCGCGATACTGGCAGAACAAAGCCAGCTACGATATCCGGGTGAAGTTTGAACCCGCCACCAATCTCGTGTCCGGCTCGGAAACCATCGTGTACACCAACAACAGCCCCGACACCTTACGGTATCTGAACTTTAAGCTGTTTGCCAACCTCTTCCAGCACGGCGCCGTCCGTAATATGGTGGTAACGGCAGGTGACCTGCACAAAGGTGTGGCCGTTAAGAATGTTAAAATCAACGGCGCCGACCGCAAAGTATCGGCTGTTACCGGTACCAATATGCCTGTCGCCATTGACGACCTGGCGCCCGGAAAGCAGGTGGAGGTTGCGCTCGACTTCTCCTATACGCTGAACGAAAACACGCATATCCGTACCGGCACAGTAGACACCGGCGCCTACTTCCTGGCCTACTTCTTCCCAAGGGTGGCGGTGTATGACGATATCAACGGGTGGGACATGATCCCCTACAACGGCGTAACAGAATTTTACAACGACTTCAGTGATTTTAAAGTCGCTATTACTGTGCCCGGCAACTACCAGGTATGGGCCACCGGCGACCTGAAAAACGGGCCGGAAGTATATACCGACACCTACCTGCAACGGATTGCCCGGGCGGAAAAAAACGATGGCATCATCGATATCATTGACAGCACGGATATCAGGAAGGGTAATATCTCTCCCCGGAATCCCTTCAATACCTGGCAGTTTGAAGCGTCCAACGTTGTGGATTTCGCTTTCGCCACCAGCAACCATTATTGCTGGAAAGCCACCAGCGTGGAGGTGGACCATGCCACCAAACGCCGTACCCGCGTGGATGTAGCTTTTAATACCGCGCACACCGACTACTTTGAGGTGATCGACTACGCCCGCGCTACGGTCGATAAGATGAGCCACCATTTCCCGAAATGGCCTTTCCCGTATCCGCATATTTCTGTATTCGACGGACTGGACCAGATGGAGTATCCCATGATGGTAAATGACAATCCCGTTCCCGACAAGGCAGGCGCCATTGAACTGACAGACCATGAGATCTTTCATACCATGTTTCCTTTTTACATGGGCACCAACGAAACGATCTACGCCTGGATGGATGAAGGCTGGGCCACCATAGGGGAGTGGCTGATTTCACCGATGATCGACTCCACCATCGTGGACAACTATGGTATGTCCAATTACAATACAATTGCGGGCAAAGCGCAGGACCTGCCCATCATGACTCCTTCCAATCAGCAGACGGATGCCTACATGACCAACGCTTATCCCAAGCCGGCGCTGGGCTATTTATATGTAAAAGACATGCTGGGCGACAGCCTGTTTCTGAAAGCGCTGCACCATTATATCCGCACGTGGAACGGGAAACATCCACAGCCTTACGATTTCTTCAACTGCATGAACGCCGGCGCCGGTAAAGACATGAACTGGTTCTGGAAAAGCTGGTTCTTCGATGACGGTTATCCCGATCTGGCCATAGATAAAGTGGACCGCAATGGCCAGCGTTGTGAAGTGACCGTCGTGTCTAAAGGCAACAAACCCGTTCCGGTGGACCTGACGGTGACGTTTGAGGACCAGACTACGTTGCAGCTGCATAAAAGCATTGCATGCTGGGAGAAAGGCAATAAAACCGTGACTATTCCTTTCAACGCCTCCAAAAAAATCAGTAAAGTGACCCTGGGCGGTACCTGGTCGGCCGACGTAAATCCGGCAGACAACGTGAAGGTGCTGTAAAATAAAAAGCGGCTGGTCCCATAAGACCAGCCGCCGTATCTTCACCTTACAGGTATCAGCCTTTCAGGCGTTTCACCAGGTCGATGTATTCCTGCATGGCCGCCTCTTTGGACTTGCCTTTCAGCGCAGCCCATGCTTCGTGTTTGGCTTTTGCCACAAAATCAAACGGGTTGGACGGAGGATCAGTGTCCACATCACCGGCGGAACCCTGTTTATAGAGGCTGTATAATTGCAGCAGTATCTCGTTGGACGGCTTCTCAGAGAGGGTTTTGCTTTCAGCAGCAGCTTGTTCAAATTGTGCGGTCAGGTCCATATCATTCAGGTTTTAGATCAAATAATACCCCAGGGGGGATTTATATCTAATATATGAAAAATTGACAATCCGCATGTAGCATGTTTATCAAAACATAATCGCCCTAAACCGCTGACTAATAAACAATTTTTAATACCTTTGCGGCCTGAAAAGGCTTAACCGGGCATTTTATCCGCCACAGGCCAGTAAATCAACATATGAAGAATATTCGCAATTTTTGTATCATTGCCCATATTGACCACGGTAAGAGTACCCTGGCTGACCGATTATTGGAATTTACCAAAACGATCTCCGATCGTGATATGCAGGCGCAGGTGCTGGACGACATGGACCTGGAACGGGAGAAAGGCATCACCATCAAGAGCCATGCTATCCAAATGAACTACACCGCCAAAAACGGCGAAAAATATACGTTTAACCTGATCGATACCCCCGGCCACGTAGACTTTTCCTACGAGGTGTCCCGCGCTCTGGCTGCCTGCGAAGGCGCACTGCTGCTGGTAGACGCCGCTCAGGGTATCCAGGCGCAAACGATCTCCAACCTGTACCTGGCACTGGAGAACGACCTGGAGATCATCCCCGTGATCAACAAAATTGATATGCCGGGCGCCATGATCGAAGAGGTGAAAGACCAGATCATTGAACTGATCGGTGTAAAAGATGAAGATATCCTGCTGGCATCCGGCAAAACCGGTATCGGCATTGAAGACATTCTGGAGGCGATCGTGACCCGCATCCCCGGGCCGAAAGGCAGCCTGGAAGCGCCCCTGCAGGCGCTGATCTTCGACAGCGTGTTCAACTCTTTCCGCGGCATCATCGCATATTTCCGCGTATACAACGGTTCCATCAAAAAAGGAGATAAAATTAAGTTCGTCAATACCGGAGAAGAATATGAAGCCGATGAAGTAGGTATCCTTAAACTGGGACTGGAGCCCCGTAAAGAGGTATTTGCCGGCGATGTAGGCTATATCATCACCGGTATCAAGAGCGCCAAAGAAGTAAAAGTAGGGGACACCATCACCCTGGCCAGCAGACCTTGCGAAGAAGGTATCAAAGGCTTCCAGGAAGTGAAACCCATGGTATTTGCCGGTATCTTCCCGGTAGTGACCGAGGACTTTGAAGAGCTGCGCGAATGTATGGACAAACTCCAGCTCAACGACGCCTCCCTGACCTACGAACTGGAAACCTCACAGGCGCTGGGCTTCGGTTTCCGTTGCGGCTTCCTCGGCATGCTCCACATGGAGATCATCCAGGAACGTCTCGAAAGGGAATTTAACCAGACGGTGATCACCACCGTACCGAACGTGGGATTCATTGCACACACCACCAGGGAAGGCGTGGTGATCGTGAACAATCCGAGCGAAATGCCGGACCCCACCAAACTGGAAAGGATCGAAGAACCTTTCATCCGGGCACAGATCATTACCAAACCTGAATATATCGGTAACATCATGACGCTTTGCCTCGGCAAACGTGGTATCCTGCTCAACCAGAGCTACCTGACCACCACCCGTGTGGAGCTCATGTTTGAATTACCGCTTACCGAGATCGTGTTTGACTTCTATGATAAGCTGAAGAGCCAGACCCGCGGTTATGCCTCTTTCGACTATACACCGATCGGTTTCCGGGACAGCGATATCGTGAAAATGGACATCCTGCTCAACGGCGATAAGGTGGACGCCCTCAGTGCACTGATCCACCGCAGCAGAGCGCAGGACTTCGGCCGCAAACTTTGCGAAAAACTGAAAGACCTGCTGCCCCGCCAGCAGTTCCTGATCGCCATCCAGGCGGCCGTAGGCGCTAAAATCCTCGCCCGCGAAAACATCAGCGCCATGCGTAAAGACGTTACCGCGAAATGTTATGGCGGTGACATCTCCCGTAAACGTAAACTGCTGGAGAAACAGAAGGAAGGTAAAAAACGTATGCGCCAGATCGGTAACGTAGAAGTGCCGCAGGAGGCGTTCCTGGCTGTCCTCAAGCTGGACGACTAATGAACAAAATTTAGAATTTAGAGATTTTCAGACTATAACAGCGAAGGTTCTACGGAGTCTTCGCTGTTTTTATTTTCCGGAAAAAGCGGAATTTTTCGTAAACTGTTTACGTGTTCGAATGTTATACCCTTTAAAACATCCATTACATGCGTAAATGGCTCAAAGTTGTGCTGATTGCAGGAGGAAGCCTCGTAGCCCTGATTATTCTGTTGTCTGTTGGACTGGCCCTGTATATTAAAGGTAATAAAGCTGCTTTCCTGAAGCAGATTACCGACCAGCTGAATGATAATATCAATGGCCAGCTGTCTGTGGAAGATATGGAGCCATCCCTTTTCAGAAGCTTCCCCAATGTGTCCATCGCCCTGAAGAAAGTCGTCCTCCGCGACAGCCTGTGGCAGCAACATCATCACGCCCTGTTAGACCTCGACTATGTTTTCGTACGGGTAAACACGTTATCACTGTTACGCAAACACGTAGATGTGAAAGAAGTGGCCCTGGAGAAAGGTAACATCTACCTGTTTACCGATAGTACCGGCTATACCAATACCACAGCGCTCACCACCAGCAAGCCCGGCAAAAAAAAGAGCGCCTCCCGCGATGCCGATATCCGTAGCATCGGTTTGTCACAGATCACGTTTACCATCGACAACCGGCAGAAATTTAAACTTTTTGAGCTGGACATACAGCAGATGGATGGCAAGCTCAGGAGCAGCGATTCCGGGATGCACCTCGATATGCGGTCTAAGATCCTCGCCCGTAGTTTTGCTTTTAACACCAACAAAGGCAGTTACCTGAAAAACAAAACGCTGGGTCTCGACCTCTCCCTGTTTTTTAATAAGATCACCAAACAGCTGATCATCCCTGAGCAGCAGATAAAAATAGACCAGACGCCGGTGCAGATAGCCGGGGTCTTTGATTTCTCCCAGAAGCCACCGCCGTTCCGGCTGAAGATCAACGCTAACCAGGTGCTGTTGCAGGACGCGGCCTCGTGGTTGTCGCCCAATATTTCCGGCAAGCTCGCCACGATCCACCTGACGGCGCCGCTCGATGCGGAAGCTAACCTCGAAGGACATATGAAATTCAGGGACACCCCCCGGGTAGTGGTTACCTGGAAGACGACGAAGAACACACTGGTGACTGCCGCGGGCGAATGGAGCGACTGTAGTTTTACCGGGCGGTTCAACAATGAAGTGCTGCCGGGTGCCGGTCATAATGATGAGAACTCCGCTGTGAATATTTTCGGCCTGAGGGCTTCCCTCGGGGAAGTGCCCCTGGAGGCAGATACCATCCGGGTGGTGAACCTCAAACATCCGCTGCTGCGCGGACATTTCCGGTCGCAGTTCCCGTTGGCGCACCTCAATACGGCCGCCAGCGAGGTGCCGATACTGTTCAGCGAGGGGACTGCAGCGGCCGACCTGTATTACACCGGGCCGGTATTGAAAGATGACAATACCCCGTCGGCCCTGGAAGGAACGGTGCTGGTACAGCGGGGCGGGTTTACCTACCTGCCGCGTGACCTGACGTTCCATGATTGCAGTGCCACGCTGCAATTTACCGGGCAGGACCTGCTGGTGCGTAATGTGCGCATCCAGTCCCGGAAAAGTGCCCTGCAGATGGAAGGCACCATCCGCAATATGCTGAACCTGTATTTCACGGCGCCTGAGAAAATAGAGCTGGACTGGAAGATCAGAAGCGCGCTGGTAGACCTCAATGAATTCAGAAGTTTCCTTACCGCCCGCCGCAAAGGAAAAAAGGCGGCGCATAAAAAGAAGGCGAGAACGGAGAGCAGGGTAGGCCAGCAACTCGACAAGGTACTGGCAGCCAGCAACGTGAAAATGGACGTAGCGCTGGACAAGATCGTGTTTGAGCGTTTCACCGCACAGAATGTAAAAGCGCTGATCGCGATGACGGAGTCGGACATCCAGCTGAGTAAGATCGGGTTCCAGCATGCCGGCGGCACGGCCCAGGCATCGGGCAGCGTACATCAGCAGGGCGCCAATAATACTTTTAAGATAAACGCCAATATTTCCAACGTGCATATCGCGCAGCTGTTCTACGCTTTCAGCAACTTCGGGATGGAGTCGCTGAAGTCCGACAACCTGCGGGGCATCGTGTCTGCCAGGGCCGATATTAAAGGCAATGTACTGGACAATGGGGCACTGGCGAAACATTCGTTGTACGGTACGGTCAACTTTAATTTACGGAACGGCGCCCTGGTCAACTTCGGTCCGCTGGAAGATATCGGCAACTTTGTATTCCGTCGCCGCCGGCTGGACAGCATCACTTTCGAAAACCTCAGCAATACCCTGCAGATACAGGGGAGCAAGATCCTGATCCCACCGATGCGTATCGCCTCCAGTGCGGTGAATATCGACGTGAACGGGGTATACGGGCTTGCCGGCGGCACCAATATCAACCTGGACGTGCCGTTGCGTAACCCGGCCAAGGACTCCGCGATCACCGATAAAGCAGAAAAACGGCGCAGAAGCAGGAAAGGTATTATCCTGCATCTCCACGCCGTTTCAGGTAGTGACGGAAAAGTAAAGATCAAACTGGGCAAAGGCGATTAAGCGCCAAAGGCCTGCCGGATGTCTTCCTTAATATCATCGATATGTTCTACGCCAAGGGATATACGCAGCAGGCCGGGCTCTACGCCGGCTGCCCGCTGTTCCTCTTCGCTGAGTTGCGAGTGGGTAGTGGTGGCCGGGTGGATGATCAGCGTTTTGCTGTCGCCTACGTTTGCCAGATGGTATATTAACTGTAATGACTGCACGAATTTATCCGCAGCATCTTTACCGCCTTTGATTTTGAAGCTCAGCACGCCTCCAAATCCATTCTGCAGGTATTTCTGCGCCAGTGCGTGGTATTTGTTGCCAGGCAACCCGGGGTAGTTGACATACTCCACCTGTGGCTGTTGCTGCAGCCATTGTGCCAGCTGCAACGCGTTGTCTACCGTCCGTTGTACGCGCAGTGACAGGCTTTCCAGTCCCTGCAGGAACAGGAACGAGTTCTGTGGCGCCAGTGCAGGACCCCAGCTGCGCAAGCCGGTCACCCGGGCGCGGATGATATAGGCAATATTACCAAACGGGCTGTGGGAGCCAAATACTTCCCAGAACTTCATACCATGGTACGCATCATCCGGCTCGCTGAATTGTTTGAATTTCCCGTTGCCCCAGTTGTAATTACCGCCGTCCACGATGATCCCGCCGATACTGGTGCCATGTCCGCCGATCCATTTGGTGGCCGCTTCCACCACTACGTTAGCGCCATGCTCCAGCGGACGGCAGAGATAACCGGCTGCGCCAAAAGTATTGTCTACCACCAGCGGCAGGTCGTGTTTACGGGCAATAGCACTGAGCTTTTCGAAGTCGGGGATGGCGAATCCGGGATTACCGATGGTTTCCACGTAAATCGCCTTTGTGTTTTCGTCGATCTGTTTTTCGAAGCTCTCAGGGTTATCCAGGTCCGCAAAACGGGCTTCTACACCAATTCTTTTAAAGCTCACCTTAAACTGGTTGTAGGTGCCGCCGTAGAGGTAGGAGGAAGTCACAAAGTTATCACCCGGCAGCAGTATGTTATGCAACGCAATGAACTGCGCCGCCTGTCCGGATGCTACTGCCAGTGCGCCCACGCCGCCTTCCAGCGCTGCCACTCTCTTTTCAAATACGTCGGTAGTGGGGTTCATGATACGGGTGTAGATGTTCCCGAACTGCTTCAGCTCAAACAGGTCCGAAGCATGTTCCGCGCTGTCGAACGTATAGGAGGTGGTCTGGTAAATAGGTACTGCAGCCGATTTGGTGGTAGGGTCGGGGCTATACCCGGCATGTACCTGCAGGGTCTCGAAGTGTAACTTCCTGGACATAATCTGGATATTTAATAGTTAAGGTAGATGATGTAGTCTACAAATATAGTAGACTAATTTAGATTTCCAAATGCCTGGGGGATATAAAAAGCGGATATAAAATAAACAGTTATCTTCGGGGGATCATTTGACGATTGTTTTAGTGAACCTATGTTATTAACGATTACCACTACACGTAACCCCGCTACAGACCTTGGTTATCTGTTGCACAAACATCCGGCTAAGGTGCAGACTTTTCCCCTGACAGCCGGTGATGTACACGTTTTTTATCCTGAAGCCACCGCAGAGAAATGCACCGCCGCATTGTTGCTGGACCTCGACCCGGTAAGGCTTACCCGTAAGTCCGGCCCCGGTGGCAATGATTTTGCGCTGGAGGCGTATGTCAACGACCGGCCCTATGTGGCCTCTTCCTTTATGAGCGCCGCTATTTCACAGGCTTATTCATCGGCTATGAACGGCCGCTGTAAAGACAAGCCCGAACTGGTGGACGTTGCTTTCCCGCTGGAGGTGAGTTTATCGGTGCTGCCTGTCAACGGTGGGGAACCGCTGCTGCGCAGCCTCTTTGAACCGCTCGGCTATGAAGTGAACGTACAGGCTTTCCCGTTAGATACGCAGTACCCGGAATGGGGACAAAGCCGCTACTACCAGGTGACCCTGAAGAATACGCTACCGCTGTGGATGTTACTGTCCCAGTTATATGTGCTGATCCCGGTATGCGACAACGATAAACATTATTTCGTGGGCAATCATGAGATTGAGAAACTCATGGAGAAGGGCCGTGGCTGGCTGGAAGACCATCCCGCCAAAGAGCTGATCGTCCGCCGCTATATGAAACACCTGGGACCATTGACCCGCGAGGCGCTCGGACTTATCATGAAAGACGAAGCAACGCCGGAAGAGGCTGAAGATATGCCTGAACCGGTGGAAAAAATACGCCTGCATGACCTGCGCCTGCAAACCGTGAGGGACCTGTTGCTGGAGCAGCAGGTGAGCTCCGTGGCCGATCTGGGTTGTGGCGAAGGCAAGCTGCTCCGGCTGCTGACAGAGAAGTCCGCGTTTACCCGTATTCTCGGTATGGACGTCAGTTATCGCTCACTGGAGATCGCCGGGGAAAAACTTAAGCTGGACCGCATGTCCGACAAACAACGGAAACGACTGGAATTGATACAGGGGTCTCTGTTGTACAAAGATAAAAGACTGTCCGGTTTTGATGCGGCCACTCTAGTGGAAGTGATAGAACACCTGGACCCGCCACGGCTGGCGGCGATGGAGAAAGTAGTATTTGAATACGCCCGCCCGTCGCTCGTGATTATCACGACGGTCAACGCGGAGTATAACATTAAATATGAATCACTGAGCGCCGGAACTTTCCGGCACAACGACCATCGCTTTGAGTGGACCAGACCTGAATTTGAAGCATGGGCCACGGAAGTAGCCGGCCGCTTCGGATATACCGTTACCTTCAGGCCATTGGGCGAATGGGACGACGCCGTAGGCGCTCCCAGTCAGCTGGCACTGTTTACAATCACTGCTGTATGATGACGTACACTACTTTAAAAGAACAACGGGAATACCTGCTGCTGGAATGTATCAGCGGCAGCAAAGCGTATAACCTCCAGGTACCTGCGTCAGACACGGACCTGAAAGGCGTTTTCATACTGCCGCAATCGGAGGTGTACGGTATGAGCTTTACAGACCAGGTAGCCAATGAAAGCAACGACGAGGTGTACTTTGAGATAAAACGTTTCCTGGAACTGCTGGAGAAAAACAACCCGAACATCCTGGAGTTGCTGAGTACGCGGCGGGAGAGCTGTTTGTTCCGTCATCCGCTGATGGACCTGATCAAGCCGGAAGATTTCCTGTCACGCCTCTGTATGGATACTTTTGCGGGATATGCTCAAACACAGATTAAAAGGGCGCGTGGCCTCAATAAAAAGATTAACCAGTCGTTTCCCGAAACGCGAAAAGACATCCTGGAGTTTTGTTATGTGGTGCAGGGCAGCCAGAGTGTTCCATTGAAGCAGTGGCTGGAAACGCATCAGCTGCAACAGGAAGATTGTGGTATTTCCCGGATCGATCATTTCCGGGATGCATATGCCTTGTTTCACCGCTACCAGTTTCCCCGCCCCGTAAAGTTGAAAGGACTGTTCTCCGGTCCGGACGCCAACGATGTACAGTTAAGCGCCATTCCTAAAGATGTAGCGCCGGCGGCGATCATGCATTTTAACAAAGACGGCTATACGGTGTATTGTAAGGAGTTTGCCGCCTACTGGGATTGGGTGGAGCACCGCAACGAAGCGCGGTACCAGCATAACCAGGCGTTGGGGGCAGACTACGACAGCAAACACATGATGCATACTTTCCGCCTGCTCACAATGGCAGAGGAGATAGCCCGTTACCGGGAAGTGCGGATGTTCCGGGAAGACCGTGATTTCCTGCTGCGTATCCGCAACGGGGAATTTGCGTACGACACCCTGCTGGAGATGGCAACGGAAAAATTAACCAGTATACAGGCGCTGTATGCGCAGTCGGCCCTTCCGGAACGCCCGGACCCGGCATTGACACAGCGACTGCTCATCAAGATCAGAGAAGAATTTTATGGCAAGAAGAAATAACCTGTCCCATATATCCATTCCGGAATTGTCGCTGGTACTGCTGGTAGGCCCATCAGGCGCCGGCAAGTCCACCTTTGCCCGGAAATATTTCAAACCTACGGAGATCATCTCTTCGGATGTGTGCCGTGGTTTGATCAGTGACGACGAAAACAACCAGGCGGTATCGGCCGATGCATTCGAGCTGGCCCGCTTTATAGCGGCCAAACGGCTTAAACACGGACTGCTTACCGTTATAGACGCTACCAACGTACAATCCGAAAGCCGCAAGGACTGGATTAAACTGGCCCGTGAATATCATGTGCTGCCGGTAGCCATTGTACTGAACCTGCCGGAAGAAGTGTGTAGTAAAAGGAACAGGACGCGGCCGGACCGCGACTTCGGCGGGCACGTGATCCCGCAGCAGATCAGTCAGCTGAAGCGTAACCTGCGCCATCTGAAGGAAGAAGGCTTCCGCCAGGTATACGAGCTGCGCTCAGAAGAAGACGTGACTATGCTGGAAACCATTACCCGCACGCCCTTATATAACAATAAAAGAGAAGAGCACGGGCCGTTTGATATCATCGGTGACGTACACGGTTGCTACGATGAGCTGTGTATGCTGCTGGAGCAACTGGGGTATGGTATCGACCGTGAACATGCAGAGCTGATCAGTGCGCCGCAGACGACTAACGAAGACGGTTATACGCGGATACGTAAACCGGTATTTGTGGGCGACCTGGTAGACAGAGGTCCGGCTTCGCCGCAGGTATTGCGCCTGGTGATGAACATGGTGAACAACGGCGCAGCATTGTGTGTGCCCGGTAACCACGACGCCAAGTTGCTCAAATGGCTCAACGGCAAGCAGGTACAGCTGAAACACGGGCTGGAGAAAACGGTAGAGCAGCTGGGCGCCGAACCGCCGGAGTTCCTGGAAAGCATCAAAATGTTCATCGACGGATTGATCAGCCACTATGTGCTGGACGACGGTAAGCTGGTGGTGGCACATGCCGGCCTGAAAGAGAGTATGCAGGGCCGTGGTTCCGGCGCTGTAAGGGAGTTTTGTATGTATGGCGAAACCACAGGAGAGATCGACGAATTCGGTCTTCCGGTGCGCTATAACTGGGCACTCGAATATAAAGGCAAAGCCATGGTGGTATACGGGCACACGCCTGTGCCGCAGGCGCAGTGGCTGAACCGCACCATCGATATCGATACCGGCTGCGTTTTTGGCGGTAGCCTTACCGCCTTGCGTTACCCGGAGAAAGAGCTGGTATCGGTACCGGCACTGCAGCAGTACGCCGTACCGGCACGCCCCATCGGTTATAACGCCGATAGCAGTCTGAGTGTGCAACAGCAGTATGATGGCGTGCTGGACATCGCAGACTTCATCGGCAAAAGAATAGTCAATACCCGTTACAGTCATAATATCACCATCCGCGAAGAGAACAGTATCGCGGCGCTGGAAGTGATGAGCCGCTTTGCCATCAATCCCCGCTGGATGATTTACCTGCCGCCGACCATGTCGCCGGTAGAGACATCTTCTTTACCCGGCCTGCTGGAGCATCCTGAAGGGGGACTGCAGTACTTCCGGGAGATGGGCGTGGAAAAAGTGGTGTGTGAAGAGAAACACATGGGATCACGCGCTATCGTGGTGGTATGCCGTAACGAGGACGTGGCCCGTGAACGTTTTGGGGTAGACGGGGAAGGCATCGGTGTGGTGTATACCCGTACCGGCCGTAGCTTCTTTGCAGACAAAGCGCTGGAGCAGGCGTTTCTCGCCCGTGTTAATACGGCGCTGGAAAGCTCCGGTTTCTATCATGATTTCCAGTCTGACTGGGTATGCCTGGACTGTGAGCTGATGCCCTGGAGCGCCAAAGCGCAGGCGTTGCTGCAGCAGCAGTACGCTGCCGTGGGAACGGCTGGCGGTCAGGCGCTGCCGGCCGTAACGACCGCGCTGGAACAGGCTATCCGCAACAATGTTCCTGCTCAGCTGTTATTGGAGAAGTACCGCAGCCGTCAGCAGCAGGTGACAGATTATGTGGCTGCCTACCGTCAGTATTGCTGGCCGGTTCACCGGCTGGAAGACTATAAGCTGGCGCCGTTCCATATTATGGCCACAGAAGGGAAAACGTATTTCGACAAAGACCACGAATGGCATATGACGCATATCCGCAAAGTCTGTGAGGCGGAGCCCGAACTGTTGCTGGCCACCGCTTACCAGGTGGTACAGATCGGTGATCCGGAAAGTGAGCTGGCCGCGGTACAGTGGTGGGAGAAGCTTACCGCCGCCGGAGGCGAGGGTATGGTAATGAAGCCTTACAGCTTCCTGACCAAAGACGCGCGGGGACTGGTACAGCCGGCCGTGAAAGTGCGGGGCAAAAATTATCTCCGTATTATTTATGGACCGGAATACGATGCCCCGGAGAACCTGTCAAGACTGCGTTCCCGCGGGCTGGGGGCCAAACGTTCGCTGGCGCTGAGAGAATTTGCACTGGGGCTGGAAGGACTGGAAAGATTTGTGAGCAAGGAGCCACTGCAAATGGTGCATCAGTGCGTTTTCGGTATCTTAGCGCTCGAAAGTGAACCGGTAGACCCCCGGTTGTAATCGTTACTATTACATCAAACAAAGAAGCATATGAAAGCCATAGCCGTATCTGAATTTAAAGGTATCCCGACTTTGATGGACTTGCCCAAACCGGCCGTAAGGCCCGGTACTGTACTCGTGAAGGTACAGGCAGCAGGTATCAATCCCTTCGACTGGAAAATGATTGACGGGATCATGAATAATGGAAAAACACCGCATCAGTTTCCGCTGATCATGGGAGTGGACGGCGCCGGCGTGATAGAAGAGGTGGGAGAAGGGGTGACACACTTTAAAAAAGGAGACCTCGTATATGGACAGTTCATTCATATGCCGATAGGCGAAGGCTCTTACGCGGAATACGCCATTGTACCGGAGAAAGCCGGGCTTACGATGGCGCCCATGAGAATAAGTCCCGAGGAAGCAGCGGCAGTGCCTACCTCCGGTATGACCGCCCTGCAGATGATCGACAAACTGAAGCTGCAGAAAGGTGATGTGGTCCTGATCAACGGTGCTACGGGCGGCGTGGGTTCGTTCGCCACGCAGATAGCGGCCGCAAAAGGCCTGAAGGTGATCGCCACCGTAGGAGACGATGCGGGCGCCAAACGGATGCACCAGCTGGGAGCGGCGGTCACCGTCAACTATAAAAAGGCGCCGCTGGCCGACCAGGTGAAAGCAAAGTTCCCGCAGGGTATTGATGGCCTGATAGATATGGTCAGCGATAAGGCAGGGTTTGAAAATAACCTGCAGCTGGTAAAAGAAGGCGGCGGGGCGTTTACCACCTTATTCATCGCCGATGACGAAGCGTTGAAGGCGAGGAACCTGCACGGGGGGAATTTCGAAACAGAAGGTGGCCCGGCAGCGCTGGACCAGCTTTCCCGGCTGATAGACCAGGGCCAGATCAAAGTGCCGGTGGAAAACAGGATCAGGCTCGAAGACGTGCCGGCTGCTATTGCGGCCAGCCGTGAAGGCAAAGCTACCGGGAAGACCGTGATCATTATGTAATTACTGGCTGGTTACCATAAAAAGAAAAAAGCAGTGTAGATAGGCTACACTGCTTTTTTTGTATGCCAGGGTGACGGTTATTTAACCGGCACAGTCGCTTTAAATATTTCCACGCTGCTGGTGGTGGTGATCTCATAGCTTTCACCGTAGGCAGCCATTACGCATTGACCTTTGTGGAGGTCCAGCGTATCGGAGCCTTTGATGGTGGCTGCGCCGCTCATGACGATCATGATTTCGGCGGCTTTGGCGGTGTAGGTGTACACCTGTCCTGCGCTGATATTGATTTTGCTCACGACGAAGTCAGGAGCCGGTGTAGGATAAATTTTTTCCAGTCCGCCGGAGATGCTGTCACCAGCAAGTACTTTCGGGTGTACCGCTTCAAAGCGGGTATGCTTCAGCAGTTCCGGCACGTCGATGTGTTTGGGGGTAAGTCCACCGCGCAGCACGTTGTCTGAATTGGCCATCAGTTCTACGTTCTGGCCTTCGAGGTAGGCGTGCGGGATGCCTGCGTCCTGGAACACGGCTTGCCCGGGTTGCACATGCATGATGTTGAAGAAGTAAATGGAGAAGATGCCTCTGTCGAGGTTATCGGCGCCGTTCGGATCGTTGAGTACCGCACGGGCGGCCCAGAACGCCGGATCTGATTTAGACAGTTTGCCGGCTTTGTAGTCCGGTATAAGGCGGTCAGTCAGCGGGCGCAGGATAATGTTGGCCAGTGCCTGTGGCATTTCCATCACGCTTTTATACAGACCGTAGTATCCTTCTTTTTCGTATATGCCTACCAGTGAGGTGAATTCGGGTGTGTCCAGCAGCACCTGTTGCAGTTTATCTTCCGGCAGGAAACCGTGCAGCAGCCAGAATTCGCTGAGGGCCACCATGATTTCCGGTTTATGGTTGGCGTCCTTATAGTTGCGGTTAGGTGCGTTGAGCGGGATACCGGCCGCGTTTTCGCGGGCGAATCCTTTCTCTGCCTCTTCCTTGGTGGGGTGCACCTGGATGGACAGCATGTCTTTTACGTCCAGTATTTTAAAGAGGTAGGGCAGTTCCTGGAACTGTTGCCATACCTGTGGTCCTACGATGCCTGCGGGGTCCTGCTGTATCAGTTCATTCATGGGCACCGGACCATTGCTGGTGGTAATAGCGGAAGGTGCGCTCGGATGTGCGCCCATCCAGTATTCTGCACTGGGTTTTTCTGATGGGGCTATTCCCAGCAAAGCGGGGATGTAAGTAGATCCGCCCCAGGCATAATGCTGAATCTTTCCATCCAGTCTGAATAATTTCATAAAGACGATTTACGGGTTTATGGTTTTAACGGTTTGAGCTCCGTCCGTGTTGGCAACAGTGACGCTGCGGCCGGCGGGCGGTGATAACCAAGTGCAAATTACTGTCAAATTATTCAGATTTTTAAGCCCCACGTCGCTAAATAGTTGAAAAACAACCGACTGACGCCGGAAATACGTATCTTAAAGGGAATTGTTTGTTAAACTAATTTCCCCGATGCACCCACAGGAAACAGGGCGGGAAGGCGAGAGGATCGCGCAGGCATATGTGCGCCGCTTTTGTACTATCCGCCATACCAATTGGAAATGCGGCAGAAAAGAGATTGATATCGTTGCCGAAAACGGCGGTACCGTTTTTTTTATTGAAGTCAAAGCCAGGAACGGCGATCGTTTCGGCTGGCCGGAGGAGGCGGTGGACCACCGGAAACAGGCACATATACAGCTGGTGGCCGCAGCTTACCTCGAGCATTTCCACCTTTATCCGGAGGCAATCCGCTTTGATATCATTGCTGTTACGTTTACCGCAGCGGGGCATGAACTGCTGCATCTGCGGGATGTGTTCTGAGGGGGAGGGTAAAGGTATGCAGCGGCAAAGGGGATTTTATGCTGCGGGATAAATATCGATTGCAAAAAATCAGAAGGTTGAAGTTCAGGGATATACCTCGGCGTCATCCTCATTGGGCGTGTTTTAGCAACGTATTACGTTAACCAATACTTAACAAAATAAACACTTATAATCTATGTTTAATAAAAAGATATTTTATATCTTTGCCGTGCAAAAAAAATGACCCCTGTGATGTAATCACAAACCCGTTTAACACCGGGTCAGCTATCATAATCATCTCCCTGGAAAAACTCCGTACAACACCTTTGAAGGTATTGTTCATCATAAAAAATCATTATTATGAACTTATGGAGCTTGATGGTATTTATTCAACAGACAGTGGGAGCGGTAGCGATCAACAACAGTTTACCGTGCAGGATCATCCAGGAGCAGCCTTATAGCGGACGTCTCTTTGTGCAGATGGAAACGGTGGAAGGAGAAGAGAACCTGTTACTGACAATTTTCGACAATCATCACTCACCTGTGCGCATGATCCCTATTGCGCCAAACAGTCTGCCAGCGGGGCAACTGGTATGTCTGACCGGGTTATCAGCCGGTGAATATATTGCCCGTGTAACCGTGGCCGGAAGGGTCGCAGAGAAAAATATCGAAATAAGACAGTAAAGCTGTCTTAACGCTTTCGGGAGTCATATTGATTTAGGGATTTTTTGACTGATCATTCAATCAAAAAATCCCTAAACTATTTTTACCAGAGGCCGGTGTAGTTATGCGGCGTAATGGCTTTCAGTTCCTTCTTCAGTGCCGCGCTGATTTTCAGACCATCGATGAATTTATGCATGCTCTTCTGGGTGATATGTTCACCGCCACGGGTCAGCTCTTTCAATGCTTCATATGGCTGCGGGTAGTTCTCACGGCGCAATACCGTCTGGATAGCTTCTGCTACCACGGCCCAGTTGTTTTCCAGGTCTTCCTTCAGCTTGGCTTCATTGAGGATCAGTTTATCCAATCCTTTCTGAATAGACTTGGTGGCCAGCAGTGTATGGCCGAAAGGCACGCCTACGTTGCGGAGCACCGTGGAGTCGGTGAGATCGCGCTGTAAGCGGGAAATCGGCAGTTTGGCGCTCAGGTGCTCGAACACGGCATTGGCGATACCGAGGTTGCCTTCTGCGTTCTCGAAATCGATCGGGTTTACTTTGTGCGGCATCGCAGAGGAACCTACTTCATTCTTTTTGATTTTCTGTTTGAAATAATCCATGGAGATGTAAGTCCACACGTCGCGGCAGAAGTCGATCAGGATATTGTTCACCCGTTTGAGGGCATCAAACTGGGCGGCGATGTTATCATAGTGTTCAATCTGGGTAGTATACTTCATCCTTTGCAGGCCGAGGGTATTGTTCACAAATTTCTCCCCGAATTTTTCCCAGTTGATTTTAGGGAAAGCCACGTTGTGAGCATTGAAATTTCCGGTAGCGCCGCCGAATTTGGCAGCGAACGGAACTTCGCCCAGCAGTTTGATTTGTCCTTCGAGGCGTTCTACAAACACCAGTATTTCCTTGCCCAGGATGGTAGGAGAGGCGGGTTGACCGTGGGTACGGGCCAGCATAGGCACTTTCATCCAGGATTCGCCCAGCTTTCTGAGAGCCAGGACCAGGTTGGCCAGTGCAGGCATGTACACATGTTCAACGGCGTCTTTCCACAACAGCGGGGTAGCGGTGTTGTTCACGTCCTGGGAGGTCAGGCCAAAGTGTACCCACTCCAGCTTGTCTTCCAGGCCGAGGTTCTTCAGCTCATTTTTCAGGAAGTACTCCACTGCCTTCACGTCGTGGTTGGTGATTTTCTCGGTGTCTTTGATCAGCTGCGCATGCTCAATGGTAAACTCCTGGTAGATTTTGCGCAGGGAAGCGTATTTGGCCTTGGGCAAGGTAAACAGCTTCTGTTCAGACAGCGCAATAAAATATTCCACCTCTACCATCACACGGTAACGGATCAACGCAAATTCGGAAAAATAGCCCGCAAGCTCGTCCAGTTGCTTACGATAGCGCCCATCCAGCGGGGAAATGGCAGTTAATGGTTGTAGTTGCATAATATATATGTATTCCAGTTTTTACAAAAAAGCCTGCGGGAAAAACAAGTCCGCCTTTACCACCTGTTTTCAGGGGGAATTGAGGATTTGGAACTTGTTATCCGGGATTTAGTTACTTTTGCAGCTTCAAAATTACTGAAATTGGAACGGAAAGTAAAAGTTGCGGCTGTAAGTTATTTGAATACGAAGCCTTTATTATACGGATTCAGGAATCATCCGGTAATGGAACAGATGGAATTGTCAGTGGATTATCCTGCTAAAATCGCCCAGCAGCTGATAGATGGTGAGGTAGATGTGGCCCTTGTGCCGGTGGCTATTATCCCTAAACTGAACGAACACCATATTATAGCGGACTACGGTATTGGCGCAGAAGGCCCGGTGGCCTCCGTATGCCTCTACAGCGATGTGCCCCTGAACGAAATTAAACGGATCTACCTGGACTACCAGAGCCGTACCTCTGTAGCCCTGCTGAAAATACTGGTAAAAGAACACTGGAAGCTGGACGTGGAGCTGGTGCCCACCACCGGCGACTATGAGGACAAAATCAAAGGTACCGACGCCGGACTCGTCATTGGCGACCGCGCCCTGGCGCAACGTAAAGTGTCTCCTTTTATTTTTGACCTCGCCGAACAATGGATGCGCTTTACCAGCCTGCCTTTCCTCTTTGCGGCATGGATCAGCAACAAACAGCTGCCGGAGGATTTCATACAACAGTTCAATGACGCCACCAGCATTGGCATCAAAAATATTCCTGCCGTAGTAGCGGAAAACCCGTACGATCTGTACGACCTTACCACTTATTACGTGCATAACCTCAGCTATCCGATCACCCCGGCCAAACGCCAGGGCATGCAGAAATTCCTGTCCTATATCCGGGACCTGGGAATTTAAGGACAGCTTATCTGATTAATTAAAATGCCATGAAATCCCTTTCATGGCATTTTAATTAATGCGCAAATGAGTTAACTTCATAGTTCAACAAATACTCCCGCGGTCATGAGAATCGGTATCCTCGGCAGTGGTCCTGTTGGACTGACGCTTGGCAAAGGTCTTATTCAGACGGGCCACCATATTACGATTGGTACCCGCAACCCCGCCAGGGAGGGATTACAGCAATGGATCCGGCAACAGGGGCAACAGGCCGCTGCCGGTACCTTCCGCCAGGCTGCCGAATTCGGGGAACTGATTATCATCTGCACCAGCTGGCCCGGTACCAAAAAAGCCATCGAAGCTGCCGGTATATGGAACTTCAAAGGCAAAACCGTTGTAGATGTGACCAATCCCGTAGATGGTAAAGGCCCTGATGAACACGGCCGCCTTAACCTGCTGATCGGACATACCAACTCCGCCGGTGAACAGATACAGGCCTGGCTTCCTCCGGATGCCAGGGTAGTAAAAGCCCTCAGCTGTATCGGATACCAGCACATGCTTTCCCCCGATTTTACCGAAGGTTCCCCCACTATGTTCATCGCCGGAAACCACCCCGAAGCAAAACAAACCGTCATAGACCTGCTCAATGAGTTCGGCTGGAAAGATGTGGCAGACATGGGGCACATAGAAATGAGCCGCAGCATAGAACCGCTGGCCGTATTATGGACCGCCTACGGGTATCTGCATAACAGCAGCGGACACGCGTTTAAATTATTAAAGAAGTAAGGTATACATCTACCTAAAGCAAAGCGGGTAACATACTATGTTACCCGCTTTGCTTTTATATGACAGACAGCGTATTTCTCCCACTATTTATTATCTGTGGCCTCTCTTTTCTTTACATGGATATAAAACCCTTTGTCCACTTCAAACTGATTTGGGTCGGGCAGGGTGATGCTGGCGGTACGCCAGCTGGTAGCGGGATAGATCAATTTATATCCGTTCTCGCTCAGCTTAACGCGCACGGGCATATTAAAATCCTTCACGCAGTTGATCCAGCGATATTGTACCTGTTGACCGATGATCCGATACTCCAGCGTAGGAATGATCGTGTCCCGCAGGTACTGGTCGAAAACACGGCCCAGGTCGAAGCCGGCGGCGTTACTCATAAACCGCTCCACTTCCTGGGTGGTTACCGTTTTGTGATAGAATGTTTTATTCAGGCCTCTCAGCATCTGGCGGAAAGCTTCATCGTTGTTCATGATCAGCCGGATATTGTGGATCATATTGGCGCCTTTGGGGTACATGTCGGCACTGCCTTCTGTATTAACACCATAAGGTCCGATGATCGGAACATCATTTTTAATGATCTGGCGGATACCGGCCACATATTCCTCGCCGGCTTTCATACCGTACTGGCATTGGGTGAACAATGTTTCGGAGTAGTTGGTGAAAGACTCGTGTATCCACATATCGGCGATGTCTTTGCTGGTGATGCTGTTGCCAAACCATTCATGGCCGCTTTCATGGATGATCAGGAAATCCCATTTAAGGCCCCAGCCGGTGCCGGAGAGGTCCCGGCCCATATAGCCCATCTTGAATTTGTTGCCATAAGCAACAGCGCTCTGGTGTTCCATCCCCAGGAATGGTGTTTCCACCAGTTTGTAGGAGTCTTTGTAGAAGGGATATTTGCCAAACCAGTACTCAAAACATTTGAGCATAGGTTTCACTACTTTAAAATGTTCTTTCGCCTTGTCCACGTTGTAGTCCAGCACCCAGTAGCTCAGGTCCAGTTTACCACCTTCGCCGGAGTACGTATCTTTTATTTCGCTGTAGTGTCCTATATTGAGGGCCACATCATAGTTGTTAATCGGATTGCTGACATACCAGGTAAAGGTAACGGTCCCGTCGGGGTTGTCTGTTTTTTTCTTCAGCCGTCCGTTCGAGATGTCGGTCATTTCCGCCGGCACGGTCACGTGGATGCTCATATTCTCCGGCTCGTCGCTCTGATGGTCTTTGTTGGGCCACCAGGCGCTGGCACCGAAGTGCTGCACTGCAGTTGCGATCCACGGGCGCTGCTGTTCATCCCGTGCCCATACCACGCCGCCATCCCAGGGAGCGTTTTTAGCCTTATGCGGTTTGCCGCTATAGAATACCGTGAGATGCTTGGTTTTGTCTTTTACCTGCTGGGATTTCATTCTCACCAGCCAGGCGTTACCGTTGCGGGTAAAGGTCAGCGACTGTTTGTCCTGCAAGATGCTGTCGATCACCATCGGTACCTGCAGGTCTATCTGCATCACCGTATCCGGTTTCAGCACTTTATAGGTAATTGTATTGAAACCGCTGAAGGTGCTGTCTTCCAGGTGCACCTGTACATGGAGGTCATAGGAGGTCACGTCCCACCAGGCTCTTTCTTTTGTGATAGAGCCCCGTAACGTATCTGCTTTGGTGAATTGTTGCTGGGCGCTGACGGTACCGGCTGTCAGCAGTGCCATACAAAACATGGTAATGCCACGCATAATTAATGAGCTATTTTATTCGGAAAGATATTAATTTACTGCCAAATGAAAAGATGTTATTGTCAGGTGGTTATATCTGTTCTTTGCCTGCTGGGAGGCTGCAGCCTGCTGCTCGGTTCCTGCGGACAGGCGGAAAACCACGATCAGCAGGTGTTCCGGTATAATCAGACAGAAGGGATCAGCAGCCTGGACCCTGCCTTTGCCAAAAGTCAGGCGGTCATCTGGGCGGTAAGCCAGTTATATAATACGTTGGTGGCGCCCGATACAAACCTGGCCATCCGTCCTTCTCTGGCCAAAGGGTGGCAGGTGTCGGCCGATCACCGCACTTATACCTTCGACCTGCGGACAGACGTTTATTTTCATGACAATGATATTTTCCCTGGCGGCAAAGGGCGGCGGATGACAGCACAGGACGTGGTGTACAGCCTGCAACGCATCACCGATCCGGCCACGGCGTCTCCGGGCGCGTGGATCTTCAACGGGCGTATAGCGGCAGACAGCGGCTTTCGCGCCCTGAACGACTCCACCTTTCAACTGACGCTGGTAAGACCGTTCCATCCCATACTGGGCATCCTGAGCATGCAATATTGTTCAGTAGTGCCTCATGAGGCAGTGGAGAAATACGGGAAAGATTTCCGGAGCCATCCCTGTGGCACCGGGCCGTTTAAATTCTTTTTCTGGGATGAAGGCCAGGGGCTGGTCTTCCACCGTAACCCGAATTATTTTGAACGTGATGCAAAGGGAACCCGACTGCCGTATCTCGATGCTGTGCAGATCAGCTTCCTCGACAGCAAAGCTTCTGAGTTCCTGTTGTTCCGACAGGGGCAGCTGGATTTTATCAATGATATCGATGCGTCCTTTAAAGATGAAATACTCACTAAACAGGGCGTGCTGAAGCAGGAGTGGAGCGATAAAATGGTGCTCGATAAGAAGCCTTTCCTTAATACAGAATACCTGGGTTTTCTGGTAGACAGTAACAACGCGCTGGTAAAAAATGCGCCGGTACGGATAAAAAAAGTACGGCAGGCCATCAACTACGGGTTCGACCGTACGAAAATGATCACCTACCTGCGCAACGGAAAAGGAACGCCGGCGTCAGCCGGATTCGTACCCGCGGGACTGCCGTCGTTTGATACCGCGCAGGTGAAAGGATACACCTACGATCCGGGTAAAGCACGGCAGTTGCTCGCTGAGGCCGGCTTTCCCGGCGGCAAGGGGCTGCCGGTCATTAAGTTATTATCGATTCCCATCTATGCGGACATGGCCGATTATGTAGCCAACCAGTTGCAGGAGATCGGTATCCGTATACAGGTGGAGGTGGTGCAGAAAAGTTTGTTGCTGGAGCAAACGGCCAAATCGCAGGCCCTCTTTTTCCGTGGCAGCTGGATCGCCGACTATCCGGATGCGGAGAGCTACCTGGCGATGTTCTACAGCCGGAACCCTGCGCCGCCTAACTATACCCGCTACGCCAGCACGGCCTTCGACAAGCTGTATGAGCAGGCGCTGGAGGAAAACAATGACAGCCTGCGATACCTGCTTTACCAGGAGATGGACCGCCGGATTATCGCAGACGCGCCGGTAGTACCGTTGTTTTATGATCAGGCTATGCGACTGGTACAGCCTCATGTGTCCGGTTTATATAATAATGGAATGAACCTGCTGGAGCTGCGGTTTGTACGTAAGAAATAGTTTTTTAACATTTCATTCACTATACGAATTTGTAAAACCGTGTGAAAGCCCGGTATTTAAGTATACCTTTGGAGATTATTTGTCAATTTTTAAAGCATTCTAATGACGGCGATCCTGATATTCTTTTGTGTGCATTGGTTCTTGTCACTGTTCTTCCACACGTTTTATCTGCACCGTTATGCATCTCACCAGATGTATACCACCAATAAATTCTGGGAACGTTTCTTTTATTTCTGTACCTGGTTTTTCCAGGGGTCTTCCTATCTCATCCCACGTGCTTACGGGGTGATGCACCGGATGCACCATGAATTCAGCGATACAGAGAAAGATCCGCACTCTCCGCATTTCTTTAAGGACGTATGGACCATGATGGTACAAACCCGTAAGATCTACAATGGTTTTGTAACCCGTACCAGCACCGTAGATGCTGTGTTCCTCGAAGAGCCGCTGCCGGAATGGGAAGCGATGGACAGAGTGGGTGACAGCAACATTACCCGCATTGCCTGGATGGCCATCTACGTTGCGTTTTACGTAGTGTTTGTACCTGCCGGCATGTGGTACCTGTACCTGCTGCTCCCGATCCACTTCCTGATGGGCCCTGTACAGGGTGCTATCGTAAACTGGTGCGGTCATAAATATGGTTACAGCAACTTTGATAACGGTGATAAGTCGAAAAACACATCTCCCTGGGGTATCATCCTGCTGGGCGAACTGTTCCAGAACAACCACCACAAATTCAAAGACAGTCCTAACTTCGCCAAAAAATGGTATGAACTGGACCCGAGCTACCAGGTGATGAAACTGTTCAATGTATTGGGCATCATTAAACTGAAACCTGCTTTGGTAACACCGGCAGGCATGAAAAAAGCCGCATAATCAACAGCGTACAATCAATCTGTTACAATAGAAAAATGTCTCACCGCAAGGGTGGGACATTTTTTTTATAGGCAGGGGATAAAAGAATAAAATTGTAATTTGGCACGGCGACTTACCCTGATCCCCATCATGAAGTACATCAAATTACTCCGGCCCGCGCACTGGGCAAAGAATACCTTCCTGTTTATTCCGCTGTTTTTTGCCGGAGAGATCTTCAATGTAGCCAAAGTACTGGAGCTGCTGCTCGCTTTTATGGCGTTTAGCATTACTGCCAGCAGTATCTATATTATTAATGATTACCGGGACATTGAGGCTGACCGGCAGCATCCGGTGAAATGCAAGCGGCCCCTGGCTTCCGGGGAAATATCCCGGCCGGTGGGACTGATAATGTTTACAGGCTGCCTTGTGGTGGGCGGCACCCTGGCATGGATGGTAGGCGCCAAGTTTGCCTTTGTGCTGGGCATCTATTTCCTCATGAACCTGTTTTACAGCTTTGGGCTGAAAAACATCTCTATCCTGGACATCATCATCCTGGCCATCGGTTTTGTATTGAGGGTGAAAGCCGGCGGTATTGCCGGTGGCATCGCCATGTCCGAATGGCTGATGGTAATGATCTTCCTGCTGGCGTTGTTCATGGCGATCGCCAAACGGCGCGACGATGTGCTGATCCGCCTGCAGTCAGGGCAGGAGATGCGCAAGGCGGCCAAAGGCTATAATCCGGATTTCCTGAATGTGATGCTGTCGCTGGTGTCGGCGGTGATCATCGTGTGTTACCTGATGTATACTATGGCCCCTGAAACGCAGGTCCGCTTTCATACTTACCGTCTGTATTACACAACCCTTTTTGTAATTGGCGGATTATTACGATATTTGCAAATAACCTACGTGGAGAACAACACTGGTTCTCCCACCAAGATCCTATATAAAGACCGTTTTATTCAATTAACCATACTCCTGTGGGTGCTGAGTTTCTATGTGCTGATTTATTGGCCCACTAATAAAGTTTTTTTTGAATAATGCAAAAGCGGTTAGCTAACTGGGGTAATTACCCCGCCATCATATCAGAAGAAAGTGCTTATACACAGGAAGAGCAGCTACGATCGTTCGTAGTGGCTCACCATGGGTTTATAGCCCGCGGCAATGGCCGTTGTTACGGCGATGCTTCCCTGGGGAAGCACAGCCTGTCGATGCTTAAATACGACAAGATCCTCTCTTTTGATACCGTTGCCGGCGTACTGGAAACCCAGGCCGGCGTTACACTGGACCAGGTACTGGACATCATCGTGCCCAAAGGATGGTTCCTGCCGGTAACACCAGGGACCAAGTTCATTACCGTCGGCGGAGCGGTAGCCTCTGATGTGCATGGCAAGAACCATCACATGGAAGGCGCTTTCTCCGGCCACATTACCGAGATGGACGTGATCACCGGCGACGGCACCACTATCACCTGTTCCCCTGCACTGCACCCTGACCTGTACTGGGCCACCTGCGGAGGAATGGGGCTCACCGGGGTGATCACCCGGGTGAAGTTTGGACTGAAAAAGATAGAGACGGCTTACATCAAACAGAAACAGATCAAAGCGAGGAACCTCGAAGAGGTGATACGGCTGTTTGATGAATATAAACACTACACGTATTCCATGGCATGGATCGACTGCCTGCAGAAAGGAGATTCCTTTGGCCGCAGTATCCTGATCGTGGGAGAGCACGCCACCCAGGCGGACCTGAACGCCAGGCAAAACCAGGCGCCGCTGCAGCTGCCGGCCAAACCCCGGCTGACAGTACCCTTTAACCTGCCTTCTTTTATCCTGAACACCTTTACGGTAAAGGCTTTCAACTGGTTGTACTACGGTAAGAACTTCAAAAAGGAAATCAACAACGTGGTACCTTATGAACCGTTCTTTTACCCGCTGGACGCTATCCTGCACTGGAACCGCGGTTACGGGAAAGCCGGTTTCATACAATACCAGTTTGTATTGCCGCTGGAACAAAAAGAAGGGCTGGTCGCTATTCTCCGGCGTATCAGTGACAAAGGGTGGGGATCTTTCCTGGCAGTATTAAAAGTGTTTGGGCAGCAGGACTCCCTGATATCCTTCCCGATGGAAGGGTATACGCTGGCGCTGGATTTCCCGGTACGGAAAGGGCTGTTTGCATTCCTGGACGAGCTGGATGAGATCGTGTTGCAGTACGGTGGCCGCCTGTACCTCTCGAAAGACGCCCGCATGAAGCAGGAGGTTTTCTGGAAGAGTTACCCCAACGCGGGCCGTTTTGCGGAGATTGTAAACACCTACAATCCCGGTAAGCGGTTTGAATCGCTGCAATCAGACAGATTATTACTGACAAAATAGTTTCCCCTTATTAACCAAACACCTACATGCCGATAGTACTTCTTTTAGGCGCAGGCTCGGAGATGGCAGTGGCCATTGCGCGCCGGTTTGCCGCCGCTCAATATAATATACAACTGGCTGGCCGTCAGGCCGCTGCCCTGCAGCCGTTGCAGCAGGACCTCCAGATACGGTACGGGATTACCGCCACCGTACATTCTTTCGACGCTACTGCCTACGATACCCATACTGCTTTTTATGCCGCGCTTCCGGAGCAACCGGATGTTACTGTTTGTGCTTTTGGTTACCTGGGTGACCAGGAACAGGCGCAGCAAGACTGGACAGAAACGGCCCGTATACTGGAGGCTAATTTCACGGGCGCCGTATCTATATTAAATGTGGTGGCCAACGCATATGAGGCCAGGAAGGCGGGTACCATAGTCGGCATCAGTTCCGTGGCCGGTGAAAGAGGAAGGCAAAGCAATTATATATACGGTAGCGCCAAGGCGGGCTTCACGGCTTACCTCAGCGGGTTGCGCAACCGGCTTTTTCGTAGTGGCGTACACGTGATGAGCGTGTTGCCGGGGTTTGTGAATACTGCTATGACGCAACATCTGACCTTGCCGCCGTTGCTGACGGCACAGCCGGAACGGGTGGCCAACGCGGTGTTCAAAGCCGTGCAGCGTAAGAAAAATGTGCTGTACGTAAAATGGCCCTGGAAATATATTATGCTGATTATTAAGCTGATACCTGAGTTTATCTTTAAAAAATTAAAACTGTGACGGGCATTGCATTCTTCGATTTCGACGGCACGATCACCCACAGGGACACCCTATGGGAAATCATCCGTTTCCAGAAGGGGAGCGCCGCACTGTACACCGGTATGGTCAGCCTGTTGCCCGGACTGCTACGTTTTAAGTTAGGCCGGCAGACGGCGCAGGAAAGCAAAGAACAGGTGCTGCGGTATTTCTTTGGCGGCATGCCGGAAGCGCAGTTTAAGGAGAGCTGTGAGCGCTTCTGCCGCGAACGGTTGCCTGCGTTGGTACGGGAACCGGCATTGACGGCTATCCGGAAACACCAGCAGCAGGGCCGGCAGGTGGTGGTAGTAACGGCTTCAGCGCGTGACTGGGTAGCGCCCTGGTGCGAGATGATGGGGCTTGACTGTATCGCCAGCCAGCTGGAAATAGCCGATGGCCGCATTACGGGCAGACTCTCCGGTATTAACTGCAACGGCCAGGAGAAAGTGGTCCGCATCCGGCAGCAGTTTAACCTTTACGACTATACGGATATCTATGCTTATGGCGACACTAACGGCGACCGGCCCATGCTGGCGCTGGCCCAATACCCCGTATATAAACCTTTCAGAAATAAAGGATAACACCTCCTTATAATAGATACAGTATGTCCAATTCGTTTCCCAATGCCCGCAAGTGGGCGGTTCTAGAAATCCTGATCATTGTGTTGCTGGCACTGGTGCCATTGTTTACCACCTTTCCCTATCGTGTAAATATCTTCCTGTCATGGGAGGGCGCTTACCGCCTGTCATCCGGACAGGTACCTTTTAAGGATTATGGCTCTCCACTGGGATATGGCTTCTGGATCATCCCCGCTTTGTTTTTCAAGTTGTTCGGGCCGCAGATGATCACGCTGGTGAAAGCGCAGGTGTTCATTAATATTATCGCGGGCCTGTCATTCCGTTCTATCCTGAAAACACTGAATGTGACACCGGGCGTACGGCTCTTGTCTGTGCTGGTGTTTGTGATGTCTTACTCCTTCTTTAACTTCTGGCCCTGGTACAATCATACCGTGATCGTGTATGAACTGGTGGCGATCAGCTTTTTGCTGCGTGCCTTTTTTGCAGAAGGGAAAGGCCGCCGTTATCTGTTGATGGCGTTGGCTGCCTTGTTTGTCTTTTTATCGCTCTTCACTAAACAGGATGGCGGTGGTATGGCGTTCATGCTGTGCCTGGCCTTGCTGGCCTATAACTCGCTGGAAACCCGCCGCTGGCTGGATATACCGGTGTTCCTTGGTTTTTTTGTGATAATAGCTGTGTTGTTCATCGTGCCGCTGATGCCGGGATTTGCTTACTGGTTTAACCATGGGCAGGCGCCGCACAGCTCACGGTTAGCCCTAAACGATTTTACTGATGAGATCATGGGCGGGTCTAACTGGATCAAGATCTATGTGTTGCTGGCAGCAGTTTGCCTGTTTGCCGGTGTAAAACAATGGGGCGTCTTTATACACGAGCGGAGGGAAGTGCTGTTTGCCTTGCTGACGCTGGGCATTTTAGGAGAGGCGGCTATCTTCCAGGTAACCAGCTATACGCCGCCGGACAATAATATTTTCTTCCATAGTTTCGCTTTTGCGTTCATTGCGAGCTGGTTATGCCGGTTGTTATCAGTTCCGCTCAGCACGGGCAGTTCTTTGGCCATAGCTACAGCGCTAATTTTATTCTGGTGGTCCGGTACCTGGTGGAAGTACATCGGCCGGTACACCGACCGGTTGTTCCCGGTGAAGGAAGCGGTGTATGCGCCGAATGATTCCACGCACGAAAATGTGGTGTCGCGTCGTAACTATATGGTCAATAACGACACGACGGACGTGCCCGTATCGCAGTGGACGTTTTCCAGGCTGCCGGTGTTTCATAAGATCTATATGCCGGCGCCTACCGTGGCAGGTATCGACCGCGTACTGGCGTTACCGGTAGTGCAACAGAAAAAAGACAGTATTAAAGTGCTGAACATGACCGAGCTGACGCCGCTGGCGGCAGCGATGCCTTTCAAACTGGAAACAGGGCAGGACTATCCGCTGTGGTACCATCTGGGTGTAGGGATGTTCAACCGCCAGCTGGCAGCGTTCAAAGAGAAAGTACGTACGCATCATTATGATATTGTGCTCTACGAGTATGCGCCAACGTTAAACAACTTCTTCCCGTTTGCGCTGAGAGGAGAACTGCAACAACATTATCAGCTGGTGGATTCCTTCCTGGCGCCACGCCGGCCTACCAATGCCATGATTGAAGTATATGTGGCAGAAGGCGCGCAACGTCCGGATACGGACGCCCTGCAGCCCAAAGCGGACACATTAAGATAAATAAGAATGTTTTGTGCTTTGTATGGAAGCAATATAGAAAACGGCACCTTCCTTGGTGCCGTTTTTGTTTTATCTTATTGCTATCCGTAACCACGTTGCCATGTTTATCAATTATCTGTTAGTAGCCTGGCGTAACTTACTGAAACACCGGCTGTTTACCTCGCTCAATTTAATCGGTTTGTCTACCGGCCTCGCCTGTACGTTGTTGATTTGTCTATGGACGATGGACGAATGGCGTATGGACCGTTTTCATGAGAACGGCGACCGGCTGTATACCGTTATGGAGACCAAGCCGCATGCGAAGGGGCTGTTGACTACCACGGAGTCGCCCGCGCAGCTGGGAACGGTACTGAAGCAGGAGATGCCGGAGGTAGAAGCAGCTGTGGTAAGTACGCCGCAGGGCTGGTTTCCGGGATTTACGGTAACAGCAGCCGGCCGGCATCTGAAAAGTCAGGGGCTGTTTGCAGGAAGCGACTTCTTTCGCATCTTCAGCTATCCATTGCTGGCAGGAGATAAAAGACAGGTATTGGCAGACAATAGCGGGGTGGTAATTTCGGAAAGCATGGCGCTGCGTTTATTCGGCAGCGTTAATGACGTCGTTGGCCGTCAGCTGGACTGGCAGGTGGACGTCTTTAAAAAGCCGGCGGTGGTGGCGGGGGTGTTTAAAGACGTTCCGGGCATCTCTTCCTTACAATTTGATTTTATTCTGCCTTTCAATGCTTTCAAGTCGTTGATGCGTATCGGTGATAACCTGGACCCGGGAGGTCCGTTTGTTACCTGGCTGTTGTTGAAGAAAGGAACAGACGTCCCCGCCTTTAACGCGAGGCTGACTGCGTTCATGCGGGAACGCACCGGAGCCGCGGCCCGTATTTCTTTCGTGGCGCCGTATGCAGACAACTATCTGTATGGCACCTACGAAAATGGCCGTCAGGCTGGCGGCCGGATTACCTACGTCAGGCTGTTTGGTTTCATCGGGTTGTTTATCGTTTTTATTGCGGCGGTCAATTTTATGAACCTGGCCACTGCCCGGGCCAGTGTGCGGATGAAAGAGGTAGGTGTGCGTAAGTCACTGGGGGCCAGCCGTTGGGCGCTGATCAAACAATTCCTGGGAGAGTCGTTGCTGTTGTCCGTGATTTCCCTGTTGTTGGCGATCGTAATGGTATGGCTGCTGCTGGGGCCCTTTAATATGATCACAGGGAAGCAGCTGCGGTTGCAGTTCACCTTGCCGCTGGCGGGACTGTTTACAGGCATTACGCTTTTTACCGGGCTGCTGGCGGGAAGCTATCCTGCATTTGTACTGTCGGCTTTTAAGCCTGTACTGGTACTGAAAGGAAAGATGGCCAACAGCGTCAGCGCGCTGTGGGCCAGGAAAGGGTTGGTGGTATTTCAGTTTGGTCTTTCGGTAGTGCTGATTGTGGCGGTGATGGTGGTGGAGCAACAGCTGGCGTATATCCGGAACCGTCATCTCGGCTATCAGAAAGATCACGTGGTATATTTCTATGCAGAAGGAAAAGTGCCGGAGCATATGGACGCTTTTTTGGCGGCTGTGCGGGAAATGCCCGGCGTGGTCACTGCCTCCAGTATGGTAGGCCATGTTTTTGGTGCTTCCAGTCAACCGATCAGCTGGGAAAGAAACGGGCAGACGGAAAACATTCTCTTCCGGCCGTTCCAGGTAGGTGAAGGGATGCTGGAGACATTAGGCATTTCGTTGAAAGAAGGAACCGGTTTCTCCGGCAATTATGCTGCAGACACTACCCGGATCATTTTCAACGAGGCAGCTATTGCTGCTATGGGACTGGAGCATCCTGTAGGGAAAACCATCCGGTTCGGTGGCGCCCTCCGGGAAATTGCAGGGGTGGTAAAGGACTTTAATTTCCAGTCGCTGCACAGCCGTGTGCAGCCGCTGTTTTTCCAGATAGAGCCGAGGGGCGGTACTGTAATGCTGAAGGTGAGCGCGGGCAGGGAGCAGGAAGTGTTGAAACGGCTCGACGCATTTTATCGTTCCTATAATCCGGGTTATGTGTTGGAGAGCCATTTCCTGGAGGAGGATTACCAGGCGCTGTATACAGCGGAGAAACGTGTAGGGCGGCTGGCCGGTTATGCGGCGGCCCTGACGATTGTCATATCCTGCCTGGGTGTTTTCGGACTGGCGGCGTTCACTGCCGAAACCCGTCGCCGGGAAATCGGTATCCGCAAAGTGTTGGGTGCGAAGACGAGCCAACTTGCCTTGTTGCTATCGGGGGACCTGTTGCGGATGGTATGCCTGGCAATTGCCATCGGGTTACCACTGGCATGGTATATTATGCACCGCTGGCTGGATAACTTTGCTTACCAGTCACGCTTTGGCTGGGAGACGCTGGTGATGGCAGGAGCCGCCACATTTGTGGTGACTTTCCTGACCGTCTGTGTGCAAACGGTGCGGGCTTCCATGCGTAACCCGGTGGAAGTGCTGAAGGCAGACTAGCGGAAAGAAGAAGCATTTATCCCGTTCCAATGGACAGGTTGGTGAATGCCTATTTGCGGAGCATCGAAGGGGTGATTACAGGGCAGGTGATCAGGGGGCACGAACGACAAAATCGTGCTTCACCCATCCCCAAAAAACACTTACATGTTTCGGTGGAAGTTCATTTTTTGTTATCTCAGGGCGACAAATGTCGCCCTTTTTTATTTCAATTGTTGGTCATTTTTCTGGTTAATATGCGACAAATGTCATTGTTGTTTTTAGGCCTCATTGGGAAACCAAGAGGCCATTATGTCATATTGGTTCCGGCGACATACACGTGAGCGTCATCGGTTTTTCTTTATGTCTTATTATCTGCAAAAAGTATTTGTATATTTAATAATATATTATTATTTTGTATTTGTAAATTTATAGAAATACTTCCATTTTTTAGTGTAATATTGCCGCCGTCCGCCATCCGGTAGAAGAGGAGGCAGGCACTTTCAGAAACGTGCTTCCACTTAAACGAAATCTGCCTTAAAATACTATCATTATTACCTGTAAACAGTCATCTTGTATGGCTGTTTTTTGTTGTATAATAAATTGATTTTGATATATTTAATATTAAAGTAGTGAAGTGGCAGTTTAAGATATAAAAATCAAGTCGAAGTCCCTATTTTTTATTAACCACCAAAATTAATTTTACTGGTTAATTTAATGCCTTACATTTGTGCGGAGGACCATTTCAAACAACGGTTTATGTCTACAGAAAAAAGCATTGCCACTTTGCGCTTTGACGGCGGCATACTGTGCCTGGATTTTGTGAACACGATTAGTAACCGGAACAAGCCTTCGCCCTTTGACTATCTTTCCGGCTTTAGGGAGCTGTTGGAATGGTATGGCCGTACCGGGGTGATTACTGCCAAAGTGTCCCATACTTTGGAGCGGCTTGCGAAGGGCTACCCGCAGAAAGCGGCGGTTGTTTTTAACAAAACTATCGCTCTCCGGGAGTTGTTATTAAGACTCTTTACCGCTGCTATCCATCGGAAAGCACCCGACGCTTCAGACATCGTTTTATTCAACACTTATGTGGCTGATGCATATGCCAATATCGAGGTTGCCTGGAAGCCGGCGCAACGGCAGGGGGAACTTTTGTTCAACGCTCCGGCGCTGGAACAGTTGACCTGGTGGCTGGTAAAATCGGCCCTTGAATTGTACACGGGAAAAAGTCTGCAGCAGGTCCGTCAATGCCCGGCCTGCGGATGGCTGTTCCTCGACAAGAGCCGTAACGGCTCCCGTAAATGGTGTAGTATGAGCAGCTGTGGGGACATTCATAAAGTACAGCAATTCCATCAGCGTAATAAAAAGAAAGTAAAATGACCGCGTCATCAACACCTGCCAGCTACAGTTCGAAGACTTTCCTGTATCTGCTGGCGGTATATATTATATGGGGATCTACCTACCTGGGTATGAAGATCGCTACGGAAACCGTGCCTCCCTTTTTGTTGTCTGCGCTCCGCTTTTTTGCCGCCGGCGGCATTCTGCTGGTGATCGGGTATTCGAAGGAACGGAGTGTACCTACCCGGCGGCAGCTGTGGTCTGCCATTTTCGTAGGTGTGTTACTGATAGGTATCGGTAATACCACTGTAGCGCTGGCGGTGCACTATATGCCGTCGGGTTTGGTGGCGTTGCTGGTGGCGGCCATGCCGGCCTGGTTTATGGGACTGGACTGGGCCTTTTTCAGCAGGAAACGTCCGTCGTTGCTCACCGCCCTGGGTATTGTGCTGGGGTTTGCAGGGCTGTTTTTATTGTTCAATCCCTTCTCAGCCGCCCATGCCCACCGGAGCTTTCCGTTATGGCCTATCCTTGTAGTGGTAGCGGGGAACATCTGCTGGGCTACCGGTTCGTTGTTCGTGCAGCGGTTGTCCATGCCTGCCCAGATGACCAGCACTGCGATACAGATGCTGGCGGGCGGCGCTTTCTCCTTGCTGGCCAGTGCCTTACTGGAACCCGGCGCATGGGATACACTACCGGGCATGTCCCAACGTAGCTGGCTGGCCTATGTTTATCTTGTCATGATCGGTTCGCTGGTGGGATACACTTCCTACAGCTGGCTTACCCGGAACGCGCCGCCACGGCTCACCTCCACCTACGCTTACGTAAACCCGGTGGTGGCCATGTTTCTCGGATGGGCCATCGGCAATGAAGTAATTGACAGCATGGTAGGTGTATCAGCAGCCGTCGTGATCGCCGGTGTGGTGCTGATGACGTTAAAGAAGTAATGCGTATTTTGCCAGGATAATCATATCGTTATTATGGACCAGATCAATTGGGGCATCATCGGATGCGGTAATGTAACAGAAGTAAAAAGCGGGCCGGGTTTCCGGCTGGCGGCCAACAGCGATGTGGTGGCCGTTATGCGCCGGAACAGGGAACTGGCGCAGGACTATGCGAAGCGTCACCAGGTAGACCGCTTTTATGATGATGCTTACGATCTGCTGCAGGACCCTCATGTGAACGCCGTTTATATTGCCACGCCGCCCGGAAGTCATGAAGAATATGCGCTTGCAGCCATCGAAAAGGGGTTGCCGGTGTATATAGAGAAGCCGGTCGGCCTCGATCTGGCCGCCGCCCGCCGAATAGCCGCAGCGGTAAGTACGGCCGGTGTTCGTGCCTGTGTAGCACATTACCGCCGGCGCCTGCCAGCTTTCGTTGCAGTGAAACAGTGGCTGGCCGAAGGCCGCATTGGCCAGGTGCGCCATGCGGAGCTACGCCTGTGGAAAGATGCCCCGAAAGAAAACGCCGGTTGGCGCCTCGACCCCGCCTTGTCAGGCGGCGGGCACTTTCATGATCTGGCGCCCCACCAGCTGGATATCCTCCTGTATTATTTCGGGGAACCTGTCCGGGTGACCGGTATCAGTACCGGGACGGATCCGCGTATAGCCGACCAGGTGAGTGGACAGATATTGTTTCCCGACGGTGTGCTGTTTAACGGCAGCTGGAACTTTACCGCACCTGCGGGAAAAGAGGACGATACCTGTATCCTCACCGGAGAGGCCGGTACCATCCGGTTTCATTTCTTCCGGGATTTTCACCTGGCGGAGCTGGAGACAGCCGCCGGAACGGAGCATTTCCGTTTTGATATGCCCGCTAACGTACAGGCGCCCCTCATTGCGGAAGTGGTGCAATATTTCCGCGGCCGGGGAGCCAATCCCTCGTCAGTGGAAGATGCCGTTAAAGGGATGCAGCTGATGGAACAACTGCTCGGTCAATAAATACCCTTTATTTTTATATGTGTTGAAACCCCTGCGTAGCAAGTATTTCGCAGGAAGGGGAGATATTTCCCTTCCTTTTGCCCCTGAAAATCACTATATTGCGAGAATCACACTTTGCAGGAAAACCCGCTGTCCAACTCCGGACGGTCCCTGTTGATGAACCACAGCCGCTTTAGCAGCATTATATTTATTTATATGTATCGGTTCCGCTCTTTTGGGTGTGCTATTTGTTTTTGTCACTGCGCACAGATCACGTAATTGATAATTAGAGATATAAACTGACTATGAGAAAGACTATTATTGTTTCGAACAGGCTACCGGTAAAAATTACAGAGAAAGACGGTGAATTTTCACTGCAGGCCAGTGAAGGCGGATTGGCTACCGGTTTGGGATCTATTTACAGAGAAGGCAATAACATCTGGCTGGGATGGCCGGGACAGGAAATCACCGATCCGAAACAACAGGAGAAAATCACCAAACAGCTCAGGCAGATGAACCTGATGCCCGTTTTTCTCACGCAGGAAGAAATCAATTATTTCTACGAAGGATTTTCCAATGAGACCTTATGGCCGGTATTCCATTACATGTCCGTGTATGCCCGTTACGATCAGGCTTACTGGGATGCCTACTACCAGGTGAACAAAAAGTTCAGGGATATCGTGATGCAGGTTGCCGAACAGGGCGACATCATCTGGATACACGATTACCAGCTGTTACTGTTGCCCGGCATGCTCCGTGCAGAGATGCCGGAGATCTCCATCGGCTTTTTTAACCATATTCCTTTCCCTTCCTACGAGTTGTTCCGCCTCATTCCATGGCGCGCGGAGCTGATAGAAGGGATGCTGGGTGCCGACCTGATGGGCTTTCACACCTTCGACGACACCCGTCACTTCCTCAATGCCGCCAGCCGTATCCTCCCGGTGAATACCAGTGCCAACGTGGTTTCCTATAATGACCGTGCTGTCGTGGTAGAGACGTTCCCGATGGGTATAGACTTCAACAAATTTTCTGCCCTCGGAAACGACCCGGAAGTAAAACACCAGCTGCAAAGCCTGCGGGAGAATTTTCAGCAGGAGCGGATGGTGCTTTCCATTGACCGCCTGGATTACAGCAAGGGGATCCTGCAACGTTTGCAGGCCTTTGAGCTGTTGCTGCAACTGCATCCGGAATATGTCGGTAAAGTTGTCCTGTATATGATCGTGGTGCCTTCGCGGGATACTGTGCCACAATACAAAGAGCTGCGCGATGAAATCGACAAACTGGTGGGCAATATCAACGCCCGTTTTCGCACGCTCTCGTGGCACCCGGTGCAGTACTTTTACCGTTCCTTCCCGGTGGAGGTGCTGGCAGCCTTATACAATTATGCCGATATCTGCCTGGTGACGCCCATGCGCGACGGGATGAACCTCGTCAGCAAAGAGTATGTGGCCAGTCGCAATAATAACGATGGAGTGCTGATCCTCAGTGAAATGGCAGGGGCGTCTAAAGAATTGATAGACGCCATCATCGTCAATCCCAACAATATCGGAGCCATTACCCGCGCCATCGTGGATGCGTTGAACATGCCGGAGGCAGAACAACAGCGGCGCATGAAACAAATGCGGCAGCTGGTGTCTAAATTTAATATTAATCACTGGGTGAAGCTTTTCATGACCCGCCTGGAGGAAGTGAATGAAATGCAGCAGAATATGCTGGCCCGCAGGGTCAACCAGGAAACCGCGGTGATGATCCGCCAGCAATACAGGAAATCCAAAAGGCGCATCATCTTCCTCGACTATGATGGCACGCTGGTAGGTTTTCAGACCAATATCGATATGGCCGCGCCGGACCCTGACCTGTACCAGTTGCTGCGCGAACTGGCCGCCTATCCGGGCAATGATCTTGTCATGATCAGCGGCAGGAAACACGAAACGCTGGGAGAGTGGTTCGGGCATTTGCCGCTGGACCTGATCGCGGAACATGGCGCCTGGCAGAAGACAAAAGAAGGGGAGTGGTACCAGCTTCCGGGACTGACAGACAAGTGGAAACAGGAGATACTGCCTATGCTGGAACTGGCTACCGACCGTACGCCGGGCTCTTTCGTGGAAGAAAAGAGTTACTCGCTGGTATGGCATTACCGTAAAGTGGAATCCGGTTTGGGAGAACTGCGTGCCAATGAGCTGATGAACACCCTGCGGTATTATACCGTAGAGAAGGGGTTACAGGTATTACCCGGCGACAAAGTCATCGAAGTGAAAAATGTAGAGATCAATAAAGGGAAGGCCGCGCTGAGCTGGCTGAATCATAAGAAATACGATTTTATTATGGCCATGGGCGATGACGTGACGGACGAGGATATTTTCAAAGCCTTACCGCCAAAGGCGATTACGATCAAGGTAGGAAGCCAGGTGTCTGCGGCGCAATATTATCTCCGCAGTCATCATGAGGTGCGGCACCTGTTACGCACCCTGAAAACAGTTTCCCTGGATTAAGCCGCGGAAAAGGGTATTTAGATAATAGTGGGTTTTATTTATATATAAATAATAAATATATAATTTGAAAACCCACTGTTATCTAAATACCCTTTTGTATTCGTTACAGGAATATTGGCCTGTCCAGTTTCATGGCGATACGATAGGCAGCATTCATCAGGCCTACATGACTGTATGCCTGCGGAAAATTACCCCACTGGCTGCCGGTAGCAGATTCCACGTCTTCACTGAAAAGCAGCAGGTGATTAGAGTACTGCAGCAGTTTACTGAATTCGCGCTGCGCATCATCCAGGCGTCCCACGCAGGCGAGGGCCTCCACATACCAGAATGCACATACGAGGAAAGTGGTCCTGGGTAATCCGAAATCATCGGAGTGACGGTACCGGTAAAAGAGTCCTTCCGGCGTTTTCAGTTCCTTTTCCAGGCCGGCCAGGTGATCGCGCGCCTTTTCGGAGGCGGGGTCCAGGTAGTTCATCATGATCAGTTGCAGGGTGCTGGCATCGAGATGCTGGCTGCCTGCGGCGTTGGTGTATACTTTGCGGACCGGGTCGTAGCAGCTTTCAATATGGGCGGCGGCGCGGTTTTTCAATGCAATGGCCCTGTCGATCAGCTCTTCATTGCCGATGGTGCGCGCCATCTTTTCTGCGGCGTTACAGCCGGCCCACTGAAACAGGTTCGTATAACAATGCACGTTAGCCATGTTCCGGAACTCCCAGATACCTGCGTCTTTTTCATCGATGGTACGTTCTATTTTCTTCAGCAGGAGGTTAATCCAGCGGTCGGAATCTTTTCGTTCAGAGAAAATAAAGCGGTGGTCGGTGTAAAGGGGAAGCATAGAAATCAGCACCTGTCCATATATATCATTCTGGATATGTTCGTAGGCCTGATTGCCGATCCTGACGGGTTGGTTGCCCATATAGCCGTCGAGGTGGGGGAGAATGGTTTCCACCAGTTCCTTTTTACCGGTAATGCCATACAGCGGCTGGTAGCGAAAGTCCCCGGAGAAAGAGATGTCGGTGATGTAGCTGAAGTACTTTTCCATTTCCTCGAAATGCCCGATATGGTTCAGCGCGGTAATAACATAATAGGTATCGCGCATCCAGCAGTAGCGGTAATCCCAGTTACGCCCGCTGTCCGGGAATTCAGGGAGACTGGTGGTACTGGCGGCAATGATGGCGCCGGTATCTTCGTTTTGGTGAATTTTGAGCGCCAGCGCCGCCCTGATGACGTAGGGCTGATGATAACCAGCGATAGAGGAACGTTTGATCCACGTGTGCCAATAGACGATGGTCTCCCGCAGGAAGCGTTCGGCTGTGCTGGTTAGTGCGGCCTCCAATGGTTGCCCGTAGGTAAGTATCAGGTACTTGGTTTCATTCAGCACAAAATATTCTTCTTCAAAAACATAGCTGACAGCGATATTGGTGGTCAGCCTGATTTTGTCTTCACATCCTACGAATTCAATGTGGCTGCTTCCCCGGACGGGGTGCAGCTGTGCTGCGCCATAATCGCAGGTGGGCGTGCATTTCACCCGGATGCGGGGAGAGCCTTCCAGCGGTTCTACTTTCCGGATCAGCATCAACGGCTTGAAAAAACGTTCGTATTGCAGGAAGCGTGGGGCAAAGTCCGTTACCCGGTAGCTGCCCTCATTTGTGGTGATTTCGGTACAGAGCACGTTGGTGTTCTCCATATAATATTGATGGGAGTCGAAATCACCGTTGGGAAGGATGGAAAACGTACCTCCTTTTTTACGGTCGAGCAGCCCGCCAAAAATGAAGGAGCTGTCCATCCGTGGCCAGCAGAGCCAGTCTACATTCGTGTCTTTGTTGATATGCGCCAGGAAGGCGCAGTTCCCGATAAGTCCAGTCTGATAGGTATGTCTTTCCATTAAAATCAATTTATTGGTTTTACATTTTTTTCAGAAAATTGTTCAACGAGGGGCAAATGCTGTTCCAATTTGACTATTTTTAGGAGATAAGTTGACGATGTTATGCAGACGATCAAAAAGCAGCACTATTTGCCGAAGTTTGTAGCGCCCGTATATGAGGAGGGGGTAGACCTGTATTTGCTGGCGGGCGATCTGGGAGGCACCAAAACTAACCTGGCGCTGTTCCGGCTGGCCGATGGCGGTCTGGATGTGGTGCGTGAGGACAAATATGCTTCCCGTGATTATGCCAGTTTCTCCGAAATTATCCAGCATTTTATCAGTCAGGGAGATCAGCAGCCGCAACGTATATGCATCGGCGTAGCCGGGCCTGTGGTGAAAGGAAAAGTGGAGCTGACCAACCTGGCGCGTGAACTGAGTGAAGACGAGATCCGTCAGGCTACGGGTATTCGTGCCGTAGCGCTGATTAATGATCTCGAAGCTACGGCTTATGGGTTGGCTACTTTATCTCCGGGGCAACTGACCACGCTGCACCGCGGCGCTGCCGACAACAGTGGTAATATGGCTATTATTGCGCCAGGTACCGGTTTGGGCATGGCGGGGTTGTACTGGGACGGCCAGCACCATCATCCGTTTCCTACGGAAGGGGGCCATGGCGACTTTGCGCCCCGCACAGAGCTGGACATCGCCCTGTTGCGTTACCTGCAGGAGAAATATGAGATTGCCAGCTGGGAGCGTGTGATTTCAGGACCGGGCATTGTGACCATCTACCAATTTCTCCGCGATGTGAAAGGCATGGAAGTGCCATCGGCGCTGGAAGCTGAAATGGAGGCTGGTGATGATGCTGCGGTGATCAGCAAGGCGGCGATGGAAGGCAAAGCTGCCATCTGTGTGAAGACCATGGAGTTGTTTGTCCGTTACCTGGCCCGTGAATCCTGTAACCTGGTGCTGAAGATGAAATCCACCGGGGGCTTGTTCCTCGGCGGCGGTATTCCGCCGAAGATAGCGCGGCTGCTGGAAACGGGAGAATTCTATCATCATTATCTGCAGGGCGACCGGATGGCCGAGTTGCTGACCAGCGTTCCGATACATATTGTCAATAATGATAAGTCAGCCCTCTGGGGCGCAGCATATTATGCTGGATTATTAGCAGATTAGTTTTATTTTTGCGACACAGGAAATGGTGTCTTCCTGCTCAGAACCGTTCCGGGTCCTCCGGAACTGATGGCGCCTACAAAACGAACCTGACGATACGGACGTATCGTTATAAACTGCTGTTTGTAGGACATGAAACAACACACAAATAAACCGGAACAGGTGACAGTGGCGTATCAGCTGCTGCGATGGACAGTATTGGTATTACCCGTTGCCCTGATTGTGGGCAGCCTGGTGGCCCTCTTTTTATGGTTGCTCGACAGGGCGACGCACCTTCGTTTTGAGCACGGATGGTTGTTATACCTGTTGCCTGCGGCAGGGGTACTGATTTACTGGTTGTACCGTCTTGGCGGCAAAAACGCAGAGAAGGGCAATAACCTGATCATGGATGAAATACACCAGCCTGGTGGCGGTGTTCCCGCGAGGATGGCGCCGTTGGTACTGCTGACGACGGTGATCACCCATTTGTTTGGCGGTTCCGCCGGACGGGAAGGCACAGCAGTACAGATAGGTGGCAGTATGGCCGCCTGGATCGGAAAAACGCTGGGACTAACCGAAAGGGATATACGTATATTATTAATGACTGGTATCGCAGCGGGTTTCGGGGCGGTATTTGGTACACCCATTGCGGGCACCGTCTTTGCGCTGGAGGTGCTGGCCATCGGCGCTATGCGATATGATGCGCTGGTACCTTGCCTGATAGCCGCCGTACTGGCCGACGTGGTTTGTTCTGCCTTGGGCATATCCCATACTCATTACCAGATATTATATACCGGTACGCATCTGACGCCTTTCATACCTTTCGTGAAAGCTGATCTGTTGTTGTTGCTGAAAGTCATTGTCTGCGGCGTAGCTTTCGGGCTGACCAGCTTTTTATTTTCGTGGCTGATACATGCTATCAAATATAACGCTAACACCTATATTAAGATACCCTGGTTGATACCCGTGGCAGGTGGGTTGATAGTGATCGCCATGACATTCATCGCTGGCACCCGGGATTATTTAGGATTGGGTGTGTACAGCCAGTCGCCCGACGGGATCAGCATCGTGAACGCTTTCCGCGACACGGGGCATATATCTGACTGGAGCTGGCTCTGGAAGCTGGTTTTCACCGCCGTGACGCTGGGAATGGGCTTTAAAGGAGGGGAGGTGACCCCCCTGTTTTTTATGGGCGCCGCGCTGGGGCATACGCTGGCTCTGTTATTGGGAGCCCCGGTAGATCTTTTCGCCGGACTGGGATTCATCGCCGTTTTTGCAGGAGCCACCAATACCCCGCTGGCTTGTACGTTGATGGGCGTAGAACTTTTTGGTGCCGATCATGTGCTGTATTTTGCCGTAGCATGTTTCACCGCGTATTATTTCAGCGGTCATTCCGGTATATATGCCTCTCAGAAGCTGATCGTGTCAAAATTTGAACGTTAAAGTCGCTGTGGTGGCGATTTTTAGCGCTAACAATTTTGTTAGCCCGATGTTTGCGTACTTATCTTGCAGTAAGTTTGCCCCATGAAGAAGACGAATATCACCGGCATCCATCATCTGGCTATACAGGCCAACGATTTCGCCGCTACCTGCAGTTTTTACGAGGCGCTGGGCCTTGAACCTTTTCATTCCTGGGCGCTGCCGGAGTATAATATCACGCACGCCGCGCTGCTGCGGATCCCGGGCACGCATTCCTTTGTGGAGATTTTCGATAAAGACGCCAATGTAGCCACGCAGGGACGCCGGAAAGCGCCAGGAGAAAGCGTTGTAGCGGGCGCGCTGCTACACCTGGCGCTGACGGTTGATGATGTGGACGCCGCTTATATGCATGCATTATCGCTCGGCGCTACGATCTGCGTTGAGCCTTGTGAGTTATCGCTGGGATTACCGCCCTTGAAAGTTCGCAACGCACTGGTGTACGGGCTGGATGGAGAAGTGATAGAATTCATTGCTTTTATTTAATTTTTTTTTGCCGCCGGGGTATGGGTTAACCTGGCGGCATTTTAGTTTGTTCCCTGGTTTATATTTCCTGATAGCAAGGAGCCCTGAAAACAAATCTGCGTCTCCGGTCCGTGATCGGGCTGTCCGAAACCGCAAAATAGTGTGCGCCGAGAATCGAATATCTGTACATCTGTTCAGCATGAATCCGTATAAACAAGCCACAGCGGCTTCGTTTGACGGAAATCCAGTTTGTTTTTGGTAAAAACCTTCTCGCTTTGATAGAAAAAAAATCAAGCTTCCCAATATTCTTATAATAAACATTATGTTAAATAGAAAACAGCCATAAAGACGAAAGAAAGTATTTAGGTCTACCCTAATTAAGAATTCCTATTAAACCGGGCAGATATTCTTCGCCTGAACCGTCTCAGAAAAGACACGTCTGCTGGTCGGTCAAAGGTGTTTCACCGCAAGCGCTTCTCGCGCGCTTCTCAAGGAGCTGCTACTCTACCACCCAGGCGCGGAAATGCGATGCATTTCGCGTTGATGATGTTTCCTTTCGGCAGACAGGCCATCGGCATATGAAATACACGATTCTCAGCGCTTTCAATTTTAGGAAGAATTAAACCAATGCAACGGCATCAGCCTATCGCCTTCTTTGCTGCGTTGATATTCCCGCATTCTGGTCAAAGAAAACGCGAAATATGCGATTCTCAGGGCCTTCATTTTCTGGGGAGATTTCGGGGCATTAAACCCGTGGTGGTGTTGATGCAGGAATCTCGCCGCTAAATAAGAAATGATCCGGCCGGTGCTCCCCGGTCGGATCATTTCTTATCAGGCTGGCGCTTTAAAAGTCAATACGTCTTTCACAACCGCTGCCTGCTGCTTCAGCAATACGGTGCCACAGCGCAGATCGAAGCCCGACATTTCGAATGACATATTGCGGTCGAAAAATGTAGGATATCCGCTGACGTATCCACGCTTCACAGCAAAATCGTGCGCCGCAATAAACCTGGACGGAATATCTCCTAATTGGGGGTTTCCCAGGTCGGCGGGTTTAACATATTCCAGGTCGGCAAATTCCGGCTTGATGAGCACGGTGCCACATTCTATACTGGTCAGCACCGGGTTGACCTTACCAACTTCTTCAGTCAGCGCCTGATGCTTTAAGAGCTGATTTCCCTGCTGTGGTTTTACGGCCCTCTCCACGACTTCGCCGGATAAACGGGTAGCCGCCTGGTAGCGGCCTCCGTTGGCTGATCCGGCCAGCTCCATGCCTGCGTGCATGGCCGCTGTTTGCAGTATTGGATTTGTTTTTGGACGGACTACTGTGCTGCCGGTCCTCCCGGCCAACTGGTGTAGCGATGTATTTTCGAACGCTTTCAGAATGCCCAGGATGGACGGCGCTTCATAGAACGCGGGCAAGCCGCTCACATACCCATTTTGTACGGCATAGGTATGCGCCGATTTCATTCTCGCGATGAAATCTTCCAGGTCAGGCATTCCCAATGCATACCAGGATACATTGTTTCGGTCAGCGCCCTCGTGTGTAAGAAACACCGTAGTGCCGAACTCGTTACCATACTTGTCACGCACTGTTTTAAACGTCGGGTACGCACCGGCGTAGCCTTCACGGCGAGCCGTTTCTGACCGGTGGCGGAAAGACTGGATCGCCAGTTCACTTTGCGTGAAGGTAACCGGAGGGCCGAATTCGCCGATGAACTGGTCCACGGGCAGTGGTATCCCCGAAGCCAGACCGAAAATTTCCCATTCGCCTCCACTTTCGATAACCCTGCCAGGCCCCCTGATAATGAATTCTTTGACGTTTATGTCGAGTGGTGTGGTCACGCTGACTCCTTCCTTCCAACGTTCCCGGAAGAGAATTTGTCCATGTGCTACGAGGTCATCGTGTCCGAACCGGAAAGATGCAGATCCCAGTGTTTGATCCGGTCCCGCGATCCAGTTCCATACTTTTTCAAGGAAATTCATACTGTCCGGAATAGCGGCTTCAACCGCTTCCCGAACGGCTGCTTCCAGGTCGTTTTCCATTTCTTCCGTGATGCCTGCAGCCAGCCGCACCAGGTCGCGACCGTTGATCAGCTGGTTCATCTTCGCTTGGAAAGTAGCGCAAAAAGCGTTGTAACCGGCTTCTACAGCGTCGTTGCTCAGGTTGTCCTCCTCCATCAGGATCACTACCACACCCGCGATGCCGGGCAAGTCGGTAAAATCGTCGGACAGAGCGGCTACCATACTTTTGTTGTTGTCTGTTACCGGGATAGGCCGGAGCACGGTTTCCCATTTTCCGATGGCTGGCGGGATGGCGACTACATCGTCTTCGTCTACATTGTTGTTGTTCAGATTGCCATGCAACGGGTTTCGTTTTTCGATAGTAACGGCGCCCCACAGGAGCTGTTCCTCCGGGTCATTATCGTTACCGAAACGAAAAGTATCGCCATCGATTTTATAGAACAGCGTCCACAGATAAGGTTCTGCATTGCCGGGGCCGTCACCTTCATCGAAACAATGAATGTGATTTAACTGGATGTTTAACTGTAATGAGGTTCTGGATTTCATATACTGTTTCCTCCTTCAGTTTTTGGGGGTGAGAAGATTGATTTTACTGCAAAATTCCCAAGGATCAATGAACCTGTATAGAAGAAAAACGACGTTTATCGCGGTAAATTAGCGTGTTTATACGCATCGCTGCTTTGGGAAATCGGCGTAGCTTTAAGGAGCCATGTTAACCGCCGAAACCATATGTGAAAACCACTGTCCGCCGACCCGGGCGTTAGCTCCTTTCGTTTACGAATATGTGTACCGGTGCATCCGTATTCCGGCTGGTATGACCCTGGTCAGAGATATGCCCCTGCGTGTGTTCAGCTCTATTGATTTCTTCCTGGGCGACCCGTTTGAGACCCTGGACCTGCATACCGGGAAATCGTTGCCTTTTGTGCGATGCAACATCCGTGGGCCGAGGACCTTTACTAAATATAAGATTGATCTGAGCGGTGACTTCATTTCATTTTCTGTTCGCCTTCAACACGGGGGACTATACCGATTACTGGGCATTCCGGCAGACGAACTAAGGGACCAGTCCGTAGATGCGACGACGGTGTTATCCGGATATTTCACTGAAATACAGGCACAGCTTACTTTCTGTCGGGATATAGCTGCTTGTGTAGCGGTCATTGAGCCCTACCTTCTGCGGCTGGCCACCGCTCAGAAAAAAGGCGTCCGGCCATCGGCCGCTGTTTCGGAACTGGTCTCCAGGATCGAGGACACATTGGCGCCCTCTTCTATCCGTGACTTATCGGACAAGATATTTCTGTCGCGGCGGCAGCTGGAGCGGAATTTTATTCGTGAAATCGGCACCACGCCGAAATTGTTCAGCCGCATGATCCGGTTTACACACCTGCTGAAGTATAAGGATAGGTTTCCCGACGTCAACTGGGCCAACCTCGCCTATGAGTTCCACTATGCTGACCAGATGCACCTTGTCCGGGATTTCCGGGAATTCCTGGGAGTGCCTCCCTCCCGCTTTCTGGCTGAAAAATTCGCTTTTTAATCCCTTGTAACAGGCCGTTACAGCGTTCGTAGCACACCGCCATCGGCCCGTATGGAAGCGCCGTTGATGGCAGATGATAGCGGGCTTGCCAGGTAGGCCGCCAGGCTGGCTATTTCTGCGGGGTCAATAAAACGTTCCAGTAATGAGTGTGGATTAGCGCTTTGCATAATCTGCTGCTTGATGGTGTCAACAGGTTGCTGGTGACTGGCGGCGAGGTGCTCCACTACCGCAGCCACACCATCGGAGTAAGCCGGCCCGCCCAGAATCGTATTGATAGTCACTGCCGTGCCCTTGGTTAATTTCGACAATCCGTTGCTAAGCGCCAGCATGGCCGCTTTGGAGGCACCATAATGGATCATGTTGCCCGGGACATTGATAGCTGATTCACTGCTGATAAAAATGATCCGTCCCCAATTACGGGACAACATTCCCTGCAACACATGCCTGGAAAGCCGCACGGCGCTCATGACGTTGACGTCGAAGAATATCCATAAAGTCCTTCACTTCAAATATGCCCGCATTATTAATGAGTATATCCACTGGCGGCAACTGCTGCAGTAGTGCCTCCACTTCTTCCTGTACTGCCAGGTCTGCTGCTATTCCTGTAACGACGGCTCCGGGCAACGAAGCTGTGAGTCGCTCTACGGCCATGTTTACTTTTGCCTGTGTTCTTCCATGAATGATTATTTCGGCTCCCTCCTGTGCTAAATACGCTGCCACTGCAAATCCGATTCCCTGCGTGGAACCGCTGATGAATGCACGTTTCGATGCTAATTGTAAGTCCATATTTTCGGTCTGAATTTATTTTTTGTAATGATCATTACAAAAAAAGGTAAAAAATTTTATTGCAGTATACTGAGCTGTATGTCAATCAGCGCTTTCAGTTTCTCTTTGTCAGGATGCATTCTCCGGGTCACGTTAAGGCCATTCCAACAGGTAATCAGGTATCTTCCTAAAACAGCGGCATCCGCTGGGTTGGTTATGGCGCCCGATTTCTGGGCTTCCCGGATCGTTTCAGTAAACATCCGCTCCACATCCTTCAGGATATTCACCGCTTCCATCTCCAGGTCCTGGTCCACGAACGCCAGGGCAGTCACCGTGTTGGCCACAATACATCCCTTCAGATGCGTATGCTCATCGGCATCTGCGAGGCTTCTGAAAAAGTCCTTGATCAGGCTTACCGGTGAGGGATGCTGTTTCAATTCCCTTTTGAAAGCCTGAAAGGCTTCCCGCCTTTGCTGCAAGGCTTTGGAAAAGAGTTCTTTCTTGCCGCCACGAAAGGTATTGTACAAACTGCCGCTTCCCATTTGAGTGGCCGCCTGCAGGTCCTGCAGGGACGTAGCGCTGTAGCCTTTCTCCCAGAATACCTCCTGGGCCTTTAAAACAACAGCGTCGTTATCATATGTTGTTGGTCTTCCTCTCATTTTTGTAATGATCAATACAAAAATAAAAAAGTCTGCCGTTCTGACAAAAATATTTCTGCTTCTTCCCTGTTATCTGCCGCCTACCCTTTGGCTTACAAGATAATAACGGGAAAATTTCTATCTTTAGCCTCGCTGATGGATACTCATGAACAACGGGATATCAACGTTATATTTAATGCTCCGGATTCCCCAGAGGCGGCAGCTGCTTATAAAATGTACTATAGGCAGCTGTACAACTACGGCAGGAAACTCACGGACAACAACAGTCTGATTGAAGACGCCATTCATGACGTATTTGTATCCATGTGGCAGGCCCATAGCCGCAACCCGACGATGGACGCCAGTAAGAGTTATGTCTACAGCAGCTTCCGCCGCAAACTGTTCCGCTATCACGAAGACGCCGTCAAGCGGATGCAGCGCGAAGAGCGGGCCAGCCAGTCCGCCACCCCGGAATTCGGCGCCGACCATCTCCTGATCCTACGGGAACAGGACCAACAGCTGAAAGCGGCCGTACTACAGGCTTTACAACAGCTCACCCCCCGGCAGCGGGAAGCCGTCTATCTCCGCTTCTATGAAAACATGCAGTATGATGAGATTGCCACGGTGATGGATATCTCCGTTAAAGCCACTTATAAACTCATGGCCCGGGCACTGGATGAACTTAAACAATTGGTGAACATCCCCTTCTACCTGCTGCTACCTATGCTCCGGTTATTGTTTTTCCGGCAGTAACAAAAAAAATTTAAAAAACTTTTGTTTTCATGGGGTAATATCTCCCTGTGCCGACTTATATATATCAGTAATCAGCTAAAAAAGGATGCAGCGCGATAAACCGGATAATGAAAAATATAGTATAACAGGACTGCTGGGCGATCCGTCTTTTGTGAGATGGGCATTGCAGCAAGACCCGACGGTCGCCGCCCGGTGGGAAAACTGGATCGCGGCAGCCCCGGAAAACGCAGCCACAGCAACAACGGCAAAGCAACTGCTCTTACAGGTACGGTTCGCCGAACACGTACCAACGGAAGAAATGGTGGCACAGTCGTACCAACGGTTCACCGGTACCATCGCACAACGCCGGCAGTCGCCCGTTCAACGCCGACGCCTATACGCTGTACTTACCTGGCGCCGTGCCGCCATCTGGACGGGGTTACTGGCTATCGCCGGCACCGCTGCCTTCTATACCTGGCGGCAGCAAGCGACACTGAAGGTGTCTACCGCTTTCGGGGAAACCAGGCAGGTAGTGCTTCCCGACAGCTCGCTCGTAACACTGCGGGCCAACTCCACCCTGCAATACCGCCGCTCCCTGAACGGACAGCTGCGTGAATTGTGGCTGCATGGCGAGGCCTGGTTCCGGGTGAACCCGGATAAAAAAGCAGCCGGGTTTATCGTACATACTACGGATGCCGATGTGACCGTACTCGGTACCACCTTTGACCTGAAGCAGCGCCAGCACCGGACCGCTATTTTCCTGCAATCCGGAAAAGTGCGTGTCGATTTTCATGATCCACAGCAGACCAGCAGGATCCTCTCCCCTGGCGATCTCGTGGAATACAACGCACAGGCCCGACAGGTTTCCGCTTTAAAAGCTGACAGCAGCTACAGCAGCTGGACACAGGGTAAGCTGACGTTGACAGATGCTCCCCTGTCTGACGTCATAGACATCCTGGAAAACAACTACGGAGAGAAAATCGTGGTGAGCGATGAAAAAATAAAGGAAAGGAAAATAGAAGGTGTTATATACCTGGAGAACAAAGCTGACATTCTCTTTATCATCTCCAATGTGCTTGATATACAAATCAGCCGCAAGAACGATACTATGTATTTCAGTAACCGAAAATAAAAATTAGAAACAAACATCAAACATCGACCATTCAGTTCAGAGCACCCACCATTCGCCGACTGTATGCTAAACAAGGACTAGCGCAACGCTAACCAAAATCATAAAACCAACTAACGATGAGGAAAGTCTTATTCTTCCCTATGGGAATGGTATTGCTTTGCCTGAACGCCACCACCCTTCCGCAGAGGGCCATGGCACAGCAAACCGTACCAACCGGCAAACAACGACAGGAAAAAATGACCGTGGATGCGGCATTGAAAAAACTGGAAAAGAAATACGGTGTCACTTTTGTCTATGACAAAACACTGGCCAACGAAAAGTACACCTCCTTTAATCCCGATCTCGCCGGCAGCCAGAGCGTAGAAGATCAGCTGAAAGCGATCCTCTACCCCAACGGCCTGTTGTTCCTTTACATTAAAAAGGATTACTACGCCATTACCGTCAATAAAGACAAAAGCAACCAGGTGCTGACGGCTGACAATGAGGTTAAAAAGGACGAGGTCTCCTCACTTCCCGCTGCTACCATATCTGCGGCAAGAGGACGTGTTACCGACGATAAAGGCGCTCCCCTCGAACGTATCAGCGTACAGGTAGCAGGTACTACCACCGGCGCCTACACGGACGCCGATGGTGTATTCAACATACCGAATGCCGCCAATAAAAAACTGATGATCAGCGGCGTGGGTTATACCCCACAGGAGGTACTGGCCTCGGGCGCTGCCCCGGTAAGCGTGAAGCTGATCGCGTCTTCCAAAGAACTGACAGAAGTGGTGGTCGTAGGTTATGGTGAACAAAAGAGAGCTAAGATAGTCGGTGCAGTAGCTACTGTCAACAGCAAAGAAATTACGGAAGCGCCCGTGGCCAGGGTCACCGACGCCCTGTCCGGCCGCGTACCAGGTCTCTTTGTTTCCAAAGCCAATGGCGCTCCCGGCAAAGGATCTACCTTTTATGTACGCGGTATCAGCACCACTAATAACTCAGAACCGCTGGTGGTGATCGACGGTATTCCCAACCGGAGCCTGGACGACCTCGCCCCTACAGACGTTGAAACCATCTCCGTGCTGAAAGACGCTTCCGCTATCGCGGTATACGGCGCCAGAGCAGCCAACGGGGTGATTCTCGTAACTACCAAAGCAGGTCAAACCGGTAAACCGTCTATCAGCTTTAGCGGCAACCTGACCGTGCAGCAACAGACCAGGGCCCTTAAACCACTGGGCTCTTACGAATATGCAGGGCTGTATAACGTGGCGCTCAAAAATGAGAACAGCTTCAACCCGGCCGTAGGTAAAGGTTACACGGACGAAGTGCTGGAGAAATTCAGAACAGGCAGCGACCCTGACCGTTATCCGAACACCGATTGGTATAATGATATCCTCGCTCCCACTTCCATACAACAGCGGTATGACCTGTCTGTAAGCGGTGGTAATGAAAAGACACGCTACTTTGTGTCTGCCGGATACAACAACGAAGGCGGTTTTTACCCGATGGTGACCTACAAACGGTACAACGTGCGCAGCAGCCTCCAGTCGGAGATCGCCAAAGGCCTGCTGTTCGATGTGAAGCTGGCAGGCATCATGTCTGACAGCAGAGACGCCCGTGCTACCAGCTCCCAGATAATGAAAATAGCCATTTCCAGTCCGCCGTATTATGTCAATAAATACAGCAACGGTCTTTATGGCTTCGTTCCGGCTGCCAGGGGTAATATTTATCAGCAATCCAGAGGGGAAGACGGCTACACGCAAAACAACGTCAACACTTTTAATGGTACCATGTCCTTACAATACAAGCTGCCTTTTACAGAAGGCCTTTCCGTGAAAGGTACGTTTGCCTACGACAGGAACATGACCAATTTCCGGAGCTTCTGGAAACCGTATGCCCTGTATACCATGGATAATGCCGGCGCTATGAAGAAAGCCAATAACCTGCCGGCAGCACCTGAACTCACAGAGAACAACCGGCAGAACTTCTACGCCACTAGCGAATTCTCTGTGAACTACGACCGTTCTTTTAAAGATCACCACGTAGGTGGCATGGTGTTGTATACCCAGACGATTTTTAACGAACGGTATTTCGGCGCTACGGGCAGAAACTTCGTATCCCCGGCACTGGAAATCCTGAACGCTTCAGATCCCACCAATACAGCCGTGGAAGGCACCGCCAGCCGCAGGTACAGGCAAGGGGTGGTAGGTCGTTTCACCTATGACTATCAACAAAAATACCTGCTGGAAATGAACTTCCGCTATGACGGGTCCGACATCTTCCCCCGGGATGGCCGCTTCGGCTTCTTCCCTTCCATCGGCGCCGGCTGGGTCATCTCCAAAGAAAACTTCTTCCCGCAGCACGGACTGGTGGATTATCTTAAACTACGTGGTTCCTGGGGCCAATTGGGTAATGACCGTGTAGATCCATACCAGTTCCTTGCCAGCTACAGCCTGGTGGGTGCAGACATTTATGGCGTGAGCCATGGCTATTCTTTTGGGGGCGTCAACCCGGTATATTACCAGGGCCTTCAGCTGAACGTACTGCCCAACCCTAACTTCACCTGGGAAAAGGCAGTGATGAGCAACTTCGGTTTCGATATGCAGTTGTGGGACAACCGGATCAGCATTACCGCCGACTACTTCTACAAACGCACCAAGGACATCCTTGCTCCCCGTGCACAAGCCGTACCGGACGTTATTGGCATTACCCTGCCGGTGGAAAACGCAGGTATCGTGGATAACCGCGGTTTTGAAATCAGCGCGGGTTATAACGGCAATGCGGGCAAGTTCACCTACTACGTGAAACCCAACATCACCTTTGCGCGCAACAAAATGGTCTATTATCCCGAGGCCAGCAGCATTCCGGAATGGCAACGGCTGACCGGCAAACCGGTGGCTATCAGGCTCAATGGCAGCAATCCCAAAGCCAAATTTGTGTCAGATGGCTTGTACCAGTCACAGGATGAAGTGGAGAAAGGTCCGAAACCATTGTATCCTACCGTGTCTGCCGGTGATATCCGTTATGTGGACATCGACGGGGATGGTAAAATCACCAACAACGATAAGGTCATCACCGACAACGGCGGTTACCCGGAAATACAATACGGTATCGCTATGGGCGGCCGCTACAAAGGCTTCGAGCTCAACCTGCTGTGGCAGGGCAACGGTAACGTGATGGCGTACGTGTACGGACCTTACTCCTTCCCCTTCTATGCTGACGGTCATGCGCAGGAGATACATAAAGACTACTGGACACCGGAGAATCCTAACGCGACCTTCCCGCGGCTGTCCATCGCTTATGTCAACAATACGCAGGACTCTGATTTCTGGTTACGCAACGCTGCCTTCATCCGTCTGAAAAATGCTGAGCTGGCGTACAATGTGCCCTCCCAGTGGCTCCGTCTTGCGGGCATTAAAGGAGTAAGAGTTTATCTCAACGGTAATAACCTGCTCACCTTCAGCCGTTTGAAACAAATAGATCCGGAAGCTGCAGCTAATGGTACAGTAGCCTATCCCATCATCCGCAGCTACAATGCCGGCGTCAACATTCAACTGTAAACAACCAATAACAGTCATCATGAAAAGATATATATTCCTTCTTTTGCTCACCGCCTACTGCCTGACGGCCTGCCAAAAGGATTTTCTGAACAAGGGACCGCTGGATAAGTTCACCGATGAGGTCATCTGGAAAGACAGTAACCTGGTGAACCTCTATGTTGCCAATATCTACTCCGGCATTATCACTGAGTACGACAGAGGCGGCGGAGATCTTACCATGAGCTATACAGACGAAGGCGAATCCAACCGCCCTTACCTGAATTGCCAGCTGGTTAACTTTGGGCAATACAACTCCGCTACCGGCGTGTTCTCCGAAGTATGGACCGACAACTACACCAGCATCCGCAAATGCAACACGCTGCTGGAACAGCTGCAGTCAGCCCCGTTCAGCGCCGCGCTGCAGCAACGGATGCGCGGGGAAGCTCATTTCCTTCGTGCTTTGTTTTACATGGACATCTATCAACATTTCGGAGCGTTTCCCATCATAGAAAAGGCACTGGGACTGAATGATGAACTGGCCGTTCCACGCGCTACCGCCAAAGAATGTGTGAACTTCATCCTGAAAGACTTCGAAACAGCCGCCACGCTCCTTCCCGCCAAATATTCCGATCCTGCACAGACAGGCCGCGCCACGCAAGGCGCCTGCTATGCCATGAAATGCAGGCTGCTGCTCAATGAACTGGACTATCCGCGCGCAGCTGCCGCCGCCAAACAGGTGATGGACCTGAACCAGTACAAATTGTTCCCGGATTTCAAGTCCCTGTTCCAGCCGGGTAATGATAACAATGTGGAGGTCATTTTTGATAAACAGTTCGGCAGCCTGCAAAGCAAACAAAAACATGACCTGAACGATTACGAGTATCCGCGTAACCTCACCGGCTTCGCCAGTGGCGTTAACGATCCGACCCAGAACATCGTAGATGCGTTTCTGATGAAAGACGGCAGGCCCTGGAACGAGTCGCCGTCCTACAATCCTGAACGCCCCTACGAAAACCGTGATCCCCGCCTTTACAGCAGCGTATTGTATGACGGTATGCTGTTCCGCGGCGAGATACTGGACCTGCAGAAAGGCAGCGCTGCTAATCCGGCTGAACGTGGCACGCCAACAGGCTACTATCTCAAAAAATTCCTGGACACCACCTACGACCTGAAAGGCATTTCCAATCCCAACCTGAACAATGCTGTCATCATACGGCTGGGTGAGATATATCTCAACTATGCAGAGTGCCAGCTGAAAATGGGCAATGCAGAAGAGGCACGCACTTACGTGAACCTCCTCAGGGTGCGCGCTGGTATGCCGACTATCGATGCAGGAGAAATGACATGGGACAAATATGAGCGGGAAAGAACGGTGGAACTGGCCTTTGAAGGACAACGCTGGGCCGATGTGCGTCGCTGGAACAAAGGTCCGCAGATCATCGGTCAGCCGGTGTACGGTATGGTCATCACCGTTGTCAACGGTAAACGTACCTATACCCGTACAAAAATCGAAGACAGGGTATTTGTAGCGCCGAAGATGTACCTGTTCCCTATTCCGATAGATGTACTTAATAAATACCCGGCAGGAAAAGAGTTGAAACAAAATCCGGAATGGGATTAATACAACCCGTCGGGGAATAAATTAACTTACAATGCCAACCATTCAATCTGTCAATATGAAAAAAATAACAACAAGCGCCCGTATCCTGCTGCTGTTCACCGCCTTAAGCACAGGAGCCTATGCACAGCAAAAGACGGTGGTCATTAAAGGCACTGTGGTCGGTGACACCCGCGGCTACAACCGCATGGATATGTACTCCCGCAATCCGGACCGCTACGACTCCATGAATGTGGTCAACAACACCTTCTCAGGAGAAGTTCCTTTTGAAGCACCCTACCGCTTACTGTTTGCTTCGCTCCACGATTCAAAAGTGAGAGGCGGGTATGCGCCGCAGGCGATATTGATCGACAAACCAGGTACTTATCATGTGGTAGCAACAATAGACAGTAATGGTACACATTACTCCTCTGTGGACGGCGCTGCGCAGCAGGTATATGCCGCCTTCTCCGCTGACCAGGAGAAAGCCTGGGAAGCTATCGAAAAGGCTATGAAACAGAAATATGGTGAAGATGTGATGAAAAGCCTTTACGGTAAAAACCCCAATGCCGCTGCAGCAGCCGATGTGGAAACTATGGAAAAAGCCGCTACGACTAAACTGGTACAACGCCACGTGAGTAAGAACCCCGGGTCTTATGCTTCGGCCGTTATCTTACAACGCAACAGCGGCTCCCTGGACAGCAAAACACTGACCGCATTGTACGAACGGCTGACGCCAGGCATTAAAGCACTGCGCGAAGGCGAAGCCATTAAAACAGAAATCGCCGCCCGTAAGCTGAGCGCCAACGGCGCCACACCGGCCGACTTCACGTTGAAGAACGAAGTGGAAAAAGCAGTGAAGCTCTCCGACTACCGGGGTAAATACCTGCTGATCGACTTCTGGGCCAGCTGGTGCGGCCCCTGCCGCGCTTCTTTCCCGCACATGCGTGAACTGTATGCGCAATACAAAGACAAGAATTTTGAGATCCTCAGCATCTCCACCGACCGCGACAAAGCCGCATGGCTTAAAGCGGTAAAAGATGAAAACAATCCGTGGCCGCAAGCCCATGATGCTAAAAGCGAGGTATCCAAAAACACGTTCAACGTACAGGTGCTGCCGACCCTGTTCATCCTCGATCCGAAAGGAAAAATCATCGCTCAAAAACTCGAAGGCGGTGAACTCGATAAAAAACTGAAAGAGCTGATGCCGTAATATCATCAACATAAAATCATCAATAAAAGAAAAGACGCAGTTCATGCGTCTTTTCTTTTATATATTATATCATCATCAGAATCAGCTGCTTATATTTTTTCACTTCATGTAGAACTATAACCCTAGAACGTAGCAGCAGCGGGCTGTTTAGCCTTCACGTCAATGATCGTACGATTAATAAACGGCGCCATAATGATCAGTAACATCAACCCCAGGATCAACAAAACGACCAGCTCATTATAGTCCATCGCATATTTCAGGAAAGCTTGTTTCTTCACTGCCTTGTCCAGTAGCCCGGTAGCTGCGCGGGCCGCCATATCGGATTCCATTCCCCTGGTATGCAGGGTTGACTGGTATAACTTCAGGCGTTCCTCCAGGCCATTATCTGCCCTTGAAATGTGGTCTGTCAGCCGCAGCGTATGGGTGCCGGCATAAAACAGGGAAAAGTAATTTATCAGCGCCGTGCTGATGCCGAAAAACGCGAAGCGGATAAATACGCCCACCGCCGCGGCTGACTGGCTCAGGGCTTCCGGTACCGAGGAAATGGTAAACAACAATATCGGCGTAAACACCATGCCGGCACCCATACCCTGTAACAGCAGGGGTATGATAAACGTATTCATGTCTGCTTCTGAGGCAAACAAAAAATACATGCCCCCATGAAATAATAACAACAGGGAAAAACCTGCCAGCCAGATAAACCGAAGCGGCCGTTTTTTAATGATCAGCCTACCGGAGATAACCGCACCGATAATGATCCCGACGATATTGTAAATCAACAGCTCATACAAATTGATGGGGTCCATCCCCAGTACCGTAGAGAAATAAGTGGTGGTAATGGAGAAAGCGCCTCGTATTAAATATAACATCCCGATCAGAAAAATACCGAACACAAAAGCCCTGGACTGAAATACCTCCTGGTGTATAAATGGCCGCTTACGGACCAGCTGTCGCGTCACAAACACAATGGCCAGGAACACGATGCAGATCAGGCTCCACACGATGGTATCGTCCTGCAGCCAATAGTATTGCTGCCCGTAGGTGACCACATAGGCGATCAGGATGAGCATGGGACTGTACAGGAAAAAGCTGGCCCAGTCCAGCTGGTACAAAGGTGTTTTTCTTACCAGGTGCACTTTGTTCATCAGCAGCAGTAACAGTATCCCGCCGGGCACAAAAGTGTAGATGATCATCTTATACAGTACGTTGTACTCGTAGTTGTCCACCAGTGGCGCGGTCACCAGGGAGGTGAGCGAGGCTGAACACAGGATCATGGAGTAAAAGATGGTGTAGCCGGTTTCCCTTGCGTGTTCTGATTTTAACCTCCCGAAGAGTAATGTCAGACAGATACTTGTCACGCCGCAGTTGACCATCCCCTGCAGAAACCGGCAGGCGAAGAGCACCGGCAGCGTGCGGGTATGGTAGCAGGCATAGCTGATGAGCACCTGCAACACGAGGCATATCAGGAAGTACTCTTTGGTGGAAACACGGCTGAAGAAACGGCGTTCCAGGGGCGTGAAGCTGGCCAGTGCGGCATAATACAATAACATAGAGAACTGCATGTCTGCCGGTTCTACGCCATAGAACCCGGTCGCCGCGCTGATGTTGGCCGTTGACAGCGCAAACAGCATGACGGTAGGAAACAGGACGAGGAAGATCGTCAGCCTGATCAGCCATTCCGGCGCCCATGCCCTGAATATACGATTGCCTTTACTCATGATCACCGGCGGGCTTTAGATACAGATACGTTTACACTCATGCCGGCCGAAAGGGCTTTCAGTTCTTCCGGGTTACCGTTTAGCCGTATCCGTACCGGAATACGTTGAGCGATCTTCACAAAGTTACCGGTAGCATTATCCGGAGGCAACAATGAAAACCGGCTGCCGGTGGCGCCTGACAGGGATTCTATTTTACCGGTGAAGGACTTTCCCGGGAAAGCGTCTACCGCGATGCTGGCCGTTTCCCCGATGAACATGTGGCGTATCTGTGTCTCTTTAAAATTAGCTACGACCCACTTCCCAGCTTCCCAGTCTACGATGTAGGCCAGTGTTTGACCCGCCTGTATCAGTTGACCTGGCTGTATGGTACGGCGTCCCATTTTGCCGTCATACGGCGCCGTGATCACTGTATAGGACACGGTAAGGTCCCTGTTTTTCACCACTGCTTCCCTTCTTTTGATTTCGGCTTCCAGCGCGCTCTGTTGCACGCGGGCGTCGTTTATCTTAGCGATCGCCGCATTGTGGGCATCTATTGCTGTATTATATTCGGAACGGGCTACCGCCAGCGCCGCTTCTACTTTTTCCAGTTGTTGTTTGGTAGCGGATTCGGCGTCATAGAGTTTTTTATAACGGTCATATTCCTGTTCCTGGTTGTGCAGCTTCGCTTGGGCGGCGGCAATCTGGGACTGGTATACTTTGGCCGTTTCCGAGGAGGTGGTCACACTACTCTGGATGACAGTCACCTGTGCTTTGGCGTTGAGCAACGCCGCATCGGCTTCCTGCTGCTGGGCGGCATATTCACTGTTGTCTATCACCACCAGGGTGTCGCCTTTTTTTACTTCCTGGTTTTCCTCATAGCGGATGGATTCCACATAACCGGTGACCTTGGCTACCACCGGGTTGATATATTCATCGACCTGGGCGTCGTTGGTTTCTTCATATTTCCATTGGTGCAATAGCGTCCTTACGCCCCATATGGCGAGACATATCACCACAATGGAGGCCACCACGGTGGTGATCCCCGATATAATCCTGTCTGTTTTGTTCGTCGTCGTGTTCGTGTGTGTGTTGCTCATATTAAAGGTTGCCTGTTGCTTTCAATAATTGATAGTATTGCAATTGTGCGGTCACTTCCGCATTGGTGAGATCGAAGCGGGACTGCAGCAGCTGTGTTTCCGCATCCAGCAGGTCTGTCAGCAGCGACAGCTGATTGAAATAGGTATTATTAACGATCCGGAAGTTTTCCTGTGCCTGGAGGATATTTTCCTGCGCCACGCGGATACGTTCGAGGGCTTCGGTATAGCGGAGATAACCGGCCCGTACTTCTTCCCTGACTTTATCTTTTGTATCGGCGTGTTCTATTTCCTGCCGTTCCAGGTCTATCTTTGCCGCTTCCTTTTTATGCTTGTTCTGATACAGCGCCGATATGGGCAATCCGGCTTTTACGCCTACCTGTCCGAGACCATACAGGCTGATGGCATAGGGATAAAACAGGATCTGCGGGTAGGCGTAGGAGTATTCCGCAAACAGTCCCACTTTAGGCAGGATATTGGACTTTACGGCTTTGAGTCTGAGCTCACTCAGGGCTGTTTCCTTTTCTGAAATCTTAAAAGCAAAAGCGTGTTCGTATGCTTCTGCGAGGTAGCCGTTGTAGTCTTTTTCCGGTACGGCCGCCAGGGCGAGGGTGTCCAGGGCCAGGTGATTGTCGGTGCTGTCCGGCTGGCCAATCATAATATTGAGCCGCTGGTTGGCGATGATAAGGCTGTTCCTGATTTCCAGGAGGGTCATTTTCTGCCTGGAGAGTTTCAGTTCCGCCCGTAGCACGTCGCTTTTCAGTACCACGCCGTTCTTCAGAAGCTGTTTGATTTCTTCCAGTTCTTTCTCCCGGTCACGGATATCCTGCAACATTACTTTTTCGTACATCCGGTACCGGTATATATCGAGATAGTATGCCGCCGCTTTGTATTTTATTTCGGCGTTGGTCATGTTACGCTGTTCAGCCGCCAGCTCGCTCTCTGTCTGTTTCACGGTAATTTCGCGGGATGTTTTTCCGCCGTTGTACACATTGAGATAAGCGTCGGCGCCTGCGGAATACGACTGGTGCACGACCGGGAACTGTGTAGGTGTGTTGAAGATGCCCTTTTCATACATGGGCAGGTTAGACACCCTGGAATAGGAGCCGCTGGCCTTTATCTCCGGCAGCCGCTCGTCCCTGGCAGCCTTTACCTGCTGCTGTGCACCTGCCACCCGCAGCTGTTGCATCTGTAGTTGTTTGTTATACATGCCGGCCTTATTCCATACATCCGTTAACGTTAAGGGGCGCTGTTCAGGGTTTTGACAAACGGCTGTGTTGCCGGCCAATAATGCAGAGAGCATTATTCCCGCAAGCCATTTCTTACTAATTGAAGACATATTTAATCTGATGAAGATGCAAAGTTCAGCCCATCCCGGTTAAATTATTTGTTATAAATTGCCATTAATTTGCTAAATCCGGCCAAATGGAAGAATTTAAACCAGCACTGATTCTCGAGCAAGTGGACAGGATACCGGAGTCCGCCTACATATGGCACTGGAAAACGGAGCATCACTTTCCCTTTCATAAGCATAACAAAGGACAACTCACCTATGTTGAGGGGGGCGTTGCTTTTTTATATACGCGGGATAAGACCTATTTCCTGCCGGCGCGGCATTACATGTGGGTACCGGCGGGGGTGGAACATTACTTTGCGCACCGGTACCCGGCCAATTATGTCCGTACGATCTATTTCTTCCGGGATGAGGATGATGAACAGGAGTCTTTCTACCAGCAAACGGGCATATACCCGGTCAACAACCTGTTGCTGGAAATGATCCTGTATACCACGAAGTGGGATAAGGACGTATTGCCTGGTTCCAATGGTTACCGTTTTGTAAAAGCGATTAAAAAGATACTGCCCGACATCAGTACGTCGCCGCTGCCGATTAACCTGCCGACCACGGATAACAAGCGGCTGCAGCCGGTGCTGCGTTATATCAATGAGAACCTGGCCGAACCGCTGACGCTCGACACGATCAGCAGTGAGTTCAATATCAGCGAACGTACGTTAACACGTTTGTTCCGTGCGACCATGGACATTTCTTTTTTCCAGTACCTGAAGCTGGCCCGGATGATCCGGGCGATGGGTTATCTGCTGGAGACGGAGAAAACCATCAGCGAGATTGCCTGGGATACTGGTTACAACAGCGTGTCCGCCTTCAGCAACACTTTTTTCAAGCTGGTGGGCAAACGTCCATCCGATTTCCAGCTGCGGGAAACGGGAAAGGGATGACCGGTTTGGATTTCCGGATATTTGGTTATAAATAGCATGCTACAACAGCTTATCACCAAATATCTGATCTAATTATGAGCGTATTCAACAAGGCCTGGATGCCTTTGTTCATGGCCGGCCTTACCTGCCTGTCATCCGTAGTACAGGCCCAACAGGCGCCGCCACCTGGTAAACCGGCGCCTAAAGCAGACATCACCGGCGCCAACCCGGTACTCTCCCTCAACCCGGACACTACCGTCACCAGCTACCACGATGTTACGGTCAAAGGACAGAAAATTCCCTACAAAGCCATTGCCGGCACGCAGCCGGTGTGGGACCAGGACGGTAAGTCCATAGCGGGGATTTTCTATACCTACTATGAAAGGACGGATGTAAAAGACCGTGCTTCCCGCCCGCTGGTCATCTCTTTCAACGGTGGTCCGGGCACCCCTTCCGTATGGATGCAGATCGCCTACACCGGTCCGCGCCTGCTGAACATCGATGACGAAGGCTATCCCATACAACCTTACGGCATCCGGGAGAATCCACAGTCTATCCTCGACATTGCAGACATTGTGTACATCGATCCGGCCAACACCGGCTATTCCCGGATTAATAAAGATGCGCCGCGGGAGAAGTTCTTCGGTACCAACGCCGATGTAAAATACCTCGCCGAATGGATCAACACTTTTGTGACCCGTCACAACCGCTGGGCTTCCCCCAAATACCTGATCGGCGAAAGTTACGGTACCACCCGTGCGTCCGGTCTTGCGCTGGAATTACAGAACGCGCAGTGGATGTACCTCAACGGTGTGATACTGGTATCCCCTACCGATCTGGGCATTGCCCGCAGTGGTCCGGTAGACCAGGCGCTGTCACTGCCTTATTTTGCCGCTACCGCATGGTTCCATAAAGCGCTGGCAGCAGACCTGCAACAGAAAGATCTTACCGCTATGCTGCCGGAAGTGGAAAACTTCACCATCCAGGAACTGATACCAGCCATCAGTCAGGGTGGCTTCCTCGATGATCAGAAAAGAAAGGATATCGCCGCCCGCATGGCCCGTTATTCCGGTCTTTCTGAGAAAGTCATTTTGCAGCATAACCTTAACATCCCCGTTGATTTCTTCTGGAAGGAACTGCTGCGCGACCGCGGTTACACCGTAGGACGCCTGGATTCCCGTTACCTCGGGCAGGACAAGGAAGACGCCGGCGGATCTCCTGATTACAACGCCGAGCTGACGTCCTGGCTGCATGCCTTTACCCCTGCGATGAACATCTACCTGCGCGATGAACTGAAATTCAGCACTGATCTGAAATATATGATGTTTGGCCCGGTACATCCCTGGGACCGCAGTAACGACAGGACCGGTGAGAACCTGCGGCAGGCGATGGCAGCGAACCCTTACCTTCATGTGATGATACAGTCCGGCTACTACGACGGTGCGTGCGATTATTTCAATGCCAAGTACAGCATGTGGCAGCTCGATCCCGGCGGACGGCTCAAAAACCGCCTGTCCTGGAAAGGCTATCGCAGCGGGCATATGATGTATCTGCGCAAAGACGACCTGGCCACCGGCAATGAGGATATCCGGGAATTTATCCGGAAGTCGCTGCCCAAAGCGGGTCAGCCGGCGAAGTACTAGCGCTCGCAGGCTCGCGGGGTTTTCTCGCAAAGCACGCAAAGGAGCAAAGAACGCAATGATTATATAAGCGGGCAGAGAAAGCAAAGGGGCGAAGATCAAATTTGATCTTCGCCCCTTTGCTTTCTTATTTATTCTTAAAAACCTTTGCGCTCTTTGCTGCTTGGCGTCCTTGCGTGAGCGTGAGTGTGATTAGATCTTATACGCCACTCCCAGTGTCAGGTAGATATTGTACAGCGGGAAATCAAGTCCTTTAAATTCATCCGGGAACACTGGTCTCAGTCCCCAGTTGAGGTTCCCCATCACTTCCAGTTTGCGTCCTACCTTACGAAGGGCGCCACCTTGCAGGCCGATATCAAATTTGCGGACATCGGTACCGAAGTCAAAAGTGGCGTGGTCGATGATCACTTTTTCTCCGGTAGGGCCGCCATTGCGGATATAGCCGTCGGACACGTTGCCATAGAAGTTGGAGCTGAAGAGCCAGGCCGCGTAACCGCCGAGGCTGAAGCGCCATTTATTGTTGGGTGCGAAGGTAGCGCTGAGCGGGAACACCACATAAGCGTTACGTACCGTGGTTTTGTTTTTACCGGTGAAGGTGCCGGAAAAAGTACCACCGTCTTTGGTGTTGATGATCGTCGGGAAATACATGACTTCATCTTTGGTGCCCATCCCTTTGTAGTCGAGTTTTACCCCGATGGCAGCACCCCATTTCGGCGTGATGCGGTATCCCAGCTCATATCCCAGCGACGGGCTGAATTCAGGCCAGTAGCTGTTGATTTTACGGATTGTATTGGGTAATCCTACCGGTGCCGTGGCGCCGAAGTTAAATCCTGCCAGGATCCGGTGTTCCAGGTGCGGGGTGAAGGTGGTTTCCTTCTGATCTTTCTGTTGGGCGGAAAGCTGTCCGGCTGCGAGCAGCAGCGCGGCCATCAGCCCTTTTACTTTTATATTCATGGGAGAATGTCAAATCTTTGTTAGTGAACAATTGCCAGGCTGTCGAGTACCAGGCGGCTGCCGATGGCGCCTTCGTATTTGTCGCCGTATTGGCTGGAAGAGGCAACAACAGCCATCATCAGTTTTTCGTCATAGTTAACTTTTCTTCTCATGACAAAGGGAAGATCGAAACGTGTCCAGCTGGCTTTGGCGGAGCCTTCGGGCAGTGTTGCCGTGGCCACGATCCTGTCTGATGTATGGATGTTCGTGGCATCCAGACGGGTGGTGCCGGTATAGAGTACGGCATAAACAGAACAGGAGTCTTTCATATCCGGAAGAATGATACCGTCTTTGTTTTGGTATTTAGGGCCGGGTTGATACTTATAGTATCCTGTAAACCGAACAGCTTCACCGCGGTAGGGTTGCCCAAACTGGGTAGCTTCCAGCGGGTGGGCGAAAGCTTTCTCGATATCGAATACACCCAGGAAAAGGGAGCCGGCAAATAGTTTAATACCTACCCATCCGGACAGCACGGTACCTTCACGGGTCACCATTTCAGCGGCATACTTTCCGTGGTAGGCATCTGTGGTGGCACGCAGCGGATATGCCTGCGGGTCTTCGCCTACACCGGAAAAAGCAATCCCGGGGTTACCGGAAGACCAGGCCGTGGCGCTGTCCTCATCGCCGATCGGATGCTGGTATCCATAATCTTCATTCTGTATCCATTTTTCGAAGTCCCATTTCCAGGTCCCGATGTTTACGCCTACCACTTTGTAGGTCTTTTTGTTACGGCCGTCTGCCGACGTCACTACATACTGATGTACTTCCGTACTGTTAAAGCGGATGGAATCCCCGGAGGCCGGTATTACGCTGGCGCCGGAGGAAAGTGTCAGTTGAGGCGCAATTCCTTTTTCATAGGCATCGGGCGTCAGATACAGCATTATCAGGCCATTCGCCTGATCGATGAATACATCGCCTGTCATCAGGCTCTTGTCAAAAGTTACCTTTTCAATGTCAGCCTCCGGGTTCATGGGTGCATCCTTAATACAGGCCTGCAATGACCCGACGAGCGCCGTGAGGTAGCATAATTTCCGTAGTCTCATGGTTATCAGTTGGTTAACGAAATAGGCGCAAAGGTAGGTAAACTAAACTTCAATCTGCTATATATATGTTTAGCGGTATATGTGACAAAAGTCCTAACATTGCGATATGATGAACAGCGCGCGCATACAACGGATACTGATCTACGCTGCCAAATGTGTCAGTGGCGTACTGGTGGTTTTATTCCTGTCCTGGCTGCTGGACTACCAGGATGTGGTGTGGGTATTGATTTCGGTGATGCTGGTGTTATCGCCGGATGGCTCCGACGCCCTAACGCTGGCGGTGACCCGTATCAAGGCCAATGTGATCGGGGCGATATCGGGATTCCTGTTGCTGCTGTTTCATCCCAACCTGTTGATCACGATGAGCATCGCAGTATGCATTACCGTAGTGCTCTGCAATCTGTTTAACCTGGAAGCGGCTACGCGTACCGCGCTGGCGGCTACCATTATCGTGATGACCCACGAAGCCGGGGCCCATTTATGGGATACCGCTGTAGGACGCGTTATATCCGTACTAACAGGTTGCGTACTGGGGTTGGTAATCACTTTTATCTTCCATAACCGTTATACGAAACAAACTGCGGAGATGATCCTGTCCAAAACGACGGACCGCGGTGGAGAATAGCATTGAGCAGGCATAACTTCCCGGTAGTATGATCCCGCAACCATACCCGACTATTAATAGCATAAAGCAACGCTATATGGCCGATAACCCTGCAGCCATATGTGACCATATCGCAGATCACCGGCCATAGCGGTACTCTCCCGGTCACCGGCACACATATAACGCACAACCGTTTATGCGGAAGCGGTAACAACCAGTATTCATAAAAATAGGGGTAATACAGACACTTAAATGATACGTAAAACTAAAGACAGCACAAGGTTACAAACACCCTAAAAAAAACGTCAGGCAAAATTGGGGGATTCTTTCTGTTTTTTTTGTGAGTCAATTGTTAATCCTGTTAAAAAAGCAGTGACGTTAATTCTGTATCTATTATCATGAAAATAATATTATCAAATAACGATGCATTAACATCGGATTTACATTTGGGGAATCAAGTCGTAGTATATTTGACGACCAAGATTTAACCTTAACCCTCTTATGTACATTGTCCTGACCCTTTCTTTTCTGATTGTCTGTACAATAGCATATGCCGTCTATAAAGCCGGCCTTTTCTCATTACCTGTTGTACCGCAACCGCCTGCGCCGCCGCAGGGTGACGATGCTATCGCCGATGTTGCCATTACCGGTATCTCCGACAGTGCCTTTACTATTTCACGCTATCTGCGCAACATCCGTAACGTTTCTACACATCGCTTTGTGACGGTAGCCATGCGGCAGATCGTGCGCACGCCGATCGGTACTACCAGCAGCATCCGCATCATCGAAAGCCTGGCGCCCGGTGATGAACGCCGGCTCGGCCACACAGACTATGTGCAGGGCGACGGCACTTCCATCTACATCGGTTATGAAATTCTCTGGGCGCGCTACACGCCGGCGCCCCACTACTACCATCACATGATGCCTCCTCCGCCTTATGCCGGCGGGATAGATACAGCGGAACTGAAACCAGGACTCCTTTACCAAATACTGTTGCTGGAAAACCAGGCATAAAAAAAGATGACGAATGCATACACGGTATCCATTCGTCATCTGTTGTTTAGCATCTGGCGCTGTTAATTAGCGGGGGCTTTATCTTTTATCAGGGTAATCCATAACATCGTCAGCAGTATGGCTTCCGTGGCACCGGCGGTCACATCTTCCAGGAAATGCTGGCTCATGTACATCCTGGAGTAAGCTACCATTGCAGCCAGCAGCAGAAACAACCACGACCAGTATTTATTTTTCACATAGTAGGAAAACACCGTCGCCGCCGTGAAGGCACATACGCTGTGTCCGGAAGGGAAACTCCTGAAATTATCCAGTACCTCCACACCGGGCACAAAATAAATATCGTGCAGCCGTTCTGAAAAAAAACGGCTGGGCCTGGGAAATGCCACCAAAAATTTCAATGCGAAGTTTACCATGGAGTTAAACAGGTAAGCTGCCGCCAGTACGACACCCTGTCGCTTGTTAAAATAAAACAGCAAAACGGTGAACACTACACAGGCCCCGGTGCTACCCAGTTCTGTGATGCGTGGAAAGAGCCAGTCGCCCCAGCTGGTATGCAGCTGGTTGACATAAAAATAGACTTCTTCCCTGCTGTAAATACTACGAAGCATCAACACAATCGTCACCAGTCCGATAAACGGCCATATCAGCATTTTCAGTTGCTGGTACACCTGCAGCAGCCGCTGCGCAAACGTAGGCTGGAGCATGGGCTATTGCGTTAAGCGGCGGTGATAGTTGATCTGGCCGAGATGGTAGTTCAGATGACCGTACAGGTGTACCAGGAAATGGTCCGTGGTCATGTCTCCCAATACCCGCTCAGGATATTGTTTGGCTATCGCTTCGGGTGTTAGTCCCACAATAACGGTCAGCACTACACGCCGTGTAACGCCCACCAGTGCCAGCAGGTCCTGCCGCGATACATTTTTATCGCTGAACTCACGGTCTCTTTCCCTTACATAGCCTGACTGGCCCAGGATGGCGCCAACAAAATGCTGCAGGTTGCCGCACAGGTGCAGGCACAGGTTGCCTGCGGAGTTCTTGATACCTTCCGGCACGCGCCAGATAGCGTCTTCGGTTTCATAAGCGGCGATTTCATCTTCCAACCGGCTCAGGTCCCGTTCAAATAGATTGATTAATATTTCTGTAAGCATAGCAGCTAAGATAAGGAACAATTGGCAACGTCTTACATCCGGTGAACGGGCAGAGGGTTATAACGGGTTGCTTTTTGCCGATGTGCTATTACTTAACAGCAATGCGGCCTGCAAGACGGATCAAGGCAGCTTAAAGATGGAAACGCAGCCCGGCAGATAAGCTGATATGCGACAGGTCTTCTTTTTCGCCGTCTTTCAGGTCTCTGGTGGTGGTCTGGTTGCCCTGCCTGATAGTGTATTTGTGTAAGTTGCCGGCTAAGTAGGAGAACTGGGCGCCTGCATATAATTTGCGCGCAATCCGGATGTCGTAACCGACGTCCACTCCTGACCCCAACGAACCTCCAGTGATCACTACCCCGTAATCGGCTACCTTGCCATTATCCCTGTACCGCATATACCCCAGTGACGCTCCTATGATGAACGCCTGGCTGTTATCTTTAGTCGTGTATATGCGTCCCAGAAAAGTGGGGCCATAAAAACTGATGCCGATGTTGTCGGAGGTAACAGCACGTCCATAGTCAGTAGGCGTTTGCACGGGGATTACAGCGCTTCCGGAGGCCTGGAACCGCAGGTATTTAAGCCCTATGCCCCAGGAGTCATTAAAATAATACTGGACATCCGCGCCTATATTAAAACCGGATTTCAGTTTTTTCATATAGTCGCGGGTTTCTTCGGAGAAGCCGGAAGGCAGTTTACCTATGCGGTAGCTGTAGCCGCCGTTTACCACGACCCGGAAACGGGGCGTCTCTTGCTCCTGCGCACGCACGCCCAGTGCCATGGCGCTCATTATAAGTAAAAGGGTCCATTTTTTCATTGGGAACAGTATATAGCTGATTTAAATTGATAGGTTGCAGGTATTAATATAGAATATAGGCTGATATGATACGTTAGGCTGATAACGATGTAAGATAAACATAATAATCTATATCTTCCTCTTTTTAACTATCTAGATAAATCACTATAACTGTTACACCTATACGCTGCTGCGGAGCCGCAGTACATCGGAGTGCGGACTGAACCAGCGCTGACAGTATACGGGGGCGGGGGCGGGGCGCCGGAACTTCCGGGGAAGCGCTCCTTTCTTATATCTCACCGTGGCACATATTGCATGAGTACAATACCACAGTCATACCGGATACTGTTTTGCAGCGTTAATTGCCGGAAGTCAGTCAACCCGCCGAAAACCTGGTCTCCATGACCTAACGCCACCGGGTTGACAAAAAAGTAATATTCATCTATCAGGTCCTCTTTCAACAGATCAGACACCAGGGAAGTACCGCCGTATACCACAAGGTCTTTACCGGGTTGCTGTTTCAGCCGGTTCACTTCCGCCACCAGGTCTTTGGCCACGGTGGTATTCCTCCAGGCTGAATGGTCCAGCGTTTTACTGAAGACGACCTTTTGCATTGGTACAATGCGCCGGGCCACTTCATGCATCGGATCATCCGGCCGGGTGTACACGTCTTCCCAGTAAGGAATGTAGTCTACCGCCAGTTTCCGTCCGATCAGGATCGTATCGCAGCTGTCCGCCAGCTCCAGTACTTCCTTCCGGATTTCTTCCCATGCCCAGGTGACCCAGTGTTGTTCATCGTTGGGGCCTGCTGCCACAAAACCGTCAAGGGAAACCTGCATTTGCAATTTCAGTTTTCTCATATGCTGTTTATTTTATGGAGATAAATGGCCAGTTGACCGAAGGTGCCGCCAAAACCGTCCTGCATGCTGCTGTTGATCGCCAGGAAGGAGGCCGTTTCCTCCCCGCTGGCTTCCAGTGGCCTGCCGGTAAGCGACAGTACCGTTTCCCCTCCTTCTTCCCGCAGCGTGATCCGGTACAGGACTTCCAGCGGAAAAGGCATATCAAAAGGCGCTTTCACCACCCGGGCCTGCGCATCGGCAAAAGCGTTGGTGAATTCCAGCAGGTGCGGCGGCCGGATATCGCGGAACAGGAAACGGCCATAGTTCACCTGTCCCTGCCCTTCCATTTTGAAATGGAAAACACCGCCCGGCCTGAAATCGAGGCTGATCACGCTGTTGCGCATCTCTACAGGTCCCCACCATGCGTTCAGCGCCTGTGCATCGGAAAAAGCATTGAATACCTGCTCCCGCGTGGCTTTGAACCGGTATTCCATTCTAAACTCTGTGGATGTATGATTACTCATTGGTTTGATTTTTTCCGGTTTGCATTTTTTGTAAATAGTTGTCCAGCGATTTAAACTGCGTAGCCCAGAACTGCCGGCAATGGTCTACCCAAGTCGTTACCTCCTGCAGCTGCTCCAGCCGGGCCTCACAATACCGCTCCCTCCCCTGCTTTTTGATAACGATCAAACCGCACTCCGTGAGAATTTTAACATGCAACGAAACCGCCTGGCGGCTCACATCAAAGTTCTCCGCGATCGCATTCACGTTCAGTGGCTGACGGGCCACCATTTCAATAATCTGCCGCCGCGTAGGGTCGGCTATCGCCTGAAAAACGTCTCTCCTGATTTCCAATATGCAAGTATTTGATTGCAAATATATGTGCAAGGATTCACTTGCGCAAATTTTTCTTCATAAAAAAACATTATTTTCATGTCTGGTTCGTTGTACTGCAAAAGTGGAAGCTGCAACGGCCTGTTAACCTGAAACAACACCCATGACTACGCTGACCAGTCTGAAAAGCCACGCCGCTACCCGGTGCATCGCCGGTTGTATTCCCTGTCATCCGCGAAGGGACCCTTCTGCCGTTACCTGCGATGACATCTCCCGTAAACTTCAACCCCATTCCTGATGTCTTCGATCCTGTTCACCAATACCGACCTTCGGCTGAAAGCTCCTTACCGGCAGGCTTACAGGTTTACCATGGCCAGTTACACCAGGGTAAAAGAACAAACCACGGAAAATGAATTTACCCGGGAACTGGAACTGGAATACCTTCCGGCAGCATCGCCGGAGGAACTGTCCGTGTATTCCATCCGGGCGGGAGAAGACCATTTGCTGCTGGACCATCAGTCCACCCACCTGGAATATATCATCCGGGCAGTGAGCGACGTTACCCGCGAGGTGCATTTCTATCTGCACGAACCTACGGGAATCTTTACGCTGGCCAACTGGGAAGACATCCTTGATAAATGGACCGTTGTAAAAGAACGGTTGTGGAACGATTATAAAGGCACGGAAATACAGCAGTTTACCGAAGGATATGACAACCGGCTGCGCAACAAACAGGCGCTGACCGCCTCCCTCCTGCAATACAACCTGTATGGCCTGTTCCTTAATCATATTAATATCCGGTACGCCTATACGGGCACACACACTGCACAACGGGATATTTTTCCGGTCTTTGGCAGCGCAGCCCTGCCCGTGCAGGAAACAAGGATCATCAAAAACCTGCCGGACAGCATCCGGGTAGACATCAGCGGCAACATAGACGAACCCCGGCTGGACACGACGGCGGTAGGACATTACGCCTACCACGAGCTGTCGCTCTCCGAACAGGAACAGACCGACCTGCTGCTGCAGCGCTATGCTGGTCACTATACACTGGACGAACAGACATGCATTCCGCAGAAAGCCCTCCTTCAGTACAACATTGCTATAGGAACGGCTTATCAGCGTAAATGCAGATTTCATATTAACCCGATTGAATCATCACACCATGTCTAAAAAACCTCAACAGAAGGGAAAAAAGCAGGGCGCCCAACAAGACAAGGCCAAGGAGAAAAAAGAGGAGAAAAAATCCTCCACCGCGGGCAACAAATACGTCCGTGATATGGCGGACGTTAAATGTTCCTGCGGCAGCAGCCCCGCCAAACTGAAGGTGACCGCCAACCCCGGCGTGTTCCTGCAGGACGTGCTGAAAGCCACCTCCAAGGACAAAACCATTACGCCTAATTTCGGCACCTGCTCCGCCCAGCGCAACAGTCCCTGTCAACCTGCACTCATGGAATGGCAGGACATCGCCGCCGACGTGAACATGGGCGATCAGGCGCACTTCCTCCTCGAACGTTCTACCAACCAGTGCTCCGCCGGTGGTGGTAAAGTAACCATTACCAGCGGCAAACAGCAGTCCACCGTACAGAACATCACACCGCCCGCACAGGACCTGCCCATCGCCGCGCCCCTGGAGGTGAAGAACAAGGAAGTCGTTTGGCTGGCCAGCAACGAAGTGTACAACGACGTGCCCGCCGCCGACCTGTGGTACAAAGTGGAAGGCAAAACCTTTAAACTGGCCAAGCTCACCGCCGCCGTTATCGCGCAGCTTCAGCCGGACCCGGTCAACAACACCATTTTCTATCATACCGAAAAAGGCGTGCAGACCACCTATAAAAAAGGCGTGTCCAAAACCGCGGACTATGGCAACAAGCTGGCTTCCGCAGACGAAAAGCTGCATTCCGCCTATCCGCTCTACCTGCGCAACGGTGTGTTCACCAATGCCTATCCTACCTATAAGTTGTATGTGTATAAAGGCGAAAACGCAGGCGATGCCAAACAAAAAGTGGAACAGGACATCAACGCCAACAACCACGGCAAGGCAGCCCTCATGCTGGAGATAGCGCGGCATACCCGGGATAACAATACCGACTATATGAAAAACGGTGGCCCCGTGCCGCCTACCGGATTTAACGGTCAGCCCGAATTTTACGCCCTTAACTATACCGTGTCGAGCACACCCCGCTTCAGGGTGGTGCTCGACAAAACCGACACCAGCGCGCTAACGATCGTGGAAGCCAAAAAACGGGGCGATGTAAGCCGCGCCGGCATATCCATAGACCCTTTCGTCTCCGCCGACCTGGAAGGCTGTCTCGGTATCCGCGACGGCAAAGGTGGTTATTTTCAGGCGCTCACTGGTGGTAAAAGCGCGTACTTTACGGCACTCAATGATAAGTTGATCGATAAGATCCCCGAGTTGCTGAATATCTACCGTGTGCAGACAGGCACCGGCAAGATGGCCAAGAAAAAATTCGACGCCAAGGAAGAAGCGCTGTTCTTTGTGAAAGTAGATCCGCTGCCGGAGCTGAGCAAAGTAGAGATATACGATCCCTGGAAAAGGGCCATAGACCAGCGAAGAGGTACACAACCAGCCGGACAGCAATCGCCATGGCAGCTCCCCGCACAATTGCCATCCAACCCGCTGCAACCTACCCCCCAGCAGCGTGGCGGTGTGTGGCAACCGCTTCGTCCCTTCGGCAACCCCGGCATCCGGTCCGTGCTGATACTGGTACTGTTGCAGCTCTGCTTTGCGGCTCCCTCCTTTGCACGCTCCCTGCCTGTAACGGCTACCCATACACTCCGTACCGATACGTCGGATGCCTTCATGAAAGCCATCGACAGCGGCGACAGCACCCAGTTGTTGCAGCTGCTGGCCAAAGGGTATAATCCCAATGCTGTCATTTTGCCCGACACCAGTGTGCAGTACAGCGACCTGGGCACCCTACCTATACGTATTAAACGTTACACGCCTTTCACCTATGTGATTGACTATAATAAAAACCCGAAACATCATTTTTTTGATGACTGTAAGGGAGAAAACAGCTACGAACGCATCAAACGCAAACAGGGCCGCTACGCGCTGCTGCTGATACGTCATGGCTATCATCTGTCAGCCGAAGACCTGGAGCTGTTGCTGCTGACCGATCCTCCAGCAGATCAGTTCAAGAGCATTGTGCAACAGAGCCGGTTCAATATCGGTGCCGCCAAAGGCAACCGGCTGGCCGCTGCCGCACTGCGGGGCAACTGTCCGCCTGCCCTGCTCACCTGGCTGCTGGACCAGGGCGCCGGCACCGGGGGCGTGACCGACGCGATCCGTCATCAATACGCCCGCGACTATACGATTTCTGTTAAACAACTGGAGATACTGGAGCAACACCACTACCGGCTTTACCAGGATGCAGGGTTTAACCTGTTGCACTACGCCGTATATCAGAACGATCTGGCTGCCGTAAAGAAACTGCTGGCTGCCGGCGTTCCCGCCAAACAGCGCACCACCTGGTTTTATCATGAAGACGATATGACCGACGGCGGCAGCGCCCAGCAACTCACCGCGCTGGACATCGCGCGAAAAAGGCGCGCACAGCCCCAGAGCGATAAAAAAGCTGCTGCCGGCACGCAGGCGATCATCCAATTACTTCAAACGAAATAACATACCCATGGCCCGCATTAACCCAATACCGGACCCCAACCGCACCCAACCCGCGCCCGCAGCGGCGCCCGCAGACGCCACGCCGGATGCGGACAAAGACGGCTACGACGCCGGCTTCAAAGGTCTGAATGAAGAGGAAGAAGATGGAGAGAAAAAGGAAGAAAAAAAAGACAGCGAATTTGATGGCACCGCTGTCAACGAAAAAGAAGAACAGACCGACGATACCAAATGCCCGCATTGTAAGGACGATATCACGCTGGCCCAGATAAAGGCCATCACCACCATCGACGCCAAAAACGAGGCGATGGTGACCAAACTGCTGGAATACCTGAACCTCTACAAGGCAGACCATAAGATCGATACCTGCGTGCGTAAAGCACACTTCATCGCGCAGGCCCTGCACGAATCCGGCAGCTTCAGCGTATTGGAAGAAGACCTCAACTACCGTCCTTCTACGCTGACCAGCTACTGGAAGAAAGACGAATTCATCGCCCTTACGGACGCCAATATTGCCGCCCACAAATCCCACTTTTCCGTTGCGGCGCCCAAGCCCGCCCCCGCCAAAGGCAAGGACGCCAAAGCCGCGGCGCCGGCGGCCGCTCCTGCCGCCCCCGTGGCTGATCAGTATAAAGACTACAGCCTGAACCCCGCCTATATATATGGTAACACCAACAAGGAAAGTACTGTCAAACTTACCAGCAGCGACGGTAAAAGTAAAATTGAACTTAACCTTGTCAAACACAGGGCGGATGAGCGGATTGTAGGCAACCGCAAATACGGCGGCAGAGATGGGAACAGCAAAGACAATGACGACGGCTACAACTTCCGCGGCCACGGTATTATTCAGCTCACCCACAAGCCCGCCTATACGTCGTTTACCGAGTTTGCCCAGAAGACCGGTTTCAACAACGAAAAAAGCACACTGGATTTCACGGCCACCTCGGAAGAAAAAGGGGTTAAAAAGTGTAACTCCGACCTGCTGAGCGACAAGGCCGATCCCAAATATGCCGTGCAAAGCGCAGTGTGGTTCTGGAGCACCTATAAAAGCGGCTCAAAACTTGAGAGCAAATCAGACGATGAAAATTTCGCCGGCGTGACCAATGTAATCAACGGCGGCAACCATGGTACCAAAGACCGTTACACCAAACTACTGAACGGGCGGAAAGAGCTGCTGGTGTACGATCACTACCGGTACCTGCTGGAAAACACGAAGGACGAAAAGTTTAAACAAAAGCTCAAAGACGCGCTGACCAAAGCGGCATCCGCACAGTCTGTATGCGCCTATAGTAAAAAAACAAAGAAATTTGATGCAGATTGCATCTCCGTTGATGCCGATCCTGACGCACAGACAGTACTCGACGAATTTGGCGGAAATGGCAAACAGGACGCAGCAAAGGGAAAAAAAGACGACAAATCCAAAGCACCGCCGGCAGCTCCCGGTCAGGCTGGTCAGACTGGCAAGCCGGCCCCCGGACAGGCGCCTGCCGGTAAACCCGCTCCCAAACATTAAAAACAGCAGCATGAAAATAGCTTTCCTTTTTCTGGCACTACTCACTACAACGGCTATACGGGCACAGCAGCCTGTTAGCGATGACGCTTACAAGAAGTTCGTTCCTTCGGGGTATGAAGTCAGGGATGCGGTAAGCGGTGACCTCAACGGGGACCATATTCCAGACGTAGTCCTGGTATTGCAGTCTACAGCGGCGGCCACTTCGTCTGATACGCCGGAGGCACGGCCCTTCATGATCCTGCTGGCCGACAGCCATCACCAGCTGTCACTGGCTGTTACGAATAAGGACATCATCCTGCCGGCCGATATCGGTGGCACACAGGGCGATCCCTATGTCAGTACCACGATCGACAGCTGCTCGTTTACGATTCAGCAGTATTATGGCAGCCGGGAAAGGACCCGTACCGAAACCACCTTCTGTTATGTGCCGGCTAAAAAAGACTGGCTGCTGAATAAGGTGGTCACCACTACAGAAGACGCTCTCGATGCAGACGCGGCTAAAACCGTTGTAAAAAAAGGCAAACAGCTGAAGGCTGTAAGTATAAAGAAATATACGGGGGACTAATTTCCCCCGTTTTTTATTGCGGATGTTTCTCCTCGTAAGCTTTTATCAGTTGCAGCGTATGGTCGCAGGCGTTGTGACGGTTATCCAGCGGGCCATGGCCCGGCACTGTGGCCGCCGGCCGCGGATAGCGGGCTTTGAGTTTCAGCATGGATTGCTTCCACGCCTGCGGGCTGGCATCTGACAGGTTTCCCAGGTCACGGGAATCGGTGCTTTTAATGAAGCAGCCACCATACAATACTTTGTCTTCCGGTACCCATATGACGATGTTGTCCGGACTGTGTCCGGCGCCCGGGTAAAATACTTCCAGCCGGCGATCGCCGAAGCGGAAGGTCGTGTCTTCGGGGATAATATACCGCGCCTCGTCATTCTTTTCTTTTTTGCACAGCTCCAATGTATACGCGGTGGAATAGGTTTTGATGCCTTTCGCCGCCAGGGCGTTGAGCCCCGCTGTGCGGTCATCATGAAAATGCGTGGCGATACAGGCGATCACTTCCTTTCCATGCCGTTGCCGGATGGTGTCCAGCAGTGGCGTCAGCTGGGAGGTATCCCAGGGGATGTCTATCATAACCGCTCCCTGACGGGTAATGACGTACATGCTGTTGGACGGAAAACGGGCGCCGTCTTCCAGCGTGCCCATTGTCGTATAGACGTAACAGTTACCAGCCAGGTGACTGATACGGAGTGGTTCGTTTTGTGTTTGCGCTTTCGTGGCGGACGGCAGCAAAACAGCCATCAGGGCGATGCCCGTCAAGTATCTGAGTCGTTTCATGGAATGGAAAGAATTTAATGGCGTGTCGTCAGTGCAATGTTAGGCAAGTTTATGCATACCACAAAAAAGCGCTAATCCAGAAAGTAACGAAAAGTACCATGATAGTGATAACTATTACCATTTCAGCGCGCAGGACGGGTGTAATTTTGGGTCAGCATCAAACAATAGTCCTGCATGCGACACTGTCACTTTATTTTATCACTGTTATTTTTAATGACGATTGCCATGACCGGATGTGCACAGGATAAACAGGCTGCCAATCCTTCCGGCGGCGACAGAAACAGCCTTTTACTGAAGGCGGCGGCAACGAACGACACCGCAGTCATCAAACAGGTATTGACAGGTAAAACAAACATCGAAGCACGGGACAACAAGCAACGTACGGCTTTGATGGTGGCCACCTATCATCATCACACCGCTGCGGCGGCGCTGCTGATAGCAGCCGGCGCTGACGTGAATGCGCAGGACGATATGCTCAACAGCCCGTTTCTCTACGCCGGTGCGGAAGGCTACCTTGATATCCTGCAATTATGCCTGAAAGCAGGCGCCAATTATAAAGTATACAACCGTTATGGCGGCACGGCATTGATACCGGCCTGCGAACGCGGACATGTGGAAATAGTAAGGACCCTTTTACAGGACAAAGCCTTCCCTATCGACCATGTGAACCGTCTTGGCTGGACAGGCCTGCTGGAAGCCATTATCCTGAGTAACGGCGGCCCGGCGCATGTACAGATCGTACAGATGCTGGTGGACGCCGGCTGTAAAGTAAACCTCGCAGACAAGGACGGCGTGACGCCGCTGGCACATGCCCGGCAGCGTGGATTTAAAGAGATTGCCGGTATTCTGGAAAGAGCCGGTGCGAAATAACCACATACCAAAACCTGGAAAAACCAAAGACCAAAGCAAGAGACGAATCAGCATGGATAGATAAGGGTTAACCGATGACTTGTTACAACAAAAAAGCATAGCGGCTTCGCTATGCTTTTCTTTTATGCTCCCGTCGCCGTCATGGCATACATCCTGCCGGAACGGTACACCGACGGCCGCTCGCCAAGGAAAGTCATCCGGGAAAAGCCTTCGGCAGCCAGCAGCGCCTGCAGCGCATTCCGCCGGATGGGGTAAGGCACCCACGTATTGGCGGCATCGGTATCATATTCCACAAACACCCACCGGGCGCCGGGTGCCAGCTGCCTGCTCAACTGACGGAGCAGTGCCGGTTTATCTTTTACGTAATGCAGGGAGTTGGCCATGAGGATACCTTGTAAGCCATCCACAGGTAATACGTTTTGCACAAAATCGAGTTGCAGCGGAAGGATTTTTTGTTGCGCCGGATGGGGCTGTGCCGTCAGCTGCACTGGCGCTGCATCCACCGCATAAACCGTGCTACCGGCAGGTAACAGGTTGGCCAATGCATAGGTAAACAACCCGCTGCCGCAGCCCAGGTCGGCCCAGGTACCCGCCGGGTAATCTGCTTTAATAAGTTGTATTGCTTCCTGTAGTTCCATTATTTTTTATTTCAACAGCCGGAAATCGCTGGGCCGCATGTTAAGCATTTGCTGAAAAGTGTTACTGAACGCGGTAATACCCGAATAGCCCACCTCATATGCCACCTCGCTCACGTTCATTTCCGTCTGCAACAGCAGTTCCATGGCCCGTATCATCTTCAGCATTTTAACGTATTGCAGGAACGAAGTGTTCAGGGTTTGTTTGAAGAGCCTGGTCAGGTTTCGTACGCTGTGCCCGAAGTGCGCCGCCACGTCCGGCAACATCAGCGGTTCACTGACATTGTCGTGCAGGTACCGGAGAATGTCCTGCATACGGCTGTCTTCCGTAGTGGGCAGCAGGATGGAAAAAGGCTGACCGCTGGTATGCGGTAGTATATGCTTCAACGTTGTCAGTACTTCATGCTGCCAGGAACCCGGCAAAATATCCCCCCGCCACCCCGCGGAGAGCTGCAGGATTTCATTCACCACACCCGTTACCGGGTATATGCTCAGCCGGCCGTAAAAAGGATGGCTGGTGTCTGCTTCATCCATGAAATAGATATTATGGATCACCAGCGAGGAGCTGTTGAACTTGATGTTATGGTCCACCCGCGGCGGGATCCAGACGTAGTGCTGCGCCGGTATGTAGTACTGTTTATCGTGCGTGTTCAGGTAGGCAATACCTCCTTCCACCAGCAGTATCTGGCTTTTATCATGACAGTGCATCGGAAAGCGGTTCTCCAGCGGTTCATTTAATACATAGATCGCCTCCGGGTTGTTGTCTATTTCATTTCTGAATTTTTTGAAGACATCCATACATGGCCAAAATTAGTAAATATTTGGCCTATTATACCAAATAAGACTTTCCCTCAATCGTCAATTTTGCACTAACCATTTTTCTGTAGATGATGAAATACGAAATTTTACGTTTATCCCTGCTGCTGGCCACCGCTTATCCGTGGCCGGCCTGGAGCCAGCAGCCCCATCCAGGCGACATTACGCTGGCCATGGTGTGGGAGCAGGCGGAAGCCGGTAACCGGCAGATCAGCCTGCAACAGCAGGAACTGGCGGGCAGCAAGGAGAAAGTACTGGCGGCCCGCGACACACGGTTGCCATCGTTCAGCGTGGATGGCGCTTACTCCCGCCTGAGCAATATGCCCCTGTACACCGATGGTATCCTGCATGCCCCTACGCAGTTCCCCGTTTCACATGAGCACTACGCGGCCGGCAGTAACCTCTACGTCAACCTGTACAACGGCGGGCAGACCACCCGCGAAATAGCTATGGCCAAAGCAGAACAATCCATTTCCGACATCAGGCTGCAACGTTCCGTGGCCGATGTCCGTTACGAAGCTGCGGTACATTTCCTCGACCTCTATCGTTATCAGCAGTTCAAAATGCTGCTGGAACAGGATATCCGCGCCAGTGAGCTGCAGCTTAAAGAAATAAAGCACCTGTATAAAAACGGGCTGGTATTAAAGAGTGATGTGTTGCGGGAAGAAGTAAAGATAGCCAACCAGCAGCTGTCGCTGACGGAGATCAATAACAACATCGCGATCAGCACACAGCAGCTACACTACCTGATGGGCCGGCCTGATACCGGAGCGTTGTACCCTGTCGTGGAACTGCCTGCCGCGGCGGCGCCTGCCCCCGACACTACCAGTCGCGATGCCCTTGAATACAAGCTCGCGCTGAAACATACCCGTCTCGGCGCATTAAAACTGGACCAGGTAAAAGCCGCGCCGCTGCCAAAGCTTGGCTTCTTCGCGGAATACCGCTACACCTATCCGCAGACATCTTACTACCCCTATTCGAGGGTGCCATGGTCCGCCGGCCAGGCGGGCCTGAGCTTCAGCGTGCCCGTCGCCGCCTTTTATCAGAACCGGCATAAAACACGGGCGGCGCGCATAGCGTGGCAACAGCAGCAGACCATGACGGCCAGCGTACAGGACAAACTGCGACAAGACATACACGCTGCTTTCCTCCATTACCAGGAAGCCGTTCAACAGACGGCCGTGGCACGTAACAATATGCTACAGGCCACAGAGAGCCTGCGCATCCTGCGCAACGCCTATTTCAACCAGCAATCGCTGTTAAGCGATCTGCTGGACGCAGAAACACAGCTACTGCAATCCAAATTCAACCTCACCACCGCCATGGTGAAAGTGCAGGTACAACACTATCAACTACTCAGATTAACAGGAAGAATATGAACAAACAACTGACAAAGACCGACCGGTTTATTCTATACGGCACACGGGCGGCAGCGCTCTTTACTGCCGCAGGCCTCTGCTGTTGGGGCGTTTGGTACTGCATGCGTCTCCTTCGCTATGAAGAAACCAACGACGCACAGATAGAAGCTTATATTAATCCCGTCAGCGCCCGGGTATCCGGCTACATTTCCCGGATACGTTTCGAAGAAAACCAATTCGTTAAAGCCGGTGATACCCTGGTGATCATAGACGACCGGGATTATGCAGCGCAAGCCTCCGAAGCCGCGGCAGCATTGGACAATGCCCGCGCACAGACGCCCCTGCTGGAAAGCCGTATTACCACCCTGAGAAACGAGGCCGCTGTTTCCGCCGCCCGTATCGACGCCGCCAGAGCGCGCCTGGCGCATCAGCAGCAGGAGTATACAAGGTTCGCCAATTTGCTGGCAGAAGAATCTACCACGCAACAGCGGTATGATAATGTGAAAGCTGCCCTGGACATCGCCACCTCCGAATACCAGGCCGCCTTGCGCGATCATGCCTCCGCCGAGGCCCGCATCGCGGAAGCCGCCCACCAGTCAGCCGCCGTAGCAGCAGAAATCAAACGCCGCGAGGCAGTGGCCGAGCAGCACCAGCTCAGTGTAGGCTATACCGTTATCCGCGCTCCCTACAACGGGCGCGTGGGCCGCAAGAACATACAGGAAGGGCAACTGATACAGGCAGGACAACCGCTCACCTTCATTTCCAATGACGACACGCCGAAGTGGGTGGTGGCGAATTTCAAGGAGACGCAGGTACAGCAGTTCCGGACCGGTCAACCGGTAACCATTACGGTAGACGCTTTTCCCGGAGAGACGTTCCACGGAGAGATCGCCTCCCTGTCTCCCGCCACCGGCTCCCGTTATTCGTTGTTGCCGCCGGACAATGCCACCGGTAACTTCGTCAAGATCATCCAGCGGATACCCGTGCGTATCCGTCTGCTGGAAAACCCTACGGTGCTGGCTCGTCTTGTGGCCGGTATGAACGCCAACGTTTCTGTCAGTAAATAGCCGCTTATGTCATCTGTCACTTTACCACTTTTTAAATCCTGGGTCCCTGAATGGCTGATCCGTGCGAGCATTTTCCTCGTGCTGCTGCCCGCACTGGCGATCTTCGCCCTGTATTTCAGCAATGGCGCGGAGACTGTCGGTTACTACGGCATGGAGCCGGCAGACGTGCAGTATTCCGTTGTACTGATGTATGCCATGCTGGTGGCTTTTCTGCCGGTAGACGACCGGCTGGTGAAGTATATGAAGCCCCGGCCCTACCTGCTTATCGGCGCAGCCATGAATGTGCTGACCTGTTTTATATGCGCCGGCAGCCGGAACATATCCGTATTCATGATCTGCCGTTTTATACAGGGGGTAATGTGCGCGCCTTTCTGCAGTATCTGCCTGCATATGATCTTCTCCCGTTTAGGTTCCGACCGGGCACGGGTGATCGGGTACTCTGTCTTCTACGGCAGCCTGCAGGTAGCTATCCCCGGCGGTGCGCTCTTTTGCAGCTGGTTATTACATTATGTTGAATTTAACCACCTGTTTTATTTCCTTGTGTTGCTGGAGATCCCCGGCATCCTGCTGATACTTCTGATTACAAACAACGTACGCTTCCGGAAGAAATTTCCGTTGTACCAGCTCGATTGGCCCAGTGCTGTTTTATACGCTACGCTGTTGTGTATAACGGGTTATATCTTTGTCTACGGCCAGCAGCTCAACTGGTTCTCCAGCCTGCAGCTGCGCTGGTTGCTGCTCGTTGCGCTGACCAGCGGGGTGCTTTTCTGCGTGCGGCAGTTTGCCTTAAAGCGCCCGTTGGTGAACCTCCGGGTGTTTCGTTTTGCCGGCTTCAGAAACGGGTTGCTGCTACTCATCGCCTATTATACCTTTAAGGGTACCACCGGGCATGTATATGCCTATTTACAGGGAGTGCTACAGATAGATCCCGTGCATCTGACGCCGGTATGGCTGAGCAATATCGCCGGTATCGTGATAGGTGTGGTGGTTGCTTCCCGGCTGGTGCTAAACCAAACGGATACACGCCGGATACTGGGCAGCGGTTTTCTGTTCCTCTTATTGTTTCACATCTGGATGTATTTTTTGTTTTCCCGGGTGGCCAATACCAGCCAGTTCCTGGTGCCCATGTGGATACAGGGCTTCGGGACAGGCGCGCTGTTTGTGCCGATCGTCATGTATGTGGTGGGGACAGTTCCGGCAGCGATGACCGGCAGCGTATCTTTCATTGGCATCGCTGCCCGTTTTACCGGCTTTTGCGGCAGCCTCGCTTTCGCCAACTATTTTCAGTTGTATGCCAGGAGCATTCATTATAATAAGTTCAGGGAGCAGTTCACCGACATCAATCCTATGCGGGAAGCGGTGCTGGAGCAGTTCCGGCAGCATTTCCTGGCAAATGGCCGGGACATGGCCACCGCCCGGCAGCTGGCAGATGGTGCCGCCAGGCACCTGCTGCAGGAGCAGACCGGTTTACGCGCATCGATGGATTATTATGCGTGGATGATTATCGGTTTAAGTGTATTGATTACCGTTATATTAGCGGGACCATGGGTCAAACAACAGGTATTGCGCCCCCGGAAGGCGTTTACGCCGTATTGAAGCATTCCCCGGGCTTACTGCCCGGGGATATTCTGTTCATCTGATTACTTTCGCCATTGGAAATAAAAACAACTTCCTTCTCCCTTTACGGATTCCACCCATACTTTCCCCCCTTGTGTTTCCACCAGCAGTTTCAGGATATTAAGGCCGATACCGGTCCCTTTGCCGTTATCGCCGTCGTTGTCAACTTTTTCGAACAGGCGGAAAATCCGTTCGTTGTCTTTGTCTGCTATCCCGGGTCCGTTGTCTTTCACAAAAAACTCGTAGTATTCGCCTTTGTCTTCTCCCCCGATGCTGATTTCCACCTGTGGTTTGTCTACATATTTGATCGCGTTGCTGACCAGGTTCTGGAACACCTGTTGTAACTTCTGACGGCTGGTATATAAAACGGGTAGGTTATCGGCTATCTGTATATGCACGTTGGCCGGCGGGAATAGCAGTTGTACCAGTGTTCCCAGCAGTTCATTCACCGCCACCAGTTCTTCCGGCTGGTTGTCCTGGTGCGCCCGGCTGTATTCCAGGATAGCGGATATCATGTCCGCCAGTTTATGGGAAGCATCTACCGCCATGTCCACAAAAGAAAGCAGTTCCGTGGATTGCTGCAGCTCTTCTTCCTCACGCAGGATCAGCAGCAGGCTGGTGATCCCTGACAAGGGTGATTTCAGGTCATGGGCCACTACGTGCATGAAACGCTCCAGTTGCCCGTTGATCTGCTCTTTGGCTTTCAGCGCCATTTTCAATTCGCGCTGAGAATAGTACAGCCGTTCGAAGACATCCACTTTGGCGCGGGTCAGGTGTTTGTGCAGGGGCTTGGGCAGGTAGTCTACCGCTCCTTTCTCAAAACCTTTCAGCATGTCTTCTTCGTCTTTGTTGGTGGCCGTTACAAAAATGACGGAGATATCTTTTGTCTGCGGATGGGCTTTCAGCTGGCGTGCCACCTCATAGCCATCCATGTCCGGCATCTGCACATCGAGCATTACCAGGCCGATATCATCCTGTTCCCTGGCGATGTCCAGGGCTTCGCGGCCGGAGGTGGCCCGCACAAATGTACGCCCTTCTGTTTCGAGCATACGCTGCAATACCAAAAGATTGGCTTTGTGGTCATCTACCAATAATATCTTAAACTTCGTGGTCATAACTATATAATCCATCGCAAATATAGGGCTTAAAAATGCAGACATTTACATATAATCCCTATCTTTATTATACTGTATACAGTAACCATAACAGCCATGAGTAACCGCTAATCACGTATATGTACAAGATCCTTGTTATTGAAGACGACGAAGTAATGCCCAAAATTATTGAGCGGATACTTCATAAGGAAGCCTATCAGCTGGACCACGTTGTCAATGGAAAAGAGGCTATTAAAAAGCTGGAAGAAACCAACTATGGATACGACCTGATCATTACCGACATTATGATGCCGTATGCCAATGGCTTTGAGATCCTCAGCCGGGTGAAAAGCAGGAAGGAAGGCAAGCCTATTGCCGTTATCATCGTTTCCAACGCGGGCAACGAAGATATGATCCTGGAAGGGTTTAAGCTGGGGGCGGACGATTTTCTCAAGAAACCGGTCATCCCCGGTGAACTGCTGATCCGGGTAAAACGGTTGCTGATGCAGTATCAGTAGTCATATCCTTTGCCACGCGTTATTTTATTGACCATTTCCTGCGACCATGAAAACCATACCGGCTTTTTTTTCGGCTACGGTGGACCAGTTCCGTTATGCCCCGCTCGTCATTCAGATAGCGGTAGCCTTTACCGTGGTAGCCGTCTCAATGACAGCCATCGCCTATATCTCCATCCTGCTCAACCGCTACCGGAGCTACCGGCGGGACAAAAAGCTGGCGGCTTTAAACCCGATGATAGATGAGCTTCTCACCGAACATATATTAATGAACGAAGAGCTGTACACCGATGAACCGGTAGAGACTGCTGTTCCGGTGGAAGTATTCGACAAACCTATCTTCGAAAAGAAATGGGCACGGCAGGTGCTGATACAGCGGCTGATGCAATACCGCGACAACGTACAGGGCGCTATGGGCGCCCAGCTGCGCAATCTTTACCTTCAACTGGGGCTTGACAAAGACTCGCTTAAGAAGTTGAAGTCCAGCCGTTGGAACCATAAAATACAGGCCCTCGGGGAGCTCACCAATATGGACGTTCCCATCGCCGATGTTATCATCCTGCCGTTAACGAATAGCCGTAACCGTGAGTTACGCGCCACCGCCCGGCACGCCTATATCAAACTGAGCAAGAACGAGCCGTTTAAATTTTTTGACGTCGCTACCGAGCCGTTGCTGCTCTGGGACCAGGTGGAGCTGTTCCGTATCATCTCCACCACCGACCGTATCTCCATTCCCAACTTCGCCCAATGGATTACCTACTCTTCCAATAAAAGTATTATCTCCTTCTGCCTGAAACTGGTAGAGCACTACCAGCAGTTAAGTGCCGTGCCTGCCGTGGTAAAGCTGCTGGACACCCGTGATCATTACCTGCGGGCAAACGCCATCAACTGCCTCGGCAAGTTGAGGATTGAACATGTGGAAGACAAACTGCTGAGCATGTACGACAGTCAGCCGCACCATTGCAGAACAGAAATACTCAAAGCTTTCGGGCGTATCAGTAGCGGTAAACAGGTAGAATTCCTCCGGCAGGAGTTCCTGCACTCCTCGGATTTTGAGATCCGGAAACATGCCGCCAAATCGCTGATCAACAACCAATGGGCTGCCGGCGCGGTTATCCAGGAGCTGGTAGACACCGCCACCCGGGAGAACAAACTCATCCTGAAACACTGTATGAACCCGTTAATCAAATTTTAGTCGCTGATGGACATTACCTTCTGGGAAATACTCAGGAATATATTTGAGGCCGGCATTTTTGTTTACGGCGCCGTGCTGCTGGGCACCTATGCCCTGTTAGCGCTGTTTTCCATCATCGCTGTGCGGGCCTATGCCAAAAAGGGAGAATCTCAGCAGGTGGAGATCCTGCTCAAGTCCCCGCTGGCGCCGGGCATCACCGTGTTGGCCCCTGCCTTTAATGAAGGGCTGACGATCATCTATAACGTGCGTTCGCTTATGACATTGATCTATCCCCGTTATGAGATCATTGTTATTAATGACGGCAGCACGGACGACAGCCTGCAGCAGCTGATCGAAGCTTTTGAGCTCGTGCCGGTGGACTTTGCCTATAACGTGAAGATCCCTACGCAGCCGGTGCGGCACATCTATAAATCCACCAATCCGGCCTATGCACTGCTCACCATTATTGATAAGGTGAACGGTAAAAGCAAGGCAGATGCGGTGAATGCCGGCATCAACGCGGCATCGTACGATTACTTTGTGTGTACCGACGTTGACTGTATCCTGCACGAGCACACGCTGATGGAGCTTATCAAACCGGTGATGCAGGAACCGCACAAGCGTGTGATCGCCACCGGCGCCACGCTGCGTATCGCCAACTCCTGCGAATTTGACCAGGGGGTGATGACCCGGATGCGTCCACCACGGCAGCTGTTGCCCCGTTTCCAGGAAGTAGAATATATCCGGGCCTTTGTACTGGGTAAAATGGGTTGGAGCCTGATCAACTGCGTTCCTAACGTGTCCGGCGGTCTCGGGCTGTTTGACAAGGAGGTGGCCATCCGCTGCGGCGGATATGATTTCAGCTCCTTCGGGGAAGACATGGAGCTGATGACCCGTATGTGCCGTTATGCCTGCGACAACAAGATCGACTATGCCATCCGGTATGTTCCCCGTACGCTCTGCTGGACAGAAGCGCCGGTAACGGTACGTATCTTCGGCCGGCAGCGTACCCGCTGGGCCAGGGGCCTGGCGCAACTGATGCATGCGCATTTCAGTATGTTTATGCATCCCCGTTATGGCCGTATGGGCATGATCATTTTTCCGTACAATTTCTTTTTCGAGCTACTCGCGCCGCTTGTAGAGGCGGTAGGCATTATATTTTATATCGCCGGCGCGGTGCTGGGGCTGATCAACTGGCCCACGGCGCTGTTGCTGCTGTTATTTATATATACGTATTCCGTGATGATCACCACCCTGGCCATCCTGTGGGACCAGCTGACGTTCCGGTACTATAAGAGCTGGCGCGAAGTGATCTATCTCTGCGCCACCCCGCTGATGGAGATGTTCCTGTATCACCCGCTGATCGTGTTTTTCTCGCTGCGGGGATACTTTCATTTCCTCAGTAAGAAAAAGAGCAGCTGGGGTAATATGCAGCGCCGCGGCTTCCAACAAGCTTCCGGCACTGCCGCAACCAATTAATCAGCTTTTAAAACTGCCGATATAGTGGAATGGTTTAAAGATTTTTATGAAGGCTTCATCTTTGTATTTGGCTGCGTGATGCTGCTGATGTATGCCTTGCTGGCCCTGCTCTCGCTCCGGGGCATTTTGCGTTTCCAGCGCAGCCATAGCTATGTGGACTATACGAAAATGCTGGACTCTCCCCTGGCGCCCGGCATCTCTGTGATTGCGCCGGCCTTCAACGAAGGCGTGACCATTATCTCCAACGTGCGTTCCCTGCTGACGCTGGTGTATCCCAAATATGAAGTGATCATCATCAACGACGGCAGTACAGACGATACACTCGATAAGCTGATCAGTGAATTTGAATTACAGGAAGTGGATTTTGCTTACAACGAGCGGATCAAATCCCAGCCGGTAAAGCGCGTCTTCAAGTCCGTCAATAATGTTTACGATAAACTGCTGGTCATCGATAAGGTGAACGGCAAAAGCAAGGCGGATGCGTCCAATGCGGGCATTAACGCCGCGGCATATGACTATTTTCTTTGCACCGACGTGGACAGTATCCTGGAGAAAGATACCCTGTTGCGGCTCATCAAACCTTTTATGGATGAAGAGCACCAGCGGATCAAGGCCGTCGGCGAACCCTGTCCGGAATGCGGCTATGTGCATTTTGAAGAAGACAGCGTACGGGTGATCGCCTCCGGCGCCACACTGCGGCTGGCCAATTCCTGCGAGGTGGACGAAGGGGTGATCACGCGTGTGAGGCCGCCCCGCCAATGGCTGCCCCGTTTCCAGGAAATGGAATACATCCGGGCCTATGTATTGGGCAAAATGGGCTGGAGCCTGATCAACTGCGTCCCTAACGTATCCGGCGGCCTCGGGCTGTTCGATAAGGAGGTGGCCATTAAAGCCGGCGGGTACGACAGCCAGTCCTTCGCAGAAGATATGGACATCGTGACCCGCATGAGTACCTACATGATCGACAACAAACTGAAATATGCCATCCGGTATATCCCCACTTCTCAATGCTGGACGGAGGGGCCGCCCAACCTGAAAGTCTTCGGCCGTCAACGTACCCGCTGGGGACGTGGTCTGGCGGAGATCATCACCATGCACCGCAAGGTCCTCTTTCATCCGAGATACAAACAACTGGGGCTCGTAGTGCTGCCTTACAACTTCTTTTTTGAATTCCTGGCGCCCATTATTGAGTTCACCGGTATCCTGTTTTACATCTACCTGATCATCACCGGCCAGATCAACTGGCATTACGCCCTGATATTATTACTTTTTGTATACCTGTATTCCGTGATGATCACCACGCTGGCCGTGTGGTGGGACCATATGACCTTTCATTATTACAAGACCTGGCGGGAAGTCATAGGGCTGGCCCTGATGGCTTTTTTAGAGCCGTTGTTTTATCATCCGCTGATCGTCTTTTTTGCGTTGAAGGGTTATTATTATTTCCTGACGGGCAAAAAACACTCCTGGGGCAATATGCAGCGTCAGGGCTTTGGCAAAAAGAAAACCGCAAACGCTTAGTACAAACTTTTTTATAGATGAGGACACCCGTGTTGAAATATGTTTTCCTGATCACTGCCACCGTAGCAGTACTGCCGGCCATGGCGCAGCACAACCGTAAAAGCAGGGCTGCTGAAGCGCTCTACGACGACGCCGTCAAAGCCACACGGGCCAGACAATACCCCGAGGCGATCCGCCTCTCCCGCCAGGCACTGGACCTGCAGCCTGACTTTGTGGACCAGCAGCTATTGATGGGCAGGCTGTATCAGCTCACCAATCAGCACGACAGCGCCCGGAAGTATATCCGCCAGGTATTGACCACTGCCCCGCGGTACAGGGACGCCTACCTGTATGCCATCAATATTGAACTGGCACAACAACAATACGAGGAAGCCGAATGTTATGCAGATATGGCGCTGGGATATTTCAACGGCGACCGGGAGTTTATGCTGAAGAAACTAGGTGTTATGGATGAAGCCCGCAAGTTTTACCAGGGCAGCAATTACGCCAATACCCTGCTGGACAGGTATGGCACCGACACTGTCGTGCAAAGGGCCGTCACCGGCCACTTCCTGCTGGCAGGCGCCTACTTTCGTAAAAACAACTACCACAACCTCGCCCGCAGCAATTACGAAAAAGCGCTGATGACCGACCCTTCCAACCAGGAAGCGCGGCAGGCACTTACGGGCATGGATATACGTGATAATAACTACAGCGCCGCGCTGGAACGGGTAGAAGCCGAACTGGCCAGCCATCCCAACTCTTACGATTTGCTGATGACTAAGCTGGAAATGCTGCGCGAAATGCACCGCTATCCCGAAGCGATCAGCCACCTGGAAAATATTGTTAAACATTTTCCGGGAGATAATAAAGCCCGTAGCCAGCAGGTGCCCTTACGCATGGAAGCTGCCGCCTACTACACCCATACCGATCCTTACGCACTTTATCAAAGTATACTGGAAAAGAATCCCGGCAACGCCGAAGCTTTACAGAAGCTGATCGGGCTGAGTATGTCCCGCGGCGCCTACCGGGAAGCGCTGAACTGGATCAACGTTGGCCTGAAAAATCATCCGGACGATCTCCGGCTGCTGGGCCTTAAAGCAGACATGCTGGAGAGCGACCGCAAATATACCGAGGCCGCCGTGCTGGCAGAGAAACTGCTGCAACGACAACCCGGCAATGCCACCGAACGCGAACGCCTGGGCCGCCTTTACATTGCCAGCGGACGGGAATATCTTGCCCAGCAACAATACCCGGAGGCGATACAGCAATTTGAGAACGCGCTGCGTATTACCCCCGGCGATACCACCTCCCCGGACCTCCTGTCCAATACCTACCTGCTGCAGAAAAAGCCGGCGCAGGCCGTCGCCGTGCTGGACAGGGCATTGCAACAACATCCGGACAACGCGCGTTTCCTGCTGAAGAAGGCCAACATACTGGCAGACATGGGACAATACGACCAGGCGACAGCTATCCTGGAGTCGTTGCTGCAACGCTATCCCGTCAACGGGCAGTACTCCGCCTTACTGCAGGACATCCATCTCAGCGCCGGCAGAATACTACTGCAGAACGAAGAATACGAACAGGCGAAAAGACAGTTCCAGGCGGTACTGGCACTGCAGCCCGGTCAGCCGGAGGCACTACAGTATCTCGTTAACGCCGAAAGCGCCATGCAACAACCTGACAGCGCATTGTCCTGGCTGGACCAGGCGTTGGCACGCGATCCACATAACCGCGAACTGCTGTTTAAAAAAGCCGGTATCCTCAGTACGCAACAGCAATACGCGGCTGCCGGTGCTATCCTCGACAGCCTGCGGCTGCAATACCCTTTTACCGTAAAATACCGTAACGCCTATACGGACAACCTGCTGGCCGCCGGAACCGCCGCACAACGCAACCAGCAGCCGGACAGCGCGCTGCAAACTTTCCGGCAGGTACTGGCCATCAACCGGAAAGACTCTGCCGCGTTATTATATACGATCAACCTGTACAACGGCAAAGGCGCCTATGACAGTGCACTGGTATATGCCAATCAGGGCCTCCGGTATTACCCGGACAACCCGGCGTTCCTGGAAAAGCGGGTCATCACGCTGGAAAACAAAAAAGATTTTTCCGCCGCATCAATGGCTGCAGACTCGCTATTGCGCTACAGCAATACCACCGCACATAGCGACTATGCCGATTACCTGCGCAGCAAGACGCTGAAAAACCAGTTCGGCCTTTTCTTTATGCGTTCCAGCTACGACTATGGTACCAGCCGCTGGTACAACATCGCCACCGCCGAATACCGGCGCTTCATCAAACGGGGCAGTTATGCCGCGCGCCTGAACTATGGCGGGCGGGCAGCCGAAGGCACCGGTATTATGGGAGAAGCAGAGCTGTATTATACACATTCCCGCCGCACTTATTCGTATGCCCTTGCCAGTTATGCCAATTCCGATGTGTTCCCGACCGCCCGGCTGGCTTATTCTATCTTCCATACGTTTGGCAAAAGCTTCGAAGGAGAGCTGGGAGGCCGTTACCTGAAGACGGACAGCGCCAACATTTACTCCGGCGTGGTATCCGGCGCCAACCGGTTTGATGATTTTTACGTGAACTTCCGGGCTTATTTCATCAGTGACCAGCCCAATTTCTATACTTCCTTTAACCTGACAACCCGGTATTATATGAACCGGGACCAGGACTACCTGTCGCTCATCGCCGGACTGGGGACTTCTCCGGATGACCGTAGCCGCCTGGTGCAGTTCCCGCAGTTGTCGGGGTTACTGACCCGTAGCGTGGGCGCCGGTTACCAGAAAACCATCCGGTACCGCACTACACTGGGGCTGTATGGTACCTGGATCAACCAGAAAATCAGTCCTACCGTTTTTCAAAACCAGTACGATATCTTTGTAACGGTACAACGAAAATTCTAACCACTTTTATGCACAGGACGATGACATATCTTCTTTACATCATGACGCTGTTAGGTTATGGCTGCCAGTCGCTTAACGGCGGCGATATTGCGCTGGTATCGGGCGGTAAAAGCAACTATGTGATCGTATTGCCTGCCGATGCCGGCAAAAACGACCAGCATGCCGCGGAGGTACTGAAGGACTATGTAAAAAGGATGTCCGGAGCTACGTTGAATATTGTCAAAGAGAACACCTTAAAAGATAAAGACCAGCCGGCCATTTATATCGGTCATACCGATCATGCCGCCAGTATCAACACAGGTAAGATAAAGCCTGAGGGATTTATGCTGGCTACCGATGCACGCGACGTGTATATTATCGGCGGCAGTGGCAAAGGGGTGGTATACGGCGTTTATACCCTGCTGGAGCAGTACCTGGGCTGCCGTAAATATAGCCAGGCGCCTGCCACGGTGCCCGTTACCAAAGACGTGCGTGTGCCGGCACAGCTCCACGATCTGCAGGAGCCGGCTTTTACTTATCGCGAAACCTACTACCCTGCTGCATTTGACAACGAATATCTCGAATGGCACAAGCTGCATCGTTTCGAAGACCTGTGGGGACTGTGGGGCCATTCGTTTTTTAAACTGGTGCCGCCCCGCAGCTGGTTTGCTGCGCACCCCGAGTACTTTGCCCTGGTGAAAGGCATCCGGCAGCCAACGCAGCTGTGCCTCAGCAATGATGCCGTTTTCCGCCTGGTGGCAGATTCCCTGCGCAAAGCCATCGCTGATAACCCCGACGCCATGTATTGGTCCATCTCCCAGGAAGATGGCGGCGGATACTGTACCTGCGATCTTTGCCGCAAGGTGGACGCCGAAGAAGGCAGCCCTTCCGGCTCGCTGATACGTTTCGTGAATAAAGTGGCTGCACAGTTCCCGGAGCAGCAGTTTACCACACTCTCCTATCTGTATTCCTCCAAACCACCACTCCGCACTAAACCTGCTGCCAATGTGATCATCATGCTCAGCTCCATTGACGCGCTGCGGCAGGAGCCGCTGAGCAAGATCCCATCGGCGGCCGGCTTCCGCAACAACCTGGACGCCTGGGGCGCGGTCACCTCCCGGCTGTTTGTATGGGATTACACCACACAGTTCACCAACTACCTGGCGCCTTTCCCGGATTACCCTCAGTTAAAGCCCAACCTGCAATACTTCTCTGACCACAAAGTGAGCGGTGTTTTCTCCCAGGGCAGCGGCGACACGCACAGCGATATGGCGGAGTTCAACGCTTATGTGCAGGCGAAATATCTCTGGAATCCCAAAGCAGACGCAGACAAAGTGCAGGATGACTTTCTACAGGGGTATTACGGCAAGGCCGGTAAAAACATGCGGCAATATATAAATGCGCTGGCGGCCACCCTGCAACAAACACATGCCCCGCTTGATATCTACGGTAATCCGGTGAACAATCACCGGGACTATCTTTCGCCCCTGGCAATTGACAAATACAGCCAGCTGCTGGACAAAGCCGAAGCAGCGGCAGAAGGACAGCCGGAGCTGTTAAAACGCGTATATGCGGCACGGTTACCGCTGGAGTACACGGTGCTGCAACAATCCCGTTTTTTTGGCACTGAGCCGCACGGTTATCTTGAAGCTAACGGCAAAGAATATACGGTAAACCCACGCTGGCCCAAGAGGGTGCGGAAATTCACAGCCCTCTGCAAGGAAGCAGGCGTCACTACGCTGGCGGAAGGCGGCGTTAACCCAGATGGTTACCAGCAGGAATGGGACAGCCTGTTTGCCCGTAAATGGGTCAGCAGCCTGGCATTCAGAGCACAGGTGTCGCTGGTGAATCCGCCGCCGCCGGAGTTCCCCGGCAAAGGAGCGCAAACGCTTACCGACGGACTGGAAGGTGGTAAAGATTTCAGTCTCAACTGGCTGTATCTGTATGGAAAGGACCTCGTAGCAGTCATTGACCTCGGCGCTGCCAAACCAGTTAATACGGTGTTCATGCATTTTCTGCAGGATGCCCGGCATTATATTTTTAGCCCGTCCCGCGTTACAGTAGCGGTATCGGAGGACGGCGCGAATTTTACTGATGCGGGCGAGCAGCTTATTACGCCCTTACAGGGAGAGGACTACGAGGTAAAAAATACGCCGGTGTCTTTCCGGTTAACGGGAAAGGCCGTACGTTATATCCGGGTAACCGGCGTTTGTCCAACGGAGATCCCCGTATGGCGGGAAGCTCCGGAGACCAAACGGTTGGCTATCTGTTGTGATGAAATTTATGTACAGTAATATCAGGGCAGCTGGTCCAGTGCCAGCTGCACCGCTATAATCGCTTTGTCCAGCTCTGTGGCCAATACCTGCAGCTGTTCTGTTGTAGCCCCATTCGCTTCCGTATCACGGATTGCTTTTTCCAACCCTGTCAGGCCTGCGTAGGTGGTCACACTTCGCATACTGTGGCATATCTCCCTGATCCTTTTGGGGTTTTGGCTCATATCCTGTCCTTCCATTTCCTGTTTTACTGCATTACAGTCGTCCAGCAGCAGGGAAAGTGTTTCGCGCAACAGCGGGTCCTGCTTTGTTTCGCTGCCGAGGTAGCCCATGAGCACAGAAAGGTCCAGTGGCTGGCTGCCTGTTGTTGGTTGCGCCGCCGGTTCTTCACCCGCGCCCCATTTATTGACCAGTGCCAGTATTTCATCTTCCACAAAAGGCTTGGAGAGAAAATCATCCATACCGGCGGCGATGCATCTTTCGCGTTCGCCTTTAGTGTTGCCGGCGGTGAGGGCCACAATGGGAGTATGTTTCTGCGGGTGTAGTTCCCGGATACGGCGGGTAGCGTCGTATCCGTTCATTTCGGGCATCTGTATATCCATAAACACCAGGTCCGGCTGCTCCTGTGCATAGAGCGCCACCGCTTCCTGGCCGGTCCTCGCTTCCACGATAGTGGACATCGGCACAGAACGGGTGATGATGGTTTTAATCAGTAGCATATTAACGCTATTGTCTTCTGCCAGCAATACCTTTAACGAAGTGCGTTCCGGTTGTAGCTTCCGGGCGATCGTCCGTGTGGTGTTGTCCTGATCGGGGTCTTTCAATGACAGGTGCGCCAGTGCGTTGTACAGGTCCTGCATTTTGACCGGTTTCACCAGCCGCTGCTCTACTTTGAGTTCCTCACACACCCGTTGCACCGTTTCATCATCTGAAGAGCTGTACAGCAGTACCACCGGTGTCCAGGTACCCAGCTGGTCGGCCATCTGCCGCATTTTACGGAGTGTTTCGAGGCCATCCATCACCGGCATGTGATAGTCCATCAGCACCGCGTCGTAGGTGCGTCCTTCCATGAGCAGCTGCAGCGCTTCAAAACCGCTGCGGGCCATGTCTGTTTCAATGCCTTTCAGCAGCAGCATCTGTTGCAGGATGGTGCGGTTATGTTCATTATCATCTGTCACCAGTACTTTTTTCACCGCTTCGATATGCTGCCAGGTCACCGGGGGCCCGTCGGCTGTTTCCACGGTTATTTCAAAAAAGAAAGTACTTCCTTCGCCGGGGATGCTCTCCAGCTGCAGCCGGCTATTCATCAATGCCAGCAGTTTATTGGAGATGGTGAGGCCCAGCCCGGTACCACCATATCTTTTGGTGATGGATATGTCCTCCTGGGAAAAAGCTTCAAAGATTTTTTCCTGTCGCTCTTTGCGGATACCGATACCGGTGTCTGACACCTCGAAGCGGAGCGTGCGATGGTATTCCGCATTCGCTGATGAAACGGGATAGATCTTCAGGCCTACTTCCCCTTTCTCCGTGAATTTGACCGCATTGGAAAGGAGGTTGACCAATATCTGTTTGAGCCGCAGCTGGTCGGTCCAGATGAACCGGGGCAGGTCTGCGGAAACGTCGTAAATCATTTCCAGGCCTTTGCTCTGTGCCTGAAACTTCACCATGTCGCTTACCTGGCTGCTGACTTCGAAGATGTCCTGTTTCTGGATATCCAGCTCTAGTTTACCGGCTTCGATCTTTGAGAAGTCGAGAATATCATTGATGATATTCAGCAGGGTGCTGGCACTCTGGTTAACGATAGAAAGGTACTGGTGCTGTACTTCGTTGAGCCGAGTTTTCAGCACAAGGTCTGTAAACCCTATAATGCCATTGAGCGGGGTCCTGATTTCATGGCTCATGTTGGCCAGGAATTCTGATTTGGCCACGCTGGCCTGTTCCGCCAGCTGTTTGGCTTGCTGCAGCTCTTCCTGGTGGAGTGCGTTGGCCGTCACGTCTTCCGTCAGGATGGTGATTCCGCCTACGCCGCCGTCATGATAAAACCAGGGCCTTACTTCCCAGTGCAGATGTTGATCATGCTTCCACCCCGGCGGCCGCCAGATAAATTCACCGTTCTTGTCTACTTTACCGGCGAGCGTGTCCCGGTAGATCTGTTTAAATCCTGCGGGAATATTGGGCAACAGGTCGTAGACCATTTTCCCGTATAGCTCCTGGCCTTTCAGTTGATTGTCTTCCTGCCAGGCGTTACTATAGGCAATGATACGAAGGCGTTTGTCCAGCATCACCACTGCTGCCGGTGTATGTTTTACAAAAGCGGAGAGTTTGGCTTTTTCATCGAGCAGTTGTTGCTCTGCTTTTTTTCTGTCCGTAATGTCGGTAGCGATATGAAGATAGCCGGTAAGCTCATTATTCATGTTGTGGATAGCGGAAATGACGAGCGATACGTTCACTGCAGAGCCGCCTTTCCGGATGTAGGTCCACTCCTGCTGTGCGCCGGGGCGCTGACCGGCCGCTTCCTCTGCAAAGATGTCCACGAGGCCGACACCTTTGGCCGCAGCCCTTTCCGACAGTTCCGCCGGCTCATGGAAAGAGACCGGCGTTTGTTTGCCGACCATTTCCCGGGAAGAATATCCCAGCAGGTTTTCCGCACCGCTGTTAAACAACGTAATGGTGCCGTCTAATGCCGTCGCGATGACGCTGACGTCTGTGGCCGACTGCAGGATGTCTTCCAGCAGTTTGCGGGACCGCTGTATTTCTTCCTCCAGCCGTTTTTGCCGGTCGATATCCTGGAAGGTGCCATACAGTTTGACACATTTACCATCTCTGAATTCGGGGCTGCCGATCGAACGGACCCAGATATTTCTGCCTTTGGCGGTAACGATTTCCAGTTCGATATCCCAGGGCTCGTTGAATTCGATCCCTCTGTTGACGACATTTTCCATGGCGGTGCGGTAGCCCCCTTTGTAAAAGGCCAGGGCGCTCTCCAGTGTCGGCACAAAGTCGTCCCCCACTTCATGGATACGGCGTGTAACGTCGGACCAGTAAGGCAATTGTTTTTCCAGGTCAAGATGCCAGAAGCCGATGCGCGCCACACTGTTGGTCTGCTCCAGCATCTGTGTGGTCCATTTCAGGTCTTTTTCCAGGGCATGCCGCAGCGTAATATCCAACGCATTGGCGATGATGTATGGGTTTCCGTCAACAGAATATTCGAGTACGTTATTATACAGCCAGATCCGGATGCTGCCATCGCGGTGGCAGGTATGCATCAGGCCACTCACCTGCTTTTCTCTTTTAATGGTGTCCAGGTACTCCAGGACGCCTTCCCTGAATGCCACAGGAACGATTTCCCAAAGCATCCGGCCAATCAATTCGGCAGGCTGGTAACCGAGACTTTCAGCGCTGGCACGGTTCACTGCCAGCAGTTTCCCGTCGAGGTCATGCATACACATCATGCCCCTGGAGTTATTAAAAAACACCCTGAACTGATGTTCGCTTTCCTGCAGCTGGCGTTCCTGGCGTACTACCTGTGAAATATCCCTGCCCACCGCAAATATGTGTCCGCTGGACACTTCGGGAGAAGCCATCCATTGCAGCCATACATATTCGCCTGTTGTTGTCCGCATCCGGTTCACAAAGTTGACCGTATCGATTCCTTCGTTTAGCCCTTTCAGTTGTTCCCCGGAACTGTCCACATCTTCCGGATGAATGATATCAAACACGGGACGGCCCAGTATTTCTTCAGGTTTCCAGCCCAGCGCCCTGGAGAAGGCAGGGTTCACCATTTCAAAGGTACCGTTGCTGCCTACGAGGCAGAACAGATCATTAGACAATAGAAAAAACTTGCGGAAATGTTCCATTTCCTCCTTGCGTGCAGCAGCCGACTGGTTCAACATAGTAGGTGGTTAATGCCGTCAATTTACGAAAACTAAACGCATTCGTCACCTACTTTCTGCGGATCAATTGTTCTTTAAGACAACCCGGTAGCGCGCTTTGCCTTGTTCCAGGTGACGGATGGCTTCGTTCACCTGCGCCATCGGAAACGTTTCCACAGCAGGATAAATATTATGCCGTACGCAGAAGTCAAGCATTTTACGTATCATGGCAGGGCCGCCGCCAGGGCTTCCTGCCACGGATTTCTGTCCGGCGATCATATCGAAGACAGGCACCGTGATCGGTTCGGGAATGATGCCCACCGTATGCAGTTTACCTTTTGGCGCGAGGCATCCCAGGAACAGCTGCCAGTCCAGCGGTACGTTCACCGTACTTAAGATAAAATCCAGCTGGCCCTGTACTGTTTTCAGCTCCTCCGGATTCCTGGAGTCGACCACGCGGGAAGCGCCCATCTGCAGAATTTCTTCGTATTTGGAAGGGTTGGAACTGAAAGCCACCACCTCGCAGCCCCAGTGTTTCAGGAATTGCAGCGCCAGGTGTCCGAGGCCGCCAATACCGATTACTCCTACCCGGTCGGTAGGTTTCACCCCTTCGATGATCAGGGGGTTGAAGACGGTCAGTCCCGCACACAGTAGTGGTCCGGCTTTCGCCATATCCATCTTTTCCGGGAGCGGAATGATCCAGGACCAGTGGCCCCGCACAATATCCGCAAAACCGCCATGACGGCCCACCACCACCTGTTCCGCGGTAGCACATAACTGCTGGTTGCCTTCCAGGCAGTGCTGGCAGTGCATACATGATTCGGAGAACCAGCTAAGACCGACTTTATCGCCTGGCTTTATTCCTTTCACGAGGCTTCCTGTCCGGATAACTTCCCCCACTATTTCATGACCGGGCACCAGCGGGTATTGTGAAAAGCCCCAGTCGTTGTTGATCATACTCAGATCGGAATGACACAGGCCGCAATAGGCGACCCGGATGTCCACATGCTCCGGACCTATTTCCGGTAATTCATATTCAAATTTTTCCAGCCTTTCGTGAGGCGCTTTGGCAGCGTAGCCCGTAACTTTCGTCATATAGCAGCATTTTTTCAGCCTGTAAAATTATACGGCCGGCGGATATGACAGCTCACGCATTCAAAGGGAAAAGTATAAAAATCAAAGGATGGAGGTGCGCACCTGTCCGGGAGCGTGCCCTGTTTGTTTTTTGAAGAAGTTGTAGAAGTAGTTGGGTGATTCGAAGCCCAGGCTGTGGGCAATGGTGGCTACGGGCCAGTCGGTGTGCCGGAGCAGCGCTTTCGCTTCTGCCAGTATCCGTTCGGCGATATGTATGGTGGTGGATTTACCCGTTACCTCCCGCACTGCGTGGTTCAGATGGTTAACATGCACTGCCAGTGCTTTTGCATAGTCGCCGGCGGAGCGCAGTTCCAGCTGGCGGCCTGGGGCGTCTATCGGGAATTCCCGTTCCATCTGTTCAAAAAAGCTGGCAGTGATGCGTTCCGCCGCGTTCTGCTGCCGGATGCTGAGGGTATGTGGCTTTATCTTCAGCGCCTCATGTATCAGCAGTTGCAGGTAGTTGCGCAGCAGGTCATATTTATAGAGATAGTCTGACCGCATTTCTTCGAGCATCTGTTGAAAGATGCCGCTGATGCGTTGTTCCTGTGCGGCGTCAAGAAAAAAGACGGGGTTGCTGCCGGCCTTGAAGAGCGGCGCCTGCCGGATGCTTTCGCTCCTTTCCGCGTTTTGTAAAAAGGCCTTTTGAAACATACAGAAAAAACCGGGCTGTTCGTCTGACACCGGTTCCCAGCCGAAAGGCGTATGCGGGTTAAAGAACACCAGGGCGGGACGGTCTATGTGTATCTCCTGGTCGTGCCAGCTCAACCGGCTTTGTCCCTGCAACAGGGAAACTTTATAGTAGTCCCGCCGGTTGTAGATGTGCGACACCGTGCAGTGGCTGCCATTTTCGAAGACATTGAACAAACGGGCTCCTTCTCCGATGATGCCTCTGCTGTCATAAAACGCCGCGATGGTTTCCTGTTTTCCCATGATGTCAAAACTAAGCAAATCAAAGAATAAAAATGTACCTTGAATCTTCACAACATCCCTCATATGAAAACGTATCTATTAGCGATACTCTGTTGCTTTTTCCTGTCAGCCAACGCACAATCGGATATGGCGCTTGTAGGCGCCCGCATCTACCCGTCGCCCGGAGCCCCGCCGCTGGAAAACGGCGTGGTGCTGATCAAAGCCGGTAAGATCACGGCGGTCGGCCGTCAGCAGCAAATAAAAATACCGGCGCACCTGCGGGTAGTGGATTGCAAAGGACTGGTATTGATGGCCGGCTTCTGGAACTCCCACGTGCATTTTATGAGCCCGGTATGGGAACATGCCGACAGTCTGCCAGCTGCGCAGCTAACCCGTCAGATGACGGAGATGCTTACCCGCTATGGCTTCACCCATGCATTCGATCTGGCGACGCTCAATTTCCGAAATCTGCGCGCCTTGCGGGAGCGGCTTCGGTCCGGCGAAGTAGAGGGCCCTGCCCTGTTATCTGCCGGCGAGCCCTTTGTGCCACCGAACGGCAGCCCTTTTTACGTACACCCGGTAAAGCTGCCGGAAATCAGTACGCCGGAAGCGGCAGTAGCTTACGTGAAGAAACAACTCGATGCCGGCGCCGATGCCATCAAGATATGGTCCGCTTCGCCGGTAGGCAACAACAAGGTAGTGGCCATGCCGCTGGACATCGTGAAAGCCGCCACCAGTACAGCGCATAAATATCACAAACCCGTTTTTGCGCATCCCACTTCCGATACCGGCTGGCGTGTAGCCGTTGCCGGCGGTGTGGACATCCTGGCCCACGTGGCGCCCGACGGTTATATTGGCTGGCAACAGGCCGATGTGGATTTACTGAAGCAACACCATGTGGCGGTGATCCCTACGTTGAAACTGTACAAGTGGGAACTGGAGCGAAATAAGGTGGCCAACCCGGAAAACAATCCACTGGTGAAAACCGCCATAGAACAGATTGGCATGTATGCCAAAGCGGGTGGCGAGATCCTGTTCGGTACCGATGTAGGCTATATCTCCGATTTTGATACGGCAGACGAATTCCGGTTCCTGGGCGCTGCCGGCCTCACCTTCGATCAGATACTGACGTCGCTGACCACGGCGCCGGCTAAACGTTTCGGCATGTTGCAACGTTGCGGCCGTATAGCCAAAGGGCTCGATGCCGACCTGGTGCTGCTGAAAGCCGACCCTCATGACGACGTGAAAAATTTCGCTGCGGTGGCGTACACCATCCGCCAGGGGAAAATCATCTATGACGCGAAAGAAGCCGTCAAATAAAAAAAGGGACTGTAACAGTCCCTTTTTTTGTCTTATCTGTAACCTGTGGTATCGGCTGGCTTACCTGCCTCCTGCACCTCTACCAGGTAACGCCAGCAGTCCGGCTGCGAGCCGTCCACGTCTGTGAAGCCGTATACCTTTGCCAGCTGACCGCTGGACAGCGACTGACCGTTCCACCGCTGCTTATCGTCATCCGCTGCGAGCGCCGCCACCGCCCTGCCTACATAGCGGGGTGTTTCAGAGATAGCGAAATGCGGCTCTTTAGCGATAGCGTCCTGCCAGTTCTCTTCTTTCACTTCAAATGCCTCCAGCATAATTTCAGAGCGCATCCACCCCGGTGTTACCGCCACGGCGGAACAGCCGTGCGGCGCCAGGTCCTGTGCATGTGCCCATGCCATCCTGATGGTGGCCGTCTTGGCAAGATCATAAAATACGTTGAGGCGGTAATTACGACTGTTATATTCCGCTGTTCCATCGGTCACTTCTACCAGCAGGCCGCCCGGCTGCCGTATCATCAGCGCCAGCGCGTAATGTGCCGTGATCAGATGGGTGTCTAACGGCAGATGGAACAAATGCAGGCCGCTGCCCAGCGTATGTTCCCACACCGGTTTCTTCCATTCCATGAGGTTTTCTCCGCCCCAGATGTCATTGACCAGGATATCCAGGCGGCCCTGTTCGCGGTCGATACGTTGTATCAATTGTTCTACCTGCGCCGGTACCAGGTGGTCCACCTGTATGGCGATGCCCTTACCACCGGCCGCTGTCACCAGTTCTGCCGTATCTTCAATAGTTTCCGGACGTTTGTATTCCGATTGTTGCTGTCGTGTAGTCCTGCCAGTTACGTAGACAGTGGCGCCTGCGGCGCCCAGTTCAACGGCGATACCTCTGCCGGCGCCACGCGTTCCGCCGGCGACTAATGCCACTTTGCCGGCGAGGGGTTTCCTGTTATCCATAAAAGCTGATTTTGTAAAGGTTATTCAACAATGCCGACTGTCATGATGCGGCTGCTATAGGTTGACGGCGCAAGATACGAAAATAACTTTTACCATTATCTTTGAAGTATCAAACTACAACCATCTATGAAAAACGTGCCCGAAAGATTTACCTGGGCCGCCGCTCTTGTAGCGCCCCAACCTACAGATCGTGTGCTGGAAATAGGCTGTGGCGCCGGCTTGCTGGTGGAGCAACTGGCCGACAGGCTTACCACCGGCCAACTCATAGCACTGGACAAATCAGGTCCCATGCTGCAGAAGGCGGCGCAACGCAACGCCACCTATATTACCGCCGGCAAAGTAGCACTTGTAAGATCAGAATTTGCGGACTATACCACTCCACACCCCTTCGACCGCATTGTATCATTTAACGTCAATTTTTTCTGGAAAGACCAGCAGGCAGAGCTGAAAGTACTGCGTGAGCTGATCAGGCCCAAAGGAAAGATCTTCGCTTTTTTTGACGCCCCCTTCAACAGCACAATTTCACAACTGGCCGCACAGATCACTCAACATCTGCAGCAGGCGGGGTTCAGCGTACTGGAGACGGTGACCTCGCAGGCGCCGCCCCGTGGCTCTTTTTGCATGATCATTCAACCCGTCCAAAAAACTTTAACATAATAAAACAGCAGTGAGTCCTCCTTTTTCTTTATTTTTTCAACTGAAAAACCGCAAAGAAAATGAGAAAGAGCATTGTTACCCTCAGCCTGTTATGTACTACTGTAGCTGTTTGTGCCCAGGATAAACTGTACTACTTCCCGACGGCTGACACCAGTAAAGTCGGCGTAAAAAACGACCAGGGAAAAATTATTGTTCCGGCAAAATTTTCCGGCGCCATCAACTACGCATACAACCAACCCATTACCGGTCCGACTATTGAGTTCTGTGACGTCTCTGTTCCTCCGAAAACGCCGAAACTATGCCCTGCCGCCGCAGGCGGTGAGGTATACGACCGGAAAGGCAGGTTCCTCTATTATCCGCTATCATACGACAACGGCCCCGATTACTGGGAGGAAGGGCTGCGCCGCTATGTGGACAATGGCAAAGTGGGCTTCGCCGACAAAAGCGGTAACAAAATCCTTCCGGCAAAATGGGATTTCGCCAGCCCATTCAACTACGGTTACGCCGTGGTGTATGAAGGCGGCTGGGTAAAACACTACGATTCCGGCGGAGAGCACTGGTGGCTGGATGCTGTCTCCAAAAAATCAGTCAGTTATCTTATCAATAAAAAAGGAGAACGGGTAAACCCGCTTTCAGCCGGGCAGGCAAAGGATTACAAATATGAGGGGGCCTGGTACCCTTATCCGTTCCGCTACAGTGCCAGCGAACAACAGATCATTGACAGCCTGCAGCGGCTGGATGTAATCAACGATATCCACCTGGTAAATGTGTACGACGACGCACCACGGAAAGACCTGCTACTGCAATTTGAGATCACGGAGCGGCCTGCACCGGATTTCCCATACTATACCGTACAAGGTTTCTCCCGCCAGCAAAGGGAAGACAGGATACAGTTTATTGTAAGCCCCGATGGTAAAAACTTCCGGTACCAGCCCTGGTCCGACAGTGAAGCGCCGGTGCCGTTGCGGCAGTGGATCGTTGCAGAACTAAAAGCAGCCAAAGCGTTTATGCAGGAGCATACAGATACACCTTTCCGCTTCGATGCCGATGCCCGGTTAAAGGAGTGGGAACCGTCAAATTGATTCAACGGCAATCCCTTTCGCCGCCAGCTGCGCTGCAATTTCATCGAGATTATCGGCATGGAAAAGATTCATCCGCCTGAGGTTGGGGAAATGCCTGACATCTTCAAAATTAGTAATATTGAAGGTTTCATCTTCCCCATCCCAGAATCTCAATAACTGGCCGTAGATATTATCTCCGCCATCCTGGGAGATCTCCGTGATTTCAGGGGCGTATTTTTTATCGATCTCCAGTGCTTCAAAGTAGGCGGTCACTTCGGGGATGAATTCATACCCCTCCTCTTCAATATCAATCTCACGGGCGGCGTAGTTCTCTACAAATTCATACAGGTCAAACGCAGGCTTCAACAGTGCTTTGTTGTACATCAGTTCCTGTATCACAGCCAGTTTGAAATTAAAGTCCGTAAACACGATTTTGTCTTCTGCCACCGGAGGATGTTTGTATTTATCGGAATATACTTTAGGCGCCGGCGGGTCATACGGGCCGATGCTAAAGCTCTTCATGATACCGTCTTCCACATCCACGTACACATCAAAGTCGCCAACGGTGAGCGTTCCGCCCTCATCTCTTTTGTTTACCTTTTTGGCCGACTGTTTATATTTATCAAAATAGGCCCGGTAGTCGAGACCATTGATGGTAAAGACGCCCGTAAAAACCATTGCAGGAGAAAAATCCATGTAATCAGTAATATGATCGAGATGGAGACCTTCCGCTACTACCCCGTTTTTCGAATAAGCCATCAGGCCAAGGTCATCCCATGTATAGATATGATTATATTTTTTAGATACGTGCCGGGCTTCTCCCAACAAGGTTTTCAGCTGTTGAATATCCAGTGGAAATGACATTTCCACGCCGTTCAGGGTGAAGCGATTATCCGTGATGGTGATGTGCATAGATGCTGTTTTTTCAGTTAACAAACAGGGACGAATATCGCATTTTTTCGTATACCGGCAAACGTTATCAACGTTTTAACTCACTGGGCAGATAACCGAAGTACTTTTTAAACGCCGCGGTAAAGTGTTGGGGGTTTTTATAGCCTACCATAAAAGAAATATCGGCGACGCTGCTTTGCCCTTCCAGCAGCTGCTGCCGGGCTTTCTCCATGCGCACCTCGTTCATATACCCGAACACCGTATTGCCGAACAATTCCTTAAATCCTTTCTTCAGTTTAAAATCATTCAGTCCGGCTTTATTGGCCAGCGTTATCAGGGAGCAGGGTTCCTGCAGGTTCTCTTCGATCAGTGTTTTTACATGCAGGAGTCTTTCCGCGTCGCCGTTCCTTAGCACGGACCGTGGTTCTGCCGGCCTGTCGGCACCCAACTGGGCCAGCTGCATCAGGAGGAGCTCCGTTACTTTCGCCTCCAGGTATACTTTCCGGAGCATCTCCGCATAGGGACAGTGCAGGATCTCATAAATCACATTCCTCATGGCCGGCAGGATAGGCAGGCTTTTGTTGCCGATCAGTACCGGCTGTCCTTTCTGAAGGCCTTCACCAAAATCACCCAGCGGCAACAATTCCGGTCCCATGACCCTTTCGAGAAAGGCGCGCGTCAGTTTAATTTCCAGCGTGAAACGTTGCGTAGCGGCATATTGCAGTTTCCCTTTCACCTCCGGGAAAAAGAACAGCTGGTGACAGCCGTCGAAGATGGTGACGTTTCTGCTGCCTTTACTATTGCCGGTGTAGTCGGAGAACCCTTTCAGTTCGAAATGCATTTTAAAGAAAGGGAAATCATGACTTACTTCCAGCTCCAGTATTTTATCATGATGGATATTACGGTGTTCGATACAAATGCCGTTCAGCAGTATCTCGCGGGTGCTGCCACGGAAGCCTTCCAGATCGCTCTCGTAGAGGGTTTCCGTGAGACCGCCGGCCGCGGCGAAGTTGTCCGGAAATTCCCGGACGATCATATTTTCCTTCCATTCGCTGCTTCGTAAAATTGTTCTCATCCGCTGTTCCGTTTTTGTCACGGGGTGGTCAACTCCGTTCTGCGGCATTAAATACTCCGTTTCACGTTACAGGCAGTTTATCCTGTGGCGTAACTTTGCCGACCAACCTGAAAATTTTTATCAAACTTATTACGGGTGGCATAACCTGTACGCTCAAAAAGGGAATATTTCTTTTCAATAAAGGAATTTCCTCTTTGGGTGCGGGCATTACTATGTATCATGACTAACAACTGTTATATAAGATGAAGACGAGACTGAACCTATTTCTCCTCCTGGTACTGACAACCCTGTTTTCCGCCACTGAGGCGCAGATCAGGCCCAAAGGCAGTATTTCCGGCATTGTAAAATCCAGCGACCATCAACCTGCTGCCGACATTATCGTCCTGCTGAAAGGCACCAACCGGGGCACGGTTACCGACGACAAGGGCCGTTACCAGTTCGACAACCTCGCTGCCGGCGACTATATGCTGGAAGCGTCTTTTGCCGGCCTGAAGCCGCAGCAGGTGAAAGTGACGCTGCGTACAGGCGAAGAGGTTACCATGGACCCGATACAGCTGGAAGAGAGCACCCAAAAACTGCAGGAAGTAGTGGTAGTGGGCGCCGTTGAGAAATTCGCCAAGAAGAAGAGCGACGACGTGGCGCGTATGCCGCTGAAGAACCTTGAAAATCCGCAGGTATATACCGTAGTACCGAAAGAGTTGCTGCAGGAGCAGCTGGCGGTAGACTTCCGGAGCGCCCTTGCCACCGCGCCCGGTGTCAGCAATGTAACGCTGGGCGTGGGCTCCGGCGGTGTAGGCCTTGGCATGCGGATGCGCGGCTTCAGTGGTTCCAATGCCGCCGGCGCTATCCGCAACGGTATGGCCACTAACTGGGTGTCGATGAGCGATCCAGTGAACCTGGAAAGCATTGAAGTGATCAAAGGTCCTTCCGCCACCCTCTTTGGCTCCTCCCTGGTCACCTATGGCGGCCTGGTGAACAGGGTCACGAAAAAACCATATGATTATTTTGGCGGTAACGTCAGCTATACCGCCGGCAGCTGGGGACTCAGCCGCGCTACCATCGATATCAATACCCCGCTGAACGCGGAAAAAGGTATGCTACTGCGCGTGAACGCTGCTGTGGACGTGCAACGCACCTTCCAGGACTATGGCCGCAGCAACACCCAGGTGATCGCCCCTGCTTTTACCTATAAAATCAACGACCGCCTTACACTGGACATAGACTTTGAATACTTCCGCACCAAACGTAACTCCACCTATATCGGACTGGGCAATCCCGGCCCTATGAAAGCGAAAAGCCTGGATGACCTGGGTCTGGACTTTAACTATTCCTATACCAGCAACGACCTGCAAAGCGAAGCCAAAACATTCAACGCCTTTGCCAAAGCCACCTACCGGATCTCCGACAAATGGGTGTCGCAGACATTATTTTCCTATGCCAATACCGACAATAACACCAATTACCTTTTCCTGCTGATCAATACCGACTCCACCATGCAGCGGCGGATGATGTACATCCCCAGCATTTTTGGGGTAAACCAGGTACAGCAGAACTTCACCGGTGACTTCAACATCGGCCGTATGCGCAACCGGCTGCTGGTGGGCCTCGACTTCACCCAGATCACCACTACGGACAACCGCTGGATGATCAACTTTTATGACACGGTTAAAATCAACCGCACACCGGCTTTCATCAACCTGGAAAAGTACCGTCAGCGTATTGCCAATATGCCTGCCCCTAACACCATCGGGAGGAGGAATCAAAAGACCTACAGCGCCTATGTGTCTGATGTGCTGAACATTACCCCTCAGCTGATCGCCATGGCCAGCGTACGGGTGGACCGCTTTGAAAGTGAATATGACGATTACGGACAAACGGCGGTGTCTCCCAAGTTCGGCCTGATCTACCAGGTGGTAAAAGATAAAGTGTCCCTGTTCGGTAACTATATGAACGGTTTTACCAACGTGCCTCCCGGCACCATTGCTGAAAAACCGGCAGAGAAAACCACCTTTAAACCGGAGCACGCCAATCAGCTGGAGGGTGGTGTGAAAGTGGAGCTGTTACAAGGTAAGCTTTCCGGGACTGCCAGCTATTACAATATCCGGGTACAGGACAAGTTACGGCAGGACCCTAATAATCCTACCTACTCCATCCAGGACGGCACCCAGGAAAGCCAGGGGTTTGAAGCAGACCTGATCGCCAATCCCGTAAAAGGGCTGCATATCATCTTCGGTTATGGCTACAACGACAGTAAATTCACCCGTGCCGCCGCCAATATCGACGGAAAACGCCCCGCCTCTTCCCCCGCGCATGTAGGCAACCTGTGGATCAGCTATACCATTTCTACCGGCCAGGTGAAAGGGCTAGGCGCAGGCTTCGGCGGCAACATGCAGAGCGATTGTTACCTGAACGACACCAACACCTTCACGGCCAACGGCTTTACCAGGTTTGACGCCACGGTGTTTTACGACCGTCCCAAATACCGGCTGGGCCTGAAGCTGAACAATATCACCGACAAACATTACTGGACCACCGACTTCTGGGCCAATCAACAGCCCACCCGTCACCTGTTGGCCAACGCTGTATTTAAATTCTGATCATAGCCGCCAGGGCATGACATCTGCTCCGGTGACTTTTTATTTGTGACATGAGTACAAAAAACAAAAGAAAACCGTGGCCGGCGCGGCTGAACAGCTGGCTACATCTGTGGCTGGGCATATCGTCCGGCATTATCGTTGTGATCGTGGCGCTGACAGGCACCCTGTTCGTCTTCTGCGATGATATTATCGATGCCCTGGCGGGCAAAGCCAGGCGTGTAGAAGTGACTGCAGCGGCAAAGCTGCCTCCCGAAGCGCTGATCGCAGCTTTCAGCAAACAGCATCCGGACCTGCAGCCTTTCAGCTTCCAAGCCTACAAAGATCCTGCCCGCACCTCGCGCATCGGAGCATCGGACAAAGGCGGTCATTTCAGTTTCACCTGGATAGATCCTTATACCGGCAAATGCCTGACTACCAGCGGCGCGTACTATTTCTTTTACGTGGTAGCCCACGTACACAGCGGCGAGATGCCTTTTGGCAAAACAGGTAACCTCATTGTGCAGATTGCCACGTGGATATTCCTGATAGAACTCGTTACCGGCCTGATACTCTGGTGGCCGGTAAAATGGACGCCGGCTACGCGGCAGCAATCATTCCGCATTAAATGGAAAGCCAGCTTCAAGCGGGTAAACTATGACCTGCACAATGTACCCGGCTTCTACAGTCTCCTGCCCGCCGTGATGCTGACCGTCACCGGCCTTATCATCGTGAATGATACGGTGAAACATTCCACGCACCGGTTGTTCGGCGGCAAGCCCGATGGATACAGGACCATGCGTAAGCTCTCGCCGCCTTTCGACAGCAGCCGGTCTTTTGTGGCGCTGCATACCGTCCTTGCCGATATGATGCAGGCGCCCGACGCGGAACAGGTGCGGCTTTCCATACCTAAAGACAGCGCCACTACTTTCTTCGCCATGGCTGGCCGGGAGCTGGGCCTTAAAGCCCTCGACGGCCGCATGATGATGATAGACCGCTACACCGGCCGGGAACTGCCCATGCCGCCGGCTATCCGCCGCGGCCTTGAGATAGATGGCGTTAATATGAACCTGCATATCGGCTTCTGGGCCGGATGGTTTGGTAAAATACTGACGGCCGTCGCAGGACTGATCTGCGCTACCCTGCCTGTGACCGGCTTCCTGATCTGGTGGGGGCGCCGGAACAAAACCAAAAAACGTGTAACCCGTACCGTTAATACCGCTACGCCTACCCTGCCATGATGAGAAAATTATATAGCCTTACCCTTGCGCTGTTCTGTACGGTGATGGCCCTCGCACAGGGTACCGTTACTATCGGCAAAAAATACTCGCTGCCTTCCGCTGTTATGGGAGAATCCAGGGAGTACTGGGTATACCTGCCACCCGGCTACGATGATACAACGTATGCCCCTGCCCGTTACCCTGTGGTGTATCTGCTGGATGGCGACGCCAATTTCCACTCTTTTACCGGCATACAGGAAATACTCGCACAGGGGCCTTATGCCAGCATCCCGCAGATGATCGTTGTCGGTATCCTGAACACAGACCGTACCCGCGATCTCACACCATCGCCGGCAGGCAGGAAAGCCTACTACGATCCTAAAGCCACGCTCTATGCCAACAGTGGCGGCAACGACCGGTTTATCACTTTCCTGCAACAGGAACTGCGGCCCCGTATAGATTCTGCCTATCGTACGTGCGGCTACAATATTTTACAGGGCCATTCCTTCGGCGGGCTGACGGCCGTCAACCTCCTGCTGCATCACACCAGCCTGTTCAATGCCTATATTATTATTGATCCCAGTCTATGGTGGGACCAGCAGCTGATGTTGCGGCAGGCGGACAGTATCCTGCCCCGCAAGGACTTCAGCGGCGCCAATGCCTATGTCGCCATGGCGCACAAAGTAGTAGTGCCACAGGATACCGCCACCGACCATCCGATGGCTATCCGCGCGTTTGCCGCGCAGTTACAGCGACTGCAACCGCGTGGGCTGCGTTGGCAGTTCCACTATTATCCGGACGATGATCATGGCACCGTGCCTTTGCCCGCCGCCTTCGATGCCCTGAAGTTTATTTTCAGCGGTCACCAGGTGCATGTAAAACAGGCCGTGCAGGACCCTTCGCTGATCACACAGCATTATGCAGCGTTGTCCGCGAAGCTGGGATTTCCGTTTAAGCCCACCGAACGGTACCTCGACTGGCTGGGTAACTATTGTGTGCGGATCGGCAGGAAAGACCAGGCCGCCGCTATTTTCAGGATGGCGGCAGAGATGTATCCGCAAAGCAGACATGCAAAAGCACAGTGTATAAAACAACAACGATGAAGCAAGTGCTTCATCGTTGTTGCTTAGGGGAAGTAGGTACTGTTATTCTGTTTTCAACGATTTGACGGGGTTCATCAAAGCCGCTCTTACAGACTGATAGCTTACCGTCAGCAAGGCGATGATGAGGGCCAGCAGGCCGGCTGATGCCAGCATCCACCACTGTATCTGTATCCGGTAGACGAAATCTTCCAGCCACCGGTCCATGATGTACCAGGCTACCGGCACCGCGATGATAAAGCCGAAGACCACCAGTTTGATGTAGTCTTTACTCAGTAATCCCACGATATTCACTACCGTCGCTCCCAGCACCTTCCGCACGCCGATCTCTTTGCGGCGCTGTTCCGTGGTATACGCTGCCAGTCCGAAAAGGCCGAGGGAAGCGATCAGGATGGCCAGGATAGTAAAGCCGCCAAACATTTTACCCAGGCGGATGTCTTTTTTATATAGCTGATCGAATTTATCATCGAGGAACTGGTATTCAAACGGGTAAGCGGTGTAACGCTTCACCACCTGCTCAAAGAGCGCGATGGTGCCCTGCAGGTTTTCCGGTCTTACCCGCGCGGAGATGTAGCCGGAAAGTGAGGGATCCAGCGTGAGCACCAGTGGTCCTGGTATGTGGTGAATAGAATTAAAATGAAAGTCCTTCACTACCCCGATGACCGTTCTTTTTCCGTGACCATCAGAATAATCGAAAGGTTTTCCGATGGCTTCTTCCGGTGTCCAGCCGACTGCTTTGGCGGCCGTTTCGTTGATCAGTGCCAGCGGTGCGCCCAGGGTGTCAGCCCCAAAATCGCGGGAGAAACCGCGCCCTGCCACGATGCTGAGGTCATATACCTTCAGAAAATCATAGTCAATGTTCGTGGTGCGGGTAGACAGCCTTTCGCCGTTACTGCCAGGCCAGTTGGTCATGCTCTGGTTGGTATGAAAATCAGTGGGGAGGTACAGGGAATAACTTATGGCCAGGATGCCGGGGTGATTGAGCATTTCTTTGCGGAGCGTGTTGTAATGGCTGCTCAGCGCTTCGTCGTTTACCCTGATGGCGAGGACATGTTCCCTGTTGTATCCCAGGTTCTGATGCTGAACCAGCTGCATCTGCCGGTAGATGATAAAACTGCCGGCCACGAGGATGATGGACACGGCATACTGTCCGACAATCAGTATCCGTTGCAGCGAGAAGCTGCCGGCACGGATGCCCTGCTTGCCTTTGAGCACCTGTGCCGGACGAAGGGCCGTCATCAGGAAGGCGGGGTAACTACCGGACAGGAGGCTGACCAGCAACACGAGCAATAATAATCCTGGCAGCAGGAAGCGGTTGCCGAAATAATCTATGCGGAGCGAGCGGTCCATCAGCTGGCTAAAAAACGGCAGCAGCAAATGTACGAGCCCCAATGCCAGTACCAGCGCCAGCGTGGTCATGATCAGCGATTCTCCCAGGAACTGGGCTATCAGCTGGCCGCGCATGGCGCCGGCCACTTTGCGCATCCCTATTTCCTGCGCCCTGCGGGCGGAACGGGCCACAGCCAGGTTGGTATAGTTTACACAAGCCAGCAGCAGGATAACAAAACCGATGGCCAGAAAAAGGTATACATATTTATCGCTGCCGCTCTTTTCAAATTCCAGCGTATCAAGATGTTGAGAGTGCAGGTGAATGTCGTGGAGTGGCTGCAGCAGGAACCGGAGGCGGTCTTCCGGGCGCCAGCGGGACAGGTTCTCATCGATGTAGGCATGCAGCCGCTGCTCCAGTTGAGGTGCTGCGGCAGGATTGTTCAGCAATGCATAGGTGTAGACGCCGTTATTCATCCAGGGCTCTTTCACCGAACAGTCCACATAGTGAGGATCGGCGGTGACGGGGAGGATGTATTGAAACTGCAGGTGCGATGCTGCGGGAACATCCGCCATAACACCGGTGACGGTGTGCGGCTGGTTGCCCTGGTACAGGATGGTTTTTCCTATGGGGTCCTGTTCACCGAATATCCTGCGTGCCATTGATGCCGTCAGCACAATACCACCCGGTGTTTTGAGTGCTGTCTCCGGATCGCCTTCCAGGAAGGGGAAGTTAAACAGGCGCAGGAAGACAGTATCTGCGAAAATACCCTGCTCCTTAAAATGCTTGTCCCCCACGCTCAGCAGCGGATTAAAGGTAGGCTCCACGGTAGTGGCCGTCTTCACTTCCGGAAATTCCCGCATCAATGCGCCGGCCAGCGCCGGGGAGGTGGTGGACCAGTATGACTGTCCTTTGGAGACAGGGCGCTGTTGCACCACGCGGAATATGCCGTCCGCGTTCGTATGAAAACGGTCGAACGACCATTCATGCTGCACAAACAGCAGGATCAGGATAAAACAGGCCAGCCCTATGGCCAGTCCGAACATATTGATAAAGGAATATCCCGGGTTGCGTAACAGGTTACGCCAGGCGATCTTGAAATAATTCCTTAGCATGATATCGGTATTTTTGAGTAACCGTGCAACAAGAATGCTGCCGCTTCCTGAAAATACGCTATTACAGGCAATTCCAGGCAATTTCCGGGTCGCGGGCCCGTCCACATATGAACGGCGATTGTCCGGAAGCGGACAGCGGAAGCATATGTCCGGTTATTTCCACCGGAAAATAAATTATAGACAATCTTGTCTATAATGAAAATATTTTTACATTTGATGAATATGGCGAGACCAGGAAATCCAAAAGAGAAATTGTTGTCTACCGCTGCACGATTGTTTTACGAGCAGGGGTACCAGGCCACCGGCATTAACCAGTTGCTGGACGAGGCCGGCGTGGCAAAGGCGAGTCTGTACACGCATTTCGGTTCCCGGGAAGCCCTGGCGCTGGCATATCTGAAAGAGGCGCGGGCCGCGTGGTTCCGGGTATTCACCGCTGTGGTGGAAAAAGAAAAGAAGCCGGCGGCGCGGTTGCTGGCAATTTTTAGCTTCCTGGAAACCAGTCTTCCGGCCAACGATTTCCGGGGCTGCCGCTTTATCAATATGCAGGTGGAGCTGGCAGGCGATAGTCCGCTGCTGCACGCCCAGATCAAAGTACATAAACAGCAGCTCCGGCAATACATCCGCCAGCTGGCGACAGATGCAGGCAAGCCGGTGCTGACCGGCGATACCGCCTATCTTTTATTTGAAAGCGCTATTGTGGAGAGCATGGTACACCGCGACCTATGGCCGGTTAAAACAGCCGTTAAACAAATAAGGCAATTATTATCAGCATAAATTTTTTTCACCTATAACAGACAAGTTTGTCTATAATTATTTTAGAGAGATGAAAAACGCCTATCATACCCTATTGCTCGATCATCCGTTTGATACGGTGGTAGCAGCTGCTAAAGCAGCGATCACTGATAATGGCTGGTTATTGCTGCATGAAATCAATCCGCGGCAGATACTGGCAGGTCATGGTTACCATGTTCCAAACGCGCGGCAGTTATTTTTCTTTCATCCTTCTTACCTCTATGCGCTCTGGCAGCAGGATGCAGCAGCCGTAACGGAAGCGCCACTGAAGCTGCTGATCCAGGAGGTTTCACCGCAGCAGACCTGGCTCCGTTGGATCGACATTGATCATCACTTTGAGGGCTATACGGAGAATATTCATCCGATCGTTTCTGCCATCCGGGAGCAACAGGCAGCGGTGCTGGCACAGGTGCAGGCCACGTTGTCTGCCTGACCGGACTACACTCCTTCTTGACATCGGACTACAACCGCGGACCTATTTATCTGTATACTTGCAGGGAAAAGTATTGAAACCATGAAACCATTAGACCCAACCGCCTATCCCCAACTGGTGGAGGCGCTGAAATCCGCACCTATCAATACCCTGTTCGCCCAGGCTGTGCTGGAAGGCAAAGCTAACGGCAAATTATATACGGACAACCCCGCGAATCCCGGAGCCTTTTACATTGTACATCCTTATGGTATGTCGCTGCTGTGGGGAAACAGCAACGACGAAACATTTCATCGCGAGATCCGGGATTATGCATGCAATATCCGGGATCAACGAAAAGGTGACGAATGGCTGCAGGCATTCCCTGGTAGCTGGGACCCGGTGTTGGGACAGCTTTTCGGGGAAGCGCCCCAATGCGTGGAAGTAGACAGCCGGTTCAATTTCAAATTCAACGCCGACAAGTATCTGGCGCAACGCAAAGTCGTTCCGGCAGATGCTCCCATACAGGTCACCACCGTTACCCACGAAGCGTTTAACAGCATGACCGGCACCGTTATCCCGGCTCCTTTCTGGAACAGCGCAGAGGAATTTGTCAGCCGTAGTATCGGCTACAGCGTATACTACGACCACGCGCTCGCCTCCATGGCTTTCGCCGCTTTTATTTATCCTGAGGTATTGGAAATAGGCATCGAGACTTGCGCTCCCTATCGCGGCAAGGGACTGGCTTATTACGCCTGCGCCGCGCTGATCGACTACTGCCTGGAGAAAGGGCTGGAGCCGGTATGGGCCTGCCGTGGCAGCAATACAGGTTCACGCAGGCTGGCGCAGCAGCTGGGGTTTGAAGTATCAAAAGTGTTGCCGTTCTATAAGTTAAAAGGATGATCTGCATCTAAAAATGATCGTCCGCCTCAAAAGTGATTACCTTTCCTGCGAGGGTTAAAAAAAGATCTTTCTTTATAAAATTCAGTCCAGGTATGCTTTTTTAGAAAAAATTAGTACATTTGGCCTAAATTTATATTTTATGAAAGCAATCATCATCGGTGGCGGCATAGGCGGCCTCACGACTGCCATTGCCTTGCAGCAACGGGGCTGGCATTATGAGGTATATGAAGCGGCGCCGGAATACAAAGCAGTCGGTGCCGGCCTGTTACTGGGCGCTAACGCCATGAAGGTATATCAACGGCTGGGCATCGCAGAAGACCTTGCACGCCGGGGCGGATACCTGGAACGGGTATATATCAAAGATTACAAAGGGAAGATCTTACAACAGATCGACAACGACCTGCTGGAACGGCAATACGGTTCCCGCAGCCTGCCTATACACAGAGCCACTTTGCAGGCGGCGCTGCTGGAGCAGCTGCAACGGACAGTCAGCACCGGTAAAAAATGTATCGCCGTAACAGAGACACAGGACAGCGTTATCGCCCGCTTTGACGACGGCAGCGAAGCCAAAGGCGATATCCTGATTGCGGCTGACGGCATCCGGTCTGCGGTACGTGAATATTACATCGGCAGCCAGGGCTACCGGTATTCCGGGCAGACCTGCTGGCGCGCAACTATTAACATGGACCTGCCAGCGGCAGAGCGGCTGAATTCTGCTGAAGTATGGGGCAAAGGCAATGGGATACGAGCTTCGTTTATGCATGTAGGTGGTAACGAAGTGTATTTCTGGTTCACCAAAAAACTACCGGAAAACGCTCCCATCACCGGAGAGGAAGCATTGTCACTGATAAGGCAGGACCTGGCGGACTTCACCGGCTATATGCAGAAAGTAACCGCGCGCCTCACTCCTTCCCTGCTGATACGCTCTGATCTTTACGACCTGGCGCCTATCCACCAATGGCACAAAGGACGGGTAGTTTTGCTGGGCGATGCAGCACATGCCACCACGCCCAACCTAGGACAAGGCGCCAGTCAGGCTATTGAAGATGCCTATGTGCTGGCAGACAGCCTTTCTTCCCAGCCAGGTCATGAAGCGGCCTTCCGGCACTATGCCGCCAAACGGTTGGCCCGCACCCATAAGATTGTCCGCATATCCTGGCAGCTGGCACAGGTCACCAACTGGAAAGGCGCCTGCGCAGTGGGTATCCGCAACTTTCTCTTACGCAGCGTTCCCTCCGGCGTCGCCAAACGGCAACTGGATTTCATTTATAATATTGACCTGTAAATTATAACGCCGGTGTTGACGAGTTGATGCAGAAACCTGGCGTTAGCCATGCCGCTGCATTAATCAAAAAAGGAAGTACAGATTGCGGTAGAAAATCCCCCGGAACAGGGATTATTTTTCACAAGGAAACATCATACCTTCCACCAAACGTTCGTATGCCCCGTATTACCCGCTCGTTTATCAGCACCCTTGTCCTTATCGTGGTGGTCTGCTGCAGCATTGCCGTGCTGATGCTCCAACTGCATAAACACCGGCAGCCCGCAGCCCAACCGGAACAAGGCAAAGAGACAGACACCCTCCGGCCGGACCTCCACATTGATCACGACACCATGTTGACCACTGTTAACCACGATACCCTTCGGTTAAACAAAGAAGTGTATAACACGGTTGCAGACTACTTTCCCGCATTGATTTCCGGTCTTTATGTTGTCCACCCCGATGTACTGTATCTTTCCCGAACCGGCTTTGCCGAGGTTTTTGAATGTGAGACTGGACGTGACTATTTCTGCGAAGTGTATTATTTTTTCACGATGCAGCGGAAGGAGGCTGCTGCACAGCATGCCGTCATGAAACAACTGCGGCAACTCTTTACCGCTATCAACACGTTAGAAAACAGGCAGCATTGCGGGGGTACTTACTTTGCTCACCGCGACGCCAGACTGTCCGCCTATGCAGCCTATGCTGCCGCCTACTATGCGGCCTATCAAACAAACAACCAATACGATATCTCCCGGCAGAAACGACACTACATCGCCATGCTCCGGCAAATGATAGCGGACGAAAAGGCTGGCTGGGACGACTGCCCCAACAGTGAGCACCCCACGTTTGCGGAGTTACTGACGGACATCGACAAACTGATTACAAATAAATTCTATCTGCAACAATGCCTGACCTTCCAGTATGACGGTTATGATTTCGAATAGTTTCCTGCTACCCTACTCCACATAAAACGCTTTGGGGTAACCCTCCGGAGAATGTTCCAGCGTAAAAAACTTATCGAAAGTTGCGGGGTCGGTATCCGCATAATATCGATTGATCGTCTGTAAAAAAGCTTCCAGTCCCGGTGCGATCACGTTCCGGTCGCCGTCGTTATGCCAGAATTCCAACAGCTGCCCTTTGTCTCCGGTGAAAAGTCCACCTGCATCGTAACAGATATAATCGCCGCCGCCATTATGGAAAAGCGGTATCCAGGCAGCATGCCACCAGTTTTCTACTTCAAAATCATACCCTATCATGCCTGTCAGCTCCCGGGTGATCTCCAGCGCTTCCTCCAGAGGCAGGAATGTTGAATTGTTGACAAAAGCCTCGTAGCAATCATCCCGCTGGCCGTTCTTCCATTGATACAAGGCTTTTATATCTGCAGGCAATGTGATGCCGTAACGCTTCCCGAGTGCGGCAATAGCGTCTTCCGTCAGCGGGGCGTTGAGGCTGGTATAAAATTCCGGTCTTAACTGTGACAGGTACTGGTCCAATGTGGTTAACGTGTGGTGCATAGTTGTTGTATTAAATCCAGAATTCCTTTATTATCCGGCATCAGCGCGTCACACCGCCTGGCCCACCGCAGGGCGTCTGCCAGCGCCTGTTTTTCCGATGGGGGCAGTTGTGCGAAGGCGTGAGCGGCCGTATATAGCTGGTCGCTGATTTCTCTTGAATAAATTTGGGCAATGATTTTTTTCTCTTCTGCGAAGCCCGGTATTTTGGTACTGTCTTTTTCTCCGTTCAAAAATGGTTGCATGATTTTATCATAACGCCGTTTGTCTTCCAGGCGGATGGAATCCATGGGAACGCCGGAGAGATTCCCGGCCATCTTATAACCTGCTTTTTTCAGCAGGCTGTAATCCCTCACCAGCGTGCTGTAAAGGAGGTCGAGACGATTCAGAAGTGCCTGCTGACCAGCGTTGAGACCGTACAATTGTTTCCCGAACGCAAGCAGGGCGTTGTATTCCACCAGCCGCCGCTCTGTGAGCGCGGCGCCGGCTCCTTTCCGGACAAGTTTATCAAAAAGGCGGTCTGTCACCTGTGCTTTGGAGGCGTTATTCAGAAGATGGTAGTGGTCCATCAGGTACACCAGTGCGGCAGAACGTGTTCCGTTGACCTGCCGCGCCAGAAACAACAATGTACTGTCGTTATTCAATACCTGTGACGGAATAGTGGCGAAATATGCGTCCAGCACCTCGCTGTTGTCCAGGTCTGCAGCAGCGAGGCGAGAGAGATATTCCCTGAGAAATTTCGGTTCCCTGTTCCCTTCGGCGAAAATCTTTTCCAGATTACCCGGATTATTCTTGTCGGCGCCCGCCTGTACCGCTGCATCGGCCAGTTCGGTAAAAAGCGCTTTATCCCTCTCACCGACAGCCTTGTGCACCAGGTAACCACCGCTGTTCAGGAACAGGAACGTCGGATAGGCGCCTACGTTATACTTACGGGCCAGCGTCACGCCCTCTCCTTTTTCAGCATCCAGTTTGTAGGCGATAAAGCGATCTGCGTATTTCCGTCCCACGCCGGCGTCGGTAAACACCTCCCTGTCCATGTATTTGCAGGGACCACACCACTCCGTATACACATCTACAAAGATCATCTTGTGTTGCAGGCGGGCTTCATCCAGTAGTTCTTTCCAGGACCCTTTAAAGAACGGAATGCCGGTTTGCGCCGCCGCAGTGGAACAGCTAACCATCAGGTAACAAAAGAAAACCAGTTTTTTCATGGTAAATGTGTAACGGTGGTGGAATGGCGGTAAATATAGAAAAAACCTGATCTTGCACCAATAACAGCTATTATCATGGGACGCAGGAAAACAGCCATACCGATACATACACTGGAAACAGGTCATGGTCCCGGCATCGCATTGCGGCAGTTGCACGCGGCCGGCGCCGGGGACATCTTTCAGCCGGAGGCTCACCGGGACGACCACTATCTTTTTCTGCTGGTAACAAGCGGCAGCTGCCGGTTTATGATAGACTTTGAGCAGTACGACATCCAACAGCAACAAATTATCTACGTATATCCGGGACAGGTACACGCCTGTACGCATGCCGTCCACGTACAGGCGATCGCGTTATCCCTGGCCCCGCAACTCCTGCCGGCGGTGTACAGCAGCGCCCTGGAAGCCGTCAACGGCCTGCAGCAGCCGGTTTTTCCGGAAGCCGCTGCTGCCGCTATGCTTCCGGAAGGATTGCAGTTACTGGCGCGGCTGCTGGAACAGCCGGCAGACCTGCCCTATCGCCAGCAGATGCTGAGCGGCGCCATTGATGTGTGTACCGGCATCTTTGCAGGTGCTTATAAAAACAGGCAACAAACAGGCAATGGCAGCAGCAGGCCGGAGACGATCATGCGCCGGTTCAGGGCGCTGCTGGTCAACCACTATCTCACCCTGAGGACCCCTTCTGCTTATGCAGCGGCCCTGCATATTTCAGCTGCCTATCTGAGTGAGACGGTCAGTGCTCAGTCAGGGTTTACGGTCCACCACTGGATCCATGAACAACTCATGCTGGAAGCGCGGCGGCGGTTATACCATACCGACGAAACCATCAAAGAAATAGCGCATGGACTGGGATATGAAGACCATGCTTATTTCTCCAGGCTATTCCGAAAAAAAACAGGGCTGACGCCGCAGCAGTTCCGTGCACATTCCCGAAAATAGTACCAGGCATCCCTGCCTTTGTCCATTTTTTACCATGGGTTTGTACCGGAGCTTTGCAGGCAAAACGTACCACCCGATGAAAGTAATTATTGCAGGAGCTGGCCTGGGAGGCCTTTGTCTCGCACAGGGATTAAGTAAAGCCGGTATTGATGTTGAAGTGTATGAACGGGATACCGCTTTCGACAGCAGGACACAGGGCTATCGCATCAGGATAGACCATGCTGGTCAACAGGCGCTGGCAGCCTGCCTTCCGCCTGATTTATACGCCGCCTTTGAAAATACCGCTGCCTTGCCGGCGCCCGTGTATACGCTAGATACCCGGTTGCAGGTGATGGAAAACAAATGGGTGGACCAATGGATCAGGGACGAACGGGAAATACCTGCTGACCTGAAGGCTGACCGGTACACGTTGCGGCGGGTGCTGATCCAAGGCATTGAAGCGCATGTGTATTTCAACAAGGAGCTCACCGGATACCATGTACAGCCAGACCAGGCAGTACAGTGCCTGTTCGCCGATGGCGAAACGGCTACGGCAGATGTACTGGTGATGGCCAATGGTGCTGCTTCCACGCTGGTCGCCCGTTGTTTTCCCGGTACTTCCCTGCATGATACAGGTAATGTCTGCATCTATGGCAAAGCACCCTGGAGCGGGGAGTTTCAGCAGTTACTCCCCCGGGGCACCAGTGTTATTTTCGGCGATAACGTCGCCGGTATTATTGACGTGATGCAGTTTAACAGGATGACGCACTCCTTCGTCACGCCTCCGGAAGACTATCTTTACTGGGCGCTGATTGGTCAGCGCGGGAGTTTCGGGCTACAGCCCGGCCAGCCGCTGAGACTTTCCGTTACACAGTTACAGCAGGCGGTTACGCAAGCCACCCGCGCTTTACCCGATGCGCTGAAACCTTTGTTTACCGGGGCAGCAGTTACCGCCAGCGCTATTGTGCCCGTGCGGCATTCCGTGCAGGGGCGCCGTTCGGGCCAGGCACGGGTGACGGTTGCCGGTGATGCCATTCACACGATGAGCCCTGCTGCTGGGCTGGGCGCCAATACCGCTTTGCGGGATGCCGCCGCGCTGACAGCACACCTGAAAAAATCCGCGGATGGTCATCTCCCCGTGATGGAAACATTATTAAATTATGAACAGGAAATGCTGACCTACAGCGCTGCAGCCATTAGCGCTTCCCAAAAGGGCAGCGCCTTACTTTACAACAGCGGGGAATAACCCTGAAATTTAGTATATTAGAAGTAAGACCTGCAAACCGTGTCGCAGCGCGGTGTGTATACATATCGACAGACGATTCCTCTCCGACAGCATGCTCAAAGAATAGGTTTTAACTATTAGATTATAGAACTAATTGATTTTTCCTATATCCCTAATGCCTTTACTTTTACCGGACCGCATCTGTAAGGGTGCAAGCACATATTCCTTCCATACCCAAAATTGAAACAAATGGAAAATGAAGTAAAAGACATCAGTAAATGCCCATTTCATAATGGCACAATGAAGCATAATGTTGGCGGTGGCGGCACCAGGAACCCTGACTGGTGGCCCAATCAGTTGAAAGTTAGTCTGCTCCGTCAAAATTCGTCTTTATCAGATCCGATGGATAAAGATTTCAACTATGCCGAAGCTTTCAAAACCCTTGACCTGGAAGCCGTAAAAAAAGACCTTCATGCGCTGATGACCGATTCTCAGGATTGGTGGCCGGCAGACTTCGGTCACTATGGTCCATTGTTCATTCGTATGGCCTGGCATAGTGCCGGCACCTATCGCGTTGGCGATGGCCGTGGCGGCGCAGGGTCCGGACAGCAACGGTTTGCACCGCTGAATAGCTGGCCCGACAACGTGAGCCTCGACAAAGCACGCAGGCTCCTGTGGCCCATCAAACAGAAATATGGTAAAAAGCTTTCCTGGGCCGACCTGCTGATCCTTACCGGCAATGTAGCGCTGGAGTCCATGGGCTTTAAGACATTCGGTTTTGCCGGCGGCCGTGAAGATGCATGGGAACCGGATGAATCCGTATATTGGGGCGCAGAACGCACCTGGCTGGGCGGCGACCTCCGTTACGCGCATGGTTCTCCGGGGGTGGTTGAAAACCACGGCGTAACGGTAACAGATGAAGATGCCGATGGCGACGTTCACTCCCGCAACCTGGAAAAACCCCTGGCCGCCGTTCAGATGGGACTTATCTATGTAAATCCCGAAGGGCCGGACGGCAACCCGGACCCGATCGCGGCAGCTAAAGATATCCGTGACACCTTCGGCCGGATGGCTATGAATGACGAAGAAACCGTTGCCCTCATCGCAGGGGGCCACAGCTTCGGTAAAACCCACGGCGCCGCTCCCTCCACCCATGTAGGCAAGGAGCCGGAAGCGGCAGACATCGAGCTGCAGGGACTGGGCTGGGCCAACAGCCACGGTACCGGTAAAGGCGCCGACACCATCACCAGCGGCCTGGAAGTCATTTGGACGAAAACACCCACACAATGGAGTAATAACTTCTTCGAAAACCTGTTCGCCTTCGAATGGCAGTTGACCAAAAGCCCTGCCGGCGCGCATCAGTGGGTGGCTAAAAATGCCGACAGTATCATCCCCGATGCTTATGACGGTAATACAAAGCACCTGCCCAGGATGCTCACCACCGACCTGTCCCTGCGTTTTGATCCGGTATATGAAAAGATTTCCCGGCGCTTCCTCGAGCACCCGGACGAGTTTGCAGACGCTTTTGCCAGGGCGTGGTTTAAACTGACACATCGAGACATGGGCCCGCGCAGCCGCTATCTTGGCGCTGATGTGCCGGCAGAAGTCCTGCTCTGGCAGGACCCCATCCCGGAAGTAGACCATCCGCTGGTCGATGAAAATGACATCGCAACATTAAAAACCCAAATACTGGGCTCTGGCCTGACCGTATCTGAGCTGGTTTCTACGGCATGGGCCTCCGCCTCCACTTTCCGCGGCTCCGATAAACGCGGCGGCGCCAACGGCGCACGCATCCGGCTGGCCCCCCAGAAATACTGGCAGGTCAACAATCCTTCTCAACTGGAAAAGGTGCTGAGTAAGCTCGAAGCTATCCAGAAAGCGTTTAACGGTACGAAGAAAATCTCCCTTGCAGACCTGATCGTGCTGGCTGGCGCTGCCGGCATTGAAAAAGCCGCCAAAGACGCGGGACACAACATCACCGTGCCGTTCACACCCGGCCGCATGGATGCCTCACAGGATCAGACCGACGTGGAATCTGTTGGCTTCCTGGAGCCGCTGGCAGATGGTTTCCGTAACTACCGCAAAGCTAAAATCCCGGTATCTACAGAGGAGCTGCTGATCGACAAAGCGCAGCTGCTGACCCTCACCGCACCCGAACTGACGGTATTGCTGGGCGGCCTGCGTGTACTCGAAACCAACTTCGATGGTTCCAAACATGGCGTTTTCACCAATCGTCCGGGCCAGCTGACGAACGATTTCTTCATCAACCTGCTCGACATGAGGACCGCCTGGAAAGCGACCGGTCCTGACAAAGAAATCTACGAAGGCAGCGACCGCAGCACCGGGGAAGTAAAATGGACAGGCACCCGCGCCGACCTGGTATTTGGCGCCAACGCTGAACTGCGTTGCGTAGCTGAAGTATATGCCAGCGCTGACGGGCAACAGAAATTTGTGACAGACTTCGTGGCAGCGTGGAATAAAGTGATGAACCTTGACCGGTTCGATTTACACCGCTAATGGTATGGAATAAAGGAAAACAAAACAGCCTCCCTGGGGAGGCTGTTTTGTTTTAGTCGTTTAATCCTTTTCCGTCCAGGATATGTTCCATATATTTTTCGATCCTCGACATTCTTGTTTTGGCTTGTTTGGCTGCCGAGAAATAAAGCAGGTACCCCCGTTGCCGGCCGGGTGTTAACGCCTCGAAGGCTTTTTTCAGCGCGGGTAATTTATCCAGCTTCTGCCGGAACTCTTCCGGCATATTAAACTCTTCTGTCTTTTTAAACTGTACCTGGTAACCGGCTTTCTCTATTTCTATGGCTTCAAACACGTAAGATTTCAACATACGTGTCATCTTTACAATCTCCTTTACGTTCGTAAAACGGATCTGACGGGTGGCTTGCACATTCTCTGACTGTATCACCAGGATACCTTCCGGATCGGCCATCAGCGCGCCTTTAAAGAACAGCAAGGCACAGTACTCCTTAAATCCGTGCATCAGCACCACGTTGGTACCATTGTACGTATAACAGGGACAGCCCCATTTTAATTCTTCCGTCAGCTGACAATCGAGTAAAATATCTCTCAGTTTTTCAAACTCCTCACGCCATTTATCGGAACGCTCCATGAATGCATCTACTTTTTCTGCACCGGTTTTTGCCATAGAAATATAGTTTTTGGCTGATTTTTTATTACTGGTTATTGTATCGGTTTTCGCCTGCAATATATACCGTATTCATTAATTTATCATGCCTTTCGCTTTTTCAGCATTGGGTTTGCGTTTGGAAATTTTCCGGCAATGATTATCTTTATTCAGGGTCATGTGCGCCGTCTCCGGCGAATCTTACAAAAAGCAGCTATCCCCGACAAACATATCTTTATCAAACGAATGCTATGGAAAAAATCACCCCGCGGGATATACGTTATACCGATCTCGCAGAAAAACGGTTCAACAAACGTTTTGCCGGAAAACCCGAATACATTGTTTTACCTGCATCTACAGAAGAAGTAACAGCGGCCGTACAGGAAGCGGTCAGCAGCCGGCGCAGGCTGGTGGTACGCAGTGGCGGCCATTGCCTGGAAGGCTTTGTAACAGATCCTGCCGTACAGGTGTTATTGGACCTGTCGATGATGACTCATATTTATTACGACGCCGAACGGGCCGCCTTTGCCGTAGAGGCCGGCGCCACCGTGGGAGAAATGTACAGGAAACTATTTCTTGGCTGGGGCGTAGTGTTGCCGGCAGGTGAGCATCCCGGCATTGGCATGGGCGGACATGTGCCGGGCGGCGCTTTTGGTTTTCTCTGCCGGGAATACGGCCTGGCAGCCGACTATCTCTATGCCGTGGAAGTGGTGACAGTCGATGCTTCCGGGAAGGCCAGCGCTGTCATCGCCACGCGGGAAAAGGATGATCCCAACCGGGAGCTCTGGTGGGCACATACCGGCGGTGGCGGTGGTAATTTCGGGATTGTGACCCGCTACTGGCTGCGGGCTGCGGATGCTACCGGCAATGATCCTTACACCGCCCTGCCCAAAGCACCGTCATCTGTGACCACCTTCCGGGTGTCGTGGGACTGGCAGCAGCTGGATGAAAGCGCCTTTAACCGGCTGACGAAAAACTTCGGCGTCTGGTGCCTGGAAAACAGCAGCCCCGACTCCCCCAGCCTCCCTTTATTCAGCATACTTTTCCTGAACCACCGGAATATTGGCAAAGTGGATATCAAAGGGCTGGCCACAGGCGCTAATGCCCGTCAGCTGATAGACCTCCACCTGGCAGATGTGGCGGTACCGGTGGGTGTCCCATACTCCCTACAGACGGAAGAAACGCCCTGGTTGCGCTTTGCACTCAATCCGTTTCCGGAACTGTTTCAACCGGGCATGGACAATATACACTCCAAAGTGAAGGACGCTTATTTCCGTCAGCCGCTGACGGACAGCCAGATGGCGACGGCCTACCGTTATCTTAATGCGGAAGTACCTATAGGCGGCGGCCTGGGCATGGCCACCTATGGCGGGAAAGTCAATACCATTGCTCCTGGTGCCACCGCCACCGCCCAGCGGAGCTGTATCATGGACGTGGCCTGCAACACAGGATGGATAGATCCCAAAGGAGCAGCGGCGAGCCTGGAATGGGTCCGGCATTTTTACAGAGACCTCTTCCCCGACACCGGCGGCGTACCGGTACCGAACGAACAAACCGACGGAGCCATGATCAACCACCCGGACACAGACCTGGCCGATGCTGCATGGAACCTGTCCGGCACACCGTGGCACACGCTCTACTACAAAGACAACTATCCCCGGCTCCAACAAGTGAAAGCCAAATGGGACCCACTGAACATCTTTCATCATGCGTTGTCCATACAGGCAACGCTATAATAGCGAAGCGGCGCACAGACGTGCACCGCTTCGCTTGTTTGCTTGTTTTGCTATTTATTGTAACAATTATGAAATCAGCTGAACCGCTGAAGTGAACCTATTACTCTGCTTTGTAAGTATAATCTTTGTTGAGACTTCCACCTGCGGCGATGGAGAGATTCTGTTCATTTGTTTGTACAGCGCCATTCACTTCCGCCTTATAGCTTAATTTGATCGGTGCGCCGTCCATATTGGTAACATCCACGCTCAGGTTGCCGAAATTGAAAGGCTTAACGGTTTCGAAAACATACGTTGTGGTAGTTCCCAAAAATTTCTTTTCGTCTATGGTAACGTGATCTGTATTTCCCTGGTCTACGCCGTTAATTTTCCATACAGAAGCGCCGTACTGGCTGGCGTCGTGGTTGCCCGCACCGGCCTGGATAGCAATATTATCATTGGCCGTAACCCCTGTTGCTGTAATGGTATATTTGATCGTAATTGATTTGAATGTAGGCGGGTCATCTTTTTTGCTGCAACCTGTAAATGCTACGCTGCCCATCGCTGCCAGGCACAGTCCCCAAACAATGTTTTTTGCTTTTTTAGTTCCCATTTATGTGTATTGAAGGTTAAAATGAATGCTCCAAAGGTAGGATGGTCTGCTACCCGGGACAATACCGGGAAACCAGCATTTTACACTACAGGTTTTGGGAAACGGTTATCTGTATCGGGTATTATCGGTCATCAGCGGATAGCCTGCCTGGTAAGGCAGGTTATAATTTTTTGTCTTGCGCTACGTTCTCCATCAGAAAGGTACTGATTTCATCAAAGGAATACGGTTTAGAGAGAAACCCTTTAACATTGCCGAGCAACGACTGTTCTTCCGGGCTAAGCTCCTCTCTGATACTCTCTTTTGAAGCACCGGAAGTCAGCACGATGGGAGCCTGCTGTCTTTCGTTGGTGAGTGCAGACAACAAAGCGGCCAGCCGGATATCGGGAAGATAGGCGTCCAGGAAAATAATGGCGTAGTCGTTGTTATGGCTCATTTCCAGCGCCTTAGCGCCATTGCCTGCTATGTCCACTTCAAAGCCAAGGTAGGTTTCCAGGAATTTGCTGAGATATTTCTGCGTAAAGGAATCATCTTCGATAACAAGTGCCTTTAATCCGCGGCCATCGAAGTAGTCGTTGTACCGGGTATGTTCTTCTTCTTCATAAGTGGGATGCAGGGGGAATACAAGGGTGAAAGTGGTTCCTTTTCCGGGTTTGCTGGAGGCCTGAATGGTGCCACCCAGCAGTGTTACCAGTTTTTTCGTTACATAGAGGCCTATGCCGCTGCCGGTCCCCGGATTGCTGGTCGCATACAGTTCAAATATCCGGTCGGCCTGTTCGGCGGACATTCCCTGTCCCTGGTCTTCGATAACAATCCTGAAAGTGGCGGCTGTCTCCTGTATCCTGACGAAGATGTTGCTTCCTTCCCTGTTGTATTTGATAGCGTTTTCGATCAGGTTGCCCAGTATCTGTTTCAGCTTGGCTTTATCCGTAAGGATGTTGTTGGGAAAAGAGGCTGTTACCGAATAGTCGATGTGGATGTTCCGTTGTTTTCCGTAGTACTGGTAGATAGCACGGATATCTGCGATGAACCGCCTGATATTGAGCGGCTGGTTATTCGCCGGGTTGGGCAGTCCCTGTTCCAGTTTGGAAAACACCAGGCCGTTGTTGATAATGCTCTTTGCATGGTCTACCGATATATGCAGGTCATTTACCAGCTCCTGGGCAGACAGGATACCGGCTTTGCCCATCACCTTCGCTTTCAGCATTTCACTGATGGTGAGGATAATCTGGATAGGACTTCGGAGCTCATGAGAGTTTTCGGCGATAAAGGCGTTCTTGAAACGGTCCAACTTCTCCAGCTGCTGCGTTTTCTCATACAGTTCCTTCGTCTGTATACGCTCTTTCTCCACCAGTTTATTATTGACTTCCGCATAGAGGTTGAACACGATCAGGATATGCAGGAAGATAACCGGGTAGATAATGTATGTCAGCAGGTTGTTGGCGCTGGGTATCACCACCGGCACGAACCGGTAGGCGTAGTTCACCACCATGATGAAAAAGAGGATGCCCACCACCGTCCACGCGAGCCAGCGGTCCCGCCGGGACGTATACAGGATGATGACGATCCCGGCGTTGAACAGGCACATGATATGTACGCCGGCTGCCGGTTCCAATACCAGCCCGAAATACAGCGTGGCGAAATTCTGCAGTGAAAAGTAAAGCAGGGAAGTTACCCTGTAGTCTGTCTTTTCGTTGATCCGTAATATGATGAGAAATCCCAGGCATTCGACGATGGCAGGAATCAGAATGGCCAGTGAAGGTTTTACCACAAGATAAATCATCAGTCCGGCTGAGATAGCGACAACAGCCGTAATCTGGCTAAAAATACGGATTGCCTTTCTTACGGATGCTGCCTTAAGATCGTCTGTTATCACATTTCCCGGTTTAGTCGCATCAACATATGATGAGGGTATCATAACATCAGCGTTCAAAAATGGTGGAAGGTAAGCCTGGTGAGGGCGGGCCGCGGCCATTACATTTACTTAACATGAATTTAACCAAATGAGGGAAGAAAATTGTTAATCACGTGTTAACACAGGCGCTATTAACAAATAAACATAGGTGAAATGGGGGGACCGGCATCGGTTAGTATCTGAGGGTGTGGTCGTACCATTCGATGTGCCCTGACAACAGCAGGCCGATGGCATCGACATACCTTCTTACCGCCGCTCCGTAGGGCCCATAGTTACCTGGAAGATTGTTGGACAGGTCCAGGAAGGCCGACAGGTCCCGCTCATGGATATCGACCGCCCGGTCGATCGCCTCTTCCGTAGAGCAGTTAAACTCTTCTTTGATGACGAGTACCAGGTTCATGGCCTCATGATCTTCCAGTTCCTTTTTCAGCGAGTAAACATCATTGCTCCAGGAGACGAGCCGGCAGGCCAGCTGCCGGAGCCGGCGCAGTACCGGATCATTGATCACCGACGGGGGCAGGATGGCATGCACTTCAATCTCCGCAAAGTCGAGTAACGGGTACGTAGCTACGATTTTCTCCCGTAGCACGAGGTACTCTTTCAGGCGGGGGTATTTCACCTCTTCCCGGTAACTGAAGGCAGTATCGGCCTTCATGCCTTCAAAGAACAGGCCCATACTGGCGTTGAACTGGTCCATCCAGAAAAGGTTGCCCTCGACATAAGGCAATATTTCTTTTCTCATAATGAACATCTGCCTGAAAATCTCATTATCGTCTTTCGTGAGCGGCGCTCCCTGTAAAATCTCCGTGGCCCGCTGTATTTTGACGCTCAGTTCCTCCAGCGGCAACGGCCCATAAAAATCATCAAAGACGAAGAAGGTGAGGTTCCAGCGCGTCATCCAGATAAGCTGGGGAAGAGATGCCAGCGGGAAAAAATGCGCGGCCAGGTTGCCGAACCTGCCGTTCAGCATCTTCTTTTTTTGGTTTGCATCTAAACAATCATATGCTGATAACCATTCGTTTACCAGGTTATCAAGGAAGTTTGCATGCTCGCTTACCCTTACAGGAAGTGGGTAATAGAATTTTGTTAAGGTGGACATGGGAGGTAGTTTTTGTGTGAGGAGAAAGATGAAAGGCGGCACTCAATTAAATTTAACAAAAAACAGGAAAATAGGATAGTGATCACCGTCAGTAAGCGGATGGAAGCATGGGCATGGTGATCACATATGGCGGCCGGGCGCCGCCATGATTCTAAAAGAGGGTATGTCTAACGGGGAATACTTATCAGGCAGGGACAAACTTTGCTGTGGATATCGCGTACATTACTCACCGGTCAGCACATCTTTCAGGCACTCCGCGAACTCAGCAGCGGTGATTTCTTCCCCAAAATGATAAAAGCGGTCTTTATCTTTCGCAATGGCAACGTTGGTGTCCACGGTTTCGAACGTGGCGTAGTCGGCATTAGGCAGCGCCTGTTCCTGGAAAAACACCGTGGCCGCATCTTTGCCGTAGTTAATATTGAATGCCGTAAAGGTTTGGGGATCGGCTTTCTTTAGCTTTTTACCCCGCCATAGTACATAACGAATGTCTTTGGCATAGCTGCCGTTGATACGTCCGAAAGTAGCGGTGTCTACCCCTTTGATGGCGAGTGGTTTCTGAGAATAATACTCCATCATCCACAGGCCGTTCTTATCTTTTGCGTAGGACGTGATTTTTTTGGGATGCCCCTGTTCATTCAGCTTAAAGCCGGCGTCCAGCACTTCAAACGTTTCATAGTCCACCTTTTTACCGGCGCCGCCGATGTTGTAAATATGATGTTTATCTCTGGCAAAATAGTAGTTGAGCACCTCAAAGGATGCGGGATCTGCTCCTTTAAAAGGCTCTCCCATTCTGTAACAACGGGCTTTATCCTTTGCAAAATCAAAATGGCAGACAAATGTTTCGGCATCGGCATGTTTAACGGGGTATGTATTGTAGCAGACACCGTGACCGTCGATAATATAGTAGCCGTTACCGGCAGGAAGTGTTTTGGCAGATGGCCATGCCGTTGGTTTTTTCCACATAAATTTCTTGTTCATAAAATAACTGAACCGATCAACTGATTTATACCGAGCAGGTCTTCTGCCCTGTTCCGGCGGTTTCTTTCAGAATGATTCCTGTCGGTGACCCAGCCGGCATCCGGCAGATGTTCAAAGATATTTCTTTCTTCTTCTTCGAAGATAAGGTGGCTGCACAGGAACCGGGTAATAGCCGTCATTTGGTCGGCCGGCAGGTCCAGCGCCATCTCTTTCAGATGGTCTGCTATAGTTGCTGCTATTTCAGCGCGTTCGGACTGGTTCCCTGCCACCAGCGGCAGCAACATAAAAAATAACAGTGACGGGTCTGTTTCATCTTTGCTGACAATGCTTTTCAGCTCTGTCCACCTTAACAGCGACAGGTGAAAGTTTCCGCCGGTATTACCGAGATAGGTATCGTTAAAGTAGTAGATGGTTTCGGAAGGGTGAAACGCTGCGAAAAAAGTCACGGTTTCGTTGAGGCGATGTACGTAGGTATAACCATCCCACGGATCTTCTGTTTTGCCGGTCAGCTCCTCCCACCAATCGGCTGGCGGCATCGTGAAGTGTTCCGGCAGATAGTCTGTCAGTGTGATTTCCGCTTCATCATCGGAGGCGAAAGGAAACTGGGTCAGCAGGAACAGGCAGAAATTTTTATCTGATAAATCGAGTTGCATTCGTTGTTTATTTTTCGGTTAACCGGATTAACAAGCCATTTTACATGACAGCCGTAAAGGTATAAAAAAAGTAAAGCCCGCGCCATTGCGCGGGCTTTACTTGATTATTTGAAGGCGACTTATTTGTAAGCCGGGTTCTGTTCCAGGCGGCTGATATCGATTTCGCGCTGCGGGATAGGCAGTACGTTGCGGCCGTTGCCGGAAGCCTGGGAGATCGGTTTCCAGTGGTCAGCAGCTGTTCTTTCCAGTGTTTTCTTGCGTCTGATGATATCAAAGAAACGGAAACCTTCGCCGTGCAGTTCTTTTCTGCGTTCGTTTTCGATTTCAGTCTTCAGTGCTTCGCCGGTGTTGGTGGATTTCACTGCTCCGGTGATCGCTCTTTTCTGTACTTCGAACAGGGCCGTTTGTGCAGCCGCGTCGTTATTCAGTTCTGACTCAGCTTCGGCTTCTATCAGGTACATTTCAGCAGAGCGGATCATCGGCATGTCCAGGTCCAGGGTGCTTCTGTAATAGAATTTGTTCATCAGGTAGCCGTCTTTGGTCTCCACAACATCGTCACGTTGCAGTGCATCGCCATTGCCGGTTTCCACTTTGTCCAGGTTCACAAAGAACTGTTTTTTGCGGATATCATTGTCTGCAAAAAGGGCAAAGAAGGATTTGGAGGCACGGAAGGTGCTGTAACCGATATCATATGGTTCCTGGAAGGATGCCAGCATCAGGAAGTTGGTATTGTCATCCGTGCGGTAGTCCAGGCCCCAGATCCATTCCGGAGTTTTGTCCACAAAACCATTCAGCAGCGTAGCGGCCGGGTCCAGCGGGTATCCAACACGTGCTTTTTTAGCGTAGTTGCTGGCTTCGGCCCAGTTGCCCATATCGAGGTACAGGCGCGCCTGCAGTGCATATACGGCGTTGATGGTAATACGGAAAGCGTTGGTACGGCTTTTTTTCAGGTTTTGCTCTGCAAATTTCAGGTCTTCCAGCATGAAAGCGTAGATTTCTTTCACGGAAGAGCGGGCCGGCGTAGGGTCCTCTGCTTTCAGTGGTTTGTCTACTTTCGGGATGCCGAGGCCATCGGGGCTTACAGCATACGGCTGCGCGTACAGGCGAACCAGTTGGTGGTTGGCCCAGGCCCTTAACACCCTGGCTTCTGAGAGGTAATCCGCCTTTACGTCTTCCGCAATGGGTGACTTCGGCAGGTTGATGATCGCCTGGTTACAGCTGGAGATCATTTCAAAGGCTCTTTTCCAGAAAACGAAGGAAAGGGCTCCAGAGCCGCCGTTAGCTATTTCCGTAAACTGGTACTCGGTAACAAAGCGGTTGTAGTTACCAGTACTTTTTATCAGCTGATCGCCGCCCTTTACGTCCACAGTCAGGAAGATGTGGTTGGTGAACTGGCTGGGCTGCATCAGGTCGTACAGGCCGATCATAGCAGCGTTTACACGTGACGGCGAGCTGAATGCGTCACTGGACTCGAACGATACCGCAGGTGCCGTATCGAGGTAAGATTTTTTACAGCTGGAGAAGGCAAGACCTGCAGCCAGTATATAAGTGATATATAAGTTCTTCTTCATTATTAGACTTTTTACCTGGTTTATAATCCAATGTTAACACCCACTGTAAATGTTTTTACGTTAGGGATGTCATGGCCGTAAAAACCATCCACTTCAATTTCAGGGTCCATACCTTTATGTTTAGCCCATGTGAACAGGTTCTCAGCAGCTACATAAATTCTGGCGCGCTGAATGTGTACATTGTTCAGGATGGATTTTGGCAGGCTGTAGCCCAGGTTGACTGTTTTCAGGCGCATATAGCCACCGTCGAACAGGAAGCGGGAAGATGTGTTGGAGCCAAGGTCTGTGTTATTTTCTACGAAGCGCGGTACATCGGTAACGTCTCCGGGTTTCTGCCATGCGCGGGCAGCCACATCGCTGGCGATGTTGGTGCCTTTCGCGGAACCATCGTTGGAGATAGCCTGCAGGTAAGAATCATAGATTTTGTTGCCATAGTTAAAGAACAGCATGGCGGTCAGGTCAAATCCTTTGTAGGTAGCTTTCACGTTGAAACCACCGTAGAATTTAGGCAGGGAGCTGCCCATTCTGTAACGGCTCGCCTGTGTGTATTGTTTGGTAGTAGTACGTTTACCGGTGAGGTTACCGTTGTTATCCGTTTCGTTCCTGTACCACATTGGTTTACCGTCCTGCGGGTCTACGCCGGCATACTCCGGAATAAAGAACTCATAGCGGTTACGGCCCACCTGCCAAAGTTTGCTGCCTGTGGGGGCGATGATAGAATCGGCGCCACTCAGGTAGAGAATTTTGTTCCGGTTGGTGGTGATATTGGCACCCAGATCGAGGGTAAAATTGTTATTGCGTATTACGTTTGCTTCAACAGCCGCCTCAAATCCGGTATTGTTCATTTTCGCGAGGTTGGTCGTCAGCGATTCGAAACCAGTGGTCATAGACAGTGGTTTATCAAACAGCAGACCTTCAGAACCGCGACGATAGTAACCTGCTTCCAGGCGGATGCGGTCGATGAAATAGGCTTCGATCCCTACGTCAGTAGTAATAGCGCGCTCCCAACGGAGGATCGGGTTGCCCAGCTGCGTATATTTCGTACCAGCCTGGCCGTTATAGTTGGCGCCGGCGTCGTATAGATCCAGGCGAGCGTAGCGGGCAGCGTTATCACTACCGCTCTCACCATGGCTGCCTTTAATTTTCAGTTCTTTCAACCAGCCGGCAGTGCTGCTCATGAAGTTCTCTTTGGAGATCATCCATGCGCCGCCTACAGACCAGAAAGTACCATACCTGTTTTGCTCACCGAAGATAGAAGAGCCATCTGTACGGAGGCTGGCAGACAAGATGTATTTATTATCGAAGTCGTAGTTAACACGGGAGAAATAAGAGTTAAATTTCTTCTCTGTACGGTCTGAAGTAGGGTTGGAAGCGGTGGAACCGGCGCCCAGTTCAGAGATACCTTCAAACGGGAATCCTGTGGAACCCGCTGTCAGGTTGGTATACACATATTTGTACGCTTCCTGGCCCAACAACACGTTTACATGGTGCCTGTTGAAGGTGTTGTCAAATGTCAGGGTATTTACGATGGTTGTTCTTGTATCTCTGGGCGCATATTTATTGCTACGGCCGTTTACCGCTTTACCGTCACCATTCAGCGGGTTGTAGTAGCGGCTTTCGCGCAGATCTACCACATCAGCGCCTACCTGTGATTTAAAGGTCAGGTATTTCAGGAAATACACTTCAGCATAAGCAGAGAGGATGGCTCTCAGCGTTTTGGCATTGTGAATATTGGATTTGCTCAGGCCAACCGGGTTATAGTCCTTCATCACAGGATTGAGGTAATTGTAGGCAAGGCCTTTACCTGAAGGGTCCTGAACGGGGTTACCGCTGGCATCCCGCTGATAGAGGGAATATACCGGGGCTACTCTGTCAGCAAAAAAGATCGGGTTAGCAGAGCCGGTAGAACCCGGAGGTGTATTCTGATCGGTGGAAGCGAAAGTGGAGAATATACCGAATTTCAGGAAGTCTGTTGCTTTCGTTTCCAGGTTCAGTTTAGCGTTATAACGTTTGAAGTCAGATGCCAGTATTACGCCTTTCTGGTTGAAATAACCAGCACCGAAATAATAAGTGGTTTTGTCTGTACCGCCGGAAACGCTGATACCGTAATCCTGGGTTATGCCAGTCCGGGTCACCGCATCTCTCCAGTCGGTATCGTAATATTTAACGGTACCGGAAGTGAGCCTGCCGTCAGCGCCATAAGGATTGGCGTTATTGAACGGATTGGCCTGCAGTGCCGCGATGGTAGATGCATTGGCTTGTTTAGCCGCGTCAGCCGGCGTAGCGCCGCCTGTAACACCTTTTTGATAGTAGGAATCCCACCAGTATTTGAAATACTCTTCGCTGCCCAGGAAGTCGTGCCTGTCAACAGCAATACCGGACCAGCCGTTGCTGCCGGTCACGTTCACGCTCATTCTGCCGGCTTTACCTTTTTTGGTCGTGATGAGGATCACGCCGTTGGCAGCACGGGAACCGTACAATGCAGCAGCAGAAGCGTCTTTCAGCACCGTTACGGTTTCAATATCTTTAGGATCGAGGGTCGCCAGTACATCAGCAGTAGTAGAAGCCTGTGTAAAGTCGCCGGTAGCGATGGCGATACCGTCTACTACGTACAAAGGTGCACTGTTGGCATTCGCGTTGGTGCTGGTACCAAAGCCTCCCACACCGCGGATGCGGATAGTGGTGGCGCCGCCGGGCTGACCGGACACGCTTTGTACCGTTACACCCGGAACATTACCCTGTAAAGCTTTTTCGAAAGAGGTTACCGGTCTTTCTGCCAGCACTTCTGCTTTTACAACAGAGGCAGAACCGGTAAAGGTGGCTCTTTTCTGTGTACCATAGGCCACTACCAGTACTTCATCCAGCACCTTGTCATCGGGCTTCAGGGCTATACGGATATCTGAACTTGCGCCCAGTGCCACCTCCTGGTCTTCGTAACCTACAAATGAAAAACGAAGTACTTTGTTCTGGCCCTGCACAGCTAAGGTGAAAGTACCTGATGCAGAGGTCACGGTGCCGGTCCTTTCGCCTTTGACCTGTACTGTCACGCCAGGCAGCGGGTTACCGCCCTTGGCGTCTGTAACCGAACCTGTAATCGTCCTGTTTTGAGCCTGCAGTCCGGCTATTCCCGAACATAGCAGCATCAATAGAAGTAGAACTCTCTTCATTGTTATGGATTTTGGTTTAGATAAATGTTCGCCCGTCCCATCCGGGAAGATGAGCCACGATATTGGCGCTGTGCTGTAAATTGATTTAGATTTTAATTATCCTCTCTAAGCGGTTTAAATTTTGGCAGGGACTAAACGTACTTCTCTCATGCCGTTTCATTGAGAAACGGTCAGCAAAAACCATCTACAGTATTTTAAAATTCCTGCCGGAAAATGCTAATTAATGCTCTATATAATGTGACTGAAAAAAATCTGCATAAGGTCACTTCAGGAAGAAAGTTAGTTATACCAACAGTGGCTAGGGATGAGCCACACACCTGGCTTTAGTCAACATAGTTGGCCATTTCAAACATAAGCAAGTCAACATAATCTGATTGCTACAGCAAACAACTTCTCACAAAAAGGATCTCAAATGCACTTGTTCTACTTTACGAGTGCAAGATAATTTAACAAAACTATAATTTCCAAATTTATTTACGATTAGTTTCAAAAAAAACGGGCACACCTATACGCTGGCAGTGTTTGTTTTTTTACGTTACAACATAGTCAACCAGTATGTCCATCTTTACGAATGGCGACTGTAACTTAAGAGCAGGAACCCGGCTGTGTCAGGCATCGATGAAATTTATAGTACGGTCTTTTCCTCAACAATCTCGCTCCAGTTCAGACGTATACACGAAACGCCATCAACGCAAATAACAAACAATCTGGCACCGTCTATCTCCAGTTTCACTATTTTACTTTCAAGTTCAATGGTGTAACAGCGAATAAGTCCGAGCGTCCAGAAATGGATACAACCAACATCAATGCCACCGGTAATGATGATTGTATGATCATTGGCACATACCGTAACGATGGTGCTTATATTGTCACTATGCGCGTTTTTCACGTTCGCTACTACATGTTCCCTTGTTGAAATATTAAACAACGAAAGGGTACCCTCCCTGTTCCCCGAAGCACTTAAAACACTGTCACCATGCAAAAACAAAGCACAGCAACTACCATATATCCCTTGTCTACTGTCATTCCAACTGGCTACTGGCCGGCCTTTCCCATCAAACGCATTTAACTCGCCGTTAGGCGCGCCAAACACATAATACTCCCTATCCTGATCATTAAAAATCCTTACAAAATCCAGGCGCTTCTGGGCATAGTAACCAATTGCCTGCAGTTTGATTTTTTCGTTTCGACTATCATCCTTATATAGGAAAATTTCTGTCCGGGACGTCAAATCCCACCGGCGGACACTCGAATCTCCATCACTCACGGCTGCTACAAGTATTTGCCGATCCTTCTCCCAGACAACCTGCATATCAAAAACGGCAGACACGTCTTCCAGGTAAATCGTATCTGACAACGGCGTGAAGCTCATTATATCCAGCAAACTAATGGAAGCATCTTTAAACGCTATTAACAAGGCCGGAACTTCTTTCCACATCAATGCTGTCATGCAGCTGATGTTCTTACCGCATGTATGTACCCGCAATTGCGTACCATCTTTCTTCCATTTAAAAATAGCGCCTATTCTCGTAAAGGCCACATAATATGCGTCTGATATGACA
>NZ_CAMLHC010000014.1 GCF_946479755.1 uncultured Chitinophaga sp. | reverse complement strand
CGGCAAACTCAAATCCTTCTTCTAAAACAGGCTGATCACTGTTGGCCGCCGCAAGATCGGCGACCTGTGTGTAATTGTCATCAGCCAGCTTTTGCATACTGTCTGTCGGATAGGTGGTGCCGGTATTGATCGTTTTAGCCGGAATGATGAGCACTGCGCCCATTTTCAACAACAGCGTGTCGTTGTTGGTGAGTAAGTCGGTGGGCGTAGGAGTGGGCCAGCCTGCCGGCGGCAGTGCGGCAAGGCTGCTGACAGACAGATGCTCCACAAACGGATAGTACGCCGGAACAACGGGCAGGTTGCTGCCGAATAGTTCTGCCAGCAAAGTGTCTGCGTTGGCCATGGCCAGCTCTGCATACCGTACGCCGTATTGCGTAATGATATCGCCCGGTGTGGCGCAATTCACGGGTAGGGCGGCCTGCAGCATGGTCAGGCTGTAGGTGACGGCATAAGCGCCGGCGGCATACCGCCACAACGGGGTGGCGTCTACCTGTACGCCTTTATTGCCGTAGGCGGGATCGGAGATAAAGTGGAGCGACGATACCAGCCAGGCATTCACGCCCGGTTGTACCAGCTGATAATAGGACTGGCTGAACAGTTTTTGCTGTTGCGCGATCATGTCTTTGTTCACATCGCCGCTCTGGGAAGGGGACGGCATTAGTTCAGCAGGCCTCGGTGTAATCACCGCCGTGAGCTGTGCGTCGTTGTTTATTTTTTGTACGGTGAAATATCTCGCGGTTGATGGCCAGTCGCCCACGCCGATCATATTGTCAGTATAACCTACGTTAATGGGCGTTGTGCCCTGGCCCGTGCCATTGGCGCCGGTCCTGTTGCCTAACACATCACCGAAGCCGAATACAAAATTAGCGGTGGGGAGTGCGGACTGTGTACCGAAGCCCTGGTAAGGATCATCCTTGGAGGCCGGCAGGCCATTCACATCAGGCGCTGCGAGTACGGTACCTGCTTTGATGAACCGCGATACCGGCATCACCTGGGCATATTGCCAGTACGGTTTCTCCGGATCGTCCGGCAGAAGCCCTGCTGCTTTTGCTTTGCGGAGGGCCCGTGCTTTTTGCCAGGGTGCTGACGTGTCGGCATCGGAGGGATTCGGTATAACGGGCATGCCTGATGGCGGCGCTTCGAAGGGCGAGCCGGGGGAAGGCACCACACTGTACGTCATTAGGCTGTACATCGTCTTCAGCAGTTTTTCGTTGTCATCTGTCGTGATAGTATCCGGGTTGCCGGTGAGGAATTCAAAGCCTACATTGCCCGGTGGCACCAGTGCCTGTGTAACCGTCTCCGACGGGTCTGTGCTGCCGTTGCTTTCTATGTAGATGGATAATTGCGTGCTGTCGGCTCCCGGGCCTGTTAATGCGCAGTTGTTGAACGGCAGCAGGGAGCGGCCATCAGGAGCTACTGCCTGCTGTGTGCCGGCGATGACCAGCAGTTGCAGCACAATGTTGCCCTGCTGATCAAATGCGCTGCCCGGCAGCGGTACACCCGGACTGAAGTAATATCCTGTTCCGCCTACTACACTTCCTTCCCACAACAACAGGAGGAAGTCCGCCAGGGAGGACAGGGAAGCATAATACCCGGGATCGGCGGGAGCACCTGCGGGCGCATCTTTCAACAGCGCCGGCGGCCTGGAGATGGTAGATAAATTTGTTTTTACGAGGAAGGCCTTGGCCGGGTCGTTGGTGAGCACCGTTAAACCGGCGGTGTTGGTCGCATCCGGGGAGGGAGCCAACAACAGGTATGCGACTGTATTGTCGTCTGCCGGCTGCGATTGCAGCCAGCTGCTGAGTAACAGCAACTCGTCTCTCTTATCGGTGTCTACGCCCATCAAATTGAACTGGGTTGCGGTATCGTCCAGCCGCTTCATTTTGAAAGGGATGATAGCGCCGAAAGTGCTGTTGTTCATCTGTATGGCTTCGCTGCCTGCAGGGGACCCTTGTTGGGTGGCGAGTATCTCATACTGCGTGGTCACACGGCTCAGCGCTTTATCGATAAGGTCCGGAGGCAGCATCCACAGGCCGGCGTTGCCGGTGACGTTCTGCTGGCCTGCTACCTGCGGGATAGGCAGTGCTACGGGCGATTGCAACTCGATGCGATGCTCCAGTCCATACGTGCGTGGTACTGTACCAATGATTTGCATCGCCGAAGGGGCGGCAGGCGTGGCCGGTATCGGCACTACAGAAAGTCCCGTCGCCGGCGATGCGTCCAGTATGTTTTGATTGGTATAACTGTAGCTGAGCGTGGCGGTAGTGGTGGTGAGCAATACCATGCCCACCCTGAAAGTGTCTTCGTTCAGACCGGGATTGTACGTCAGCAGGTTGGGATATGTCTGCTCCAGTTCTGCCAGTGTTTGCCCTGTTTGTACGGTGATGGAATTGAACAGTTCAATCCAGGGTTGCCCGGAAGAAAGTGTCAGCGAAAGCGCGGTATCTGTGGGTGCGTTGTTGTTGACCGCTACGGTGAACTGCTGTCCGGTGAGGTCATACAACGGCAATGGAACGGCCGGATCGGCTACTACGTGGCCATCTTCGCTTTTCAGGTCCGGCAGTTGCAGGCCGGACATCAGCATACGGGACGACTGGTTGACGATGCTGGTGAAGCTATCGCCGGTGAGCACGGCGTTGATCAGTACATCGATGTCTTGCGCCGGCAGATGGTTGACGGTGAGTTCGGTGTCTTTTGCAAACAGGCCTGGCACACCTTTGAGCCTTGTGGCTGCGTCGGTGACCGATAAACCGTAGGTGTTACTCAGCACATTGAAGGTTAGCGCGTCATCGTCAAACACGGCAGTCTTTGCGTTGGGTACGGTAACGGAAGCCACCGGCGCCAGTATGTTGGCGGGCCCGATCCAGACAGCCACATTTGTCCAGTTGTAGGTCCAGATACCGGTTGCAGGAGTGGAGGGATTGGTGTTGGTCCAACTGGCGTCCAGGATCAGGTGCCGCGTCAGTGATTCGATGGTGGACCCGGCCTCGATGATCAATCCCTGCTGTGCGGGGATGTTCCAGCTTTGTGTACCGGCGGAAGTGACGGCGTCCCGGAAGACAGGCCACTGCGGAATGCCGGCCGGGGTGGTGTTGCCGAAATCCTGCTGGAAAGCCAGCGTAAACCCGATGCGTTCCAGGGTGTCGCCCGGTATCGTCGTATAGGGGTTACTGTTACCGGCATCGGTATAGGCGACCTGGTAGGCATTGGGCACCGTTAGCGAATATCCCGGTGGGAGTTCTATCGAGGAAGGAACGGGTTGACTGGGGAACAGCGTCGCCAGCAATACTTTATTCTGTTCCGATATCACCTGTGCATACCAGTTCGCCATTTCCGGCAGTGGTGTATCATTGAAGGTGGTGAGGTCGGCGTAGCGTACGAAGAAAGCCCCTGCGGTGCGCAGCTGCACAAAGTCCGCCGGCGCATTGGTAAAGGTACGCTGCGGCAGATCGAAGGTAGCGCCGGTATTCAGGATGTTAATGCCTGATGACAGATCAGGAAACGCGGGATCATGGTAGCCGAGCATACCGGCCACGGATGTTTGCTGAAACAGGGTAGCGATGTCCGTTAGTGTTTCGCCCGTAGCTGCCTGGTGTACCAATGTGCCCAGCGTACACTGGTTGACACTGAAAGGTTTGTCCGCATTGTCCAGTCCCAGTATTTCAGGGGCTATGCCCAGTTTGATGTTGATGCTGGTGCCTACGGCGCTGTTGCTCAGGGTGGCGATCAGCGCGGGATTGAGGAATACCAGTTCTTCCGGCGTCGCACCGAGGTGTTCGGCTACACTTTCGATGGTATCGCCGGAGCTGATGATATACACAACGGTGGCCGTTGGCAACGACGCAGCCACCTGTTCCAGGTTTTGTACCACGCCTTGTATGTCCTGCACGGTGACTGTCGTGTTATCGAGATGTTTCTGCATTTCCTGCACGCCGTTCTGGATCACCATCAGGCAGAAATCGCGGAACATGAAGCTGGTGAATGATTCGTAGGCTGCCGGATCGTCTGTGGAGGGTTTGCCGCCGGCTTCATTGCCCACAGGAAAGTAGGCGCCCAGCAGTTGAGAAATAGCCCACTCATACCAGGGCCCGATTTTATTCTCTGTACTGAAATCTACATCACCGCCCTGGGGAGACGTCCAGCTGAGGAACGGCGGCATGGGTAATACCATCGCCGATTTCTCATCGGGGCGCGGATCGGTGTCGCCGCTGATCCATAAATTGATGTTCGTGCTGAAGAAGGTGGCAAGGTCTGTAATGGAAAGCCCGCTGGTCATGGTGTCGGGCAGGTCCAGCTGCTCCAGTAATAATTGTATTTGCCCCGCGGTGACGGTATTGCCTTGCGTGGTATCGCGCGGCAGGGCGTTGACGGCGTACAGCAATAATCCCTGCGTTAGTATATCGGCGGCGAGCAGGCTGGTATCTTCATCCGTGGCGGTCATGGCGCTGTGTGCCGCACTGCGCCTGGCGCAGGACGCGGCGTCTGTGGCGGTGACGGCCATGCCGGTATCGGCAAATAAAACGAAGGCGCTGCGGTATACCGGGTTGGGATTGTCGGGAATGGTATCGTCCCAGTTCACCGGTACCCCTGCCACAGTAAAGGCGGGCAGTAATGTCAGGTGGGCATTGCGTGGTGAATCGGAAAATACTTTAATGCCCGGCTGCCAGTTCAGCACATATCCGCTGTCGATATCACCAACGAGGAAACCCTGTGCCTGCATACGTTTTAGCGCTAGGTCATGGGTGGCGCGCATCGCTTTCAGCCGGCGGTAGTTGTTATTGCGTAAACGGAAACTTTGATTGGAGCGGTAAGCTCCCGGCACGTAGCCTTGTGCGGCCAGCAGTGATTTGGAGCTGCCGCTGTTACTGCTGAGTATCCATGGCGTTGGCTGTGCGGTGCCCACCACAAATTGCAGCTGAAGTTTTACGCTGAAAGAGAAATGAAGCCGGACGAACAGAATTTTTACAGAGGCTTTCGCACTTACGGAGGCGGCGAGCGTCAGTACCATCGGCTGATAACTCTCGTAAATAACACTGATCTGCGCATAAGCTTCCAGCGTTACAGACACCTTCACCACCGCAAAATCCACGGAGCCATATATTTTACCATGAAGCGCGGCGATGCCCTTGCATTTGAAATAAGTCACGGAAGCGGAACCATTGCTGGTAGGATTGAACCATGCCAGCACGCCCTGGAAGATCACCTGTAATTCTACGTAGGCGCCGCCGGAGAGGATGCCTGCGGTGATTTCCCGGCCCACGCCTGCAGCGATACCGATGCCCAGTTCTATCACCGGCGAAAAAGTGCCGTTTGAAATACGCGGTACCTGCGTGGACGTATCGCCGTTCAGCAGCCCGAAATAAAAACCGCCCCGGCCAATGAAGACATACGCCTGCAGACTGAAGGAACGGGCAAAATTCTGGTTATAAGGGAAACCAAGGTCTATCTTAAAATTACCGTTGGTATAGATCTCTATCACGATAATACCCAGGGTGATGGTGACCACGCCCAGTTGAATCGTACGGAACATATCGGGCACCTGGAACTCTATCCGGAACATGCCTATTTCGTCCGTGATCTTTTTATAGAGTATCTCAAACTTCAGCCCGGCCAGTGCTCCCGCGCGTTCTCCGCCGAGGGCCACAGACAGTCCGTATAGTTTGGGGTCATTAAAGATAAAGCCAAGAGATACGGTGTTCATGAGCGTTACGTCCAGACCGATGAGCCACTGGCTCTCTGCTGAGTACTGCATGGTACTGGGCATGGGGCTACCGTCAGCGGGTGGCGGCGTCATGTCTTTCCGCAGCTTGGCAATGCTCTCCGCCACGGTGTTGGGCGTAGGGCCGGTGAAGGTCACACGCTGGCCCAACCCCAGGTAACGCAGGTCTATGAAGCTTTGTCCCTGTCCCGGGACGGAGGGTGGTGGATCGTTCACCACATCCCAGGTCAACGGCTTGTCATCGGTGTAACGCTGCCCCATACAGCTACCGGTCAGGACAAGGTTCACCTTCCCTTCACCGTTTTGCCGGCTGTACCGAACGCCCACGGAATCCAGCTGTGCCACCACCAGGTCCACTTTCGTCCTGAACACAAATTCTACCACGTTGTCTTTAGGGTCGATCGTGAGCACAAAGCGGGAGAGGTCTACTTTTTTCAGCAGGTCCCAGGGAGAGTCCAGTTTGAATCCGAGCGTAGGCGCTGCCAGGTTGACGAGGTATTCGAGGATATCGCCGAGGGTGACGCCGCCTAATTGCAGTGATACCACCTGGTGCCGGTTGTTTTGTTCACCGCGCCAGGTGGTGGTGGCCTGCAGCCATATATTATCGAATTGTACTTTGAACTGATAGGTCGCTTCCGGTACACCGAAGGTGAGCGCCGCGGTGAGCTGGATCTTGTTCACGCTGAACATGCCGCTGATTTTGCCGGAGGCTTTGTCCGCGGTAGCGGGTTTGTTCATGTCGATGCTGGCGGAGGCGTTTATTTTCAGCTGCGTGTCGAAGATAGTCGGTTCCCAGCGTGCAGAGATGGTGGCGCCGAAAGTATAGGACGGTTTCACTACCTGTACGCCGTTTTTGCTGGAGCCGGTCGTAAAAGTAGCATAGAGGCGGTCTACGCTGATGTCGGGGATCCAGTCGGGCGGCGTATATCCTTCTCCGTAGATGAACCGTGCTACCAGGTCGGTGAGGTCAATGGCCGTGCCTTCATACAGTTTGCCGGCGAGCGTCCATCCCTGTGGTGTTTCGGGGTCTTGTACAGGATATTCCGCGGAGATGATGAAGCGGGGCAGGTTGTAGTTGTCCGGTGATCCCTGCTTGAGATAAAAGGTGCCACTCAGGCTGCCGGATATTTTTCCGTTGTTCAGCGCAATGTCAAATTCCATGCCTTCCACGAGAATAGTGGCAATAAAGAGATTGATCTCCCAGCCCTGGACTGCATCCGGTTGAGTAGGGTCGCCAAAGATAATGCCCGCAGCGGCGAAATAGTTTTGGCCTAACGGATCGGCCGAAAATTTCAGCTTGTTCACGTTCATGGTCTGCAGACCTGTGGAAGGGCCGGAATGACCAAAGAAGTAAGCAAAGGCGTCGCCGATGGGGATATAACTATCTTTTGCCAGCGAGCCGGTAATGATAAAATTCGGCAACGACATTTTAAGATCAAACGATACCGGCTGGTTGTTCAACGCCACTACTTCTTTGCTGCTGTTGGGATCGTCCGGAGAGGGTGGGATGACAAGTACCGTTGTGCCTTTTGATCCGAAGTTCATGGTGCCGAACACACTGCCGGTGACCACATGCGTTTTCTGGTAAGCCCCGTTATCATCCAGTACCTGCGACCATGTCCACACCCAGTGGGTGCCTACTTTATCGATGGTCACGAAGGGCACCGGCGGGTTCCATGTTTTGTCTGACTGAATGGTGAGGCCGAAGGCATTTAATGAGAATATCGGGAACTGATCGGTACCGTTGTTCATCAGGTCAAGGTCCACTTCTGCCACATAAAAATCACTGAGTAAAGGGAAGTTCATCGGGATGGGCAGCGGAACACCGAAGATGCCGAGTAGTTCTTCGAGCCCCTGTACCAGTGATGCGGTTTCTTTTCTAAACAGCACAACGAAGTTCCAGAGGTCATTGGTGGAAAGAATGATCGTTTGGATACGGCCCTGTATCTTACCGATGGCAAAATCACCATACAGGTATACGGTTGAAAATGCGGTAATATCGGGTTGCGGTGGTGTCAGCGGGGCGATGACAAAGTTCAGGCCGGGGTTGATCAGCGCCACAGGTTGCGGTCCGTCCACCCCCGGTTCGCTGGCAGCATCAATGACGGTGGCGCTGCCAGTGGCGTTGATGCTCAACAGTGGGTAAGCGCGGTTGTCATCCGGCATGGTAACAGTGCCGGTTATACGAAGCGGCCAAGGCCCTATCATGGGCGTTTTATCTAACAGATGTTTTTTATCAGGTTGACGCTCATCGGGTAGCGGGAGGAAACCGTTGAGTGATAAGGACGCGTCCCCGCTGGCGGCGGAGAATTCGGCAGCATTTACTACCATACCCGTGAGGATGGAATCGTACCAGGTAACGCCCATGGTAATGGCCGGGACCTGCATATTCGTGGGCGGCAGGGAGAAGAAATCTGAAAATATCCAGTCTGTTTTCACCGCCAGCGTCAGGGAGAAAGTGTTTCCTTCCTGTTGGTACCGCATCGTGGCGGTAACGGCGTAACTGGTGTCGGCGGTAAAGGAACCACTGCCGGTTAACTGTACACTGGTCCCGTTAGCCGACAGTGTTAGCACGACATTATCAAGTGTATATGCTGAATTGATACCAAACAGTCCCATGACAGGCACCAGCCCGGAGAGATCGGAGGAACTACTGGCCGCGGCCCACAGGTCGATGGTATTATTGCTGATGGCGGCATTGAGGGCATTGTATACACTGGTGGCGCTCATGGTTCAACTACTTTTTAGAAGAATTGTTGCAGACGTTGAAAAGATAGCGGAGGCGTGGCGGGCTGACGGGCGGCGCGGGATTTCGTTCTGACTGTCACGGGAGACCGCTTGCTTTCATTACCGGTAATTTCGTTCCCGTCTTTATCGAACTCCCATACCGCTCTTCTACCCAGGGGGCCACCGGGTTTAATAACCATAGCCGCGATGCCGTTTGTAAAAAGAACAAGCGGTAATTTCAGCGTGGCATAACCACCTACCTTCGCCGTGCCGTCGCCGTAAGAGTCCCACTGCCAGCTGGCATGTGGGTTGATCACTTCCAATCTCTTCGTGGTGGCATTTTTATTCACCCCTTGTGAATCTTCACATTGTTTGTTGCCCAGGTTATAGGAGTAGACAGTGTCATTATTCGTATACCGCGTGGTAAAAGTGCGGGTGATGGAATCAAAAGACCTCGCTGCATCTGTACTGAGGGTTGCTCCGCTGGTTTTCTTTTTTTTGCTTGCTCCGCTGCTGCTGGGCGGAGCCTTTATCTCAATATCAACGTCTACATACGCGGTCAGCCGGTGTACGTTTTTTTGTTTCAGCCGGGCATCATACAGAAAAGGGGTGGGTACCGTAGGCAGGAACGCGTTCATCAGCTGCAGGGAAGGATGACGGTGCTTTTCGAAGGCGCTGGCAGTAAGCGACTTCGATTTGAGCAATTTGGCGAAGGTATCCACCACCTTTACCGCTTCTTTGCTGGGATCTTTGCCTTTGGCCACCGCAAAGCCTGTTGCCCTGCTGCCATGGTGTGGTAAGGTGGTCATTTTGGTATTGCCAAAAACTTTCGTCCCCTTAAAATGCTGGTTAGTGGCGGACATCGTAACGTTGGTGGCGTCGCCGCAAATAATATAGGATGCCCCGCCAAAATAAATACCACATATAATGGATACCCTGTTTTTCTCCTCTGCTTTGGCGCCCCACAGATCTTCATCATTGGAGTCCCAATCAGGGTCGTCAGACAATACATTGGCTACAATGGCCTGTATTACAACTTCACCGTCATCGCTTTCCCATAGCGGGTCAAAGTCAAATTTCCCCGTGGTGTCGTCATAGCTGGTCTTGTAGCTTCCGGGACTAACGATATTCTTTTTTGTGCAATACTTCTTTGTCTGAAGATAGTCGAGAATATTGACCCCGTACTTCACATACTGGTCGTAGTCGCCGCCATACCAGACTTTTCTGACCACCGGTTTTTTGGCCGGTTTGAACATTTCCAGCAGTTCCTGGGTGAGGTTAACGTGATCTTTATCACTGTGGGAAAAGATAATACAGTCAAACGCAGGAACTGCCATACCTGATACCCTGTCAACGATGTACTTTAGGTTGGTTTCCGTATTGTCGCTCTTTTTGTCGCTGCCGCAATCTATCAATACGGTTTCTATCAATTCGGCAGGCGAGCTGTCGTCCCAAATCTCCAGGAAGGTACACTGGCCCTGGCCTACGTCTACTACTGTGACGGTAATTAACCCTGTTGCCATATTTACTGATTTTGTGAATTATGCCACCGGCGGCGTGCGTCTGCCCGTTTCAAGGCGGCGCCGCACCGGATCAGCAATCGTTTTAGGTTTCTTATTGGTGCCACTGTCATACGCGGCATACCAGCCCAGTGAACCTTTAGGATTACCAGGTTGCCCGAATAATATGATGTTGTTGTTCCCCGGCGGGAAACTCCATAACAAAACAGAGATGGAGAAATTACGCAGGCGTAATAGGTATCCCAGCTTGCCATCGTCGGTAGGGTAGGTTTCAAACTGGAAATTCCTGAACCCGATTTTCAACACGCCCTGCACGGGGAAACTGCCCGCAATGGCATTGATGCCCGGCAGCTTCAATCCCAGGTAAACCGGGTTGTCCTGGTCTTGTGTTCCTCTCGACCATGCGGCGAGAATGGCTATTTTGAAACTCACGCTGCCGGTCAGGGCGCCGAACGTTCCCAGGTCCAGCGTAAACACCAGCCCATACCACGATGGTTTCATCGGCGTTTGGTCCATGGGCGCTGAAATAGACGTATAGCCCATGTCTTCGGGCGTTTGCCCCGTAGGTGCTTCTCCCTCCGGCGACAAATCCGGGCTCGCGATCAAGGCACTGACGGTGACCGGAAAATTATTTGCCAGAGAAGAAGGCCGTGCTACGCTGGCAGTCATGTCAAAAGCGGTATTGGCTTCACGAACGGTGAATGTCTGGTCCTCGGGCGCAGTCATTAAAAACTGCATGTCTATACTTAGCCCGCTATACCGCAGGTAGTAGTCCGTTTCGTTATCTTCCCCGGGTCCAAAAGAGAACAGGTCAAACCCTTCTATGAGCCCAAACTGCAGGTTGCCGGAGAGGATGAAAGTGGTGAGTACAGCGGTGGGATCTGGTTGGGTGCCGCCGTTCACCAGTTGTACCGACAGCACTTCCAGGGACACAAGTGCCGAGCCGCCGTTGGAGAGGAAAAGGTTCTCGCCGGTCAGCGCAAACGAGTAGCTGGGAGCCCCGCCAACACGCTGGTAGGAGCCATCGATGATCAGGTTATTGCCGCGGGCCGCCGTTTGTTTGCTGAGTGCGGTGCCCAGTATTTGGTTCAGCATTAGTTCCACCTGCGCAGAGAAATCTGCCAGCGCTGCATTGGCGAAACGCACGAGCAGCTGCATGGTCTTGAAGCCGAAAGGAATGGTTTCTTCAGCACACAGGTCGGCCGGATCGTTATAGTTGATTAATCCAAAAGCCGCTGTCTGCTCGGGTTGTGGCATGCCATTCTCCACCGTGAAAGGTGTTTGGGAGAAGCCGATATGATGGGCATAAAATTGTTGCAGGTTGATACCGGCGGTAAGGAACTTTAACTCATCCGGCATTTCCGCGATGTCTGTCGGTGCGTTCAGGAACAGGAAACCATTCCAGTTGGCGTCATTTACCACGGTGTTGTAAAACAGCTTCAGTGCATCCGATGCGTCCACAGCACCGGCGGCATTGAACATGTTCACCACTATTGCCTGTGTAGCTGCGAGCGTACTGTCTTTACGTACGGCTACTTCGGGCCAGAGCCAGCTGCTGGTATCGTTGGCCAGGTCCAGCAACGTGCGGTTGCAGAACTTGGCGATCATGATAGTGGGACTGGCAGCATCGGTGCGCCAGGAGCGGGGTGATAGTTGAAATACCCAGTCATCCATTTCCACTTTCAGGATGCCGGCGATCTTCAGAAAATCGGGGAGGTAGGTAGTAGTGGCTGCCGTACCGATACAGGCCACAAAGTCTTTTTCGGTGTCAAAAGGTTGCGTCTGGCCCACCAGCGTTTGATACACGGCGTCAATGATATTTTGCGGAACGCCCATGGCCAGCAGGTAAGGTTTCTCCGCATCGGTGAGCATGTAACGCACGGAGGTGCCCGTCATCAGTTCATCGACGTTCGCGGCCACGAAGAACAGCTGGTTGCTTTGCAGCACCTGTTTAAACTTCCCCTGTACCGCCGTGAGGTCTACCCGTGGATATTCGGTGTTGGGCATATTACCCAGTATCAGCCCGTCGTAATCATTGTAGTCTGCGGTGAGTTCAGCCAACATGCCCTGCGGTGTTACTCCCAGGGGATCATCGTCGGCGCGCACGCGACGCGAAGGCATTTTGTTGTCAGGCAGCGTGCCATAGTCTTTCCCCAGGCAATAACTGCGGTATGGCGCGAGACTGGTATTTTCCATGTTGGAGGCGACTACCACGTCCGGACCGGCAAGTCCGGCGTACACACCGGAAGGAAATACCGGCGGCCGCAGCGTGGTGTCGTAATGTAACGTGTACGCGGGTACGGGATTATAATCCAGCAAATTGTCGGTCCGTTGTGCACGGTTGGAAAATACCGGTGCCTGCTGTGGCTGTGCAAAATATACCGGCTGCGTTCCTGTATTATTAACCGCCAGCACTGTCAGGTGCGACGTGGTGGCGGTATCGGTCAGCGCGTCGGCCACGGTGGGAGCGACGTCTGTATGAGGATCTGGTTGCGGAATATAAGCCGGTTTACCACCTTCAAATGCGATCATGTAATTGCTGTCGCCCAGGTTAGCATACTCCAGTCCTGAAAGGCCCAGCAGCAGCTGGTCTGCAACTGTCGTATCAGATTTCGGTGTGTTGTCCGGCGGCTTTACCGTTACCTGGAATGCCCCATCGGGGCTGAAGTGATAACGAAGACCTCCATCGGGATAGTCTGTTTGTACGGGGCATGCTCCTACGACAAACCTTGCATCCGGTATGGCGCCACTGCCGGCCAGCGGTGTTAACTGGATGGTGTAGCCTCTTGTGGTGCGCATATAGCTGTCCAGTACAAGCGCTGAGTTTCCACCCGGCGGGAAGAAACTCAGCGCAGTGCGCGTAGGTTCCTGCAGGTAAAGCGGATCGAAAAGTAATCCGAGATGCAGCGCGTCTTTTTGCCTGTCGAAGACAGGCATGTACACCATTTGTATGTAGTTGTCATCAGGGGAATCTGTTGTCGTTGCCGGTGCTGCTCCATATAGCAGGCCTATGTTTAACGCGCTCCATACACCGGCCAGACCAGGATCGGAAGGCGGAGGGATATTCATAACACCATTGAAGGCGCCCAGCGTAGGTCCGCTGAAGGCCATCGTGGCGGAAGGAAAGGCGTAACCACCTTCAGGCCCGTCGAGATTGCCGCCAGTGGTGAATTGTATGCCGCCGCCATCGGCATCTGCGATATACCCGAGGGTATTCTGGCCGGCAATGGTCAGTTGGTAAGCGCCAAACAGGAATGACACGGCGCGTGTAAGCGTCCACGTTATATCCGGTGCGTTGCCTGCGGGATCTGCCAGGCCGGAGGTGGCCTGCCAGTTTAAATACGGCTGATCGGCATTCGCGATCCATACAAAACGCACAGCGCCCGGCGGCCCGAGGCTGGGACGCAGTATTTCCAGTGCCGCTGTAAACAAGGCAAAGTCCGCGGGTTTTTTATCGAGAAACAGGTAGAACCCGCCGGTTACATCCTGCCACACTGCGGCGGTGCTGGCGCTGGCGCCGAGACCGCTGGACGGGGTGGCGTAATAACCTGCCCAGTAGTCCGGCACATTGGCAACGGGCAGGGTAGACAGCTCATACAGTAATAATGAGCTCACCTGGTTGAATACGGGAACGCTCATGAACCGGTTTTATCAGTGAATATCTGGTCGCCCGGCAATAACGGTATTGACAGGGCTGTCAGGCCATTGCCCATGGCATATGTTGAAAGTCCGTTCCAGTCAATACGCAATTCCAGCAGCGGTCCCAACGAACCGGAAGGGCTGGTGCCGGTGATGGCAGGGGTAACGGATCTGTATATACGAAGATTGCCGAGTGCGCCGGAAGTAGCCGCCGGCCGCATGTTCAGCTGTTCCAGCAGGTTGCCCACGGAAGTGCCGACAGGCGTCAGCCGCTCTACGCCGTTTACCATCACCCTGATCATCACCTGCACCGTTGTGCGGCCGCGGAAGTAAGCGGTCGGCGTAGTGGAGGGGATGACGTTTGTCTGCTGCAGGGCGGTGTAGCTGGCCGCTGCCACCAGCGTAAAATTCGACTGGGTGGAATTGGTGCCCTGTCCCCAGGCGGTGTTGATGGAAGAAGGTATATAGAGCCGGTAGAACGGCTGGATGAACTGCGGATAGTAGAGGTCAACAGCGCCTGCCAGTCCGGCTTGTGTGTAGCCGGAGCTCAGCGCGGGCGTCGTTACGCCCAGTGCACCCAGTGAAGAGAGGGTACTGAGAAATGCGTCGAAGCCGGTACGCCAGTTGGCGCCTGCGAGGTAACTGCCGATCTCGAAATCCAGCGGTGCGCCGGGGCCGTAGCCGTTGATCCACGAGGGTACGCTGCCGGGGATGTTGATGTAGTCGCTGGCTGTTACGCGCAATATCATTCCGGGCCGCAGGTCGATGTAGCCCGCACCTGCGGTGGTGGCGGTGGAGAATCCGAAATTATAGTACAGCAGTTCGGCAAACGTCTGTGGCAGCGCGCAGGCGATGGCTGACTGCACCAGCGAAATGCCGTAGGGGGTGGCGCCAGGCAGACTACCGTCGGCTGCCGGCTTTTCCACTGCTTTCAGGAAAGCGACGTAGTCCTGCTGCAGCAGCGGCCGGATGGCCACGGTGTTGAACGACCATGCTTCCTCGCTGGCGGCGATGGTTAACTTGTACGGCAGCGCCGCTACCCCGGAAGGTGCTATACTGAATGGACCGGCGGTAATAGGTGTGGTGCCGAGTGCGCCGGCGGTGGCGCCCAGTTCCGGCAGGTACAACGTAATGGCCTGTGCCGGAGGGTTAGCCGCTGCGGTGCCCATGGCGTTCATCGTTTGCGCGAGGTAAACGTAAGGGTATGCCGTAGCCGCCGGCTGCTGGCTCACGTAGATACCGGTGCTGAACAACGTGCCGCTGATGCCCCGCAGCGCCGTGCCATGGATGGTGACCGGCTGTACATACGCAGTGTAAGTGCGGCCGGCTGCCGGCGTGATGGTGAACGTAGCAGTGGTCTGGCTGGTAGTGCCGGTGTAAGTATTTTGCTGTAAATCATCATATACAAAAACGGCATAGGACAAGGCATCTGCTACTGCGGCCCACTCCATGCTGACGTGACTGCCATCGAACCGTACCCTTGAGATATTGGCCACGCTGGTGGGTATGGTCGCCGGTATTGACGGCGGTCCGGTGAGAGCCACGCCGTTGGTTGTATTGTTAGCCTGCACGGAGTAACCCACCCGGGCGCCGGTGCCCAACGCCTGCGGTAAAGCGTAGGAGGTCGTGCTGATGGCCTTCTGCGAGGTGCCATCCGTCAACAGCACGGTGTAGGTGGCGGCGGTATCCACAGCGGCCCAGTGTAGCGTAGCGATATTGGTAAGCGGATCGGCGCTGACGGGCTGTATCAGCGGTGCTTTTAAAATAGGGGCTGCGCTGGAGCCGCCGGCCATGCCGGTATCCGGTTGCAGTATCACTGGCCCTAAAGCTACGCTGACCATCACCGCTATATTCCCCGTATCGGGAACGGCTATATCAGAAAGTGCTATCGCCGCGCTGTTGGCCGTGGTAGTGCTTCCGCGGGCAATAATATTTCCGCCGGCGATCACCACCGGCTGATACAGCGCAGGCATGGTATTGCCGGATGGTAGCTGCGGCGCCGTCCAGTTGACAGTCACCTGGCTTTGCGTGGTAACGAGCGACGTCAGCGTGGGCGCGAAGAACAGCGCATACAACGTTTGCACCGGGGACGCGCCACCGGTAGCGCCCGTGGCCGACAGCTGAATGGCTTGCGTTTTGGTAATGTCTATGGCAGTCTTGTCTATGGACAGCGTAGCGAAGGTGGCGTTGAGCGTTTGCGTTGCTACGGAAACATTGTCCTGTAAAAGGCTGATGGTATATGAGGTGACAGCCGATGCGGCGTCGGGCAGCCGTTCCCAGCCAAGGTCAATACGCCACTTCGTGGAGCTGGCAGGATCGGTGTAAATCGTTGCTGAAGCCAGCAGGGGTGTTGTAGCGAGCAGGATGGCGCCTGCGCTGCGCGGACCGGTAACAATGCCATCAACGGACGTGATGTTGCCTGCAACACGTAGTCCCACCATACCTTCCACGTTGTAAGTGCTGGTGGCATAGTCGAAGCTGAGCACATTGTTGGCGGCAGTTACCGGTCCTGCCAGCACCCTTTCGCCCTCCATGAGATACCCCTGTACTGCCATTCCTGTTGGAACGGTAACACTGGCGGTTACTTTGCCGGAGGACTTATTGGCCACCACGTTTGTTATCACAGGGGAAGTGGTAATAAGGCTGAACGGCAAAGGTTGACTGCCGATATTGTTGGACACGGTGCTTACCGCGATGGTGATCCCGTTTTGCCCGTAGGCATCCAGGGGAATGATGGCCGACAATGGGCCGCCATGAAAGGTGTTGATCACTTTGCCGTTGGAAAGCACCTGTATGCGGCTGGAATCGGGGTCCACACAGCCTTGCACCGTGTCCAGCGCCCAGGAGAGCGTCAGTGTGTTCCCGTTGTATGCGGCGGCGTTGATGGTTTTGGCTGCCTGCGGTATGCCGCAGGCGGCGGTTATGGGAGTGGCCGGACCGAGGCTGAAGGGGGCGGCGAACGCGCCGGCGCCACCGGCGTTGGTGGTGGGCATGACTGCCTGCGCACTTAGAAAGAAGACGGAAGGGAAGCCGGTGCTGTCGACCGGCACTGTTACGGTATTGCCCTGCGCCTGCATGCTGCCAACATTCACGTATACACCTCCGGAAAGGGAGTACACATTCACCTGTGCGCCTACGCCCATGCCGCTGGGCCCATAATCCAATATAGCCGTGACATTGGCGCCATCGAAGCTGGCGCTTAAGATGGACACTTCTGCCGCGATGACGGGCGCGGAGGTAATGGCCGCGTTCCAGTTAATGCTTGGCAGTGGTGCGCCGTTTCTCACCCATATCACGTCCAGCATATACGAATCGGTGCCCGACAGCGGGAATGGAGGCTGGATGAAGGCCGTCGTTACGCTGGTGGTGGGGCCGGAGGTAGGCGATACCGCTATTACTACCTGCGGGTTGGCCGCCATGCGCAACCGTATTACCAACACCGGGTCCTTGACGTTTGCCGGTGTGGGAGACTGACCGGGATCTGTTTGCAGGGTGATGCCTGCCGTGCCAACGCCGGGTGGTAATGGAGAATAGGGGCTGGCGTAAAAAAGGTTTTTAATAACACTTGTAGCCATGCGGAATAAAGTTAAGAACGCATATCGTTCAATGCAGAGGTATAATCCTGATGAAGTTCCGGTTTAATGCGGGGAAGCATATAGTTAAGGTCCCTGTAGCGGGCAGCTGTTTGAATACGCATGGCATTCTGGTCAGCATGTAATACGCCGCCGGCATAATAGCCTGCCCTGTTTTCGGGAAAGTCTTTCGCTGCCTGCTCCTCAGGGTGGCCCAGCGCCAGCGCATAGAACGTATCGTCATACGCGATGGCTGTTATGCTTTTTACAGTAGAGGCGCCGTCTTCGGTGAGGATGGTGTCGCCGGCGGCCAGGTCATGCACGCTGTTGCATTTGTCCGTCGCAATAAATATCATGTGATTCCCGGTGGCGACAAAGCTTTTCCCGTTGGCTGTCGTTACCTTGTAGATACCGTCTTCGCCGGCGGTGCCATCGGAGGTGTGTACGCCTTTCACGGTGCCGTATACGCCAAGTGTTTTGCCGTTGCCCGTTTTTACCCGGTCGTTTTGCGTGATCTCTTCGATAGGTTTTTGCGAGCCATCTTCCAGCGTTACCAGCGTGCCTTTTGCCAGGCAATGCCACCAGTAATAGAGATTGGGAATTTTGGTGCAGTTGAGCGAAGGTTCATCCGGAAGGCCAACGCTGCATACATAAAATGGTGGTGCCACAGCGCCGCCTTTTAGTGGAATGCCGTTGAAAGCAAAGAAAAAATAACTGGCAATCTGATTCCCTAATGAAGTAGGATCATAAACAATAGACTGCGTGTTGGTATGACTCATTTCATCATAGGGGAAGTTAAACTGCAGGATGTTGGGCGCGAGCCCTACAAAAAAACCGGCTACAAATCCGGCGTCCGGCGTGAATTGCCGGGACCTGCCTATCGTCACAGGCTTACCACCGGTTTTTTGAATAATAATATTGGTGCTGAGGTTGGCGACAGTAAGCCGGTTGATATCGATGGCGCCGCTCAACGCCACATTTCCTGTAAACGGTGCAATGAGCCAGGGATTGTTCGTATTCTTTGATTCTTTATAAATATAATCGCTGGTGGGATAGCCGCCCGTTCTTCCTACACCGATGTGTATGAGGCCATCCGTAGACACTGTAATGACAGGACTGGTCACATTCACCGAAATGCTGTAACCGGTGACCACCGTATTGGTGTAGAAGAAAAACCGTGTGGAACCATCATCGCTGGTGGTGTGGCCAAAGTATAAAATACGGAGTTCCTTTCCCGCCGGCAAGGCTGTAGCGGAACGGGTGGTGCACACAACGATACCGCTTCTCACGGAAGTATTTTCTCCTTGTGCCAGCAGTTCGTCGCTTTCATTGTCGAGGATCATAAGATAGCCGCCGCTGATCATGTTGTTACCGTCAGAGCATGCTATTACAGAGGCTGTTGCTTTACCGGCGGCTGTTATGCCTGAATCTATCAGATGCACGGTGTCGAGGCCCTCCGCGCTATCGTGATTACCGGTATGCAACGCTTTGTAAAGATGAGGATAAGCCTTGCCGGTGCGACCGGCTGCCGCTAACATCTGTTCTGCAAAATCCCGTTGACCAGCTTTGGATAATTGTAGGGGGATGGTTTTGCCTGCAGGCAAGGATTCTTGGGAAGACAGCAATGCCTCAGCATTCTGAAGTGACAGCGTGTTCATTATTTGAGGGTTTAATGGTTTTTTGAAGGCTATGAGGCTATGAGTAGTTAAGTTAAGATATTATTTTCGATTCACAACGTTCAGCGGAACGGCTACGCCCCAACTTTTAGGTCGGTTGTAGTATATTGGTGTTAAGATTATTTCTAACATAATTTAATTTATTCATGAGTGTTATGTTGTCTGGTATTGATCTGTTATTGGCCGATCCGCCCGAATGGAAAGGGCGGAGGATAGGTTTGGTGACTAACCACGCCGCCTGTACGGCAGACTTCAAACCGGTGCGACAGGCATTGCTTGACGCAGGGTTTAATATCACCCGGGTATTTTCCCCGGAGCATGGATTGGACACTACCGGAGTCGACGGTGCCGAGATGTATGACGGCATAGATCCGCTAACAGGCCTGCCGGTGATAAGCCTGTACGGACGTAAGTTAGCGCCCGATCAAAACGATCTGGCAGCGGTAGACCTGCTGTTGTTTGATATTCCCGACATTGGCTGCCGCTTTTACACCTACCTGTGGACGATGACCCATGTAATGGAAGCCTGCGCGTTGTACGGCAAACGGCTCGTGATCGCAGACCGGCCCAATCCTTTGTCGGGCAGCATGGTGCTGGCAGAAGGACCGATGCTGGATGAACAGCGCTGCAGCAGTTTTATCGGGCGGTGGAATATTCCCGTCAGACATAGCTGCACGCTGGGTGAACTGGCGCGTTATTTTAAATCGGCCGGCAGCAGTAAGATCTTACAGACAAACCCGCTTATGCTGCACGTCATTCGTTGTCAGCACTGGCAACGGATGATGTTCCACCCGCAATGGAGCCGTTCATTTGTACCGACATCGCCGGCCATACCTTGTTTTGAAGCGGCGTTGTTATATCCGGGGTTGGGACTGCTGGAGGCGACCAACATCAGTGAAGGGAGAGGAACAGCCACACCTTTCCGTATAGCAGGCAGTCCCTGGATGGATGGCGCGGGTATTGCGCAACGCATAAATGCGCTGCATGCCGATGGTGTGGTAGCACGCCCTGTCACCTTTACACCTGTTGAAGGTAAATATGCCGGGCAAAAATGCAACGGCATGATGTTTCATGTACATGATCCTGCTGTGTTCAGACCTGTAACATATGGGTGGCGGCTGATCCGTCTTATCAGAAAATATCATCCTGGACATTTTGCATGGGCGTCGTATCCCACTTACGTTAATCATAGCGGCGCGCGGCACCTGGACCTGTTGACAGGACTACCGGGCGCTGAATCAATCATCGGAGGACCGGAAGAAGACATCGATCGATATACGGATACCGGAGATTGGAAGGAAAGGGTAGCAGCTTATCTGTTATATTAGTTATAAATTTTGCTGGTTAAGTATTTTCCGCGTCGGGAACGGCGTTAAAAAAAGGCGCCGCCAAATGAATTTGGAGCGCCATGTTTTATTTGTATTATGCCAACTTAATTTGTGAGAAGTTTTTTGAGTGTTTCAGCCGTTTCAGGCTGGCTCGGGCGGGTGGCGTTATTGCTGAAAAGCTTACCTTCTTTATCAATGATCATGTAGTGAGGAATGCCGCTAATGTTGAAGGTCTTCGCAACTTTGCTTTCTGTGCCGCCTGTGGACAGCAGATGCACGCCCTCAATGTGGTCTTCCGCGATCGCTTGTTTCCATTTGTCCGTAGAGTCGTCGATGCTGATGTAGAGAAATACTACGTCTTTATTACCTTCGAATTGTTTATGTAACCCTGGGGAGCCGTTTTTCATTTCATAGCGGCAGGGACTGCACCAGCTGGCCCAGAAATCCATGTACACTACTTTTCCTTTGAAATCGGCCAGCGTGACATCGCGGCCTTGCATATCCTTTAGCGTGAAAGCAGGGGGGACTTGCCCAACGGAAATAGCAGATTTCTTATTGTAAAGTTCAACGAGCGATTTTCGGGTGCCTTCGTCCTTGCAGTACTGGTTAAGATAATCGTCCATCATGCCTTTATAGGTGGAGGCAGTTGATGCGCCGCTGATCAACGTTTTAAGAATACCTCCCAAAGCCTTTGATTTTATTTGAGGATTCTTATAGGTATTCATGGCGAGTGCGTACATTTGTTTGTATCGTTCGTCTGAGGATACTTTTTCTCCCAGTGTATTATTTTCTTTTTGTTTTTTCAAAAACAAATAATAGGGGTACCCGTGAACGAGCAACCGTTCGTAATCGAATGTGCCGGTGTCCATGCTTACGTCTTCGTTCATGAGTGAACCATACGACCAGTAGTCGTCAGGAATGCTTTCGGCGACTTTTTTTCCGAGGTAGCCTTGCATCATCATGGGCGTCTGGAAGCTGCCACATGCATAGTTTATAAAAGACATAGCAGTGAGGTATTTCCTGATGGCGGGGCTCATCTGGCTTCCTTTCTCTTTTAACAGGGTCTGTTCAAGATCGTGGTTGTGCCGGAGATAGTTGGCGAAGTCGTTGGCAGTAGTGGATACTGAGAAGTTAAGCTGTTTGAAACCTGCCGCCGCGATCGATTGGAATGCCTTAAAAAACGTGTTGTTTTTTGCACCTTTGCCCTCGAACCGGATCGTTGAATCCTGGTGATGAATGTTGTAAGAAACGACGAGGCTGTCTCCTGGTTCCATAAAGAGTTGTTGTCTCGTTTTATTGGGTTCTGCCCAAACTGTTGCTTCCGCTGGCTGTTTCAGGTGGAATACATATTTATACCGGCCATCGGGGCCTATTTCCCCTTTTTGTGTTGCAGCGCCGGCAAGGCCACTGTAGATGGAGTCTCCCGGTTGTCCTTTTACATCAAGGACAATGACGGTCCTTTTTTGTGCCTGCGTAGTCATCGCTACTGAGCAAAGCAGGCATGTTAACCATGTTTTCATTTGTCGTTATTTAATGATTGGATAAAATTTTGTCAGGGTGTTTGTGGCATGTCCGGATTCTGTAGCGCTATGTACGGCGGGATACGGAAAGTGAGCCGCTGCGGCTGCAGGGTAAAGGTTTTAATCACTGCGCCATTCATGTCGTATAATGTATGTGTATAGTTGACAGTGGACTTGTATATCGGATCTACAGAAAGCCTTCTCATATCAAACCAGCGGTATCCCTGAATGGGGTACTCCCTGATGCGTTCGTCGAGGATGAATTTGGTAAGCGCTACCTGGTCGCCGGCGGTGGCGGCAGGTATGGAGGCTTCTGCTGCCGGCATCCGCATTTTTCTGAACGCTTCCAGGCCGGCAACGGCTCCCGGAAGATCATTCAGGCGTGATTTACATTCGGCCAGTAACAGGTAGATGTCCGGCACGCTGACGCCAGCATTGGTGACACCTCCGGTACCCCATACAGCCATCATGCCGTTAGGGTAAGGGTGTGCGAAATCGCCCATGGGGTTGCCGGTGAGGAATTGACGTCTGTGGTCGCCGGCTGTATAGAGCGCCATGGTCGCCGGCGTCAGTACAATGAATGAACCGAAATAAGCGTCAACGTTGAGGATACGCTTCATGAAAAGCACTTCCTGGTCGATAATGAGGTTGCCTCTTGCCGGGCCTGTGTAGGGGCTGATGGGGGTAAAAGACCCTCCTGGCGCCAGTTCCTTCTGAAAGTCATATAATCCTGATGGAATGCTGCCGTTGCTCATGTGTGTTACAGCTGCCTGTAACAGGGGCAATGCTTTATCGAATTGACCCATAAATACATAGGTCTTTCCCAGTAATGCCTCCCCGGCGGCTCTGCTGCTCCTTAAACGGTTGCTCAGTATAGCCGGCAGATCCGGGATCGCGAGGGTGAGGTCGCTGACGATCAGATCGTATATTTCCTTCACGGCTGCGCGGCTGAATTTTGTCTGTGTAACATCCGCGGTCAGTATTTTGGGCACTCCCGCATCAGTGGCGGCAGTAGCTTTGTTATAAGGCTGTCCGTAGTAGTTTATCATCATAAAGTAACACCACGCTCTGTTGGTCAGTGCTTCAGCGAGAATGTTTTTTTTCTGCGCGTCTGTACCTCCCTGTGAGGTCATTACCTCGTTGATGATCTTATTACATTGGTACACCCATCGCATCAGTAAAGTCCATTCCGTTTGCTGGTCGGAGGCCAACCAGATATCATCTGTCCAGCGGAAAGCATTCTGCTGGAAGGCGCCTGCTGCGCCGGAGAAATAGGGGTCCACACAGGCCACCTCATCACCGGATTCGATATGTGGATACAGCTGGGTGATACTCATGGAATTCAGTAATTGGTCGTAATCACTGGTGTGTGACGCGATCAGTTTTCCTTTCGGCGTCAGCTCGAGGAAGTCTTTCCGGCAGGCAGGGAATGTCATAGCTGCGAAGAGCGATAGCAGGAGAAGCGTTTTTTTATTCAGGTGCAACATAGTCTTGTTTTTAGAGCGTGAGATGAGCGCCAATGGTGATCGTTCCCTGGTTGGCCGGGATGGTGCTGTAGTATCCATACTTTGTGTCCTGGAACTCGGGATCGATATGGTACGGGTTGGCCTTCCACAGCAAAAGATTGGAGACGATCAGCCGGAACGAGAGCTGTTCCGCCTGTATTTTTTTGATAATACGGTGTGGCATATCGTAGCTCAGTATCATATCCCTGATTTTGGCATATGAAGCATCGGTAACGTTAATATTGCCATGAGTATAGTAGTCGGTATTTCTCCTGGTGGTATTCGCTGAACCGGTCACAAAGGAGGGGATGTTGGTGTACGCTTCATCACCGGGTTTTTTCCATCGGTCGGCAAATTCTGCAGGGAGATTACCGGAAGTGAAGTTCAGCGCGCTGATGAAACCATACCCGGTGTATGTTCTGTTGACATTGCGCATCATAATATGTCCCATGTTATAAACGATGTTGACAGTGAGCGCAAAGGATTTATAGCTGAAGATATTGGTCAGGCCGCCGCTCCAGGGCTGTTGGTATACGCCCATATATACTACGTCTGCTGCTTTCACGGCGTTTGGATTTTTCGTGGTGCTTTTATCTGACAGGCGTACCAGCGGGTCCCCCAGTGCATCGAGGCCTGCGAAGTCATAAGCCCATAACGAATAGCCGGAGTATCCCGGCAGGTAGGTGGGAGTGTTGATCACCTGGTATCCGGTGGTCTTCAGATCGCTGGTGGTGATCTTGTCGACAATGTTTTTGTTGTAGGATACGGTGAGCATAGTAAGCCAGCGGAAGTTCCTGCGCAGGATATTACCGGAGGAAACAGACAGCTCTATTCCTTTATTGGTAAGATCGCCGGCATTGCCATAAATTGTGGCATAACCGATCAGCGGGTTTACCGGCATGCTGCCAAGGAGGTTGGATGTTTTTTTCCGGTATACGTCCACCGAGCCGGTAAGGCGTTTTCCCAGAAAGGAAAAATCCAGTCCGAAATTGGTGGTGCGGGTGCTTTCCCAGGTGAGGCCTGGATTAGCAACGGACGAAATGGTAAGCAACATACCGCCGGGGGCATTGGGTGCATTGGTGCCGGCCAGTACATCATAGGAAGAAGCGCTTCCGGGGGAAGGCGAAATACCAGTGATGCCATAGGTAGCTCTTAGTGCCAGATAGTTGACACCTCTTATATTCTCCATGAAAGGCTCATTGCTGATATCCCATTTTGCCCCGGCACTCCATACGGGTTTGCCCTGTGCGGCTTTGTTTTTCCCGAAAAGATTGCTCTTGTCGTTCCGCCAGGAGGCATTCACCGAGTATCTTCCGTGGTAGGTATAGGCTGCATTCAGATAGTAGGAGGTGAAACGCGCAACAATTTCGGATTCTCCAAATAGTGAACTGGCATCTAAAACCGAGCCTGTCGTACTGAGCGGCATTACCGGGTTTTTAATACCTGTACCCGACAATGTCTTATAGTCAACGAGCCCGTAGGTCTGTAGCCGCTCGTCATAGCCATAAACACTGCTGTTGTTGAACAGGGTTTTTTGCTCCTGCGCTTCCTGGCCTGCGAGGATGGTAAGTTGATGTTCGTTATTGTTCCAGTTGCGATCGAATACCAGCTGGTTCCGGATAATCCAGTCGCCCTGGTTACTGACGGACACCTGGTGTAATCCGCCAGTTGCGGGGAGATAATAAACAGGTGTGGAAGCTGCGTCTGGCGCAACGGTGAAATTGACGATCTGTACCCGCTGACGATAGTTGGTGTGATCGTCGTAGGAACTGCTGCGATTATTGCCTTTCACATATCCGTACATGCCTTCGAAACGTAACCCTTTATACAGCCGGATGGTGACACCACCGGAGAGGCGTGCCAGCAGCGCGTCATTCCTTGTATTACCGCTATTCACGTTGTCCAGCGGATTGTAGTCGAGGTTAATCCTGCTTTTTGCTTCGAAATCGGTCCGGGATTCATTGCTGAGGTATCCCATGTAGGGAATGGACAGGTTATTACCGGCTGCATTCCGGAACAACTGGTAGGGCAGGAAACGTGAATCGGGGGATATGGAACGCCGGGAGGATGTTAGCTGGTTGGTAATGTCTGCCAGCAGTGATACCTTCAGGTATTTGTTGAAGTTGAATTCCTGGCGGGTATTGATTTTATAGGTATTGTTACGGTTACCGGGCGTGTTGTCGTTGCTGTTGGTATAAGCGAGCGAGCCATAGAAGGTATACTTCTCTGTGCCGCCGGACACGGAAATAGTGTGGTTCATCAGGCTGGCTGGCCGGTACCAGATGTCCTTTATCTGTTGGAGGTTGCTGATTTTAGACAGGCTGTCCAGTTTCGTATTGCCCTGTTCCGTGGTGAGCACGCCTCTGTACATGTCATAGAGGATTTGTCTGTCCGGAGAAAGGCCCACATGGCTGGCGGAAGGGTTGTATAAGGTGGCTGTGGTGTAATTTTGTCCCACAGGGTCGAAAGTTTCTTTTGACGCCTGAATGTACTGCGCACTGTTGAGGGTAGGATAATAATCAAGGTCCGGTTTGCCCAGGAAGTTGATGAAGCCATCATAGTTTACGCTGATTTTTTGCCGGGCATATCCTTTTTTAGTGGTGATAACGATGACACCGTTGGAGGCCCTGGCCCCCCAGATGGAGGCGGCGGTGGCATCTTTCAGCACGCTGATATCCGCTACGTCCTGTGGGTTGATGGAGTTCACATCATTTAATGGCATACCGTCCACAATAAACAAGGGGTTCCGGTCGGCGTTGATTGTCGTTAACCCACGTATCTGGAATGGTGTGGCGCGGGGGGTGGGAGAATTGTTTACCACCAGGCCTGGCACCAACCCTTCTATGCGTTGCAATACGTTCATGCTGGTGCTCCTGTTTCTCACGATGCCCATTTCGGGGTTTGAAAACGAGCCAGCGCTCCGTTCTCTGGAGATCTGTTGATAGCCTGTATTGACGGTGACGCTTTGTAGCTGGCTGATGCCATGTACGAGAATAATCTGCGTTAATCCTTCTTTTGTAGAAGATATAGAAGGACGGGTACCTGCTGTTTTGGCAGTACTCCCCAGTAGCGTCAGTGAGCCATCGGCATTTACGCGTGCGGAAATACCGCTAAACCCCATGCAGGAAATAATTAATATATCGTTTTCATTCACGCTGAGCGTGAAGCTGCCGTTGCCGTCGGTGATGGTACCATAGCTGGAACCCTGGATACGGACCGATACACCTGGCAGGACAGTGCCGCTCTCATCTTTTACCATTCCCTTTACAGGAGGTATCGGTTGCGGAGCCATCGGCAAATGTTGCAGTAGTGTTTTTTTCGACAACAGGATGGTATTGCCTTCTACCCGGTAATTCAGTGGCTGGTCTTTGAAGATCAGCCGGAGAAAGTCTGCCAAAGGCACAGCGTTACTGTTGATGCTTACTGGTTTGGCGCTTTTGAAGTCGTCCTGGTTGTAAAAGGTGACGTAACCGGTTTGCGCCTTGATAGCGGTAAAGACCTGTTTCAGTGCCATGTTTTTGCCTTTTAGCGTTATTACCTGCGAAAAGGAGGTGGCGTAAAGTGAACAGAAAGCCATCGTCAGCAGGCAAAAGGTCATCTTCATCATTAGCAGGATTTTGGTTGCGCCCGGACTGGAACTGCGGGCTCTGGTGATAAACGATAATTTTTTTTGCATAAATTGCAATGGTTTGGTTGATGAAATTTTGAAGCTTGTCAGCATTGAATTTTTACAGCCTGAACTTTATGCCGGAGGTGGGTCCAATCACTTCCGGCTTTTTTGCAGCTGCGCGGGGACATACAATGAATGGAAATGGTTGGTTACTGATAGATGTATTTTTAAATGGTCTGATAAGGCAATACTATCCCGAGCGGCGCAGCGCCGCTCGGCTCATATCATGGTATAGCAAAGTGATTTCCCTGTATCAGGGCATTACAACCAGCCTTTTGCCTTGTTCAAGCCGGAAGTGAACGTTAGCATCCTCTAGTCCTTTCAGTACTTCAGTTAATTCCAGATTTCGGCTCATTTCTCCTCCAAAGTGCAGATCAGGAATACCTTTTTCATATACTACCTCTATATTGTACCATCGTTCAAGTTCTTTCATCACTTCCTGTAAACCGGCGCCTTCAAAGTTGAACAGGCCGTTTTTCCAGGCAATGATCTTTTCTATATTCAGTTGGTCGTTGATGTCAATATCTCCTGCATTTTTAATGATGGCTTGTTGTCCCGGTTTCAGGATGGTGGTGTTCCGGCCCTTCATTACCCGCACCGCGCCTTCCAGGAGGGTAGTGGTACTGCGATTGTCGTCGGGGTAAGCGGAAATATTGAACCGGGTGCCCAGCACTTCTACGCTGCCGCCGTTACTGACTTTTACTGTGAAAGGTCTGTGGGCGTCCTGTGCTATCTCGAAATAGGCTTCTCCGCTGACTTCTACCACACGTTCTTTTTTACTGAAGGCCACCGGGTATTTTAAAGTGCTGGCGGCATTCAGCCATACGCCGGTGCCATCCGGGAGCTGGAGCCGGAACTGGCCGCCACGGGGTGTTTTAAGCGTGTTGTAGGAATTCGTGTCTGCAGTGGCGCCGTCACTATAGGAAAGACTGCCACTGGACTGTTTTACCTGGGTATTGCCCTGATGAAGCACCTGGCTGCCATTGTTGTCGAGCTCCACGGACGATCCGTCGGCCAGCGTCAGCGTGGCTTTGTTGCTGCCCGGCGCAACATGAACGGCGGCAACAGGCCCGTTGGAAGATGAACGGTGAAAGAAAAGCCAGGAGGTTACTGCCACCAGGAATATGGCAGCTGCGGCTGCCGCCCGGTGCCACGGGCGTATGCGCCTCGTAATGGTAGCAGGCCTGTCAACCGATACGATCTGTTCAATCATCGGCTGCAAGGCAGATAGCGCTGTTATATATGGCTGTTGACTATAAGCGGTGATCTTTGCTTCAATTTCAGCAGCAACACGGGGCTGCTCCTGCTCCAGCAAAGCCAGCAGTTCTGCTTCTTCCATGGCAGAAAGTGATTGGACGGCATAGCCCTCCAGTAAATATGTGAGTCGTAATGAGTCCATTGCTGCATACTATAAACCGGGAAACAGAAAACAGTCCCAATCCGGCAAAAATATTTTTTTCAGAGGCGCAGTAACAAGAGGATACTAATGGCATAGCCTGCGGCAGCCAGGTATTCTCTGACCTGGGCCAACGCAGCGGTGAGGGTGTTTTTAACCGTTTTTGGGGAAATGCCCATACGGGCGGCGATCTCGTCGATGGAGAGATGTTCGTGGCGGCTGAGGTAAAACACCTGTCGCCGCTGTGGCGACAGTGATTCCATCGCCTGCTCCACCAGGTGGCTGATTTCTTTGATACCGGTGGAAGCGTGATTATCCACCGGATCTCCGCTTCCTTCCAGCTGCACCAGTCGCGGTTTACCCGTAATCCGGTTGCGGAGATAATTCATATACTCGCGGGTAGCTACCTTAAATATCCAGGCTTTCACGTAAGCTATTTCAGCCAGCTTATCACGGTGCAGCCATGCCCGCAGAAAGGTCTGCTGTACGACTTCTTCTGCATCTTCACGACTGGGAAGATGCTTCGCGATGAATGGATAAATGAGTTGATAATAATGATGATAAAAAGTGGCAAAGGCCCTTTCATCGCCTTCCGCAATCCGGGAAAGCACTGCTGCTTCGTTATATTGAACCTGATCCGGCAATCTCCTCGCTGTACTGTTTGGTTGATAATGTCAAATGTAGGAAAAAAGCCTGGTAATATCATGTGCCGGGAAGCCTCCGTCTTTTTAGACGAAATCTGTACCGCTCATTTTATACATGCACTGTACCGGTGCTGTAATTACAGGCAATTTAAATTGCGGGAAAGAATATTGCCATGCCTGAAATCTACCATATCGACAGTCCTGATGCGCTGCGACAGCTGCCTGTATCCGCGCTGCCGGGTCTCTGTGACGAACTGAGATCTTTTCTGATAGATCATGTCGCCGCTAACGGCGGCCATTTCAGTTCCAGTCTCGGCGTAGTGGAACTGACCGTTGCGCTGCACTACGTCTTTAATACACCGGAAGATAAACTGGTCTGGGATGTAGGGCACCAGGCGTATCCGCATAAATTGCTGACGGGCAGGAAAGACCGTTTTTATTCCAATCGTTTGCCGGGAGGTATCAGTGGTTTCCCGTGCCGGGAGGAAAGTGAATACGATGCCTTTGGCACCGGTCATTCTTCTACTTCTGTTTCAGCGATACTGGGTATGGCCTGTGCCGCCAGATACCGAGGTGATCACACGCGGCAACACATCGCCGTTATCGGCGACGGAGCAATGACGGCCGGGATGGCGTTTGAGGCGTTGAACAACGCAGGGTACGAACAGCCCAACATGCTGGTGATACTGAATGATAATAATATGTCGATTGATGCGAATACCGGCGCGTTGCAGGACTACCTGACGGAGCTGACGACCGGCAGGCATTACAATGCGTTGAAGTCGCATATCCGGAAACTGTTATCGTCGCCGGGGCAGCCGGACAAATGGCTGGTGGAAGTAGCCAGGAAACTCCAGAAAGCGTTGAAAGGAGGGTTGCTGCGCTACAGCAATCTCTTCGAAGCGCTGAATATCCGCTACTTTGGCCCTGTTGACGGGCATGATCTTAAAAAGATGATCCATGTACTGGAAAAACTGAAGCAGATACCCGGACCGAAACTGTTGCATTGTGTTACGACCAAAGGAAAGGGTTTTGCCCCGGCAATGATAGATCAGGCCCAATGGCATGCTCCTAAAACATTTGACAAGTCGACCGGCGCTATATTGGAGAAGAGTACCACGGTCACTTTCCAGTCTGTGTTTGGCAGTACCCTGATGGAGCTGGCCCGGAAAAATCCGCGGATCATGGCGATTACACCTGCAATGTTATCCGGCAGTGCGCTCACCGCCATGAAAAAAGAAATGCCGGAACGTGTGTTTGATGTAGGGATCACCGAGCAACATGCCGTTACTTTTGCTGCCGGCCTCGCCGCCGACGGCATGATTCCTTTCTGCACGATTTATTCCACCTTTTTACAGCGTGCCTATGACCAGGTCATTCACGATGTGGCGTTACAAAAACTGAACGTGGTATTCTGTATTGACAGGGCAGGCGTCGTAGGCCAGGACGGGCCCACTCACCACGGCGCCTTTGATATTTCCTTTCTGCGATGTGTGCCAGGTATCACCGGTGCGTCTCCGATGGACCTGGAAGACTTCCGGAACCTGCTGTTCACCGCGCAGGCAGACAGGGCAGACGGACCGTTTGCTGTTCGTTACCCCAGAGGGGGAGGAGCGCAGGCGCCGGTGTCTTCCCGCTTCAAAAAACTGGCGACCGGCAAAGGAAGAAAGATCCGGGCCGGAAAGGATATCGCTGTGCTTTCACTGGGCCCGGTGGGGCAATATGTTGTAGATGCCTGTGCGGAGCTGGAAGGCGAGGTGGATGTTGCTCACTATGATCTCCGTTATTTTAAGCCGCTGGATGAAACGTTACTGCATGAAGTATTTCGTAGGTTCGCTACCGTGATCACGATCGAAGACGGTTGCATCGCCGGTGGTGTGGGAAGCGCGGTCATGGAGTTTATGGTGGAACATGGCTATCATGCTGCATTAAAACGGCTTGGGCTGCCGGATACTTTTGCTGAGCAGGGTACGCAACAGGAGCTGCATGCTTTATATGGTTATGATAAAGAAGCGATTGTTGCGATGATCAGACAACTGGTGGTAAAGGCGGATAACGCTGAGCAGGTGGTGGATGTTATCTGACGGGGAGATATCTTTATATTGTTATAATGTAGTAACATAATTAAAGAGGGTTAATACTAATCATTTTTTGAGAGAGCGGGTATCAGGGGGTACGTCTGCTTTCAACGGTATAAACAAAACTTTCCGCCTTATAGTAGCCCAGATTGTATTCCATGGGACGTTCGGCCTGGTCGTAGACGAACCTTTTCCGGAAGAGGATCGCGCTGCCCAGGTCGATCTCCAGTTTGGAGGCGATCATTTTATCGGCGGTCCTGGAGCTGATTTCTTCTTTAGACAGGGTGGCCACAAAATAGTGTTCCTGCTCCAGCATTTCATACAGGGGTTTCTTGAAATCTTCATCTCCTGTGAGACCTATCCTTGGGTGGAAGTAAGAAATAAAATAAACGAAGGGCTCCTGCGTGTTACCGCGCAGGCGTTCCAGTTTCATGATTTTCCGGTCGGTCCGGATATCGAAGAAGGCCGCGATCTGTTCATCAGGATATACCCAGCTGATATGCAGTTCATAGTTTTTGATGGTGATGCCCCTCGCCAGCATTTCCTGGGTGAAACTCAGCCAGTTCATGGATTTAGAGCTCATCTTCGGTTGTGCCACTTTCGTCCCCAGTCGCTTTTTCCGTACCAGCAGTTCCTCATACACCAGTTTGTTGATCGCCTGCCGCAGCGTTGTGCGGGACACGGCCAGTTTTTTGGCCAGTTCCAGTTCGTTGGGCAATAATTTTCCCGCCTGGTACTCCGGTTGTTTAATCAATTCCCGTAACAGATTTTCCACCTGGATATGCAGGGGGACAGCACTTTGATGATCTATCTCAATTTTCATAAAAATGTAGGAACATAATTAAGTATGCAAGTTAACATAATTAATCAACAATGGCCACCCCTTGCGTTATACCCCTGAAAACCGCTGTGTAGGAAGGTCTGAATGAAATAACGCCCCTTCTTTTTACCCCCGTTTTGCCTCCTGAAAACCCCCCATGGTTAATTTTTTTTCCATGGATGCTTGCTTTTTTCAAACTTAATATGTAATTATGTATGTACAATATAACTGCTCGCTTTACTTTATACTGTTAGTTAGTCTCTGTTATGAAAAAACGTACCCTGACCTTTTTAAGGCAGCGGAGGTACCTCTATTGCCTCCTGTTACTGCTGACAACCAAGATCTCGCCAGGCCAAACCGTCTTTAAAGTCACGGGTAAGGTACTGGACAGCAAAGGCCAGGCGATGCCCGGCGTAACGGTCATGATAAAGAACACCTCCACCGGTACCACCACCACGGCCAGTGGGGACTATGTCATTACCGCAGGAGGCGGTACCGACACACTCCTGTTTTCCTACATCGGTTACCAACGGCAGACCATACCGTTGGCCGGCCGGCACACCATCCAGGTGACAATGCTGGAAAATAAGAATGACCTGAACGACGTAGTGGTGGTGGCCTACGGACAACAAAAGAAAGGAAGTATGGTCAGCGCCATCACCAGCGTAAACCCGAGAGAAATCAAAGGACCTACCAGCAACCTGACCACCATGCTGGCAGGACGCATATCTGGCCTTGTCTCTTACCAGCGCAGCGGAGAGCCCGGCGCGGATAACGCTTCTTTCTTTATCAGAGGTATCACCTCTTTCGGTTCCGGTAAGCTGGACCCGCTGATCCTGATAGACGGGATGGAGTCTGCCGCGGCTGAGCTGGCGCGTCTCCAGCCGGACGACATCGCCGGTTTCTCCGTATTGAAAGACGCTGCCGCCGCTTCCCTGTACGGCGCACGCGGCGCCAACGGCGTGATCCTCGTCACCACCAAAACAGGCAAAGCCGGCAATACCAAAATGAACATCCGGCTGGAGAACTCCATCTCCTCCAATACGAGGAATTTCCGCCTGGCAGACAACATCACCTACATGCAGCTGGCGAACGAAGCGGCCCTCACCCGCAATCCACTGGCGCCACTGCCGTACAGCCAGCATAAAATCGATGGTACCATCGCCGGCGGTAATCCGTATCTCTATCCCGACAACAACTGGATAGATGCCTTAATAAAAAAGTACACCAATAACCAACGCTTCAATATCAACCTCAGCGGCGGTGGTAACAAAGCGCAGTACTATGTCGGCGCTACCGTCAACCAGGACAAAGGCATTCTGAAAACACAGCGCGGCACCGCCGTGAACAACAACATCCGGCTGAGAAGTTACGAGGTGCGCTCCAACGTGAACCTGAAGCTCACCAATACCACGGAAGCCATCATCAGGACCACCGGCAACTTTGACGATTACACCGGTCCGATCGGCGGCGGCGCCGAAGTATTTAAAAGTACACTGAACGCCAACCCTGTCCTGTTTCCGGCTATTTTCCCGGCCAGCGCACTGCCAACTGCCCGGCATCCGCTGTTTGGCAATGCTTCCCGCGGAACTAACGGTGAAATATATACGAATCCGTACGCGTCGATGGTATCAGGATTCCAGCAGTACAACACCTCTGTCCTGAATGTCCAGGTGGAAATAAAGCAGGACCTCGACTTTCTCCTCCCCGGGCTCTCGGCCAGAGCCATGGCTTACACCAAGCGCTATTCCTATTTCAGCGTCAGCAGGCAGTATACCCCCTTCTTCTATGCAGCCAATCCTGTGGCGGATAAATCCGGCGGCTATACGCTTTCCCTGCTCAATGAAAGTACCGGAACGGAATACCTGAACTACAAGCCCGGCGATAAAACGGTAAACACCACCACCTATGCGGAAGCAGCCATCAACTACAACAGGACCTTCAATGAACTGCATAATGTGGGCGGACTGCTCATCGGTATCCGCCGCAACTACCTCAACGGCAACGCCGGAGATCTGCAGGCGTCCCTTCCTTTCCGCAACCAGGGCATATCCGGCAGGTTTACCTACGCCTACGACAACCGTTACCTGTTTGAAGGTAATTTCGGGTACAACGGTTCTGAAAGATTTGCGAAGAAAAACCGGTTCGGATTTTTTCCTTCCATCGGCATCGCCTGGAACGCCGGCAATGAAAAGTTTTTCCATCAATGGAACGATGTGGTGTCGAAGCTGAAGCTGCGTGCCACGTGGGGCCTTGTAGGAAACGACCAGATAGGCAATGCCAACGACCGTTTCTTTTACCTGTCCAATGTGAACCTCAGCGATGATCTTTTCGCCGCCGCCTTCGGAGAAAATTTTGCTTACACCCGTCCCGGCGTATCCGTGGCCCGGTATCCCAACGAAGGCATCACCTGGGAGAAATCAAAAAAGATCAACGTCGGCATGGACCTCGGTCTGTGGAATGTGCTGAATATTACCATCGATGCCTACCAGGAACGCCGCAGCAATATCCTGATGGCACGCGCCTATATCCCCACCACCCTCGGACTCACAGCGCCGGTGTCCGCCAACGTAGGCGTGGCACAGGGCCGCGGCATAGACGTGTCTATGGACTATAACAAAACATTCAACAAAGCATGGCTGCAGATGCGCGGAACATTTACATACGCAGCCAGCAAACTGCTGGTCAACGAAGAACCGGAGTATCCCGCCAACATGCAGTACCTCTCCCGTGTAGGACACTCCCTCGGACAGGTGTATGGCCTGATCGCAGAACGTTTGTTTGTGGACGACGAAGATGTGAAAAACGCTCCCAGGCAACACTTCGGAGAAGTAAGAGGCGGAGATATCAAATACCGCGACATGAACGGCGACGGACAAATTACCTCGCTGGACATGGTCAACGGCCTCGCGCATCCTGTTACCCCGGAAGTGATCTACGGCTTCGGCTTTTCCTTTGGCTACAAAAATTTTGATATCAGCACTTTCTTCCAGGGATCGGCGAGGTCTTCTATTGCCATCAGCCCGGAAGCCATTTCCCCGTTCGTGGCCGACGGCGCTAACCAGCACGGCCTGCTGGATGCCATCGCCAATGATCACTGGTCCGAAGACAACCGCAACCTGTATGCCTTCTGGCCCCGGCTGGGACTCACCCAAAATCAGAACAACAACCAGCCATCCAGCTGGTGGATTCGCAACGGCGCTTTCCTGCGAATGAAAAGCGCAGAGATAGGGTATAATATCGGCGATAAAGGCCTGAAAAAATATCACATTGCCGGCCTGCGGATTTATGCCAACGGTACCAACCTGTTCCTCGTCAGCGCCTTTAAGCTTTGGGACCCTGAACAAGGCGGAAACGGCCTGGGATACCCTGTACAACGTGTTTTTAATATAGGGCTCAACGTTCAGTTATAACGCCGGCTAAATCATCATTCATGAAACATTTATCAACCAACTTATCATACCTCTCCCGGTGGCTGTTATGCCTCGCCTGTCCGATCCTGTTCGCCTGCAATAAATACCTCGATATCGTTCCGGACAACGTGGCCACCCTCGATCACGCTTTCTCCAACAGGCTGGAAGCGGAGAAATATTTATTTACCTGTTATGCTTACCTGCCACAGGACGACCACCCGGATAAAAATCCCGCCTTCAGCGGCGGCGACGAAGCATGGACCTACTGGCCTATGACCGAAGATTTTTTCTTCCTGGACCCGTACAACATCGCACGGGGAAACCAGAACGTAGCGCAACCCTACATGAACTACTGGGACGGATATGACGGCGAATCCCTCTGGCAGGGCATCAGGGCCTGTAATATCTTCCTGGAAAATATCAACAATGTCCGCGACCTGCAACCTTATGAAAGAGACAGATGGACGGCCGAAGCCACCTTTTTAAAAGCTTACTTCCACTGGTACCTGCTGCGGATGTACGGCCCTATCCCGATAGCCGATAAAAACCTGCCCATCACCGCTTCCCCGGAAGAAGTGAAAGTATTCCGGCAACCGGTAGATACGGTGGTGAATTACATCGCAGGATTGATAGATGCCGTCGCCGGCAATGAGAACAGCGCACTACCGGCGAAAATCACCAGCACCACCACGGAGCTGGGGCGCATCACCAGGGCAGCAGCCCTGGCCATCAAGGCGCGGGTATTGGTCACCGCCGCCAGCCCCCTGTTTAACGGCAACAGTGATTTCGCCGGCATGAAAAATAAAGACGGCCAGCCGCTTTTTAATCCGCAGTATGACGCTGCCAAATGGGAGAAAGCGCGCATTGCCTGTAAGCAGGCCATCGATGTGGCGCAGGCGGCAGGCAGCAAACTATATTACTTCAACCCCGCTGTAGGCACGGTGGACCCGGCCACGAAAGTGGAAATGAATATCCGTAACGCCGTCTGTGAAAAATGGAACAGTGAACTTATCTGGGGACAAACATCCGGTGGCACGCCTACCTTCTGGCTGCAGACCTATGCCTGCCCGCAGCTGGACCCGAATGTGTTTAACCTGAACCTGAAAGGGAAACTGGCGCCTCCGCTGAAGATAGCAGAGCTTTTCTATACCCGCAACGGTGTTCCCGTTGAAGAGGACAGGACCTGGAACTACGCCGCCCGCTATCAGCTGCGCACGGCCACCGTAAAAGATACCGGTATACAGGAAGGATACCGTACCATCGGCCTGCACTTTGAAAGAGAACCCCGGTTCTATGCGGATATGGCCTTCGACGGATCTACCTGGTTTATGAAAAACGGCAACTACAATATCCAGAGTAAACTGGAGCAACATTCCGGAAAAAAACAAAGCCGCCTGTATTCCGTCACCGGTTACTACACGAAGAAGATCGTCAACTGGAACCTGGTGTACAACAACACGTCGCTGGAGGTGGAGTCTTATCCCTGGCCGATCATGCGCCTGGGTGACCTCTACCTGCTGTATGCAGAAGCTGCCAATGAAACGGGCAAACCTGCCGACGCGCTGTTTTATCTCAACCAGCTGCGGGCCAGGGCCGGACTGCCTTCTGTTGAATATTCGTGGAGCACGTATTCTACAAAACCAACGAAATATTCCACGCAGGAAGGCCTGCGGGACATCATCCGGCAGGAACGGACCATCGAAATGGCTTTTGAAGGCAGCCGCTTCTGGGACCTCCGCAGATGGAAAACGGCGCCGCAGGTGCTGAACCAGCCCATCTTCGGCTGGGATATCCTCCAGTCAACCTACGAAGGCTATAACCGCAGGGTGTTCTTATACAGTCCCCGGTTTGTGGCGCCCCGGGATTACTTCTGGCCGATCCGGGAGAGCAACCTGCAAATTAATCCTAACCTCGTACAAAATACCGGTTGGTAACGATCATGTATCAATATACCGATGTAAACATATTGAGATGAAAAAAAGAATTTATTACCTGCACCTCTTTATCATCCTCTTGGTGGCAGGCGCCTGCAGGCAGGAAAGCAACGGGCCTGTACTCAAAGACAAGACCGCTCCGGGGCCAGTGAGCAACGTAGTGGTAGAAAGCCTGCATGGTGCGGCAAAAATAAGTTATGCCGTTCCAGCAGACGCGGATCTGTTATATGTAAAAGCTCTCTACACGGCTCCCAACGGTACTGTCCGGGAAACAAAAGTAAGTCGCTACAACCGCGACCTGACCGTGGCCGGCTTCGGTGATACCAGCGAATATAAAATCACGGTGTATGCAGTAGATAAAAGCGAGAATGTTTCTGCTCCGGTAACTATTAACGTCCGTCCGCTGGTACCGCCGGTATGGATTGTCAGAAAGGGGCTGACCACCAGCGCCGACTTCGGTGGGATCAATGTAAAATATACCAACCCGGAGGAAGATGACCTGGCGATCGTAGTGCTTGCAGACGATTCGCTGGGCCGGTTCTCCCCGGTGTCTACACAGTATACCAACCTGAAGGAAGGCGATTTTTCCACGAGGAATATGCCCGATGTCCAGACAAAGTTTGGCGTGTATGTGCGCGACAGATGGGGCAATCTCTCCGATACTATGCACGTGGTGCTGACACCGCTGTTTGAACAACGGCTGGACCGCCTCAAGATGAAAGGCCTGGTGCTGCCGGGAGATGCGCCGATAGGCTACGGTGGTTCTATCGCCGGCCTTTTCGATGGCAGCACCACCGCCGGTTTTTATCATTCCAGCGATGCGGCAAGAATGCCGCAATGGTTTACCTACGATATGGGACAACGGGCTAAACTGAGCCGCTTGGTATGGCATATGCGGCCTGGGTTCTACTACTCCCTGCATAATCCCCGCGTAGTGGAAATATGGGGATCAGACAATCCCAATCCGGATGGCAGTTTCGATGCCAGCTGGACGTTGCTGGCGAGTGTTACACAGATCAAGCCATCCGGCCTGCCGGAAGGGCAGCTTTCGCAGGCAGATACCGATGCGGCGCTGGCGGGGCAAACGGTGACTTTCCCTTTAAACACGCCCAAGGTACGCTACATCCGGTTTAAGACACTGAAGAACTGGTCGAATGGGACCTATGTGAACTTTTACGAAATCGCGATGTGGGGCGACACCAAGTAATACATCAACCTAAAAAAAACAATACATGAAATATACCTGTTTCATCTTCTTATGGCTGCTGGGCATTTCAGTATGGTTAGTATCCTGTACCAAAGGAGACGCCTTTAAGAAATATATGGAAGGAGGGGAGATCACCTATCCCGGCCGCGTGGACACCGTGCTGGTACAACCGGGTTACGACCGCATACAGCTGCTGCTGGTACCGGGTAACGATCCGCTGGTGACGAAGTTCAGGATCTTCTGGAACAGCAATGCGGATTCCCTGGAGGTACCGGTAAAACAACACAGCGGAAAAGATACCTTGCCGGTGCTCATACCCGGATTGCATGAAGGAAATTACAATTTCACCATTTACTCCTATGACAAAGACAACAACCGGTCGGTGATCGTCAATGTCTTCGGAACGGCCTACGGGAAAAGTTATGCCGGCACGCTGGTGAACAGGACGCTGAAGTCAGTGGCACAGTCACCGGACGGCAAACAGATCATCCTGAATTGGGGAGAACCTGCGGGCGGAGAACAGGGGATTGAAGTGAGTTATGTCAGCGCAGGAGGAACAGCACAAAAAGTAATTGCCCTTCCCGGGGACGTCCGTACGGTGCTTCCGGATTATACAGAGGGTTCACCGTTGACTTACCGCTCCATGTATAAGCCGGATACGGCCGCCTTTGAATTTTTTTACCCGGCGGCGTCGGCCGTTACGCTGCCTGCCTTTGAGCGGGAACTGTCCAAAGCTGGCTTTAAGGTGTTGCCGCTGCCCACAGACGTAAAGGATGGCGGCTATGGCTGGCTGATAGATTACCTTTGGGACAACAACTACGATGTGCCCGGTTTTGCCACACAGTCTGTCATCCCCTGCTGGTTTACAATAGATGTGGGCGCTGCTGCTCCGCTCAGCCGTTTTAAGGTGTGGCAGGCAGCCGACAGACTATACAACCAGGAGAATGTAAAAACATTTGAACTATACGGCAGCAACAACCCTGCACCGGACGGCAGCTGGAACAGCTGGTCCCTGATAGGATCGTATGAATCGGTGAAACCTTCCGGCTTGCCCGTAGGGCAGCAGACCGATGACGACATCGCTTTCGCAAAAGACGGAGAGTCCTTTCCAGTGCCGCAGGGAACAGCCGCTTTCCGCTATTACCGGTTCCGGTTACTGACCAACTGGGGCAATGCCCCGTTTATGACGATGGGGGAATGCACGTTTTATACGCACAGTAAAAATTAAATAAAAAATAGAGGATGAAACGACTATTCGTAGCAACATGTTTGCTCATGGGCACCATGGTGCAGGCACAGACAGAAAAAATTGAGCTGCTGTCCTATCCCGGCAGGATACAGGCGACCGTACCGGGCAAGGCCGCGCTGGCCAGGCAGATACTGGCAGACCACCGCCTGGACACCGTTCAGGAAAGGGCTTTGAGAATACTGACTGGTTTTAACGCCGGCACAGGGTACGGAGAGATATGGATAAGAGATTTTAATACGTTTATCAACGGTTCCCTGAAAGTGCGCCAGCCTGCAGATGTGAAAGAGGCGTTGCTGCTTTTCTTCAAGGTGCAGGGAGCTGACGGCAACATTCCGGATGGTGTTATCAAGGAAAAACAGGCCAATATCGGCTACCAGTACGCCTATTCCAACCTGGCGCCGGGATGGGCCAGCCACAAGAATACCGTTGAAACCGACCAGGAATCGTCGCTGATACAGGCGGTCAGGAAATATATCGAAGCAACCGGCGACCGGGCCATCCTCGGTGAAAAGATTGGTGAGCAGACCGTATTACAGCGTATGGAGGCGGCCCTGAATTTTGTATTGACAGAACGGTGGTCTGCGGAATATGGCCTGGTGAAGGGCGCTACCACCATCGACTGGGGCGATGTGCAGCCGGAGAAGGGATGGGGCGTAGCACTTAACAAAGAAACCAAATGGGCAATAGATATTTATGACAATGCCATGTTCCTGTCGGCCATCGGGGATTTTCTGGCATTGAAACCTGCTACTGTCACCGTAAAGAAGAACTGGAAAGAGATAGCGAAAGGCATCAGGAAGAACGTGCGTAAACATCTCTGGGATGCATCTGCCGGAAAATATATTCCGCATATTTACCTGGATGGAAGTCCGTTCCCCCAAACATTCGACGAAAACAGGATACTGTACACCGGCGGTACTACCTGTGCTATTCTGGCCGGCCTGCATGATAAAAAGGAAATCCGGCGTATCAACAACCAGTTTCTGGACGCAGCGGAAAAAGAGAAATATGCAACCATAGGGATGACCGTATATCCGCCCTATCCGGTGGAAGTGTTTCCTAATATGGCGGCTTATGTTTACCAGAATGCCGGTGACTGGACCTGGTTCGGTGGCCGTATGATCCCTGCTTTAATAAATGCGGACATGCCTGCGGAAGCTTATGCTGAAATGATTCCTATGCTCGACCGGGTGATTAAAAACAATGGTTTTTACGAATGGTACGATGTACAGAATGGCAAAGCCTCCGGTTCCGGCGACTTCCGGGGAGAAGCAGGCGTATTGTATGACGCCATTGCCGCACTGAAAAAGTGGGCACAGCAGGTGAAATAATATGCCCGATAATGATGTGTAAATACCCTTTAGTGCCCTAACGACTCAGTGCACTTTTATGACAATGCCGTTGTAGTCTTACACTGGCAGTTTGATTTTATCTTTTATCCGGGTTGGCCATCATGGCAGACAACCATTTGGACATCATTAACAACACGATCGCCGCTACACCTGCCATCACAACAAAGAGCAGGAAGAAGTCATAGGAAGTCTGTATGCTGTACCCCAGGAAACTAACGGTCTTTCCCTTCTCGGGGTATAAAGTGCTTAGCACGCCTGCAAACTTGTTGGCCGCTGCGGTAGACAAAAACCAGACAGCCATCAGTAAAGACGAGAACTTAAGGGGAGATAGTTTATTGACCAGCGATAGTCCAATCGGCGAGAGACAGAACTCCCCGAACGCATGCAGGGCGTACGTTACGGTAATCCAGATGATGCTCACTTTAGTGCCGGGCGCAATGTCCCTGACGCCAAAGGCGATCCATAAATAGCCCAGCGACAGTAGCAGTAATCCGATTGCCATCTTAACCGGTGCGGACGGTTCATATTTCCCCAGCCGCGGCCACAGCCAGGCAAAGAAAGGGGCGAACAAAACGATATAGATGGAGCCGAGCGACAGAAAGAGGCTGGGTGGTATCTCCTCCAGCAGCAGGGTGCTTTTATGTTGTAGCAGTAACCAGGTGTTCACGCCGGCGATCCCCGCTGCGAAGAGCGACAGTAGTCCGTATACGGTGCCGCGCAGGAAGCGGTCTGCCGGTTGCGACAACTGTCTCCGCGTCTTCCGGAAAAGACGGTACAGCACGTACAGCAGCCCGGCGGACAGCAGCTGAAGCCCCCATACCGGTATTTGCAGGTGCAGCTGCCTGTCGGTTTGTTCATCGGTGAAAAAAGTCAGCGAGGCGCCCGTTTGTTCAAACGCTGCCCAGAAGAAGATCACAAAGAACGACACGATAAAAATGACTTTGATCCGCTGTTTTTCTATATACGTGAGCGTCCGGTCGCGGAAGATCGTGACGGCAATGAATATGACCGCTGCCAGCATCAGCCAGGAGAGATAACCGATCACTTTTGCATCGAGGTATAACAGGCCGATCATCAGCAGGGAGAAAAGCGCCAGTCCGCCTATGATGACGGCCGGCTGCAACGCTTTGGCCGGCACATGCTCCGGTGTCAGTCCCAGTACTTTGCCTTCCGGTGATGTCACGTACCGGTGGTGGAAAACCACCTGTACAACAACACTGAGAATCATACTGATGCCTCCCGCGAGGAATGCCCATTTGAAGTCTGCCGGGTTGCCGGTATCACCTGCCAGTCCGCATATGATCGGCCCCAGCGCTCCGCCGGTATTGATGCCCATGTAGAAAATGGTATAGGCCGTGTCTTTCCGCTTATCGCCGTCAGGATACAGCTGGCCTACAAGGGAGGAGATATTCGGTTTAAAGAACCCGTTGCCGGCGATCATGCAGCCGAGGCCGCAAAAAAACAGGAACAACGCTGCGGAAGTATAGCTGTGAAAAAGGGAGGCGCTGACGAACAGGATCATTTCTCCTGCTGCCATCACAATACCGCCGGTGATGATGGAGCGTTTGTTGCCCCAGTAGCGGTCGGCGATGTAACCGCCCAATAAAGGGGTAAGGTAAATGAGACCGGTATAGCTGCCGTACAGGTTGGCTGCAAACACTTTGCTGAACAGCAGTGCCTTGGTCATGAACAGGATCAGCACAGCACGCATGCCGTAGTAATTGAAGCGCTCCCACATCTCGGTGGCAAAGAGGATATAAAGGCCTTTAGGGTGTGCCGCCGGTCGGGAGGTTTCGGGCATAGTGCTGTTTTATATTTGAAGGAAGTTGCGTCTTCCTTCAAATATGCACTACTTTGCCCGATATAGCTTTGCAATAATTGACGGGATGTGCTTTTATTTTAACCCTTCCAGCTTGTTGAAATAGTGGATCGATTGTATCACATCTTCCAGGTTATTTTCCATTTTATGTTCACATTCCACATAGATCATTCCATTGAATCCCTGGCTTTTCAGCTCGTGTGCCACGGCGGGGAAATTGATCACGCCGGTACCTACCGTTACATCTTCGGCATTTACGTTGTTGAATGAATCGATGTCTTTGAGGTGGATCCCCAGGATATGTCCCTTTAATTTTTTCAGACAGTCCTCAGGTTTCAGTCCACTCCTTGCCCAATGTCCCAGATCGGCACAAACGCCGAAGTTCGGATGGCCCTGCAGGGCTGCCAGCACGGAGTCGGGATGCCAATACGCGCTGCTTCCCCGGGCGTGTTCATGGATGGCTATGCGGATGCCGTAAATGCCTGCCAGGCTATCGGCCATGTCCCACTGGTCCTTTGCCGGCTCGCAGGTAAGATACTGCGCGCCCAATGCCTTCGCCATATCGAAGTATTTCTTCCACTCCTCCACGTTGCGGGCGTCTGCATAAATAGATGCCATGGAAATACCTTTGTCCTCCAGCATTTTCCGCATCCTGGAAATGCCTGCCGGGGACATGGCAGCCATCGTGGAATCACTAAATGCTTTTCCCAGCATATAAAATGAAAACCCTTCAACATACCTGACGCCGGCGCTGTCCACTTTATCAAGAGCGGCGGTAAACGAATGCCGGTTGAAGGAGTACAAGGCGATCCCCATTTTCCATTTGGGAGGAGGGGCGGTGTTTTGACTGCTGGTGGCACTGTCGGTATGGGTGTTGGTAGCCGGCGAGCCGTTACAGGCCAGCTGGAGCAGGGCGCCGCCCAGTAACATAAGAACGGCCGGGAGGGCGCGGCCTGTGGCTAAGAGCTTGGATTTCAACGAGATTTGCATTGATAGATGTTGGTTTTATTCATTGTTAACTACAAGGCCTAAAAATAAAAGGAGGCCAGCGGCTAAAATATCGTGTTCTTATCCTTTTTCTTCCCGGAATTACCCTGGTGCAGGACCATAAAATCGGGGAATGCAGAGAGAAAATATTTAGTATCTTCGGTAAGAAGCATCCCCAAACCATTAAGGCGACCTCGGTTTTAATCAAAAGTGCCCATTTTTTACCAACATTGTGTAGCATGAGGTTATTTAAAACAGAAATTACTCCCCTGATCAATGATGTATTGCATATTGACGTGAGAGACCAGGTGTTTTTGTGGTCGCCGTACCATACGCAGCCTTCCTTTCATGCGCATCCCGAACTAGAACTTGTATTTGTCCTGGAGGGATTTGGAAAGCGGATCATTGGTAATAAGATGGAGCCTTTTGAGGCGGGTGATATGGTCTTCGTTGGTTCGAATGTACCACATCTGTGGCTGAGCGATCCGGTGTTTTACGAAGAAGGCTCCAGCCTGAGATCAAAGGTGATCGTTACCTACATACATCCCAAAATCTTTAACCAGGTATTCGATCTGATAAAAGAGTTTGAAGGTATAAGGGAAATGATCCGGCAGTCATCCAAGGGGATCAGGATTTTTGGAGAAACCAGGGAAATCATCGCCGAAAAGCTCATCTCTCTTTCAGCGGTCGAAGGATTTGAAAAAGTGAACGGACTTTTACAGGTGATGAATTTGATTTCTGTGTCGGATGAAAAAGAGTTTATCGTTAACAATTATGAAACAGATCATTATGATGATGTATATCCCGACCGGCTGGTGGATGTCATTAAATTCCTGAAGGATAACCTGCATGAACCGATTACCCTACGCCAGGTAGCTGATATTGCCTGTATGACAGAACAGAGCTTTTGCCGCTTTTTTAAGAAAAGGACCCAAAAGAATTTTACCCGTTTTCTGAGTGACCTGCGGATCGTTCATGCCTGCCATCTGTTGGTCCAAAGTGATAAGGCCATAGAGGAGATAGCCAGCCAATGCGGCTACGGATCGGCCTCCCATTTCTGCAAGGTGTTCAAGGGGTATACCGGGATGAGTCCTTTCCGGTATAAAACTTCGGCAAACGAACACCGGTGGTCATGTTCCTGAATATTTCCCAAAGGGGTAACCCCGGATTAGCCTCTTCATAACCCGGTCCGGTTTTATACCAGTTGACTTCAACACTAACAGCTGCATGTCAAGAATGCTGCATTACAAGTTAATATTTTGATATTTTTATGTTTACCCGGACTTTATTTTCACGTAAAATGTGAATGCTCATAGCTATGCATAATTCGGTAAAAATGACCCATATTATCAATCGCGGAGAACTGTTGCTGCTGCTTTTTTTTATCTCCCTTTGCCATGCGTGCAATTCCGGCAACGGAAAACAATATGCCGACTGGAGGGTTACCGGGGGAAGCAAGGGTAATATCAGGTATTCCTCTTTAAATGAAATTGATACCAGTAATGTGGGTCAATTGGAAGTGGCATGGATATACTACTCGGAAAAGCAGGATAGCACCCGGTATGGTTCCATGCAATGTAACCCGGTAATAGTGGATAATGTGTTGTACGGGGTATCTCCCAAATTGAAATTGTTTGCCGTGGATGCTGCTACAGGCAAGGAGAAATGGTCGTTTGATCCTGCCGATACGATCGCCAATAAAACCTGGCACCGGAACAGTGTTAATATGAACCGCGGCGTGGCCTACTGGGCTGACGGCGATGATAAAAGAATTATTTATACCGTGGGATCGGTTGCTTTTTGTGTCAATGCGCAAACAGGTAAACTGGTGACTTCATTCGGGCGCGACGGGGGAATTGACCTTAGAAACGGGCTGGACAGGGATTCGTCAAAAGTGTTTGTGGCGCCTACGTCGCCGGTGATGGTTTACAAAGACCTCTTTTTCCTGAGCGGGCTTGTTGGAGAGGAAACGCCCGGGCATATAAGAGCATTTGATGTAAGAACAGGGAAGCAGCAATGGATTTTTCATACGATACCCTATCCCGGTGAACCCGGGTACGACACCTGGGAAGACCCGGCAGCCTACAAACATATGGGGTCTACCAATAGCTGGTCAGGCTTCAGCCTGGATGAAAAAAGAGGGATACTGTTTGCTCCCACAGGCAATCCTTCCAGCGATTTTTATGGAGGGCAGCGAAGAGGAGCGGGATTGTACGGAAATTGTATACTGGCGCTGGATGCAGCTACGGGAAAGTTGCTGTGGCATTTTCAGGCCGTGCATCACGATGTTTGGGATATGGACCTCTCTTCTCCACCTGTTTTAGTGACCATCAAAAAAGACGGGAAAGCAATAGATGCCGTGGTGCAATCAACCAAAACAGGGTTGCTCTTTATACTGGACCGGGAAACGGGCAAGCCCGTTTATCCCATAGAAGAAAGACCCGTAGACACCACGACAACACTGACAGAGGAGAAATTGTGGCCAACGCAACCTTTTCCTGTATTGCCGAAACCTTTTGCCCGGCACACGCTGACAGAAGCGGACCTCAACCAACTGGTGGACGACTCCTCCTACCAGGATGTACTCAAACGTTTCAGAAGTTACCGTGCCGGATCCATTTACACGCCTCCCTCCAAGGAAGGAACAGTCGTGTTTCCCGGGTATGACGGCGGTGGAGAGTGGGGTGGGCCATCCGTAGATCCGGAAACCAATGTGCTATACGTTAATGCCAACGAAATGGCATGGGTATTAAATATCGTTGACAACGACCCTCCAAAGGAACAGCAGAGAACTAAACTGGAGGCTGGCGCAGCCATCTATAACCAGTATTGTATGGGATGTCACGGGCCCGAACGTCTGGGAGGGGGCGACTATCCATCTATAATGGGGGTTGAAAAGAAATATAACTATTCCCGGTTCGTCGAATTATTGTCAACAGGAAGGAGAATGATGCCTGGATTTAACCATCTTGATACTTTGGAGAAAGATGCTTTGGCCGCTTTTATTCTTGATTTGAAACAGCTGCAACCCCAGGAGTACAAGGGAAAGAAGGAGAAACATGACGCAACGCCACATTTGCTTTATGGATTTACAGGGTACAATAAATTCCTGACAAAAGAAGGTTATCCGGCTATCAGCCCGCCCTGGGGCACTTTAAACGCTATTGACCTGAATTCCGGCGAGTACCTGTGGAAAATTCCTTTTGGAGAATTTGAGGAACTGACAAAAAAAGGTATTCCGGAAACGGGCAGGGAAAACTACGGTGGTCCGGTTACAACGGCCGGAGGCGTTTTGTTTATCGGCGCTTCGGCGGATGGCTATATGCGGGCATATAATAAACGGACCGGCGCTTTGCTGTGGAAAACAAAACTTCCCGCCCCGGGCGTTGCTACCCCGGCGGTGTACGCCGTTAACGGTAAACAATATGTGGTGATTGCCTGCGGAGGTTCCAAATGGGGAGGGAAATCATCTGATGCATATGTGGCTTTTGCACTCCCTGTTAAATAGCATTTATTATTGTATGTTTGCCCGCGATAATAAAAATACCTATGGGCATTGTTTTGTTACAACTAACCGGTTATGGCTGGACCGGCATTGCAATTATCATTTTATCCGTTCTTATAGCGATAAAGATACTGAAGCGACGTGATCGCAACAGCCGGCCAGGTTGCTTGGGCGTTGGGTACGTATCGTTGGTGGTATTCTGCCTGCTCTTTTTCACTGTCGGCCTGGGAGGTGTATTGTGCGATTTTGTTTATAAAGTGGTGACGTTGCCCCGGTATGAGGCCAGGGTCATCAATTACACCAGCTTTGAAAGTAAAGACAGTAAGAACAGGCACAGGATCATGTACCGCGCCACCGTTACCTTTAATACAGCCGATGGCACCCCTGTAACAATGGAATCCGATGTGGCGTCTTCCGGTAAACCTGAAATAGGTGAGATCATTACCGTTGGATATAAGCCGGACATGGAGCGGGTGGAAGAACTTTCCTGGAGCAAGTTCCTGCTGATGGGAGGAGCTTCCGTGATGTTGCTGATAATAGGATATTTTGCGGCAGGCGGTGTTTTGTATGCGATGGGATACAAGATGAAGCGGTACATGGGATTTGGAATGACGTTGTTGTTGTACTTCATTTTCCCGCTGGCTATGCTGTTCCTTTTCTGCGGGATGGGATATGCCCTGGTGCTTTATTTCATGGGACAGAAGCCTGATATGCCGATATGGGCGGTGGCGATATGTCTGTTCTTTTGTCTTGTGCTGGCAGGCTCTTTCTTCGGGTATGCGCGCTTGCTGATGGAAAGACGCGGACGTCCTTGATACGATAAGAAAGCCCACTACCGGCGTACGCGGATGGTGGGCTTTGTTTGCTCCTACAATAAATTTCCCTGCATATAAAAACCCATATTCAGCGATGCTGTCTGAATATCCAGCCGTTCCGTTCCTGTCCACTGTACGGAGGTGGGCGGCTTTCGCGTGAGCGTAAGATACTGGCTAACGTCTGCCGTCATGGACTGAGCGATGCTGCTGCTCACGGTTTGCACGATGATTTCTGTGATGGCACGCGGGAGTAATCCGAGGAACCACCAGTACCACGGGATGTGTACATCTTTGCGGTACGACGGGTTGGGGTCGGGGAGGAAGTCCAGTGTTTTGCGGTTGTTGTCGTAGATGGCCTGGTTCTTCGGGTCTATCCAGAAGCGCATATTGATACCGGCTTTCAGGTCACACGAGCCTTCGTAGTTGCTGGAAAGCCCGTCGCCCGTGGTGGTGAGCCGGAAGGAAGACAGGACCGGGTAGTAGGTGATAGCACCGGATTTCACACCATTCATGGGGATATCGCGGGTGCTTTGCAGGTGGCCGGTAGCGGCGTTGTAAACGAAGTAGGCGGAGGTGGCGCCGTTGCCGAATACGGCAGGCAATGCCGGCATCATCACATGCTTCAGGAAAAGTTCCCTGGAAATACCGAACGAGGCATCATAACCGGGAGACAGCAGCTGGCCGTCTACCTGTAGCGGTAGTTCGTTTATATTCCGGTCGGTGGTAACGCTGAGGATGGCCAGCGCGCCGGAAGCGTTGTGACGGCTCATATAGGCGTATGCAGAGCGAAAAGGCGTCAGCCAGTTGTTGGTCGACGGCGGTACGAGGTTGATCGTGGCGAAGACATAAGATATCTGCCGGGCGTTCTCCATGATGTAGTTTGATAGTGCTACCATCAGTATCGCATGTTGCGCGCTGTCCAGTTTACCGTTGGGATCATGGAACACCACAGGCGTGATGTTGCCGGGTTGCGGAGGATCGCCGATCTGCCCGACGGTCCGGATATCAAACCTTAGTTCCTCCGATGCGGTCTGCGCCTGCCCCGGCAGCATCGCGAGCTGCACGGCCACTACCAGCGAGGTGCCGGCCAGGTCGTACTCAGGATGGGTGTCGGTAAACACGGCTTTCCCGTCGCTGATGCCCAGCTTCAGGTAGAGGATGGCGCCGGAGCCGCCCTGCACGATCTCCCAGTGGGAAAAGTGGCCCATAGCCCTTACGGGCAATTCAATGTTTTTTTGGGTATCGAACTGTAATATCAACTTTTCTTTATTGGAAAGGAGGGAGGCGTTGATCTTGTCGATGGTCACCACGTATACGGTGTCCCAGCCGAAGGTATTCATGATAACAGGTTTTTAAAGTCACCCGGATAACAGCCTGTCAGCCGGGTGACGGTGAAGATATCAGGAGGCGAGCATGCCGCCTATCTGCAGGGAACCGTTCATCTCTGCTTTCGTAGGGGTGAAACCGGTAGAATCCGGCCATTTGATGTCACCGGTGGCATCGGCGATCATATCTCCGATGGAGGGAAGCACCTCTGCGGCTCTACCTTGCACTACCTGTGCAATGATGGTAGGGATGGCGGCAATGATACCAACGATAATAGCTACGATGATATAAGCGACCACTCTTTTGAAGGTTTCTTTGAGCATCAGTTTGGCTACGCCGGCGGCACAACCGGTAATAGCGGCAATGATGGCATCGGTAACGATAGCCCAGGTGGCGATTTCGTTCCAGGTGTTCATCTTGGGGATCCTGCTCTCTTCGAAGTCGAGTGTCTGTCCGCCGCCGTCAGGCTTGTTGACCAGCTTAATTTTATAGTACCCGGTGGTGAGGACAAACACGTCTATTCCCAGTCCGACAGACACCTTTATTTTCGAATTAATCTGCATTTCATCTCCCACGATCTGGTAGGTGAAATCCTGCAGATAAGGCGTGTAGTTAATACCATTGATGTTGACAGGCTCCAGTTCCACATCGTCGCCTACTTTTTCAATCACCGTATTGTTTGCGCTGGGCTTGAAGTTGCCCTGGGCAGCTTTGGGGAAGGCGGTGCTCATGCCCGGCAGCACCATGTTGTTGAGGAATTTTTTGCTGGAGATAAGCAGGGCGGAGTCGCAGCCTGGCGGGATGCTGGAGGGCGGCAGCTGGTTGCTGAGGCCTTCCGGGCTGTCGTGCGACGTCATGTTCAGCACGCCGAAATAGCTGGTCTCATCGGTAGCTCCGTTGAAATAAGCGTAACTGGTATAGGTGGGCTTCAGCCATTGGAAGGCACCTTTTGAAGCATTGGCGTTGATGTTCACCACGGTAAAAATATAGGTGAACTGCGCGAGGTTTTTGTTGAGCCAGATAGCCAGCGCGCCTTTGAACAGGGCATCCTGTGTAGGGGTCGCTTTTTGGGTGCCATAGTCCATGTTCTGCACTACTACCGCCGGATCGTCAGCGCTGCGGACGGAAGTGTCGGTCACGAGGTACTGCGGTTTGCCATTGTCGTCGGGTTTGCCGTTGCCCCTGGCTCCCAGCGATTCAGGCGGTTGTGGCAGATAGGTGAGCTTAACGGAGATGGTAGCATAGCCCTCAGCGAACTCCAACCGGTCGTTTTCGAAAACCATGTGTCCTTCGGGGATCGGCAGCTGCATAAACAAAATGGCCCCTGAGCCGCCGCGTACCAGTTTCCACGCGCCGAACTTACCGCCAAAGCTCCAGTTGGTGGATATCTGGTCGTGGAACTCTTTGGGGTACTTAGCGCTTTTCTCCATGGAGGCATTTACGATGGGCATCCGGATGGAGTTGACCGTATCCCATCCCAGGGTATCCGCTTCTGCTGCCAATACCGCTTTGGGCAGGTTATACTTTTTTACAAAAACTTCCGGCTCAATCTCGTGGAGCTTCGGCACCTGAAAGGCCCGGAAGGTAGAGAGGGCGGGTAATGTCTGCGTCGTCATAGCAATAGTTTTTTTATCGATGATTGCCTACTCTGTACGGTTTTCGGCTTCTCCGCAGCATGCATAAGGCATCCTGTTTTGCCTTGTAAAATTGCTTCAGATCGCAGACGATGGTAAGCGGAGAAATGAGTATTTTTGAAAACAGGTATTACTATCCGATTTGGGAAAAGAAGCAGGTATTTATACCTGTTTTTGAGCGGCCGGTGCGTCAGCAGCCTGCTTTTGTAATTACATTGCAGTCGTTTGTATGTGCAGAATATCACCCAAAATAAATCCTATAAAATGAAGCACCTTTTCTCCCTCACGCTGCTGCTAGGCCTCGCTGCCGCAGGATGTCAGCAGCAACCATCTCCTGACAACCGGCAACCGGACGCTCCTCCCAAAATCGATTGCAGCCAGAACAACGACGATGTCGGGCGTGTATTGGCCAACCTGGTGGCGGCCCGCCGTAACATTTACTCGTACGACAGCCTTTGCCGGCGACACTGGGAGGGCATTCCACCTGTTGAATCCTATACGATCCGGGCGGTAGACCTGCTGGCGGCCATGGGGATGCCGACAGACCTCGCCGATTCCGCCATGTGCCGGTTTAAACATGTCCGGGTATATCTCGGGTTTCAGGATAAAGTAGGCTTTAAACTCTATATCGTGCCGGTAGCCAATGCCTGCCTGCAAGGTAAAGATCCTGCCAAATGGGACGCGGGGCGCGACGTGATCCTCAATAAAAAGGGGAACCCTATTATCGTGCCGCTCGATTCAACCGCCATTGCTGAAGACGATAAGTATGTGCTGGACCTCAACGCGCCCTGCCCGAAAACCTGTCCCACAGCGCCTACCCTTAAAGCAGACCGCTAGCCTATGAGCTCTTCAGAAATCATCATCGTGTTATCACACGTGCCTATTCTGCTCACCGTTGTATATGCTGCGGCACAATACCGCACCCTGCCCCGGGAGCTGAAAGTGTTCTCGTGGTTCCTTTTTCTGTCAGGCGTCATCCAGTTTATCTCGCTGGCCTTCTGGTTCGCCAGCAAAAACAACATGCCGCTGCTGCACATTTATGTAGCTGCCGGATTCCTTTGCCTGGCATGGTTTTATAACACGCTGCTCAACGGATTTATAGACGCAGGAATAATATGGCTCATCGCCATATTATTCCTGCTCTTTTCTATCGCCAACTCACTGTTCATTCAACCTGTGCATACTTTCAACTCTATCGCATTAACTGTCGAATCTATCCTCATTGTGATCCTGGCGCTGTTTACGTACCGCTTCTTCCTGAGCGACATCGTGAAAGAAACCAGTGGTCCCAATATCAAAAGCCTTCACTGGATCAACTCTGGCTTGTTTATCTATTATTCATCCAGTATACTGATCTTTTATTTTGGTTCTGTGATTACGACTGCTTTCAGCAGAGGTCTGAATTTGTCTGCCTGGATGTTTCACGCATTTTTCTCCATGGTGATGTACACCTGTTTTTTTATCGGCCTATGGAAACGATCAAAGACCTGAGCTTTATTAATGCATTGCTGCCGCTGGCCGTTATCGTGTTTATCATCGGTATCGGCGTAGTGTTGCTGAACCTGCATTTTCAAAAGAACCTGTCCGATCAGAAACTGAAGCGGGAAGCCCTGAAGAGCAGCTACCAGCAGGACCTGCTGCGGTCAAATATCCATGCGCAGGAAGAAGAACGCAAACGTATTGCGCAGGATCTCCACGATGAGCTCGGGGCGGTCATGTCTATTATGCGGATGCATCTCATGGTACTCGAACAACAAAGCGCAGACGGCACGCCATTACAGGAAGGGTTGCAGCACGTGCGCGAGCTGTCGGAGACGGCGCTGACCAGCGTAAGAAGTATCAGTCACCGCCTCATGCCGCCGCAGCTGGAGTCTTTCGGCCTTCCGGCAGCCCTGCAGGCGGTAACGGAACAGTTCAATAAAGCCGGTGAGATAACGATAGCCCTGGACTGTGACGATTATATGGACGACCTGCCCTGGCTGGTGAACCTGGGCCTTTTCCGCATTATCATGGAGATGATCAACAATACCATCAAACACGCTGATGCCAAAGCCATCAGGATAGCGCTTTCCCGCCGTAATGAGGAAGTGGTCTGTAACTATGCAGACGATGGCTGCGGGCTGCCCGAAGGAACTGCCAGCAAAGGGTTGGGCCTCAAGAACATCGAAGGCCGGGTGAATGCGCTCGGCGGAAAACTGGAGATGGGAAACCAGCCATCCGGCGGATACTACGCCATTGTACGGATCATATTAGCGGCATAATAATTTTATATGAAAAAAGAGATCAACATCGGGCTCGTGGAAGACCAGGCCCTCTTCAGAGAAGGGATGAAAGCCATTATCAACACCTGGCAGGACATGCAGGTAATATTTGAATCTGCCGATGGTCATTCTGTATTGGACAAACTACGGCAGGCGGCCGTTCTGCCCGATGTGATGCTGGTGGACCTCTCGCTGCCGCCGGACGGCGACCGCGAATACGGCGGCCAGCAGGTGACGCTGGCACTGACAAACGCTTACCCTGACATGAAGATCCTGATCCTGTCTGTCCATGACGATGAACATTTCATCAACCAGCTCATACAGTGCGGCGCCCATGGCTACCTGGTGAAAGACAGCGGTCCCCGGGAAGTACAGGAAGCCATCATCGCCGTACACAACAAAGGGTCGTATATCAACGAACGCGCATTGAAGGCCCTGCAGATGAAGAATGTAAGAGCGCCACGGAACAAACCACAAAATCTCTCCATCACCAAAAGAGAAGAAGAGATATTACAGCTGGTCTGTAAACAGTACACCGCAGAGGAGATCGCGCAGGAACTTTTTATCAGCGTGAAAACAGTCAACGGGCACCGGAACAACCTGCTGCAGAAAACGGGTTCGCGCAATGTGACAGGACTGGTGTTGTATGCAATCCGGAATAATATCATCTCCCTCAGGTGAATTTTGTATTTTCCGGTCAAATCACCTGAGATGACGGACCTGCAGACGTTAAAAGAAACTTATCAGCATATCAGCAGCGATGGAAGCACCTCCGGCCGGCTGGCATTCGGAAGAGCGCTGCTCACACAGAACACGCCCGAGTTCCTGGACTTTCACTATTCCCTGCTGAAAGAAACAGATATAGACACCCAGCTGTACGAAACCATCTGCCGCAAATTTTCAGAAAGAGGAGAGGCGGGAGAACAGTACCTGTTGACACAGATAGCGCAGGAACCGGACCCGCATATACAGGCTATCGCGCTGCACATCCTCGGTACGTACAAATATAAAAACGGAAAACACCTGGATAAGACGGCCGCACTGGCCAGGAACTATTTAACTGCCACTGTCGCCGTTCTACGGGCCAAAGCGCTGTTTGTCATCGGTTGGACAGGCATCCCTTCCGATATCGATCAGATAGCCGCGCTGCTGTCCCAGGACCCGGTACCGGAGAACAGAAGCTGGGCCGCTACCGCCCTCATGCAACTCTGCTTTAATCACCCGGAAGCCGCCGCCACCTGCCTGCAAATCCTGAGAGATGCACTGTCACCACAGACCGCATGGCATACCGAATGCGCCATCCTCGTGTCTATGCAGGAAATCAGCGGTAAAAGATGGGGATTGGATGCTACCGATATGCACGCTAATACTGTTGAAAAACTGGCGAAGGCGAAAGAGAAAGCGATGAAGATAAAAATATAGAGGACGCTCCACGAAAGCGCCCTCTTTTTATCCTCTATACTCACTGTCATGCCCTACCACCGGTAATTATATCCCAGCAACAAATAAAACGGCAATAAGGGTTTCGTTTTAAAATCTTCCTGTAGCAAACCGCCGCCGTTTAGCGTAATATCATGCCGGCCAAAAGAAACGCCGCCCTGTAAACCATAATTGAAATTGCCACCGGTAGCCGGGGCATACCAGCCATCTTTTACATCCGGATATTGATTTTTATAGCTGTTGGTGTGTTTGAAATGGGTGGAGATGGCTTTGTCGAACCCGGCTTCGCCGGCTACAAACCAGGAAGGCCGGTAATAGCCGATGGTGCCGGAGAGGTCCGCGCCCCAGTTCAGCAGCCGCACCAGCTCATTTTCATATCCTCTGAAAACGCCGTGTGCCTTCACAGCGAGGTGGAAATCGTTCACCTGCAACAGCCGTACCTGTGCGCCGAACTTTGCTTTGAAATCATCCAGGAGGTTGTTGCCGGAAGGAAACGAATAGGCCAGGTTTGCGATGACAGGGAATTCGCTGCCGGTCAGTCGATAAGCGTAACCGAGCCCGAATACCATCCCGTACCGGGCGCCGGTATGGGCGTTGATCCAATGCCGTTGTTCATCCTGCAGGTTACCCCAGTTAATGACCTGCGCCCGGAGCGGGTGGGCGGCCATTAACAGGAGGGATAGTAATATGTAGCGCCCTATTGGGTGTTTCTTCGATACCATGTTATGTTTTTTAAGGAAGCGAACGGAGATAAGTGAGTATAGCCGGCATAGTTGTCTCTGTCCAGGCTTTGTGGTTGGTAATAATGCCATCATGCCCGACACCGGGAACTTTGATCAGCCTGACGGAAGGATATGCGTTGGTTATTTGTTTCGCCCAGGTGTCGGGGTAAGCCTTGTTATTTTCGCTGTGGAAAAACAGGACCGGCTTCCTGAAACGGTCAAGTCCGGCAGAGAAGTCGGTGTGATAGGCATCTCCGACTTCAAAAAGTGCGTCCATGACCACGGCGCCGTTACGCCAGGAAACGGAAGGATCGGTGGTGCCTTCTCCGGTAATATCGTTTCGGGACACGAGCAGCGACATTTTATAGTCCAGCACTTCGTGCTGATCTTCTTTGCCGGTGATAAACTGATCAAGAAAAGCGGCGTCGTTCAGCAGCTCTCCCCATAATTTAAAAGAACGGGAGTCTTTTACGTAGGCTTTTATATCGTCCCATTGCAGGCCACCTGCTTCACAGGCAATGACGCCCTGTATGTTGTCCGGATGTTTGCCGGCGTAGCCGGAAGCCAGGATCCCACCCCAGGAATGCCCCAGCAATACTACTTTCTGCGTGGGACTGGTACGATAGTGCGCAATGACAGCGCTCAGGTCGTCGTACATCAGGTCCATGGCGCCTGGACCGAGAGAGGTGTAACTTTTTTGGGGAAAACGCTGGGAAAGGCCGGACCCTCGCTGATCGTACAGCACTACACGGTAGCCTTGTTGTGCGAGGTCTTTACAGGGTAACAGGTAACGATAGTCGCCTCCGGGGCCGCCATGCAGCACTATCACCATGGTACCATTGGCCGGGCCCGACGCTTCGGCGTGCAGCCGGGCGCCGTTAGCCTGTATGGCGGGCAGGTTGGCATCCTGGTCGGCGGTTTTGGGTACCAGGTTCCCGGTACCGGTGATGGTCCTGTCTTTGGTGGAGCAGGACGCCAGCAGGAAAACAGCGACAAGCGGCAGGATGGAAAGATTGTTTTTAAGCACCATTTTTTGTGTTTGAATGATGCCGCTAAGGTCTGACGCTTTCGATGCGCAGGCGCTTCAATATGGGAGATGAGACCTGTTTTAAGTGATTGTTTTTGAGTGTTTTATGAGAGATGATACTTCTCCCTGGGCGTTGATACCTTTAGGATGGATTGTTGTTCTGTTGTTTCTGGTACTCGGTCGGCGTGATGCCGCGATACTTTTTAAAATTCCGGTTAAAAGATGCTTTGGAATTAAAACCACAATCAAAAGCAAGGGAGAGGAGTGTGTATTTTTCATTCCCGGAATGGGCCAGTTGTTTTTCAAAAGCTTCCACCCGGAGTAAGTTGATATAGTCATAAAAAGTTTTCCCTTCTGCCAGGTTGATCACCTGCGACAGCTGGTTAGGATGTACCTGTAGTCGTTTGCTCAGGTCGCCCAGTGTCAGGGCAGGGTCTTTGAACAGTTCTTCCTGTATCATCACCTGCGAGAGCTGTTCCTGTATCCGGTCAATGGTTCCCTGCGGCAGCCTCGATTTCTGGTATCTGACCTGTTCTTCCTGGTCCGGTGTGTCGCCGGTGACCATCTCCGGGAGGGCCGCCCACGCCGCATCGGGTGTTAGGACCGGCTCCATACTACCTGCGTGATCGTTCAGTATTCCTACCTGCCGGATGCCGAAGTAGCCGATGAACAACACCAGCATTACGGTCAGCGTATAGATGGCGGCATCTTTGCTCCATAGTACCGCCAGCCAGATGACGGCAATGCCGGTGATAAGGTACCGCAGCCAGTTCAGATTGATCTTTTCGGTATCTGAAAACCGGTGCAGAATGCGCTGCCTATGTTTTCGCAGTAACAAAAGAGAGAGTACCACGTAGGTCACCCCGGAGAGGTAGATAGCGAACAGCATATATAGCATCAGCGTTTCGTACCCCTGTCCTTCGTGGAGGTAGACAGCTGTTTTATGATGAAGCGGAAGCAATAAAAAAGGCATGATGACGGCATAGGCTATACCGGCGGGAATAAAATGAAACAGCCATCGTTGCTTTTCCGGCAGCTGGCCGGTCAGCACGGCGGTGTAGAGATAGAGGAAAGGGCCATGCAGCAGAGGCATCGGGATCTCGAAGCCCAGCAGATATGGCCACTGCAGGTATCGCCCGCTGTGTGTGAGATAAAACAACGTCAAATGAACTCCTAAAATGAGGAGCCAGGCAGCCAGCAGGTAATCTGCGTTGTTTTTACTTTTTTTGATAAACAGCAGGGAGGAAAGAAAGAAGGTGATGATAATTCCGGTTAGATATAAAATATTCCAACCCCACAGCGCGGTTATTGACTCCATAAGACAACAGTTATATCAACTAAGTTTGCAATATATTGAAAATGGGAGAATTAGTGATGGCAGTGGCATCTTTTCATGATAAGATCATATTACTGTTATTGAACGGTTATAATTTACTCCCGCCCGGCTACACGATAACTACGCGGCAAGGCGGCATGAACTTTGACTACCGTGTATTGCCAGTAAACTGTTTAATACCCGGTTTCTATGATACTGAAAAATACTGTTGTAGCACTGTCTGCAGCTATGCTGATGATGTCTTGCGGAAAGAAAGACGTCCCCGATACGCCGACAGACCCTAACCCCAATCCCGGTACGAACCCTGTGGCTACCGTCACTTCGAAAAAAGCCCGTATTGATTCCATTTCCCGGCTGATTAAAAACTGGCAGGTGAATCATGTTGTGCGGGACAGCGTTTGGCAGGACAGCGCAGGCGTTAGCTTCTTCATTAAATATGGGGCAGGGTGGCATCGGTTCAGCGATAACAACCTGTTCCCCGGAAATACAATCAACCTGGCAACATTCAGGAATAGCAGTGTCCCGGAATTTATACCCGGGCCGGACAACCAGCAGGTGAAAATATTTACCACTTCGCTGGCCGTCAAGCGGGGAGATTCCGTTGTTCCGGCTTCAAAAGCAGCCGTGGACGGAGTGCTCCGGTACTGGTTCCGCGATACCAAAGGTCCCATCTCCGGGCTGGGTAGCGGCAGGGCGGTCACTTTTACGGACTACGCCACCTTGTCCCTGGCTTTCCCCGGTACATTGACGGCCAGGTATTTTGATCCGATACCTGTGCAGCAACTGGTCCCTGCTGCTTCACATGCAGCACTGGAAAAGAAGACAGGATGCATGGTCTATTCTGTAGGTACTTACCACACCATCTATTTTGATTATGATGATGGATTAAAACGGTACAAAAATTACTACGCGACGAATGCGGCGGATAAAGGAATTATCTCATCTGTCTCTTACGGTCATGAGGTGTATGTATTCCTCGAATCCGACGCCCCGGAGGACAAGCTGAGATCGGCCATGAACCGGGCGCTCGACGGTACGGAAACAGTAGAAGACATTGAGCTGCTGAGACAGGCGAAGTCGCATGTATATTACCGGCATACGGCGGCAGACAAGGTATCGAAGGACAACCTGAACGGGTACGACAGGCTGAAGGAATATGTGAACATTCTCACGAAAACCCCTTTTCAATATACCGGTGTTCCGGTTTACTACAGCGTTATGAATACGGCAGGAGGCGATATAGAGGTGGACCGGATACTGAAAGTAGACTTTAAATTGTAAAAAATACAGCGGCCGGAAATATCCCGGCCGCTGTCTTTTTGTATCGTCGTCATCGGCAAACTACAGCCGTATCCAGCTTGTATCCTGAGCTTTCGTCCAGATGGTGTCATGTGCTTTTGTCCAAATGGTGTCCTGTCCTTTCTGAGTGGCGGCATGCTGGCTCAAAGATGCTACGGTAGACCGTTGCAGGGAAAGGGTCTTTTGTTTAACGGTTATTTTTTTCATGTTAATAGGATTTAGGGAAAATTACAATTGCTACATGCAGTATTGTTGCACGCACCGGAAATTATTGCAATAATTTATCGAGCGCATATTTTCCGCCGCCCTGTATCATGAGAACGATACAGATACCCAGTACCAGCAGGTGGTATTCAAAACCCTCGGCGCCGGAAGGGACTTTACCAAACCAGTTCATAAAAAAACCGTTAGGGGCGTGCACGACGAGGATCATGCCGATAAACAAACCAAACAAGCCCGCGGCTGCAAACCGGGTGCCCGTACCCGTTAGTAACAGAAATGCCCCTACGCATTCCACCGTGATAGCGGTAACGGCCACCCATACTGGAAGACCGGCTTTGGTGGTCATATACTGCAGTTCGCCACGGAGCCCGGGGCCGTCGAACCACCCGAATAGTTTTTGTGCCACATGCGGAAAAAGTACGAGGCCGAGGGTGAGTCGTAATATCAGTCCTGCCCAGCTGTCATCGTTGGACAATGCCCATTGCATAAATTCTTTGTACATTTTTATTGTGTTTTATCAGTACAAAGTTGAACAGGAATGTTCAGTTGGCAGTGTGATATTTGGTAAAATAAACCTGTGATATTTCTCACAGGTCGCCACGGGAAGATCTGATCTGCTGCGCTTTCAGCCGGCTGAGTGTTTCGCGGGTGATACCGAGAAATGAAGCAATATGTTGTTGCGATACCCGTTGTTCAAACCAGCTGTAATGTTTTACAAAGGAAGCATATCTTTCTTCTGAAGGTTTCTGCAGGTAAAGGGTGCGGCGTTGCAGCCAGGCATACGCCTGCAACAGTATATTACGGAAATAGATATCCATGGCGGGAACAGCGGCGAACAGCCGGTTCAGTGCTTCTTTCCCGATTACGAGCACGGTGCTGTCTTCCAGCGCATCGATGTTGTAAACCGAAGGGGTGCCTGTGAGCATGCTGAACCAGTCAGACATCCACCAGTTTTCAAAGGCGAACTGCACAATGTTTTCCTTGTCATTTTCTCCCACCTCGTACTGGCGCAGGCATCCGTCAAGCACAAAATAGTCATGCTGACACACGGCGCCTTCCTGTAACAGGTATTGCCGCCGCCGTACCTTTTTGATGGCCATAGCCGCGCAGACAAGTTCTTTTTCCTTGTCCGACAGGCTGACATGCTGGTCGATATGCGCAAGTAAGGCAGTGTACATCTCCATGGCTTTTATGGCTTGAACGTCCGTTTTAAAATATAACCTTTTACCTTATTTCCCGCCTGATCCGGCTGAGCGACTGTGGGGTGATCCTTAAATAGGAGGCGATGAACTGTTGCGGCACACGCAACGCCAGGTCCGGATAACGTTTTACAAACTCAAGGTATTTTGTTTTTGCATCCCCGAAGTTCAGGAAGTCGTTGTCCTTGAGTTTAGCCATCAGCGCCGCTTCTGAAAGGGTTTTGATGAAGATGTACAGGTTGGGAAGCTCCTGGCTCAGTTTGTCAATGCTGGTTTTGTGAACGATATAAATCTCCGAATCCACTACCGCTTGTATCGCTTCTGTCGATGGCCGGGCGGAATAATAACTCTCCAGGTCGACAATAAACTGGTTTTCCCTGACGAAGTACTTCGTTACATCGTCACCCTCCGGTGTTACGCCGTACAGCCGGAGGATGCCGTTTTCCACAAAAGCGATTTCCCGGGCCACTTCGCCGTCTTTCTGAAAGTGTTCACCTGCTTTCAGCAGCTTCGCTTTAAAATGTCCGGAGAAAAGCCGGATATCCTGTGGTGAAAGGATGCCGCCAAATTCCAGTGTAGCTATTAGTTTCTTCATTTATTGCACGATTCCTGTCTCAAAAATACTTTTTGCGCACGACAATACCGCCTCCTGCGTTGAAATCTGCTTCCATTGCAGCTCCCGTTTTGCTTTGCCGGCATCTAACTTTCTTCTTTTACCAAGATCGGGGAGAATGGGGCCGAGGGTTGTGTCAAACAACGCTACGAGCCTGACTAAGAAATTGGGAAGTTCCCTGGACGGCAGCTTCCGGCCCGGATAAGCTTTTTTCAATATGGACGCTACCTCTTTCATGGTCACATGCCCGGCAGTCACCAGGTAACGATTGTTGGCCGCTGCCGGTATCTCCATTGCCCGGATCAGGGCATCGGCTGTGGAGCGCACGTCCACGATGTCGAACCCGATTTTAGGCACCGCAGGCATGCTACCGTCCAGCATTTTGATGACGATATTGGCAGAGGTGCCAAAATCCTTTTCCAATACAGGACCGAGAATGGCGCCCGGTAGTATTGCCACCAGCTCCATGCCGGATGTATCGTTTTGAATGAAGTCCCATGCGGCCTTTTCTGCGATAGTCTTACTTTTGAAATAAGGCGTCACGTCTTTGCTATAGTGAACGTTGGTCCAGTCGGCTTCGGTCATTACTTTGTCCAGCTGTTGCGGTGTTTTTCCATATAACACAGCCGACGAGGAAGAGGTAAGCACAAAGCGCTTCACCTTATTGGCCGCTGCCGCCCGCAACACATTTAAAACGCCTTCCCGGGCAGGAATAATCAGGTCTTCTTCCCGTTTGGGTAGTTCCCGCGGAAAAGGAGAGGCCACATGTTGTACAAAGTCGATCTCTTTGGTCAGCTCGTACCAGATCTCTTTTTCTTCCAGGCTGGCCTGTGCGAAAGTCAACCGGTGGGTGTAGGTGGTATGCTGTGCTATCACTGCCCTGATGGCGGCTGCCCGGCCCATGTCCCGCAGGGTGCCTGTGACCTCGTAGCCTTTCTCCAGCAACTGAATAATGGTGTGTGATCCCAGGAAGCCGGTGGCGCCGGTCAGTAAAACGCGTTTGCTGCTCATTTTTTTTGTTTTAACACAAAATTGCCCCTGTCCGGTGGGTTGACAATTACCATTTGGTAAGAAATTCCGGGCAGCCATTTTATACGTCTCTATGACGATTTTACCATAAGTAACAGCTTAAATGGTACGTCCCGTCAGCTTTTCAGCACAAAAAATTTTTCCCCGTCGTAAAAAATCGATATGTTCGTACATATATGACGAAGATACCTTTATTGGACCACGATAGTAAAATCCCCTTGCATCAACAGGCGGAAGAGCTATTACGGAAGCTGATCCGGGAGGATTTTTTCCGGGAGGGAGACATTTTTCCAAAAGAAACAGACCTGGCCAAACGCTGGAGTATTTCCCGCAACACCTTGCGGATGGCCATCGCCAACCTGGTGAAAGACGGTCTGCTGGAGCGAAAGAAGCGGTATGGCACGGTGGTGAAAAAGAAAAAGATCACCACCAACCTGGACCACTGGTATAGCTTCACCCATGAAATGGAGGACAAGGGCATCCCGTTCAAAACCCTGAAGAACAAGGTATCGGTGGCAAAAGCAGGGGAAGAAGTGGCGAAGATGCTGCAGACAGAGCCGGAGCAACCCGTGGTATGCCTGGAACGCATCCGGAGCACAGAGAAAAGCCCGATGGTGTATTTCGAATCTTTTTTCCATCCCAGGATAGGACTTACCGGCAAAGAGAATTTCGACCGTCCGCTGTATGAGATGCTGGACGCTGACTTTCACGTGGTGCCGGTATATTCGCAGGAAGAAATCAAAGCCATCGGCGCGGATGAAAAGATCGCCGGCCTGCTGAAAGTCAAAAAAGGATCGCCGGTGCTGGAAAGGCGCAGAATAGTGCTGGATGCCAGCCGGAAGCCGCTGGAGTTCAACATCTGCTGGTACAGAAGCGATTGTTTCACCTATAGTATCGAACTAAAAAGACCTCACTTATAGATAAAAAAATGCCGGATGATTTTTCATCCGGCATTTTCTTTTATGACCTGTTGCCTATGGAATAAGCAGGTATTCCTCTACGCCCATAGCAGGAAGGGTGAAGGTTGTCTTTGCGTCTTTCGTTTCTCCGTTTCTTAACACTGTAATACGGGCTGGCTTCAGCGTGCCCCATTCAAACCCGGTGCTTTGGCTTGTCTTGCCGGGATTAAAGAGCCGTACCAGGTACTGACCATTTTCCTGTGGTATCACGGCGGTAGCTACTACGGCGGTGTTGGTCAGCCGGAAGAGCCCTGCCGGTAAGGTGGCGCCCTTTTTCACCGGGAAGCTCAGGAGCGGTTGTGTAAAGTCTGCTGCTGCTGTTTCCAGCGCTGCGCCATCGGCGGCGCCATGAGGCTGTAATGCATAGTGATAGCTGCTGCTGCCGTCCTGGTCTGCCTTATAGTTGGTGTGCCAGTAGTTGTTCATGACATAGGAGAACCAACGGCTGGTGGGTTGCCCTTTCGTTCTCCACGCTTTATGGCTTTGCGCAATCTGCAGGCGCTCGTCGATCATGCTGTCCGGCTCTACCATCGGTGTTTCCAGCAGCATCCACTGTACGCCGTTGGCAGGGTTGGAGATATCCATCCACCTGCGGCCGAAGAGGAAATCCATATTGGACCCGGGCAGCTGATCTTTCAGATATTGCAGCGTGCCGTAACCCGCGTCCAGCGTTACCTGTGCGGAAGGTACCTCAAACGGGAACCCGAAATGCAGCGCTTCTTTTTGTCTGACCGGCTTTTTGTCGACAGTATTTTCGATCAGCACCATATTGCTGTTGGCATAAAGCGTAAGCCTTTTTTCCAGGGCATTGGCGCCCGGCGCCTGCGCCCGGAGGGCGATGGTGGTCACCACCGGACCACTTTCCAATACCTGCGCCTGTACGGGTTGATTGGTTTCCGCATCGGCGGGGTTCTGTCCGGGCACATACCAGTAGCTGTTCAGTCCCTGTCCGCGGAAATTACCGGCGTAGTTGTGACCGTCTTTCGCGGAGAGCCGGGTGATGCTGCCGTTGTTGTCCCAGGTAACGGAGATGTTACCGTTGGACAGCGCGTTGCTGCTTTGTTTAAAGGGGGCTGCGGCATTGACGGCTTCGTCTGTGACGGTATATACCGCGGTGCCAAAGGCCGGCACCTCGTTGGCAAGGAATACGAAGCTGCCATCGGAGAGGCGCTGCATCGGGTATTTCCGGCCGCGGGCGTCCTTTACGGATTTACCGGCGACCCTGATCTTTACCGGTCCGCTACGGGGCCAGGAGAGCGTGTTAACGACGGCAATGCTGCGGGACTTTTCGTCGGTCAGCGGCTGGAACAGTTGTCCGTTGAGGGTTTGAATGATACTGTCGGCATCCAGCATGAATTGCTTTTTGATGCGCCACTGTTCTGTCACAAACGATACGTCCGGCTGTGAGATGCTGTTATGCGCTCCCCAGGTATGCTCATGGAACATGAGGACATTGGTCCACGCGTTGTAAAACTGTTGCGCGTTAAACCGTTCCGGCGCCAGCATGGCGTAGGCATTGGTGAGTTGCGACAACCGGAGACTGTTGACCCGGTTTTGTCCTTCTTCTTTGGCGGTAGAGCCGGCGCCGTCTTCCCAGTAAGGGGTGATGTCCCCTTTCACGACGGGCAGGTCTTTTCCGTATTTCTGTTCAAAAGTTTCAAACAGTTTATCGGTGGTATTGAGTACAATTTTGGGAGATGCATACTTTTCATTCCACTGTTTAACGAAGCGGGAAACAGCGGTATCTATCGGCCCGTTATCGGCTACCACATTGTATCTCCACTGAACAATATCATAAGGGTAATGTTTTTCGTCCAGCTCGTTCAGGTATCCTGCTATTTTCTGCGGTCCTCTTTCAAACACAGCGCCGGGGGCGGTGCCATGCCAGGAGGAGTATCCTTTGCCGCCGGTCCAGAACAGTATTTTCTCCTGTCCGGAAGGGGATTCCCACCATACGGGTTTATCGCCCCAGCTGCGTACAAAGTGGCCTACACGGTCGCCGAGGTAAGGATGACTTTCGCCCAGGTAATTAGGTCCGCTGGAGAAGTATTTAACGCCGCCTTTGGCCAGTGCTGTCACCGTGCTCCAGGTATAACCCGGTACGTCGGAGATCATGGCGCTGGGGATGCGGAAGCCGTAAGTCTTACGCAGCTGCGCGGCGAAGTCGGTGTAATGGAATGTTTCTTCCGGCAGCGTAAGGCCCGTGAGGATATTGGCATACAGGGCAGAAAGGCAGATGCTGCCGTCTTTTACTGCCTGTATGAATGCCACTTTCCTCTCCGGCGTGGCCTGTTGCAGGAAGTGTTCCACCGCCCACAGGGACTCTATGTTCCATTTGAACTTCGCTTCTTCGGGATAGTCGCGGGTGGCGGCGATCATGTCCAGTGCGTCGTTGATATTGCGGAGGTGTATTTTTAGTACTTCCGGCTGCAGGTGCGAGTAACCGATGTCTGTATGGGAGTGGTGGATGAAATGCAGCTCCCGGTAGGTGACCGGTTTCAGGGGGATGACCCGGTCCGTCACCACTTTGCCGGCATCGCTAACGACTACACGAATACTGTCAGGCTGTTGCACCGGGTTGACGGGGATGTCAAAGGTGTTGACGCCGTCTTCTACCGGGAACGAGTATACTTTTTTGCCATCTACCGTTACCTTGAAAGTGCGGGGAGTGCCAAAGTGCAACGCGGTGAGCGTTACAGGTTGTTGTCCGTTTTTCAGGATAAAAGGTTGCGGCAGGATGTCCACTTTTTCCTGGAAGGAAAATTTGAAGGTCATGAACCAGTCGTTGCTCTGCTGTGCGTGACCAACGATTTTCAGGCGGACCGGTTTGCCCGGTGTTACCCGGCTGAGGGGCAGTCGCAGGAACATGAGTCCGTGCGCGTCGTTGGCGCCGTCTTTCCGGAGTTGCTGGAAGACGAGGCGGCTGCTGTCGGGTGCGGCGAACGTCCAGTCCGGCGTCTGGTTACCGCGTTTAGTGGTGAACGTTAGCAGTTTTACATCGTCTGCATATAAATCGAAGTGACGGTCGCCGCTGTTGGTGGCGGAAGAGTGGCCGGCTACCCAGCTGAAATAAACATAAGGTCCTTTGATGCGTGCAGGCACAGCGGCAGTTTGCCAGGCGATCGTTTTATGACCGTCGGTTGCGCGCGTGAGCAGCGCGGTGGTAGCGTAGTCCGGAAAAGCGGAATAGTAGCGGATGTTCTCGCCTTCCGTTTCATGGTCGAAACCGTTGATCCACTCTACCTTACCGAGATAGGGGACCGTTTTCTGTGCGGTCCCGCTCAGGGTGCAGGCAAGTAAAGCTGCGATACAACAGAATATTCTCATCATAACAAGTGATTAATGGTGGATGATCGTTTTTTCTTTCATGGTGATATTTTCCAGCGACTGGCCTTTGGTTTCGAACAGGTATTTCTTCGCATAGAAAAAGGAGAAGAGGCAACAGCCGGCAAAGAGGAAGAAAGTGGCGGCGATGCCCATGCCTTCCCGCATGATGGGGAAGAGGAGGTTCAACAGCCAGTCAGACACCCACATCACGAGGATGCAGACAGATAATGCCAGTCCCCTTACCGGTGTGGGAAATATCTCCGTGGCGATCACAAACTTCAATGGTCCCAGGGAAAAAGCGAAGAACAGCAGGAAAAAGGTGATCGGTATCAGCAGGGGCCATCCGTTGATCTGCAACAGGAAAAATATACCCGTGAGCGTTAGCGCGGCGGCAGCACAGATGGAGCCGGCGAGGTATAGCGGGCGGCGGCCCAGGCTGTCCACTTTCCAGATGGCCACAAAGGTGAAGAGCATGTTTGCGGCGCCCAGCATCACCTGGTACAGCAGCGTATCGCTGGCTACCACGCCGGAGGCACGCAGGATGGTAGGTCCGTAGTAGATCACCGCATTGATGCCGCTGAACTGGGAGAAGGCTGTCAATACGCAGGCCATCACCAGCAGATGCCGCAGCGGCGGTTGCAATAGCGCCCGCAGGCCGCCGTTGGAGGCGTCGGCGGATACAGCCAGGATCGCCTGCAGTTCGGCGGTGGCTGCTGCTTTGTCGGGATTGATTTTCTCCAGGATGAGCAGCGCTTCCGTTTGCCGGCCAAAGCGGGCCAGCCACCGCGGGCTCTCCGGAACGACGGCCAGCAGGGCGAAGAAAGCGGCAGCGGGAATGACGCCCACGAGGAACATGCCACGCCAGTATTCTGTTACAAACAGCCAGTGCAGCCATCCGCCGGTGGTATCGCCGGCAGCTGCCGCATGGCGCTGAATGGCCAGGTTGGAGCAGTAAGCTACCAGTATGCCGATGGTGATGGCCAGCTGGTAGAAAGTGACCAGCCGTCCCCGCCGCGAAGCCGGCGCCAGCTCTGAGATGTAAAGGGGGGATATATTGGAGGCCACCCCTACGCCCATGCCCGCCAGCAGCCTGAAAAATATCAGCAGCGGCCAGGTGGTGGACACGGCAAACCCGATGGCGCTGACCAGGAAGAGGAAGGCGGCGAGGGCCAGCACTTTTTTACGGCCGATACGGTCGCTCAGGGTACCGGAAAAAGCTACGCCTGCGATACATCCCAGCAGGGCACAGGAAACGAACCAGCCCTCCTGCGATGCAGTCAGCTGGTACTGTGTTTTTACCGGAAGAATGATACCGCTGACAACGGCTACATCGAAGCCAAAAAGCAGGCCTCCCAATGCGGCGATCAGGGTGACGGTGGTGATGAACAGGCGTGTGTTACTGTTTCCCATGACGTGAATATTTAAATCAGCAATAGTTGTCTTTTACATAAGCCACCACCAGCATAGCCGTGCCTTCGCCGGTATAGCGGCAGGTGTAACTGCCGGCCCCTGCGGGGATGACGAAGGTTTCGGCATACTGAAAACGTTGTGTGCCGCCACCGGCGGTAACGTCGATCTGACGGCCTTCTACCAGCATACAGATATGACATTGCCCGTTGGTGGGAATGTTCACTTCACCGGAAAACGCATAACGGTCCACGGTGTAGAAGTGTTCGGCATGGGTCGGCAGCTGCCATTTTTTTCCGGTGGCCCATTCTTCCTGCAGCTGCGGCTTTGAGATCAGCGTGTCTGGCACGGTCTGGCCTTTCCGGTCGAAGTACAGGTTGTCGAAAGCCCTGTCCAGGTGGATGGGACGTGGACGGCCGTTGAGGTCTGTCCGCAGCCAGTCGTACATTTTAAACGTAAAAATGTAGGGCGTGCTGCTAATCTCCAGCACCATATTGTTTTTGCCGGAGGCATGTATAGTGCCGTTGGGTATCAGGTACAGTTCGTGTTTCTTCGCGGTGAACTGCTGCACATATTTTTCCACGGGCAGCGGTACGTTATCGCTGATGGCAGCTTCCAGCGCTTCTCTGAAGGCGGCGGGCTGTATGTCTTCCCGGAAGCCGAGATACACCTGAGCGTCCGGCTCGCAGTCGAGGATGTAATATGTTTCGTCCTGTGTGAAGTCTTCTCCGAAATGTTCCAGGGTATAGGCGGGCCGTGGGTGGCACTGGATAGACAGGTTGCCGCCGTCGAACGTGTCCAGGAAATCGAAACGGATGGGGAAGTTGGTACCGAAGCGCTGCGCAGCGTTGCCGAGCAGCAGGCGGTTGTTGTGGAAGGCCAGCATGTCGAAGGAGACTTCCAGCAGGCGGCCGGCGCCTTCCAGTACGATACCGTTTTCCGGCGTGATGAGTTCGAAGGACCAGGCATAGTTCACTTCATCGGGGTTGAGGCCGGGGAGGTGTTTTTTCATCCAGTCGCCGCCCCATACGCCGGCTTCAAACCAGGGCCTGGCGCGGAAAGGCTGGCGAAGCATCACGTCGAGGGCTGCACGCAGCTGAGCGCCGGGCATCCAGGTGATGGTACCGGGCCGCTGACCATCGATGATCACATCGATATGCGGCAGTAAAGATTGTTTGTGTTTATTTAAAACGGGCCAGTCGGTAAAGTAACAGCGTTTATACGCATACGTTGGTGTCCCGATGTTGGTAATGCTGCCGGCCCGTAAGCGGTACTGGATCTCGTTTTTAGGGATGTCTATATACAGCGTTCTGCCTTTGAGGCCGGTGAGCGCTGCGCCGGTGCCATAGATGATATGCAGACCGGGCGTATTGTCCGGACGGATAGAAAACAATTTCTCCGGGTCAAAGAAGTCAGCCAGGCTGCCGTCGTACCGTTTGCCGAATACGGCGTCCGGTGTACCGGAATAAGCTTCCAGCATGGTGGTAATAGCAGCGGGTGTTTGCAGGCATACGCCGGTATGGTACCAGTATACGGGACGGTTGTATGTTCGCAGCGCTTCGTGAAGGGCCGCTCTGAAGGGCTCCCACAGCACGCCGTCGTAACCGTCTATGATAAGAAGGGTATCGTCTTTGATAGCCGCTGCCAGGGAGGCGTACCCTTCTTCTACCGGGTGACCGGTATGGAAAGAGGGGAAGACGGTATAGGTTTCTTCACCGGTATGGTTAACTGTGACAGGCAGTACCGGTTGAGTGGTACGGCGTACGGTGGTGTTGTCCGGCTGATGAGGCGCCATGGCGGCGCCGGTGAGGATACAATGTTCTGTTTCCAGGCACCAGGTGATTTTTACGGGGAGATCGTGCAGCTGTTCTTCCAGCGGAGTGGAGAACAACGTATAGGCGCGGGCGATATTGCCGCCGATCACCAGTTCGGTACAGCCGTACCGGGAAAGCCAGGGCCGCAGAAAAGCGCCCAGGTTTCGACCGAAGGCCTGAAATACCGGAAGGGCCATGGTTTGATATTCTTCGGCCATCGCTTTCACGGAAGGGGCCATCACGCCGGTCTGTTTTCGGAATGCCTCCAGCAGCCAGCGGGTAGAGAAGTAATCGTCTGCTATGCCATCCTGGAAAGGGCAGTCAAAAAAGGCGGCAGAAGGTAGTCCCTCTGGTGCTGCTGCCAGTGCTCCGTTTTCCAGGAAGGCCGATCCGAAGCCGGTGCCCAGCGTCAGCAACACGGTTTTGGGGCTGTTAAGCCCCAGTACCTGCCGGGCGCCGATGGCAAAAGCGTGTGCATCATTACAAAAGTGCAGGGGCAGGTCTCCTGTGCCGGATGCATCCTGCAAGGCCTGCCGGACATGCAGCCCGAAGAGGCGGCCGAATTTACCTCCTACTTTGGTGATGGCGCTGATACCGTTCTGGTAGTCAAACGGGCCGGGCATGGCTATGCCGATGCCGTCGGTCGTTGTGTCTTTCAATGCCGTGATACAGCCGGCGATAACGGAGATGATCTCCACCGCGCTGCTGTCCGCCTGTAAAGGCTTTCTCATAACGGTGCCCGGTGCTTGTCCGGTGTTGCTGGTGTCTACTATACAGGCAGATACATGACTGCCGCCAATGTCTATCGCTATTTTTTTCCCGGTTCCCATTATTTTTTAATGTTCATATGTTCAAACATAATAAAAGTTTTTGGAGTAGCCAATTAATTTGGAAGAACCGTAAACAGAAAGTAGAAGGGATGACCGTTCGTGGCGTGAAAGCGCCGGGCCGGGGTCAGGAAGATCAAAAACGAAACATCAGGAAACAATCGCTATTATATTGGCGAAGACGGATACGGTAAACATAAGGATGGCACAAAGCAGGATGGGGCGATAACCTGATAGCGCCCGCCGGGTGCGTAACCAACGACCGCGTGAAAAATCAGGGGAATCAATACAAATAAAAAAGCCGGCCTCAAGGCCGGCTCTCCGTTATTTTACATGGTTTGTTTTAAAGTACAAGCCTTGGCTCCGGAATGTTTAACGTTTTTTCCATACACGGTTCAGGTAATTTCTGACGGGTTGATCGTACGCTACCAGCGCCACCCATCCCAGCAGTACCAGGGCTGCTACGCCTGCAGGGATCACCACTGCCAGGCGGGACATGCCTGGCTTGCAGACCTCCAGGTAATGCGCGAAGATCCAGATAAACCCGTAGTGGGTCATATATAATGGGTACGACACTTTGCCGGAAAACTGGCAGGGCTTTTCCAGCCAGGGTACGAGCCGGGCGCCGGCGCCCAGCGCCACCAGTGCCGGGAAATAGCATGTCACGATGGCCAGTTCTACCAGCCAGTTCTGTCCATAGAAAGGCATAAACAGGGCCAGCAGCAGCAGCAGTGCCACACCAGGGAAACCCAGGCGGTTAGGGATGATCAGCCGGAAGCGGTACACCAGCATGCCGGCGGTAAAAGAATAAAATAACCGGGCGCCGCCATGCCAGAAGTTGTCCTTGCTCCAGCCTCCCATGAGGTTACCCGTACAGTAAGCTACCGCGCCCAATATCACCGCAGCTGCCGCTGCCAGTACCAGTAGCAGGTTACGGCGCAGGCGCCATAACACCAGCGCATAGAAAATATTGGCGACATATTCCCAGAACAGCGACCAGGCGGGCGCATTCAGGCAAAAGAGATTAAAGTAGCGCTCTGATATAATGGGAAACGGAATAAGTAGCAGCGTCGTGACAAACAACAACGCTGTCTTGCCAAAGCCGTACCCGGCGGGAGGCCCCACCAGCGGATCGAACAAATAGGTGAGCAGTCCCAGCACCGCGCCCAGCGCCACCAGCGGATGCAGCCGTATCAGCCTCGCCCGGAAAAAGTCCCGCAGCCGCAGCTGCGGCATACGGTCGTCATAAGCATAGGCTATCACAAAGCCCGACAGGCAGAAGAAAAAATCCACCGCCAGAAAGCCATGTCCCGCAAAGTTTTTATTGTAATCGGTAAATACCACTTCCATGAAGTGGAAAAACACCACGACGATCGCGGCTACGCCCCGCAGTCCGTCCAGTATCGCGAAATGTTGTTTGCCGGCGGTCGCCCCCGGGCGTGGCGCCGCTCCTGTTGTCATTGTCCCTGTTTCCATATCTGTCCGCGCAAGATAACACGGAAGCAGCGTAACTGCAAACGGGATTTATTTGTATCTTTTTCGAAAAAAGATGACAACCATACAACAGATGGCCAAACATTTCCGGGACGTGCATTTCGGCGGTAACTGGACATCGGTGAACCTCAAAGACACGCTGGCAGATGTGGACTGGCAGATGGCCACCACGCCGGTACACCGGCTTAATACCATCGCGGTGCTGGTATTTCATATCAACTACTATGTGAGCGCGGTGCTGAAAGTCCTGCAGGGCGGACCGCTCCAGGCCAGCGATAAATTCAGTTTCGACCTGCCACCCATTACGTCGGAAGAAGAATGGCAACAGCTGATAGCCAAAACACTGGCGGAAGCGACGACCTTCGCTGATGCCATGGAAAAGCTGGAGGACCATCAGCTGGCGGAAAACTTCACCGACGGGAAATATGGTACCTGGTACCGTAACCTGGCAGGGATCATTGAACATACCCACTATCATCTCGGACAGATCTCCATCATCAAAAAAATGATCAAAACAGCATGATGGGTGCCTTGTTATTATGCTTCTCTCGTGAGTTTATTGGTGCCGCTGGTGATAACGGGCGGGTTGTGGCTGGAGTTCAGGCAAAAGCAGGGGTGACCATAACGCTCTTGTGAGGGACATTACTTGCCTCTCCGTTGCTTCCTCATTATGCCCCGTTTAAATAACGAAGTTTTGTTGCCATCAACTATTTCCCCAAAAAAAACGCACACGGACTGCACCTGTTTTCTTTTCCTGATGTCTTTATAATGAGTTACCCATCCCGGATAATATAAATATTATCTAATTAAGAATTGTTGCTATGTGAAATGTAGGCGAAATCAACCCCAAGCGGGTGTCGCCCCCGATGTTGTGCGCATGGCCGGTTAAGATGTTGTGGAAATACCTTTTTATCTACCAAAATTCAAAATATATGAAACGATTAAACATCACGCGTTTTGCCGGGACTTTTTTTGCAGCAGCTGCCATTACGGTTTCCCTGCTGTCGGGGTGCACAAAATTCCGGCCTGTCGACGAGCTGCCCGTGGAGAACGAACCTTTTGCGGAGCTGCTGAAGTATAAAAATAGTCCGCATGAGCTGTCGATGGGATATTACAGGACATGGCATGACAGAACGGTATCAGGGAATGTAAATGATCCGATCATGACAGAGTTACCGGACAGCCTGGATATCGTCAGTGTTTTCGCTAACTATACCCCCGGAGAAAGCCCTTATTGGGATTCATTAAAGTTGGTCTATATCCCCTATTTACATGCCAGGGGAACAAAAGTCATCAATACCGGTGGGTATTTTCACGGAGCTGCCAGCGATTCCGCCGGCCTGGCCAAATGGACGCAGGGCATCGTGAATATGATGAACGAATACAATTACGATGGTTATGATATAGATATTGAACGCACGTCCGCAGGAGGTGAGTTAGCAGATCAGATAGCCTGTTTTAAGGCATTGTCAAAACACCTGGGGCCCCTTTCCGGCACAGCTAAATTACTGATTTACGATACCAATCAGGATGGAAATGCGCTCAGCACAGGTATTAAAGATATGGTGAGTTATGTGTTCCTGCAGACATATGGCCGGGGCACAGGCAGAATGCAAAGCACTTTCGATACCTATACATCGCATATAGGCGCCGGTAAATTGCTGATCAGTTTTTCCTTTTACGAAGAAAGAGGTTACCCCGGCAATGTCTGGTATGATGTTACTTACCCTCAGAACGGTACTGGCCGCGCTTATGATCTCGCCAGATGGGAACCTTCCAGCGGTAAAAAAGGCGGCGTATTTAGTTACGCTATTGACAGAGACGCTCCGTTGACCTCAGCTATTGATAACACCATCAGAAAACCTGATTTCAGAGTGACCAGGGATTTAATACAGATCATGAACCCGGCAAAGACGAATCCCTGATAGGACAGACTGGCAGATTCCACGTACTTACCACCAAAATTTTCAAGAATGAGAAAAACCAATTTATTGCTGGCATGCGGCGTAAGCATGTTTGCCATCCTGAACTCAGGGTGTCAGAAAAATCTGCAAATGACAGATCTTGCGCCCCTTGAAAAAAGTGCCGGTACCGCAGTGGTTACTGCGGCGACCGGCGCTGACCTTTTAGCCTATAAAAATAGTACACACCAGCGAATGGCCGGCTATTTCAGTGGTTCATTGGAGAGCCTCCGGCAGCTACCTGACAGTGTAGACATCATCAACCTATGGGGAAGGTTCGAGAATGGCGCAGACTTCCAGGAAAGGTTGTCCATTATTCACGATTTACAGAAAAACAAAGGGATAAAGTTTGTGGTGACCGGTTGGCTGGATGACCTTAACTCAAGATTTGGCCCCAAAAATTCAAGCGGTACTGTGGCCAATGCCAACTGGAGAACAGGTGTGCTGGCCATGCGGGATTCGATCGTCAAATGGGGGCTGGATGGAATTGATTTCGATATTGAAGATGGCATCATTCCCGCCAACCAGGACACGCTCGTAACGATGATGACGGAATTGGCCAGATACTTCGGGCCCTCTTCTACACCGCCTTCACCGGGCGCGCCTAAGTTTATGTTTATCTGGGATAGTAACAAGGATGGTAATTACCGGCCGTATCAACGTACTTACCAGAACTATGATTTAGTATATGTGCAGGCGTATTGGCGGGATACCAGTTCTTTCACCTACACCTTTAATACGTATAAAAATTATATTCCTTTTAATAAGATTTTAGTAGGCGTTTCTTTTGAAGACCAGACAGGATTTGGAGATGATCAGATGCCGGCGTATGCCGCGTGGAACCCCGCCGGCAGTATCAAAGGAGGTGTGTTCAGCTATAAAATAGAAGTGGATTACACTAAAAGTGATAGTGTTTACAACAACTATAAATATACCCGCGCAGCTATTCAAAAGATGAATCCTCCGGCGACAGCGGCAGTTACCGGCGTTCAGTTCTATCAGCATACGAATTACGGAGGAGCCGTTACCGGCACTATTCCGAAGGGCAGCTACACGATGGCGGGCTTCGCTTCGTATGGTATGGTCAACGATTGGGCTTCTTCCATAAAAATACCTGCCGGGTGGACGGTAGTGCTGTATGCCAATGATAATTTTTCAGGCACCTCGTGGACGCTCTCCGGCAATAGCGCCAATCTGGGTGGGTTATCTCCCAGCGCCAATGATAAGGTATCTTCTTTTAAAATTCAGTGACAATGACCTCTTTCCTTAAATAGCATTTGTTTCCTGCAACTAAATGAAAGCGCTATGAAAAAACAACACACCCTCCTGTTACAAACAGGTATCGTCACGGCCTTGCTATGTCTCTGCATGAGCTGTTCTAAAAATTTGCAAAAAGAAGACCTGAACACAGCGTTAACCTCCCAAACAATGACTGCTCAAGTTCCGGTGAAAGGGACCGAGGAGTATTATGCTGCCTTACGGGCATATAAGAAAACCGACCATGCCGTTTCCTTTGGATGGGCGGGAAATTCTGTCGTTTTCAGGGGCTCCGACGCTAACTGGGTACCTGGCTTCGAAGACCTGCCCGACAGCATGGACATTGTCAGCCTCTGGGGAGATGGCGGAGGGTTCTGGGTAGCCCCTTCACCCACTAAACCGGAGGATGCGGTCCGCTTCGCTCAAATGCAGTCCGTTCGCGCCAGAAAAGGCACCAAGTTCGTCGCCTGCGCCTGGTCATACCAGATTGTCAATCTGATGAAAGATAATTTCCGCTCAACCTATGACAGGGATGTGATGGCCGCCCTCGACAGCGCCGCTAAATGGATCGCCAACTATGTGAATGAATATCAATTGGACGGATTTGATCTCGACTTTGAACAGGATTGGGGAGATCCCTCCATATTGGGAGATAACCGCGGAAGAGGAGTGAGGCCCTACACTACCGATGATCCCCATATGCAGCGATTATTCAAGTCATTGTCAAAATATATGGGTCCTTTATCAGGAACCGATAAAATCCTCATGATTGACGGGCAATTCGATCTGGGAATTGAACCATATATTAACTATCTGGCACAACAGGCATATAATTCAAGCAGTGCTTCCATGCTGCAGGGACGATTTGATAATTACGGAGGCGGTGTACTCCCTTCAAAAAAATTCATTGTCACCGAGAATATGCAGGCTAACGGCGCCCGCGGAGTGGATTATACTGTCAATGGTGTAAACATCGGCAGTGTGCTGGGCATGGCCACCTGGAACCCCACGCAGGGACGGAAAGGCGGTTTCGGCGCCTACATCATAGATGTTGATGCGCAGCCGGACGCCACGGGGCAAAAATATAACTATCTGCGCCGGGGTATCCAGATACAAAACCCTGCTGCTGGCGGCGCTATGCTTACGGGAGTACAGTTTTACCAGGATGCAAACTACGGAGGAGCGGTTACCCGGACTATCCCTAAAGGCAGTTATACCATGGCTGATTTTACGGGTTATGGTATGGTGAACGACTGGGCCTCTTCTGTAAAAATACCCGCGGGATGGACCGTGATTTTGTATGCTGACAATAATTTTTCAGGCACCTCCTGGACGCTCACGGGAGATAATGCCAATTTCGGCGCGCTATCACCCAGCGCCAATGATAAGGTATCTTCTTTTAAGATTCAATAAGCTTTGATGTAATAAAACAAGGTTTTAAACGAGCAACGCACAGACCGGAGTTTGTGCGTTGCTTGTTGAGTGACTGCGTTTAGGTGGGTCAGAAAGCGATATTAGGCCCGCTTGCTGAAATGTGCAGAAAGATATGGGAACTAACGGTGATGACTATCCGTTTTTACCAACCATAATATACACTTCTTTGGTAAGAGAAATCGTACCAAAAATGACTGTCAATCCTGTGGCCGCATTGAAGAAATGAAGTTGTTCCCGGTCGACGCGATTTTTTAGCATATAATTGGCCGCTTTCAGGTCCGCAAGAATTTTCGGTTGCGCGGCGATGGGTTCTCTCCAGCCCACGGCCGTTATCCTGTTGTCTGTACTGAACATATAGTTGGCTTTTGCGTTCCGTTTTCCATAGGTATCAAATCTTTCGTCCCTTTTTTCAAAGACAAAATTTTTGCTTTTAAAGGCGGCGGCCACCTGTGTAGGGGATTGTTTCAGGTAATGCTCCAACTCTTTGATTTTAAATTCCTGTGCAGCGGTATCGTTGGTCAACAGTGAAAGTGAAAGGCCGGCGACGACCAGAAAGATGTTTTTTTTCATAGGTGGATAGTGCATTAGATGAACAGGATGTTGTGAAATAGTCCGTTTTTTTCAGTGACAGGGCGTTTTTAGGAATACGTTCAGGCATTTGCCTGAACGTATCGTTTGTAAATATATTATTCCTTTTTGACATTGATGTGAAAATTCCCCTGCTGGCCGGGTTAGTCCATTGCCGGTTGCACTTTCCTGCCCGGAGCACGGGATGCGGCGGGTAATTCGTGGTCCGGCATTTTGTAGAGGCAGATAAGTACAATAACGAGCATGGCTATACTAAAAATTGCCGCTGCCCGGTAGCCGTTCACAAACTCCCGTAATCCTGGTGTATTTCCCGCGTAGTAGAAGAACACACCGCCTACTACAGCGGCGCCCATGGCGATCGCCGACTGTTGGGCCGTGTAGTAGGTGCCGGACGCAGCACCGGCAAATTCATGCGGGATGCCTTTGAGGGAGAACGCCAGCAGTGATGGGAGCACGGCACCACATCCGATGCCGTAGGTGAACAGGATAGCGGAGAAAATGAAGGGAGGCGCCTGCGGGTTGACCAGGAAAATGCAGTGCAGGGAAAACGAAATGATCATGATGGCCACGCCGGTCATCAGCACTTTTTTTCCAAAAGAGGGGATCAGCCTAACGGACAGGATAGACGCGATCACATAACCGATGCCCTGGAAGACGAAGTAAGCGCCGGTGGTATGGGAGGCGATGCCCAGACCATCCTGGAAAAATACGCCGGTGATGAGGAAATATGACTCCTGTACCAGGAAGTAAAAGACGGAGGCATAAAGACCGGTGCGGAAGGCTTTGTTGCGGAACAGGCGTGCGTCGATGAGTGGTGCTTTGCCCCTCGCGAGCTTCCGTTGCTGATCGCGGCCGAAAAGGTATAGCAGTACGATCGCCGTGAGGAATAGCAGGATGCTCCACGTCGGCCAGCCCGATTCCCGGCCTTGGATCACAGGAAATACCAGAAAGAAAAGGGCGGGCGTGAGCAGCGCTACGCCGCCATAGTCGAACCGCTGCGACGTGTTCCGGGGCGTTTCACGGAGGATGATGGCCGCGCTGATGAGCGCAAGGATGCCCAGTGGCAGGTTGATGAAAAATATGAGCCGCCAGCCCGCGATGACAAAATCCGTATCCGGCAATACGCCGCCAAGGAACTGTCCGATGACGGAAGCGGAGCCGGCGATGATACCATAGATGCCGAGGGCTTTCATCCGTGCTGCTGGTTCAGGAAACAGCAGTTGGATATAGGATACGCCCTGGGGCGTCATCAGTGCTGCTGCCAGACCTTGTATGAACCGTGCAATGTTGAGTTGGAATCCGTTTTGTGCAAGACCACAGCCTCCGGAAGCCAGCGTAAATAACAACATGCCGGTGAGAAATATTTTCTTCCGGCCGTAGTAATCGCCGAGCCGCCCTCCGGTGATCAGCAGACAGGAATATCCCAGCAGGTAGACGGCCACTATCAGCTGTAATTCACTGTTGGTGCCGCCAACGCCTTTTTTGATAGATGGCAGGGCTACGTTGACAATAAAGATGTCGATCACCGCCAGGAAGATGCCGGTCGATACGATGACCATCGATAACCATCCCGATGTATTGTTTCGCATAAGAATATTTATATAGATAGATCTATCTATTTTTTAAGAAAATTTTTTTAGTATGCCTCATACATATCCTGTTGGGTTGACAGCTTGTCATCAGGTATGCCAAGGAAACGGGCTACCAGCATATAGATGGCGTCAGGGGCATCTTCGGGGGAATAGTGCCCGGTGCGCGGCAGTTCGTATATTTTTCCGCCGGGAAATAATGACCGGAAGAGAGGAAGAAAGTGTTTTCCGTGAAGGGTGTGATCGCCCATGCCCCAGATAGCCATGGCTGGCAGGCGACTGATCATCTGCCGGGCTTCGGCGCCGGGTGTTTCAAACTGATGTACGCCACTGGCGAAACCGGCGGCCCAGCCAAGTACGCCGCGGCATTCGGCGGGTGTTGGGAAAGGAGCGCCATAGGCCTCCAGCCAGGTGGGCGTTATCAGCATATTGTTTTCAAAGCCGTTTAGTTTCAGCGTGCTCAGGATATTGTAGCCACACTCGTTTAAAACCGTCTCCAGCCGCCCCTCGCGGGCTGCGCGGACGATCCAGCTAAACCATGGCGATTCTTGTGTGTTAGCGGCGAGCACATCGTTTAGTTCGGGATGACCAAATGGTACCGGTGCATTGATGCTGATCACAGCGCTGATCCGTTCAGGATGTCGGGCTGCCACCCCCATGCCGACAGGGCCACCGAAATCATGCATCACCAGGATGATGTCCCGAAGGTCCAATGCCAGCACCAGCCGCTCCAGGTTGTCAATATGGTCCTGCAACCAATACGTCCGGTCCGCCGGCGTTTCGCTTTTGCCAAATCCCATATGGTCAGGCACGATCACGCGGTGAGTGAAGGAAAGAGGCCTGATCAAATGTCGGAACAGATAGCCCCATGTTGGCTCTCCATGCAGACAGAGCACTACAGGCCCGCTGCCTTCATCGACGTAATGCATCCTGAAGCCCGGGGCGTCCGAAAAGTGCGGCGCATAGGGGTACGTTCCATTGAATGTTGATTCACTGGGTATCATATTACGTATGTTTAAAAGAAAATAGATAGATATATCTATCTATTTATGAAGAAAAAAATTAAGCGATGAGTTTTTTGATGAATTTTTTTACGTTTTCCAGCGCTTGCATATTCCTGGAAATAGTAGTGTTAACCGTAGCGCCTTCTACCATGAGGAAGAAATTTTCCGCCAGCAGCCTCGGGTCCAGCCCACCAGTGTCTGTCAGCTCCTTAAACAGTCCCTGTAGCAATGCCCGTTGTTTGTTTTTGTGAGATGCTACCATCTGTTGGACCATGTCTTCTTCTGAACCCACTTCCGCAATAATTTTGGTAAACGGACAACCGCAGAAATCCGATTGTTTCTGCTGCTCCATCCGAAAATCTACAAACTTCAGAATCTTTTCCCTGGCGTTGCCTGCCCCTTTACAATGCTGTTCATAGCCTTCAAACCATTCTTCTTCCTGGCGAAGGAGGTAGGCCAGCAGCAAATCATTTTTAGAAGGAAAATGATTATACAAAGACCCAATGGCAATATCCGCTTCGGCAATGATCTGGTTAATGCCGGTCTGATTGAAACCCTGGCGGGCAAACAAGTCGGTCGCCACATTCAATATCCGGTCCCGTACTTTTACTTTTTCCTTCATAAAAACTTTTTTTCCAAAGCAAATATAGGTTTTTTTAAAAAAATAGATAGGTCTATATAAAAATACAGTAATTCCTGTTTCCGGTTACATTATTCCCTGATCCTGTTACTGCTGCCCGTGACGGTTTTCGGAATTTTGCTGTCAAACTAAAACAGATGGAACTAACGCATTATCGCACATTGGGAAAATCCGGACTAAGCGTAAGTCCGCTTACCCTGGGTGCCATGACCTTCGGAATGGACTGGGATTACGGCGCTACGCCGGAAAGCTCGAAAGAAATACTGGCGGCCTATCTGCAACAGGGTGGCAACATGATTGATACAGCCAACATCTACACCAAAGGGCATTCAGAAAAAATCATCGGTGATTATCTGAAGGAAAGTAATATCAACAGGGACCGGCTGGTGATCGCCACCAAGTTCTTCGGCAGTATGCGGCCGGGAGACCCTAACAGTGGTGGCACGGGCAGGAAAGCTATTTTGCAGTCGGTGGAAGCATCACTGCGCCGCCTGCAAACCGGCTATATAGATCTCTACTGGATGCACGCCTTTGATCCGCACACGCCTATAGAAGAAACGATGTATACGCTGGAGCAGCTGGTGCAGTCAGGCAAAGTGCGGTACATCGGTGTGTCTGATACGCCGGCATGGAAAGTCGCGCAGGCGCAGACCATCGCCCATTTCAGAGGGTGGCCGGCTTTTATCGGTCTGCAGATAGAATACTCCCTGCTGGAAAGGACAGTGGAAGCGGAATTGATAACGATGGCGCAGGAAATGCAATTAGGGGTGATGCCCTGGTCACCCCTGAAACAAGGTGTCCTCTCCGGAAAATACACCCGGCAACAGCAGGGGCAAAGCCTTAGCAAACGTACCGCTGTTGGTACGCTCAGCGAAAAGGCTTACCAGCTGATAGATGCGCTGAACAGCATAGCGGCAGACTACCGCGTGCCGGCCGCGGCTATCGCACTGGCATGGGTGATGGCGAGGGAAGGGGTGACGTCGGCCATCGTTGGCGCCCGCACGCCGGAACAGCTGCAGCAGAACCTGCAGGCGTTGAGTGTAACACTTTCACCGCAGACAATCGCCGAACTGGACGCATTGTCAGCGCCTGAACCGTTTTTCCCCTATACGCTGCTGGCGAACGCCCGGCATATTGCACAGGGAGGCGCTACTATCAACGGGCAGCCATCCGTACTTCCAGCCATTCTTCCACAGACAGAGAACGATCATTATTGACGCAGATATGTCTTATTTTTATGGCATGAAGAAAACAATGCCATCACCCGCGATATATCCGGACATCGCTTCTTTTCATCAGGAATTGGGACTGCCGGCGCCGCAACATCCCCTGATCAGTTATGTCAGCTACGACGGGATGCAGTTTCAGCGGCATGCGTTTTCTTCGCGGATCATGCTCAATTTTTATAAGGTTTCTTTCATTCATAAAACCAATGGGAAGGTCCGCTACGGGCAACACTACTATGATTTTGAGGAAGGGGGACTGGCATTTATGGCACCGGGTCAACTGATCTCCGGTGCTTCACCGGAAAAGAGCCTGTCGGGCGTGATCATTTTTTTTCATCCGGACCTGATCAGGCATCATCCACTGGGAAAGAAAATCCGGCAATATGGGTTCTTCTCTTACGCGGTGTCAGAGGCATTACATCTTACGGAGAAAGAGCGGGACATTATCCTGAAGTTGTTTGAACAGATCGGTATGGAGCTGGACACGCCGGCAGACCGTTTCAGCCAGGACCTGCTGGTATCGGGGTTGGAGCTGTTACTGGATTACAGCAACCGTTTCTATCACCGGCAGTTTGCCACGCAACGGGATGATGATAACGGTCTGTTGAGCCGTCTTGATACGGTATTACTTCGTTATTTTGACAGTGACGCGCCGTCCCGGTCGGGATTGCCAAGCGTACAGTACGTTTCAGCGCAACTACATTTTTCGCCGGACTATCTCAGCGATCTCTTGCGCGCCAATACCGGTTTAAATACACAGCAACATATTCACAGGAAGCTGCTTGAAATAGCGAAAGACCTGCTGGGCGCCGGTGAATGGAGTGTTGCCGATATCGCCTACAGGCTTGGTTTTGAGCAACCGCAGTCTTTTAACCGTTTGTTTAAAAGCAAAACTGGTTTATCTCCGCTGGCTTACCGGCAATCCCTTAAAGCAGGAACGAATATTTTATAAACCGGTGCCTGTTACAATAGGGCCAGTTTACGCAGCACCTGTTGTTTTTCAACGGGGGAACGGGCCAGCGATAATGCCTGGCGGAGGCTGGCGACGGCCTTTTCAGGCTGGATATCTTTGTACAGTTCGCCTAGCAGCACAAAATAAAAGTGATTGTTGGTAAGCGGGATTTTTTCCGCTTCCCGGATAGCGGCCTGTGCTCCATGGACTTTATACATGGCATAGGCGCGGTTAAGTGCTACGGCGGGAGAGAAGTTCACCTGCAACAGCTGATCGTACAGCTGCAGGATATCCTGCCATTTTTCAGGAGTGTCCTGTTGCTGGCAATGGCGGTAGGCAATACCCGCTTCCAGGTGATAGGACGTTAGCTGACCGCCTTGTGCAGAGCGTTCGAGATAACGGACACCTTGGTGGACCAGCACCTGGTCCCACCGGGAGTTATCCTGTTCTTCGTAGAGCACAAAAGAGGTCTCACTGTTTTGTCTCGCTTCAAACCGGGAGGCATGAAAACACATCAGCGCGATCAGCGCATTGGTAGCGGGTAGGTTTGTCTTCTCATAATCGGCCAGCATCAGCCCGAGACGAAGGGCTTCCAGGCATAGCTCCTGTTGCAGAACGCGACTTTGTGTACCTGAATAATATCCTTCATTGAACAGCAGGTAGATAACATGCAGCACATTGTCGAGCCGCGCTGCCAGCATGTTTTCCGGTGGCATCTCCAGCTTTATCTGCGCTGTCCGGAGTTTTTCCTTGGCTCTGAACAGTCTTTTGTTGATAGTTTCTTTGCTGGTGAGAAAAGCTTCTGCAATCTCGTCGATACCAAATCCGCAAAGCACGCGCAGGGCCAGCCCAATCTGGCTTTCGCTGGCGATAGCCGGATCGCATACCGCAAAGATCATCTGCAGCTGGCTGTCACGGATATGCTGATCGGAGAAGTCGAGGGCATCGTGCTCAGATTGTCCGGCTTTGAGCGCCGGCATTACTTTTTCTTCATAGATCTTATTCCGGCGGAAGTGATACAAGGTCTTCTGCCTTGCTACGGCATAGAGCCATGCGGCGGGGTTTTCAGGCATACCTTTCAGGCCCCATGTCTCCGCTGCCACGAGGAAGGTTTCGCTTACGATGTCTTCCGCCATTTCGATGTGCTGCAACCCGAAACGGTGGCTGATAACGGCCACCATACGGGAGAATTCCTGCTGGAATAGTTGTTTTAAAGAGAGTGCTGCGTCCATGATCATACACCACCCGTCCCGCAGGACAGGTGGTGGTAAAGTTATTGACAATTATACATACAACGGTCTGATTTCTACGCTGCCGCCCATATCTACAGCCGGACAGCCATGTGCCAGCGTGGTGGCTGACTCCAGGTCTTCCGCCTTTACGATGATAAAACTGCCCAGTATTTCCCGGACTTCCACAAAAGGCCCGTCGGTTACCACGCCGCCTGATTTCAATACCCTGCCTTCCTGCGACAGGCGGGGGCCATGGCTGGACAGCTTGTCCTGCGCCACAATACCGCTGACCCAGTCCTGCCACTTTTGTGCCAGCGCCTGCATGTCAGCCGGGGATGCATTACTGTAGTCATAACTGGGCTGACGGAATAATAACATAAACTCTTTCATCGGAACATTCAATTAAGGTGATTGTAATAAGATAACATACATAGGATGACCGGAAAACAAAAAATAGGACATCTTTCTAAAAATAATTTTCCGGTAGATAAACATACAATTAATCCGGCAGGTTTGTTATTGCCGCAAGCCTCCTGTTGGCGGGCCTCAGGTACCAGGAGAGCACGATGAGTACCACGAAAATGACCTGTGCAGTCACCTCGCCGGGCTTGTCGCCGCTGGCCAGGTGAGAGATGGTGGCGCCGGTCATCAGGAAAAAGAAACCCGCATAAGCCCATTCTTTGACCAGTGTCAGCCGCGGCAGCAGCAGCACTGCAACGCCCAGTATCTTCCAGCTGGCCAGTATCGTCATGATGTAAACGGGATAGCCCAGATGCACAATTCCCTGTGTGGTGGAAGGGGTACGTAACAGTTGAGCGATACCACCGGAAAGCATGCCGGCGGCGAGTAAACCAGTGGTGATCCAGTAGGCGGCCTTGCGGCCTTTGGTAGTTGATTGCATGTGAAATGAATTTGTTGCAGGGGTATGATGCGTGAGCGGGAGGAAATAGGACAGGGGAGGAATTATTTTTTGTTAATACAGATCTGTTTACGGGAATACGGGGTTTGTTGAAATGGCAAACGATACTTTCGCGGCTTATCCGTAATTGTTATGCCTGAACAACAAAATATAGAATACAAAACATCGTGGCGGGATGAGCATCTTAAATGGATATCCTTAGGTTGGCAACGCGGTCTTGTTAGCCCCTGTGACAATCGCGAAAAATGGAAGTCGACGTTTTGAGAAATTATTAATTATATGTATAAATAATTAATAATCATAGTTTTGAAATTCTTTCGGTTTAAACGAATATAATCTTAAATATTGATTTTTACCTATAGGTGAAAATTTATTCTTAAATTGCAAATGAATGATTTGTGAGGTCTAAATTAAAAAGGTTGGAAACCTACTCCGGAAAAATGGCTTCACTTTATACAGTGATGGTTGAGACCACGAATGGTGCAGCAACTACTAAATTTGAACAGTTTGTACAAAAGTACCGAAGCCTGTATTTAAAAGAACTAATGGATATTGCACGACGATTGACGTCATTGGGCAAGGTGACAGGATGCAAACAAAATTTTTTTAAACTGGACGAGGGGCTTGATACAGATGATCTGGTTTGCGCTTTATATGATGTTCCGGAAAATAATCTACGACTTTACTGTATTCGCCTTTCTGATCAGATTACCATCCTGGGGGATGGTGGACCTAAGAAGACAAGAACCTGGCAAGAAGATAAAAATTTAGAAAGAGAAGTTCATGCAATGATGGATGTGTCCAGGATAATTCGCACTAAGATAAAAAATAAAGATCTGAGAATATCTGCAGATGGTTTGATATTGGAAGGGGACCTTTGGATTACCAGACCGCCTGCTCCTAATAAAGAAATATAATATAACTATGACACACAAACAGAAACAACAGGATGACAATTGGGGAGATGACTATCTCAGCCCTCTGGTTAAAGAGTTATCGGATTCAATTACGCCGTATGAACAAGCACAGACAGACTACAAAATGAAGTTGGCTGCCAAGATATACGATGCAATGAAGTCACGGGGTATGACTCAGACTCAATTTGCAGAGCTAATGGGTAAGTCGGTTTCCCTTGTCTCACGTTGGATGAGCGGAACTCATAACTTTACGGTTGATACACTTATTGAAATTCAACGCATATTAGATATTCCATTGTTGAATATTGAACCAATAAACTCATCTGCCCAGGTAAATCTCAAATTGAATGTATCTTCTACTGTCATAGGCTGGACTTCACTTGAGCTCAATCAGTATATCAATGACATGGGAGGATTGGAAATATCGGAAAAAACTATCGAATACGTAACAGAGGAATAAATAATATAGCATGGAAGACATTATGCATTCATATCGGATTGTCGCAGCAGATGTTACGGATTTCGATCTTGTCGCTAAACCACGTCAATTTAAGCATGGACACGTATTGGGCTATGAAATTGAACAAAATCAGAAAGTGGATGCTGAACGAAAGCTGTTAATTTATACGACATCGGTCGTTATAACAAATAAAGAGACGGAAGAACAGTTGCTGGTCTTCAAGACGATCTGTTTTTTTGAAATGAAAGTTTTTGATCAATATATAATAACATTGCAGGATAAGACCATTAAAATCCTCCCTACTATAGGAGAATCCATGAGCAGAGCAGCGGTAGGAACTACCCGTGGCTTGATGTGTGCACAATTGAAAAATACTTATATCTCTAACGCCATATTGCCTATATTACCGTTTGAGTTCTAAGTCAAACTAATTTTATTTTAGGTTTCGGTAGAAAGGGGCCGTGTAAAGGGGCCAAAACACAATTAAAGGGGCCATAAAGGGGCCATAATGCTACTAAAGGGCCCACGTAGGGGCCAACGCAAAGATCCGTTAATGGGGCAATTAATACTCTAAAGGGGCAATAAAGGGGCAAAAGGGGCAATTTACTTATCCCGCCAGCTACACCCGCAATGCCTGCACTGCTGTGCCTCCGGCGTCCTGGCCAGGCCGTTGCACTCCGGACAGCGGTTAAAGTGTATTTTATCTTTAGGAAGACCTGTTGGGCAGGAGGAGCTATCAGGTGAAGATAGTACGTAAGGATGTATTGTATCGTTTCGCGGTCCATAGACATCATTTCAACAACCCCATCGGCGTCATCCCGAATTTCTTTTTAAACGCCCGGTGAAAATGCTGCGGGTGCGTATAGCCGAGGCCGTAGGCGATCTCTGAAATATTATGTTCTCCCTGTAGTATCTGCTGCCTGGCAACTTCCAGCCGCTCACTGTTCACAAAAGCAAATACACTTTGTCCGAACAGCAACCGGAACCCTTTTTTCAGTTTAAACTCATTCAGGCCGCATAAGCGCGACAGCTCCGCCAAAGTGGGAGGGAAGGCCAGATGCTCCTGCAGGTACTGCCGGGCGTGATGTAAGCGCTCCCGGTCGGCGGCGCGGAGGGTAGCTGTGCCGGTACGCCTGGGTGAAGGCAGCAACGCCTCGCATTGCAGCGCCAGCAGCTGCAGTATCTGTGTTTCAAAATGCAGGCGCTTAAGGCCTTTGGGTGCGGGGCTGTCCCAGATATGGTCCAGCGTATGCTGCAGCCGCGGACTGAAATAAGCCGCCGGCGCATGCGCCACGAAGGGGATGCCCTTCGCTATCTTTTCTGTCAGGTGATGCAGCTCCGGTGCGTAGCTGTCGAGCAACGCGATCATCTTTTCCGGTTTGATATGCACCCCCAGGTTACGGAAGCCTTTCGTGTCGGCCAGTTCATTTTTCTCCCACGAGGAAGGATTGAACAACATGTTGGCGCTTCCCTGCCTGAACAGCTCCCGGTGGATCAATCCTTCATGGGTCTGGTACAGCTGTCCCGACATAACAAAATTAAGCTCCACGAAAGTCTTTTCATTATAGTGTTCCCAGGAGAAGTCCGCCGGGCCGGCCACCACATGCCCGTCGGCAATGGCCATGTCTTCGCAGAGGATGAACTTGCCGCTGCCGTCTACATCGGGCATAGGAAGACGGTAGTGATGTACCTCCACCTGGGGGATCAGGAAAGCGTCTCTGAAAGCGGTCGTATGGGCAACGGATGTTTCCATGATGACAAATGTAGGGTGAAACCGCTACAAAGATGGTACTTATTTATCCGTTTTGTGCACTCCGCCCTGTCGGCGGACCGGCAATTTTGCAGGAAATATTTTATCTATGACAACACAACAACCCATGCATGTGCCGGTGCTGATCGCCGGCGGCGGTATTACCGGGCTTTCGGCCGCTTTATTTCTTTTGCAGCAGGGTATCCGGCCTTTGCTGGTGGAACGGCATCGCGGTACCTCTATTCATCCGAGGGCGAGAGGATTTGATATCCGCACCATGGAGCTATTTCGCGAACTGGGCATAAGCGAGGCGATACGGGAAGCGGGCAAAGCACTGGGACCGGCCTGGGGCGTCCTGCGGGGCGACACGCTGGCAGCGGTGCTGGCAGATATCAAGCCGCGGGAGGGCGGCCGCATCACCTATCCCAGCCAGCTGAAAGGACTGGAGAGCCTGGCGGCGCTCACACCTGAAAGCGGCGCCCGCTGTACCCAGGACCTCGCAGAACCGGTATTGCGCGCCACCGCAGAGGAGAGAGGTGCCAACCTGTTGTTTTATACCGAGATGATTTCCTGCTCACAGGGAGAAGACGGTGTAACGGCCGTATTGCGTGACCGGGAAACAGGAGCCACCACTGTCGTGACGGCTGATTACCTGATTGCGGCCGACGGCGCCGGCAGCCCCGTCAGGCAACAGCTGCAGCTGCCAGTCACCGGTCCGGGCGTACTGGCAGATTTTCTCAACATCTACTTCGAAGCCGATATGGCGGAACTGGTGCTCAACCGGGAGTTCAGCATCTGTATCATCGATACGCCGGGCATTACCGGTTTTGTGACGGCCATCAATAACAGCGACCGCTGGGTGTACCAGCTGCGTTACTACCCTGATAAAGGCGAGCACGTGGAAGATTATACGAACGAAAGACTGCTGGCTATCCTCCATACCGCCCTGGGGATGCCGGAGCTGCCGGTCCGTATTCTCAGCGTGCTGCCCTGGGAGATGACCGTGCGGGTGACAGACACCATGCAAAGCGGCCGCATTTTCCTCGCCGGTGACGCCGCGCATGTCATGACGCCCTACGGCGGAAAAGGCGCTAATACCGGCATCCAGGACGCCCAGAACCTGGCCTGGAAGATAGCAGCGGTACTGAAAGGACATGCGGCCCCATCCCTGCTGGACTCCTATACGCCCGAAAGGCAGCCGGTAGGACTGGCCAACGCCCTGCGTTCGGCGACGCTGGCAGACGAAAACGGTATCCTGAAAGACCAGGAGATCATGCAGCGACAGGTGATAGCACCACCGAAAGCAGCACCGAAAGCAGGTGAACCCACGCCGCCGAAAGAAATGGAGCTGACGCAAAATGTACGGACGCTGATCGGTATCCCCGATTATCACTACCCGGTGAAGATCGCTTCCAGCTGTCCGCCTACGCCGGCAGATAAAGTGTTATATGGCCTTCCCGGCACCCGTGTGCCTCACCTGTGGCTGGATGATGACCGTAAACTGTCTACCCTCGATCTGCTGCAAGGACGCTTTACGCTCTTCGTTCACGGCGATCCGGCGCCATGGCAGGAGATAGTGAACGGACATCCCGTTTTCGTACAGGTGTACCCGTTGGCCGCCGACAGGCTGGCGCAATGGGAGGATGCCACCGGCGCTGTTTCAGGAGAGGCTTTGCTGGTACGGCCAGACGGTTTCGTCGCCTGGAGAGGAAGCACCGCCACGCCGCTGCCGCTGGAGGAACTGCTGTCATAACCGAACAGGCATTGTTCGAATCTGGACATTATGTAAAAAATAGTTATTTGTATTAGTTTGATATATAGTTTATAGCTTGATGGTTTCTTTTTTGGTAGGTCAGAATCGTTTTTAGGTATAAATTTCCCTGTCATGCTAAAAAATTATTTCAGCGTAGCGATACGTAACCTCTGGAAGAACAAAGCCTTTTCCGCCATCAACGTGCTGGGGCTGGCCATAGGCCTGGCCACCAGCCTGCTGATCATTCTTTACGTCCTCGATGAACTGAGCTACGACCGTTTTCACGCTGCTGCTGAAAGGACCTACCGGGTAGATGCCGATATCAAATTCGGCGGCACCCATTACGTGATCGCCACCGCACCGGCACCGCTGGGGCCGGCCGTGAAAAATGACCTGCCGGAGATAGAGCAGGAGACGCGCTTTCGTAAGTATGACGGGTGGCTGGTGCGTAAGGGAAATCAGAACATCAGGGAAGAAAAAGTAGTTTTCGCTGACTCCACCCTGTTCCGCGTTTTCTCTCTTCCGCTACTGGCAGGAGATCAAACGACAGCGCTACGGGAGCCACGCACTGTGGTGATCACAGAGAAAACGGCCCTCAAGTATTTTAACACCACCGATGCTGTGGGCCGCGACCTGATGATCAATGACAGCGTGCCTTATAAGGTAACAGGCGTACTGAAACCATTTCCCGGCCTTACACATGTGGACTTCGATTTCTTCGCCTCGCTCTCCGGCGCGCCGGAAAGCCGAAACGACATCTGGTTAAGTAATAACTTCAATACCTACGTGGTGCTGCGCAAAGGAGTAGATTCCAAGAAACTGGAAGCCAAACTCGGACAGGCCACCGCTAAATACATCGCCCCGCAGCTGCTGTCGATGATGAACGCTTCCCAGGAAGACCTGGCCCGTGATGGCAACTATATCCGTTACACGCTGATGCCGCTGACTGCCGTACACCTGCATAGCAACAAAAGCGCTGAACTGAGCCCCAACAGCTCTATTCAGTATGTATACATTTTCTCGGCGATCGCGCTGTTCATTCTGCTGATCGCCTGTGTGAATTTTATGAACCTCTCTACCGCACGTTCGGCCAACAGGGCGAAGGAAGTAGGCATCCGCAAAGTCATGGGCTCGCAACGTACCCAGCTGGTAGCGCAGTTCCTGACAGAATCGCTGCTGGTAAGCGCCATTGCCATGTTGCTGGCGCTGGGGATCGCCTCGCTGATGTTGCCCCTGTTTAATGATGTGGCGGGAAAACACATCACCCTGGGCCTGTTCAGCAGACCATGGCTGGGCCTCATCCTGCTGGGCCTCGTGATACTGGTGGGACTACTGGCCGGTAGTTACCCTGCTTTTTTCCTGTCTGCCTTCCGGCCGCTGCTGGTGCTGAAAGGTACGATCGCCTCCGGCTTCCGCAACAGTATGTTGCGCAACGGACTGGTCGTATTCCAGTTCAGCATCTCTATTATCCTGATGGTGGGAACAATGGTCATCTATAATCAACTCCGCTTTATCCGCAATAAACAACTGGGCTTTAACCGCGACCAGGTGTTGGTGTTACAGAATACTGTTGCACTGGGCTCACAGGCGAAAGCTTTCCGGCAGGAGGTGCTGGCCCTCAATGGTGTGCAGGCCGGTACCATGACTTCCTATCTGCCCACCGGCAACAGCCGTAACGACGGTCCCCTGTTCCTCACGCCGGTGCCTGACCCCAAAAAAGCGGTGACTATGCAAATGTGGTCAGTGGATGATCAATACATCCCCGCTATGGGCATGCAGATGAAAACCGGCAGGGGCTTCTCCGCGGCTTTCCCGACAGACTCACAGGCAGTAGTCATCAATGAAGCGGCCGCGCGGCTGATCGGACTGAAAGATCCGCTCAACCACAAAATATATGACTGGCAGGACGTAGAGCGTAAAAGCGGAGACAGTTATACCATCATCGGCGTGGTGAAAGATTTTAACTTCAACTCGCTGCGGGAACAGGTAACGCCGCTGGCGCTGTTCCTCCGGGAAGACAGAGGCAGTATGGCTTTCCGCGTACGCAGCAGCGATATACAGACCCTGGTAGCACAGGTGGAAGAGAAATGGAAAACCATGGTGCCGAACCAGCCGTTCAACTACTCTTTCATGGACGATGATTTTAACAACCTGTATCAATCTGAAAGCAGGATGGGTAAAATATCCCTCTCCTTCGCTATACTGGCCATCTTCATCGCCAGCCTCGGGCTGTTTGGCCTGGCAGCCTATGCGGCGGAACAACGGACCCGCGAAATCGGTATCCGCAAGGTGCTGGGCGCCACCATGACCAACATCGTCCACCTGCTGTCCAAAGATTTTCTGAAACTGGTGATGATCGCCATCCTGTTCGCCTTCCCGCTGGGCTGGTGGGCCATGCATCGCTGGCTGCTGGATTTCGCCTACCGGATCAGTATTGGCTGGGAAGTCTTTGCTGCGGCTGGTTTTATGGCCATAGCCATCGCACTGGTCACTATCAGCTTCCAGGCTATCCGTGCAGCGCTGGCTAACCCGGTCAACAGCCTCCGGGCACAATAAACAACACGCCATCTACCCGATAACAGCGAGGCCGTCTCCCCCAAAGAGACGGCCTCCTGATGTAGGCGGAAACGTTGGTATATTTTATACCTTTATCGCCGGAACAAGCACGATGTATGGAAATTATCAGCAGTAAGGCAACGATCAGACACCTGGTGTCGGCAGCCCTGCATACTTTGCAGCGTAGCGGCCGGGAGGCCTTTGTGACCTCGCTGCACGATGCGCTGCTGAAGAAAAAAGTGAGGTTCCCGCTGCTGGAATATGCTGCCAGGGAGATAGCAGCCACAGTCCCGGAGGAGGACCAGGCAGACATCCTGGACGATATTATCCACCTGCGGGAAACCGGTAGCCAGGTGCTGGCCGGCATGATCCTGCAGCTGCGCCTGGACCGGTACTTCGAGGCGTCCATCGACAAGGCCTGTACCTACATTCAGTTCGGCGACCAGTGGTATGTGTGCGATATTATCGGGGAACGGGTACTGGGCCACGCCTTGCTGACAATGCCGGAAAAGACCATTCCCTTGCTACAGCAGCTTTCGCTGCATGAGAATAAATGGATGGTGAGAACAGTGGGAGTGGCCACGCATTACGCGGTGAAAAAAGGACTGCCACCGGCATTTGTGGACCGGGTGTTCAACATCCTTTTATCATTGTCGGACACAACAGATTTTCATACCCGGAAAGGGATCGGATGGGGCGCCAAAACGGTGGCAAAGTTCCACCCGGAACTGGTAGCCCGTTATTATCCGCGTATCGAATCAGCCGCCACCAGGCAATGGTTCCGGACAAAAATTAATATAGGTCTTCACTACCGCAAAAAAAATGATACGCACCGTCACTGTTAAATCCATATTGAACAAGACGAAGCGCCGGGATCCCTGGTTCCTGGACGACTATACGCTTAATCCCTACAGCGGCTGCTCCTTCAATTGTCAATACTGTTATATCAGGGGCAGTAAGTACGGGGTCAACATGGAGGAGAAGTTAAGCGTTAAGAGCAATGCGGTGGAACTGCTGGAGCGGCAGCTGTCACTACGCGCGCGGAAAAAACAGTACGGCATTATTGTATTGTCTTCCGCTACCGACCCTTACCTGCAAATCGAAAAAACGCAGCAGCTTACCCGCCGCCTCCTGGAGGTGATCCTGCAGTACCGGTTCCCCGTACATGTGATCACCAGGTCAGACCTGGTCAGCCGCGATTTCGATTTACTGCAGGACATCGACAAAACTGCCATTCTCCCCAACGATCTCCAGGGTAAACTCTCCCATAAAGTTTTCCTCACTTTCTCCTTTTCCACCACCTCCGATGCCATTGCGCGTGTTTTCGAACCCGGCGCCACGCCGCCTTCACTGCGCCTTACGACGTTAAAAACGGCCGTTCAAAGAGGCTTTCACAGCGGCGTTAGCCTGATGCCGTTGTTGCCTTTTATCACAGATACCGCGGCGCACCTGGAGGAGATGTTCCCGGCCTTTAAAGCTGCCGGTGCCGCTTACCTGTTCCCGGCTACGCTGACATTATTCGGCGACGGGCCGGCTGCCAGTAAAACACTGGTGCTGAACGCTGTTGCCAGACATTATCCTCATTTGCTGGAAAAGTACCAGCGGTTTTTCGCGGATGGTCCGCAAATGCCGGCGTATTACCGGCAGGCTTTCTCGCAGAAAATGGAGGAGCTATGCCGGCAATACGGGCTGCGAAACAGCCTGTTATCCCTTCATGATCTGTGATTCGTAGGCAGAGCCCCGCATCCACAGCAGCCAGTTCATGCTGGCCACCGCGCAGATGTTGACCACGCCGGCATATACCACCCAGAAACTAAAGCCATAAAAATAAATCACGGGAACCCAGTAGCTGAAAACGCTCCAGTAGGAAGCCATACAGATAGGACACTGGATCACCGGTTTACGCAGGTATTTATTGACCTTGAACACTTCGTCGATCTTAAAAAAACGTATACCGTTGTCCGTTACCTCTACCTGTATTTTCCCGTCTATCCTGGGGAGTATATTATTCAGCTCTTTCAGCAAAGGAACCCTGGATACATCGCCCAAAGGAAGCAGGATACTATTTTCTTCTGTGCGCAACCGGTATTCCGGCATCAGTACGCTGAGCTTCTGTGCCAGTTGCTCAAACTGTTCGTCGCTGTAATAAATTTTTATCCGTGCTGTACGGGTGAGATACTTGAAAACGGGGAACAGGATCATTTCGCTGTCTTTGTCCTTTCCATTGGGCAGTTTCTCTACCGCGCCTTTCGCCGCTATCCGTACGCCCAGTATAAACAGGGATTGTAAAACGATGTAGCCCAGGGCAGCCATAATGCCGAAGAAGATTACACTTGTAGTCATTGTTGCAGGAATTAATTAAGTACAAAATTAACATGGCGGTACTTGGGATTTATGACACTCATCGTTGGATAATTGGTACAATTCACAGAAAGAAGCCTGTTGTCATCTACAGGGGATATTTGGAGGAAATCCCTGAAAACGCGAAATTGCCGTCCACACTAAAACAGGATGGGAGTATGCAGATAAGAAGAGCAACAGCTACTGATTACCCGGAGATGGTAAGGATATGGGAATCCGCCGTAAAGGCCACCCATGATTTTTTAACGCGGGAAGATTTTGAGCATATCAAGGGGCTCCTGGCGGAGGCCTTTTTTCCACAGGTAGATACCTATCTGTTATTGAATGACGAGGGGCGACCGTTGGCTTTCCTCGGTGTACATGCCGACTCGCTGGAGATGTTGTTTGTGGATGATGCCTCGCGGGGACAGGGAGTGGGCAAACAGCTTATTCATTACGCCCTTACGGAGCTGCATATCCGTAAAGTGGATGTGAACGAGCAAAACAGGCAGGCCGTAGGATTTTACGAGCGGATGGGCTTTAAAGTCAGCGGCCGGTCTGAGAAAGACGGAATGGGCAAGCCTTACCCGATCCTGCATATGGAACGTTAAAATAAAGAAGCCTGCGTGAACGCAGGCTTTTCTGATTGAAGAACAGCTATGCTTACTTCGCTGGCAGCAATGGCCAGGCTTTTTCTTTGGCCCGATTGCGGGCAGGCAATACCTGCCGCGTCTCCAAAAGGGTTTCCATTTTATACCAGTTGACAGCAACTCTTCCGAAAATATCTTCTTCTACGGGGCAGCCGAGGGCTGCATCGTCAATGTAAAAGTCGGCCTGTACTTTGGGACTGCCGGTCCACCGGCGCTGCTGTGGGTGCCTGTTTTCACCGTAGAGGGTAATGCCTTTACCCTTGAGCCATTTCACGGCATCTTTCAGATGCCTGCCGGACCGCATGGTATTGAGTATAAGTCTTACCCCTTGCTGTTGCAGTCTTTGTAACACGGTGATACAGTGTGGAATTTCTTCCCCTATCATCGGAAAACGATGATAAGCGCAGGTGCCGTCAAAGTCAATCGCAATGGTGATGTTGGAATGCATACGTGATGAAGGTTTAAAAAAAAGATATGGTAAAATTTTTTATCAACTATAACTAGAGAAAGCGGTAGATAGGAAAAGGCAGGTCTGTCATGACCGGTGTGGGCGCCTTTTTCAGTGTCAGGGCTTTATAAGTGGCGGTATCGGCGATCAGCCGCCAGGTTTTAAAATCCAGGTGCTGATCGGAGAAGCCGGCTTTGAAATTAAACAGCGAGTCCTGCTGCCCGCCTACGCCGCCGCCGAGGTGCAAATACTGTATCCCTTTGGATTGCCCGAAAATACTGGCTTCTTCCACCAGCAACCGCATGGGGGAATCGTGAATAAAATCATCATGGGTGGCCGCCAGGTGCAACTGCATGATGTTGTTACAACAGGTAACAAAAACGCCTGCCGTATCACGATCTTCATAAGACGCCAGCAGGATATAACTCTCAAAGCCGGTGGCCTGTAATAACCGGCTAAAATAATTTTTATCGAAATGATAATTGGTGCTCGCGCCCAGCCGTTGCATATTCTGCAAATAGATTGCTGCAAATGATGCGATGTCTTCTTCGCTGTCGCCCCGCCGTACCTTGTAACCTTTATTCCGCAACTGATTGATCTTGGAACGGAATGCCTTGCGGTACCGTTGCCGCTGTTCCGCCATGGAAGGGGTGAGGTCTATCACCACTGTTTTCCCGTTGTCATATAAACCACCGGTTTTCCCCGGCTGAAAGTGTTGGTGGATCAACGGATGCAGCCTGCTAAAGACACTCACTATTTTTTTCTTTTTCAGAAACTGGAGAAAGGCCTGCGAGAATTGCTGTAAGAGTAACGGTGGCATGTCCCGGAAATCGAGGCTGGATAAAGGTCCCGAATAACCGTATACAGAGGTGCAATCAAAATAACTGGTGTCTTCTATATTCCGCTTCAGCAACGGTACAGCGATGAAATCCCCCTCTTTTTCAAAAACAAATAAAAAAGGCTGACTGTCTCCCGCAGACAACTGATGATAATACCAGGTGTGGTAAAAATCATAAATGTGGGCTGCACGGATAACCTGGTTCCACTGTTCTTTCTCGGTAATCTCAACTGTAAAGTAAGGCATAACAAATGAGGTTTTTAAACATATAGTTTTGATGGCTATGTGTTGGATGGCATGGCTTTTTTCAGCGGGTGATGGCATAACAAGGAAGGAGTCCGTACGGGTGTATTAATGGGGGGTACATAACAGGCTTTTCAGATAACCAACTGGTATCTTTTTTGTATAATGCAGCCTGCTATTGATATAAAAGTCTTTACCTGTTACTATCGCTGAAATCTGCTATTGCTTATTTACATATGTGATTGTTTGGGCTTAGTTTTTTTACGGGTGAACTATAAATTTTTTCGGGTTAAAAAATTTCCATCCGGAATTCAATGACCATGCCATGTGAATAAGTTACTGTTAACCAATCACCTACGAAGATAATTGACCGTGGTCCCGTCCAATATTTTGGAGTTACCCAAACGGATATACGAAATGTTGGATATTGTTAACCGGAGTTGCCATAGAGACGACTCACTGACCCTATAGTGTAATGAGGAGTGAACATACCCGAAAGGATGCTGCTTATTTATCAACGTCATACGGACCATTGATAGGAGGCCCTGCGCTGCAGGCTGTCATACAGCAAGTGCAGCAGGTGGCGGATACGGATGCCACCGTATTGCTTACCGGGGAAACTGGTACCGGCAAAGAAGTGATTGCGCAGGCTATCCATGAATGGTCTGCCCGCAGGACGCGTTCCATGGTGAAAGTCAACTGTGCCGCCTTGCCACCGCAGCTGATAGAATCTGAATTGTTTGGCCATGAGAAAGGCGCCTTTACCGGTGCACTGCAACGCCGCGCCGGCAAGTTTGAACTGGCGCATCAAAGCACCATCTTCCTCGATGAAATAGGAGAGCTGCCGCTGGAACAACAGCCGAAACTACTGAGAGTATTACAGGAAAAAGAAATAGAAAGAATAGGTGGCGTCACCGTTAAGACGGACGTGCGGGTGGTTGCCGCCACCAACCGCGTCCTGGAGGCGGAGTGCCAGGCCGGCCGCTTCCGCTACGATCTCTACTACCGGCTCAACGTATTTCCGATACACCTGCCGCCCCTGCGGGAACGGAAAGAAGACATCCCCTTGCTGGCGAAATACTTTGTGGAAAGTGCGTCCCAACATTTCCACAAACCGGTAGCGACCATCAGCCAGCGTTCTATGGAAGCGATGCTCCGTTATCACTGGCCCGGCAATATCCGCGAACTGCAGCACCTGGTGGAAAGAGCCGTCATCATCGGCAACGCGCCGGTGATTTATGTGGAACTACCCCCGCCGGAAAAAGCCAGGGACACCGATTCCAGTCCGCCCATCACCAGCCTCGCGGAAGCAGAAAGACAACTGATCATCCGTGTACTGAAACACTGTAATGGCCGTATCCGCGGAGAAAACGGCGCTGCGGCTATCCTACAGATAAAGCCAACCACGCTGGAAGCAAGAATGAAAAAGCTGGGCATCACCCGGCAGCACATCAACAACAATTAACACAACGCTCTTTTCTCCCGGAATATTACCTGCTACAGCCGTATATTTAAGCCGTAAATATACCCGTTGTCGTATGACTACTTGCAACTGGATCTGGAAAGATCGTTTGCCAGCTTTACTATTGGCATTATCCCATATCTGTCACCGCTCTCTTCCCACTCACTTTCGGGTGAGTTATTGATGTTGATGAGATGTCTTTTTAAACTTGCAGGAAAATTATTTTTCCATGCAAAAGTTTATCAGATTAATCATCGTATTCCTGTTGGTACAGGTATCTCTCATAGCGCAGTCGCGGAAAGTGTTTGTATTGGTGCACGGCGCCTGGCACGGTGGCTGGAGCTGGCAAAGGGTCAGTGAAAAGCTGCGGGCGGAGGGTCATATCGTTTATACGCCTTCCCTCAGCGGCCTGGGAGAACATAAAAACCAGCCGCATGACAGTATCGATCTTAATACCCACATTACCGATATCGTCAACCTGCTTTATATGGAAGACCTGCACGATGTGGTGCTGGTAGGGCACAGTTACGCCGGCGTGGTCATTGCCGGGGTGGCAGACCGTATCCCTGAAAGGATCAGTAAACTGGTTTACCTGGATGCGGTTATCGCGGGGAACGGGGAGAGCTGTATCTCCGTGCATCCGGCATCGCTTCAAAAGGAATTTGAAAAAGATGCGGCGCAGTATGGGATGCATAGCTTGTCGATACGGCCTTCCAGCCTGTTTGGCGTCACCAATACGCAAGACCAGCAGTGGGTAGATGCCCGGCTTACGTTGCAACCTTACGGTACTTTCGCCCGGCGGCTGACCTTACATCATCCGTATGGCAATGGTCTGCCGCTCATCTACATCGCCTGCACGCAGCCACAGCTGCCGGTACTGGGTGTGTTTGCCGCCAAAGCAAAACAATCGCCCCAATGGAAATACTACGAAATGAAAACAGGACATGACGCCATGATCACCCAGCCGGAAGAACTGGCAGCGCTGCTGTTGACAGTAAGCCGCTAGAAGGGGTTTGGCGGGAGACGGTAATGCACTTATATTTGATACACTGTTTTTAACCAATACATTGTACGTATGATGAAGAAATTAATCACTGCATGCCTGTTGACCGCCGCCCTTTTTACCGGGACCGCCACCTATGCCCAGCCGCCTGCAGGCAAGACAATTCGCGAAGGCAAACACAGCTTCACCCTGCAATGGATCAGCTGGGACCACCCCGGTGAAGTGATGATCACGAAACAAAAAGACGCTACCTATACGGTAAAAGGAGAACAACGGGATGAGAAGACCGGCGATTTTGTGACCATCGACGGAACTCTCACCGTGGACACTCCTAAAGAACTGACTTTTAACGGTACCATCCGCACCCAATACAGCAATGTCAATGGCGGCAAGGTGTGCGAAAAAACCGGCACCTACCACTTCCTGGCCAAAGGCGCCAGAAAATACTGGCGGCTGCAGGAGATGGACAACTGTGAAGGAAATAATGTGGTAGACTACGTTGATATCTACTTCCATTAATTTTTATCCAAAAAAAATGCGTAACCGATTGGTTTAATAATTTATATTTGTAACCGATCGATTACGCATTTTTTTATTGTTTAAAAAATCATGACTATGGCAAACACACCTCAACCAGCGATCGCACAAAGCGGCATGCTGATCCGGAGACCTGCAGCGGAAGTGTTTAACGCATTTATTGACCCGGCAGTCACCACCCGGTTCTGGTTTACCAAAAGCACCGGTAAACTGGAGGTGGGTAAAGAAGTGATCTGGTCCTGGGAAATGTACAATGTAAGCAGCGCCGTGGACACCGTCGCTATTGAGCCCGACAGGCGGATCGAGATCCGCTGGTATGACAGCTACGACCGGGCAGGCGGCAACCCGAAAGCTGCTGAGAACGCCACCCGCGTGGTGTGGACGTTTACGCCGCATGGCGACGACGCCACTTTCGTGGAAGTGGTGAATGACGGCTTCTCCGGTGATGCGCAGACGGTGCAGCAAAAAGCGCTGGACTCCACCGGCGGCTTCTGCTGGGTGTTAGCCGGACTGAAAGCTTATCTCGAACATCATATTGAGCTCAACCTGGTAGGCGATCGTTTCCCGCAGGGGAAATAACGTGTCTTCTGCTTTTTTGACGATAGAAGAGCTATGCCTGCTTTGCCGCCTCACCAAGTCAGGACATGGGTTTGCCCCAGGCGGTCAGCACCAGGTTGCGCGGGCCGCCGTGGTCCCGGTGTTCGCACAGGTAAATACCCTGCCAGGTGCCCAGCGCCAGCCGGCCGTTATGAATGGGTATCATCACGGAACAGCCTAGCAGGGAAGCCTTCAGGTGGGCAGGCATATCGTCGGGTCCTTCGTCATTGTGCTCATAATCTGGGTCGTTTTCCGGAACGGCTTTGTTGAAATACGTTTCAAAATCCACCCGCACTGTCGGGTCTGCATTTTCATTGATCGTCAGGCCGGCGGAGGTGTGCTGGATAAATACCTGCAACACGCCGGACTGCAACGTGCCTATCTGCGGAAAGGCCTGCACCACCTCGTGCGTGATCAGGTGAAACCCTCTGGGACGGGCTTTTAGCCGTAAAGCCTGCTGAAAAATCTCCATGCTGCTGTCGTTTCTGCAAAAGTAACATTTCCGGCCGGCATAAAATTCTGCTTGTAAATCACTGTATTGCACTGTATCTTACCGGGATTGATGAAAAACTAAACCGGAATTTATCTCATGGCAGAAAACGTACAACCATTGCGGGTGCTCGTTGTAGGCTGTGGCAATATGGGCACCTCCCATGCCGTGGCTTATCACACCCTGGACGGCTTTGAAATATGTGGTATCGTATCTACCGGCTCCAGCAAGCAGGTGTTAAATGATAAACTGGGCGGCGGTTACACGCTGTACAGCAACTACGAAGAGGCACTGGCGGCCACCCGGCCGGATGCTGTCTGCATCTCCACCTATCCCGACACTCACGAAAGTTATGCAATCAAAGCGCTGGAAAGCGGTTGTCATGTGTTCATCGAAAAACCGCTGGCAGACTCCGTGGCGGGCGCTGAAAGGGTAGCCGTGGCTGCACGGAAAGCCGGTAAAAAACTGGTGGTAGGATACATCCTGCGCCATCACCCGTCCTGGGAGCGTTTCGTGGAGATAGCCCACCAGCTGGGTAAACCGCTGGTGATGCGCATGAACCTCAACCAGCAGAGCTCCGGCAGCAAATGGGGCGTGCACCGCAACCTGCTGCAGAGCCTGAGTCCCATTGTGGACTGCGGCGTGCACTATATCGACGTGATGTGCCAGATGACCCGCTCCAAACCGGTGCAGGTGAGCGCCATCGGCGCACGGCTGTCCAGCGATATCCCGGCAGACAACTACAACTATGGCCAGTTGCAGATCCGCTTTGAAGACGGTTCCGTAGGCTGGTACGAAGCAGGCTGGGGGCCCATGATCAGCGAAACCGCTTTCTTCGTGAAGGACGTGATCGGCCCGCAGGGCTGCGTGTCTATCGTGGCAAAAGAATCCGGCAAAGCGGGCAACTCAGATAACATAGAGGCACATACGAAAACAGAGTCCCTGCGGCTGCATCATGCCACGCTGAACGATAAAGGGGAATTTGCGAAAGAAGATACCTGGATCAATATGGAGGATGAACCGGACCACCAGGAACTGTGCAACCGTGAACAGCGTTACTTCCTGAAGGCAATCCGCGAAAACATAGACCTGACAGACCACGTGCAGGATGCGGTGAACAGCCTGCGCATCGCTTTTGCCTGCGACGAGTCGGTCCGTACCGGAAAGATCGTTACCTTATAAACAGCTGCAAGCCCGCCACCGCGCGGGCTTTTTCTTTACCACCACCAGCCGCATGCTCCGGCTACCAGTGCGGCAAACAACGTATTGCTGAAATTAACGGCATCATTGCCGATGTAGTGTTTCCGCTCCAGCGCCGCCCCCAGCACAGAATCCATCAGATTGCCCAGAATGCCGGCCATCACGATATAGGCCATACGCCGGTCGAACCCTGCCGCCAACGCATATACGATGGCGATCACCCCTGCGCCTGCAGCCCCCAGCAGCGTGCCTTCCAGGCTTACCACGCCATCCAGTCCCTTCGCTTCTTTTCTGAAAGTGAGGATATTGAAAAAGCGGCGGCCGTAAACAGTGCCCAGTTCAGACGACAACGTATCGGCGGTTGCGGAAGCGAGGCTGCCCGCCAGCATCAGCCCATACAGCTCTGCCCGCACGGGATCGGCAAGCATCAGCAACGCCATGAGCGCGGCGGCACCGCCATTGGCAAATACCTGGCCGGCCTTCCGCTTTTCAGGATGCGCTCCGTCAGCCGTAATAGCGGCTTTGATATTTTTTTTGTGGGAAGTAGCCAGGGTGCCCAGCACGAAGAACGTACCCAATAAGGCTATGCCGGGATAACCCGCGCCGGCGAAAACCAGCAGCCCGGTAACACCGGCCGCCATGGCCGCGGAAACGGATAGTTTGCCGGTCCGGACGCAGACTACTATAAAGCCGGCCAGCAGCAACATAAAGAGGCCGTAATGCTGAAATGTTGTATTCATAAATCGAGGTCAGCAAAACTAATTAATTACTTTTGCTGCCTGAAAATTTTATATGAAGACATTGTTGAATCTTGAAGAAATTGCCATGTTCCTCATGGCCATCATTTTGTTTAACGTGCGGATATCCTATGCCTGGTGGGTGTTTCCGGCCTGCCTGCTGCTGCCGGACCTCAGCATGATCGGTTATGCGGCGGGCAACAAAGTGGGCGCCGTGGTGTACAATTTCTTCCACCATAAAGGGATCGCTCTGCTGGTGTATCTCGCCGGTCATCTGCTGGGATTCGAATGGCTGGCATTCACAGGGATCATCCTGTTTGCCCACTCCTGTATGGACCGCGTCTTCGGCTACGGATTGAAATATATGACCGGCTTCAAAGACACGCACCTGGGAGAGATCGGCCACAAGGCTAAACGACAATCATAAAAAAAGCCGGTGTGGAAACACACCGGCCGTTATTGGAATTGATTGTAAGGTTTAAAATTTAAAGGCCACGCTGGCAGAGAAACGGCGGGGCATCATCCGCTCCACGGTCGTCCATCCGCCATAGTACACCTTGTCGGTGATATTGTCCATCTTCAACGCAAGGCGGTAAGCATTCACCTGGTAGAAAATACCGGCATTCAGCACGGTGTAGGAAGGCAGGGTGAACACGCCGGTGGCTTTTGAATTGGTGATCATATTTTCACTGCCGTAATTACCGCCGAAACCAATACCGAGGCCGTGCAGTTTGCCGCTGGTAGCGGTGTAGCTGATCCACCAGTTGGCCACGTGCTCAGGGCCCGCGCTGACAGGGCGGCGGCCCAGTATGCCGGAATCAGACTTTTCCATTTTACTGTCATTATAACCATATCCGGCCACAATGTTTAATCCCGGCAGGGGATTGGCGATCAGGTCCACTTCCACACCCTTGCTGCGCTGAGAGCCATCCTGTACGGTAATATTATAGTGGTTGCCGCCTTTCTCCACGTCAATGCTCCGTGTCATATTGGTCACCAGGATATTATAGTAGCTGGCGCTCATGCTCAGTTTATTGTTGAGCACATTCAGTTTCACACCTCCTTCAAACTGGTTGGCCTGCTGCGGTTTCAGCACGCCGCTGTACTCCGGCAACGACTGGGTCACAGGCGCTGCGTTCTTGAAACCGTTCATGTAGTTGGCAAACAGGCTCACCTTATCTTTCACTACCTGGTAGATCAAACCAAATTTCGGGGAGACAGTGGTCTGGCTGTAATCATCTTTGCCTTTCTCACCGGTCACGTAGTTTTTGGTAGGTCTGATAACGAAGTGGTCTACCCGTAAGCTGGCCATTGCGATCAGCTGATCGGTGATATTTAACACGTCTGAAACGTAGGCGCTGTAAGTATAGTTAGTAGTGGCATTTTTTACCTGTCCGCTTGTCACCTGTGCCAGGCGGGCGTCTACAGCGGCCCTGTTGAGCTGGGCGTAGCGCGGGTCTTTAGGATTCTGGGTATTGATAAGGTCAAAGCGGATGTAGGGGGAGTTGTCGTTTTCGGTGAACTGGCTCAGGAAGTCCAGTCCGGCCACGAGGCGGTTGCGCAGGCTGCCGATTTTGAAATCGCCGATGAAGTTCTGCTGAACGTCGGTGGCGGTGGTGGTGGAGTTCTGATGGGTCAGATAGCGGCTGATGAGCGTATCGTTGGCAGGCATCGGGTTGTCCCGCGTGCCGCCTTCATCGAGGAACATCACGTAGGAGTAGTAGCCCTCGCTGCGGCGGGTACTCCTGGAAACAGTTGTCTGGGAAGTCCATTGGTCAGACAGTTTATAGTTGGCCTGACCGAAGAGGTTCACAGACGGTGTTTTGATGGTAATATCGTTGCTGGTGTAAGACCGGGTGAAGTCGATGCCCAGCTGGTCCGGTGTTCTGGCAATCAGCTGACGGCGGCGGTTCAGGAATATCATGGTGGGGTTGGTGCTTTCTCCGCTGTAGAACTCCGTGTTCACGAGGAACGACAGGCGGTCGTTTACGCGGTAGGAGAGGCTGGGAGCCAGGAACCAGGAGCGTTTGAAGCCTGCGTCCTGGAAGCTGCCTTCGGAATGATAGGCCGCGTTGGTGCGCAGGATGGCGGATTTATCCTTGTTCAGCGGGGTGTTGAGGTCTGCCGTTACGCGGTTCAGGCCGTAGGTGCCACCGGTATAGCTGATTTCGCCGCCAAAGGCGTCATAAGGTTTTTTGGTAACGATGTTGATCAGGCCGCCGAAAGAAACGAGGCTGCTGCCGAACAGGGTGCCGGAGGGGCCTTTGATGGTTTCGATACGTTCAATGTCGGCCGGATCGGGGCTGCCGTTGGAGATACCCGCGATACCGTTGACCATGGTGGGCTGTACCGCGAAGCCACGCATGGTGAAATAACCTGCACCGTCGCCGCCGCGGCCGGTAGAAGACCACAGGCGGGTGACGCCGGGCGCATTTTTCAGCGCGTCGTCAAAGCTGGTGACCACCTGTTCTTTCATCAGTTCTTTACCTACTACGTTGTACACCTGCGGATTTTCCAGGTTTTTGATCGGCAGGCGGGCGATGTAATCGCTTTCCTTGTTGGCCAGCTTGTTTTGGCCGCCTACCACGGTTACTTCTGACAATTGTGTTTTGGACACCTGCAGGTGCAGCTTCACGGTAGTGGTGTGGTTAGCCGTTACCGTTACCGTTTCGGCCATTGGCTCGTATCCCAGCAGGGATACCTGTAATACATATGTTCCGGGCTCCAGGCGGCGGAAGGCGAAGTCGCCTTTACCGTCCGTAACAGTGCCTCTGCTGTGTTGTTCGATGCGTACGCTGACAAAAGCGGCGGCTTCTCCCTCACTGGTGACAATATTTCCTTTAATCCCTCCGGTGCCGCTCTGGGCGCTTACACCGGCTATCAGGCTGAAGAGCATTAACAATAATGCTGATAATTTTTTGGCCATGGTCGTGCTATATGATGATATATGGAGACAAGTTGACAATCGGGCGCAAAATTCCATCAGTAAAAAGAAGTTGCACCATCCAATCGGGAAAAAGATTTACGCATTCGGGAATTATCCATGACAGTTCAACCCGGTTATCTGACAACTCGAGAAAAAATGGCTGGCCAGCCTGCCGGGACGTTGCATTTTTGTAACGTCCATCAATAAAACACATCATGAAATTTGAAAAAGTGCATAACAAGGGGCAGGCGAGGCTTTTCAAGAGCCGTTACCTGGAGATGCTGACCAAAACGCACCCCGCGGTGATTTTTGGGATGTACCTGCCCGTTATCGGATATATGCTCTATTACAGCCATGCCACCCTGGGATATTCACTGCTCCGCGTTATACTGACGTACTTCGGGGCCATGTTCAGCTGGACGCTCTTCGAATATGTGGCGCACCGGTTTATCTTTCACTGGGTCAGCGACCAGCCGGCCATCCGCCGCGTGGTGTATACGCTGCACGGTAACCACCACGAATACCCGCGCGACCGGCAGCGGCTGTTTATGCCGCCGGTGCCCAGCGTCATTATCTCGTCGTTCCTGTTCAGTATTTTCTATCTCCTGGTCAAAAACAATGCGTTTGCTTTCTTTCCGGGGTTTGTGTCCGGTTACCTGTTGTACGGAAGCATGCACTACGCTATCCACGCCTGGGCGCCGCCGTTTAAATGGCTTAAACCGCTCTGGCGCAACCATCACCTGCATCACTATAAAAACGACGATCTGGGGTTCGGGGTCAGCTCTACGCTATGGGACCGCGTTTTCCGGACCATGTTCACGCTAAGCCTGTTGTTGGGGCTGTCTGTGGCCGGTTTCGCCCACCAGCAGGCGGAAGGGGAGTACCGGCTGGTAAAACGGGATAAGTCCATTTCGTTGTACGAACGATGGATCGCAGCCGGTAATGAAGAAAGTGTGCGGGAGATCAAAGCGGTGTTCACCGTTCAGTCAGACGTGCCCTCTGTGGCGCGGCTGCTGACAGACCAGCAGCAGGGCGTGGTGTGGAACGCACGTGCAAAAGCCTACCAGGTGCTGCCGTTGGAAGAAGGCAGGGAATGGATCACCTACCTCAAGTACAACATCCCCTGGCCTTTCGGGGATCAGGACTGCTGCCTGCTGTTCCGCCTGAAAATGCGGAACGAACGTTCCGGCGAAATCAGTTTCGAAAGCACGCTGAACAACCATTTCCCTGTCTCCGGCGACGTGACGCGTATCACCGGCACCCGCGGCAAATGGCTGATGGAGGAAACCGGTGGTAACACCATGCAGATCACCTACACGATCACTACCAACCGCAGCGCCCGGATACCGCGGTGGGTGTCCGATCCCATCATCCGTAACAACATGTTCGAGACCATGTCTACCTTCAGGAGCATCCTCGAAAAGCATTGATAAAATTGTGCTGTTTGATTATTTTTGGAGAAACCTCCGGTAAATGATCTACAGGGAGTTTGCACCTCACCCGCAACTGGCGCCTTACGTTGAATGTTACTGGAAGGCCGATGCTGACAGGCCTCCCTTCCGGGACGAGGAATCGCTGATTCCCGACGGCACCATTGAGCTGATGTTTAACTTTGGCGATAACTATGCCCGCGTGAAAGATGGTTCCCGCCAACCGGTAAAGGGATCTCACATTATCGGTATCCGCCGGCATGCATTGCGGATCTCCCAAACTGCCCACCAGCACGTATTTTCCGTACGTTTCCGCCTGGGTGGCACCTATCCGCTGTTTCGCATCCCCGCGCATTTACTGGCCAACGAGTTCTGGAGCCTGTCGGATGTGCTGGGCAGAGACTATACGTTGCTCGAAGAACAGCTGTTTGAAGCCGCCACAGACGAGCAACGGGTGCAGCTCACCGATCAGTTTCTCCTCGGTCGCCTGCAATTTGATAATGCGCCTCATCATTTTCTGCAACAATGCACCGCCTGGATGCTGCAACGGGAAGATGTTTCCGTGGCCGACGCCTGTAAGGCTTTCGGTGTTTCCTACAAGGCGATGGAGCGCCGTTTTAGCCAGGTAGCGGGACTTACCCCCACAGAACTGCTGAAGATACGGCGGTTCAACAAAGCCATCCTGGCCATGTACAGCTGTCGCTATGAATCACTGACTGCCGTGGCGCACAGCTGCGGATTCTACGATCAGTCCCATTTCATCCGCGAATTCAAACAACTCTCCGGCACCACGCCCCGTCATTTCCTGAAAGAACAGTATACTATTGTACAGGTGATACAGCCTGCCCTCGCGGCCCGGTTGTCTAAATCGTACAATTTATAATCCTCCGCATTTATCATCTTCGTAAAAAATACAGGTCATGGAAGGAAAAAAATATGAATTGATTCCCTATCTCACTTTCGGGGGCAATTGCGAAGAAGCAATGAATTTTTACGCAAAAGCGCTGGGCGGGACTTTTAAGGTATGGACCCGCTACGACAATCCGAACATGAACACTCCGGAAGCGTACCGGGACAAGGTGCTCCACAGCAGGTTGCATTTCAACGATCTGGCCATCTATGCCAGCGATATTTTCCCCGGTAAGGAAACAAAGGGCAACAGCGGAGATGTTTCCCTCTCCCTCACGTTCCCGGACGAACAAACCGCGCAGCAGGCGTTCGATGCACTATCGGCCGGCGGCGCAGTGGGTGTGCCTTTCGCTAAACAGTTCTGGGGTGACTGGCACGGTAACCTGACCGATAAATACGGGGTTAAATGGATGGTGAATTGCTGATGCGTTTGTATTAATGAGTTGGAGCGTCGACGCGTTTTCGCGTGCGTGCATTCGGGGTCGTTCGTTTTAAGCTCCCGCATTCCCGTGATCTCAGGCGTGAGCCCAGAGATCACGGGATTTTGAGATGTTTGGATCATGGAATCCCGGATCATTCATCAAAAAATCTGTCCCAGGGCGATCAGGTTACCGCATTGATCTTCAAAGACGGCTTCTATGCCCCAATCCGCTTTCGTGGGTGTTTTCCGGAATACAACACCGTTGGCTTTGAGCCTTTCGTAGTCGGCCTCAATATCGGCGGTCCCCAGCATGATGGCGGGGATACCGGCTGCGTATAGTCCTTCCTGGTAGGCTTTGGCCACCGGGTGGGTGGAGGGCTCCAGCAACAGGAAGGTGCCATCCGGTTCTTCCGGAGAGGCCACAACGGCTAACAGCGCTTCCGGCGTATAGACTTTCTCTTTAAAGCCCAGTTTCTCTGTGTAAAAGCGAAAAGCTTCCAGGGGGTCGTTGACGTGGACCCCTGCCATGGCTACTTTCATATGGATATGTATTTAGGAGTGAGTGATCATGGTGGCGGTATTGCTGCCTTTTTTGCGTTTTAATATCAGGGCGCTGATGAGCGCGATCACGATGCCGATAGGCAGTACTTCCGAATAGGTGATGAGTATAACAAAAAGCGGGTTTTTATACATTTCCTTGAAGCTTTCCGCTTCTGCCATCTTTTTGCTGAGGGTGGCGGCGTCGGCGCCGGCTTCTTTGGCTTGCTTCAGCATATGAGCGTTGTATTTGTCCATGAAATCCGGGACAAACAGGTAGTAGTCGACCAGCCATACCAATACATAGGCCGTGGAGGCGATCAGTGCTATCAGCAGTCCCACCTTAAAGGCCTGGCCGAACGTGACCGCACCGTTGTTGTATTTGTCGCGGTAGTTTTTGACGCCTACAAAAATGAAGGAGAAGGCGATCAGCATGCCGGCATAGCCGAGCACCATGTTACCTTTAAAGTCGGGGTCTTTATAACACCATAATACAGAAAATACCATCATCAGGCTGATAATGGCGCCGGAAATCAATCCGAAAACGAGCACATTTTTTTTCATCTGTCAGGATTTAATCGTGAGTACAAAAATGCCGCTCCGGCATCATTTTCCATTCATACTTTAGGATGATTTTGGACTGTCTTCTCTTTTTCCTGCTTTTGGGTGATGATGATTAGGGTATGATACTCAATCGTTTAGCTTTTTCTACGGCTTGTGTCCTTCTTTTGACGTCCAGTTTTTCAAATACACGGGAGGCGTGGGTCTTGATGGTGTTCAGGGAAACGAACAGGCGGCCGGCGATCTCCTGGTTGCTGAGGCCATCGGCCATCAGTTGCAGTACTTCCAGTTCCCGGCTGCTCAGACCGAGCCGGTCCAGCTCGCCCGTATTGAGGGAGAAGGCCGCAGCTGTTGATACCGGTACCGGTTTTTCCACGATGACCGTTTCCACTTTCGGCCGGGCCAGTTTTAACGCCAGCCAGATACCCAGTGCCGTAAAAATAATGGCGATCATGCCGATATAAATTTCCATGGCATGATGGATGATCAGGAAACGCAGTTCCAGCCACTTCAGGAGAAATAGCAGGATGGCCAGGGAGAGGCCGTAGAGGATGTTTTGCCTGTTTCTGGTGATGGCGTGCCACTTCATGCGTAACTCATTTGCTGTCAGCGTAAAGTTACATATTTAACGCAAAAGGGAAGGTCAGCGTTGCTCCGGCGCCAGTGACCATCCTTTCTCCGCTAAGGCCGCTTTGATGGTGGCGATGCCGTGAGGTCCCATACCATGCAGGTGCTTCAGGAATGATTCGGTGACGGCTTTTAGTTGTGGCAGGCTGGTATAGCCGGCGTTGTGCAGGGCACGCAGGGCAGGTTGGAATAATCCGGAGGGCAGTTCGCCGTGTGGAATGAGGGCTGATTTTTTAGCCATGATGCTATTGCATTGGTGAAACGCTAAAATAAATAAGAACCGGTGAAGTCTACAGGGGCAGGTCCGTCAATCAGGGGGTATCCCTGCGACAAAACTTTTCCGTGGTCCTGGATGTATTAAATTATAGTTTCCCGTAACGAGTGCAGTAACATTTAAATATCCTTGTGCGTTGTACTGCTTTTGCCGGCTGCTGAACAAGTAGCAGCGCCATTAAAGTTTGACTATTAATCTATTATTTATCAAAAAATGATAAGAACTGTTGGTCAAAACACATGATTGTTCAATTGCATACAAGATAAAATAAATTACATTTGACACCAGAAAAATTCAATTTTCCCATGAACAGACGTACTGTTATTGCATTGCCATTGGTTTGCCTGACGCTTCACAGCTCCCTGGTCAGCCGGGCTGCAAATGTTTACCCCGCTACGGAAACCGTTGCTACCGCCATGAACATGGCTGAACAGCCCAAAGCGGCCAAAGTGATCACTTACGGTCAGGGTATAGACCTGATTGTAAAGGGGCTGGGCCTCAACATTGACAACATCCGGTTCATCAAAGAACCGAAGGCCACTGACTATTGCCAGTATGCAGACAACAAGGCTTCCTACGCCCAGTCTGTGATTATTGCGGCCAATAACGGTATCACGCTGGACCGTAAACAACGTTTTAATACGCCCATGACCCGGGAGCAGTTTGCCCTCGCGCTGGAAGAAGCGATAGAACATACCGGTCCGTACCCGATGAACATGATGTGGATCAACATCGGGGATGCTGCTGCTTTCGTTAACAAAGACAAAAGCAATAATGCTGTACAGGCGCTGATTAAATTCGGCGTGGTAAAGCTGGAGAGAAATAATTTCCGCCCCAGGGCTTATGTTACACCCGCAGAAGCCAATGCCATGGTGACAAAGGCCGCTGCATTCGTAAAAGAACACAAACAACGCGTGGAAGAACATCAACAACAAAACGAAGTAACGGTAACGACTACCCCGGTAAATGCACAGGTAAACAGCGTAGTACTGTCCAGGGGCAGCAAACCTAATTCCGGTTATCAGATCGCCATCACCGGTATCGACTTTTCCGAAGGCACTGCCACCGTACGTTACAAGCTCTCCAACCCGGAAGAAGGAAAGATGTACATGCAGGTGATCACCGAGCCTAAAGCCGAAACCTTTGTAGGCAGCGCTTTTAAAGTAGTATTACAGGAAGATAAATAGTAAATATCGTGGGGCTGGACCTGTATCATTTTAAACCCTGTGCAATGCCTGCCGATAAACCGGCCGCCATCAGTTTCTCCCTGGAGGAGCTGGCGGAGGCGGATACGCCGGCGGCATTCCTGGAAAAACACAGGCACCTGCTGGTGCAGGTGTCCGTCCCGCCTGATATTTTCTCCATCTTTATTGTAGCCAGTGAGCAACAACAGCGTGTTGCCGAACAACAGTTCGGTCAGCATGACAGCTGCCGGTTGCTCACTGGTACAGTAGCCTTTTACAGGAACAAATCCGGCTGCAGTTTCCCGCCCGGCGTTACGTTATAGTGCGCCAGGTCTGTAATTCCCTCCGCTTTCAATACTGCTTCATCAATAAAATTATTCCCTGTACAGGACGCGGCAGGTTTGCCCAGGATATAAAAAGCGGCATCCGCCATGATGTCGGGCTTGCGGCTTATTTTCATCAGGGCTTCGCCGCCCAGCAGGTTCTTGATAGCTGCCGTAGCGATGGTGGTGGCCGGCCACAGCGAGTTGGCGGCAATACCGGCGGACTTCAGCTCTTCTGCCCATCCCAGGGTGAGCATGCTCATATTGTATTTACTGATGGTATACGCCACATGTGGGCCCAGCCATTTGGGAGAGAGGTTCACCGGCGGTGACAGGGTGAGGATGTGCGGGTTGTTGCCTTTTTTGAGATAGGGGATACAATGCTGGGTGACTAAAAAAGTGCCTCTTACATTGATATCATACATCAGGTCGAAACGTTTGGCTGGTGTTTGTTCGGTGTTGGTCAACTGGATGGCCGACGCGTTGTTGATGACCACGTCGATGCCGCCGAATTTTTCAGCTGCCTGCTGCACGGCCTGTTGTATCTGGTCTTCCTCGCGGATATCCACTTTTACCGGCAGGGCTTTACCGCCGGCTTTCTCCACGGCTTCCGCCACTGAATAGATGGTACCGCCGAGGCGGGGATCTTCTTCCGTGCTTTTAGCGGCGATCACGATATTAGCGCCGGCGGCGGCCAGTTTCAGGGCGATGGCTTCACCGATGCCTCTGCTGGCGCCGGTAATAAAAATAGTGCGGTTTTGAAAGGTCATATCAGGCTGCTTTTGTTGGGTGTACGAAAAGGTTATGGCCGGATGTTTTTGCCGGCTTTGTAGACCGTCACGATGTGGCGGGTATTTTTAATGTCTTTCTCCGGGTTGCCGGCCAGTACCAGCAGGTCCGCCACCTGTCCGGGTGCGATGGTGCCGGTATTAGGCAGTTTCAGCACTTTGGCGGCGTTGCGGGTGCCTACGCTGATCGCTTCCAATGGTGTCAGTCCCGCCTGTACCATCAGTTCCAGCTCCAGGTGTTCTGAAAAGCCCTGTGCTCTCACGGGCGTTGCGCCGGAGTCGGTGCCCATGGCTACCATAATGCCGGCACGGTAGATGCGGCGCAGGTTGCGCAGCGCCGTTTCAAAAGCCGCTTTGTTTTTGGCAAAAGCGGGAGACTGCTGCAGTTGCTGCTGATACGCTGCGGAAGTGATCATCTCATATACGCCCGGTTCCAGCGACCGTCTGAAGAAATCGTCGTGTAACCATTCGGGTTGGCGCGCATAGATGTAGGCGTATTCATCGAGGGACAGCGTAGGGACGTACACGATACCTTTTGTTTTCATGGTTTGCAGCAGCTGTTCGTCGATGTCTTTGTCGCGGATACTGTGTGCGAAAATATCGATGCCGGCGTTGGCCAGTTGTTGTGCGTCTGCTGCGTAATACAGATGCGAGGCCGCTCTGATGCCATGTTTGTGGGCTTCGGCGATCACTGCCTGGTATACTGCCGGTTCCATCTTTTTAAAGCGTCCGCCAAAATCATCTACCCATAGTTTTATCACGTCGGGGTGTACCTGTGCCACTTTATCCATGGCCGGCGCCACGTCGGCGACGGTCGCAGGGCGGTTGACGAGGTCCATGCCATAGTCTACCGGCGGCGCGGCATTGGGCACACCGAAACCAGAGCCGGCGGAATGCAGGCGGGCGCCCGGCAGCAGGCCGGTGGCGGAGGAATCGCGCAGGCCACTGTCAAACAACAGGGGCCGGTCGGTGCCCATGGCCAGCACGTGTAACACGCCATAGTCTGCGTACTGCTGTAACTGCCGCAGTATGTTTTCCCTGGTATAGTTGACGGCGTTGGTGGTGGTGCCCCTGAGTGTGCCTACGTGCGTATGTACGCTGATCAGTGCGGGCATAACGGTTTTGCCGCTAAGGTCCACTATTGTGGCGCCCGGAGCCTTCAAACGGGAACCTACCGCCGCGATGGTGTCTGCCTGTAACAGAATATCGGTATGCTGCCGCGGGCGGCTGCCGGTGCCGTCTATCACGGTGGCGTTTTTCAATAGTATGGCCTGCGCTGTGGCAGTGGTTCCTGACAACAAAGCTGCTGTTATCAGCAGCGCAGGAAAGGTGCTTGTCATCCTCATCAGTTTTTTATGGATCTATCTTAAATATAACCCAGACTGCATAAACTACCATGTAAAATTTTGCAGGACATTTTACCGGTTTTGCAGAGAAACCGCCGGGTATCACACAATACCGTTGGCTGACGCGGACTGAGCGGCTATTTTTGGACAGTCATCATTTTTTTATTTATGGATTACTGTATTGAAGTAGCCGATCTGGCTTACCAGTTTACAGATGGTACCCCTGTGCTGCAAAATATAGCGTTGCGGGTACCGCAGGGGGCTATCTATGGTTTTCTCGGTCCTAACGGTGCCGGCAAAACGACGACGCTCCGGCTTATCACCGGGTTACTACGGATGCAGGCGGGCGCGGTGCATATACTGGGACAGCCTTTCCGGGAGCACCGGCTGGAGGTGCTGCGGCAGACGGGCTGCCTGATCGAAAGTCCCGCGATATATGAGCATCTGAGCGCGGCAGAAAACCTGTTGGTGCTGCAGCGTATCTATCAATGTCCTAAGTCGGGTATTATGGAGGTGTTGCAGACGGTGGGACTGGCAGCGGTGGCCAACAAAAAAGCCGGGCAGTTTTCGTTGGGCATGAAACAGCGGCTGGCACTGGCGATGGCGCTGTTGCACCGCCCCAGGCTGCTGATACTGGACGAGCCCACCAATGGGCTGGACCCCAACGGTATCATCGAGATGCGGGAGTTACTGAAGAAGATCAACCGCGGGCAGGGGACCAGCATCCTGATTTCCAGTCACCTGCTGTCTGAAGTAGAGCGGCTGGCCACCCATATCGGTATCATCAGTCAGGGGCGTATGGTGTTTGAAGGCAGCCTGGAGCAACTGGCGGGGCTGCGGCAGCAGGTGAGGGGGTATCTGCTGGATACCACCAACAATGCGGCGGCGCTGGAGCTGCTGGCCGCCCGGAACGTGCCGGTTGTTGCCGATACCGGCAGGATACAGTTACCTGCGTTGCCGGTGGCAGCCATTGCGGAGCTGAACAGTCACCTGGTGCAGCGCGGTATTGGTGTATTCGGCATTCAGCCTGTAAAAAACGATCTCGAAACCATCTTTATGGACCTCATTCAATCCTGAATCATGATAGCCTATCTCCATAGTGTACAGAGCGAGTGGATCAAACGAAGACATAGTGCGGCCGCCTGGCTGACGATCATCGGCGGTACGCTGGTGCCGGCCATCGTGCTGTGTATCCGTTTTTATTATTTCGATCTGCTGGCCAAACAAAATGCCTCGGCAGATATCTGGGTGCAGCTGTACAACCGCTCCTGGCAGTACATGGGCTTCTTCCTGCTGCCTATCGGCGTGATCCTGGTCACCAGCCTGATTACGCAGCTGGAGACCCGCAGCAACGCCTGGAAGCTATTGCACGTGACACCACAACGGTTGACCACCATCTTCCTGGCCAAACTGACCGTCATTTTGGTGATGTTACTGTTTTTCTTCCTGTTGTTTAACATCGGTATTTACCTGACGGGCGTACTGCCGGCGTTGCTGGTGAAGGGTGTCCCTTTTCCTGCTGCTCCTTTCCCCTGGCTGAAATACCTGTACGGCAACGGTCAGTTCCTGCTGGCCTGCTTACCGATCGTAGCGATGCAGTTCCTGTTGGGGCTACTGTACCGGAACTTTATGGTGCCACTGGGGATCGGGTTGGGCATATACATCGTGTCTGTTATTGTGTTCCAGTGGAAATACAGTTACATTATTCCCTACATTTACTGTATACTGGCGTTTAGCGACGGTCTTCATTCGGCAGCAAGGCCCGTCAGTATTTCAGTCCTGTCGGCTGGTTATTTTGGTATTTTTAGCGTATTGGCGTACACGTTATACGTCAGTAAAAGAGAAAAAGGGTAATCTATGAGAAAGATGGCGATTGTTGCGATTCATATCGGCTACTGGATGATGTACTGCTTTCTGATCTTTTTTTGTATTCTCATCATCACCCGGGGGAAAATAGCTACTGTTGATGTCGTCAGTATGGTTCCGATAGCCATTTTTTGTTTTGTGCCTGCTTTGCTGGGGTTCTATAGCTTTTATGGCGTATTGTTCAACCGCTATCTGCATCCGCAGCGGATCACCTGGTTGTTCCTCGCAGGTATTGCTACGGTGCTTGCCTGTGGCCTGCTTTCCATGTTGCTGATGCTGCCTTACAGAGGGCTTGCCGGCAACTGGGAACAACTTGTCTTCATGGTATTGACGACGGCAGGGCTGGCAACTATTCATGGTATTATAGGGTTGGTGCTGAAAGGTTTTATCAGTTGGTATAATGACATCAAACTAAAAGAAGAACTCAACAGGAAAAACTATGAAACGTCTATGGCGCTGATCAAAGCACAGATCAATCCTCATTTTTTGTTTAATACGATCAATAACATTGATGTGCTGATTTCGAAAGACGCGGAGAAGGCCTCGTTGTACCTGAATAAATTATCTGGTATCATGCGGTTTATGTTATATGAGACCAACGGGGAACTGATACCGCTGTCGCGGGAGATGACCTATATCGATCAATATATTGAGTTACAGCGGATCCGTTCGTCCAATGCGGCTTATGTTACCTACGAAGTAACCGGAACGCCGGGTAACCGTATGATTGCGCCGATGCTGTTTATTTCCTATATTGAAAATGCCTTTAAACATGCTGAGCATAAAAAGGCAGAAAACGCGATTCAGATACGGCTGCAGATAGAGGAAGACCGGATGCTGTTCGTCTGCCGCAACCTTTACAGCCTGACGACGCCGATGAAGCAGGAGCATAACGGGTTGGGCAACGAGCTGCTGCAAAAGCGGCTGCAATTGCTGTACCCCGGCCGGCATGAACTGAATGTCAGCCGGGAAGAGGGTGTTTACCAGGTAAACCTTATATTACAGGACGCATGAAAATCAGTTGTATCATAGTAGAAGATGAGCCGCTGGCGATGGAGCGGGCGAAGGAGTACGTAGAGAAGCTGCCTTACCTGCAGCTGCTGGCTACTTTCGACAACGGCGCCGATGCGATGGTATACCTTCGCCTGCATCCGGTACAGCTCATCCTGCTGGACATCAATATCCCCGGTATCTCCGGCATACAATTGCTGGAGGCGGCCAATACCCGCTGCGAAGTAGTGCTGATCACGGCTTATGAGGAATATGCCCTGAAAGGATATGAGTTGAACGTGACGGACTATCTCCTGAAGCCTTATACCTTCGACCGGTTTATTCAGGCCATGGACAAGGTACAGCATAACCTGCAACGGCAGGCGCCAGCCACGCCGGCATACATCTTCATTAAAACATCGTGGAAGCTGGAGAAAGTATCGCTTGATGATATTTTATACATCGAAGGGCGGCGCGACTACCGTAAAGTATATACGCAGCAGAAGCAAATCATGACGCTGCAGCCATTCGGCTGGTTTGAGCAGGAGCTGCCGCCACAGCAGATCTGCAGGGTGCATAAGTCGTATATGGTGGCCATCTCTAAAATAGACAGCATCGAAAAAGACGGTATCCGGGTGGGCGACGCCATCATCCCGGTGTCGGAAACTTACCGCAAACAATTCTACGCACTGATTACGCGCGGTTGATTTTTCTACGGGTAAACCAGTAGCAAATCATGAAGAAGAGAAGGGCTATGAGGAGCCGGTACCATTTGGCGACGGGGGCTTCGTTTGACAGGTTGTCAAGAAAATAATGAATATCCTTAGGGTCATTTACCCAGTGTACGAAAGCGTCGACATGTGTTATAATGATGACACTGATCAATAACAGCCAGGTAAATCCGGTACGGGCTACCCTTTTCCGGGAGAAAGCCATGATGGGTACTGCGCTTAGCAGTAATAGTATTACCAGTGCTAATGCCGCATTTATAGCAAGGAAGTCCAGTATTTTATTGTCCCGCAGATTGATGGCTATCCAGCTGAACGTAGTGGCAAGAATTGCCAGCGCAATCAGGCCCAGGATAGCAAAAATGGTATTGGCAATGCGAAGATATACCGACTGTACATTTTTTAACCCGGAGATGAATAGGGAAGCTATCAGAAAGAGAAAGATGGAAATAGCGGAGCCGTCTATCAGATAAGTAAGGATATCCCAGGTATGTTGCATGGAAATAGTAATTGTAGTGTAAAATACGGAAAAAAGTTATGATGGCAGTGTATGATCTGTTTTACGCCGGGCATAAAAGTAACAGGCGGCGAAGTACAGGATGGTGGTAATAATAACCCAGGTGTAGGGTACTTTGGATAGCCGTGTGACAGCGCGGTCGTCGTTAAAGGAAGCGAGAAACTGAGTAGTGTAGTATTCTATTATATCGATTAATATCAGGCATGTTATCAGTAATACAAAGCTCAGTCCATTGGTAAACCTTTTACTTAAAAGTACTACCAACGCGATAATGCTAAGGCACAGTATCTGGGGAACTGCGAGTGGAGGATAGCTAAAGAAGAAATAAAGGGTGTCGTCATGGTCGATCATCAGCCATAACATGAGCGCTGTTTTGAGCAGCGCCATGCCGGCTGCCGCTTTATTGGCTGTTATGAGGAAAGCCATCCGCATGTTCCCGAGTGCCTGAACGTATGGCTGGAAGGCAATAAAGAGGACAATAGCGCATATATAACCGGCAATCAGATAATTAAGTGCGTTCCATACGTGTTCCATTATGGGTATAAGGTTGTTACTTTGTAAAAGTACAGACAAACGCATATGTATCAACTGCAGTCCAAACCGGTCATCATAACACTTGAAATAGCCCCTTCCGATATGGCGCGGTTCAATACTTTGCGTGCGTTACATTTCCCGGCACATGCCAATTACCTGGAAGCGCATCTTACCTTGTTCTACCGGTTACCCGGTATGGAAGCCGCCATCCCTGAGACATTGTTGCAGTACAGCCAGCGAGCCCCTATGACCTTACAGGTGAGTGATACTGTGAATTTTGGTACCGGGGTGGCCTATACGTTACACGCGCCCGCGCTGCAAAAGCTGCATACGGACTTGCAGGCGGCCTTTGATCCCTGGCTGGTACGGCAGGACCGGCAGCCGCTCCGGCCGCATATCACCATACAGAATAAAGTGACTGCCTTTAAGGCAGCGCAGCTGCATGCACAGCTTAAAGAAACCTTCCTTCCTTTTGACATTACAGCGACCGGTTTTGGTACCTGGGCGTATCTGCAGGGGCCGTGGAAAGCGCTGGACAAATTTATGTTCCGGGGGTAATAGCACGGATCACTGCGATATCATCCGTCGGCTTTAACCCATGCAGATGTTCCAGCACTTTCAGCTTGCGGTCCAGCATGTCTTCCTGCTCGCTGAAATGCCGGTCGTGCAGCAGGAATTCCACCGGGTCTATTGCCGGCTCATTTCCATCCCGGAAAGGCCGGAATAACACAATGCCGTCAGTAGCGATGCTGACATCGCGGAAGTTTTCGATAAATATTCTCTGATCGAGGGTTGCGTACCATTTGTCAAAATTCTCATGCAGATGGAAGCCGAGGTAATCGGGCTTATTGTCCTGATCAAACACGGTAACGGCGCCGTTTACGCTAACAACGCCGTCTCCGATCGCGAGCAGTACGCCGTTGTGTTGTTGGGTGTCCACCAGCAATAGTATCAACGTGGTGAGCAGGTCATTTTGTTCAAGCAGTAGCTGGCCTTGCAGTTGTTTCAGGTTTGTCATCAAGGCGGACAGGATCTGTTTCAGCTGCTGTTCCGGCGGGAAAGCGGAAAGACTGGGCTGATGCAGCTCCTGGTATGCCTGGGTAATACATATTTTCCGGAGCACACGGGCTACAAGAGTGGAGGCAAAGTAGCTGTCATGCGCCATAGTGCAGCCGTCCATTACCGCCATGAGTGTTCTGTGGGCACCAGGATGTTCAATCAGGAGGTAGTCTTCGCAGTGGTTAAGGTGAAAGTCACCGATTTGAAGGGTGGAGTATATTTTCATATGAAGGGGCTGCGAAGGTATTCATTTTTTAGGTTTCCTGTCACCAGGAATTCCCAGCGATATCATCTTCTGCCGAAGCCCCCGAACCTGGCGGGAAAATAAAAAACGCCTCCCGGGGGAGACGTTTTTTATAAAGAAATAAGTGGTTAAATATAGCCGGGGTTTCGGTCCCGGGAGAATGAATTATTGCTGTGCAGCTTTTTTCTTTTTCGCGTGGTCCACGATCGCACCGGTGCCTGCACCTACGCCTGCGCCAACGATAGCGCCGATAGCGGCACCTTTCACGCGGTCAGGATTTACGATCGCCCCGGTGATGGCACCGGCGCCAGCGCCTACTACAGCACCTTTAGCAGTATGGCTCCAGCCTTTTTTCTTTTGCGGAGCGGGTGCTGGTGCGGGAGCAGGGGTATTATCGGCGGCTACGGTGTTGGGCGCTGCATAGTTGTTACGCGCAGGCGCTTCTACCGGATGGCCTTTACGGGCGGAATGATGGATAGCGTTCATGGAGTCGATTACCTGCTGTTTAGCTACGTTAACGGCATTGATGGAATCGAGCGTCTCTTTTTTGGCCTTCTCCACTGCTGCTGCAGTGTCGGCACTGTTACTGTTACATGCGAAGAGTGTTACTACAGTGGCTAAGGCTAAAACTATCTGTTTCATGGTTCAAATTTTTGAAGAATCTTAGGTTTAGCCACTGTTAGCGAAAATTATGCCATATGTTTAAAATGAAGTATAAAAATTTAATTTTATGACACCTATGGTTGGTTGATATTTAGTATATGTTTGACCGTTAGCCGGTTATCTCCGGAAAAAATAAGTTATGCTGCGCTGCGCCGGCGGACGATCAGCCAGGCCACAAAAATGTTAGGCACCCAGCAAAGCCAGGCTACCACGCGGTAAGCGACGACAAACTGATGCAGTTCATACACCAGCAGGGGAAGCCACAGCCGGAGCGTGACCGCGGCGAGGCAGGCGGCGTAACTGTATATCATCAGCTTTTCATGCTGTAAACTGTTGCCTTTTATGATAGTGGTATAAGCCAGCAGGGTGGTGGCGAACCAGACGATGGCCAGGCAGATAAAGCCAGCCTGTGCAATAAGGCCACCAGTGGCCGTGAAACCGATACAGAAACCGGCAAGACTGCTGATCAGCACTGAGATAACATATACTTTGCCCAGTTGCCGGTGAAGCTGTACTTTCCGCTCCCGCAGTCTGCTACTGAATTGCAGCCAGCCGATCAATAACGCCAGGCCACCGGGAAGGATGTGTGCATAGAAGCCGATGCGCCATAGTGTGTTGGTTAACAATGCCGGTGGTTTGGAACGGAGCAGCCCGAACTTCTCTCCTAAAACAAAATAGAGCGAGGGGTAAAGACCTACGATAACGGCCAGCAGGGATAGCAGCACCCAGGCGCCGGTGCGGAAATGCTTTGCGGTAGGGGACACATTCATGGGAAAGGGGATTTAACCCCTATAAATTGCAAATAAATTCCGGCATTAGCAACTGGTACTTTTCTCAGGTAGCGGTGACCGGTTGTTTGCGATTCATTTTCCGGTACATGCCTGGTGTGGTGCCGCGGTATTTTTTAAATAGACGGGAAAGGTAGCTCTCGTCTGTAAAACCCAGTTCCTGCGCTATTTCACGAACACGCATATTGCTGTACGCCAGGCGGACGTCCACCAGCTTGAGCTTATAACTGATAATATAATCCTGTACGCTTTCGCCGGTATGTTTTTTAAAGTATTCGCCAAGGTAATGTACAGACATGTTGAATTGCGCCGCCAGTGCGGGCATGCGTAACATGTCCGGCTGATACACATGTTCCTGCAGATAACTGATGATGCGTAGTACAGAAGAGGGACCATTGTTTTCCTGCACGTCCGGTGATTCGGACATCAGTAGATTGCGCGCGATCAGGTTGAGCAGGATGGAGATAGACTGACGGATGATCAGCTGATAACCCTTACCATGTTGTTGATGTTCACGGGCAATACTGTTCAGCAAAGCTTGCGTCATGGCTTCGTCCGCGGCATCGCGAAAAATGCAGCCCGCCTTGGTGTGGAAGTTATTGAAGATGTAGTCTGTTTTTTTCATCCAGTCACACAGCTCCAATCTTTCCGCATCGTCTTTTAATTGTGTGATAAAAAGCTGCGTGAAGCGAATAATAATAAAAGCGGTATGCTCAGTGATGTCGCAGTGATAGTGGTCCTCGGGGGCGACGATAAATAGTTTACCGGGATGGTAATCATACCGGTTACCATTGATGTGATGATGCCCTTTTCCTTCGCGGATATAGACCAGTTGAAAGGTGGGTTGGGAAAACCGCGTCTGTTCCCAGGCGTTTTTTTCTTCCAGTACGATATCGTATGGTTCGTGCAGCAGTTTGTTGAACATGGAGCAAAAGTACTGGCAAAACCTGTTAAAGTGCAATTTTTTATTGTACAAATGGGTTTTTCTTTGCAGCCATAAAAGCAGGGAATTTTATGGAAGCAATGGAAAGCCGCCGCTGGTGGGCACTGGCGGTGTTATGTATGGGTGCGTTTTTGTCGCCGTTGGATTTTTTTATTGTGAATGTCGCATTGCCGGCTATTAAAACCAGTCTTGGGGCTTCAGACGGTGCTTTGCAGCTGGTGGTAGCCGGTTATGGGGCCGCGTATGCGGTGTTTGTGGTGACAGGCGGCCGGTTGGGGGATATTTATGGGCGCAAGCGTGTTTTTTTATCAGGGATGATCATGTTCACGCTGACATCGGGCATTTGTGCGATGGCGGGGGATATCCGGGTACTGATAGCAGCGCGGGTAGTACAGGGATTGTCGGCGGCGATGCTGGCGCCGCAGGTGTTATCGACCATCCGGTTGATCTTTCCGGCGAAGGAACAGCCGCTGGCCATGGGGATATTTGGTTCGGTATTCGGACTGGCAGCCATTGGCGGGCAACTGCTGGGCGGTATTTTGATTGAAGCAGGGATTTGGGGCTGGACATGGCAGAGTGTATTTATGATTAACATACCAGTGGGCGTGATTACCACTGTTGCCGGCCTGTGTATGCTGAAAGAGAACCGTCCGCCGGTGCGGCAGCGGCTGGATATGCCAGGGATGTTACTGATCACGCTGGCGCTGGGATTGTTTATCTACCCGGTGATCATGGGCCGGGAAGCGCATTGGCCGGTGTGGATATTCGGCTGTTTGCTGGCATCGGTAGCGGCAGGTGTATGTTTTATCTACACGGAGCGGTATACGTTGCAACAGGGCCGTGCGCCTTTAATTCATCTGCCTTTGTTCCGCGACAAACACTTCGTGAACGGCCTGGTGATCATCTACCTGTATAATCATACGGCGGCATTTTTCCTGGTATTTCCGTATTATCTGCAGCATGAGCTGCACCTGGACGTACTTTCTGCTGGATTGGCCATACTGCCGTATGCTGCCGGATTCTTTACCGGGCCGTTGATCAGCCCGTTGCTGGCAAAACGGATGGGCGTATACATCGTCAGCCTGGGCCAGGGGCTGCTGGCAACGGGATTTCTGCTGGTAGTGACGGGCATCTGGGTATCACCGGAGCCGGGAACGATGGTGCAGACCGGATTGTTTTTGGCAGGTATCGGTCACGGTATGGTGATGCCTTCCATGATGCGTATCATCCTGGCGGAAATAGGGATATCGGTAGCGGGACAGGCGGCAGGTATCGTGAGTACGGCCATCCAGGTAGGAGGCGTGATGAGCGTGGCTTTGCTGGGAACATTGTTCTTTGCGCTGCTGGATGTTTATGCTGCACCGGTAGCGGTGGGCATCACTTTGGGTATCCTGGCCGCCTTACAGGTAGCAGGGCTCGTGTTGGTCATCTCCCTGAAATCATCTTCAAAAAATCAAAAAGTAATATATGGACAATCTTAGCAAAGCAAAAGAAGAAGTTACCCGTTTCTGTGAACAGATCGAGGGTTGGTTTCAGGGCAATGAGCGTGTAACCATTACCGGTATACTGGACAATTTCAGTTCCGATTTCAGGATGATATCGCCTGATGGCAGCCGGCGAAACATGGTCGACCTGGAGGCATGGTTGCCGCAGGTGTTTGGCCGGTTTCCCCAAATGCGTGTAGCCTTGAAGGATATACAGGGATATGCCACCGATTATCATGTACTGCTGACTTATACAGAAATCCAGGATAACGGCGAAGGGCGAAATACCCGTCACTCCAGTGCGGTGTTCGTCCGTGACGGGGACCGCATGTTATGGCTGGACCTGTGGGAGCGTTCTTAAGTTCTGAATAATCCTGTCCAGGAAAAGCAGGGTGTGGGCATAGTCTTCCGGACCGGTGCCTTCCAGCATCTTTTCCCGGATGTGCTTTTGTTTCTCTTCTATTTCCACGAATACATCCACACCGGAAGCGGTAAAACGGCAGGTGTCATGGCGCATGCTGATCCAGTCTCTGTCCGCCAGGGACGTGATGATCGCCTGAAACGTTTCCGGTGTGATGAACCGCGCTACCTGCGGGTAGTAGTCTTTCGTATATATTTCTCCGTTATCCGCGATGTTTCTCAGCAGTTGCCAGTGAAAGCGGGTGAGGCCAAAGCTTTCAAAAGCATTGTTGAAGGCGGCGGTGATCAGGCTGTCTGCTTCTTTCAGATACCAGCCGATAGGCTTGAAGGATTGCATGTGTTAGTCTTTGCTGGCGGTGGTGATTTCGATTAAGATGTTGTCGTATTGGAAGTAAAACCCAAAGGTCTTACGGATGCGCCGCGGCGTTTCGGTGAGGGCAATACCGCCGTCATGCAGTTGTTGCCAGGTGTGATGCACGGCTGCCTGGTCCGGCAGGTAAAAACCGATATGAAAGGAATCGGGGTAGGCGGAATTACCGTTTTCATTGAAGCGGTTGTGCATGAGCACCAGTAAAAAACCATCGGGGCCGGTAAGTATGGCCATCGCGTCGTTGGGCTGCTGATCATCGGCTATGGTGAAACCTAGATACGTTTGGAAGAAATGGGCAGCATCGGGCACATTGTTGACGGTCAGGTTTAAATGATTGAGTGTCATTTTGTTGCGTTTTAAAAAGAATGATCGTTCGTTTTTATAATGCAAATATAAAAGAATGATCGTTCTTTTTTAAAATTTATTTTTTGAACGGGCCGTGATGGATTTGCCCGGAAGGATGCTATTTAGCAGGATGCCCGTCAGCAGTCGTGGGGATAGGACAAAAGGGAACTATTTTATTACGACGGGAAGGCCGCTGAAAGCGCTGTATTGCTGAATGGCTTTTTTCAGGGCGGCCTGTTGTGTTTTTTTCAATGGGTAGATGTGTTGCAGTTCCAGGGAGATGTCTTTCTTGTTGACGGTCCGTTTCCAGGTGCCGGTGATTTGTCCATCGGCCACGATGACCGGACCGAGGCTGGCCATGGGCGCGAGCTGGCCGTCGATACGCAGTTGCTGTATGTCTCTCTTTTTATAAGCGACGGTGAACTCATCGAAAGCGGGCAGGAGGAACACGGAGGACGGGACTTTAGCGCTGTTCGCCGGCGACATCCAGTAGGTTTTGCCATCTGCTTCCACGGCCACGAGCTGCCCTTTCACCGATTCCAGTCCGCTTTTTGCTTCTGTCACCGTCAGTCCGGACCACCACGCGAAGTCCTGCAACGTAGCAGGACCGTGGCTGTCGAAATACCGTTGCGCCAGCGTGGCCAGCGATTCGGCTTTGGAAAGCGGGGCGGCCGCCGGTACATGTTCTTCCAGCAAGACATAGGTAAACTGTTTGCCGTGCCGTGGTCCGCTGCAGATCAATCCGTCCAGTTCCGCGTGGGCCAGCAGGGAGCCGAGGCGGTATTCGTCTGTAACGATGCCGGCCTTTTGCAGGGCAGGTCCCAGCTGGAGCCGGGTTAGCTGTTGTTTGTTGCGCAGCTGCTTTTCGAGTACTTTCTGGCTTTTGGTGATGATCGCTTTGGTGATCCCCCAACGGTTATCGTTATACGCACAGAACGCTTTGATCCTGGGAGCCGTCAGCTTCAGCATCCAGCGGATGTCTGCCGGCGATACGAAATGCCAGGTAGGGCGCAACACGTGCGTGCGGATGATTTCCCAGTTGGCCATCGCATCGTCGATGGAGGTGTCCGTAGCGCCGGTGAGCCGTTGCCCGATGGCCCATTTTGCGGCGCCGTAATCCTGCGCCTGCACGGCGCCCATCCAGGAAACCAGTTCACCGGGGCGGCTGTGCTGCGGTGTTATCAGGCATTGCTGCCTTAATCGTTGTTGGGTGATATCAAAGGTATTCATCATCATTAAGTTAATCGTTCTGTTTGTGATTACAAAGAAATAACCGGCAAGTGACAACCATATGTCAGCAGGGGCCAGCTTTATTTTTAAAGTGGATCCTTAATTTTATGAAAACCGGGCTATCGGTGTCCGCCGGTACGGTGGTATATTTGTGGTCTATAATGTATACAACATGGACGGAATCACTATCAGAAAAGCTACAGCGGATGACCTGGCCATTATCCAGCAGATCGGGCGACAAACCTTTTTCGAAACTTTTGCACCGCACAATACGGCGGCCAACATGGAAAAATACCTGGAAGAAAGTTTTAGCGATGCAAAGGTCCGCGGTGAGCTGAACAACCCTGAGTCCTTCTTTTTTGTGGCGATGGAAGGAACGAAGCCGGTCGGTTACCTGAAACTGAATACCGGCACTGCGCAGACAGAAGCACAGGATGCCTCCGCCCTTGAAATAGAACGTATCTATGTAAGCAGCGATTACCATGGCAAAAAAGTAGGGCAACTACTATATGAAAAAGCGCTGGAGACGGCGCAGGCGCTTGCGAAGTCCTATCTCTGGCTGGGCGTATGGGAACGCAATCCCCGGGCCATCCGGTTTTACGAGAAGAACGGTTTCGTGGCGTTCGATCAGCATATCTTCAGAATGGGAGAGGACGAGCAGACCGATATTATGATGAAAAAGCCGCTGCCATAAGTTTTTCCGGATACCAGTACAAGCCTGAAGCATTTGCTGTGCTTCAGGCTTTTTATTTTAAGCTATAGCCCTGCCCGTTAGTGGGCGATGATATTTTTTTGTAAAGTCTACAATTTTAGTAGACTTTGTGAAAAAATATTGTATTATTGTACCCTGGCACGTTTCTGTATGCCACTTTGGATCAACTTTCATCCACCGTGCATAGCCCTTCAAGCGTAAGTTCTCAACCAGGAATCACCATGATACATTATTTATCAAGCGATTTATCAGCCTTCCCGGTTTTCCGATGTTGTTAAATCTATTTCAGATTAAGAAATAAAAAGCCGGAACTGTTGGAGCAGTTCCGGCTGGCAAACAAGGCTGTGGGACATTTTACAGTGCAGTATGTGAATACTGGCACCGGCCTTATTTTATTCATACCAAAGTAAAGATAATGAAAATTGCTATTGCAAGCAGTTTAGGCCTGCTGTTGCCCTTTCTTTCCCCGGCGCAGCAGCAGGGAAGGGACACGCTCTTACCTAAATCGGGTGTTGTGGTACAGCACAACATCTCGCTCTCCGGAAAAATCATCGACGCAAAAACATCACAGCCGCTGGAGGGAGCCATTGTACACATTAAAGGGACCACCCACGAGGTACAGACCAACCGGCAGGGAGATTTTTTCTTCCGTACCGGCCAGAAAGTACCGGTAATTTACCAGATCTCCGCATTGGGTTACCAGTTGAAAGAGATATACGTGGACAAGTCCAATGCCGGCAACATCGCGATGGCAGAGCTTTCCCAGCAATTGAACGATGTAGTGGTAGTTGGTTACGGCACGCAGAAACGCCGCGACCTCACCAGCGCTATTTCATCCGTTAAAGGCGCAGACGTGGCCAACGTACCGGTGGCCAGCTTCGATGCACAGCTACAGGGCCGCGCCGCCGGCGTGCAGATCAACTCCAACACCGGCGTTCCCGGCGATGGCGTATTTGTTCGCGTAAGAGGCACCACCTCTATCAATGCGGACAACAACCCGCTTTATATTGTAGACGGCGTGTTTATCAACAACACCAACCTGCAGACCGTCAACACCGGCGGCCGCAGTGCCTCCGTGCTGGCCGATCTCAACCCGGCGGACATCGAAAATATAGAGGTGCTGAAAGATGCCAGCGCTACGGCCATTTACGGCTCCCGCGGCGCCAATGGCGTGGTGATCGTCACCACCAAAAGAGGAAACTACAATACCAAATCCCGTCTGAATGTAGATGTGTCGGGCGGCGTGGCCTGGGCGCCCCAGCTCTGGGACCTGACCACCGGACCGCAGCACGCGGAACTGATCAACGAATTCTATCGCAACTCTTATGCAGATGCCGTAGCGCTCGGAGATGAGGCCGGCAGAAAAAAATATGCGGTAGAGCCGTTCCGTGCTAAAACAGACCGTCCGGAAGCCACACCAGCGCCCCGCGGGCTGCCCTCCGAACAACAGACGTATGACCGGCTGGGAGAAATCTTCCGCCACGCCGGATTACAGAACTATAACCTCTCGTTGTCGGGCGGCAGTAAGGAAACGAAATATTACATCGGCGGCGGTTTTTCTAAACAGGAATCCATCCTGCGACCGATGTCATTCGACCGGGTGAATTTCAAACTCAACCTGGACCAGCGCGTGAACGATCGCATCAGCGTGGGGACCAGCAACAGTTTCTCCCGCAGTTACCGCAACCAGGGCCGTGCCGGCGATGGCCCGCAGGGTGGCCTGCTACAGGCAGCGCTGCATACCCCTACCTATCTGCCGGAATTCAACGCAGACGGTACGCCCGCCAGATGGGCCGGTTTCGACAACGTGCAGGTGCTCATCAACAACTACGATGTGAACACTACCAGTCTGCGTTACATCGGTAATATCTACCTCGATGCCGCCATCCTGCCTGATCTCAAGTTCCGCAGCACTTTCAGCCTGGACTATAATAACTACAACGAATCGGAATACTGGAATAACTTCACCCAGCTGGGATCTGCGCCTACCAACGGGCTGGCCACTTCAGCCATCACACAGAACACCGCCTGGATCAACGAACAGACATTATCCTATAAAAAACGGCTGGGGACCAGCCACTTCCTGGGCGTGCTGGTGGGCAATACCCTGCAAAGCAACACCATTGCACTCACCTCGGCACAGGGCACCGGCTTCGCCAGCAATGCCTACAAGGATATATCGGCAGCGGCTACACGTACTTCCAACCAGACATGGACAAAAGTGAACCTTGCTTCGTTTTTCTCCCGGATCGATTATAACTACGCCGGTAAATATTACCTCGAGGCCAGCATCAGGGCAGATGGCTCGTCCAAGTTCGGGAAGGATACCCGGTGGGGTTATTTTCCCGCGGTGGGCGCCTCCTGGCGCGTGAAAGAAGAAGCGTTCCTGAAAAACAATTCCCGTATCAGCGACCTTAAAATCAGGGCCAGTTACGGGGTGACCGGCAACCAGGCCGGTATCGACAACTTCGCCTCGCAGGGACTGTGGAGCGGCGGCTTCGGTTACCCCGATGGCAGTTCCGGCGATCAGCCGGGAACGGCCCCGCAACAGCTGTCCAATAACAACCTGCAATGGGAACGTACCAGTCAAACGAACGCCGGGATCGACCTGGGCCTGTTCGACGGCCGGATCAGTCTTACCGCTGATATTTATTATAAATACACCAGCAACGTATTACTGCGTTTGCCCGTTCCCGGTATGACCGGCTTCAGTTCGCTCAACAGCAACGCCGGTGAAATCAGTAACAAAGGGTATGAGATAGGCATCAATACCGTCAATATTGCGAACAAGGCACTGCGGTGGACGAGCAGCCTCACCATCTCCGGCAATAAAAACCGCATAGAAAAGCTGCCGACGCCTGTTTATCAATACAACCGCGACTGGATCATCATGCAGGAAGGATCGTCCATGTATTCTTTCTGGCTATATAAGCAGCTGGGTGTAGATCCCCAAACGGGAGACGTGATTTTTGAAGGCGCAGAGAAAGGCAAGCTTCCTGTATCCGCCCGCCGGGTGATGGGCAATGCGATGCCTGACTTCTTCGGCGGCTTCAGCAACACTTTCTCCTGGAAAGGTTTCGACCTGAACGTGCTTTTCTCCTTTCAGTACGGAAACGAAGTGTATAACCTGAACAAGTTCTTCGGCGAAGGCGGCGGTACCCGCGATGCCAACAGGGTGTTGGTGGCCGATCAGCTGAACCGCTGGCAGAAGCCCGGTGACGTGACCGACGTGCCGCGGCTCACCGCTTATGGCCTGAATTACACCATCGATCAGAACAGCCGTTTCCTCGAAGATGGTTCTTTCCTGCGACTGAAATCGGTCACCCTGAGTTATACCGTACCAAAGAACGTTACCGGCCGGCTGCACATGAATCAATTGCGTGTGTACGTGACCGGTAGTAACCTGTGGTTGCTGACCAATTACACCGGCCCGGACCCGGAGGCCAATGTGACCTCCATTCAAACCGTACAGGGGCTGGACCTCGGCACGCCTCCGCAGCCCCGCAGCGTACAGGCAGGCATCAATCTCACCCTTTAAAATCCTGACTAATGAAACAACTACTCCGATATCATTTAGTCCTCTTGTGGGCAGTGCTGGCCGTCTCCTGCGGAAAGTTCCTCGATGTAAAACCCAAAGACTTCGTCTCCGACGACCAGACCATCACTGACAAAACCTCTGCGCAAACTGCGTTGCGGGGCACTTACCGTAAGCTGTCCGCCGACGGTTACTACGGCAGCCTGTTCCAGACATTCGGTTACCTGCCCGGGGATAATGTGCAGTGGACCGGTTCCCAATCGGTCATACAACAGTTTATTACGCATAATATCCAGGCGGACAACGGCAACCTGGCCACGGTGTGGTCGGCCATCTATGCCACCATCAACAGTGCCAACCACGTCATTACCAAAGTGCCGGGCGTAAACGATGCCACCTTCTCCGCCGATGATAAAAACCAGATCGTGGGAGAGGCGCTGGCCATCCGTGCACTGGGCTATTTCGATCTGGCGAGAACATGGGGGAATGTGCAGATCACGTTGACGCCTACGCTGACAACGGCCGATAAAGACAACGTAGAGCAGCGCAACCAGGACGCCGTATATGCGCAGGCGTTGGCAGACCTGAATGCGGCCGAGCCGCTGCTGAAAGCACCGGCGTCCGCCAATCCCGTCAGGATCAACCAGGAGACGGTGTGGGCGCTGAAAGCGCGCTATTATCTGTACCGTGGTCAATGGAGCGAAGCGGCCGGTTATGCTGCCAAAGTGCTGGCCGACCAAAAGAACTATCAGCTGGTACAGCCCTATGCCGCTTTCTTTTCCCCGGCCAGTACGGTCGCTACCAGGGAAAGCGTCTTTGAGCTGTCCTATAGCGCTACTTACACCAACAGCCACCGTAACAGCTGGCAGCCTCCGGCCAATGGCGGTACCCGTCAATGGGCGCCTGCCGATGCTTTTATCACGCTGGTGAATGACGCTGCCATTGGCGGCAACCGCAAGGCGCTGGTAGCCAGAACGTCTGCCGGTCTTTGGTATGGTAATCTTTACTATCGCAGCCCTGCCACAGATCCGGCCTATATTATCCGCATCGCGGAGTTGTACCTGATCTATGCAGAGGCGCTGGCACAACAGGGCAAAACCACTGAAGCGCTGATACCGCTCAATGCCGTACGCAGCAGGGCAGGACTTGCGGATTATACAGGTACCACAAAAGCGGAAGTGCTGCTGGCGATAGAAAACGAAAGAAGGTTCGAGTTTGCCTTTGAGCCGCATCGCTGGTTTGACCTGGTGAGGACCAACCGCGCTGCTGCCGTGCTGGGGGTGACAGACACTAAAAAGTACCTGTTTCCCATTCCGGCGCAGGAAGTCCTGTTGTCTAAAGGCAGGCTCACGCAGAATCCCGGTTATTGATCATCCAAAATAATTACTGTTATGCGTATTACTTCACCAACAGGCGGTGAAAGCCGCTGGAAAGCGCCGGAGAAAATAGCCTTCCGGATACTGTTCGTTTACCTGCTGTTGCAGGTGCTACCGCTGGACTGGAAGTTTTACAGTTACCTGGGCACCGTTGACTGGAGCGGGTTGGCTTACCAGGACATTTTCAACCTGGCCCGCTACACCACCCGCTTTACCGCTGGTCCGGCCGGATTCTCCGACTGGGGAATTCTCTTCGGGATAGCGGTAGTGGTCGGACTGTTATGGACTTATCGCGATGCTGGCCGCACAGACAATTACCATCAACTGTACTACTGGTTGCGGGTACTGGTGCGGTACCGGCTGGCGCTGGCCATCCTGGCCTACGGTTTTATTAAATTCTTTCCCATGCAGGCCCCGTATCCTTCGCTGAGCAGCCTGAATACACCTTATGGCGCCTTTAACCGATGGAAACTGTTTTCGCTTAGTCTGGGTATCGTACCCTCGTATGAGTTATTCCTTGGGTTGGTGGAGATCGTGATCGGGCTATTGTTGCTGAACAGGAAAACGGCTTCCATCGCCGCTTTTATCTTCCTGGTATTTTGCGGGAACATTTTTATGTCTAACCTGGCTTATGAAGGAGGTGATACGGTGTACAGCCTTTACCTGATTACGCTGGCGCTGTTCGTTTTCAGCTTCGATCTGCTGCGGGTGGTGCAGTTGTTGATTTTGCAGTTGCCCACGGCGCCGAATGTCTTTCGGCCCGCATTTGCCGGTCGCTGGAAAGTGGTGCGGGTGGTACTGAAGTCCGCCTTTGTGCTTTTTTTTGTGTTGATCTATGGTATCAAAACCGGCATAGGTGCGCGGAAAGATCCTTATCAATATCCGACGGCGAAGGGATTGCCTGCTGCCGCCGGATTGTACAATGTCAGTACGTATGTGCTTAACAGTGATACCGTAGCTTATGCGCCTTCGCATCCTAAACGCTGGCAGAACGTGGTGTTCGAGGAATGGAACACGCTGAGTATCCGTTCCGGCGAGCCGGTAGTGGTGGATAGCAATAATGCGCACCTGGTGCCGAAAGCAGATGCCGATAAAAGATATGAGTCGGAGGGCACTAATGGCAGGCACTATTACAGTTATGTTATAGACAGTGTACATCAGCAGTTGTTGCTCAGCAACCGGAACCCGCATTATCAGCATGATGTGTTTGTGCTACAGTACAGCAGGCCGGCGGCAGACAGGGTGGTGCTGGCGGGTATCACCGCTGCCAGAGACTCGGTGTATGTGGTGTTGGACAAGCTCCCCAAAAAATATCTGCTGGAAGAAGCCGCCAAAGGGGATGGTCGTTTAAGGAAACTCAGATTATAAACTTCTAACATCATTGAACATGGAAACAGTAGCCACTGTTTTACAGGAGACAGCGCCCGTGGCGAAAGCGGTGCCGTCGCCTGTAAAGACTGCCTGGAAAGGCTATGAGAAGATATTGTTCCGCATAGCGTTTATCTTTTTTATCGCTATTTCGATACCGAATACACCGGAGTGGTATACCCAGCTGATTGCGCTGGACTGGCGCCACCTCAACTACCGGGACCTGTATGATATTGCGCGGTTTGGTTCCGGTATTAATTTTTTTGGCAACAAAATTTTTGGTACTTCACTGCTGGGGTACGCCAACTGGATCACCACTGCGTTGATAGCCACCGCTGGCGGTTTGTTGTGGACGTGGATTGTGAAGCTGCGTAAAACGGAGCGGGCGGAATACTTCGACCTGTATTACTGGCTAAGGGTAGTGGTGCGTTACCGGGCCGGTATCGGTATCATCGGCTTCGGGTTCACCAAGCTGTTGCCGGTGCAGATGCCGTATCCTTCCCTGGGCGTGTTGAATACGAACTTTGGGGACCTGACGGCGCAGAAGATCTATTGGTTGTCGATCGGTATTGTACCGTGGTACCAGATTTTTGCGGGGGTGGTAGAAGTGGCGGCAGGCACGTTATTGTTCTTCCGCAAGACTACTACACTGGGGGCCATATTGCTGGCCGCCGCGTTGGGAGATATTGTGTACGTCAATTTTGCGTATGACGGCGGTGTGCATGTCTACAGCAGCTATTTTGTGTTGCTGGCGGCTTTCCTGTTGATACAGGATGTGCCGAACGTCTACCGGTTGCTGGTGCGGGAGCGGTTGACGGTGCCGGTGAATTATTACCCGGTGTTTAATAAAGCAGGCAATGCATTGCGCATAGGTCTCAAGTCTTTTACCATCTTCCTTTTCCTGGGCGTGCTGTTTTATCTGCAGCTGATCAATTTCCTGTATGACCCTTACAAGCAGCCGGCGGTGGCGGGAGTAAAGGTGCTTCGCGGCAACTACAACGTGACGGAGTTTCGTATCAACGACCAGGTGATTCCCTACAATCCGCTGGACACCGTGCGATGGCAGGAAGCCACTTTCGAGAACTGGTCTACTTTTACTTTCCGGGTGAATAAGCCGCATCCGCTGGACTTGTCCAATGGTGGCGGTGATCCGCAGCGGGATGTGAACCGTACCTTTGAGATCACCGGCCTGGCCGGCGGCCAGCGGGCTTTTCATTATTATGCCGACGAAGTGGAGCATACGTTATACCTCGAAGACAAATACAAAGCCATCCCCGACCGGCGTAACAGGACCGCTGGTGTAGGTGGTGACGGCGGAACCGATGTAAACCTCGGTAACGATAAAACGCCGTCGGCTACACGCAACGATAAAGGCGAGGGGCAGCAGGAAGACTGGATACCGGCTGCCGCCAGAAAAAATATCGGGGACGAGTATGGGAAGATAGCGTCCATCGCTTTGTCTGCCCGCCGGAAGCGGGACTATGCAGCGGCGCCCAAAAACGAAAAGCGTCATCGTTTTGTAGTGCAGTACCATACGACAGACGGCAGTCGCGTTATCCTTACCGGTACCGATGAAAACAGGAACAGGTTATACGTGGTGCTGGACCGGGTAGACAGGCGCTATGCGCTTACACCGTCGTCCTTGCAGGCGGGGAAATATTAGAACAGATGAGGAGTGTATTAACAGTGATGATGATAGGGGTGAGCGCGGTGGCTTGTCATACCAGGCCTGCGGCCCCGGAGCGGTTCGGCTTCGGAAGGCCAGCCACGCAGCGGGAAACAGATTCGGTGAACATATCGATCGCTCCTGACGGCAAGGGGCTTCCACCCGGCGAGGGACATACAGCGGCCGGCCGCACTATTTTTTTGGCCAAATGTGCTCCCTGTCACGGTCCGACAGGGACAGAAGTGGCGGCTTACCGTTTGGTGGCGCCGATGGGAGATACGGCCCATGTAAAAGCTATCGGCAATTACTGGCCCTATGCCACCACGTTGTTCGACTATATCCGCAGGGCGATGCCGTTCAATGCGCCCGGCACGCTGAGCAACGAGGAGGTGTATCATCTGACAGCGTTTTTGCTGAGCAGCAACAAGGTCATCGATAGTAATACTATCATCAACGCCTATACGCTGCCGTCCGTTGAAATGCCGGCCCGTAAGCTGTATGTAAACGATGACCGGCGCGGTGGTAATGAAGTAAGATAAACAGTCAATGTATGAAGAAGGACAAGATCGGGCGAAGGACATTACTACGGGCAGCGGCAGTGTCGGCGCTGGGAGCGTTGATGCCCGGTGTGTCTGCGCAGCAGTCACCATCGGTGGCCCCGGCGGACCCGACAAAAACGCCTGGCGTGCCGGTGGGCAAACTGGGGAGCCGTTCGCCTTTTGAGCGGCCGGAGAAAAAAGCTTCAGACATCTCTGCCCGGTCGCCGCTGCAGGATTTTTACGGCATCATTACACCGTCGGACCTGCACTTTGAAAGGAGCCACAATGGGGTTCCCAATATAGATCCTGATAAGTACGAGTTGCTGGTCCACGGTATGGTGGAAAGGCCTACTGTCTTCACCTTAAGGGACCTGAAGCGGTTTCCGGCGTTGTCGCGTATCGCTTTTATCGAATGTTCCGGTAACTTCAGGACAGGAAAAGAGACCATGACGCCGCAGGAGATATGCGGATTGACGAGCCAGAGCGAGTGGACCGGCGTAATGCTCAGTACTTTGTTCCGAGAAGTAGGGGTGAGTCCTAAGGCTACGTGGTTTCTGGTGGAAGGCTCCGACGCGGCCGTGATGACGCGTAGTATCCCCGTCAGCAAAGGCTGGCAGGATGCCATGATCGCGTACGCGCAAAACGGGGAGGCGATCCGGCCGCAGCAGGGTTATCCTGCGCGGCTGTTCCTGCCGGGATGGGAGGGCAATACGAATGTAAAATGGATCAGGCGTATTGAGCTTTCCGATCAGCCTTTTATGACGCGGGAGGAGACATCCAAATACACGGAGACGATCAGGGGCGGGAAGATCCGGCAGTTCAGTTTCGATATGGATGCCCGTTCTATTATTACCTATCCCAGTTACCCGCAGCAGATCATGCGCGGTTGGATAGAGATCCGGGGTATTGCCTGGAGCGGGCGGGGAAAGGTGAGCCGGGTGGAGGTGAGTACCGATGCCGGGCGGCACTGGAACATGGCCGTTTTGCAGGAGCCGGTGCTGGACAAGGCGCATACTTATTTTCGTTATCTCTGGCGCTGGGACGGCCAGAACACCGAGATCATGAGCAGGGTAGTGGATGACACCGGATATATTCAACCCACGCTGCAGCAACTGACAAATGCCCGTGGCACGGATATGGGAGGGTATCATCTGAACCCTGTTACCGCATGGATCATACAAAGAGATGGTACTGTTTTATTTAAACCGGAGAAATTCAGATGAGTTATGATGCAATAGTCGTAGGAGCGGGGCCTAACGGACTGGCGGCCGCTATTACCCTGCAGCAGCAGGGGTTACAGGTGCTGGTGCTGGAGGCCCGGGATACTGTGGGCGGAGGCATGCGTACCAAAGCGCTGACGTTGCCTGGTTTTCGTCATGATGTCTGTTCCGCTATACATCCCATGCTGATCATGTCGCCGTTCTTCAGGGAGCTGTCCTTGCAGGACTATGGCCTTGAGCTGATATATCCGCACATAGCGGCCGCGCATCCGTTTGATGACGGCAGTGCTGCCGTACTGCGGGGCAGTGTTGCGGACACCGCCGCTGCCCTGGGGGCTGATGCTGCTGCTTACGCTGACCTGGTGGGGCCGGTGGTGGAGCATTGGAATGAACTGAGCGGGGATATCCTGGCGCCGTTTCATTTCCCGAGGCATCCCTGGCTGATGGCGCGTTTCGGGCTGACTGCCCTGCGGTCTGCCGAGGCTGTGGCCAAACGTTTCCGTACAAACGCTGCCAAAGGGTTGTGGGCCGGTATGGCTGCGCATTCCATGTTGCCGTTTCACTATCTTTCCAGCGCAGCTATCGGCATGATACTAAGCGCCGCAGGCCATGTGGCCGGATGGCCGTTGGTAAAAGGTGGTTCACAAGGCATAGCAGATGCCATGGCGGCGTACTTCCTGTCGCTCGGCGGGAAGATCGAAACAGGCGTCACGGTAGATAACGTTGACCAGCTGCCGCCGGCGAAAGTGTTGATGCTGGATGTTTCGCCCCGGCAGCTTCTCTCCATGGCGGGGCACCGGTTAAGCACCCGTTACGCAAAAGCGTTAGGTCGTTACCGTTATGGCCCCGGCGTTTTTAAAGTTGACTGGGCGCTCGACGGGCCTGTACCTTTTACCAATGCGGAATGCCGGCAAGCCGGTACTGTTCATTTGGGGAATACTTTTGCGGAAATTGCACAGGCGGAACGCACCAACTGGAAAAATGAGATCTCACCAAAGCCCTTTGTGCTTTTCGCCCAACAGAGCCTGTTCGATCAAACGCGTGCACCGCAAGGGCAGCATACCGCATGGGGATACTGTCATGTTCCCAATGGTAACACCACAGATATGACTGCCATCATCGAGGACCAGGTAGAGCGTTTTGCACCGGGTTTTAAAAAGCGCATCATCGGCCGGCATGTCATGAACGCAGCGGACATGCAGGCATACAACGCCAACTACATCGGTGGAGATATCAACGGAGGCGCTATTGATATCGGCCAGCTGTTCACCCGACCGGTACTGAGTGCATCGCCTTATCGTACCAGCGCCAAAGGCATCTACCTCTGTTCCGCCTCCACGCCGCCGGGTGGCGGTGTACATGGCATGTGCGGGTATCATGCGGCGGTGCAGGTGCTGAAAGATTTATAGGAAATAAAAATTTTTTCTGAATATTTTTTGGAGATGAAAATGTTTTTACTACCTTCGCGCTCCCTTCAGGGGAAAATGATTCCGTAGCTCAGTTGGTAGAGCAATACACTTTTAATGTATGGGCCCTGGGTTCGAGTCCCAGCGGGATCACAAGCAACTTACAAACCTCGCGCTAGTCGCGGGGTTTTGTTTTTTAGTTGAGCGTTTAGTTGAGTTCCTTTTGTATAACCCCGATTTCTTTCCCGTACTTTATACAGGTTAATCAGCTTTTACTAAGATACGAAATATCTATTTTGAATTGTCTCTAGGATTTAATCTCAAAATCTTTGGTTCATAGACTAGAATAGCAAAGAATGACTAGAAGACTACAATGCCGCAGTAGTCGTGAGCTTTGTTGTTGGGGTCTATCGTGATCAAAAAAAGAAGCTGACAGGACTTAGACCGTTGTGGGTTCTTTCTTTATCTTGGTTTCTAAAAAGGTTACAAAAGCATAAATTTTATTTATTGCTTCATATGCCTCAGCGGCAGTAATGCCAATTCCTTGATGCACAATTTTATTTCTCTTTTGTCTAATGGTATTTAGATCGTTTAGCATTATATTAAAATTGGAAGGAGTATTTCCTAATAGGGCAATAGGAAGTTCAATATTTATTTTATAGCCTATTCCTACTTCCCTTCTAAAGTCATCAATATTTTTCTGTGGAATGTTGGCCTCAATTTTCTTGGCCTCTAAGAACTTTTCTACCGACGATTCTATCGCAAGGAATGCTTCTAAGAATGCATATTTATAGTTTTGTTTGATGGTGTACTGTTCAAGTGCATGGGATAAAAACTCTTCTTCCAGTGTAATATTCTGTAACAACTCTTTCTCCATCTCTTCGGTCATGCTATTCACCGAAGAATGATCGTTTAGAATAATACCAGATCGACCAACTGGTTCAATAAATAAAGAAGTTGCTGTCATGTTCAGTTCTAAACCCCTTTGCAAATAATGCTCGAAGGTATTATCATCATCAATTACAAAGTAATTTTGTTTTAATACAAAAGATTCTTTAGAGGATTCGGAGTTTTCAAGATGACTTAGATTTCCACTCCGTGTGACTTTGTTATATTTTTTTATAAACAAGTTTAAGCATTCCAGAATTTGTTTGTTGTATCGTATTCTTAGGTTGTCATCATTGTAAATTTCCTCCTTAAAATTATCAAATTCTAGAAAAACGAAAATATCGGTGAAATAGGTTTCCGTTATAAATACCTCTCTTCCATTATCTGGTTCCCATAAGAGATGTAGGTTCTTGAAATTGTCATCTTCTGTGTCATCAGGTTCTATTTTGAATATATGCCCCTTAGTGAATTTGTTTAAAGAATGCTCTAACTCTATACAATTTTGACCATTTTTAAGTGAATTTTCATTGTCCGTCACATTGATCCCCTTTGTAACCTTATTTAGACCTATTGCTGCTTTCTTATTCTTAAATAAAAATTGGAACCAATGTTCGTATTTAATAGGTAATACTCCCTGATGCCTTATTAAGGTTGTTATAATTGCTTTCATATGGCGAATTATGATAAAGATTTGTGTGACAAATAATTCTAGCTGATAAAGGGCACAACTACAATAATTCATTTTTAGTTTCAGACCAATGGATATGTGATAATTACCTGTATTTGGTAGTAAAAGTAACGACAAAAACTGCATACTCATCTGTTTCTCCCGCGAATTCTCTTTCAAGTATTGATAGCGGGGCTTCAAGCTTTAAATCATAGAAGAGTTTCATTTTCTTCAAGAGGACTTTTTTATTTTGTTCTCCTAACGAGCTATTGTTAATTCTATCCATGATCACTTCATATGAGCCGAGGATGTATAAAATATCATCTCCTAACATAGAATTTCTAAATTCTTGATAGGGCTTTGTTGCTGCTTCGATATGGCGGCAATAACCTATAAATGCGCTACTTCCTTTTTTCTCTTTTATTATAACGTCCCCTTGCGAGGTCTCCTTGTTAACCACGAATGTGAAATTGTTATAGTCGGCTGCCATCTGCTCAGATAGTTGCATGATGAGATCACTATCATTTTTGCCATTCTGTTCCTCATTAGTTTTTTTCTGAGCAGAAAAAGTTAACCAGATAAAATAAATTGTGATGGTATTCAAAACTGGAGCTGTTATGCCGCCTATAGATGTGCCTATATTGGCCGATTTTGATCCTGTCAAATCGAATGTAATAAAAAGGGCGGGTAATTGAACAATCGCTACTGTAAGGCATGACAGACCTAGTACGATTAAGATTGTTTTGACTAATAATTTATTATCCATTTTTTTTATTGAGAGAACTTTTGCTAGAGTTAACGTCCATTCCGCCTGCTTGTTCCTGTTGCTTGTTTTAGGGGCTGTATGGTTATTCAACACGTGTTCCGTTTTACAGGCTTATAAGGCAGGAGATATAAAATATCGTTATATGCAGCTACAGGCGGGAAAACAGCTACGTCCGTTCCTGTTTCAAATAGATAGTCTGTATAACGCCCGCCCGCAAGCCTTCCGGGATAGTGTTTTTCAATGGGAGGAAGAACGCCGGCGCATAGCAGCTATGTTGCGTGAAGCAAGGGAAAAAGAGAAAGAAGCAAGCCTGTTAAGGAATAGAGCGAGGGAAATTCGGTAAATCAGGTTTTCTGGGGGAGGGGCTAACGCCACCCCTTCCCCCATGCCCCTTCCCGGCGGGGGGCAAACAATGGTGTGATTGTGTAATTGTCGTTATTTCACCGTCTTTAAGTGATTCTCATGATATTCATTTACTTTTTGACATGTTTTGAAAATTTCAATGGTCTGAAAGCAACCCAAGACCAGCCATTCGCGAAAGTACACTTCATTAATCCTGTCTGGCAGGAGGGCAACTAAGCGGAATATCAATCATTAAATTAAATAATAATTACATATAACTGTAAACTATGTAAATTATAAAAAATGCATATTTTATATTTAGGAACCTAAGTGATACCCCTGTCAGCAGCCACTTATCGGTATAACCGTTCATTTACTGTAGAAACTGCATAATAGATTGTCCCAAAAAATGTTTTTTAACCTAAAAATCAATATTGATTATGTATCCCAAATTACTTCCGTTTTTACTCCTGATCTGTTTATCTGTATTGTGTGCCTGCACAAAAAGTGAAAATCCCACTGCGCCTCCACAAACAGACATAGTGGATGAAGCCAAATTGTTCTTCGAAAGCCAGGTTCTTACTGGAAAGGATGGTGAAGGTACCCCAAAACCGGAGTCCATTGTGAAGCTTCCCTTTGCCAAAAGTGCTGATTGGTCGAAGGCTGTTACTCAAAATCTGGCATTTGGAAAAACCGTAGTGGTCCCTTTGAAGATAGACAACATCTATGTATCAAGTGATAAAGGGAAGACAAAACAATTATTGCAAAACAATGCTTATCTCGTTCTTTATAAAATCGATAGTAAGTTTAAAGCCGAAGTGCTCTACAAGTACCCCGCTGGCAATAGTTTGAAGGGGAAATTCACCGGAGATATCATTGTTCAGAGCTGGGACGGAACTGTGACCAACAGCTTCAGATACGTCAACGGCATTGGAAAGAAAATAACGACGTATTTCGTGGAGCCCAATAAGCCACAGGCAGAAAGCAGTGTTGAATGCGTTACCAATGACTACTATTATTGTACATCCGTTGGCAATGAAGAGTATTGCAGTTTTAATGGTTCAACGACAAAGTGCTACCTGAATGAAGATGGCAGTAGTGGAGGTGAAGGTTATCCGGATACTGGTGGTGGTTCCTCTTATGGAGGAGCCTACTCAACCAACATTTCAACATCTGTTGTCGATATGTCAGAAACGGGGGCGCCGGTAAAGTATAATAAAATTTTATGTGCGGCTACTGGTAAAGTAGACAGAGGATTTATAGTTGAAATTAATGGTATTGAAGTGCGACCTGAGTTTCCGGTTGTAACTTATCAGGATAATGGAAGAACGGTTACGCGTACCACAAAAATAATGGATCTTAAGTATACCATAGCACCTCCTTTACCGAGTCCTGCAGTAACTATAACATGGACGTATTATGTAAACTACACATATAACTATGTTCCATACGCGAAACCGTTAACCAGGCAGAGTTTTCGTACTACATCAGTAAACTATGTTGCAAAACCATAATTGTTGTATTTTTGATATAATTTAAACCGCTTTTTTATGTATGAATTTCAAACTACCATTGTTTTTCTAAAGAAAATCGCGCTGGCTAGTTCTGTTTTTTTGACTGACGGAGATATAGCTAAGAAAATTGGAATAAGTACTGAGAAGTTTAAAGAATACTATACTAAGGATACTGCGCCAACGGCGGTACTCTTAAAATTAAGGGATAGCTATCCGCAGTTTTTGAAAGGGGCTACCTACTTTAAACTGCAGCAAGTTGATGACGTGGATCCTGAGGATCCGCCGACGCCTCCTTTAACGGAAGAGGAAAAGAAGAAAATGAAAAACTAATTTAAAATTCGATATCAAATCTGATAGCAAACAGAAAAGCCACTGTGTAACAGTGGCTTTTCTGTTTGCTTTTAACTATCTTATTTCCCGCCCTTCTTATCATTCAGGAGCTTCTCCAATACTTCCACTCTGTCACGCTCCGCCTACAACAAACGCTCATAGTGTAACCCCGATTTCTTTCCCGTACTTTATACAGGTTAATCGGCTTTTACTAAGTTAAGAAATATAGCTATAGGTGTTGTCTGTCTTTTCGATCACATTATCCACTACACGGACTGGGTGGTTCTCAAGGTTTGCTTTAACGATTACAGAGAGTCATTTTCCTTTGGCCATACTATAAAAACGAAAGACACATCATTGAGTTTGGCACTCCATAAATAAAGAGGACGCCTTTTGAGACGCCCTCTTTATTTTCATCAGTAGAAATGCTACCTTACCTCCAGCTTATAAGGCGGCGTATCCGCTGCAACCAATGCTCTGAACTGTTTAAAGCGTTCTGTATTCTGTTTCTCACGGCCAAAAATCTCCAGATGAAATTTCATTCCGCTGACTTCTTCCTCCGTGTACTGATTCAGACTAACGGCTCCGGATATTCCCAGATGCGCCTGGCAATTAGCACAGCCACCAACATCCCAGCGGCTCAGTACAGACTGATAACCGACAAGATATCTTTTGTCATCCCCCTTGGTGGCATATACACCAACAATAAAGGAGCCTTTGATACCTCCTCTGCTGAGCCCTGAAATATAGAGATGCAGATCGCTTCTCTTTGAATTAACAGCGCTGGCAGCTCTTGAAGCCGCAACAACATCGTTTTGCGACAATGAGCCATCGGTATAGGTATAATTTAGCTGTGATTCAATATTTATACAATCTTCTGATGTGAAATAGGTAGTACCTGTTTTTATAAACGGTTTCAGTGCAGTTGTCATAGTCAGTGTTTCATTCTCCGTTTGCCCATTGGCAGGGCCTTGTCCGGCACCGCCATTGAAACCATTTGAGGTACCCAGATCTGCGGGGTCTTCGATGATGTCAAAACGTTCTGTAAAACCCTGCTTTTGCTGCCATAGCCAAAATACACGATCTATATTACAGTGGTGAAAAAAGAAGATGGGATCCAGTCCTGCCGTATCATTCTCCCCCATATCACCATTTGCGTCCGGTAGCTGAGATGCATCATAGCCTCCGTTATTTATGCCGGCAGGAAGAGTAAAACCACCAACTGCTAAATGAATATCGTTGTGCGGATGCTCCAGGGCAGTGTACCCTTTGCCATAATAAGCAGCAGATTGCGTATTGGAAAATATCGTATAAATAGGAGCGTCAAGGCAATCACTGAATGACTTTGCTATACCTGCCGGTCGTGTTGTCCCGTCTCCCGGGCCACATCCGGGTATGTAGTAAGTCACATTATTAAGCCATTGTAATACATTCGCATTCAGTAAGGCAATATTGGCGTTTGGATCAAAGAAATTAGCATTATACTCGTACGTAGTAGCTCGGGCCTGTGGCGTGCCCACAAGGCCAGACAGCGGGTATCTTACTGTTTGGTAACCTTGTGGTTTGCTATAAACTGAGTCGTCATTGTTCACCAGGTCAGTTATTTCTTTAGGGAATATAAATGAGGCCAGTGGATTATCGATGGCATTATTATCATCAGGTACAATTCCCTTATCACGCAAACACTGCGGGAACTCTCCCTTGAATGTAAACTTCGGAGCTGTAAGCGCACGCGGTATACCATATGTGGTTGAATAGGAATCTGTCTCATCCCAATAGGGTTGCATTACATCCTCACAACCAGGAGTGGTCTGCAGGGCTTTTTCCAGCTTGTATACATATACCCTGTGCCAGGTGGGGAAAAGCACATTCTGGTGATTACAGTAGCCACCCCACCATTGCGGGTTTGTAGCGCCTTCCCCGGCAAATGGTTCTCCGTGATACCCGCCTATCACAAAATAAGAGTTGGGGTCAGTGGGTGGTAACGCTTTAATATACGCCCATGCTGTCATTAGTTTTTCCAGATCATTATTGATGCCTGCATCATAATCATTCTGAATTTCAATTATAGAGCGGCGAACGCCTATGCCATTTTTTTTCATAGTTAAGCAATTTTGTGTTTCTTGTGAATAAGTTTCAAGGATACATTGGGGAAATTATTCAGTAAAGATCCTGTCAGGATCATGCCAATGCCTGCGATCAGCGACCATTGTGTGCCAGGGAAGAATGCGCGGCTGCTCATAATAAAAACCGCACCCAGCGTGCTGATAAGGAAAGGCAGGTATCCTGCCGCTCTTATCCGCTTATACAAAAAGAAGAGATGTATCGCCAGGAAGATCATCATTACGGGCATCAGCCATTTCATATAAGGCAGCTTTGCCAATCCCAGGCTACCGAACATACTCATATAAACAGCCCAGCACATTGGACATTTCGGGAAAAAGGCAATCAGGATGCTCAATATAACCGAAGGTACGCTCCTGACGGTTTTCGAGGATATCGTCCCCGGTGATTGCTGCTCACCGGAATGCCGGACATGGCAATTACAACTGTTACATTCATTTAAATTTTCCATAGCCTATATTGATGTTGTAAAAGAAAAGGATGAAAAATATTCATGCGTCGTTCATCCACCGTAAAAGGGCTTTAAAAGAAACAGCAGGACCATCTCTGCAATGGTTGCTATGAAAGAAACAGGGGATACCATTTTTCATAAGACAACATTTATGGGTAAGACAATCAGTATACCCATGCACAGAAATCAGAGAACGGGACTATGGTTAAACACTTTCTCTAAATATCAACGTAGTCCTTTTTTCTTTTCTGCTTTCTCCAGCTTTTCAAATGCATCTATATACACTTTCAGTTTGTTATCTGTTCTGTCGATATCTGGTACTTTATCCGGCTGATTAGGAGTTGCATCCATCAGGAAGGAGAAATCAGCCCCGATTCCCTGGGCAACGCCATGGCAGCCCTGACAGCCTCCCATACTGTAATGTTTTCCATTTAAGAAAACATTATGACCTCCATCATGGGGATGCTTGAATCCACTTCCTCTGAAATCTCCCAGTGTTCGATCCGATTCTATGACATAGTTAGCCAGGTAGAAGCTGAATGAGGTGCTATCATTGGTAGGCATGCCCTGTACACCTACCAGGCGGTAATTCAGCCAGATGGAATTTGGATTCTTTTTCCTTAATTGGTCCTGTACATATTTAGTAGAAGCGTCTGCCACAACTGATATTGGATGAAAGCGCTCGTATCGTTGTGGTGTAGGATTGCCTTTTTGTGGCAACTCTATGTAGCCCATGCTATCCTTTTGAACATCTGTATGTTCAAAGGTAGCAAAGGTGAAAGCAGGGTAGTTGGCGAGTTTATGGATGATATGAATGCCTATAAGTCCGTATGTTTTGTTTACAGAGACCGTTTTACCTGTTTTCGGGTCCTTTTCATAGACAATTACTTTCCGGGTAAAATGTGTATTTGCTTCTGCATCATTGATCATCTCTCTCCAGGCGCTCTTTACCTCCAGTGCCCCGGTATATTTACCAAAACGCGTATCAGGATCTTTAGCGTTTCCACATGGCAAACAAAATATACCCGGAGGGCAATTACAATTGCCCCCTGTATACTTGCCGCCCGGATAATCTTTTGGATTATAATATGCTGAATCCTTTTTGATATTGCTTGCAGTCCTATTTACCGCAGCTATTAAAGTCGCTTCATCAGGATAATTCTTACGCTTGTAATCATATTCATCCCTGTTCACTTTAGCCTGATATAGTACCTGGTATCGGGTATTGTACAGATTGACTTTTGCATACAGGTCACAGGAGCCAATCTCATTGTTCTCATCCAGGTTATTGAATAAAGTTGTATCAACACTGTTATCCTTGCGGGGAATATATATTTGATAATCATACCTGGGAACCTTATCGAAAGGGAGCGTATTCCCATGATTAGGTCTCAGCTCAACACGATGAGCATAAGTTTCCCATACCACAGGATCATTCATTGGGTAAGCGCTTTGATCATTATATGTCCATTGGGGGTCTGCATATCCTCTATATACGTGCGTATTTTTCTTATAACTCGATTTCCAGTTCAGTGCAAAAAACTCGTTCCAGGCAAAACTGCATAGATCAGCAGAATCAGCGTATTGACTCAGTGTATTGGGAACGATCGAATCGAATGTTATATTGAAAGTAAACTGTTCGGCTGTTCCATGTACAGCCGCAGCCCTGGTAGTCGACTGCTTAAAAAAAACGATCAGGGCTGCCCCTGCTGCAATACCGATGGTAATAATGAGGAGTGCTTTTTTCATAAGATGAAGTGTTTGATAATGGATAAAATAAACAACAATTAAAAATCCGGGTTCTACGAAAGGCATAAGCGAGCCGATAAATGCGGGCGGCCGTTTAAAAGTAAGATAGGGGTAATAGATGCCCTGCCCGAAATTGCTCCAGGCTGAGTTGTCAAAGGATATACCATTCTATCAACAGGGGTGCTGCAATTCAGAAAATGGAACGAGCGAACTCGATACACCACTGCATCAGGAAAAATTCTGACTGTACAAGAGAAGACTTGCAGAAATGAACGCTAAAGGGGAAGCTAATGCCGGACTGCCTTCAGAGGATAATTCCAAAACATTTGTATCATGGTTATTTGAGGGTTTAGCGTGATAAAAAATGGTAACCATAACTTTTATGTAATCGAAAATAAATAAAAAAATCATTTCGCCAAGAGGGTCAACAACGTGAATTTTAAATGTGTATTTATTTTGTATGTGTTTAAAGAATAATTTGATTGTTGATACAGATAGTTTGGTCGACGCATCTATTTTGGCGAAAGTGTGGCCAGGTTAAAAAAGGGGAAAAATACCCGTCAAAGATAAAGCCCGCAACATTGTTGCAGGCTTTTTTACTTGTGTGTACGCCAGTGGGTTAGTACTGCCCGCGCTTTACTTCAGAAAACAAGTCAGCTTTATTTTACGATTTCGCTTACCAGGATGACAGGAACTGTATTGGTATAGTTTACAAAATCCGCGCGAATTGCATCTCTATTGGGAGCAATGGCCGCCTGATATTCACTTAAGCTTTTTACGTAAAAAGTGCCAATAGCCATAAAAGGTAACGGTTGATTGGGAATACCACTGGAAAGCCCTTTTTCAATCGTATATTTAACCAGGTTTGATCCTAAAAAACCTGCGACCATAGGCATGTGCTTGGTTTCATAATATTCCATATTGAAAGTTTTACCCTCGGCATAAGGGTACATGACAGCTATCTTAATCAGGCCCTTTTCAGCAACAGCAATGTTATTTTTTGAGGATTTCACAGATCGGTTTTCCTGGCTAAATGCAACAAAATAAGTAGCTAAGAGAAAAAGCGATAAGACAAGTTTGAACTTCATGGCTAATTAGATTTAGTTGAAAAAATACTTGTTATTTTGAAATAATGCAATATTGATATTTTGATTTTACTTTCGGTCCCTTTGCTGCAACGCTTTCATTCCTGCTGCAAATCTCCTTCCCAATATCCTCGCGCTTTCCGCGTTAAAATGCGTGTTATCTCCTTTATGTTGAAGGCCTTTGGCACTTATAACATTGGTAAAGGCAATGCTGTCCGGGATGGCCTTTAGCATGGCGTTGAAGTTCATAAAAGCCGGACGGAAGTATCCCAGTTCACCTATTGTTACCGGCAGTTGCGGCAAATTGAAGGTTGCTCTGATGCTTTGTATCAGTTGCCGCAATAGAGAAATATAACCGGGACTATTTTGGAAGTTAGCCGAATTGGCCTCGCCCTGGTGCCAGAGTATACCTTTCAGTACACCATATTTCATCGCTTCCCTGGCGCGGGCCATAGCATCGTCATACGGGTGTGTGTGGGTGATGCTGTCGTATCCTCCGGGTACCCATAACTGGATGGCAGTGCCGCCCACTGCCGCGGGAATAAGGCCAATTTTTATTTTGGGGTTGGCAGTTAACATGCTCTCTGCAAAACTGATTCCCGGTCCTACGCCCGCTTCCTTTTTATCGAAATGTACAGGGTCGGTAGCGGGAACAAATTTCCCCGTACTATCGAGCATCAGGATCTGTGCATTTACCGGTTTTGGGGAAGTGTCTGTTTTTCCCCTACCGGCCATATTGGACTGACCGATCAGCAGGTATAAATGAAAGTTTGGGTCTGGCTGATGGGAGCGCTGTGCATAGGCGGAACAATTTAAAATTGTCAGAGATACCATCAATAATAGAATGGTGGAAGCACTTTTCATTTGCTGTATTTTTTAGTGAATATTAGCGAACATGATACCCGGTAAATATTAAGAAAGACATCCGGAAAATGCCTGTGTTAAATCAACTACCTGTTTACAGGTAGGTGAAAATACCTGGTTACAGGTAGATAAATAAGGATTCCTTATTCACTTGATTATCTTCTGTTTGATTCTCTAAAATTATAGGCAAATATTATCTTAAAAAATTTGGTTTGTAACAATTGTTTTATAATTTCGGGTACGTACCCGGTATTTTTAAAAAGGGACCTTTTTTATACTAATCAAGAGGAGGAATGCTGTTGAAAAAGCAGCATGGGCTTGTAATTCATGGACGTACTATAATACTGCCGAAAACCAAAAAAACTGACCTTTCAGAATTTAACATTATTCACGTATGAAAAATCCTTCATTGCCATGGCAAATGAGGGCTGAGAGAAGATTGTCTGAATTTTAATGCAAACAAAAATATAGCTGTTAAACGATAGCCAAAATCTGCTCCTGTAAGGAGTAATCATCTCTATTGGATTTATGCGCCAGTCACCATTCGTGTGCGTACACGTTTTCATGCAGCTATGGATGAATAACAATTATTGAAACCAACATCTATCAGCCAAACTTATTAAAATGAATATGTATCATTCAAGACCTGCGTTATTTGTCATGCTGCTCTTGTCGTTTTTATTTACGTCGGTGAACATTCATGCACAGCAGTCTAAAAACATTACAGGCGCTATTACAGATGCAGAAACAGGTGAACCTATACCCACTGTCGTGATCAGAACAAAACAGACAGGCGCTGTTGCCAGGGCAGATGCAAATGGTAAATACACCATTAAGGCAAATGAAGCGGATATCCTTACCTTTTCCGCGATGGGTTATACTTCAAAGACGCTCAGCGTTACGAAAGGAGCGGTATTGAACGTAACGCTCAGCAAGTCCGTTTCCAATTTGTCTGAAGTAATTGTAGTGGCCTACGGCACCGTTAAAAAGACTGACCTTACCGGTTCGGTAGGCCAGGTAAACATGGCCGACATGGCCAAAGCCCCCGTGGCCTCGTTTAGTGAAGCGCTGGCCGGACGCATTGCCGGCGTACAGGTTTCATCGCAGGACGGGCAACCCGGAAAAGGAATGGGTATCGTCATCAGGGGCGCCAACTCATTAACACAAAGTAATTCTCCGCTGTATGTGATCGATGGATTCCCGATCGAAGACCCGGAAGATGGCATGCTCAATCCGGATGATATAGAAACAATCAATATCCTTAAAGATGCATCTGCAACAGCCATCTATGGCTCCCGGGCCGCTAACGGAGTGATACTGGTAGAAACAAAAAAAGGCAAAATCGGAAAACCTGTCGTTTCTTTTAATGCTTCTTACGGGGTACAACAGGTCCAGAAAAAAATACCGGTAATGGATGCCTACGAATTTGTAAAATACCAGGCGGAACTGAACAAAACATCTGCCGCTGCTACCTATTTTACGAACGGAAGAACGCTGGAATCCTACAAAGAGATGGAGGGGATCGACTGGCAGGACCAGGTCTTTCGCCAGTCGCCCGTTACTATCAGCAACATCGCTTTAAGAGGAGGTACCGGCCAAACGAAGTATTCCATCTCCGGCTCTGTTTACGATCAGAAAGGTATCGTCATCAACTCAGGGTATAACCGCTATCAGGGCAGAGTGGCTATCGATCAGGGCATCGGCAAGAAACTGAAGGCAGGTATCACCACCAACTACAGCAAAATCACTACCTCAGGGCAGCCACTGTCGGAAGGAAACGGTCCTTCCTTCACCACTTATCTCTTATCCAGGGCCTGGGGATACCGGCCGGTATCCGGTAACCCGAACTCAGACCTTACGGAAGAGGAAGGGGATATGGACTTCCTGAATCAGTATGATATCCGGTTGAACCCCATCATCACCAGTAATAATGAGCATAACATCAGTAAAACATCAGACTTCCTCACCAATGCTTACCTCTCCTACGCTCCGTTGAGTAACCTGGTGTTCCGGTTTTCCGGCTCCATCTCCAGCAGGGAAAGGAGGGGAGATCTGTTCTTTAATTCCAAAACCGTGCAGGGTAGTCCCCTGAATCCGCGCAATGCCAAAGGTCAACACGGCTCTGTAATCTATTCGGAAACAAACATCTGGTCCAACGATAATACCGTTACCTATAATACCACTTTCAGCAAGGACCATAAAATAACCATACTGGGAGGTCTTTCGTTTCAGAATTACAAAGCCGAAACGTATGGTTATGCCGCGCAGAACCTGCCGAATGAGCAGCTGGAGATGCCTGGCCTGGACGAAGGCATTCCTTATGCGGGTTATGCCAGCGCCGGTGAAAGTTTTATGACTTCTGTCTTCAGCCGCCTGACCTATAACTACCAGTCAAAGTACTTATTCGAAGTAACCTTCCGGGGCGATGGTTCCTCCAAGTTCGCCAATGGCCATAAGTGGGGTTATTTCCCCTCGGGGTCTTTTGCCTGGAATATGCAGGAAGAAGCGTTTATGAAAGGGTCGCGGTCTATATCCAATTCAAAGCTGCGGATTAGCTACGGAAGCACCGGCAACAACCGGGTAGGAAATTATGATGCGTATTCCGGGTTAAGTTTTCCGGTGGCGAACGCTTACTCGTTTAATAATGCCACTCCCGGTAAAGGCGCTATTATTAGTGGTATTGGTAACAGCAACCTGAAATGGGAAACCACCACACAGCTGAATATTGGCTATGACCTGGGGTTGTTTAAAGACAGGATTGAGTTTACCGCCGAATGGTACCGGAAAATCACGCGCGACTTACTGCTGAATGCGGACCTTCCCGCTACTATGGGCCTGCTGAGCGCGCAACAGAACATCGGCAAAATTCAGAACCAGGGCGTGGAGCTGAGCCTCAAAACAGTGAATATCAGGACAAAGTCGTTTGAATGGAGCAGCAATTTTAACATCAGCTTTAATCAAAACAAAATACTGGAACTGGTAAGAGGACAGGATGCGTTGTATTCAACAGTGAACTTTGAAACCCAGTATAACAACAACCCTCCCTATATTTCGCAGGTTGGGCAGCCGGCTGGTATGTTCTACGGGTATATTTTTGATGGTGTTTATCAACTGGATGATTTTAATAAATCGGCATCCGGCGTATATACGCTGAAACCTGGTGTCACTAACAACGGTGCTGCCGCCCAGCCCGGGCATATTAAGTACCGCGACCTGAATGGGGACGGGAACATCAGTACGGCGGACCTGACAGTCATAGGGCGTGGACAACCGCTCCATACAGGCGGTTTCTCCAATAACTTCACTTACAAAGGATTTGATCTCGGCGTATTCCTGCAATGGTCCTACGGAAATGATATCATGAATGCCAACCGGTACATGTTTGAAGGTAACGGGAATATAAGACTCAGTCTGAATCAGTTCGCCAGTTACGAAGACCGCTGGAGTGAAACCAATCCAACCAACAAAAACTTTAAAGCGGGTGGCCAGGGAACTATCGGCAGCTATTCATCAAGAGTAATTGAAGATGGTTCTTACCTGCGGCTGAAAACCGTTTCATTCGGTTATAATATCCCGGAAAAATACCTGCGCGCTTTACACTTCAGTAAGCTAAGGCTCACAGTGGCCGCGCAAAACCTGCTCACATTTACCAGTTACACCGGTATGGACCCGGAAGTATCTGTTCGTAGCTCGGTGCTGACGCCTGGATTTGACTTTTCGGCCTACCCGATTGCAAGGACAATTGTTTTTGGACTCAATGTCATTTTTTAATTCCTGACGCTCATAACATACAACATGAAGTACAGCTATTTATTATTATCCCTGTTTCTTCTCACCAGTCTGAACGCCTGTGTAAAGAAACTGGATAGCAAACCGAAAGATTTTCTGCAGCCTTCCGATTACTACCGCACCATAGAACAGCTGAACATTGCATTGAATGGCGTGTATGATAACCTGGGCGTATTATATTCCAATCCCATTCATTTCCGGTTCGGCTTTGAAGGCGATGAGCACTGGTACGTAAAGAACTCTCCGCTCAGCGGGCTTCATATTTATGATTATACCGCGGCGCATCCCGATTTCCAGAGTTTCTGGAGTAACCTGTACATCGGTATTGGCCGTGCCAACTACCTGCTGGCTAACCTGGATAATAATCCCGCCCTGGATTCGGCTGCCCGTGCCAGGGTAAAAGGCGAGGCCTTGTTTTTAAGAGCCTATTATTATTTTATGCTGGTGCAGAGTTTCGGAGGCGTTCCATTGATCCTGAAGCCTCCTGTATCCGTTGAGCAGGTAGATGCACCACGTGCCACTGCAAAAGAAGTATATGACCGCATCATCGCGGATATGACCGAAGCCGAGGGGTTGGTAGCGCCTATTCAACAACTGGGCTTTGGCGGCAGGGTGAATAAGTCGGCCGTAAGAGGAGTGCTGGCACGTGTTTGCCTGCATATGGCCGGTTATCCCGTCAGAGACATCAGCAAATATAAAGATGCGCGCAACTGGGCTAAAAAAGTGATGGACGACGGTGAAGCGGCGCACGCCTTAAACCCTTCCTATTCCGGCGTGTTCATCAACCTGGTATCGGATAAGTATGATATCAAAGAAAGTTTATGGGAAGTAGAGTATTGGGGCAACAAGTCGGATGCCTATACGGAAACGGGCTCTTTGGGGGATGTGAATGGAAATGCCACACAGAATACACAAACCGGTTTTGCCTATGCAGGTATCAAAGCAACGGCAGACATGTACTACCGTTACCAGGAAGGAGATATACGAAGAGACTGGTCTATCTCCACTTTTAACTACGGTACGGCGAGCCAGCCCGCTAATCATAAAGTTTTCTTCACTTCCGTTAACCGTAATACGGCTTACAACAGGTTCCCCGGCAAATACAGACGGGAGTATGAAGTGGTACTGCCTAAGAATAACACGGGTACGCCTACCAACTGCCCGCTGATGCGTTATGCGGACGTATTGCTCATGTTCGCCGAAGCGGAAAATGAAGAGGCCGGCCCTACAGCCGCCGCCATAGAAGCGGTAAACAAGGTAAGAAGAAGGGGATGGTGCACCGGTATCAAAACAGTGACCATCACCAGTGGTGGCGCGGGTTATACCACTGCGCCCACGGTAACGTTTACAGGCGGTGGAGGCACTGGTATTTCGGCTACTGCGGTCATATCAGGAGGTCAGGTCACAGGGGTGACATTTGCCCCGGATGCAGTGTATGGAACTGCCCGCGGTATGGGATATAGTTCTGCACCTACCATTACATTCACCGGAGGAAACGGCACAGGGGCCAGCGCCACTGCCACCATTTATACCACTGCCGATGCCGACATGCCGGTGGAAGCAACCGCTGGTAAAGACGCATTCCGAAAGTTTATCCAGGACGAGAGATCACGGGAGCTGAGTGGAGAAACCTACCGTAAAGCGGATTTGATCCGCTGGGGGATTTTTGTGGAGCGTATGCACGCGCTTTCCGCCACTATTGAAAAAGACCTGGGTACTTCTACTACGCCCGCCTACTTAAATCTTTTTATCAAAGGGTTTGGACCTAACATCTCAGACAGGAACCGCCTATGGCCTATTCCTACAAGAGAACTGACTTTAAACAAGGCATTAACACAAAACCCCGGCTGGTAATTTATAAACCGATATGCATATGAAAACGGTATTGATCATATTATCCATATTAACGATGACCGTGTCCTGCAAAAAAGAACCGAAGCTGGATACACCGGATTTTACCCTTACATCCTCCGCTGTCACTTTTAAAGCAGGTAAAGAAGGTCAGTTTGATTTTGAAGGAACTGCAGGTATCATCTCCTTTTATTCCGGTGAAGCCGGTTTTGAGTATGTGCCGGAAGGAACTGCCACCGGTGTTAACAAGTCAATTGCCGTAAAGGGAAGTTCAGACGCCAGGCTCACAAAGTTCACCTATACCTACCCAGCAAAGGGCACTTACAAAGCTTTTTTTGTGGCGAAGAATGTCAACATATATGCCGGGAAGGAAGTGGTAAAGGCCATCACCGTCACTGTTACCGACTGATCATCCGGGATAACTACCATTACGATGCACAGGAGACAATTTATTAGAAATACGGGCCTGATAGCTGCATTCACCGGGATGAACCTGGATCAGCTGCATGGCAAAGGAACACATACTATGAAAAATATAGAGGTTATTCATACCGGATCGGATTTTGAACGCGAAAGGCTGGTACGGCCATTTGGTTTTAAAGGCGCTTACCTGACAGAGCTCTGGCAGGTGGCTTCCAGGTTGGAGACGGCATCGGGGGTACATAAAACCGGGATTGCCACCCAAAGTGTATTGTATGGGGATGCAGACCTCTTTGCCGCACATTCAGAAACGGAAGGAAATGCGCTGATGTACCTGGTGGCAGGTTATGCCCTGAAGCTGATCAAAAAAACGCCTTTCCGCGATCCTGTGGGGTTGCTGGATGCCATCTTTCCGCAGTTGCTGGCGGAAGCAAAGCAGTTGACCGGTAAACCGGACCTGAACACCAATTTCGTGTACAATGCGCTGGTGAGTGCTGATAATGCTGCCTGGCTATTGTACGCGGCGGAGAATAAGTTTTCCACCTTTGATGAAATGATTCCTGCCGCCTACAAAAAGGGATTGTCGCATAAAAACAATAAGGTGGCCATCATGTACCAGGTACCGTATGGTATGCCGGTGCAGGATTTACAACAGGCCGCTGCCGCCGGCTATTTTGTATTCAAAATAAAAACAGGCTACCCGGGAACCACGGCAGAAATGCTGGAAAAGGATATGGCCAGGCTAACCCAGGTGCACCATGCGCTGAAAGACCTGCGTACCACACAGACCCCGAACGGCAAACTGATTTATACGATGGATGCCAACGGCCGTTATGAAAAAAAGGAATGGCTGATGCGCTACCTGGACCATGCCAGGAAAATCGGGGCTTTTGAACATATCCTGTTTTATGAAGAACCACTGGCGGAACAGAATGAAGAAGATGTATCCGATACCGGTATTACCATTGCTGCCGATGAAAGCGTGCACAATGAAGCATCTGCGATCAGGAGAATAGAACAGGGTTACAAAGCCATGGTGTTAAAAGGTATTGCTAAAACCCTGAGCATGTCGATGAAGATAGCGGCGCTGGCTGCGGAGAAACAAATTCCCTGTATCTGTGCAGACCTGACCGTAAATCCTGTTTTAATAGACTGGAATAAAAACCTTGCCGCACGCCTGATGTCTTTCCCCGGGGTTGGTATGGGTTTCATGGAAACGAACGGGGATATGAACTATCGCAACTGGAAAAATATGCAGGGCTATCACCCGCTGGCAGGTGCATCCTGGACACAACCTAAAAAGGGGGTATTCGAATTAAACGAAGACTTTTATCAGCAAAGCGGGGGCATATTCCGGCCCTCGCCACATTACCAGGAGATGGTTCAACAACCCCACTGAGTAAATGTCTCCTGTTGCTGTTTCCTGCTATATAATAAACCATAAATCACATCAGTTATGAACAAAATTTTACTACTTGTTTTGATGTTTTTGGCAGGCCTTAGCGAGCTTCGGTCTCAGCAACGTTTTGTGTCTTTTGACGGCGGTATCCCTGACAACTGGCAAAGTAATATACCAGAATCGCTATCGTCCAGCAATGAACACGTTAAAGGAGGCGCCGGCGCACTGAAATGGGCGGCGCAAAACGGGGATTATATCCGGGCCGTCAACCTGGCTATTCCGGATTCGGAAATGACGAAGGCGGCATCCGCCGCTGCGCAAATGTTTATCTATAGTCAGGCAATAACCACTGATACGCTGCTGTTCCAGTTCCTGGATGAAGACGGTGTAGTGAAAAGACAAGGAAGAATGCTGTTGAATTATAAAGGATGGATGGAGTTTCACCGGTCTTATTATTACGACTATCCCATGAGCGGATCTGTTCCGGATACTTTTGCCCTGACCGAAATGAAAATTATTTACAAACCGGCTAATGCTTCCAATACCTGTGTGGTTTATATTGACGAAGCCACTATCATTGGAAATACGGATGTCCGTATTCCCGGTCCGCATGTATACCCCGACTATCCCTATTTCAGGAAGAATGTAACAAACGCTCCTTACCTGGATGTGCTGGAGAAATGGAAGAGCGGCCCGGACCTGCCGGTGGTGGCGGCAACTGCCACGGAGCTGGCTGACTTGCAGACGGTAAAAGACCGCCTTGTAAAGACGCCAGGTACTGATACCTTACTGACTGTTGCCAAAAACTATGTAGGTTTTCTTAACATCCATTATAACAGCGACGGCAGCATCAATGGGAGAGGTATCCGCAGCATATTCCATCCTGATACTTTGGTGAAGGTGTCGTCCTATTGCGGCTCATTGGCAAGAGCTGCGGCTGCTGATGCGGATGCTTTGTCGAAGTTATTGTTGTTTACCGAGTACCTGCTGAGTGAAGGGATGGCGGAAGGCGGCAGGATTGTGCTTCAAACAAATTCCTATACGCAGGCAAGGACCTTCCCGGGAGGATTTTTATTGGCACTGCCTTATTATCCGCCGGCCATGCGGGAGGAAGTGGTAAAGATGCTGAAATGGTCTAACGAGTATGCGGTGTTATATGGCGCTACTTTCCAGGAAGGCTATAGCGTAGATTTTCTCAATATAAAAATGCCCTTGCTTTTTGAGCTGGCCATCGTGGAACAGGATGCGAACACTGCGGTCCGTGACCTGAAGCTGCTGAAGCGTTTCCTGGAAAGGAATACAGCGCCCGGGCTGGGCGGCAGGGATGGGATGAAGCCCGATGGCGTGGGTTATCATCATGGGTCCCAGCATACCAGTTATATGGGTGCATGGTTAAGATGGATTGATTATGCCTATTATTTAAGAGGGACCGTCTATAAAATAGATCTCACCGCTTATGAGAACTTGAGCAAGGGATTGACCTATCTGCTGGCCGGATCATCCAAAGGGGTGTTGTATGCGCATGCTGAATCCGGAAGAAATCCATTCCCCGATAAGCTACCCGTAACGCTTGACCGTTTTGAAAAATTCGTGGAGATAGGAGGAGATATTAAAGGCGTTGATGCAGACCCGGTAATGGGAGGTATCTATAACGACGTGACAGGCGTCAATAAATACCCGGTGCCGGTTAATTCCCTAAAGGGTTTTCATCACTATAATTACGGCGCACTGGGAATTCAACGGAAGGGTGACTGGGTAGCGGTGATGAGAGGGTTTACGAGTAAAATATTCGGGGCAGAAATATATAAGACAGAGAACCGTTATGGCCGTTACCAGAGTTATGGTACACTGGAGGTATTGTATGGCGGTACCCTGGCAGCCACAGGGTATGTGCTCTCCGGCCGCGGATGGGATTGGAATGTGATGCCTGGCACCACTACAGTGCATTTCGAGGGCTATGGAGGACTACAGCCTTCAAAGACGACGGCGATGGAATTTCAGAATCTAAATTTCGCCGGCGCACTATCCCTGGGACAGGAGGGCATCTTTGGGCTAAATTTTTCTGAAAAGGCCAACGGTAATTACAGCCCGTCCCGCCTGGTGTTCAGGAAAACAGTATTTGCGTTTGACAGCATCCTGGTTTGCCTGGGGAGTGGAATTTCCGTTCAGTACAGTTTGGGGAATGTTGCCAGCAACCTTTTCCAGGCCATCCATAAAACCACCCATGCACCCATTTATGTGAATTCATCTGCCGCGGTTACGAGCGCCAACTATGATGAAACCATCAGTACTGCAACAGCACCCTTATGGCTCCTGAATGCACAATCCACCGGTTATTATATCCCGGCCGGAAATGACGCGGTGCGCGTTGTGAGAATGAGGCAGGCTACCCCCCGGGAGTCTACCACGAACCAGAGCCTTCCGAACTCCTTTGATACTGCCTACGCCAGCAAGGCCTGGATAAGTCATGGTGCGAGCCCCAACAAGGCCAGATATCATTATGTGGTCATTCCGGGAACTACACCACAGGGCATGCAAACGCTGGCCGCGGACTTTGCCACCGGTCTGCCTTACAATATCCTGAAACAAACGGATTCCCTGCACGTGGTAAGATATAATCCCGCATCGCTTACTTCTTATGTCTTTTTTACAGCTAACAATAATGTCAATATCGGCTATGTAAAAAGCGTGTCTGCCGTATCCATGGCGGGGGTAAGAGAGCGCGGCGATACGCTGACGGTAACGGTGAATTCCCCGGACATGAATATTACTACGGAAACAGCCTTTAATTATTACTGGCTGGCTAATCCACGGACGGTCAGCATGGTCCTCAACGGAAGCTGGGATGTGCTGGAAAATCCTGCCAATGTAAGTATTACCAACCAGGGAACTACGCTGACGGCATCGTTTAACCTGGAACACGGGTTTTCCAAAACCATTAAACTGGTGAAACATGTGGAGAAGCTGGCGCGGGATACTGTTGCGGCCATGATGAGTAAACCGGCTGCTATGAAAGAAACGATTGACAAGGCAGGGCAATTCAGCATCTTCCCCAATCCGGCCGGCAGCCAGGTAGAAATGATATTTACCGCGGCCAATGCAGGCACTGCTGTGTGGAAAATAATGACGATGCATGGCGCCGTCGTGCAGTCGGAGAAGATACCGGTCAACAAAGGCCTGAACCAGGTGTCGTTAAAGGTTTCCGGGTTAACACCGGGCACTTATGTTCTCCTGCTCACAGGAGGAACGGTGCAGGAGAAAGGGATTTTTGTAAAATACTGACGTGAATTTTGTCTTTTAAAGTATAAAAAATGAATACAGGAATAAAAGTTTGGTTTACGGGTATAGGCGTGATGGTGATGATCGCGGCCTGTAATCAGAAGCATCAGAAAAAGGAAAATGCTCAATTGCCGGTAAGCGATAATGAAGATGTGGCCCGTTATATGGAGTCCTTTAAAGGGGTAGGGGCGCTGACGGATTCTTCACAGCCCACCCTGCCAAAGGAAACGCTGAAGCATTTCAAATGTCCGGACGACCTGGCGCTGGACCTGGTATTATCTGAGCCACAGGTGGTACAGCCGGTGGAACTGAGCTTCGATCACCGCGGCCGGCTTTGGGTAGTGCAGTATCATCAGTATCCTTTTCCGCAGGGACTGAAGGTGGTGAGCATAGATAATTACCTGCGGGTGAAGTTTGATAAAATACCGGCTGCTCCGCCGGCAGGTGCGAAAGGAGCGGATAAGATTACCGTGTTTGAAGACACGGATGGAGACGGCGTTTATGATAAGTCCACCGATGCTATTCAGGGATTGAACATCGCCACCAGTGTGGTAACAGGAAGGGGGAAGATCTGGGTATTGAACCCGCCTTATCTGCTGGCTTACCCTGATGCAGACAACGACGGTATGCCGGATGGGAATCCGGAAGTTCATTTACAGGGATTTGGATTGGAAGACACGCACGCGGTGGCCAACAGTTTGCGTTGGGGACCCGACGGCTGGTTGTATGGCGCCCAGGGAAGCACCACCACGGCCGATATAAGTTCTGCGGTATCAAAGCACGTTGCCTTCCAGGGCCAGGCTATCTGGCGCTATAACGTAGATACGAAGGTGTTTGAAGTGTTTGCCGAAGGTGGCGGTAATACCTTCAATGTGGAGTTCGACAGCAAGGGCCGGCTGTATTCCGGGGACAACGGGTACGACAGGGGGCCGAATTTTAAACAGGGCGCTTACTATCAGAAGAGTTTGGGAAAACATGGTCCTTACACCAGCGCCTATACGTTCGGGAATCTGCCCAGTATGAAGCTTACCGGTGAAAGAAAGCGGTTTACGCACTCGCTGATCAAATATGAGGAAACCAGCCTGCCAGATAGGTATAAGGGTAAGATGATTGCCCTTAACCCGCTCCTGAACTATGTACAGCTTACCCGTTTCGAACGGTCCGGATCTACCTTTTCCAATGTGGATGAAGAACAGATCATCCAAACGGACGATCATTGGTTCCGGCCTGTTAACGTTAAAGCGGGGCCTGATGGCAATGTGTACATCGCCGACTGGTACGACAGCCGTTTGTCGCACGTAGATCCGCATGACACCTGGCATAAAACATCGGGACGGGTGTATCGCCTGCGTAACAAAGTGCCTGCGCCGGTACCGCCGAAGTTCGACCTGAGCAAATATTCCGGCGATCAGTTGATACAACTATTAAAAGGAGACAATAAATGGTTCCGCCAGCAGGCGCAGTTACAGTTTGCCAACCGGAAAGATAAATCCTTGCTGCCTGCATTATTGCCGTTGCTTCAATCCGGTGATGGCCAGGTTGCGTTGGAGGCATTATGGGCCATCAACGGGAGTGGAGGATGGAACGATGAAATAGCCGTCATGGCACTGGGCCATAAAGATCCTTATGTAAGGAGCTGGGCTGTGCGTTTATCTGGTGACGGGGGAGCGGTTTCTCCGCCCGTGGCCCAACGGCTGCTTCGGCTGGCCGCTTCGGAGCCGGACCCGGAAGTAAGGAGCCAGATCGCCTGCACCGCAAAACGACTGAAAGGTGATCTGGCCGTGTCCATGATCGAAGGGTTGCTGAAAAGCAATGATGATGCAAAGGACGCGGATATTCCGTTACTGATCTGGTGGGCAATAGGAGATAAAGCGGAAACGGACAGAGACCGTGTGTTGGCGATGTTCAGGCAGCCGCCCATCTGGCAGCGAAAGACCGTTCAGCAGACGATATTAAAACGCCTGGTACAACGCTATACGATGGCGGGTGGCGAAGCGAATTTTGCAGCAGTGGCCCGTTTGATTGAAATGGCGCCTTCCAGGCAGGTTGCGAAACTGTTGATCGACGGATTAAGGGAGGGGCTTCGGGGGCGCGACGTAGTTGGTTTGTCGCCGGCGCTTACCAAGGCTATACAGCCTTATCAGAATGAGCTTTTCGGGGGACCGTTGGCGTTAGGTCTCCGGCAGGGTGATGCTAAAGTGGTGGACCAGGCCATCAGCGTGGTGGCGGATACAAAGGCAGATATGCAGCATCGCCTCGCTTATATCAGGATAATGGGTGAAACCGGCCAGGTAAAGGCGGTCCCCATCTTGTTAAAGGTGGTAGGCGCTGCCAGTTCATCAGCAGCGTTGAAGCAAACCGCTATACAGGCGTTGCAGTATTTTGATAACCCTGAAATCGGCGGCAGCGTGGTGGCTGCTTATCCGCAGTACCGGGGCGATGAAGGGGTGCGGAATGCGGCGATAGACCTGGTATCCAGCAGGGTAGTGTGGGCGAATGCCTTCCTGGATGCCGTTGAGAAAACCAAAGTGATTAGTAAGGGAGACGTTACAGAAGCCGCCGCCCGCAGGTTTAAATTGCTCAAAGACCCGCAGATGGGGGAGAGAGTGAACCGGTTATGGCCGAACGTGAAGTTGGCTACTTCGGAAGAAAAGAATGAGCGCATTGCCAGGTATATGAAAATTATCAAGTCAGGTGCAGGCAATATGGAAAAAGGGAAAGTGCTGTTTGCCAATAATTGCGGTGCCTGTCATCGTTTATTTGACGCAGGTGGAACGATTGGGCCGGAACTCACCGGTTATGACAGGAACAATCTCAACAGTATGCTGCTGAATATTATTGACCCGAACGCGGACATCAGGGAGGGATATGTCATCCACAAGGTGGTGACTACGGATGGCCGTACCCTGGAGGGGAAGATTGTATCCCGTAATGGAGATGCGATTACCCTTCAGCCGGTAGGAGGGAAGGACATTGTGCTTTCTGCGGCCCGGATAAAAGAAATGAAGGCGCAGCAGGTGTCTGTGATGCCTGAGCGGATACTGGACCATTTGTCTGATCAGGAAGTAAGAGACATCTTTTCCTATATTATGAAGAAATAAAGAGCGTCCATCATTTGTTAACAAAGAGGGATGTTTATTCAATAAGTCCTGATTCGAAAAGGGATAAGTCTTCTTAATGGGCTTGTCCCTTTTTCATTTTACCGGCAGCAGTTTTGGCGTTGTGGGAAGAATAGTTGTGCTTTTGATGTAAGTGGTTGATTATTAATTTGTTAAAAAATTCCGTTTTTGATTGTCCTTTGCCCGTTGTAACGATTAACTTTGCGGCATTTCAGTATAGGGAAACGGCCAGGCTGTTTTGCGTCCGTTTCAAAACAACGTTTTTTATTTTATGAGAGCAGGCTATATTCCGGCGCTACTAGCATTAACTGTCGCCACAAATGCCTTCGGACAAGATAGTACCAGGCGCGGGAGAATCACGGATACCACCAGTCAGCTGAAAGATGTTATTGTTACAGCCAGTCGTGTAGCCGAGCATATTAACGAGGTCCCTTCCTCCGTGATGTTAATTTCACGGAAAGAGGTGGGAAAACAGGCGCAGATCAACAACAACCTGCCCTATATCCTGATGCAGAAAATACCGGGAATTTCACCCAGTGAAGAAGGGCAGAATAATTTCATCGGGAAATTAAGAGGCAGGAACTTCCTGGTACTGATTGACGGTATCCCGCAATCTACCCCGTTGAGAAACGGCGGCCGTGACCTTAGAACGATAGATGTCAGCGCGATAGATCATATTGAAGTCATCAACGGGGCGTCTTCCATGTATGGCAACGGTGGTGCGGGTGGTATCATCAATTATATTACCACAAAGCCGGAGAAAGCAGTCCCCTTCAGCGCTTCTACTTATTTCAATAATAGCCTGAATCTCGTTAAAGCCGATGAAACCTACGGATACAACCTTTCACAGGTATTCAAAGGGGGCTTGGGGAAATTTGATTATGTGGTGCAGGGAAAGATGGCTCGTTCCGGTGTAGTGAAGTCTTCCGATGGTGTTGTCGTCAGCCCCTTTTACGGACTGGGCGAAACGAGGACATACAATGCCCTGGTAAAGATCGGATATGATTTCTCCGCCAATCACCGGGTAGAGGTCATGGGTAATTATTTCAACAGTATCCAGGACAGTAAATACATTGGCACAAAAGGCAACTTCGGTGTTTCTCCGGCCATTGGCGTTCGGGGAGATACCAACATCCTCGGAGGCACTCCCTATAATAAAACGTTCAACGTAAAGTACACCGGTACCTTTGGCACCACAGAAGCTAACGTAGCGGTATATTATAATGATATTAACTCCGTATTTGAAGCGTATAACCAGATATACTCCGACCACTGGGGCGGACGGTTCAATTTTTCCACCCCTTTTGTATTGCCGGGCAATAACCATGTGCAATTGATCTATGGTATCGACTTCCTGAAGGACCATACCGTACAAAAAGATATGGCAGACAAACTGGTGACGCCGGATATGAATATGAACAGCATAGCCCCTTACCTGCAATCCAAATTCATACTGGCAAAAGACTGGATATTTAAAGCCGGCGTGCGTTACGAGAACCTGTTGTTTAAGGTCAGCGACTTTACCAAAGGGAACAAGCTGGTGCCCGGCGCCACCAATACCTATAATGCACTGGTGTTTAATGCCGGGTTGCGATACAACAAATACTCCTATGCCCAGCCGTTTGCCAGCTTTTCACAAGGTTATTCCATTGGAGACATAGGACTGGTGCTGAGAAACGGTGTTTCTTTAAATGCCATAAACGTTGCCCCGGTAAAAGTGAATAATTTTGAGCTGGGCGTAAATGGAGATATTCAGCGGTTCCGTTATGAGGTGACCGGTTATTACAGCACCAGTAAAAAAGGGGCCAGCTTCAAAGAAGTTACGCCGGGTAATTTCGACCTGGTCCAGCTACCACAGCGCATATACGGAGTGGAGGCGGTGCTTGGGTACAAAGCAACCGACTGGTTGAACCTGGGAGGTGTGCTCGGCTATATGGATGGTAAAGAAGATATCAAAAACGACGGTTCTTATGACGGTAAGGTAGATAATTCCACTATTTCACCTATAAAAATCGGCGGTCATGTGAACTTTAAACTTACCCGCCAATGGGATTTCTCCGTTCAGATGACTAAGATCGGAAGCCGCGATGTATTTCCGAAAGAAGTATGGAATTACGGAAAATACCCCGTCTCCGGCTATACCTTGTTCGATATGTACACTTCCTATAAGCTGAGCCATGTAACATTGACTTTTGCGGTTAATAATCTCTTTAATGCCAATTATTATCCCACTCATTCCGAAGTGCGTGGTGCTACAACGGAGGGACGTTATTATGTTAAAGGTACAGGAACAGTGGCCAACCTGGGCGTAGTGGTCAATTTATAATATCACTGTCCGTTCATTGCCTACATGCTCCATGCTTTGATCGAGGCGGCTAACTCTTCTTCCGATTCCGGCAGTTGCACCTGCAGTCCCCGGGTGATCCTTGCCTGCACGCTTTCTACGTAAGGCCTGAAACTGTCGTTGTAGCTGGCGAATGCAGTGCGATGGTCTTCGTTTGCCTGCAGTGCTTTCGCCAGCAGCGTTGCGCCTTGTATGGCCAGGCTGGTGCCCATACCGGTAAAGAAGCTTGGAGCATGTGCGGCGTCTCCCACCAGGGCAACACGCCCTTTTGTCCAGGTGGGCATATGAATCTGGCATACTTCATCGAAATACAGCTTGTCGGACCGAAGTATGGTGTCCAGGATTTCGGGAATTTTCCAATGGTGATTGTTCCCGAAATATTGTTGTAATAGCTGTTTATGCTGCTGCTGATCTTTGTAATCCCAGTCCAGGGCGGGTGCTCTGAAGATGAGCGCTGCGTTGGCAGCATCTTTAAACTGGTAAATCACCACCTGCCTGCCTATTTCCCGGTACACGATGCCGGTGTCCCGCGGCCTCCCTGTTGCAATATGACCGGCTTCTGCAAAGGCGAAGTACGCGCCAAAAAACTGTTTAAATTTTTCCTCTTTCCCAAAAACCAGTGTTCTTACCAGGGAATGTGTTCCATCTGCACCGAATACAAAATCAAATTTACTTTTGCCGCCATTTTCAAACGCCACCTCCACATGATCTTCCTGTTGCGTCAGGGTGGTAATACTGTCACCGAAAACGATGTCCACCTCCTGTTGGGGGATTATCCCATACAGGATCTCCAATAAATCGCCCCGGTGAATTTCTATATCACCAAGATATTCTTCCTTTTCATTGATGGAAACAGTGGCCAGTGTTTCGTCCCGGGCGTCGACTATTTCAATGGAATGAACAAACTCCCTGGCTTTAATTGCTTCCCATATCCCCATCTCCCTTGTGATATCTAAAGCCGCTCCACGGACATCAATGGGAGAGCCGCCCGTCCTGAGACTTTCTCCCCGCTCCACTACCTTCACCTGGTAGCCGGATTTATTTAGCCAATAGGCCAGCGTCAGCCCTGCAAAGCTTGCCCCGGAGATCAATACTTGTTGTTTCATACCTGTTAACTTTTATCATGTTACTTAACACAACAAAAGTAGTTGTAGCTTTACAAATAAAATATCCGTATAACTTTAAAAAATAGTCGTAAAACGATGGAAAACATAGATCGGCGGATACTGAAATACGTTACCAAAGTAGGCTTGTCCACGGAAAAAGAATTAGCGAATTTCGAAGTTAAATTCTTTCGGGCGTTCGAGTTCCTGCCAGACATGGCCATGCATTTCGGCTCGTTTGTCGTTAAGAAGAACTTCACCCGTACTACCTCTGCCTCGGCTATTAAAAGCGGCATTGGCTTTTTGTTTTATAATATTTTTGAAGATACTGCCAGCCCACGTCCAACCCGCCGTGCTGTAGACACGCCATACGTGCGAATATTTCCTTTTGCGATACCACAGAAAATTCATTTCACGAAGAATACAAACGTTACCCACATCTCCATCAGTATCAGTGCGGATTACTTAAAAACTTTACTGAAAGAGGAGACAGGTAACTTTCAGTTTTTCTTCGACAGCACCAATAATTTTCTAATAGAGGAAATCATGACGGACGACCTGCTGCGCACCGTCAATGATATTGTGAAAAAAGAAGCGCCGGCAGCGTTAAAAGGCTACTATTACAGGGTAAAGGCGCTGGAGTTGCTGCTGTACTTACTGGATAGTTTGAGAAAGCGTGAAAAGCCGGCCCACCAGAAACTCAGCGACCGCGATATTAAAGCCATTTACCAGGTGCGTGACAAAATCGGCTCCTCCATAGATAAGCCCAGTAGTATTGCGGAATTAAAAAGGATCGCCGGAATGAATGAACACAAACTCCGCAGCCTGTTTATGCAGGTTTTTGGCATGGGTATATACGACTATTACCAGCACCTGCGCATGAAGGAGGCAGCACGACTTATACGTGACGAAAAACTGTCGGTATCAGCAGCCGGCTACCAGGTGGGCTTCGAAAACCTGAGCCATTTTTCACGGGTATTTGAAAAACATATCGGCAAAAAGCCTAAAAAATACAGCATTGAAGTGAAATGAACCATAACTGTAAAGGCATCCGGAGATAAGGTGGGATAGCGGATAATACAGGTGATAGCTATTGCTATTGTATCGTATACTCCTTTACAGCTACTTCCGATAACCTGAAATACCCATAGGCGAAATTTTCGAAATGGGTCTGGTTGACGATGTTCCCTCTGACGGCGCCCGGTGTTGTTTGAAACGGACCGTTGCCAGCCCCGGCTGCGGTTAACAGCTTCCTGAAATAATCATAATACCTCCTGGAAATACCATACAGCCTGATGTTTATCTTATCTCCGGATTGCAGGTCTTCGTCGGAAAAATACTCCTGCAATAGTTTGCCCTGGCCGTTCCCGTCATCCTGGGCTTTAAAATCCGGGAACACGGACACCGGCGATAAAATACGGTGCAGATAGTAATTTTCTTCATGACCATTGTCCTGGTAGTAGTAGGTGATTTCCACTTCATCACCGCCAAATCCGCCGGTATTATCCTGTACGATGTTGTTTTCAATATCCGGCACGCCTATACAGGTTTCGGTGGCAGTATAGGTTTCCCCGTTTAAAACAATTTTTAAGGTATAGGTTTCCCCGATCACCGGTTGGAAATTGGAGCAGCTATATTCTCCCGTCCCGGGATTTTCTATAAAGCTAAACGCAGTATTAGCTGCATTGGTGATGACGATGTCCGCTCCTGACACTGCCGGGAATTTCGTGTCGTAATATCCGGTGGTAGTGGAGAGTTTGATTTTCTGGTCATTGCCTGTTGTGCCCTTTATCCAATCAATCGATGCGTCGATGACCAGTTTGGGCGCTGCGGTATCCAGATCTACATCCACCACTTTAGTACAGGATAGCAGGAAAATACTGCATGAAACTACCAGGTAGGTAAGTGTGTTTTTCATTGTGAGACGATTGGCGTTAAAATTTGAAATTGTAAGTCACCCCGGGAATGATACCGAAAATCGATATTCTCTTTGCTTCGCTCAGTCCTGTTTCCCGGTTTTGCTCGAACATAAGCGATGCGGCGTTGTTTCTGCCGTAAACATTGTAGATGCTGAATACCCATTCCCCCTTCCATCTTCGCTTACTGTCAGGTCTGGGGGTGTAGGTAGCCGACAGGTCCAAATGGTGATAAGCTGGAAGGGAATTGGCATTGCGCTCTCCGTAGTTGGCTATCGTAATGCCCTGGTATTGGTATTTGCCGATGGGATAGGTGGCGGCTTTCCCTGTCTGGTAGGTGAAGAGGCCGCCCAGGCTCCACTTTTTCGTCAGCTGATAAGCGGCTGTAAGGGAAAGGTTATGCGTTTTATCGTAATTGGCACGGTACCATTGGCCGTTGTTGATACCGGGTTCTGTGGCATTTCTGCCGGGGGTGCGCTGCTCTGCCCTGGAAAGGGTGTAGGAAAGCCAGCCAGTGAGTTTTCCGGTATTTTTCTTCAGCATCACTTCAAGCCCGTAAGCCCTGGCTTCCCCGTTTAGCAATACCTGCTCTATGGCTTTATGGGCAATCAATTCAGCGCCGTCGATGTAGTCCGCTTTGTTTTTAATTTTCTTGTAAAAAGCTTCTGTTTCCAGCGTGTATTTCCCGCCACTGAAATTTCTGAAATAACCCAGGGCCACCTGGTCGAGTATTTCGGGTTTCAGGTACTGGTCGCCCGGTGCCCAGATATCAAGCGGGGAGACGGACGCCGTATTGGAGATTAAATGGATATACTGGCTCATCCGGTTATAACTCGCCTTGATGGACTGGTCGTCATTGATGGAATAGGAAACTGCCAGGCGGGGTTCCAGGTTTCCGAAATCAATGATCTTTTTGTTTTTGCCATAGTAGGTGGTACCTGTAGGCGTTCCTTCCTCATAAATTTGTAATGCAGGGTTGTAGATGACAGCCTGGCCGTTGGCATAGTTGTTTACCTGCTGTTCCCCCAATCGAACAAAATAACTATAGCGCAGCCCATAATTCAGGGATATGTTGTCCGTGAGTTTGTGTTCGGCACTGACATACAACGCGTTTTCCCAGGCATACTTTTTTTCAATCTGGTCGGCATTGACAGGGGATTTTTCATCCATGGGTTTTATGGTGCCGGGATTGAATTTGTAGTAGATGGAATTGATGCCATAATTCAACACCAGCTTGTCAGACAGGTGATGGTTCAAATTGTACTTAAAGTTGTAATTGCGGATGTCCGATGTCCAGTCAATGCCTACATATTTTATCTTCAGGCCATAGTCGTATTTACTGTAAATGACTGATGCGTTGGAGAAGAGCTTTTCGGAAAAGATATGATTCCAGCGAAGATTAAAGAAAGCGTTCCCATAATTGTTGGTAAAAAAATTGCTGAAATCCATTTTATCCTTACCGAAATAGGCTGATAGAAAAAACCTGTTATTATCGTTGAACTGATAGTTCAGTTTGGCATTCAGGTCATAAAACGAAACCGCATTGGGATTGTCTGCCAGTTTCATGAACAGGTGCGCGTAGGAGGTGCGGCCTGCCACCACGAAGGAGCTTTTATCTTTTACGATGGGACCTTCTGCCAATAATCTGCTTGAAATCGCCCCGATACCACCCGACAGGTGATATTCCCTGTTGTTTCCTTCTTTCTGATAGATGTCCAGCACAGAAGAGGTACGTCCCCCGAAATTGGCGGGTATGCCACCTTTATATAATTTGAGGTCTTTGATCACGTCCGCGTTGAAAACGGAGAAAAAGCCGAACAGGTGGGATGTATTGTACACAACCGCTTCATCCAGGAGTATCAGGTTGCCGTCTACCGAACCGCCTCTGACGTTGAATCCTGTTGCTCCTTCCTGTGCGGTGGAAACGCCCGGCAGCTGCAGGATCGCTTTTAGAATATCAACCTCTCCCATCACCGCCGGCATCTTTTTGATGGTAGCGATAGAGAGTTTATTCACGCTCATTTCCGGGGCTCGGATATTGCTGGCGGTGCTATTGTCCTTTATCACCACTTCGTTGAGCGTTTTACTTTTTTCCAGCAACGAAAAATTGCGCTTGGTGTTTTGGTGCAGCGAGATATGCTCCTCGATGCGCTCAAATCCTATATAGCTGACGACGATGGTATACGTTCCTTTCGGCAGGGTGACGGCATAAAAGCCATAGGCGTTGCTGACCGTTGAAACTTTGGCTTCAGGAATGAAAATGCTTGCGCCGATGACCGTTTCGGTATTGGTTTTCATGGTGATGGTCCCGCTCAGTGTGACTTTCTCCTGTGCATAGGTCCCCAATGAAAGGGCTGTAAGCACCAGGATACCAAGGATCTTGTATCTCATCTTTTAAAAGTCGATTTAACAGTTGTAAATTGGATACAAAACTATTCCTTTGGACCACCGTCTTTTTTTAATTATACCAAAGGCGCTATCTTTTATAGCAAAGTGCCGCGGGGTATTGCAAAATATGTCTGCAGTAGGCGTTTTATGGTAGTTCCTGCTTTCGTATAAAAAGCATACCTTTTCGTATAAAAGCAGCAGGCAAGGTAGCTTTAGGTGTTATGTTTGTTCCATACTGTTAATAAATGAATGATTTCACCCGCCAGCAGCATATGAGCGAAAACGTGCTTTTCCGATTCCTGATTTCTCCTGACCGCCGGATATTCCGGCACCTGTTACTCATTGTTTTTATTGCTGCGGTGTTGTACAACAGCGCGTCCGTAATTGCCAACCCGGTAGCTGTATTTGTATATTTTATTATATTATTTTATGTAAATATGTATGTGCTGGTGCCGAAATTTTTATTCCGGAACAGAAATATTGCCTACTGCCTGTCTGTCATCGGTATCGTTGCGGTGGTGGCTGTTTGCGGGTATTTTTTTAATCCTTTTAATAAGGAAAATGGCCTGAACATTCCGCTTTTCTCTTTCCTGACGGCGCTGCTGCTGGCCGCCTCTGCTTCTATAAAACTATTTCAGAAGGGGATGATGGACAGGCAGGTGATACATGAGCTGGAACAGTCGAAGGCTTACGCCGAACTGGAACAGTTAAAAAATCAAATCAACCCGCATTTTTTATTTAACATGCTCAATAATGCCAATGTGCTGACGAAGAAAGACCCGGAGAAGGCCTCACAGGTTTTAATGAAGCTGAGCGATTTACTGCGCTACCAACTGTATGACAGTGCGAGGGATAAGGTGTTGCTGACTTCGGACATTCACTTCCTGGAAGATTTTTTAAACCTGGAAAAAGTAAGACGGGACAGCTTTGATTTCCTCGTCTCAAAAGAAGGTGATTTAAGCGGGGTGCAAATTCCTCCTTTGCTTTTTATTTCGTTTGTGGAAAATGCGGTAAAACATAACAACGATGCGGCTAAATCCTCCTATGTACACCTGTATTTCAACGTTAGCAACGATCAGCTTTCCTTTCGGTGCATTAATTCCAAACCGGCGCATCGGTCCGGTAGCAACACCGGCGGGCTGGGGCTGATAAACGTTAAAAGAAGGCTGGAGCTTTTATTCCCGGCGGCACATAGTTTACATATAGGGGATGACGCAGAAAGGTATTGTGTAACTTTAACCATTAAGTTATGACTTTGTGTGTATACACCTGATGTTACCATTAAAGCGTATAAATCATGAACTGTATTATTATCGATGATGAACCACTGGCGAGAGAAGCCATTGAAATGCTGATCAACCAAACGGATGGTTTAAATTTAATTGGTTCGTTCAATAGTGCTGAAACCGCCACCGGTTTTATAGAGAATAACGTGGTAGAATTAATATTTCTTGACATACAAATGCCGGGAGTGAACGGGATTGAATTTGCGCGGACCATTCAGAAGGAAACCTTTGTGATTTTTACGACCGCTTATGCTGAATTTGCTACCGACAGCTATGAGGTAGATGCCATCGATTATTTGATAAAGCCCGTAAAACTGGCGCGTTTTCAAAAAGCAGTGGAGAAAGCGCACACCTACGCTAAATTACTCAAGGCGGATTACGCCAACAATAACATCGAACAGGTATCGGACGATTTTTTCTTTGTAAAGGCCGACCGCAGGATCTTTAAGATCTATTTCAATAGCATACTATTTATACAGGGTTTAAAAGATTATGTGGTGATGCATACCGAGCATCAGAAGGTAATGACAGCAATGAATATCAAAACGATCTACGATCAGCTGCCTAAAGAGCTGTTTGTAAGAGTCAGTAAATCCTATGTCATCAATGTTAAACATATCGGTTCTGTGGATAATAACACGGTATACATCGGTACAAACGAAATTCCTATCGGAAGTATCTACAGGGATTATTTCTTCAACAAATTTGTGCTGAAAAAGATAGTGCGGCGGTAATCATGTATCCAGTTTGTTTACTGATGGCAGGAAAAAGAGGGCTGCCGCAGTCAAAACGGTAACGGTGCCGCCTAATACGAAAAAGTTCTCAATGCCGATCCTGTCGGCCACCAGGCTGGTTAATACCAAACCCGCGATAGAAGGGAGCTGATTGATACTGGTGTAGAGCGCAAAAATACGTCCCAGGTAGTTGGGCGCAAACTGTGTTTGCATCAGTACTGTAAAAGGGCCGGTAAATAGTGGCACAAATAAACCCTGGAAAATTGATAAAACCGCATAGCCAATAAAAAATGTTCCGGGTAAAAGGCCGCAGGCAGCCAGTACTATCCCCAGGCCTGCATATCCACCAATGATCAATATGGGTTTTCTGATTTTCGGATTCCATATTCCGAGAACTCCTCCTCCGATCAGTAGACCGGTACCGAACAATGCTTCTACCAGGCTTACCTGGAATGGCGTTCCGTTAAAATACTGAAGGGTCATCAGTGGCATGACCGCTATTATCGGCATGAGAAAGAAGTTCACGATTATTTCAGATACCATCATCCAGGTCATCCCTTTGTTCTGCAGGAAAGTTTTGGCGCCGTCGTGCATGTCGTGGATCACGCTTTTTGCTGATGTTTTATCATTCGTAGTGTTGGGAATGACGACAAAAAGCAGCGTGCCACAGGCGATAAACGCACCGATGACGTCCATCAGCATGACAACGCTCATGTTAAAATTCAGGAGAAAGAATGCGCCCAGCATCGGTCCGCAAATGACGGAGATGGATTGTATCACTTCATTTACGCCTGCAATGCGGACTAACTCGCTTTCCGGCGCCAGCAGTGGAATGGATGATTTCATGGCAGGGCTGTGAAAGGCTCCTCCAATTGACCTGAGCGCCAGTAACAAATATATGATCCCCATGTCCGGGCGCTGAATGTAGAAGAGATAGGCTATAATGGCGGAACAGCAGGCAACGAAAAGATCGGCAATGATCATGGTCCATTTCCTGCTCCATTTATCCACAAATACGCCCGCGAAAGGGCCTATCAGCATTTGTGGAAGCAATCCGGCAATCGCTGCATATGCCAGCGTTTCTGCCGATCCTGTTTCCATCCCTATCCACAGCACAATAGCAAATTGCGCAATGGAGCTGCTCAGGATAGAACACATTTGTCCCAGCCAGATTATACCAAATTTCCGCTTCCAGTTATTGTTCGTTCTTATTAACGTAGTCATCACCTTAGTTTTGTTAAACCAAAGTGCAAAATTAGAAGATCAATATCCGTCAGACGTGAACATTTGGTAACTTCCGTGAAAGCTTTATAATTGACGCCTGATCCGGCTGAGAGACTGTGGGGTCATTCCAAGGCAGGAGGCTATGTATTTTTGAGGTACCAGCTGGAATACTTCCGGATCTCTCTGCAGCACGGAAAGATAACGCGCCTTTGCGGTTGGCTGGCATAGTAGTAATAGCCAATCTGTAATCTGAAAATAATATTGTTCAATGATGATACGGATCAGATTAGCTATTTCATGCGACTCTTCGCACCATTGGTCCAGGTCGTGTTTGGAAATAACATATGCGGCGCTGTTGGAGATGGATTGAATGCCGTATTGGTCAGACGGTTCGGAATATACGATGTCACCATAACGTTCGAACCAGAGCGTTCTTTCTTCACCGTCGAATATACCATACCCGCGCCATATTCCTTCACTGATAATATAATAATGCTGTTTTCTTTCATGGAAATCAACCACCGTTTGTTGATGGCGAAAGGTTTTCTTCTCCATCCTGGATAGTAGTAATTTTATCTGATCTGCAGCAACGCCATATTTGTTACAAAGAATAGTTACCAGTGAATCTGCCATACGCTAATTTATTTCATATTTAGTGCCTGGCAAAATCTCGTCCAGGATTATCTTCTGGACCTCGGCTGCGGCTGTGTACATCAGCAGGTGTCCTTCATTTTTAAACCAGTATACTTTTTTTTCGGGTGCTTTCAGTTTATCAAAATAGGCTTTGGAAAATATTGCATTAGTCTGAAGGTCCTTACCGCCGAGAAAAAAGTAAACAGGCACTTTCAGTTGCTTGATCGATTTGGACAGTGGCACCGCCGTAGCGTCGTTCCATGGCTTCATCCAGGTTTTGTTCCACTCCCGGAGATATTCTTTTATCCGTACTGAATCTTTGGCGGGGAACGGCCTGCCGGATAGCTGGTTCATCCATTTCCTGGAATAGTACAGATCGTCGGGATGCTTAAAAGGCACGGAGACACCGCTTAGTTCGGCCAATGCTGTTTGATTGTTGTTGGTTTTCGCCCAGGCTTTTATCGTGTCCAGCGCATGGCGCTCGCTTCGCTGCTGGTCGGTCACGGGGCAAACTACCATCAGCGCTGCAATGGATTCCGGGTGGTCTGCAGCCAGCCTGAACCCTACAAGGCATCCCCAGGACTCGCCCAGCAGGTAAATCCTGTTTTTGTTAAACTTCTTCTTCAGTTGTTCCACAAGGCTGAAAGCGTCTTCGGCCACTACAGGCAACGCCGGCGGAACCGGAGAGGAATTCAGTTGCAGCGTTAACCCGGTTTCCCGCTGGTCCCACATCACCACACAAAACTTCTCTCTCAGCAGTCCGGTGACGCGCTCCATTTCAGGAATACGGGATTCACCGGGGCCGCCATGGAGAAACAGTAACACCGGCCCGGTTGCGTTGCCATTTACGGCAATTACCTGCTTTAAGCCACCCAGTGTAAGGGTGTCGTAGTAACTTAATTGCCGGGACAGCGCATGTTCCGTACAGAATGTAACCAGGCAAAAGAGTATGCATAAGCGCTTTTTCATAAGATGAGTATATTGAAGATGATGAATTCCAGGGGCCGGTCCGGGTCACTGCCGGGCATGTTGGAGGATCCTCCGTGGATATTATGAAAGATAACGCTGAATGCGCCCTTTCGGTTGTTGATACGAACGATTTTTCGTACTTCCTGTTGATGGGTTATCCGGTTTTCTTCCCGCTTTTTTAAATTCCGTGGGACTTATGCCACGATGCCGTTTAAAAAGACGGTTGAGGTGACTTTCGTCTGTAAAGCTCAACTCGTCGGCGATTTCACTCATGCGCATATCACTGTGTAATAACCTGGTTTCCACTAGCCTGATCTTGTAATGGGTAACATAGTGCTGAAGTGTTTCGCCGGTTTGTTTTTTGAAATACCTGCCCAGGTAGTTGGTGGAGATATTAAAATGACGGCTTAAGTTTTCAATTTTAAGTTTCCCCGGGTCAAAAATATTTAGCTGGATGTAATTCAGTATCTCCAAAATAAGCTCACCGGTATTTTCCTTTATATTCTTGGGTAGTTTTAATGCAATGTTTCTGGCAACCACCGTAATGATGGTGTTAATGATCTGTTCCGATACGCGTGTATAGTATATCTGTTGCCGTGTTTGCTCATCAAGGATGGCATTTATGAGTGAAGCGATCAGCGGTTTGTCCGTTTGGTTCTTCAGGATGCATCCAGGCCGGTGGCTGGCATTTTGCAGAATGTAGGCCACATGTGTTACTGTATCCTGGTCTTTGCCTGATTTTTCCCTGATATAGGATTCGTTAAACCGTATAAAAAAGAAGGTGGTCTTCTGGTCAATATCAAAGGAGTACTTGTCTGTTGGAGTTAGTAAGAATAAATTTCCTTTACGATAGCTAAACTGGTGGTTGTTGACAAACTGAACGCCGGTCCCATCCAACACATAGATGAGCTCAAAGAAATTGTTGCGTTTCAAAGGCTTTTCGAAGCGCTGTAATTCCTTCCATTCTATTTCATATGGTTGGTGTAATGTATGTTGGACCATGTTATAAAAATACAAAATTAGCGTAACAATGTACAACCGGAATGATAGTCGCCCTGTATACTTTTGTTGTATAAAATGTAATAAAATGAAAATTTTGATGATAGGCGCAGGCGGCAATATTGGCAAGCTGGTGACAGCGGCACTAACAGGGCATGATGTCATTACGGTGGGTAGAAGTACGGGGATGATTAAGGCGGATATCTCATCAGAAGATGCCGTGGAAGGTATCTTTAAGCAAGTGCCGGCTATTGACGCTGTCATTTGTGCTGCTGGTGATAGCGTTACCGATAACCTGCCGGCCATGCATAAAGCGCAGTTCATGGTGGGGGTCTGGCAGAAGCTGTGGCCACAGCTGAACCTGGTGCTTTCCGGCATGAAGTATCTGAGAGATAACGGTTCGTTAACGCTGATATCCGGAAAAATGGGCGAGTTGCCTGCAAAAGGCTCGTCGGGGAAAGCGTTTGTCAACGGAGCCATCAACAGTTTTGTTATGGCAGCGGCGCAGGAAATGCCCCGGGGGATAAGGCTGAATGTTATCAGTCCGTCCAAAATTTCGGATATCGATGGAGATGAGCTGGTGGCGGCTTACGTAAGGTGTCTTGAAACAGACATCAACGGGGAAATAATAAGAGTAGGTTATCAGAAAAATAGCATAAAATGAAGCACTTACTATGTATCGCTTTTATGATGTCATTCACGTTTGTACAGGGACAGGATAGGAAAGGAATAAGTGAGCAATCATTCTGGGGTACCTGGTCGCTTGTCTCCGTTGAAAATATAAATGCCGATGGAAGTAAAGTTATGCCTTATGGCAACCGTCCTGCCGGGATGCTTGTTTTCACAAAAGACGGGAGATATGCGATCCAGATATTAAAAGCTGGCCGGGCTAAGGTTCTTTCCGGGGATAAAAATAAAGCTACCACGGAGGAAAATGCGCTATTGGTGCAGGGAAATAATTCCCATTTTGGCACCTATACGATCGATGCGCATAAAGGGGTAATTGTATTCAGTGTCCGGCATGCTTTTTTTCCCAACTGGGAGGGGATTGAGCAGGTTCGCAATTATTCCTTTGAAGATAATCTGCTCACCTATATAGTGACGACGCCTACAAACGGGGGAGCCATATCGGCGAAAGTGGTGTGGAGAAAAGATGAAAGATGACAGTTTTGTACATATTACCCCGCTGGTAGACATCAGCAGGCGCTTTAAAATGTGTTTTTTCGAACTGTCTGTTACACCATAGTCTGATATGGAAGATGGATATGGCGATATAGTAACCGTTTATCGCAAACATTTTACTGGCATGACAGCAGCAAGATCACCCTTTTCGTGCAATGATATACAGGTCCAGGCAGTCATCGCCCGGCGTGGCAACGAAAAAGTCAGTATCTGTTATACTGTTGGTCTCTTCCGGCATGGAGAGAAACAGTGTCATACGGTTGAGATTATTCATGACCGAGTAGGGCACCCGTAGCAGCCATGCCGGCATCCGGTTAATAAGGCCCCATCGGTCGAGGCTTAATATTTTTGCTACTGCTTTTTTGTTGACCTCATAGTAGGCAATTACTTTTTCATTGCCATATACACCCATTACCTCAAATTGCGTAAAGTGCGCTGATAGTTTTTGAGAAAGTTCGCCAGCCGTGTATTCCCGGACGTGAAACGGATTTCTGACCAGGGTGGTGGACCTGTTGGGGGTTGTGATAAAAGCCGTTCCATTGGGTCGCAGGATTCTTTTTATTTCCGCAAGCAGCAGCCCGTCTTCTTCGATGTGTTCTATTACCTGGAAGCATATAATGGTATCAAAACTCTCGTCAGGAATAGTCTGCAAATCGGGCAGATGGCACTGGCGATAATAGACATTTGATGCCGTGAGATTTACCGCAGGCTTTTTTTTGTCCACTGCTACATAGGTATTTGTCGTTTCCGAAAGGACCTTTATGCCGTAGCCCGTTCCACAACCCAGTTCCAGTACGTCTTTCCCGGTAAGATAGCAGGAGGGTACACTGTTATAGGCAAATAGATGACGATAAAAAATGTAATTGTTGATATTGCTTGTATCACTTGTTCTTTCCGCTGTGCGAACCAGGTTTATCATGTGTTGAAGTTTCTGTGATTAAATTCCTCTTTTAATTTTATACACACAGATAAACCAAAACCCTTACTGGAAAACTATAAATTAAGTGCTGTTACAGCGGGACAATCCAGGAGCTTTTTTTTTCGTTTGAAATCGATACGGTAGATAATGCCTGCCTGGAAGCCTATCCATATACCTGCGCTGGTAGCCCGCTGTGCATCATAGCTATTATGCAGGTTTAACAGGGGAGATACGAGTCCGTACCTATGGAGGAACGCTTCTTTTTCCAGCATAGGGGCTACCATTTTGCCGTTTTCATAATACCGCCTGAATAGTATGTTGAAGGTAATGCCAGCCTGTATGCTAAGGCGGCTGGTCAGGTGCCTGACGATACTGGCGTTGGTCTGTACCCAGCTGCCGGTTACCGTTACCTTTGTGTTTTTGATAGTGTCCGGTGTTGTAGAACTTCTCGACAAGCGGGAGAGGAGGATGCTGGCGGATAGGTCGGTATTGTCACTCAGGGGCATTTGCGTGCCTGCCCCGAGGCGTACCATCGCGGCCTCTTGTTTCAGGGCGAAAGCTGCCGTCAGATGAAAACGCTTGTAGCCGGCAGCGGCAAAAAAGTTGATGAAAGAAAAGTCGTCGATGTTCCATCCCAGGCCAAAGTACAAACCACCCATTGGCGGGAATCGGATGTTGCTTTTGTTTTTTGTCGCAGGACCGGGCGGGGAGCCATGATGCTTGCGGCCGGTGATGGTGGTATCTGCAACGCCGGGAACGGTATCTTTTTGCAATACAGCATAGTGCACCGGGATCTGTTGAAGGCTTATGCCCGGGGAGGAATCCTTTGGTAGTACGGATGCCTGTATCTCTTCCAGCGGAATGATGACCGGCAGCTGCTGTTGAGTGTTGCCAGCTGCAGGCCGGCTGGAAGTTTTGGGAGCGTCTGTAACTACAATATGGTTTCCTACGGGCCGGAAATCCATGCCGGCTTTATGGTGTAGCAGCTGTAGCAATTGCTGAAGTTTGTATCGTCCGGGCTGAAGCCTGATGGTTGTCCCGGGCGGGAAGCGCCTGGTATCTATAGAAAACTGAAAGCCCGTTTGGCTCTGTATGTCTTCCAGCAGGCTGTCAAACCTGACGCGGGAGTCATCTATTGTTACACTTTTCCGCATGTTGGGCGCTGTCTGGGCGATGGCCTGCGGTGGCGCCCAACAGCATAAGAGCAGCAACGGTATCAGCTGCTTTATTTTAGTTGGTACGCTTTGCATTTAGTACGATGGAATCATTTGAGTGATGATATTGAACCGAGAGGGTAGCAGCAATGACGTTCATGATATTATCCAGCGATTCATTGCGGAAATCTGCGCTCATGGTGAGTTGCCGCAGTGCGCTGTCTGCCAGGATGATTTTTGTACCGTAAACGTCGGAGAGTTGCCGGCAAATATCAGTCAGCGTATTGTTGACGAAGTGGAATTGCCGGTGATTCGCTGTGTCGGCGGCTTGTTTTATATTTTCGTTCAACCGGAGTTTCCCTGTTGCGGTTGAATAGATTGCCGACTGTCCGGCGCTGAGAATTAAGCTGTCACGCAGGGAAGCTACTAGTACACTGCCGCAGGTAACGGATACGCGCTGATCAGTTTTTTCATTGACCACGTGAAATATGGTTCCCAGCACTTTGATTTTAAGTGGCCCTGCTTCCACTTCAAAGGGTTGTTTACTGATGCTGGTTACATGAAACCAGGACTGGCCTTTCAGGACTACCCGGCGGCGGTTTTGTGTTGCGTAATACTGTAAGCTGGAACCTGCGTCCATCTCGACAACAGAGTTGTCCGGCAGTGTATCCTTATGAGGGCTGTTGGCGCTATAGAGGTTGAGCTGCGGCTGCTCTTCCGGCGGTCGTATGGAATAACGCATAGTAAAATATCCGCATGTAATGACGAGGATTACCGCAGCGGCTATACGGATAAACAGGTGCCGCTGCCGGCGCTTCTGCTGTATTCGTGCCGTAGTTATTTTTTCCCAGGCTGCCGGTTCCGCGAGCGGATTATATTCCTTACCATCGAGCTCATACCAGATGAGGCTGATTTTTTCAAACAGTTCCTGGTTTTCATGCCGCGCCCGTTTCCAGTCTTCCAGTACGATCGCTTCGCCGGGTGAGGCTTCGCCGGATAAAAAGCTGGTGATGAGTTTATTTATATCTTCGTCTGACAGTGCCATGACTATTGATGTTAATTGCTGTTGAGGGTGAAATTGATGATAAGCATATACAGAAAGAGAATGCCGGACAGCTTACTCCTGAGGATGCGTAAGGCCTTTCCCATATGTACTTCCACTGTTTTTACCGAAATGTTAAGTTCCTTCGAAATTTCCTGGTAGGATTTTTTTTCGAACCTGCTTTTAAGAAATACGATCTTACATTGCTCGGGGAGCTGATCTATTGTCTGCAGGATCCGGTCATAGTTCTCTTTTGAGATCAGCTTATTGCCGGATTCACTTGGATACCGGACCTGGGACTGATACTTTTCCGCTATTTTCTGCCGCCGCATGATATTGAGGCAGTGGTGCTGGATGGCGGTATACAGGTATGCCCTTACACCCTGTTCGGCTACAAGCATGGCCCGTTTCTCCCAGATCTTCAGAAATACGGATTGTACCGCATCGCCGGCGGCTTCATTGCTCTTGAGAAATGTATAAGCATACCTATGTAAATCCTTATAGTAATTCTTAAAGCACAGCTCAACTAAACGATCGACAGCATGATCGTGCGTCATAGATTTGTTTACAATGTTTGGTGATGGCTCTTTTCTTCTACTACACACTGATTGGCCAAAACCCTTACCGGGGAAATAATTTATTTTATTGTCGGGGTTATAGGCTGCGGAAAATGAAAAGCCGCTTACATCATAAGATGTAAACGGCTTTCCTGGTCCTATCCCCGAAGGGGGGTGTTGTATTATATGAACCTGTTTATTTGCTGTATTCATAGCCAACATTGCCTTTGCTGTTGACAGGCTTCTGGTTTCCGGTACTATAAATCGTTTGGGTGAAAGTTACTTTTGCCGGCCGGTTGGCGCTGTTATAGGCGTAGGTGTTCTTTTGCACGGTGACGATGGAATCCTGTTTGTTGTTGAGATTAACATACTGGATTTTCTTTGTTTCCAGCGGATTCTGATCGCTGAATGTTTCATAGGCGGCGCCTTCCAGCAGATAGCGCAACAGCGGGTGGGTGATATAAGTAGGATGCTGATCAAAACCCGCTACCGACAGTTGTGAGATCACTTTTGAGCCGTCGGTGACCGTTTCCTTTTTGATGTTTTTCTGCTCATAGGCATAGGTAGTGACAAACTTCAGGTTGGTTCCGCCGCCTGTTACGCTGGTGACGGTCGTCAGGTTCCCGTTGGCGTCATAGGCGTATTGTTCGTCTTCTTCCATCTTGCCTGTTTCCTGGTCGTAGCTTGTTTTCCGGGAGATATTGCCTTTCGCGTCCCATTTAAATTGGGTGCTGCCGGACAGCATAAATTTTCCGGCGGACAGGAAATCGGGAGCGTAGTTCAGTACCTTTTGCAACTTACCGTTGGCATCATAGATAACAGAGTCTTTCTGTATCAGCATACTACCGGCATATTGTGTTATCACAACAGGTTGCAGCTGTTTGTTATAGCTGATCAGCTGAATAAGGCCATCGGCGCCACCCATATTGATGCGGGTGAGCAGGCCGGGGGCAGGGGCGGCAGCCGGAGCAGCGGTAGCGTTGTTTTCACCGGCACCATGACCGATCTCAGAAAGTCGTGCCTTGTTACAGGCCGATCCGGCCCACAGCGTGATACCCAGCAGGGCTACAGACAGTGCGGAAGAATGAGTGTTTCGCGTTGTTTGGCGATGTGTCATAAAATTTACAGTTTAGGTTTTTACTTAGACAAATGGTTCATTACAAGACAAGGGCGTCGGGCATAGTACAAAACAGGAGGCGCTGTCCTCCCTCTGTCTGCTACTGGTTTCCGGTTTACTGGTGCAAAGAAAAAGAGAATATTTACCCGGCCATATGAATTTTGATCATCTTACCGGAATTGCTGACTAATGTGCAGAAATCCTGTATGATCTGCGTTAAAAGCGCGTTATCTGTCTTCGGAACCGTGCCTGGTTTGGTTTATTTTTGCTTTTTTGCAGTAAAATTGACCCATGCCGAAGCCATTCTTTCTGATAAAATCCTGGCCTGTCATTCTCACGATCTGGCTAATGGATGTAGTGCTGACCTTTATGCAGGTCCACATGCAGGGGCTGCCTTACCTGGAAGCCTTCTGGCTGGCGGTGGTGGAATCCATTCCCGGGGCGCTCTGCGCTTTTTTATTCTGTTACTGGCTGCTCCCGGTTTTTATGAAGCGCAGGAAAATGCTCCTGTTTGCCTTGCTGGGGGTGGTGATTTGTTTTGTTGCCAGCCTGATCACGGTGTCTTTAAGTTTACCGATGTTATGTAACAGCGCGGGCAAGGTAATGGCTGCTCCCCAGACCTGTGGTCTGCAGACTGTGTTCCCCGGTCACTTCATCGCGATGCTTTTTACCAGTGGCACTATCTGCGGTATCCGCTTTTACCAGGAGTATGTTAAAACCCTCATCGATCACGAACGGCTCCATACCACCCACCTGGAAGCGGAAATGAGGTTGCTGCGGGACCAGTTGAATCCCCATTTTATGTTCAATATGATGAACAGCATTCACGTGCTGATAGAAAGGGATGCCAGCCAGGCTGCAGACATGGTGCTGGAATTCTCCGATATGTTGAGATACCAGCTCCATGACGCTTCCAAGCCAGCCATCCCTTTGCAGCAGGAAGTGGCCTACCTTCAGAATTATGTGAACGTGGAAAATAAGCGGCGGTGTAATGAACTGAAAGTAACCTGCAACTGGGAAACGCAGCTGCCGCCTTATTACATCTCTCCGTTGATCCTGGCGCCCTTTGTAGAAAATGCTTTTAAGCATGTGTCCCAGTTTTCGGATCAGGATAACTTTATAGGAATAGACCTGTTCCTGGAAGAGGAGGCGCTTTATTTCATCGTCAAAAACAGCAAAGAGCCGGTGGATACGGCAGAGGAGGCACGCCCCAAAGGGATCGGGCTGGCCAACGTACGGAAAAGACTGGCCCTTTTATACCCGGACCAGCATTTTCTCTCCATAGAAGAGACAACCGACCAGTTTGTCGCTTATCTCGAAATAAAAACCAATGTTCTCCAATAAAAAAACGCCGTATGGAAATCAAATGCATCATCGTGGATGACGAAGCACTGGCCAGGGAAGGATTGAAAAATTATATCGGGACATTTGACGGCCTGTCACTGGTTGCTACCTGCAACAATGTAGCGTCGGCACGGAAAACGCTGGAGACAACCCCGGTGGACCTGATGTTCCTCGACATTAATATGCCCAAAGTGAGCGGGCTCCATTTGCTGGAGACACTATCTGATCCTCCGATGACCATCCTGGTGACCGCTTACCCGGATTATGCCCTGGAAGGCTTCCGGCTCAATGTCCTGGACTACCTGCTAAAACCGCTCTCCCTGCAGCGTTTTACCCAGTCGGTGCTCAAAGCGCAGGATTATTTTAACCTGCGCCGGCAGCCGGCCGCCGTTACCAACCCTCCCGTAAAAGACTACATCTTTGTAAAACATAAACAGGTATACGAAAAGGTGATGCTGGCGGACATCCTTTTCGTGGAGAGTATGCAGAACTATGTGCTCATCCAGACTATCCATACCAGGATCATCGCCTACCTGACGTTTAAAAATGTAGAGCAGCAGCTGCCGGCGGATAGTTTTCTGAGGATACACAAATCCTATATCGTCAACCTTCACCAGGTGAATAAGCTGGACAGCAACATGGTCCAGGCCGGAGGACACACCCTGCCGGTGAGCCGTAGCCAGCGCGAATTATTGATGCAGGTGGTGAACAAACGATTACTCAGCAAATAGGCATGTGCCGGTGTATTGCGCTACTTCAGGTACGCTGGTGTGTAGACTACCCGTCCGGATGCCAGGCCCCATACCGCTGTTATGTTGAAAAATTAAGTACCTTTTTATCGGATTATATCCGGATTATACCGTTAAAGGCAGCATAACAGGAACAATTTTATGGATAAGTTATTGATCGTATTAGGCGCACCCAATGATCATATGGGGAATTTATCACAGATTGCGAAGGACAGATTGGGTTGTGCGTATCATTTTTACAATGCCAACAATGATTTTAAGATCATTTGTACAGGAGGCTTCGGACAGCATTTTAATACCACTGCTCACCCGCATTATGACTATGCCAAAAAGTATCTTACAGACAGGAACGTCCCTGCCGATGCTTTTTTGGCTTGTCCGCCATCATCCAATACGATCGAAGACTTTCAGATGACCAGGGACCGGGTGCTGGAAGATAAACCGGGTATAGTGGTGGTGATCACCTCCGACTTCCATGTTCCAAGGGCCAGGTTTTTATACCACAGGATTATTCAATACCCCCCGGTTGTTTTTATCCCGGCGCCGTCCACTTTGCCAAAAGAAGAACTGTCCCGTTTACTGGAACATGAAGTGCGCGCCTTGCAAAGGTTACAGGAGACCGGCTACCCCGGATAACCTGCTATGGTTAAGATGGGTTAATATAGTATCGAAAATGAGCAAACTTTGTGCTTTTATCAAACAAGATGTTTTTGTACATTTAAAAGGAGCTGTTCCTTACTGATGGACAGCCGTATTAATCCACGTTAAATAGTCAATATCTATGACCAATGGTAAAATTAACAAAGGTGCGCTCTTTGCCGGTAGTTGTTTTGCTTTAATTACGACTGCTTTTACTTTCTCCATCCGTGCGGGCATTTTGCCGCAACTGGCTGCCCAGTTCAACCTTACGGGGGAACAATTGGGATTTATTAACCTGATGTTCTTTTTAGGATTTCCTGTCTCTATGATCATTGGTGGGTTGGTATACCATTCTTTTGGTCCTAAGAGAATTATGCAGGTCGCTTTTGTGACCCATACTATTGGTATATTGATGACGATATTTTCCGGGGGATATGTAAGCCTGCTGGCATCCACGCTTTTTATCGGGTTTGGTAACGGCTGTACAGAAGCAGCCTGTAACCCGTTGATCGCAGATGCTTTTGCGGGCCGCGATATGAATAAGATGCTGAACAGGTTCCATATGTGGTTTCCCGGTGGAATTGTGATTGGCTCGCTGATCTCGAAATTGATGACAGACCTCCATTTAGGATGGCAGGCACAGATGTGGGTGACCATGGCGCCTACTATCTTGTATGCCGTAATATTTTACGGGAAAACTTTCGTGGTACGGGAAGAAGCGGTTACGAGTTCTCTCTCAAGGCAATTTGCAGCCATGCTAAGCCCGCTCTATATATTTCTGTTTGTTTGCATGGCCTTTACAGCTATCACCGAGTTTGGTCCCAACCAATGGGTAAGTGTTATCATGAGTAACAGCGGGGCCAGTCCTATGCTGATCCTTGCGCTCACCACCGGACTGATGGCAGTGGGCAGGTTCTTTGCGGGTCCGGTAGTGCGTCTTTTAGGTCAGACGGGCGTGCTTTTAACATCCGCGATTTTGGCTGCTATTGGCATCTATATGTTCAGTACGGTCACCGGGCCGCTTGCTTATGTAGCTACGGTGATATTCGCCCTGGGGGTATGTTATTTCTGGCCGGTGATGGTGGGATCCGTAGCACAGCGGGTGCCTGAAAGCGGCGCCTTGGGGATGTCCATTATTGGTGGAATAGGCATGTTCTCTACCGCCATTTTTCAACCGTTTATCGGAAGCTGGATCGATTCGGCAAGGGCAGAAAAGGCGGCAGCGGGACTTACCGGCGGAGCGCTGGAGCTGGCTGCAGGACAGGCCACGCTGGTGAATATGATCGCTTTCCCGTCGATACTCATCGTCTTGTTTACCATTTTATTCTTCTGGCAGAAAAAGACTTCCTTTGCGCCGGCAGCGGCCGGGCATTGACAGGGAGTCCGGGTAACACCTGAAAAGTGCCGGGCTATTTTATCATAACGCAATAATCCTGATGTTGTCATGATAGGCGATGCGTGTGGCAACAGATCCGTTCGCGGTTGACTGGTCAGCGCGGTACAATCCCCATTTGACATAACCATAGGCGCTGGATGAGTTGTAAGTCGACTCATTGGAATACTGGGCCTTCAGTGTATAGCTTCCGCCCGGAAGCCGGGTATATACGCTGTAGGTGCCTGTACCGTTATTGGACCATAAGACATCCACCCGGAAATCTATCCATTGATTAATATAGCTCGTGTAATCAGCTACCAGGTTGTCCTGTGCAGAGGCGCCGTGTCTGAAGACAATGGCATTCCGCTTGGCTGCAATAAAAAAGGACGGCCCGCTGCTTGTAGGCTTCGCCTGGAAGAGGATCTCGGCATCCGCAGGCATGGTGGGGTTCCAGGTGGTCCAGTCTTTTAGCAGCATACTGAATTCGTATCGTCTCGCATCGCCTGGCTGGTACCTGGCGTTGGCGATGCCCAGGGCGTCGCTTTCGCTTCTGGGTTGACCGGCCGACGTATAGGCACTATCGTCCAGTATCACCTTATGTGCTATGCCGTAGCTGCCCGTGCTGCCTGGCGTGATCATGTAAGCGGCATCGGGTGCGGAGGCGGCTGTAGTGCCGAGACCTGTGATACCGGAATTAAGGGTGCCGGATTCATACGTAACGTTGAGCAAGGTGTCGCCGGTTGTCAGGAATTTTAATGTTGACCCGTTATCCGTTTGCGGAGTTGCTGCGATGGGCCGCTGCGGCTCTTTTTGACAGGATGTCAGCAAGGTAAGGCACACCATTGCCCCAAGGGCTGTACCAAACAAAAGGGTTCTTTTCATAGCGATTATATTTAGTTAGTAGTTTGTTTACCACGCCCTCATATCGGGAGCGCACCATCCTGTGACCATGTCAAGGATATCGTCTATGCGGTCCTGTACACTGTCATTGCCCTGGTTGTCGTGTTTCAGCTGTACTAAAATTTGTTGCGCCGTTTCCTGTTGCCCGCCTGCTGCAAACTCCTTTATGGGCCGGGCTCCATTTACCATCCGGTCGCAAATAATCTCCTGGCGCCTTTTATACCACAATGCTGATACTGATGATAGGCCTGTGCTACCCGCTCATGGATGACGGCGGGTTTTTCCCGCTGCAGCCATCCATTGATGACCGGCACGAGGGTATATGCTTCGGGCGACATCAGGTGGGTGGTCCAGATGAGCGGCTGCGCCCCGGTTTTACGGATACTCTCAGAAAAGTACGGCTTGCTGGCACAGGCGAAGATAGCGACGTCCCGCTGCTGGTTGTCACTTTTGGCGGGTGTGGCCGGAAGGGTAAAGTCCATTAGCCCATTATGACCTACAAACACGATCAACCCTGCATGGCCACCGGCGCGGATAATGGCGGTATCGGCATTGATCTGCGTTTTTTTCTGCCCGGCTGCATAGTGCAGGAAATCCGTAATCGTTTCTTTCATTTTAGCGCCGTCATAGGCGTCGGCGATCAGATAGGCGTTGGTTTTCCTGTGTTTTAGGATGATACGTTCGTATATATTGCTGCCGGGATGAGGCACCTGTTTGATCAACTGCCAGTCGGCCTGTTTCTTCAGAAAAGTTTTTACGCCATATCCGCAGCCCCAGTACAGGTTATTGGCGGGGTCCTGTCCGTTCCCGATCTTCGGCGGCACTTTTACGATGCCCTGGTATTTGTTGTCACAAAGGGCGACCAATACGTGAATGGTGGGGGACTGGCTGTAGGTATTTACAACTGTCAGCAAAAGACTTAAAAGAAGGGTTAATCTGAACATCTGGCGGTTTTTCCGGGTAAGATGCAGGAAGTGTTTAATTCCATAAAGTTTTATGTAACTGTTCAGGAAACAGCGCCTCCCGTGGGAGGCGCTGTTATAGGTTTTGTATACAAAATAAAAAGTTTTGTACCCGGTGTTGCTTAGAAAGCGGGCGGCACTACCTGGTTCCATAATTCAATGGGGAAGGCCATGTATTCCAGCTTTTTCACATTGGCGCCTCCGGTAGCTGCCGCCGACCAGCGCAGGCTTCCTGCGGAATAGGCATATGTCAGGTCGAACCCTTTTGTGGCCGGATCTCCTACTTTATGAATGTCGTAGGCGTGACCATTGGTTGTCCAGCGGACACGCAGCAGGTAATAACCGCCGACAGCACCGGGATTGGCGATGATGTTCCTGGAGAAGTAGTTGGCTGCAACGTCATCATGACCATACAGGATCAGCCCAAAAGACTGCCTGGAGTTCCAGCAGTTGGTAGGGATATTGTCCGGGTTGATGGCAAAATTGCTGATCACCGGCGATCTTCCACCAAAGCAGGACCCGTCCGCATTGTCAAATATTTTTCCGTAAGACTTGCTGTAGTTGGATTTCAGTCCGAAGCCGGCTTCGTCAAAACAGTTGATAAAATAGAGGTCCGGTCTTACATTGGCATTGGTCGGGTAACTGATGACGCCTGTGTTACCGGTAAACGTGCACGCAATCAGGGTAAAAATCGCCTTTTCTTCTGTTTGGTAGAAATGGCCGGTATTGGCATCCGTGCTGAAGTTGATGAACGTGCAATGGATCATTTTACATATAGCGTCTGCAAACTGGTGTCCCTCCTGTTCAAACGTAAACTGGCAAGTTTCGAACAGCGATACGCCGACCATGCTTAGACGTCGGTTTCCTCCTGCATGTTTTATTTTGCAACCTGTAAACTCAAGGGTAACTTCCGATGCATATTGCCCTACATACAAACCGGAATAACCGTCGTCATTGGTGTCACCGTCTCTGAAAGTAATGTTGCAGCCGTTGACAGCCACTGTTCCTCCACAGTTGGCATATGCCTGCAAGGTGTTGAAATGATCAAAGGTCACACCCTCGAGGTAAAGCTTGCATGTTCCCTGGACGGGGCCTGTGCCTTCTCTTTTTTTATGCTCAACGTGGATCGTTTTGGCAAAGTGATCCAGCCTGGTGTTGATGACCCGCAGTTCATAATTTTCGTAGCTGAATTCACTGACGATGCCAGTTCTCGTTCTGATGGTTTTAGCGGTGATAGGGTCGGTCACAAGTTTCCCGGTAAAGCCGGACGCACTGATTACCAGGTCTCCGCCTTCTCTGGCGTAAGCGATGTGTACGGCGTTGCCGATCTGGTCTTTGTCCGCTTCGCCAATAGTAGGTGTCGAGCCCCTTCCACCTGTGTTTTTGGTGATGCAATCATCGATCCTTAATATGCCGGGAGAGTATAGTTCGAAGGCAGTACCAAAGAGGTTGTTCACCTGGCAGTCGCGGATGTATACAAACTCCGCAGCTGCTACAAACGCCCAGCCTACCGGGGTTGTTGTCGTGTCTTTAGGTGCAAAAGGACTGGCCAGCGCACTGCCATCTACCGTTAGTCCCTCCAGTTTAACCGTGATGTTTCGGTTCAGCTCACGGCTGCCATAAGCGCCGCCTTCTCCCAGTCCAAAGAAATGCCGTTCATCAAAACCGGTCAGCGGCGCCAGGTGGTCAGCCGGCTGGGCGATCACCACATTCGGCTTGATCAGCGCGCCATTGGAATAAATATCGATCACCTGCCCCGCAGTGGCATGTACCCTGATGCCCCGCGTCATATGGTACCACTGGTTGGTTTTTGGAATGTAACAACGTAATCCGTTACTACAGGCAAAATTCATTGCTTTTTCAAGTGCAGCGGCGTCGTCAGCCTGGCCATCGCCTTTCGCTCCGAACCATTTTGTATTGACGTCGCCGGAAAAAAGACGTTTCCAGCAACCCGGCGTGTTTGGGACACGGACAAACACAGTACCCTTATTATCAGAAGCCGCAGGCTCCAGCGGGTCCCAGTAGAACATGCCTCCGCCGGTGTCACCGGGTGCATAATAGCCTAGTACTTCATAGATTTCATTTTCGGAAGGAGTAACCGCATACAGATCGGCTATTCTTTTTACAACCATGGTTCACTTAATTTAAGGTTAACAAAAACTGTTATCTCAAGTTAAGTGAGCGCTACGCACTGTAGTTACGTACTGCACGTAATCATTACAAAAAAGGCGCATTCAGAAAATCTTTCAGCGGTTTCAGGGTTTTATAAACAGCAGCAAATTGTTGGGGCGCGTCTTTGGCCAGCAGCTCTTTGTCGGCAACCGGACGGACCGCCACAAAATGTTTCAGTTTAAGGTATTCTGCCATCGGGTCATCTTTTTCAAAGCCCGGGGGAACACGCTTTAATTTATCCTCTTCACTCAGGCCCGCGAAATGGCGACGGAAATCTGCCGCGTCCAGGATCTTTTGAAACGCGTCCGCATTATAGGAAATCTCTTTCCGGAGTTCTTTCAGCTTATCTTTTTCGGGCATATAGATACCACCTGCGAGGAAAGATTGTCCCGGCTGTATATGCAGATAATAGCCCGCGTTTCCGCGACCAAGGTTTGCGCCGAAATTGATTTTGTAAGGGTCTTTGTTTTGGGAAAACCGGGTGTCGCGGTATATCCTGAAAAGAGACTTCCTGGCATCGATGCTTCCGGTTTCCTTATCAAATGCGGCCATTTCTTTTATCAGCGCTTCCACAAAGGAAACCATGTCTTCCTGGGCGCTGTTGTAAAGATGTTTATGCTCATTAAACCATTCCCGGTTGTTGTTGGCTGCCAGGTCTTTCAGGAAATGCAGGACGGATACTTTCATAATTATTGGTTGATGGAGTGGAGCCCTATTTTGTTTCCCTCGGTGTCAATGAACATACCGATATACCCTACCTCGGGGCTGATATGGGTTTTCGGGACAATGACTTTTCCATTGTTGGGGACTACTTTGTCCAGTATCGTTTGCAGATCCTGGCCGCCGTTGAGGTACACCACTACGCCATCTGCGGAAGGCTTGTAGTCCGTGCCCTGTACGATGGCCCCTGACACGTTCGTTCCGTCGTTGGGAAAGAATCCCATTTTAGTACCAAACATGTCGGTTTCGGTGATTTCCAGTCCCAGGATAGCTTTGTAAAAAGACACTGCTCTGCTGAAGTCTGTTGCAGGGATGTCGAAAAAATTGATCACGTTTTCCATTGTCGTATGTTTTATGTCGGCACAAAATTATTGGCCGCTGCCAACATAAAATTGTAAAAATGGGACAAGCTCAATCCATCCTGTCAAAAATCAAAGACATCTTTAAGTGATCGCCGTAAAACGCTTTAGGTGTCAGCCCGGTAAATTCTTTGAAGTCCTTGATGAAATGCGCCTGGTCGTAGTATTCGCCTTCATAGGCCAACGAGATCAGGCTGGAGACTTTCTCATTCAGCAACATTTTGAGCGCAGCCTGCAGCCGGATGGTCTTCGAAAGCTGTTTAGGACTCAGGCCGATGGCGGATGAAAATTTGCGTACCAGCTGTCTGCGGTTGATATTGGTTTGCCTGGACAGCGCGTCCACGGACAGTTGTCCGTTCGCCGTCAAAATAGTGTCAACAGTTGATTTTACGATATGGTCAATGGTTTCAGTATCGGCCAGCCGGTTAAATAAAAAAGTCTCCGCCAGCTTTATCCGCGCTGCCGTAGTAGGCGCATGCAGGATCTCCCGCCCGAGGACCGCCCCCTCTTCACCGAACAGCGCTTCCAGCGGAACGGCCGTATTTTCCATTTCTTTGATAGGCACGGTAGCAAAGGGAAGAAAACCATAGGGGTGAAAACAAACGAAGAAAGTACCGGTTTCTCCGAGCGGTTCCACATCGAGCGGTTGCGTCAGCTGTCCGATGACAAAACACCTGGGCAGCACCATGCTGTTGCCGTTGTCGGTGTAACGCTTGTACGGTGCGCCATAGTGAAAAATCATTTTCATCCTGCCGTCAGGAACGATCGTGTTTATCCGGGGCGTATTTTCTTTGGGGCTTTCCAGCGTCCAGTAACATTCAACGAGTGAAGAAAGGTCTGTGTGCGGTTCAAATATCTGGTGGATCATGAGCGGTTGATTTTGGACGTATGCAACCCCTTCGCCAGCACATCTTCTCCCCATGTCTCCATCAGCGCAACTATCGGTAGCAGTGATTCTCCCAGCCCGGTTAAAAAATACTCCACCTTCGGCGGCAGTACGGGATAGATGACCTTTCGGATAACGCCGTGCTCTTCCAGCTCTTTTAACTGCAGGCTCAGCACCCGCTTGCTGGCGGTGGGGTTCTGCCGGGCCAGTTCGCTGGGCCGGTGTATTCCCTTATGAATAGAATTAATCAGGCAGGGCTTCCATTTACCCCCGATGATCTCAAGCGTTACACCTATGCCGCAGCTCAGGTCCTTCGGATTTTTCTTCTCGTACATAGGTACAAAAGTAGGGCATATCCCTTAATGCGGGTATAGGGGCAAAATTTTCACTATGACAAAATTTTCACCCTTATTTTTCACGCGGTAGTGCCGCCATACCTTTGTCAGCATTAAATATCAGGCATATGGAATTATCACACAGAGACAAAGCAGAAGCGATACAGAACAGCATCGAAACCGAGACACTGGCGGAAACCGGTTTAATTCATCCGACTGCTTACAAACAGCATAACCCTCACGTCGCTACCGGGCTGCAGGCCATCCTGGGACTACACGAACTGATGCCGATGGACAAAGTATATACCAATGTGGTCCGCAAATTCCAGGATGGCGATATCGGGTTTGTGCACGTGGATTATTATTTGTTTGAGCCTACGGTGGCTTTCGATATCCACCGTTTTGAAGAGGGCAGGAGCGTTGAGCACTGGGACAATCTCCAGGTGAATCCGCTGAAGCGTAACAAGAGCGGGAGAACGATGACCGACGGTAAAACCAAGGCGACGGACCACCATAAGACGGCGGCCAACAAGGCACTGGTGCGCGGTTTTGTGCAGGAGGTGCTGATAGAAGGACATATGGAAAGGTTGTCGCTGTACTTTAAAGAGGACGAGCTCATTCAGCACAATCCGCATATGGGAGACGGTGTCCGCGAGTTCTTCCGCGTGTTGGAAGAATGGAAGACAGCCGGGCAACCGCAAACGTACCATACCATCCACAAGGTATTGGGAGAGGGCAATTTCGTGCTGGTGCTCAGTGAGGGGTACCTGCACGGGGTACATTCCGCTTTCTACGATTTATACCGGGTAGAGCATGACCGGATCATCGAGCACTGGGACGTGATAGAAGCGATACCTCCCGTCGATAAACGAAAAAATGAGAATGGAAAATTTTAATCGCAGGGCGCAGAGCATGCGCCCTTTTTGATGCCTTGTTAGTCGTTACACCACGGTTACCTTTGATAAGTCCGCTACCCGTAAGCCTTTCAGTGCTGCATAGGTTATTTTGTCCATGGTGGCGCCGTCAAAACAAACGGTTTGGAAATCGAGATGCGATTTGTTTGTCAGGGAAAAAGGAAGTTTGAAAGATACGTTCCTCAGTATAGCCCCGCCGAAAGACGCGTCTTTTAACGCCGACTTGTCGAACTTCACGCCGATAAAGGTCTGTCCATCGAAGTGTATGCCCCGCAGATCGCACTGGCGGAAATCGGTGCCGTTGAAAATACAGCGTTCAAACTGCGTCTGCTGAAGATCGGCTTTTGTCAGCCGGGCATCGAGAAAGGTAACATCGGTGAATATGGCGCCGTGCCCCGACATGTGGAGGGTAGTGCGCGTAAGGACGGACTGGCGGAAACTGGCGCCCGTAAGGTCGGTGATGGAGAAGTTGCAATCCGTTAGGTTAGCGTTGTCAAAATTGGCTGCGCGGGCGTCGAGCACTTCAAAGGTGCTGCCGGTTAAATCCGCTCCTGCGAAATTAGTGCCCTGCAGTGATCCGGCCTTAAATTTCGCTTTGTGCAGCGTAGCGCCGGCGAAGTTTTCCTGCTGCAGCCCGACCGCCGTAAGCTGTAGCGGTATCTGTCGATCCCCGGAAGGCAGTTGCTCTTCTGCGGGTTGCTCAACGGGGGATGCAACGGGCGCAGCCCCGGTAGTGCTGTTTTCCGAAAAATAGTTCAGGTCAACATCCAGCATGCCTGCCAGCCGGTGGAAGGTGGTAATGTCCGGCATAGACTCTCCCCGTTCCCATTTACCGACCGCCTGCGGACTGATAAACAGCTGTTGCGCCAGCCCCGCCTGGGACAGGCCTTTGGCTTTACGCGCCTGGGTAATTTTACTGCCAATGATTTTAGTATCCATATAATATTTTTTTTGCGACGCTGCAAAGATATCCTGCTCCCGCGCATCCGTCGGTAAAACCAGGCATCCGTTGGTTGTAATGCCGCTACTTATGGTTGTTGTCCGGTGTTTTGCGCTGTTTCGCCGCAGCAAACCGGGCCATTCTCTCTTGCTGCTCCCGTGCCAGCTGCGCCAGTTTTTCTTCTCCCAATGCTTCCGTCAGCATGTCGTCGATGGATTTGTTTTTGGCATTGGAGAACAACTCCTGGTGTTTGTTTTCCGTGTCTTTGAGGATGTTGATCACCACTTGTTTGTCTTTCGGATCGATGTCATGATACATCAGCAGGTTGGGTTTGTAGAGCAGGGGGTAGACCCTGGCGAGTATTTTCTCCCCTGCTTTGGTAATGCTGACCAGCTTGGCCCGTTTGTCGTCCGGGTCTGTCCGCTCGGTAATATATCCCTGTTTCTTCAGTTTGTTAAGGATGTCGATACCGGTCGTTTGTTCGGTGAAGTTATATTGAATGACCTGTGTTTTCTTGACTTCTTTTAACTGGTAGATGGTGTTCAGAAAATAGAACCATTCCAGTTCAAATCCGGGCAGGTCCTGCAAGGCCATTTTCGCGTAGGCCGTCTGCATGCTCGCCAGCCTGCCGATCAGTTTGGCGAATACCGTGTCCAGGTCCAGCGGGGTGAGGCCGCTGAAGAGCTGCTGATTACTCTCTGTTGCTAAAAAATGCATACAGAATTCCGTGGCGGACAAGCCCGGGTTCTTCTGCGCGTATGCCTCCCAGGCACTGATCAGTTTCGTAAGTTCTCCCATGATTTACATCGAATTCGATATAAAAGTAGGGAAAAAGGGTCCAGGAATTTGCTGAATTCGATTTTATTCCTAATTTTACATCGAAATAGATGTATTTAGTGTAAAAATTAAACTGAATCGATATAATTTTATCCCTGGTTTAAAACAATAAAAAATGATTAAAATGGATAATATAACAAGCGGTTATTTGATGCGGGCCGAACTCTGGTTATTCATTACCACGTTGCTTTATTTTCTGATGAACGGGGCGCAGCTGTTTGAAACGCTGGTATTTGTACCCAAATGGACGGAGGCGCCGCCGGCAAATTTCAACCTGTTGCTGGACGGGCGGGGAGCCAGTCTGAAAAATTTCTGGATCATTTTCCACTCCATACATGAAGTAACTTTCCTGCTGGCGATCGTCTTCTGCTGGAAAATCGACTTCGCCAGAAACTGGCTGCTGATATTATTTGCCATCCACTTCGCGGTACGGGTATGGACGCTGGCATTTTTTGCCCCGAACATCATTCATTTTCAGAAAATAGCGGAAACGCATGCCGTGGTCAACAATCTCGCGGCAAAAACATCTCTTTGGCAAACGCTCAACTATATCCGCGTAGCCATTTTTATCGCCGTTTCCATCGGATTGATTCCATTATGCATCCGGCTGTTGAACGTACGTTATTAATGTTTCGCCGGCAACCCATGCCGGCTGACAGCGCTGCTGCTGCAGCAATGTAGCAGTCAGTATATTCAACCAAGAATAATAAGATAGCTGCCTCCTGGTACACGATGGTGTTACCAGGAGGCTTTTTTATGATGGTGATGCCTTCATTCGTTCCATATATGGAAATATTCATGGTAATTCTAAATAACAAATTACCTTCGCTCCTGATTTTTATTCACTTACATGTCATCATCCATCCTTCGAGATACGCCGGAAACCGAATTGTGGCAGCTGGTCCGGCAGGGCAGTGTGCCGGCTTATGAAGAGCTTTACGAGCGTTACTGGGAAACCCTGTACGAAACTGCTTACTGGCGCCTGTACGATAAAGATGCGGCCAAAGACATTGTGCAGGAGGTTTTTATTTACTGCTGGCAGAAAAGGGAGCAGATCCTGATTACGGAATCTGTGATAGGCTATTTTCGTACGGCCGTCAGGTTTAAAGTGCTGAATCACCTGAAATCGGAACAGGCGAGAGACAAATATCGTCAGCTGGCTGGCCGGGAACTACCGGAGATCACACATTCCACAGACGAAATGATGGCGGGTGCGGACCTGGAAGCCAGCTACCGTCGCGAGCTACAGCGGCTCCCTGAAAAAATGCGGCAGTTGTTTATCGACAGCCGGGACCATGGCCTGTCGGTACGGGAAATTGCGCAAAAGCACCAGCTGTCAGAGCAAACAGTGAAAAACCAACTGTCGGCAGCCCTTAAAAAATTAAGGGACGGACTGGGTAACTTCTTTTTTGAATAATTTTTTTTCTTCGACATAGTACTTCCGGAATTTGAGGATTGTCTATTAAACAACAGCATATGAGTCAGCCTGATAAACATATCATCGATCAATTGCTTGAAAAGCATGCGTTGGGTATCTGTACGCAGGAGGAGCGTGCTATACTGGAAAGATGGTATGCTGCCTTCCCGGCCGAAGCGCGTGCATGGGAAGATGAGGCGGAACGCAAGGCGGTGCACGCATCGATGAAAGCAGGGATCTTTGACAGGATTAACGAGGAAAATATGGCCGCCGGAACGGCGCCGCAGGAGCGGCCTGTCCGCCGGATGTACTGGCGCGCTGCAGCTGCAGCGGTGGTGTTGATCGCAGCAGGCGGCCTGTTTTATTTTTTCCGCGCAAAACCTGCGCCGGTGGCCTATACGGAAGTCGCCGCCCCCGCCGGTAAAAAAGTGCTGCAGCTGCAGCTGCCGGACGGTTCCTCCGTATGGCTGGAACCAGGGTCCAGGCTGCGTTACGCCGACCAGTTCGGCGCCAAAAGCCGCGAAGTGCAGGTACTGGACGGCCAGGCTTATTTTACTGTGGCGCCGGGTGCATCGCAACCTTTCACGGTAGGTACCCCCGCCGGGATACAGACAAAAGTGCTGGGAACGGAATTCAGCGTAAAAGCTTACCGCGGACTGGAATATATACACGTAGCGGTGAGCTCCGGCAAGGTGCAGGTATCAGACAGCAGCGCTATACTGGGCGTGCTGGAAGCAGGACAGCAGCTGACATACGAGGTGGGAACGCATACGGCTACACGGGGCGACCAGCCTGTGGCTGACTGGCGCGATGGTAACCAGACATTGCAGAACAGCTCTTTTACCGAGGTAGCCCTCATCCTCCAAAACCGTTATGGGGTGCAGGTGTCCTATGACACCGCCATGATGGCGCCTTATCGTTTTAACCTGCGGATTGCCGGCAATACTTCCCTGGAGGAAACCATGGAAATGCTGAAAGAACTGAGCGGCATGACCTATACGCTCAGTAACGGACAGGTGACTGTTACCGGTATACAACAATAACTTTTTATAACAGCATCGTTACCCAGGGCTGTCCCCAAAAGGACGGCAGGGAACTGCTATACCCACCCGGTGGGAGATAACCATTAAGGACACTTTATAGAGACATTTAACGGAAACTATGCTCAATGATTAAAAAAAGGCAGCGTCCTGATCCAACGTGGGGACGTTCAGACCGTTCCCGGTCCTGCCGCTGATTAAAAAGCTAACATGTGTGTCCCTGGCGCACGAAAGGTGAAGAGCCAGGGCGCCATTGATGATAAACCCGCCCGTATTCTTTCGGGCGGGCTTTTCATAAAGAACGGCAAAGACATGTGTTTTTTTGAATGGCATAGTACTACCAAATGTGGAGGATTGTCTCTTTAACAACAGCTACTGAAAACGGAAATTATGCGACATATTTTAATGGTCTGGCTGCAGTTACATGGACTAACAGCCGTCAGCCAGCAAAGAGAAGCGAAGTTCAGCTTCCATATGCCGGCTACTACGCTGGAGAAGGCGCTGAAGTTAGTGCAGCAGCAAACGAAAATATTGATATCGTACGAGTACACACGAATACAGGGAATAACCGTGAAAGCACGCACCTATAAGGCAGCCACCGTAGAGACCATCGTCGCCGGCCTGCTGGAAGGTACTACGCTCACGTTTAACCGCAGGGGAGATCAGATAATTATTGGGCCTGCTGCCCGCATGCAGCATACCGTCAGCGGATATACGGAAAGTGCGGTGTTTGACGCCGTATTAGGTTATCCTATAGAGAGATTAACAGTTGCCTTTTCGACTTTTTCTCTTTTATTCAGAAGAAGTGTTTTTGGGAACTGAAAGGCCGCAGTTTTTTAGAGAGAAACCCGCCGGGACTCTTCCCGGCAGGCTTTTCATCCCAATCGTTTATAATGAACAAACAGGACTGGATAAGTTTTTTGAAATATTTTTTTTATTCGACATAGTACTTCAGAAATTTGAGGATTGTCTGGTAGGTAGCAGTGTATCGATAGCTGCGGGGAGGCCCCGCATAATCTAAAGGAAGTAAATGCGATATTTTTTAACCGTTCTGTTCTTGGCAGGCGGACTGGCAGCGGCCGGTCAGCAAAACGAGACAAAGTTCAGCATCCGTTTTCCCGACACCACGCTGGAAGCAGCGCTGAAACTGATAGAACAACAAACAGGTATACCAATATCTTATGAATATACCCGTGTGCACGGAATAACCATTAAAGCACGCATTTATAAGGAGGCGTCGCCGGAGATGATGCTCGCCGATCTGCTGAAAGGAACACGACTTACTTTCAAACGCAGGGGCGATCAGCTCTTTATCGGTCCTGGCACCAGCGCAACGCATACCCTCAGCGGGTATGTGGAAGATGCTGCCACTGGTGAAAGACTGATTGGTGTATCACTGGTGGCGCCTCAATATCAGGTAGGCACCATTACCAATGCCTACGGATTTTATAGCCTGACCTTACCGGCAGATACTGTCAGGGTGCAGTTGTCCTACCTGGGATACCAGCGTCTTGACACGTTAGTGGCCATACAAGATACAAGGAGTTTCTCCTTCCGCCTGACGACACTCAGCAGCCAGCTGGGGGAAGTGACCATCCGGGGAACACGGGCCGATAATATCGAAGCCACTTCCCAGATGAGCCGTATTCATTTACCGGCAGCACTGGTGCAGTCTGCTCCACGCCTGTTAGGCGAAGCAGACCTGTTCAAAACCCTCCAGCTGATGCCTGGTGTCAAACAAGGTGCAGAGGCGACGAGCGCACTGCTGGTACGCGGCGGCACGCCGGACCAGAATCTTATCCTCCTTGACGGCGCCCCGCTGTACAATCCCGTACATCTGATGGGTATCTTCTCTACCTTCAATACCAGCGTGCTGAAAGACGTTACGCTGTATAAAGGCGCCTTCCCCGCCCGCTACGGGGGCCGGCTGTCATCCGTGGTGGACATCTCCACGAAAGATGGTGACATGTATAACATACATGGAAATTTTTCTGTCGGACTGCTTTCTGCACAAGCTACGCTGGAAGGTCCCATCAAAAGAGAAAAAACAACTTTTGTGCTCTCCGCCCGCAGGTCTTATCCCGATCTGGCAGCAAGATTATATCTCGATAGCCAGGATAACTCACCGGATAAATTCAGGCTCAATTTCTACGATATCAACGCCAAAGTGCATCATAAGTTTTCGGACAGGGACAAGCTGTACCTGAGCTTTTATACCGGCCGCGATAAACTGGCCACGAGCGACAGATACAATACCCAGTATCCGTTCTATTATGTGACCGATGTGGGCGTAACCTGGGGCAACTACACCGGCACCCTGCGCTGGAACCATGTGTATTCCCCAAAGTTGTTTTCCAATGTGATGCTGATAGGGAGCAACTACCGCTTTCTGTCCGATTATAAGCAGGCAGGAACCACGCCCACCGGCTTATATTCCGACCAGCAGCAGCTGAATTCCGGCATCAGGGATTATGGCGGCAGAATAGATGTGGAGTACCAGCCGAAGCCGGCCCATACCATCAAAGCCGGTGCGCAGCTGATGTACCGGGTTTTTACACCGGGCGTGCTGCAGGTAAAGCAAACAGAAAAAGAGGTGGTGATCGCTGATTCCAGTAACAGTAACCACAACATTCACGCGCAGGAACTAAACCTGTATGCAGAGGACGACTGGCAGTTGTCCAAACGGCTGCGTATAAACGCAGGGCTGCATTTCAGCGGGTTTAACGTGGAGAAACGCCTGTATTTGTCCCTGCAGCCACGCATAAGCGCACGTTACCTGTTGCCCGGCAACTGGGCACTCAAAGCTTCCTACACGCGGATGACCCAATACATTCACCTGCTGGCTTATAATTCCATTTCACTGCCCGCAGACCTCTGGGTGCCGGCAACAGACAAGGTAAGCCCCCAGGATGCAGACCAGTATGCGCTGGGCGTTGCGCATAACCTGTTTGGAGACCAGTTTGAGTTTTCGGCGGAGGCTTACTATAAACACATGCACCACGTCATCGAATACAAGGAGGGTGCGAGCTATCTGACAACCGTCAAAGGAGATTCCTGGCAGGAGCAGGTGGCAGCCGGAGAAGGTAAGTCCTATGGGCTGGAGCTATTGCTGCAGAAGAAAAGCGGGAGACTGACCGGATGGGTAGGGTATACGCTGGCGTGGGCCAACCGGCAGATCCCGGAGGTTAACTATGGCCGTAGCTTTCCCTATAAATATGACCGCCGGCATGACGTCCACCTGGTAGCTGTTTACAAGTGGCGCAAAGGCATCACGTTGTCCGCGTCCTGGACCTATCAGAGCGCCGCGCCATTCACCATTCCGCTGGCGTCTTATGGTGGTCTCCTGGACCCGCTTTCAGGAGTAGGTGAGTTGCGGTATTCCCGGAAAATTGATTATATCAATTCGCGTAATAACGTACGTATCAAAGCATACCATCGTTTAGACCTCGGCGTTAGTTTTGTCAAACATAAAAAGAATGGACTGGTCCGTACCTGGAATGTAAGTTTGCTGAATGTTTACAACCGGTTCAATCCTTACTTCTACTACGTGGACAGTTACTCCCAGATG
>NZ_CAMLHC010000013.1 GCF_946479755.1 uncultured Chitinophaga sp. | reverse complement strand
AGGGTGAGGCGTTTCTCTGCCAGGTACAGCATGGGTTCGCGGCTCCAGTTAGCCTGATAGAAATAGAATGCATCCTTTTTTACTTTACGGTCATGGCTAACGAGTCCTTTATCATTGAGGCCGTTGGTGCCGCCTTCGCTCCGGATGGCGGAACTGAAATCTGCCAGTGCCCAGACGAATTTCCCCCAGATAAAGGGCCGTGCTGTCAGCGTTGCCCAGGAAGCCTCGTGATAGGCTGTCTGCCATTCTTCCGGGTGGAAATTACCATCGGCTGCAGGCTTTTTCAGTTCTTCTTCATGGTGCAGGATATTGGCGCCGGCGCCAAATTCACTGACGCCAATGGGCTTATCCGGAAATTGCTGATGCATTTTGTCTGCCCAGGCGCCCATGTCTTTAAAGTCGCCGCCATACCATCCATAGTATTTATTCCAGGCAATGACGTCGCTGACGGTATTAAAATGACCTGAATCCAGGAACGTGGCGCAGGTGATGAGTCTTGAGGCGTCTTCTTTTTTAGCAAGCTGCTGAAGTTCCTGAAGAAAGGGCACGGGATCGTCGTAATCCAGTTTTAGCTCGTTAAACAATCCCCAGAAAACAATAGAAGGGTGATTGTACTGTTGACGGATCATTTCAGTCAGTAGTTGTCTGGCGTGTGCCTTTAGTGCCGGGTTGTCAATGAAGCCGGTGCCTGTATATCCGCCAGGCCCTACGAGCGGTATTTCTGTCCACAGCACGATACCGTTCTTGTCTGCCAGGTGATAGAAATAATCCAGGTGCGGGTAATGTGTAAGCCGCATGGCGGTGGCTCCTGATTCCATGATCAGGGACATGTCTTTTGCATGATCGCTGTTGTGCAGGGCAGAACCGCGGGCGGCCACATCTTCATGCAATCCAAAACCATAGAGATCATAGTGATGGCCATTGAGCATAAATCCTGAACCGGCATCTGCTTTAAAAGAGCGTAATCCCAATGGCTGGGTCATTTCATCGATCAGTTGATGGTCCTGGAACAGCTGTACCGTTACCTGGTAAAGATAGGGATCTGTTCTGCCGTTCCACAGGTGGGGCCGGAGGATGCTGAGGGATTGCCGGAAGAGGGAATCACCGGCGCCGATAACCGTCTGTTGGCTCACTACTTCCCGTTGCAGCGCGTCTTTGATAATGGTACGTGCTTCCAGGTTTCCGGTGGCTCCGGTCAGCGACAATTTCGTTAGCACGTTTACCGTAGCTTCGGCCGGCGTGATTTTATCCTGACTGATATACACGCCTGGCGACGCGTAATCGAGAGGGGTGATACAGTTTTTATTGGTGACGATCAGCCACACCGGACGATGCAGTCCACCGAACACATTAAAATCGCCGGAGAGAGGAAGTACGTCCATTCGTTCTGCATTGCTGACCTGTACGGTGATGGTATTGCCGGCCCCCGCCTGCAGGAAGGCAGTGATTTCTGCACAGAAGGCGGTATAACCGCTTTTATGTTCTGTGACAAACTTATTGTTCACCATTACGTCGGCTACCGAGTTGGCGCCTTCAAAATAAAGAAATATCCTTTTGTCTTTCCATTCAGGAAGGTAGGCGAGCTGCCGGGTATAAATGCCGGCGCCCCGGTAGTAGTGCAACTGGCCGTTGAAAACATCTTTTGCATTCCAGGTGTGTGGCAGGGTAACCTGTTGAAGAGGGGCGCTCTTCCGGACGTCGTACGAAAAGTGAAAATTCCAGTCGTTGTTCAGATTCAGGTAAGTCCTTGGAGCGCCTCCGCCGGCATAGCTCAGTAGCGTTATAAAGCAGGCTGCGAGTGTGATAAAGTACGTTCTTTTCATGGTGAATATTACGGATCAAATGTCATTGATTGTTGCCATCGGCTATTCCGGTGCGTATCGCTACTGTGCTGCCGTACAGGCTAGTATGTCAGTTGCAGTGCTGGTTTGTTGCCAGGTGCTTCTTTGCTGTAGAACGTCATATAGCCGTTGGAGTTAAACGGACCGGTGTTCATGAGCAGCAGCGAAACGGTTTTGCTACCGGCCTGCAATTCACGGTTAACGGTGCTGGTAACGTCCATATTATACCATCCTGCGGTGTTGACGGTGATCTGGCCCACGAGGGTGGTATCCTTCGGTGCGTTATTCCAGGTGATGGCATTTTCAGCCCAGGTTTTATTGGCAGTGCTGTAAATTTTCACGGTGTTGGTCATGCCAGCGCCTGCGCAATAGATGCTGAGATTGGCTGCATTTACATTTGCAGACGCCACCTGATTAAAATTGAATTTCAGGTAAGACCTGCGTGCATAAGAGGAAGCGTCCGATTTTACGACCAGCAGGGAGTCCGCGCCATAGTTGGCGCCGGCATAACTGCCATCGCGTACGTAGGCGTCGGCCAGGGAGCTGCCTGCCTGGGATATCACGGCATGCTGGAAGGCGCCCACGTCGGGATTGCCGGCAGCAGGCAGCGGGTTGCCGGCGAAGTCGATGCCGCCGTTATTGGTGATAAAGATGCCAGCGTTACGACAGCGGGAAGTATCGCTGATATTGTAGCCGTTGGCTACAGGGAAACCATTGCCGGTACCCGGATTTATAAAACGGGGATCGTCGTAGAAATTGTTGCTGCGGGTGGAAGTGCCCCAATTGAATGCGGTAAATACATTACCCGGATATAAATCGTTGTTGTAGAACCTGGACTGGGTCGTCAACGGGATGGACTGACCATTGTCTCCTCTGCACAGGGTCAGGCCCGTGGCTGTGGAGGCGGCATAAATAATATTGTTGGAATAGGTGCCATAGGGTGCGCTGTGGAAAATAGTACCTCCCGGGTTCATGATGTAGAACACATTGTTATAAATCTGGTGGTTGTTATTCGTACTGCCGTTAAAAAGGAAAAGTTTTTTCTTCCCGGTGGTACCTATATCATTTACGCTTACGTTATAGCGTACGGTGATATTGTGGGAATTGTACATGAACAGCATGAACCCGCCATTGTTGTCGTGAGAGTAATTGTACTCGAAGATATCACCATCGGTGGGAGAGTTAGCATCGTATCCGTCTGCGTCAAAAGCCATCCCATCGTTGCCGCCACCTCCTGTCATTCCATATACTTCGTTATAGGCCACGAGCGAATTTTTGCTTTTTACGGTCCATATACCTGCATAGTTGTAGCTGTTGGTGTTCATGCAGGCTTTGTAAACGGTGTTGTGCGTGACCTTGCAGCCGCCGGTGGCGCCAGCCATCACAATACCGTCTCCGTATATATATTCCAGGAAGTTGTTGTCAAAGACAATGTTTTTACCGGTGCCGACGGTGCGCATGCCTTCCACGGCACAGTTTTTTATATGACAGCTTTGTACGAGCACGTCATCGGTTTTGCCACCAATGATAATACCGCCGGTACCTTTCACGAAATTGGTCTGGAAATCTTTCGCAGCATTTACATCGTGTACGTAACAGTTTTTAATGGTGATATTGGAAGAAGGGGTCGCTTCATTTCCGCCATCGACCAATATTCCCGTTGCTGCGTAGGTAGTGCCTGCGGGTACCGTGTTGGTGATTTCGAGGTTATTCACCTCCCAATAGGATACTTTGTTTAAAAACAACGTTTTAGAGTTATTCACTTTGCCGCCGCCATTAATCACCGGGCGGGCTTCGCCGCCGTATTTGTCGATGACGATGGGCAGACCTGCACTCCCTGAGCCTTTGGGGCGCAGGGTGTCGTTCCATACACCGCCGCTTTTAAAGAGGATCTGATCGCCAGGGGAGAATGTCATGGTGTTGACTTTGGCGATTGTTTTCCAGGCATTGCTGTCGCTGGTACCGGCGTTGCTGTCGTTGCCATCAGGGTCTACATAGTATACGGTACCGGCAGCAGTAGCCGCTGCCAGGGAGGATTTCAGGCCGCCCAGTTGTTGCAGTTCCTGCGGTTTGGAGCAGGCGAAGAAAGACAGGCTGGCTGCTAAAAAGATGGAGATACACTTTTTCATTGTCTGGGTTTTTTAAGGTGAAAATGGATGTCGGGCCGTCGTATTTGCTATAAACCATTGTTGATCTGCTGGTCGTTGTAAGGAATGGGTAACCAGTATCTGGCTTTGGTAATAGTATTCAATGGTTTCAGGTCGTCTGCCGCTTTACGGGAGTTGGCGGTTTCCACCAGTTCGAGACGCTGCAGATCGAACCAACGGGTGTATTCTCCGGCAAATTCCCAGGCCCGTTCGTCAACTACGGCATTAGCGAATGCTGCACCGGACAGTCCCTGCGGAAGATCCTCAAGTCCGGCACGCTTCCGGATGAGATTAACAGCGTTGTATGCTTCTGCAGAAGGTGCGCCGGTGGAGCGTGCCTGTGCTTCTGCATAGGTGAGCAGTACCTGGGCATAGCGTAATAATTTTACGGAAAGATCGCTGGCGGAGGTAAGGAAGCCGGGGGTAGGCGTGTTTACCCTGAACTTGTTGTAGTAGGGGTGTCTGGTCTGACCGTTTTGCCAGCTCACGTCGCCGGCGCCGGTTTTGAATATTGTATGAAACGTTACTTCTTTTCTTTTACCCGCGGGAAAATTGTTAAAGAAGGTGACTTCGCAGAAGTAATCGTCCCATCCTGCTTCGTCGCCCGGCATACTTGATTTTCCATACAGGGTGCTTGGATTACCGCAGCTATTGCAGAACTGCAGTGCAAATACATCTTCCGGGGTATTGTTACTGGCAGGTGTTCCGGTCCATAGACTGCCAAAGTCCGGCACCAGGTCAAAACCATAAGTCGCTTTGCCGTCGATCACCTCTTTGGCTTTAGCGGCAGCGAGGGCGTATTTGGAGACATCTTTCAGGGGGTATCCTCCTTCGGTAAGGTATACTTCCGCCAGCAACGCTTTGGCAGTACCTGCGCCGGCCCTGCCTGCGACCGGCTTTGTATTGCCCATCAGGGTCTCTGCTTTTTTCAGATCTGCTTCGATTAACGCATATACCTGGGCCGGACTGCTTTTTTGTATGGAAAGCAGGTCGGGGCTGTATTTCGATGTGGTGACCAGCGGGATGTTGCCCCATAACCGTACCAGCCAGAAATAGGAGAAGGCCCTTAAAAAATAGGCTTCGCCGCCAATCTGCCGGATGTTGGCGGCAGTACCCGCTTTTTCGTAATTGGCAATGATGTTATTGGCGTTTTGAATAGTCTTGTAACAGCCCAGCCAGATCACATTAATACGGCCATTGGTGGAGTTAACGGCAAACTGGTCCATTTCCCTGAGTTCCTGTTTATTACTGGCGGAATGGGTGGTAAGGTCGTCGGAGCCCATTAATACGGCATCCACCGCCGCAGAGGCGAAGCCCGATGTATAGCCGTTTTTTAAAGGCTGGTATGCACCGGCCAGGGCTGTCTGTAACCCCTCGATGGTGCGCAGCGCGTCATCGCCAACCAACTGGCCGTTGGGCGTTTCATTCAACTCTTTATTACAGGCGGATATGGAGGAGATGAGTAGTATCAGAAATATTGTCTTTTTCATGTGCCGGAATTTTGAAGTTAGAAACCGATTTTTACGCCTCCTGTGATGGTTTTGGCATTGGGATAAGAGCCATAGTCGATGCTTTGATTAACGTCGCTGCCGGCGCCGGTGGCAACGCTGTTGGTTTCAGGGTCCAGCCCTTTATACCGGGTGATGGTAAAGAGATTGACCGCCCGGACGTACAGCGTGATTTTCGCCTGCTTCACCATTGACTCGGGTAACTGGTAACTGAGACTGATGTTCTTAAACCGGATGAAAGTGCCGTCTTCCAGGAACCGGGTGCTGACCATATAGTTCTTGTTGGTTTTGCTGAAGGCGGGAATATCCGATGTTTCGTTGACCCCGGGGATATACCTGTTTTTGATGTCAGCAATGGTAGCCTGCCGCATATCGGCGTTGGCGGTAATGCCGGCAGCATAGGTGTAGTCCAGTTTGTCGTATCCACCGAGCGACTGTATGAAGACATTCAGGGTGAAACCTTTCCAGGTAAAGGTATTATTCCAGCCCCAGGAGTATCGTGGAAGTCCGTGCCCGATAATATGGTAATCACCTCCGTCGATAACGCCGTTGCCGTCGAGGTCCCGGTATTTGGAATCTCCGGGAACATTGCCATAGGCTGCCGCCGCTGCTTTTTCCCCGGGTTTCCAGGTGCCTTCATAGGTAAGGCCCCAGTAGGTGCCGAGGGGTTGCCCGGGAATGATCATGAATTCTGGTTGCGGTGAAAGGCCCGCACCCACATTCGTACCTGATGGAATGTTCTTGTCGGAGTAAAGCGACTCCACCCTGTTACGGAGGAAGGAGATATTGAAAGCACTGTTCCAGGTCATGGCGTTGCTACGGATAATGTCGCCTGACAAAGAGAGCTCAATCCCTTTGTTGTTTACTTTGCCTACATTGGACAGGACGCTGCCACCGCCCAGGTAGTTGGGGATAGGAACGGACAGCAGCAGGTTGCTGGTGTTTTTGTTGTAGTAGTCTGCTGTGAGTGATAGCCGGTTGTCAAACAGGTCGGCATCCAGCCCGATATCCCACTGTTTGGTGGTTTCCCACTTCAGATCAGGATTTCCCGGGTTGCCAAGGATGATACCGGGGGTTACGCTGCCCGGGATCAAAGTAGTGGTGACGTTCTGATAGGCTGTCAGTGTTTGATAGGGGTTGATGGCCTGGTTGCCGGTAATGCCATATCCGGCCCTGATCTTAAGATTGTTTACGAAGGTGGCATTCTTCATAAAGTCCATTTCTGAGAGCTTCCATGCCACACCTATGGAAGGGAAGGTGCTGTACTGATGGCCACCCTGAAATTTAGAGGAGCCGTCCCGTCTTACGCCGGCGGTGATGTAATAACGGCCTTTATAATCGTAGTTGACCCTTCCGAGGTAGGAGAGCAACTTGTAATCGGAATAGTTGGTCCCTACGCCATAGGTCTGTGCCAGTGCCAGGTTGTAGAAGCCGAGGTTTGGAAAGGTCAGGCTGTTGGCATTGGCGTTAAAACCGCTGGTGCTGAACGACTGGTATTCCACTACACCTGTGATGGTAAGTTGATGGGTATTGTTGAACAAATGACTGTAGGTAAGGTTATTGGTATTTTGGATGCCGATGTTTTCACCGGAGCTGCGGGAGGCGTTCGCCAGTCGGGAGGACGTCACCGTAGGCCCAGTGTAGTTCAGTGTCTGAATATTGCTGTAGTTCACGGCGCCGGATACATCGAGGGTGAGGCCCGGAACAAATTCGTATTTCAGTCCGGCGATAGTGGCAAACGTTGAATTATGGGTGATACCGTTCTGGTCCGTGGCAATAGCCACCGGGTTGTTGGAAATGGAACCAATGGGATCATTGAGGGTGAATTTGCCGGCACTGTCGCGTACGGGTACGGTGGGCGCCCATGCGATCGCCTGGGTAACCGGTGCGTCCCTGCCTACAATACCTGTGTTGCGCGTTTCATTTCTTACTGCGTACGCGTTTACGTGAAGCGATAGTTTTTTGTACAGTTGTGCGTTAAGGCCGGCCCTTACGGAGTACCGTTTCAGACCTGAATTAAGGATGATCCCCTGCTGGTTCAGAAAATTCCCGCTGGTATAATACTTTGTTTTATCACTTCCGCCGGAAATACTTAGCTGGTATTCCTGGGTGGGGGCTGTTCTGAAGATTTGATCCTGCCAGTTGGTGCCTCCCTGGCTTTTGAAACGTTCGATCTGCTGCGACGTAAAGATGGGCGACCCGCCGTTGGCGATAGCATTTTCATTGGCGGTAGCAGCAAAATCAGCGGCATCGAGCAGGTTCATCTTCTTTAATACCCGGGCGCTGGAAAACTGGCTCATCAGTTCGATGCTGGTTTTACCGGCTTTCCCTTTCCGGGTGGTGATGACAATAACACCGTTGGCGCCCCGGCTGCCATAAATGGCAGTAGAGGAAGCATCTTTCAGCACGTCCATCGTTTCTATGTCTCCGGGGTTCACGGTGGAAGGGTCGGCGCCCACGAAACCATCGATCACGTACAAGGGGTTGTTGTCGCCTTTGATGGAGTTGTTTCCCCGTATCCGGACGGATACCGCTCCTCCCGGCGCCCCGGCATTGGATACCACCTGCACGCCGGCAGCCCTGCCCTGGAGGATCTGTTGCACATTTATTACGGGCTGTTCTTTAAAATCCTTGGTAGATACCGAAGTGATGGCACCGGTCAGGTCCCGCTTTTTCTGGGTACCATAGCCTACCACTACTACGTCGTTGATGGCGGTTACTTTGGAACTCAGCACTACTTTAAGCGGCAGAGCGGCGCCGGCAAGGGATACTTCTTTCGTCACATAATTGACGGCGGTAAAGACAAGCGTTTCGTTGGCGCCGGCTTCAAGTTCGAAGCTGCCGGATTTGCTGGTCAGCGCGCCTCCGGGCTTCCCCTTTACCAGGACGCTGATACTCTCAATAGGCTGTCCATTTTCATCGAGGACCGTTCCGGCGACCTTCCTGTTTTGTGCCCATACGTATAGGGGGAGTAACAGGATACTCAGTATCATTAATCGTGGAAACATAACGTATGTGTTTGGAATTTATTAGCAGCAAGGTATCTTCTGTTATGTCGGGGTATGGGGTAAAATCAGAAAAAAGATGGGGTAAAATTGTAAATTCTGGGAGGAAAGGGATGAAAATCAGTATTTTTTTGCTATCCTGCAATAGGTTATGATGATATCCCCATCCTGCGAATCATGTAGAGCGTACTTATTTTGTAAAGCACATTTGTTTCGGCTATGCTGAAAAGCAGTTTCCTGGTACTCTTATTATTTTGTTCCTTGTGCCTGTGTGGTCAGGGCTTACTATTCAACAGGCTTACTTCGGAAGAAGGGTTAGCGCCGGGTGCGGTACTGAGTATCGCACAGGATGGGAACGGGTTTTTATGGTTTGGGACACAAAATGGGCTGAACCGGTTTGATACGCGGCGGTTTAAAATTTATAAAAGCCAGGGGGCTCCCGGCAACGATGTTCCGGAGAATTATATCACCCGTTTGCTCGTCGACTCTCATAAGGTCCTGTGGGTGGGTACCCGTAATGGCCTGAACCGGTATAACCCGGTAACGGACCGCCTCGATCCGGTGTTGCTTGGAAAAAGCCGGGGAGAAGGCCTCCTGAGCATCAGTTGCATTTACGAAGACAAACAAAATGCACTCTGGGTATGGTCTTCTGCAGGGCTGTTCCGGTTGGATGACAGAAAAGATGGCCGCTTTACCCCGATCGGCATCCCCGACTCAGTGGCAGGGTTGTCTGTCAATAATAACATCCGCACTATTTACCAGGACCATCAGGGGGGATACTGGATAGGATCTTCTTTCGGGCTTACGCAGATGACGTCCGAAAACGGGAAGTGGCATTTCCGCTGTTTCCGGCATGATGAGCGCAGCGAATCCGGGTTAAGTGATAACTATGTTACCGTGATCTTTGAAGACAAAGCCGGCCGCCTGTGGATAGGTACCCAGCAAGGAGGCCTCAATCTTTATGATCGCCGGACGGGTACTTTTAAACATTACCAGGCCTGCGCAGCCAATGGGCTGGTGAACAATAATATCCGGGATATTAGAATGGATACCCGCGGAATGCTGTGGATAGGCACACAGGGAGGCATCAGTATTTATGATCCGGCAACCGGCCGGTTTGATAACTATCAGTCCATTCCCGATAATGTACAGACCCTGAGCCATAACTCGGTATACAGCATTTTTATGGACAGCTGTGCCACCGTTTGGATTGGTACCTATTGGGGAGGGGTAAACAGTGTTTCGGCAGATAATACCCCCTTCCATGTGTATAAAAGCAGTGCTTCCGGTGAGGGGATCAACAACAGTGTTGTCAGTGCGCTTTCGGAAGACGCCGCCGGGAACCTGTGGGTCGGTACGGAAGGAAGTGGACTGAATTATATTAACAGGGCAACCGGCGGGATCACCTGGTTCCGGCATCATCCAGGAGAAGAGGCTTCACTCGGCTCAGATCTGGTAAAGGTGATTTACAGGGACAGCGACGAGCATGTCTGGATCGGAACACATGGAGGAGGGCTTAACCTCTTTAATCCTGCGGCCGGAAATTTTACACGTTATTTTTACCGGGAAAGCGATCCTGCCGTCCGCACCGCTGAGATACTCACCATACTGGAAAGCCGTGAAGGTATCTTCTGGGTGGGGATGCAAACCGGTTTACGGGCTTTTAGAAGAACCGGTACAACTTTACACCTGCTGCCGGATAACCGGCTTGTCCGGGCGGTGGGCACCAAATCCGTAAAGTCGGTCCTTCAGTCTGTGAACGGAGACCTTTGGGTAGGTACCTCAGGAGACCTCTTGCTGATGCAGCACAACAGCGATACCGTGTACCGGTTTTCGACGAAAGAAGGCCTGCCAAAAAATAATATTAACTGTATTCACGAAGATGGGAATGGAAGCATATGGATTGGCTGCGCCTTTGGCGGATTGGCGCTGTATACGCCCGGCGGAGCAAAAAAGTTTACCATTTATACGAAGGAAAACGGGCTGCCGGACGATAACATCGCCGCAATACTGGAAGATAAACAGCACAACCTGTGGATCAGTACCGGTAACGGACTGTCTAAGCTGGACGTAAAGAACGGGAGTTTTAAAAACTACACCAAAAGCGATGGACTGGCCGGTAATATCTTCAATATCAACTCCTGCTACAACAGCAGTTCAGGAGAGATGCTGTTCGGTGGATATAAGGGGCTTACCTTTTTCCGGCCCGACGAAATCAGGGAAAACCCGTTTGCCCCGGTAACTTTTCTGACGGGAGTGAAGCTGTTTGATCATCCGGTAACGATCGGGCAGTCGGACGGACTGTTGGAAAAGGAGATAAGTCTTACCAGCGATATCCGTTTTACCCATCTTCAAAATGTATTTACACTCGAATTTGCCTCGCTGAATTATGTACAGCCTGAAAAGAACAACTATGCGTTTAAGCTGGAAGGATTTGACAGCGACTGGAACTATACGTCAAACCCTGCCGCTACCTATATGAACCTGCCACCGGGCAGCTATACGTTTTTTGCGAAGGGTACCAATAACGATGGTGTTTGGGGGAAGCCGGCGCAATTACGCATCACCGTGCTGCCTCCCATCTGGAAAACGATCTGGGCTTACGGGTTATATGTTCTCTTTGCAGCAGCCGTTGTGTTTTTTGTAGTACGCTTTTTCGTGCTGAGATCATTGATCCGGCGGGACCATGAATTAACACGGATGAAACTGGATTTTTTCACGAATATCTCTCATGAAATGCGGTCGAGGCTCTCGTTGATCATTGGGCCGGCAGAAAGACTGTTATTGATCAACCGGGAGGACTATGAAAACTCCAGGCAATTAAAGATCATCAGGAAAAATTCAGAAAGCCTGCTGCACCTGTTGACGGAACTGATGGATTTCCGAAAAGCTGAATCAGGCAATCTGCCGCTACAGGTGGCAGAACAAGACATCGTATCTTTCCTGCGGGAGGTCTTTGCCGCTTTTGAAGACCAGGTGTTGTTCATGAACATTCAGTATGGGTTTAAAAGTTCGGATACTTCAATCCGGTTATATTTCGACAGGGTTCAACTGGAGAAAGTGTTCTATAATCTGTTTTACAATGCCTGTAAGTTTACTCCGTCGGGCGGAAGGATAGAGGCCGCCATTGAAGAAGAAGAGCGGGCGGTGGTCATTACAATAAAAGACAATGGCAGGGGAGTAGCACCTGAAAATCTGCCTAAATTATTTACAAACTATTTCCAGGAAGATGATGATGGCAGCGATAATAAAGGATACGGTATAGGCCTGGCGCTGGCGAAAAGCATTATTGAATTGCATGGAGGAACCATTACGGTAGACAGTACCCGCACTGAGGAGGGGAATACAACCGTCTTTACAGTGACCTTGCGAAAAGGCAATGCCCATTTTAACGCCACGGTAAAGATGGACAAAACATCCGGTACTACCGGGTATAAAACCAATACGCCGGCAGGCGCCGGGGAGGAGGTATTGACGGCGCCGGAAAGTATAAAGCCAGGTGTTACTCAGAAGAAATATACGATTCTGCTGATAGAAGACAATGAAGAAATTCTTGCGTTTAATCGTGAAGTGCTGGAGAAAGATTATCATGTTGTTGTCAGCACCAATGGTTCGGAGGGCTGGAAGACAGCCGTTGACCTGATCCCTGATATAATTGTCAGTGATGTAATGATGCCTGGCATGGATGGTTATACGTTATGCAGTCAACTCAAAAGTGACGAACGGACCAATCATATCCCGGTTATCCTGCTAACGGCGATGTCGTCATCTTCCCAGCAGTTAAGCGGGTTGCAGAAGGGGGCGGATGTGTATCTTACCAAACCTTTCAGCATACAGGTATTGGCATTACATATCAGTAACCTGTTGAGCCTGCGCGAAAAAATTCATCAGCGCCTGATGAAACAACTGGTTTTCCCATCGGAGGGACAGACGGATGATGAGGAGCAGCAACAGGAAGAAACAACGGCTGTCATAGAAGACCCTTTCCTGCTAAAGGTGATAGCGGTGATAGAAGAAAATATGGATGAACCGGATTTTAACGTAGATGCTATCTCGCGGAAGCTGGCGATCAGCCGTCCGGTGTTGTATAAAAAACTGAATATGCTGACGGGGCTTACCGTGAATGACTTTATCAGGGCAATACGCATGAAAAAAGCGACCCTGTACCTGGATAGTGCTGAATACAATATCAGTGAGGTCGCCTATAAAGTAGGATACAGTGATCCCAAATACTTCAGCCGGGAGTTTAAAAAACATTTCGGAAAATCGCCGAGAGACTGGAAACAAAAAGGCAGCTAGGCTGCCTGTAAGTCAATTATTCTTCCCGCAATAGCAGGTCCACCTTTGTGTCCAGTTTCCCCAGCGCCTGTAAGATAGCTTCCATATCAGCCTGTGGCGACAGTTCCGTGTTTGTCCAATAGCTGTTGTATTTCCACATTTCCAGCACTTCGCTCACCGGAAGGTCGTATGGTTTGAATAACGGGTTGAGCGAAACGAGGTGGAGCTGTCCATCCTGCTGAATGCGGTTGTATACTACTTTAAAAACGATGCCTTCATTTTTGGTGATCACTACACAGGGAGTGCCGTCCTTGAGGGTAGACCAGTCCTGTATATATTCTACGATCACATAAGCGCCTTCCGGTACAGGCAGCATGGATTCGCCTTTTACAGGGAACATTCTGAATTTGCGGTCGGCCGGTAGCTGCGGCATATGAAATACCGGCAGGCTGGAAATATAGTCCGGGTCTGCATAACCGGCGGTATAGCCGGCCTGTACGCTGTGGGAAACCATCTCCACCTGTTCCCTGTTATCCGGGGTGATGGTGGTGGCCAATACCCGCATTTTTTTCCCCGTGACGTAACTCATGTCGCCCGCTTCCAGCTCCCGTAGCCGCAGTTCGCCCAGCTGGGACAGGTCGAGGCGCACGAACGTATCAATGTCTACCTTAAAAAAATCAGAGATCAGCACCTGGTCCTCCAGTGGAGGATTGCGGGTGGCGCCGGTTTCCAGCGCTTTCAGCTTGGTGCGGGTAAACTGCAGGGCGGTGGCGAGGTCGTCCTGTGTCATTTTTTTCCGGTTGCGGAGAAATTTCAGGTTATGCGCCCAAAAATTATTTTGTTCTTTCATATTTTTTTGGCATTATTACTGCCGTGATATTGGCATTATTAGTGCCAAATATAAGTCAACTTTTTGAAATATGAAACAGTCAGCTGAAAGAAATGAGGTGATAGCCAGGCTGAGAGGGGAAATTCTTTCTTCAGGGAGTACTGTATATTCATCCCATTCCAATGAGCATCCCGACCTGGGCCCTTTGAACAGGGCATTCCCGGGAGATTGTTTTCCCTTCAGGGGCACCCATGAATTTATCAGTCACACCAGTGAAACGGCAGCGGCCACGCTGGGGTTTATGACCGGACTACTGAGCCGCTTGATGAAAGGGCCGGAGATGGCTGTTTGGGTAGGCGCCCACCGGACGCTGTTTCCCCCGGGCCTGAAGGCTTTTTGCGTGGTGCCGGACAGGATCATTTTTATAGACCTGGTATCGGAGAAAGAGCTGCTCTGGGTGGTGGAAGAGTGCCTGAAATGTAATGCGCTGGCGGCGGTGGTGGGAGAGATCCCGGATATTCATCCTATTGCGTTGCGCCGGCTGCAGCTGGCCATTGAAAAAAGTGGTGTGCCCTGCCTGTTGCACCGGCACCGGCCGCGCAGTGTGGAGAACACGGTGTGTACCACCCGCTGGATGATCTCACCGGTGGCCAGCCTGATGGAAGATGGTTTACCGGGCGTAGGTTATCCGCAATGGCAGGTGGCCTTGCTGAAAGTCCGTAATGGAAAGCCGGGCAGCTGGCAGATAACATGGGACGGGCAACAGTTTCAGCAGGGTTATACGGAGAGGGCGAGGGAAGAAAATGTTTATATCAAAGCAGGTTAATCGTATGAAACGTTACATGGCGGTATGGTTTCGGCATCTGGCGGCTGACAGGCTGGCGCTCCGTTACCCGGGGCTCCGTCAGCAACCTTTTGTGCTGGTGGCGCCGGAAAGGGGACGGGTCATGATCCGTGCCGTCAGCCGGGAGGCCGGTGCGCTGGGCATATTGCCGGGTACGGTGCTGGCGGATGCCAGGGCCGTATATCCGGACCTGTTATTTTATGATGACGATCCTTCACAGGATAAGCTGCTGGCATCCCTTGCGGTATGGTGTTACCGCTTTACGCCTGTCGCCGGTGTAGACGGGGCGGATGGGCTGGTGCTGGACATCAGCGGCTGCACGCACTTATGGGGCGGGGAAGAAGGTTACTTCGAAAATATTGTCACCCGTCTGCAGGCGGGCGGCTATCATGTGCGGGCGGCGATAGCCGATACCATGGCGGCTGCCTGGGCGGTGGCCCGTTATGGTACCACGCACCCGGTGATTGCTCCGGGAGGCCAGGCCGCAGTGATGCGTGATCTGCCGCCGGAAGCCCTCCGGCTGGAACCGCTGCTGATAGAACGTTTGCGCAAACTGGGGTTTACACAAACGGGGATGTTTATGGATATGCCGCCGGCGGTATTACGGCGACGTTTCGGTTCGCAGGTGCTGGACCGGATCGGCAAAGTGCTGGGGACCCTACCGGAGCTGCTGGTGCCGGTACAGCCGCCGGAACCTTATGTGGAGCGGCTTCCATGCCTCGATCCTATACGGACGGCACCCGGTATTGAGCTGGCCATCCGGAAACTGCTGGAAACAATTTGTCAGCGGTTGCAACAGGAAGAGAAAGGACTCCGCAAAGCAAGGCTCGTCTGTTATCGTACCGACGGCGGGCAACAGCTGGTAGAGATCGGGACCAACAGCCCGGTGCGTAACCTGGAGCACCTGTTCCGGCTTTTTGAATTGAAGATCGATACCATCGAACCGGACCTGGGCATTGAACTGTTTGTATTGGAAGCGCCGGTAGTGGAGGGTTTGACGACGCAACAGGAACGGCTGTGGGACCTGGACACCTGCGGAAAAAAAGATGCGGTGACCAAATTACTGGACCGCCTGGAGAGCCGTATCGGCGCTGCGGCCATTCACCGGTACCTGCCGGAAGAGCACCACTGGCCGGAGCGTTCGGTGCGCGCTACCAACGATGTGCAGGAAGCGGCGGCAACGCCCTGGCCGGAGCACCTGGTGAGGCCGGTGAGCCTGCTGGGCGCGCCGGTGCGCATCGAAGTGTCTGCGCCGATCCCGGATTATCCGCCGATGCTCTTTATCCATAAAGGCAAAATACATAAGGTGGTCAGGGCCGACGGACCGGAAAGGATTGAGCGGGAATGGTGGATCGAGAAAGGTTTACAAAGAGATTATTACCAGGTGGAAGATGAAGAAGGAGGCAGGTATTGGTTGTTTCGCTCCGGGCATTATGGGGAACATAAGCCGGAATGGTTTATACACGGATACTTTGCGTGAATAGTAACGGTATGGGATATACGGAATTGCAAATCACAACGAACTTCAGTTTTTTACGGGGAGCATCGCACCCGGAAGAACTGGTGGAGCAGGCGGCCAGCCTGGGTTATACGGCTATCGCTGTTACAGACCATAATACGCTGGCGGGCATTGTACGGGCGCATGCCGCGGCGAGAGGGAAAGACATCCGCATTATCCCCGCCTGCCGGCTGGACCTGCGGGATGGGCCGCCGCTGTTGGCTTATCCAACGGACAGGGCCGCGTATGGCCGCCTGTCGGCCTTGCTTTCTACCGGTAATCTCCGTACGGAGAAAGGTAAATGTGAGCTCTATAAAAGGGACGTCTATCAATATGCGGCCGGTATCAAATTCGTGATGATACCGCCGGCGGCGCTGAACGGGGAGTTTGACTTCGATACGGATTTTAAAAAAGCCGCACGGGAGTATCGCCGGTATTTCAAATCGGAGCTATACATGGCGGCGTGCTGGTCTTACCGCGGTGATGATGGGAAGAAGCTGTACCGCATTGCGCAGTTATGCGAAGCGCTGCATATTGGTATGGTGGCTACCAATGACGTGTATTACCATCACCCCGAACGGCGGGAGTTGCAGGACATTGTGACCTGCGTCCGTGAGAAATGTACGATCCACAATGCAGGCTTTCGGTTGTACCAGAATGCAGAACGTTACCTTAAACCGATCGCGGAGATGCAGCGTTTGTTCCGGCGTTATCCGGAGGCGCTGGCGCGTGCGCAGGAGATAGCGGACGCCTGTCAGTTTTCGCTGGACAGCCTGGAATATGTATACCCGGAAGAGATCACCACGGAAGGGCGCACGCCGCAGGAGGAGCTGGAAATGCTGACCTGGCGTGGCGCCGCAGAACGTTTCCCCGATGGTATCCCGGAAAAAGTGGAGAACACCATCCGGGAAGAACTTTCTTTTATGGCCCGGAAAAATTATGCGGCTTATTTCCTGACCGTATATGACCTGGTGCGCTTCGCCCGGAGCCAGGAGATATTATGCCAGGGACGAGGCTCTGCGGCCAATTCTGTAGTGTGTTATTGTTTGGGGATTACCTCCATTAACCCGCAAACGGTGAATCTCCTGTTTGCCCGTTTTATGTCTGATGCCAGGGATGAAGCGCCGGATATTGACGTGGACTTTGAACACGAGCGCCGCGAAGAAGTGATCCAGTACGTCTATTCCAAATACGGACGTGACAGGGCGGGCATCGTGGCTACGGTGACACAGGTACATTGGAAAGGTGCGGTACGTGATGTAGGGAAAGCCATGGGCTTGTCGATGGACGCGGTAGACCACCTGGCGAAATCGGGATATGAATTCAGGGAAGAGTGGAAGGCGGGCGAAACCGTTTCCAGTGAAGGATTTAGTGCGAAAGACCCATTGTTGATGAAAGTACTGGAACTCACAGAGCAGTACATCGGTTTTCCACGGCAGCTGGGTCAGCATACGGGGGGCTTCGTGATCACACAACATCAGCTCTCCGACCTTTGCCCTATCCTCAATGCCAGGATGGAAGGCCGGACTAACATTGAATGGAATAAAGACGATATCGAAGCGCTGGGATTCCTCAAAGTGGATGTGCTGGCGCTGGGGATGCTGACCTGTATCCGTAAGGCGTTTGATCTGCTGCGGCAACATTACGACGAACATTATACCCTGGCGACTATTCCTGAGAAAGATGACGCTGTTTATGATATGATCTGTGAGGCAGATACCATTGGCGTGTTCCAGATCGAAAGCCGTGCACAGATGTCGATGTTGCCCAGGTTGAAGCCCCGTAATTTTTATGACCTGGTGATTGAAGTCGCCATTGTAAGACCCGGGCCTATCCAGGGTGACATGGTGCATCCGTATTTGCGCAGGCGTAATGGCGAAGAGCCGGAAGATTATCCTTCTGAGGAGTTGAAGTCAATCCTTGAGCGTACCAAAGGCGTGCCTTTGTTCCAGGAGCAGGCCATGGAGATAGCCATGGTGGCAGCGGATTTTACCGCTGCGGAGGCGGATGGCCTTCGCCGCAGTATGGCCACCTTTAAGGCGCATGGACAGATTTCGAAGTGGCATGAAAAGCTGGTGACCGGCATGGTGAAAAAAGGCTATGAACCGGAGTTCGCCGAGCGCATCTTTAAGCAGCTGGAAGGTTTTGGTTCTTATGGTTTTCCGGAGAGCCACGCGGCCAGTTTCGCATTGCTGGTATATGTCTCCTGCTGGATTAAATGTTACTACCCTGATGTATTCGCCTGTGCGCTGCTGAACAGTCAGCCGATGGGTTTTTATGCCCCGTCGCAACTGGTGTCCGATGCCCGCAAGCATGGGGTTATCGTTCGCCCGGCGGACGTGAATCATTCCTGCTGGGACAATACGTTGGAAGAACATGCCGGCAAATACCGTGCGTTACGGCTGGGCTTCCGGCAGGTAAAAGGATTGGGGCAGGAAGAGATGGAGCAACTGATAGCCGGGCGTACAGCGCCTTATAAAAATATACATTCCATGATGGATGCCGGCATCAGCCTGAGCGCTCTGGAGCGGCTGGCAGATGCAGACGCTTTCCGGTCCATGGGCATGGACCGCCGCAGGGCATTATGGGAAGTGTCGGCCCTGGCAGACCGGCCACATGCGCTTTTTGAAGGGCAGGCGTCAGAAAGCGCCAGCGAAGCGCCGGTAACGCTGCCTTTGATGACGCCTTCAGAACATGTGGTGCAGGATTATGCTACCATGGCTTTGTCGCTCAAAGCCCACCCGGTGAGTTTTGTGCGGCAGCAATTATTTAAGCGCAGTGTCTTGTCCGTCCGGGAGCTGGACCAGTGGCCTGATGGCACCCTGCTGAGGGTAGCCGGACTGGTACTGGTGCGGCAGCGGCCGGGAACGGCCAGCGGCATCTGTTTTATCACGATAGAGGATGAAACCGGCAGCGCCAACCTGGTCGCTTTCGAGAAAATATTTGACCGTTTCCGGAAGGAAATCGTTACGTCCCGTCTGCTGATGGTGGAAGGAAAATTGCAGCGGGAAGGAAGTGTGACACATGTCATCATTCAGAAATGTTATAACTGCAATGCGCTGCTGAACCAGCTGTCATTGCCCACTGATGAAGAGCACCTGATGAATGTACCTTACAGCGACAGTACGCCGCCTGCCGCTAAAAAGACCGCGCCTAAAATGATACAGGCAGAGCTATTTCCGAAAGGCAGAAATTTTAAATAGAGAATCATGCAACTGAAATTATTTGACGATAGCCCGCTGATGCTGCCGGAAGACCTGTTAGAATACTATCCGTCTTTTCTGGGCAGGGAAGAAAGTGACCAGTTACTGCAACAACTGCTGCATACCGTTCCCTGGCAGCAGAGCAAAGTGACCATGTACGAGAAGGAAGTGCTGACGCCGCGGCTGTCGGCCTGGTTTGGAAGCGAACCTATCCGGAGCGGGGACCAGCGTGCGGTATTGCCCTGGCCGCCGGAACTGCTGGCATTAAAAGCGACAGTAGAGGCGCATACGGGCATATCGTTCGATGGTGTTTTATTGAACTACTACCGGGACAACAACGATTCGGTGGCCTGGCATTCAGACAAGGACACGGTACCCGGATTAAAAACAGAAATTGCTTCTGTGAGCCTGGGAGAGGAGCGTAATTTCGACTTCCGCAGCAAAGACAACCACCGCCGCCGTTATACCATCAAACTGGAACATGGATCGTTGTTATTGATGAAAGGCGACCTGCAAAAATACTGGGAGCACCGCATCGCCAAATCAGCTAAACCCATGAAAGCGCGGATCAATCTCACTTTCAGGAAGGTGGGCGGAACAGCGGCGCTCCCGTACCAGGGGGAAGCGGTTTCCCGCTAACAATCGCGATAGTCGTAGCATGTTTTGTCCATCGCGTCCTCGTATTGTTTTACTTCAGCTTTCGGGAGATGCTTTTTCTTTAGGAGACTTTTTTCTGTAAGCATCAGTATGATCCTGTACATCAGCGGTTCCGGTGGACCTGGCCGGGTGTAATACCAAACCTCCGTTTAAAGGCATGGATAAAATTGCTGGCGTTACCGTAGCCGGTCAGCCAGGCCACCTCGTTGACGTGCATGTCTGTCTGTTGAAACAACTGCATGGCATGGGCCATTTTACGTTCCTGTACCAGTTCATAAAAGGAGGTATTGTATTGCAGGCGTAGCTGTTGTTTGATCTGGTATTCCGTTAAGGAAAAATGCCGGGCTACATCAGCCAGGGATGAAAGGTGGAGGAAGTGCTCCAGGATGTAGTGATAGATGTCCTGCATTTCCTGTTGCCATGCCGGGCGGGGTTCCGGGTAAAGTTCCGAGAACAGGAGGGTGATAATTTCTGTCACCTTGCTGTGACGGTACACCGGCAATAGGTTATCCGATACCGGAGGGTATAACAGCGAGCGTAGGGCCAGCTGTATCTCCGGCGAGATCCGCAGGGCGGAAGGGGAGAGCATAAAGGTGGCGCCGGATGACAGTTTCCCGGTAACATCGGGCGGTGGGGCGGAGAACTGGGCCAGCACATGTTGCAGGAACGACTGCCGGAAAGTGATGGCGAGGTATTCGAATCCCTGCTGCGCATTGAAGTGCAGGTTCGACTGGAAATTGTCGGATGCGTACAGGTTAAATTCCCCGGCCTGCAGCGGTTGAGGGGCAAGACCTTTGAAATCGGCGCAGGAGCTGCCTTTCAGCTGAAAATGGAGGCTGACATGCGGAACGTCTTTTACCTTTTGCACCTTAATGTCCTGCCCGAAATCGGCTTTGAACTGTATGATCCCGAAGTCCTGGTTAAAGGTATGGGACACCTGGTGCCGTACGTGTGGTATGGCGGCGGTGCTGTGCTCGAACTGATCGAAGCGACGGTCACCGGAAAATCTCCGGGCTGCAATCTCCTTATAGGCGTCTCCGCTGATCGTGTAAGCCATACAGCAAAGATCACCATTTTTACGTCGTAAATCAATATCCGTTGCCGTGGTAGCCTGTTATCTTTGATGGCGTCAAAATTTAAAAAGATATGCGTGTTTTAGTTACCGGTAGTTCCGGACATTTGGGCGAAGCCCTGGTGCGCAGGTTGCGGGAGCTGCGTTATGAAGTGGTCGGTGTTGACCGGGTAGCCGGTGCTTTTACGTCGGCAGTCGGTTCCATTACCGATGCTGACTTTATCAGGGAATGTATGAAGGAGGTAGTGGTGGTGTTTCATGCAGCTACTTTACACAAGCCGCATGTGGTCACACATTCCGTGCAGCAGTTCATTGACACGAACATCACGGGGACGCTGACATTGCTGGAAGCTGCTGTGGCGGCGGGAGTGGAGCGTTTTGTGTTTACCAGCACCACCAGTGTGTTTGGCGAGGCGATGGAGCCGGCGCCGGGTGGACCAGCGGTATGGGTGACACCGGAGCTGCCGCCGTCGCCTAAAAATATCTATGGTATTACCAAGGTGGCCGCAGAAGATCTCTGCCGGTTGTTTTACCGCAAGCGTGGGTTGCCCTGTGTGGTGCTGCGTACTTCACGGTTCTTTCCGGAGATAGATGATGACCGGGACAAACGGGCGACGTATGCAGACCTGAACCTGAAGGTAAATGAACTGTTGTTTGGCAGGGTAGACCTGGAGGATGTGGTGTCTGCGCATCTGGCGGCAGCGGAGAAAGCGGCGGTCATCGGGTTTGACCGTTATGTGATCAGTGCCACCACGCCGTTTGCGATAGGGGATATGCAGGCGCTGCAACAGGATGCGCCGGCGGTGGTGCGCCGTTATTTCCCCGGTTTTGATGAAGTGTATGATCGTTTGCATTGGAAGATGCAGCCGGTGATGGACCGGGTCTATGATAATTCGAAGGCGGTACAGGCGCTGGGCTGGCGGCCGGCGTATGATTTCGGAGAAACGCTAAAGGCGCTGAAAGAGGGCCGTGATGTCTTCAGTCCGCTGGCGCAGGTGGTGGGTTCAAAGGGATATCACAGTACTGTTTTTACAGACGGGCCTTATCCGGTTGATAAATAGAAGCTGCTGCAAACGCTTTGTGGTAGCAGGTTATAGGTTGTTTTGTATTGACTGCGTATAGTGGTTGACGGTAGTGTCTCAAAAAAATATTTTAAAAAAATTTGTTTAAATAAAAACTAATCCTACATTTGCAATCCCAAACGGGAAATGGCTGCGTAGCTCAACTGAATAGAGCATCTGACTACGGATCAGAAGGTTTCAGGTTTGAATCCTGACGCGGTCACAAAATAAAAAGAGCTGCAGCCTGTTTTGCAGTTTTTTTTAGCTCAATAAAAACATACTGTTAAAAAGTAGCAGATGTAAAGAATTGAAAAATAATTTGTTAAGATAAAATAAATGTTTATCTTTGCAATCCCGAAACGGGAAATGGCTGCGTAGCTCAACTGAATAGAGCATCTGACTACGGATCAGAAGGTTTCAGGTTTGAATCCTGACGCGGTCACGAATTATCAATGAAAGGTCGCATTTAAAAATGCGACCTTTTTTATTTTGCAGACTCTTTACTAATTCCGGCTGTTTTCAACAGCCGCTTTTCACCTCCTCTTACAGCCCGGATTTGTTAATACGCTTAAGAATAGATCCCGTTAACATTAATTGCCGCAAACACTATTACTTTCCCGGAACGCTGCGGAAGGTTACCTCCGTTGCCTTCTAAACCTCAAAGTAAATGCACCAGACAATCAATCTATGGGAGTCTATAACCAGGGCTGGTACCACTGGTTTAAATTCCGAGCACCAGGCCAGAATTATTGTTGTAAATACCCTTAGCCTGATAACTGCCTTGTTAGCCTCAACGATGGGTACCGCCATTTTTATCGTAACCGGTGACTGGGGCGTTTTTGCAGCAGCATGGCTGGAAGCGGCTTTCTTCAGCGGATTTATTTTTCTCAATTACCGGCAGTATGACAGGTTGGTGGCGTTTGGGTTTATGCTCTCGCACAGCCTGGCTGTGTTATATTTCGGAATGGTACGCGGAATGATTGCCGAGGAAGAGTTGCTGACGATCTTCCTGGTATTGGTTTCACTTTTAATATTTAATGGCATCTGGCAAAGCCTCGCCTGGGGCCTGGTCGCACTCTCCTTTCTCTGCATCGGTAAGCTGAACCAGCGGATGGGGTTTTATCCTACTGAACCGCTTAATGATAAAGGCAACCTGTTCCACGACCTGGGAGCTGTGGCCATCCTCTTTATGATATTTACGGTCATTTTTTTTTACAAAAAATACTGGACTGTGCTCAATGCTCAGCTGGATCGGATCAACAAGGATCTGGAGGCCGAAGTAGAGCGAAAGACTGCCGAGCTTCGCATAATCAACACAGACCTTCAGATTGTCAATTCGAAAATCAGGAAGTTTACGGAGATGTTCGCCCATGACGTGCGTGACGAGCTTTTCCGGCATCAGGGTTTGAGCTCCAATATGATTACAGCTATTGAAGAGCAATGTAAACCCTTAAAAAACTTTGTTGATGAATCAGAGCATTTGCCGACCACAGTGGACATACCGACGCTGGTTTCGACAATACACACCTTGCATGAAATCGGTAACAACGTTGGTGGGTTGATTGGCAATGCCCTGGACCTTCGCCGGATAGAAGCAGGGACATTCGGAAGCTATGAGCTGGAAACCATTTCTGTAAAGGAATGGTGTTTTGAGCAGTTACGCACGCCCAAATATGCTGCACATCGTAAATGTGTAGAGGTTGAGTTATCTATTGCTGCAGATGTGCCGGAGTATGTGTCGGTAGGAAGAGTGTTGCTGGAGCGCGCCTTGAAAAATCTGCTTTCCAATGCCATAAAATTTACCCCGGAAAATGGACAGGTGACGCTGCGGGTACTGACCAATGGTAAAGACCTGTTACTGGATATTATTGACCAGGGGCCGGGAGTAAGGGAAGAGGACTATGAGCGGATTTTCCGGCTGTATGAAACCGACGGAAGGGGTACGGGTTTGGGCCTCTATATTGCTCTTAGTGCTGTCACACATCTGGGGGGTGAAATCATGGTGAGCCCTGGGGCAGACGCCAGAGGTACCATATTTCGGATAGGGGTACCCCTGCGCCGCAGCAGCGAACCCATGACTGCTTACAAAAACAGTGAGGTGGATTCCTGGAAGCTAAAGGGACTCCGTTGCCTGGTGATCGACGATAATAAGATTAACCGGATGGTGTTGTCGGCTGCCCTTAAAAAACTAGCCTGCGAGGTCTACTGTGCGGATTCAGGTATGAGCGGTCTGAAAGTGATCGAGGAGCAAAAGCCGGAACTGGTACTAATGGATGCGAATATGCCTGGAATGTCGGGGATGGAAACGCTGGCCATCCTTCGAAGTAATACAGATAAAGCAATAGCCTCTACACCGGTGTTAATGGTGACGGCTAACGATTCACAGGAACAGGAGCAACATCGTGGGCTTTATAACGGTATATTATATAAGCCTTATAGCACCGAGGCCTTTATAGAGGCGCTGTTGACTACTGTTATCTCTTCTAAGCTACCTTCAATTCCCTGATCTGTCCGGCCGCCGCTTAAAATCATGCAAAGGGTGTCCTCCTGGCTGATAACGTTTGGTGTCGACCGTATACCAACGGGCATGGCCAGCGATCATGTAATGATTATAGTGAAGGAATTTTTCAACCGCTGCATTATACCGGCCGAAATCAGGCAGATTTTGGCAGCAGGCAAGATATTCCGTTACATCGGCATCATGAATTTCCAGCGCTCTGCATTTGGCTTCTTCGAGGCTGAGACGCTCATTATATTTCAAAACCAGTATCAGGTTCATAACATCCAGACCTTGCTCTTTACCAATAGAAAAATAATCATTAGCCCAGGAGATGATCCTGCAGGTGAGGTAGACTATGTTTTCAATGTGAGGGTGGTGCCTGACAATGTCCGGTAATGGCTCTTCGGTGGCTACTTCCAGTCCGTCAACCATTTGCAGGACATCTACGGCCCGCCACCGGATAGCAATATAGTCCTCAAGGGTAGGAAAAGCCATTGCCTGCTTATACACCGATTCCTCGGCCATTGCTTCAATGTAACGGCGCATACTGCTTGAAAACCGCTGCATCCAGTATTCCGGCATGAAAGTTCTAAACTCTGAAGCCATAATCTGCATTTGGTGGAAAAACTCATTTTCCATAGTCCTCGCATTATCTTCCCCGCAAATAATAGCCGAAAGCCTTCTGGCTAAATGGTGATACACTTCTGGTGTGGCATACTCATAATAATCATCAAAGGCCAGTCCCCAAAGACTGCTCCGTCCTAAGGGAACCAGGCGGTCTTTGGAGGCAAAAGGAAAGAAACGGGCGGTAATGTACCCTGTGGCAGTATGGTAATATTTCTCTTTTATATCCGGAGGCAAAGAAGGATACGTAACCTGTAGCCAGTGACGTGTCAGGTTTTCCAACCAGGCTGCGTGGAGGTTAATAGCGTCGGCAAAAGGATAGCGTATTCCGGTATTACTTAACTCCATTGTACAGTAATTGGAAGGTGAAGCAAGGAGGGAGTAATCAGGCTGGGGCTCCATTGGGGTCCGGTGCCGGTCTGTAGGTCAATTAAGCGCGAACGGCTAAGTAAAAGTGTTAACATTGTCCTCGCCTCTGTTCTTGCGAGAACGGCGCCAACGCAGTGATGAATGCCGTAACCGAAGCTCAGCGCCTGGTTGCTGTTGCTTCTGTCCAATTCGATCCGGTCGGGGTTTTGAAAAACAGTGTTATCCCTGTTAGCAGTGCTGATCCATCCGTTTATAATACTGCCGGTAACAATAGCTTCCCCCTGTATATTGATATCCCGTTTAACCTTCCGGTACATGCTGACAATACTGGGCCGGAGCCGGAGGACTTCCAGGATGAATTGCGGTATGTTATCGGGTGATCTTCGCAAAGTATGTTGCAAATCAGTGTTGAGGCAGAGCTCATAAATACAGTTAGACAGCAAAGTAGCGGTCGTTTCGTACCCTGCCAGCAGAATAGTCATAGCGGTACCAATCCGGATGGGAGGGGGCAATAGCTGGCCCTCAAGATAGGCGGTCCCCATTGCATATAGAAGGCTGTCAGCCGGGAGGCGATTATTAGCCAATAACGCAGCGAAAAATTCTGCCATTTCTTGTTGAGCGATAGCTGCCAGGGTAGGACCATTTGGCACATAACCGGCACTTACTATATCCTTTGCCCAGTTATCTATTCGATGGTGATCTTCGAAGGGAACGCCCAGCAGATGACAGATAACCGCCGCACTTAAGGGATAGGCAACGCCGTTACAAAAATCGAAGGAGTTGAGTGGCTGATCATCGAACAACCGATTGCAGATTTTGACTATTAAAGGCTCGATAGCATTAATTGCTTCTCTGCCGAAATAGGGTGTTACGAGACTTCTTAGTTCTGTGTGGAGAGGAGGGTCCAGCTGGTTGATGTTGGCGCCCAGCATACCATTATCTGGCATGTATGAATTACTATAGGCCTGGTAGTCGAACAACATGTTTTTTACATCCGCATAACTATAGACTTGCCATGCACCTTTTTGGCCGTCCATTCTGGGAAAGTCAGGATCAAAGTGTATCATTTTTGCAGTTGGCATGAGACAGTTTCATCTCTAAAATACCAAGCAGTACTGCAAAACAACGGCACGAAAATTTTGTATTGGTGGAGACTGATTTCATGGATCGACTCCCAACGTGAAAAAGATGCGCCAGCAAAATATTGGGCAGCAATACCTGATCCGTGGAAGGACTATGACATATTGAACGCCCATCATAATTTCATGCTGCCGGCTTTATTAAATCTTTTTCAATAGATTTATAGCTGCTAAAACAAGCCTATGCACGTTGTGAGGACATGTTGTTTTATTTTATGGCTGTCGATAATCGCCACCACCACCTTTGCCGTCGGTTATCCCGTCAGATACCTTGGCATAGAAGACGGATTGTCTAATAATGCCGTTACCTCGGTATACCAGGACCACAAAGGCTTTATGTGGTTTGGTACCTATGATGGCCTGAACAGGTATGATGGTTACAGGTTTAAAATCTACAGAAACAAAATAGGTGACAGCACCTCCCTGGTGGATAATGGCATTTACACCATGGCGGATGACAGCCATCACCAGCTTTGGGTGGGCGGCCGGCGGGGCGTGAGTGTATTTAACCCTGCCAGCGAAAAATTTTCTATGCCGGCGTACCGGCCGGTGAACAGCCGCGCGCTGCATAAAGTCAATGAAAATATACATATCATCAAGGCGGATGAAAATGGACGCGTCCTGGTGGGCACGGAAAAAAATGGTTTGCTCGTATTTGACAACAGCCTTTATAACGGCCGCCAGATGGCGATACATCAACATGGTAAAACCATCACCGACTACGAAGTGACCGGTATCAGGTTTACCGGGACATCGGCCTGGATATTTGTGCAGGATATTGGTCTGTGCAGGTATGAAAACGGTCAGCAGGCGTTGACGGTTGTCAGCGGAGAGATCCCCCGGGCCAACTGCCTTAACCTTGATAAGGCCGGCAACCTGCTACTGGGAACGGATACCGGCGTATTCCGGTATGTCGCCGCTACCAATAAATTTTCCGGCAACGTCTTACCTGAAAACAGTAAGATCGTACACCTGTATACCGACAGGGCAGGGACCACCTGGTGCGCTTCCGATGGCAACGGCCTTTACCTGGTAACCGGCACCGATGTTCCGGCCCGTCCGTTTACCAGTCCGGGTAGCAGAGCGCGGCTAAGCAGCAATGCTGTTTATTCCATCTATGAAGACAGGGAAGGCCGTAAATGGATAGGCACTTTGCGTGGCGGCATTAACATCGTCGAGCCAAGGCGCAACCCGTTTGAACTAAATGTACTGAACCGCAGCCCCGACGCCAGGGCCATCGATAATTTTATTTTTTCTTTTTGTGAAGAAGATGAAAAAAATATCTGGATCGGTACCGATGGCGGCGGCTTGAAACGCTGGAACCGGGAAACCGGCGCCCTTACTTCCTATCTTCATGATGTACGTCAACCACAGGGTATCAGCAGTAATTTTATTACATCCATTATTCATGATGTTCACCGTGACTTATGGATCTCTACCTGGTTTGGCGGGGTAAACCGCTACCGCACAGCCACCGGGAAGTTTGAACACTATGTTTGTTTTAATCCGTACACCCGTACAGCGGAAAACAATGTATGGCTGGTGTATGAAGACCGGCAACAACAACTCTGGGCCAGCACCACCAACAACGGCACCCTGTATCGTTTTGATCCCCGCGAAAACCGCTTCGGCCTTTTCGACAGCAGCCTGGTAAACATACAATGCCTGGCGGAAGACCGTGATGGCCAGCTATGGGGAGGTAGCTATGCGGCGCTCATCCGGATTGATAAAGATCACCTGCATCACCGGCGTTTCAATATCGGTTATACGGTACGGTCCATCTACCATGATAAAAAAGGTAATTTTTGGGTGGGCACCGACGGTGGCGGCCTACTCCGCTTTGACCGGCAAACCGGTGCCTATACCCGGTATACGATGACCGAAGGCCTGCCCAGCAATTCCATACTCCGGATGCTGGAAGACAACAACGGCAATATCTGGATCAGCACCTTCAACGGACTTTCAAAATTTGATCCGGTCAAAAAAACGTTTCGCAACTTCTCGGCATCTGATGGCTTACAGAGCAATCAGTTCGGCTTTAACGCGGCGCTGGCGTTGCGTTCGGGCGAGTTCGCCTTCGGCGGTATCAAAGGCTTCAATATCTTTTATCCCGATAGCGTGTACGCGGCAACCGGCATCCCGCCGGTATGGTTGACCAGCATCAACATCAACAATACGCCGGTGACAGCACTGGACAACTACGTATCTGGCAGAACACCGGAAGGCGAGGTGCGGGAAATAACCGTGCCCTACGACAAAGCAACCATCGCCTTCGATTTTGTGGCGCTGGAATATACACTGCCTGATAAAATCAGCTACGCTTACAGGCTGCGGGGCTGGGATAACAACTGGAACTACGTCGGTCAGACCAGGACGGCCAACTATACCCACCTGCAGGAAGGACATTACACGTTCGAGATAAAAGCCAGCAATGCCGACGGGTTCTGGAGCCCGGAAATACGCACGGTTTCCCTGACCGTACTGCCGCCCTGGTACCGCACCTGGTGGGCCTGGCTGCTGTACATCACTACTACGCTGGCGGCCATCTATCTGTATATCCGGTACAAAGCCCGCGAGGAGCGGCTGAAATATGAAATCAAGCTGGCCTACCTCGAAAAGGAGAAAGAAAAAGAACTGAATGAAAAGAAACTGTCTTTCTTTACCAATATCTCCCATGAGTTCCGGACACCGCTCACCCTGATCATTAACCCGCTGAAGGAGCTGCTGCAAAAAAACGACCGGGACCTGGGCACTGTATATCGCAACGCCAGACGCCTGCTTAGCCTGGTCGATCAGCTCCTGCTGTTCCGCAAGGCCGACCAGGGAGGCGACCAGCTGAAGATCGCCCCGCTGGACATCGTAAACCTGTGCCAGGAGGTGTATCTCTGCTTCTCCCAGCAGGCAAAAATTAAAAATATGCAATATGATTTCCGGGCTACCTCACCGGCCATAGAGATATACGGAGACAGCGAGAAGCTCGAAATTGCCATTTTTAACCTGTTGTCCAACGCATTTAAATTTACCCCCGACAATGGCACCATTATATTTGAGGTAGACGAGGCGGCGGACACGGTGACCATTGTAATCAGAGACAGCGGCTGCGGTATCGATGGAGACGCAGGCGACCGGATCTTTGAAAAGTTCCGGCAGGCACAGGACCGCAAAGAATCACTACAGACAGGATTTGGGATCGGGCTCTACCTGGTAAAACACTTTATTGAAAAACATCATGGGAGTATCCGTTACGAAAGCAGGGTGAAAGAGGGCACCGCCTTCCGGATCTCCCTCAAAAAGGGGAGCGTTCATTTTGCCGGGACCCCGCTGCTGGAAAACAGCGGTCAGAAATCGGCCTTCCTCGAAGAGCTCAGCGCGGAGGTGAACCTCGAACCCCGGGAAACCGCTGTTGCGGAAGCAGATATTCCTACTACGACCATCACAGAAAAGAAATCCATCCTCCTGATTGATGATCACGCGGAAATCAGGCAGTACCTCCGGCAGCTGTTCAAAGACAAGTTCGTGGTATACGAAGCAGATAACGGCGTCAGTGGCTTCTCCGCAGTGGAACGTTATATGCCCGATCTCGTGATCAGCGACATCCAGATGGAAGGGATGGATGGGGTGGCATTATGTGTGAAAATCAAACAAACAGATACCATCAGTCATATCCCGGTGATCCTGCTGACCGGCTCCTCCGCCGCAGATACCCGCCTCCGGGGCCTGGAAAGCGGCGCCGATGATTACATCACCAAGCCGTTTGATAACGACCTCCTGATGGCAAAGGTCAATAACATCATCAGGAACAGAAACCTGTTACAGCAGTACTTCTTTGAGCGGATCACCCTTAAAAACACCAATATCCGGGTGCCGGCAGAATACCAGGACTTCCTGAAACGTTGTATCGAAATCATAGAAGCCAACCTGGAAGACGAAACCTTTTCCATTAAAAAGTTCACCCTGGAAATAGGCATGAGCCACTCCAGCCTGTACAAGAAAGTAAAATCCATCTCCGGGCAAACCATCAATTCCTTTATCCGGTCCATCCGGCTCCGGAAAGCGGCAGTGCTCCTGCTCAGGGAAAACTACTCCATTACCCAGGCAGCCATGCAGGTAGGCATAGGAGATATTAAATATTTTCGTGAACAGTTCGTGAAGTTATTTGGAATGAACCCCTCCAGTTACGTCAAAAAATACCGGCACTCCTTTAACAGCGACTTTAACATCACGGAAAGCCAGGAAGAGGTATAATGCCTCTTTATCCGCTATCATACTCACTTTGATCGCAGGGGGTAATATTTACCCCCTGTGATAATTTACGATTTTACCCCTCTTTTTAAATGATTTACCCCCTCTGGCATCTGTGTGCCTCATACTACATTGCGGTTATCATAAGGGGCTGGAAATGAAACAGTCCAATCAACCAAAATTGTTTCGCCGGCATACCATTTCACTCATTTAAATGCTACGTTATGAAAAAACTTCCATCCGGAACGGACCGCGGATTATTTGTCCCTTTACGGAGCCAACCTGTTTTTATCTGTTTACTTTTTTTTCCGCTGTTGTTACTGGCCGGAGCCGTTCAGGCGCAGCAGGCCGTTGTAACGGGCACGGTATCGGCCGATAATGCCCCCGTTCCCGGTGTCACTGTCCGTGTAAAGAACAAAACAGGAGGAGCACTGACCGACGGTGACGGGAAATTCAGCATCAGCGCTGTCATCGGCGATACCTTGTTATTTAACCATATGTCTTATACAGAGCAACGCATAGCCGTAAAGGGGGGAGCGCCCCTGCGGATCGTACTGACAGCCCTCAGTAAAACGGTGAACGAAGTGGTGGTTGTCGGATATGGCACCCAGAAGAAAGCCACCCTTACCGGCTCCATCTCCGTGGTGAAGGGCGCTGATATTGTACAAAGTCCGCAGCCCAACGTGTCCAATGCCCTGACAGGCCGTTTTTCCGGTGTTATCGCCAATAACCGCTCCGGCGAGCCTGGTTACGACGGTTCCACTGTTACCATCCGCGGCCTGGCCACTACCGGCAACAACGACGTACTGATCGTGGTAGACGGGGTGCCGGGGCAGATCGGAGGCCTCGAACGCCTCGACCCCAACGATATCGAAAGTATCTCCGTCCTGAAAGATGCCTCCGCAGCGGTCTATGGCAGCCGGGCCGCCAATGGCGTAATGCTTATCACCACCAAAAGGGGTAAAACGGGGAAGCCTGTTATCAACTACAGCTTCAACCAGGGGTTTTCTTCCCCCACCAGGCTGCCTAAAATGGCAGACGCCTATACCTATGGCCAGATCATGAACGAAATCCGGTATTATAATAATAGCGCCGGTGGCATGAACCAGTTCTACACCGAAGAACAATTGCAGAAATTCAGAGATGGTTCCGACCCGGTCAACTATCCGAACACCGACTGGCAGAAAGCCACCCTGCGGAAAACAACCACCCAGCAGCAACACAGCCTTTCTGTGAATGGCGGCGGCGAAAACGTCCGCTACTATGTCTCCCTGGGGATGATCGGGCAAAACGGCCTGTATAAAAACGGCGCCACACAATATCACCAGTACAATTTCAGATCAAACATCGACGCCGATGTTACCAAACGGCTGAAAGTAAGCCTGTACCTGTCCGGCCGCCAGGAAGACCGTCAATATCCCACCACCTCGGCCGGAGATATCTTCCGCGGCATTTACCGGGCTTACCCCACCGTGCTGGACAGATACCCCAACGGCCTGCCTACCACCGGCATTGAAAACAACAACCCGGTGATGCAGGTGACTGACGCCGGCGGGCTCGCCCGCAATCCTGTCCAGGTGTTTAATGGCATCCTGAAAGGGTCCTATGCCATTCCCGGCGTGGAAGGACTGTCACTGGACGGTTTCCTCTCGGCCGATAAAGCCTGGAACTTTGCCAAGACCTTCGCCACCCCCTATAAGGAATATACCTTTGACGCAGCCACCAACACCTATACACCGAAGATAGTAGGAGGCTCCAACGGGAAAGCATCGCTGGTACAGCAACAACGGAATATGTCCCTGCTCACGACCAACATCAAACTGAATTATGCCCGCCGTTTTGGCGCCCACGATGTCAACGCGCTGGTAGGATACGAGCAAAGCAGGAACATGGTAGACACCTTCAGCGCCGGCCGTATCAATTTCCCTTCACCACTCACCCCGGAATTGTCACAGGGCGGCGCTGCGGCGACCGACAGGACCAATTTCGGCAGCAGCTACAACTTCACCCGGAAAAGTTATTTCGGAAGGATCGCGTATAACTACCTGGAAAAATACCTGCTGGAAGTACAGGCCCGTGTGGATGGATCTTCCACTTTCCCGGAAGGTAAACAATACGGTTTCTTCCCTTCCGTGTCCGCCGGCTGGGTCGTATCCAAAGAGTCCTGGTTCAAGCCGGTGAGCTTCATCAATAACCTGAAGCTCCGTGGCTCCTACGGTACGCTGGGGAACGATAACGTGGGATTGTTCCAGTATTTCGACAACTATTCTTTTTATAACCAGTTTGTGCTCAACGGACAAATGCAGAGTGGTATCGACCTGGTAAAACTGGCCAATCCCAATATCACCTGGGAAGTGGCCCGGAAAATGGACCTGGGACTGAATGCCACCCTCTTCGAACATTTCTCCCTGGAGTTCATCTATTTCCAGCAACACCGCACGAAAATATTAACACCACGGACTTCCCTGACACAGACCTCCGGTATCGTGAATCCCTTTGATAAAAACAATCCGCTGGTGCCTGCGGAAAACATCGGGAAGGTCAACAGCCAGGGCATTGAAGCCACCGTGGGATACGACAATACCACCGGCGGCGGCTTCCACTACAACGTCTCCGGTAACGTAACCTATGCCAAAAATAAAATCATCTTCAAAGACGAAGCAGTGGGAACGTTGCCCTACCAACGGGAAACCGGCGGCCCTATGAACACTTACCTGCTGTACAATGCGATCGGTATTTTCAGAAATGCGGACGATCTGGCCAAATATCCGCATTTGCCCAACGCCAAACCCGGCGACCTGATTTACGAGGACTACAACGGTGATAAGCAGATCACCGCCGACGATATGGTGAGAACAAAATACGGCAACATCCCTGAGATCACTTACGGTATCAACCTGGCCGCCGATTACAAAGGATTTGACCTGTCCGTGTTATTTGCCGGACAAACACACGTTAGCCAATATGTACTTCCTGAATCAGGTACTATCGGCAACTTCTACAGCAGCTGGGCAGATAACCGCTGGAGCCCTTCCAATCCTGAAGGTTCTTACCCACGGGTAGATGAACGCGCTTCCTCTTCTGTCAATGGCGGCCTCCGGCCGAATACTTTCTGGCTGAACAACGCCGCTTTCCTGCGTTTGAAAAACATCTCCCTCGGCTATACCATCCAGTCGGCTGTCCTGTCACGCGCCAGGATAGCAGGCCTTCGCGTATATGCCAATGCCTTTAACCTTTTCACCATCACCAAAGTAAAAGACTACGATCCGGAAGGATTCAGCAGCAGCGGCCAGTTTTACCCGCAACAGCGCATTGTGAACCTCGGTGTAAATGTTAAGTTCTAATACACAAAAATCAAATCATGAAAACGAAAAATATCGTATACGGTGTAGCGTTAGTGGCGGCGGGTTTGTTCTCCGCCTGTCAGAAAGATTTTCTCAATGTAACGCCTACGGACAAAATACTGGGAGACGCTATACTGGCTGATTCGGCTTTGTTTGAAAACTATGTTATCAACCGTTACCTGAGCATCCGGCTGCAGGACAAAGAAGGGGAGGGCAGTAATCCCGGATTCGGAAGAGGATTTGAATATGGCCTGTGGAGTTCCATTACAGACGAATCTATTTACAATAACGATGATAATACATGGGTGGTACAGCAGGGGCAACTGGCGCCCGAAAATATGGGCATCACCGGCACCATCTGGGGAAGAAGTTACCGCAGCATCCGGGAATGCAACTATGGGCTCAACAATATTGACAGCGTAGCTATGAGCACCGCACACCGCAAGCGGCTGAAGGCAGAGCTGCGTTTTATCCGCGCCTACCGCTATCATGACCTGATCCGCAACTACGGCGGCGTTATCATGATGGGAGACCGGGAATACAGTTTACAGGACAATCTCAACGACCCTGCTTTATTCAACAGGGCTACTGTACAGCAGTCCATGGATTATGCGGTGGCCGAGCTGACAGCAGCAGCGGCAGATCTTCCGGCGGATAACAACAGCACCGACTGGCTTCCCGGCAGAGCCACCCAGGGAGCTGCGCTGGCGCTGAAAGCCCGCCTGCTGTTATACGCTGCCAGTCCGCTGTATAATGCAGGCAGCTGGCAGGCGGCGGCGGATGCGGCTAAAGCGGTGATAGCACTTTCAAAATACAACATCGCGCCTGATTATACGCAGCTGTTCCTCAACAGTAACAACAACGAAACCATCTTTGCACGGCAGTTTGCGATTGGCGCCCGCCACGTATGCCTCGAAATCTCCAATGGCCCCAACGGCTATGGCGGATGGGCGGGTAATACCCCTTTGCAGAACATGGTGGATGCCTATGAAATGAGCAACGGCAAACCCATCACGGACCCCGCTTCAGGCTATGATCCGCAAAATCCCTATGTAAACAGGGATCCCCGTTTCTATGCCACCATTCTTTATAACGGTGCTTCCTACAGGGGATCAGTGATCCAAACCTTTACGCCCGGTGGTAAGGACAGTAAAGACGGGCCTTCCAACTGGAACGCATCCAAAACAGGCTACTACCTTCGCAAATTCCTGGACGATAAGAACCCGATCGATAATCCCTGGGATGTGGCCGGATTGCAGCCATGGATCTACATCCGCTATGCGGAAGTATTGCTGAACTACGCAGAAGCGCAAAATGAAGCAGCAGGTCCCGACGCGGGCGTGTACAATGCTGTGAACCAGGTACGGCAGCGTGCCAGCGTTCACCAGCCGGCACTAACGCCCGGGCTGACCAAAGACCAGATGCGCGACGCTATCAGAAGAGAAAGACAGGTGGAACTGGCATTTGAAGAACATCGTTTCTATGACGTCCGCAGATGGAAAGTGGCCAACGTCACAGAAAATATACCGGCTTACGGCATCAACATTACACGTAACAACAACGGCAGCTTCACTTACGCCCGCAAAGTAGCGTTAGACAACCGGCTGTTTAAAGAAGCCAATTACTGGCTGCCTGTTCCAAGAGCAGATATCCTGGCGTCCAATGCTACGCTGAAGCAGAACCCCGGCTACTAAGCGCCGGCATGAATCCAACAGGGACAAGCATCGTGTGAGGTAGTAAAATAGTTGCGCCGGATTTGGAAAATAATCAGCCACTATTTTACTACTTTACAGGCTTGCAACCTTCCTTCTTAATCAAAAGAAGCCTTGCATACCATGCGGCTTTGCGTGCAACCGCTTATGATGAACATGAAAAAAATAACAGGCGCCCTGCTGGGCTGTATGGTCCTGCAGCAGGGCATGTCCCGGCATCATCCGGTAATACAGGTAAATATCGACCTGGCGGTGAAGGCGCAGACCATTCACAACTTCGCGGCATCCGATGCCTGGTCCTGCCAGTTTACCGGTACCTGGCCGGATCATAAAAGGAATCAGCTGGCCGACTGGCTGTTTAGCAGCGATACCACTGCCGGCGGTCAACCCAAAGGCATCGGGTTGTCCATGTGGCGGTTTAATATCGGCGCCGGCAGCGCTGGTCAGGGCGATGCCAGCGGTATCCGTGACGAATGGCGCCGTGCTGACTGTTTCCTGGGTGCCGACAACCAGTACGACTGGCAGCAGGCTGCCGGGCAGTTGTGGTTCCTGAATGCGGCCAAAGCGAGGGGCGTACAGCAGTTTCTTGGTTTTCTGAACAGTCCGCCGGTGGCCTTCACCCGCAACGGGAAAGCATTTGCCGATAAGGGACAGTGTAACTTGTCCCCGGAGCAATACCCGGCTGTTGCCGGCTTCCTGAAAGACGTCGTACTGGGCGTGAAGCGATTGACCGGCATTACCTTCGATTTTGTGAGCCCGGTGAATGAGCCTCAGTGGGATTGGAGCGATGGCGGGCAGGAAGGATGCCCGTATAACAACGAACAAATTTACGGTCTTGTAAAAGCGATAAATCAAACCTTTGAACGGCATCAGCTGCCCACGCAGATTTTAATACCCGAAGCAGGTAAACTCAATTACCTCTTTGCCGGAGAAGACAAGCCCGCCAAAGGCACACAGGTGGTGGCTTTCTTTGATCCGCACAGTCCCACTTACCTGGGCGATGGCTCGCATGTATATAGGGCGATAGCCGCCCACAGTTATTTCACCACTTCCCCGCAGGATACGGCCGTGGCTATACGTAAAAGGCTGCATACTGTGCTGAAGGGCATTCCCTTCTGGCAGTCAGAATATTGTATATTGGGAGACAATGCCGGGGAAATGAATGGCAGCAAGGTGGACCTGGGTATGGACGCGGCGCTGTACGTGGCAAAGGTGATTCATACAGACCTTACCGTCGCCAACGCCTCATCCTGGCAATGGTGGCTGGCCATATCGCCCTATGATTATAAAGATGGGTTGATTTATATCGATAAAAACAAAGCAGACGGACAAATACACGATACCAAAATGTTATGGGTGTTGGGTAATTACAGCCGCTTTATACGGCCCGGTGCGCAAAGGGTAGCGGTGCGGTGGAAAGGAGAGGACGCTGACAGGGACATCCGTTTGTCGGCCTACCGGAATAAAGACAATTCCCTCGTTATGGTGATTGTCAACGCCAGCGCCGCCGACGCTACCATGGAGTTGCGCGGTAAAGGCATACCCCGTGGAAACATGCGGAGCTATACCACCAATGAGAAAGGTAACCTGCTGCCAGGTAACGTAAACGGTCCTACGTTGGTAGTGCCGGCACGTTCTGTCGTAACAGTAACGCAACAATTAAATATTCATAAACAGTAACCAATGAAGAAAATCAGCGTTATAATATGTATAATATTATACTGCATGCAGCTCAGTGCACAACACACTTTTCAGTTAGGGGACTCCACCTTTTTGCTGGACGGGAAACCGTTCCAGATGATTTCAGGTGAAATCCACTACCTGCGAGTACCCCGTGAGTCATGGCGGGACAGGGTGAAGATGGCCAAAGCCATGGGATTGAATACCATCGGCACCTACGTCTTCTGGAACATGCATGAGCCGGAACAGGGACAGTACAACTTCTCCGGCAACAACGATGTGGCCGCCTTTGTGAAAATATGCCAGGAAGAAGGGATGTGGGTGATCCTGCGCCCCAGTCCCTATGCCTGCGCCGAGTGGGAATTCGGCGGCTACCCTTATTGGTTGCAGGAAATAAAAGGGCTGGAGGTAAGGAGCAAAGAACCACAGTACCTGAAGGCCTATAATAATTATATTAAAGCGGTAGGTAAACAACTGGCGCCCCTGCAGATCAACCACGGCGGCAACATCCTGATGGTGCAGGTGGAAAACGAATATGGTTCCTATTCCAATGATAAGTCTTATCTCGACATCAATCGTAAAATGTTCGAAGATGCCGGCTTTGACGGTCTGCTGTATACCTGTGATCCCGCCGCGGATGTGGCCAAAGGCCATCTGCCAGGTTTGCTGCCGGCAGTGAACGGTGTAGACGATCCCGAAAAAGTGAAACAACTGGTCAGAGAAAACCACAACGGTAAAGGACCTTTCTATATAGCAGAATGGTACCCCGCCTGGTTCGACTCCTGGGGGGAGAAACACCATACCGTTCCTTACAAAGACTTCCTTACCCGTTTAGATCGCGTACTGGCCGCGGGTATCTCCATCAATATGTATATGTTTCACGGTGGTACCACCCGGGGGTACATGAATGGCGCCAACTACAGCGACGCCGCTCCTTATTCGCCGCAGATCAGCAGCTATGACTACGATGCTCCGCTGGACGAAGCCGGCAACGCCACGCCTAAATTCATGGAGTTCAGAAAAGTGATCGCCCGGCATCTGGCGCCGGGAGTGACCTTGCCGGAGGTGCCGGCTAAAAAACCGGCGATCACCACTCCTGTAATTACTTTTGAACGCAGCTGCGCCATGTTCAGCCAACTGCCTGCTGCGGTAAAAAGCGTAGATCCGTTAACGTTCGAAGACCTGAAACAAGCCTATGGCTTTGTGTTATACCGTACCACGCTTAAAGGCGGTGCCAGTGGCACATTGAAAATCAAAGATCTTCGCGATTACGGACTGGTGTTCGTCAACGGTAAAAGAGTGGCTGTTCTCGACAGGCGCCTGAAACAGGACAGCACGACCATCACCCTGCCTGCGGGTAAAGTAACGCTGGAGATCCTGGTCGAAAACCTCGGACGTATCAACTTCGGTCCTTATCTCCTGAAAAACAGGAAGGGAATAGATGGACAGGTAATGTTTAACGGGCAGGCCATTCAGCAGTGGCAGCAATTCAAACTGCCGTATGAACAGCAACCGGCAATCAAACCTTCCGCGGTGGTAGCAGACGCGCCGGTGTTGAAGGAGGGCAGTTTTACGTTGAGCAGCAAAGGCGATACCTACCTGGATATGAGCAAATGGGGCAAAGGCGTAGTGTGGATCAATGGCCACCACCTGGGCCGTTACTGGCAGGTAGGCCCACAGCAAACACTGTACGTTCCTGCAGAATGGCTGAAAACCGGTAAGAATAAAATCACCGTGCTGGAACTGATAAAGCCTGCTGAAAACCAGGTACAGGGACTGGACCATCCGATACTGGACTTATTGCAGTAGTTTATTCACAACGATAGCAACATAAAGAGGTTGGTTCGTTTAACGAATCAACCTCTTTTTTTTATACGTTTAATTTAATCCATACGCCACTGAACTGGTAGTTGACGGTCGGTCCGCTCGGAAGCGTGAAACTGATCTGTGTCAGGGGAAGAGGGCCGTTGTTGTTAAGGGTGTAAGGTCCTACATAGCCGTAGGCGGAGTCATACAGTTCCGTCTCGTTGAGCGCAATGGTATGATTCAGGTTCTCTACCACGACCAGGTGTGCTTCTTTAGGGCCGGGCTTTTGGGTGTAGTTGACAGGTCCGTTGACAAGTCCGTACGCCGGTTGGGTAGTGATCAGGTCAATCTCTGTCGCCAGCAGGTCCGTGCCTGCGCCCACATTGGTCACCTGTATGTGCTGCAGGATACCAGCGGCGTTGTTATTGTAGTACACGATGATGTTGTTGACTGCCAGCCCGAATTGTCTGGCCACAAAAGCCAGTGCCGACGGCGGGTTGTAATCATTTACCGGCGCCTGGTACCGGTAGGTGGCAGTCGGCGTGGGAGCCAGCAGGTTGAGCAGCAGATTACCGGTTACCTGGTAAATACGCTGCGCAAGCGCGGCCGGTCCGGGCGCCGTATAACGCTGCGCGAGGTTACCGGTATTCAGAATGTCGGGGAGGGTAGCGCTGCCCAGATGGGTTAAGGCAGCAGCCAGGGCGAAGGCGCCACAGCTGTTGGTAGTGGTTTGCTGTACACCATGATAAGCATTAAAAGCCATAAGATAAGGTTTTAGTTGTTAGAGGAATTTGATGATATAATACACGTAGACATTTTTAGCTCTTGTTTCTGTGCTGGTGCGTACATTTCCGGGAGGGACCATGCTGTCGGTCGGATTGCCGGTGAGGCCATCACCAGCGGTGATGGGACTTCCCGTGCCGCTGCTGCCGACAGGCCCGGGTGGCTTGCCGGCTTCTTTGTAGATATGCTGATGTAACTGCAGGGCATCTTGCTGTATTGAGCCCACTTCAGTGCTGGTGTCGCCGTTGGCCAGCTTCCTGCTGCCGGCGTCCGGATCGCGGCCGCTGCCCATATCGGCCATGCGGAAGAAATACCCCCGGTAGTCCGGAACGGAGAACTCATCATCCTTCTCTTGACCTGTGTTGTACTGTTTCCCCAATACATGATACAGGATGGGATATTCCTGCTGTGACAAGGTCCGTCCGTCACAGAGCATCCACCCGTAGGTATTGACCATGCTCTCGAAATCTGCCGGCCGGGAATATTGTTCTGTTATCTTCCCCGCAAAGGCCATGACGGCTCCGGGTGGGACACAGGAGGGCATTACCGGCAAATGGCCGGGATACAAAGGCGCTGGTATCATGATGTTACGGATGATGAGGTGAAGTGAATTCCGGGAGCTCGCTGCCTTCCTGTACCACCTGCATCGCAGTTGGCAAGGCTATCTCCCAGGTATGCTCGATCTTCGTATAAGGGTCATCGTTATAAACTGATTTCAGGTGTGCGGCGATCCGGGTATCTGCGGAATTGACGGGCACAAAAGGATATGGCGCAGGCCATATAATACCGGACGACAGGTAGTACAGCAGCTGGAAGTTGAAGGACGGCCGTACCGGCAGCAACACCCGGGCCCGCTGCGCCTGCAGGAAAGGCCTCAGCGAATCGTTACGGCCCTGTAGGGCGTAACTGAAAATAGAAGGGCTGTCGTCAAAGAACCAGGTCATCTCATCCCATTCCAGCGCTTCGCGGAAAAACTGGTGGTAACGGGGTTCATTGATCTCAAAGGTAGCGGAGGCGGGGTCGCCCACTTTGACGTCGAACACCTGCATCAGCAAGGCGGCGCAGCGGCGGTGAAGCGCGGACCGCTCGGTATTGCGCAGCAACTCCGGGTTACTCTGCCCGCCTTCGCCGGCAAGCCTGCTGAGCGTACTAATGTAAACGGATAAACGTTTTTGCCACGCTTCGCTGATCTGGCGGTACACCTGCGCTTTCCATTCATTCATTTTCTCTTCGGTGACGCTGCATTTGATGCGGACGTTGAGTGTAAAGTCGTTGGGCTTGTAGGGCGGCGCGTCCGGTGTATTGGGCCCGATAACGGATACAGGCAGCTGGCCTTTCTCGCCGTCCATGTCCAGCGATTGGGTGCGGGTGGTGTCTGTCAGTTCAAAAAGGGCAGTGCCCACAATGCCGCTGATGACCCTTACCGGCGCTCCGCTGGCGATGATCCCGGTCACCGTGGCCTGTACCGCAAAATAGTTATCGGGTATGGCGGCGTACTTCTCCGTTTCTCCCGGGCTCAGTATCACGGCAGCATAGGTATAGGGTTCCGGCGGTTGCCGGATAATATCTACCTGGTAATAGCTCAGCAACTGCGCATAGTTGGCGGCCGTAATGTCCGTATAAGTGGTGATGCCCATTTCCGCCGGCGACAGTGGCACCTGGAGGTCTGTCGCGTTCAGCGACTGCTGCGATTGGATATATTCCTGCGCCGGTTGTGCTATGCTCAGCTCCAGTAAAAAACGATGCCCGTAGTTTTCCACTGATACACGGTATATTTTGTTCAGCCACCGGTAAATACCCCTGAAATGCCCGTCGCCATGACGGTTGTCAAACAGGCTGCTGGTCACTGATTCCTGCTCGTGGTATTTGCTGAAAGAGCGGGTCCTGGTAACGCTTTCGCTGATACGGTTGACGGTGCTGTTCAGGATACGGCTCACAAACCCGCTGTCTGACTGTATGCCATCGCTGTCCGGCCTCAGGGTGGACGACCATTTACCGTTAAGTACCGCCTGCGTAGGCGGGCCATAGGTAGTGGTGAAATTGTCGTAGGTGGTGCTCTGTGTAAAGCCGGCCAGTGTTTTCTTCGCCTCCAGCAGCAGGTCATTGCTCACCTGCTGGTATCTGCTGGTGTTGTCCGTGTTTTCTGAAGATGTTTCGCTAACCTTTTCCTTGTCGCTGCTCAGCTGCCGCTGCATGATCTTTTTCTGTTCGCCTTTCATGACATTCTGAATGCCGGCGATTTCTCCGGGTTGATAGCGCAGCAAACGATAGCGCGACATTTTCAGCTGCCCGACGGCATAAGGTGCTATCCAGCTGTCGTCTTTGGGCGGTGCGGCGTTGGTATAAGGGGGGAGCGGAAATATCTCCGTAGGCAGTATCACCGTGGCGTGCAGCAGGTTGCTGATGTCGGTCCTGGTAAGCTCCCGTGGCGGTTGCGTACTGTACTGTGTTTCCAGCAGGTTACAGATCAGCAGTATCTTATTGACTGCAATGGCGAAGGGTTCGTTGAAACCCGTGATGATGGCGAGCGCAAAATAATTCTGCCATAGCTGGTCGATGATAGGTAGCCAGGAGCTGGTATCCATGCCTGCGCTGATATCGTCATCTCCTTCGCAGTAGTCCGCCATCTTTACCCATTCGTCATACAGGTCTGGAAAGCTGTTGAACGGCGCGGGCACCTCTTGCAGGCTCCCGTAATACTGGCCGGCAAAGGGGGCGTCGTCCTGGAGGAACTGGATGCAGCGCTGTTCCATGGCTTTCCGGTCTTTCTGCGGTGCTATGGCCACTAACTGACGATAGAGCGAATCGGTGCCGGTATGTGCCGGATTGTAGGAAAAGAAATGCAGCCAACTGTTTGCCGGGATTTCGTCCGGCCACGGTTGCACGTTGATATAAGGGAAAAGCGGAGCGTCTATAGCGGTCTGTGGCGGTAAGTCGCCCGTGTCGTCGTCATTATCCGGTGGCGGCGGTGGAGGTACCGGCGGTACTTGCCGGAACAACGCGAGCGTGCCGTCGAAATGATGTTGCAGCGCCGGATTTTCATTGTATCCGTAATACAGGTTGCCGTTGAGGATGACTTCCTTTTCTTTCACTGTCAGCATCAGCTGGCCTTTTATCCGGAACGCGTCGGACCCGGAGTACTGCACTTCCCGCTGCTGGCGGGCGCTGATATACCCGGCGATCACCGGTACGGGGGCGTCTACAGGGTAGTGAAATTCGTACTTTACCACCGGTACCCCCTTGTCGGCAAGCTCCCCGTCTAAAGCAAGGAGCTCAGACACCACCTTGAACGTGTTATTGATAATAGTCGTCTCAACCATCGCTTACAGTTTGAAAGGTGAAAGGAAGCCCCACCCCGTTTCACTCAGCTGTTGGCGTTGGAAGCGGGAATGGGGCGTAACGGTTATGCATACAGGATATTCTGCAGGGTAAACTCAAAAGGAGTGGAGGTGGGGCCGGGGCCGCCGCCGGTCATCACGATGTCTGCGCTGGCAATGCCAAACAGCGACAACTCGGTGTTGATTTGTTGGAGGATGGCGCTGTTGATCAGCTGGCCCTCCACTACCTGTGACACCACGCCTATCCAGATAGTGGGTCTGAACTGGAAGGTCGCTTTCTGGCCCGGTGCAATCGATGTTTTGGTGGCCAGCAGTTTACCGTCGCGGTATACGTTGGCGTTTACGGCGCCCTGGTCCAGTGCGTTCAGCACTTCCACTTCATTCTGACTGCTGGACTGGCCGGCGTATTTCAGGATGTCGCCGGAAGGGTCTCTTACTACCTGGAACTGCTGGCCGTTTTCAGCTGTCTTCAGCGGGCTGTAGTTGCCCCAGCTATCGCTGGCGGAAACTGACATGGCCATGGGGTAAGAGAAGGGATGGTTCCAGCCCTGTCCGAGGTTTTTAACTACCTGCCAGGCTACACACAGCTCGTTGAAAGAGGAGGCTTCATTGCGCTGGAAAACAACGATGCTGGAGTTGTTGCGGTCATTAGACCGGTTGATAAGATTTAACCTGATGTCTGCCATAAATAAGCGTTTTAAGGATAATTGAAAAGGGTTGTCTGAAGTGTATCACCGGTGATGTGAAGTAAAGGTAGGATGGTCTTGGTGCCGGTTTGGCGCGCATGCCATAAGCGTGCTGTTGAGGGGAATAAGTGGCGGGATTTAAGGTATAAGCGAAAAAAGGAATGCAGATTAATCTTATATTTGTTCAACTCAATTGCCATAATCTTTACGAAACTCAATTACCATTCATCTTTTTCAAACTATCCTCTATGAGCCAGATTGCTCCGCTCTCTTTCGTTACCATTAAAAGGCAGGAAAAGAAACTATTTGGGACCGGCCTGGCCGAAAGGCTGTCTACTGAACCGCTGGTGGCGGTTTATCCGGATGCGGAATTTCCCAATATGTACCATCTCGTCATGAGCCTGTATATCCCGGATGGACAGGAGCCGGTGATCAATGATAATTTCGATGATATGAGAGAAGAGGAAACGGAAGCCGGGCGGTTGTTGGTACGCCAGATCGTTATTGACTACCGGGAAAACGCGGCGGCGGACCACACCTGGTCTTTGTGGAAAGTCATCATCGACTATGCGGTAAAAGGTGATCAGGCACAGGCTATCCGCGTGATGTACCGGATCGGGGACCCTGAAACGTCCAGGGGGACCGTTACTACCGTAAAGAGACCCGCATAGGTGTTACATGAAACGGTTCTTTGCTGTTCCTGTTGCCGCCCTTCTCTGGGTGACACAGTTGCTGGCATCGCCCGGTCCTGTACCCGGTCCGATATATAGCCTACTGCGGCAGCGATGCAGTATTTGCGCGCATAAGCCCTCCGATACCGCCAGCCTGATTTTATATAGCCAATACCCGGCGCCGTACCTGGTCCACTTTCACAACAGCCATGTATCGTTGCGGAACAGAGACCCGGACAATGCCTACCGGTATATCCTGAAAACACTGGAAGACATTGACAACGCGCCAACACATCCTCTTTACCCTTACGCTTTTTTTCTACGTGCCGGCATACAGTATAACAGACAACTATACAACGAAGCACTGCAGGATTTTCTCCGGCTCAGTGGCACCAAAGGGCTGGAACCGCAGCTGCTGGCAGCCTGCTATATCAACATAGCGGAAATCAACCTCGAATTGCGGCACTTCAGAACGGCGCTGCAATATTTCAACAAATGGGAAAGCCGCTTTATGCCGCTGGCAGATCTGCAGGTCAGAAAAAGCGTCTGCCATAATAAAGGCCTCTGCTACTTTCACATGGGGAAGTTCAGGGAAGCGGAAAAATACCTGTTGCAAAGCATGGACATGGAAAGGGAACTGAAAGACACCACCGGACTGGCCATATCCAGTATGGACATCGGCAACCTGTATTATGAACAGTATCTCGACAGCAAGGCAATCCCATATTTTGAAGCCGGCCTGCGCTTTGCCCTGAAGTCGGGCGACCTGGCCGTACGCAGAAATGCCTATCGCAACATGGCAGTGGTGGAAGAAAACAGGAAAAGATATTACGACGCATTGCAATACCGTAAACACTACGAAACGCTGCAGGACAGCATCTGGAACCGGGACCATATCTGGGAGCTGGCGAAACTGGAGAAAAAACTGGCCGTGGAAAAAAGAGAGCTGGCGATCAGGGTACTGGAGCAACAGGCCGGCCTGCAATCTGCAGCATTATCTACCCAGCGCTGGCAACGGAATACCCTGCTGGTGGCGGTAGTAGCGCTGATGTGCCTGTCAGCCCTGGCGGGATACGCCTACCGGCAACAGAAAAAAAATACGCGCATCATGGCCGAACAGCGGGAAACACTGCACGTGCTGAATGAAACAAAGGACCGCTTGTTTTCCATCGTGGCGCATGATCTGCGGTCACCGGTATACCGGATGAAAATCAGCCTCGGAAGACTGAGAAAAGCCATACAGCAGTCCCATAACGAAGAAGCGGACGTACTGGCCTCCAGCAATGAAAAGATTGCCGGCAGTACCTACGCGCTGCTCGATAACCTGTTGCACTGGGCACTCAGCCAGACAGGACAGCTGTTCTTCCGTAAAGAGAAGCTGCACCTCCGCACAGTGATCAACCAGGTCTGCTATGATCTGGCGCCGGTAGCGGAAGATAAAAATATCATCGTCCACCGGTCCATACCGGAACCGGCTTTTTTTATCGCCGATCTGAACACTTTCCGCATCATGGTGCGCAACATCATCGATAACGCGATCAAATACACGCCGGCAGGAGGCGCCATCACCATCTCTGCAGCCATGCAAAACACCGGCTGCCAGCTGACGGTCAGCGACACCGGCATAGGGATGGACCAGCAGCTGCTGCATGCATTCATGACAGATAACCACGTGAGAAACCAAACGGATACCGATGGAAGACAAAGCACCGGGCTGGGTCTCTGGCTCTGTAAAACACTGGCAGAAAGAAATGGCGCGCAATTGCTGATTGCTGCCCAACAGGGGATAGGCACCACCGTAACGATTTTCCTTCAAACGGAAGCATCATGAAAGGAGTGAAAATACTGATCATAGAAGATGACCGGCAGGATGCAGGCCTGCTGGAAGGGATGTTGCTGGACCATGGCTACGAGATAGGCGGTATCGCCACCTCGCTGCCGGAAGCCTTAAAACTCTTTCATGTGCAGCAACCCGACCTGGTGATCATCGACATTTTTTTACATGGGAAAAAAGATGGGATCGCCTTCGCCGAACAGATCAGCGGCGATGAAGATACCCGCAAGCCCTTCATTTTCCTCACCAGCGCGGCCGACCGCCACACCTTTGAGGCTGCCAAGCTCACCGCACCATTCAGCTATCTGCTGAAACCCTTTAATGAACTGGAACTCGAGTACGCCATTGAACTGGCAGTGGAGAAGTTTACCGGCGCTCCCCCGGGTATGTTCGCGATGGAGGAAAAGAATACCATCATGCTGCAGGATATCTTTTTTGTTAAAAGAGGAAATGTGCTGGCTAAAATCTCGCTGGATGATATACAGTATATCGAAGTGGAAGGGAAGTACAGTAAGATCGTTTGCAGCAAAGATAAATACCTGGTACAACAGCCGCTGAAACTCATCCTCGACCGGCTGCCGGCCATTCGTTTCGTCAGGGTGCATCGCAATTATATCGTCAATATCCGCGAAGTGGCAAAAGTAAACCTGGCAGATAATGAAATTGTGCTGGAAGACGGACGCTCCCTGCTTTTCAGCCGCCGCTATTTCGACGACTTCATGCGGGCATTTGATGTGCTCCGGTAAAAGTTGATCATCAGCGGGACAATTTGTGGCCCAGATTCTCTTTCCGTTTTTTCCAGGTGACAATCTGTGGGGGCAGGTTAACCGGGACCCCCTTTTTATCCGTCAGACCAAGTGCTTTCACCAGTTCCCGGCTGATGCCCGCCGCTTTCCTGTTCTTTTTCATCCAGGACGACTGTTCCGCTTTCACATTGTCTTCATAGGCCTTGATGGCTTCGTTGATGATCGCCATTTCTTTGCGTGGTTCTTTTTGTTTGCGGTAAAGGATCATCAAACGGTTGTAGGGAGCCGCATTCAGAGGGTCTTTCTTCACCGCCGTCAGATAAATCTGTATGGCCTTGTCCAACGCTCCTTCCTTTTCCAGCTGATGGCCTTTCTCAATCAGGCTTTTATGGGATTCTCGTACCATGGCAGTTGCGATTTGGGTGTAAAAATCAACCACAAAAATGCGACCATAATTGCGACCGGGAATCAAAAAATCAACAGGTTCCGTACTTTCCCGAGAAACACACGTTTGTTCAGAAAGCGGATATGGCCGTCTACGATCTGGTATATCTGACCAAAACTATAACCGGTATCTTCCTCCACATTGTAAATCTGGCAAACAATAGCATCAAAGGTGCCATCGTTGAGGGTAATCCTGTCTTTATAGGCGAGTACCGCGGTTTCACTGTCATCGGTTTCCGACAGCAGTTCTTCGGCCATATCCAGTATCCCGTCCATGTCCCGGGTCTTTATACGTTGGATGGCATCGAGCGGGTCTCCGGAAAGAATAAACGGTTCAAAATCGCGCTGCGATCGTATCTGCTCAATGGCAATGTTCTCAGCTTTTGCAATGGCCGCCTGTAAGGACGGGGAGAGGTCTGTGTATTCCATCATGTTGGGTGGTATGTCCCGATCAAGTTAACCTTTATTTACCAGACAGGCACAATTTATCATAAACGAAAAAACTCCGACCAGTCTCATCAGGTGAAGCCTGCCACAGGTCACTAATGTGCATATCAAAAGACCACTACCGGCCATAAAATATTCAAGCACTGCAAAGCGGCGACAGGCCTGTGTTTTCGTGGCAGTAAGCGGCTTTACTTTTAAGGAAACCAAAAATGTTACCCATATGAAAAAACTGTTTTTCTCCTTACTGATAGGAGGCGTTTTAGTTAACTGTACTGTAATTGCCCAGGCAGCAAATCATCTTGACCCGGTTTCCTCAACAACTGTACGGCAGCAGGTTTATTTTCACGATGTGGAAGAATTTCTGGCACACTACGAAGCATCTCTGGACCAGGGCAACGTATACACCCTGGCGTTAGAGCGCGGCAAAGGAATTTATATTGTCGGCGCTTCTACCACGATCAGCAGCACCACAGAACTCGTCGCTGTAAGACAACATTCCTATTCCACCAAAGACAAGCTGAAATTCGCCAAATGGTGTAATGAACAGCTGGAGAAAGGAAATGTACTGACTATCGGCAAAGATAAGGACGGTACTTATTGGGCCGATATCAGGAAATAAAGCCCGGACAAATCCGGGAATGATGGATGACAAGAGGCCGCCTCCATTGCTGGAAGCGGCCTCTCTTTTATTTTTTCGCTTTGATTATAATCCTTGTCTGAACCCCAGCAGCAGCAATAACAACAGCATACCGTTTCCCCCCAGCTGTAACCGCAACAAGCGCAACGCCTTCCCGATATGTTTTTCAACGGTGTTGACAGAAATGTTGAGCTGTTGCGCCACTTCCCTGTGCGACAAGCCCTCATAACGGCTTAGTAAAAATGCCTCCCGGCATTTATCGGGTAGTTGCCCAATCGCCTTATGCAGCATGGTTTCCAGCTCTTTTTGTTCCAGCTGGTTTTCCATATCGGCGTGTTGCTCCTGTAATAACCCCAGTTGATGATGATGTGTGGTATGAAGAAGGTCAGCCCTGATAATATCCAGTATCCGGTTTCTCAGCGCCGTAAAAAGATACCCTGCGAGATTGCCGGCATGCCTGATGTCGTTTTTTTTCAGATACAGGCCGATAAATACTTCCTGCACCACTTCCTTTGCTTCCTCTTTTGACCGCAGCCGTTTGTAAGCCGCATTCAGCAGCGGAATGGCATATGCATCGTAGATAGCATCAAATGCTTCTTCCCGGCCTTCCAGCAATAGGCGGAAAAGCATGTCCTGGTCGTGTAGTGGCTGTTTGCTGATAGTGAAGGTTTTAAAGTACTCAAACATAACTATTTAAAGCGCTGCCAGGTAATATTATCTTCTCCCGGAATGAAAGAATATTAACAATTTTAAAAAACGATGGCGGTAGCAGGCGAGTTGTTCGTTAATCATATAAAGGGCTGCTATATGGATAATGATCATCTGTTGATCCTCATCGAAAAATACTTAAATGGCGAAGCTACGGCGGCAGAAAAGAAATGGCTGGAGAACTGGTACGCTTCCTTCGACAACGGCGCCGACTGGCTGAGGGAAGGCACTGCCGAGGCAACGGAAATAACGGCGGAACTGAAACAGTCGTTGCAGGGCAAACTGGCGGGTGCGGCGCAGCTGAAGGCAGTGAATCAACAGGTATTTTCCCTGAGGCGGAAACGCCGCCTGTTATGGGCTGCGGCCATCGTGTTGCTGCTGGGAAGCGGCGCGTTGCTGTACCGGGTGCTGCTGCCGGCAAGTATCATGGAAACGGTTACGACGGGGGCATCCCCAAGGACAATAACCTTACCGGACGGCTCTGTGGCATGGTTACAGGCGGGCAGCAGTATCCACTATGAGAAAAAGTTCAACGGCGACCGCCGGGAGGTATCACTGGAAGGCGCCGCACAGTTCGATGTGACCGCACATGCGCATCCCTTTATCGTTACCAGCGGGCAGCTCTCCACCCGTGTACTGGGCACCGTCTTTACCATCCAGGCTTACCCGGGCACAGACAGCATCAGCGTCACCGTGCTGGAAGGGAAGGTGCAGGTAAACAAACAACAACAAATCATAGGGACACTGGGAGCGGCCGAGAAACTGGTATACAATATACCCACCGGCGCGGTGGCTCGCTACCATTTCCAGAACGATGAAGTGCAATGCAACAATCAAACGCTGCAGGAGATCATGGCCATACTAAGCCAATGGTACGGCTACACCATGGAGGCTGGCGACGCTGCCATCCTGCAGGAGCGCTATACCGGCAGCCTTAACCGCCATGAAACACTGGAAGAACTGCTGACCATACTATGTGAAGTAAACCATATCAACTATGAAATAGATAAAAAGAACAGACGAATTGTGCTCACCAGGAAATAAACAATATCAATCAAATTTTAAATAAACAGCGGACAACAGAAGAAAAAAACAAACAACAAAAAAGCCGCCCTGTGATCAGACAGGACGGCTTGTACGGAGTTCTATTTGCGTAACATAAAACCCACCACAAATCTAATGCAATTTCACGTAAATGAAATAGCACGGCCGCCCTTTGGCCGGAATGCCCTGCCGCGCCGTGCTATCAACCAAAATCTAGTTGCTGTCATGCGAATTTCATCTCTATTACTGGCGCTACTGACCGTCGCCGTGTCTGCATTGAAGGCGGAGGAGGCCGCCGCCCAGCGACTGAAGGCGCTAAAACTTACCATGCAGGCGAGGAATGAACCCCTGATACAGGTACTGCGCAAAATAGAACAGGCCACGCCCTTGCGTTTCGCCTACAACGCCACCCAGGTAAACGGCAACCTGCTGGTGAACGCCGCCTTTAACGACACGCCGATGGAAGAAGTGCTGAATATACTGCTGGCGCCACGAAGTTATGCCTGGAAAGAAAGAGGGAATAACATCATGATCTCGGTAAATACCGGGGCAGCCCCAAAAACGGCCGTCGATTCCTTTGTGCTCAGAGGCAGGGTCCTCACACAGGGAGAGCCACCACAGCCTATCCCCGGCACTACCGTGGCGGTGAAAGGCACCACCAAAGGCGTGATCACCGACCCCGACGGCTTTTTCGAAGTAAAAGCCGAAGCAAATGAGGTACTGGTTTTTAGCGTCATCGGCTATAAACCTAAAGAATATACGGTGCAACGGAATCAACGCAACCTGGTGATATCGCTGCAGGAAAATGTCAGCGGCCTCAATGAACTGGTGGTGACCGGCTTCTCCGAGCAGAAGGTAAAACACATGGCCAGTTCGGTAGCCACGGTGAACCTGTCGAATGTAAACAATAAACCCATCACGCAGCTGTCACAGGCTTTGCAGGGAGGTGTCACAGGCATCAACGTGAACCAGGGCTCCGGACTGCCCGGCGGCGATGCGGCAGCCATCAAGATCAGGGGCGTTGGCACTTTCCTCAGCTCAGACCCGCTGGTGCTGGTAGACGGTGTGCCCTTTGATATGAATAAACTGGACCCCAACACCATCGAAAGCATCTCGGTGCTGAAAGACGCAGCGGCAGCTTCCCTGTACGGTGCCCGTGCAGGCAACGGCGTCATTATCATCACCACCAAAAGAGGGGTACCGGGTGTGGTAAACGTACAATACAACGGTTACGCCGGTACGCAGACGCCCGTGTATTCGCCCAAATTCGTTGATGCGGCTACCTATATGCGGATGACCAATGAAGCCATCAGGAACAACGGCGGCGATCCGTTGTATTCGGAAGACGTGATCAGGCAAACGGCCGATAAATCCGACCCCGTAAAATATCCTTCCACCAACTGGAAAGACGAGGTAATACACCAGCAGTCCCAGATCCAGCAACACTCCATGTCGGTATCCGGTGGTAACAGCGCCGCAAGGTTTGCCCTGACCGCCAGTTACCTCAGCCAGCAGGGCATGGTGAAAAACTCCTCTTTCAACAAAGGCAACGTACGGGCCAATACCAGCGTGGACCTGAGTAAAAACATCGTGGTGTTTATGGACCTCTTCGCTTCACGCGAGGAACAAAACCAACCCTACGCTTTGGGAAGAGGGGCGGGAGGCATATTGGGATGGGCCTATACTGCGCCGCCCAACATCGCCGCGAAATACCCGGATAAACCCGAGCGGCCGGGATACACCTACTACGGTACCTATGGCGAAAGCTGGAACCCGGTGGCCAATACAGAAAGAGGCGGTGTTTCCAACAGGGTCAGGGATGAAATACTGATCAACCTGCGGCCTAAATGGGAGATCATCCCCGGCCTCACCCTGAAAGGACAGTTCAGCTACCGTGTCTCTTCCGGTGCAGATAAAATTAACCGTGACGCCTATATCTTTTTCGATTATTTCACCAACCAGAAAACAGGCCGCGATTTCACGGACATAAAATCCGCCGGTCCCAGCAACCGCTCAAGTTATTACTATACCGGCGGCAATCTCGACTATAACAAGTCATTCGGAAAACACCGGGTAAACGCGGTACTGGGCTACTCAAAAGAAATGAACAACCCCGACCCGTGGAAAGAGATAACGCTGGCATCGGTTTTTGGAAAAGTGTATTACAGCTACGCCGACAGATACCTGCTGGAAGCGGGAATGCGGCGAGACGGCTCCTCCATATTTGCTCCCGGCAAAAAGTGGGGCAATTTCCCTTCCATCGCTGTAGGCTGGAACCTGGGCAACGAAGCGTTTATGCAACCCCTGACTTTCCTCGATCAGTTCAAACTACGGGGCTCTTACGGACGGCTGGGCAACAATGCCATCGATCCCTACATGTACCAGTCGACCGTAGACCCGGGCAATGGTAAAGAAAGTACTTTTGGTAACCCCAATATCACCTGGGAAAAAGTCGCCATCCTCGATATCGGCGCTGATCTGAGCTTCTTCAAAAACAAACTGGATGTTACTTTCGACTGGTACAACAAAAAGACCAGTGACCTGATACTCCGGCCGCAACCTACGCTTACTTCCGCTATCGGCCTTACACCTATTAACATCGGCACCATGAAAAACGTAGGCTGGGAAGTGAAACTATCCTACAATACCAATGTTGGCAAGGATGTCAATATCGCTTTTAATGCAGGCTATTCCCGTAACAAGTCCACCTTGCTGAAGATGGCGCAAACGCTGCCGCTGATCGAGGGCAACACCATCCGCGAAGTGGGTGGCGCCTTTGCGGAATACTACGGATATAAAAGCCTGGGGCTGATACAACAGGGAGACATAGAAAAGGGAATTGCCATCATCCCCGGACAGGCAGCGGGTGATATCCGTTATGCTGACACCGACAATAACGGCGTGATCGATGACAACGACAAAGTAAAGTTAGGCGCCACGGAGCCCTACAGTTCTTACTTCGGGAGCATATCTGTTAAGTGGAAACGTTTCGATTTCGAAACGATGATCACAGGCATCGGGCAGGTAGTTAATTTCTACAACGGACGCATAGCGATCCCCTTCAATGCTGCCAGCGAAGGAGGTACGCCGCTTACCTGGCATATGGATTACTGGACGCCGGAAAACCCGGGCGCCCGTTTCCCCCGGCTGCTGCCATCACCGGGTCCTAACGAAAAAGTATCTGATTTCTGGAGCGTGAACGGCGCTTACGCACGCGTCAAATATATCCAGGTAGGCTATCAGCTGCCGGTGTCGCAAACCGGGCGCATCAAGCTGAAAGGCGTACGGGTATACCTGAATGCACAGAATCCGCTGACGATAACAGAGATGGAAGTCAGTGACCCGGAAACACGGGGAGATGAAACAAAATATCCCATCATGAAAATGTATACCGCCGGCCTAAATATCAGTTTCTGATCCTAAAAACATGACGATGAAGAAATATTGTATCATTGCGGCCGGCCTGCTGCTGGGCTTTACGGCCTGCAAGAAAAGTTTCCTGGTACGGGATAACCCTACCGCCACCACAGATGAAAAATGGTGGAACCTCGAATCCGATCTGCAAAATGCATTGGGAGATATATATGGCGGTTTGCCGTCAGGTACGCTGAGTGATTATGGCTTTATGTCTAACTGCAGAATGCACCTGGCCGGTACTACCGACGAGGCAGTGTTCCGCGGGAATTACGGCGACTGGCAGACCTTTCCCGTAGGGCTGGCCACCAGCCAGACGAATTCCGTCACAGAGATATACAGAAAACATTATTCCTATATCCGCAGCGCCTGCCGTTTCCTGGAAAACTATAACCGCGCCTATGTGGAAGACGCTACCCGTAAAGCACGTTATGCCGGCGAGGCGCGTGCCTTGCGCGCATGGTATCACCTGGACCTTTTCCTGTTGTATGGCCCTGTTCCCATTGTCAGCCACTCGCTGCCACCGGAAGAACAGTTCGTGAAACGCAACACGAAAGAAGAGGTGGTCAGCTTTATTGCAGCGCAACTGGATTCCGCCGCCGCAGAATTACCGGCCACGTACCCGGAAAGCGATGTATACCGCATGAGCAAGGGCACCTGCTACGCTATGCAGACCGTGCTTTACCTGAATGCGGGCGACTACGCCAAATGCGCGGAAGCAGCTAAAAAAGTGATCGACCTCAATGTGTATGAGCTCTATCACAGCGCACAGCCCGGTGTGTCCAGTTATGCATCGCTGTTCTCCTACAGCGGTATGGTCAATAAGGAACGTATCCTGTTCCGCAGGGGCGGGGAAAACGAAGCTTTTTTCCGCAACGCGCCTAAAAGCCTTGGCGGCCAGGCCACTACCAACCCTACGGCCTCGATGGTCAACACCTACGAAACCCTGCAGGGCAAAACATTGGAGGAGCTGGGGCCTGACAGCCTGGCGATCTACCAGGTCAACCCGCGGTATAACAATAACCGTGATCCCCGTTTAGCCGCCAGCGTGATCGTTCCGGGCGAAACGTTCGTCAACCGCAAGCTGGAACCATTCACCGCCGGCAATGCCGATCAGATAGGGCTTACACAGTCCACCCAGACCGGTTTCTGGACCCGGAAATACCTGGACCCCCAGGATGCCGGTGCGCCATGGAGCGGTTCCCTCCATTTTATGGTCATCCGCTATGCGGAAATATTGCTGGACTATGTAGAGGCGCTGGTGGAAAAAAATGAGTGGCAGCACCCCGACGTGATACGGTACCTCAACGACATCAGGCGCCGCGCCGGCATGCCGGACGTGGACGTGAGCCGCTACAATTCACAGGCGGCGCTCCGTACATTGATACGCCGGGAACGGCAGGTGGAGCTGGCCTTCGAGGGACAGCGGTTATTTGACATCCGCAGATGGAAAACAGCAGAAGTGCTGCTGAACCAGGCAGCTAAAGGCGCCGTAGACCCTGCCACCGGAAAGGCTGTAATCGTGGAACAACGGAAGTTCAACGCCCGCCGCGATTATGTATGGCCTATTCCGCTGATCGAAATGAATACAAATCCTAACATGGTACAAAACCCGAACTGGTAAACCGATAGCACATTAATCGTTTGAACAAATGAAAAGAAGATTTTTAGAGATATGTTTTTCCGGCGCGTTACTGTTTTCGGCCGCGACTGTCTGCGCGCAGCAGGATGCAGGACTGGTGGCTAACGCTAATGAACCCGAGGCGCTGCGCGACGCCCGCATGCGCTGGTTCCGCGATGCGCACTTTGGTATGTTTGTCCACTGGGGACTGTACAGCGCCGCCGCCGGAGAATGGAACGGAAAAGACTATGACGGCTGTGTGGAATGGATACAGAACATGGCCAATGTGCCGTCAGCCGAATATGCAGCCAAACTGACACCGCTGTTTAAGCCCAAAAAAGGGTTCGCCCGCGAATGGGCGAAGATGGCCAAAGACGCCGGCTGCCGCTATGTGATCTTCACCAGCAGGCATCACGAAGGGTTCGCATTGCATGATAGTAAAACCACCACGTTCGACGGGATGGACGTAACCGGCAGGGACCTGTTCCGCGAAATCGTCAACGCCCTGCATGAACAGGGACTGCGGATAGGGGTCTACTTTTCGTTGCTGGACTGGCACCATCCGGACGCCTACGTGGAACACGGCATGCCTACGCCCGGCGGCGTGAAAAATGAGGGCCGCGACAATGCGAAGTATGTGGCCTATATGCATCAGCAGGCGGAAGAAATGTTTTCTAATTACGGGCCTATCGATGTGGTTTGGTGGGATTACAGTTCCAAAGAGATACAGGGCGAAAAATGGGGCGCTAACGCGCTAGTAGCGATGGTGAAAAAACATCATCCCAATATTATCATGAACAACCGGTTGTACGCGTTTGATCATAACAGCGAATATACCCGCGCGCATGGTGACCTGGTGACGCCGGAACAGTTTATCCCGGAAACCGGCTTTAAGGGGATGGACTGGGAGTCCTGTATGACCATGAACGGCACCTGGGGCTATAGCAGGAACAACCAAAACTGGCATACGAAGGAAGAGCTGGTACGTAACATGATCGATATTGTTTCCAAAGGGGGCAACTACCTGCTGAATGTGGGCCCGATGGGTGATGGTACCGTTCCGGAAAAGAGCGTGGCGCTGATGAAAGGCATCGGCGACTGGATGCGGGCCAACGGGGAATCGATCTATGGTACCCGTGCCAATACTATTGGAAAGGTCAACTGGGGACGTATCACCACTGCGCCGGGGAAATTTTTCCTGCATATTTTCAACTGGCCGGCAGACAACCGTTTGCACGTGCCGTTGTCTCCCGACGCCGGCGTAATTCCACAGGCCTTTTTCCTGGCGGATACGGCGCATACACCGCTGAAAATAGCCACAGATGAAAGGGGACTGTTTATCGATGTCGGCAACAGAGCCTTTAAAAACAGCGCAGCAACGGTGGTGGAGCTGGATGTTACCGGCACTTCGCTGGTTTCACAGGGCGTTTTTCCGGAAGCGGACGGCAGCTACCAGTTGGTAGCCGGCGATGCGGTCCTTACCAACGGGGTGGGGCTGTCGGTAGGAGAGCAGGCGACTATCTACAATTGGATGTCTGTAGACGGTACGGCAGCCTGGAACATCCAGGTGAAACAGCCGGGCCGCTACAGGATGATATTGCGTTTTGCGTGTACAGATGCTTCAGCAGGTGCAAAGGTGGCGGTGAGTGCCGGAAAAACAACGCTGACCGGCGTGGTGAAAGGTACGGACAACAGCTGGAGCGCGTACAAGGAATGGGACCTGGGAACGGTCACGCTATCCAAAAAAGGTGTGGATAAGGTATTGGTGAAAGCCCTGACGAAACCGGGGCTGGGCGTCATGAACCTGCAGCGCATCCGGCTGGTGCCGGCAGGGAAATAAGCAGGCAACGCCTCCGTTTGCCAGCAAAATGTTAAATCTGCCGCACCGCGGTTTCATGGCATAACTCTTGGCGGACAACTACAGCATTAAAACTCATCACCATGAAAAAGATATTGTTAGCGTCCACCATTGTAGGAACTGCGGCGGCAGGTTTGATACTTTACATGCTCAGGAAAAACAAAGGGAGAATGATCGATCGTTCTGCCGGTGTTATGGAAGACGATACACATACGAAAGAAAAGATATTCGGACAGAACCATCATCCGGCTCAGCAGGAAGATATCTACAGCAGCGCAATGGGTTAGCGGATTTAATGTTCGCATATGACCGGGGTCATCAAAAAATGACTGCCGGTTTTTTATTTTCACTGTTTTGGCGGCCTCCGGCCGGCCCCTTCGCGATGATTTTACACGCACATTACACGAAATGGGATTTTTATCTACAGGAAAGAAAATAACGATGTGAATATACCGTAATTTTGCGCCGGCATTTCTTTTGAGATCTGCCGGTTGTTAGCCATTTTTGTTTACCATGTGAATAAACTATCCGTTACAATGAAACAGAAGTTTTCCTGCTTTTTGATTGATGAAGTTCGTGACAACAGAAACCAGTTTTTCCTTGCACTCGATCTGTTACAGGCAACCCGGGCCTGCATTTGTTTTGATAACGCCACCCATGCTTTATCCTATGCTGCTCAACAGGCATACAAACCGGACTATATTTTCCTGCATACCCGTCAGCCTGCTGTTGATGGTGTCCGCCAACTGGAAGCGCTCCAGCAGTCTCCGCTGCTGGCGGATGTTCCGGTGATTTTCTATGCAGCCTCTTTTAACCCGGAAGATATGACCCGGATGAAATTTATGGGCGCCACCGACTGGATGGTAAAACCTTCCAACCTGCATGCGCTGCGCGACGGGCTGAAGCTGATATTTGAAACCGTCAGCGGAAAACAGCCTGCATCGCTGCCGGAAGTACAGCCCGCTGTGGTATTGGTATAGCGGAACAATAGCCGTGCTTCCCACGGGTTGGCGTGAAATAATTTCCTTGTCTTAAATACCAGCGAGATGATGACACGTTATCAACAACAAGGAGCATTGCTGAAAGAAAACGGGGAATGTGTTTTCCGTGTATGGGCGCCATTCAGGAAAAGTGTGACACTGCTCCTGCTGGGTGGGGAAGAAGTGGCCTATCCGCTGACAGCGGAAGATAACGGCTACTGGAGCACTACCCTGCAGGGCGTTACCGATGGCATGCATTACTATTATCTGCTGGATGAACAGCTGCAACGGCCGGACCCTGCTTCCCGCCGCCAGGAAAGTACCGTGCACCGCGCTTCCTGCGTAACGGACCCCGCCAGTTTTACTTTTACCGATCAGCAGTGGAAAGGTATTTCTCCGGAAGACCTGATCATTTACGAAATACATATCGGCGCTTTTACCCCGGAAGGTACCTTTCAGGCCGCCAGGGAACGGCTGCCTGCCCTGGAAGCCCTCGGTATCACCGCCATTGAACTGATGCCGGTCTGCATGTTTGCCGGTGACCGCAACTGGGGATACGACGGCGTATATCCGTTTGCGTTACATAACCGTTATGGTACGGCAGACGATTTTAAGGCGTTGGTCAATACTGCCCATCATCTGGGGATGGCCGTCATCCTCGACGTGTCTTTCTGCCGCAGCAACGCGGAAGGAAACTACCAGTCCGACTTCGGGCCTTACTTCACCCGGAAATATACTACCGCAGGAGGGCCGGGCGTCAATCTCGATGATGCCTGGTGCGATCCCGTACGGGATTTCTATATACAGAACGCGCTCATGTGGCTGGACGAGTTCCACATCGACGGGCTGCGGCTGGATACACTGCACGGCTGCCAGGACAACAGCGCGCAGCATTTTGCCTGGGAACTGTCAGAAGCCGTAGGAGAGCTGGAGCAGCAGACAGGTAAACGTAAACTGCTCATCGCCTCCACAGATTTGAACGATCCCCGTTATACCAACCCGGTGTCTATTGGCGGCTATGGATTTAATGCCCAGTGGGCGGATGAGTTCCACCATGCGCTGCACAGCCTGCTGACGGGTGAAACGGCCGGCTGTTACGAAGACTTCGGAGAGCTGGCCCATCTGGCACAGGCTTTCACCAACGCAATTGTCTACACCGGGCAGTATTCGCCGTTTCGCAGGCGGAAGTTCGGCCGTCAGCTGGTGAACAGCGACGCACGGCATTTTATTGTCTTCTCACAAAACCACGAACAGACAGGGCGCCGGAAACAAGGAGAGCGGCTGGGCGCCCTGGTGTCTTTTGAGGCGCTGAAGCTGGCGGTCTCTGCTGTTATTCTTTCTCCTTTTATTCCGCTGTTATTTATGGGAGAAGAATACGGGGAGACAGCTCCCTTTTTGTCTTTTACAACGATGAACGATGCTGACGCCTTCCGGCGCAGCCGCCTGCAATGGGACACCACCACAGTGCGGAATGCTGCTTTGCTGGCCTGTTACCGTTTTCTGATCGCTTTCCGTAAACACCGGCCCGCTATGCGCGCCACTTCGAAAGACGCGTTACAGGTACATCCTGTCGGTCAACTGCCATTACTCGTCATAAAACGAACCAGCGGGCAGGATACGGTGTTGATACTATTGAATTTTGATAAGGGCATGCAAACTTATCATCATGTGGCCCCAACACCATTAAAGAAGATATTCGACTCTGCGCATGAAATGTGGAACGGTCCGGGTGTGAAAGCTGCTGATGAGATACTGGAAAATGAACCGATTTTGCTGCAGCCCCTCTCGGCTGTCGTATATGAAATGGCGCATCATGAGGAATGAGTTCTTTACACCGGTAGCCACCTACCGCATTCAGTTTAACAGGGATTTTACCTTTACAGACCTCGAAAAACAACTGGACTACCTGCACCAGCTGGGTATCACTACTATCTATGCCTCGCCGGTTTTTGAAACAGCGCCCGGAAGCCGCCACGGTTATGATATCACCAATCCCCGCGAAATTAACAGCACCATCGGCTCGCTGGCCCATATGCGGCAGCTGCATGTAAGGCTCCGCTCACTGGGCATGAGCTGGATACAGGACATCGTGCCCAACTATATGGCGTTCCATTGCCACAACGCACGGCTGATGGACGCCCTGGAGAGAGGTACGGCCTCCCCTTATTACAACTATTTTGATATCGACTGGCATCATCCTGATCCTGATCTCCACGGAAAACTGATGGCGCCTTTCCTGAAAAAAAATCTCCGGGAAACCATCGCTGATGGTGGTGTCCGGCTTAGCTACAGTACGCTGGGGCTGAGCATCACCACCGGTGGACAGTCGTACCCGCTGTCTGCCAAAAGCTACAAATGGCTGCTGAACATACTGCCGCCAGGCATGGACGTGGTGAAAAACTGGCTCACCGGGATGAAGGGAAATATCTTACAACGCCGCTCACTGCCGGACTGGGAAGCGATGAGAGCCCTGCTGAAACCGCCCCGTAAACAGGCCTTCCTGCCGCTGTTGGAGCTGGTGAACAACAATACGGCACTCCTTCATGAGCTACTGGACCTACAGCACTATACATTTACCGCGAGGAGTGAAGCGGATTTTCGCATCAACTACCGCCGCTTCCTGGGCGTCAACGAACACATCGCACTGCGCATGGAAGACAAAGCGGTGTTCGAAGAATACCATGGTTTCCTGCACCGCCTCTACCAGGAAGGCATTATCCAGGGATTACGCATTGACCAGATCGACGGACTGCTGGACCCGGCCCAATACATTTATCATCTGCGGGAACTGTTCGGCAACAACTGCTACATCATCGCAGAGAAGATATTGGCTGGTCATGAAACGTTGCCGGAGCGATGGGCGTTGCAGGGGAGTACCGGCTACGATTTCCTGGCCGGCGTAAGCCAGCTGCTCACAGACGGAGAAGGCATGGAGAAACTGGGTCGCTTTTACCGTACCCATTTTCCCGGCCTGGCGCAATATCCCAAACTGGCCCGTAGCAAAAAACAGCTGGTGCTGGAAAAACATATGAACGGTGAATGGGATAACCTGGTACGGGAAGTCTTCCGCGGTAAGCTGGTGCAGCCGGAGACGGACAACGGACGGCTGAAAATGGCTATCGGCGATTTTATGGTATGCCTGCCGGCCAACCGGATCTATCCGGAGGGATGGCCCTTGTCGGCAACAGACACACGGCAGCTGGACCAGGCCATAGAAGACGCCATCCTGCGTAATCCTGCTACCGGTACCGCGCTGGAGCTGATCCGTTCTTTCTGGGACCCCGATAAAAAACAACAGCAGACTGCCGCCGCACTACTGCTGCTGAAAAAAATCACCCAGTTCGCCGGACAACTGTACCGGGAAAGTGTAGAAGAAACGTTGTTCTACGTATACAATGCATTGCTGTCGCACAATGAAGCCGGCGACTCGCCAGTGCAAAACAAATGCACGCTGGACGGCTTCCACGAACGCATGGCCGTACGGCAGTACCTGTCGCCTTTCTCCCTCAATACCACCGCCACCCACGACACCCGCTGGGGAGAAGATGCCCGCATCCGGCTCAACGCACTGACCGTTATTCCCGATCTGTGGATACAACAGGTACAGGCCTGGCATACCGCTAACCACGACCTGATCACGCCGATCGATGAAAAACCGGCGCCGGACCTCAATGATGAGTATTTTATCTACCAGGCGGTCTTCGCCTGCCTGCCCGCTTCGGGAGAGACGGACAACAGTTTCCCCGCGCATATCACCGCCACTTTCCTGAAGGTGGTGCGGGAAGCCAAAGTGCACAGCTCCTGGCTGATGCCCGATACCGCCTATGAACTGGCCTGCCTGCAGTTCATCGAAAAAATACTGACGCCCGGCAGCGCTTTTCTCCACGGGATGCATCAGCTGGCGGAAAAACTCGGAGCACATGCCCACCTCTTTTCCCTGGCACAAACACTGATCAAGATAACGGCCCCCGGTATACCGGATATCTATCAGGGCTGCGAACTATGGGATTTCAGCGCCGGTAACAACGACGGGCATCACCTGGTCAATTACCCGCTGCGCCGGAAGCTCCTGGCCGCCTGGCAGGAAAACGACCATGCGCCGGGGTGGCCGAAAGAACATGCCGGCGCCAAAGCAGGTATTGGCAGAGAAAAGCTGTACCTGGTCAGTAAAGCGTTACAGCTCAGAAACGCCCACGCCTCCCTGTTCATCCACGGGGAATATATCCCGCTGACCAGCGGGGAACAGAACACCCAGATCGCTTATGCGCGCAAATACCGGCAGGACTGGTGTATTGTCGTGGCGCCCCTGCTGCCGGCTGCACACCTCGGCAAACACGACCTGGCCCCGTTATCCCTGCCAGCCAATGCACCGCTCAAATGGAAAAATGTTTTTACCGGGGAGGTCCTGACCGCGCAAAACGGACAACTGGCCCTGCCGGGCACGCATAACTGCCCGGTAGCGCTGCTTTCCCCGGTGCCGGACCACAAATTTCACCGCTGAGGAAAATATTTTTTCCAGTTATTTATAATATTGTTTCAAAATTTGAACACTGTTCAATATTTTTGTGCCGGCAAAAATGGTGGATGGCTGCAATATTTCGGGAGGCAGTTCGTCTTCCTCTAAGTATTGACTTTATATGTTTAAGTTTTTAAGTTTGTATGATCGCTCACCATGCACCTCATACTTTAATCACCGCCCAATTATATGAAACAACCTTCCGGAAAGGAGAAAAAACCCTCAGGTATCTTTGGATTGTTACGGCCCTACAAAGGTTTGATAGCCATGCTCGTGTTGTTTGCCCTCCTGGGCAACAGCCTGAACCTGTGGCTGCCTAAAATCATCGGGCAGGGGATAGATGACTTTTCACACAGCCACTTCGCGTATGAACCCCTGATCATCAAATTCGGGCTGGCCGCTTTACTGATCTTCGTCTTCACCTACCTGCAAAACATCATCCAGACGTACGCGTCTGAAAAGGTGGCTAAAAATCTGCGCGAACAACTGGCGGAAAAGATATCCCGCCAGAGTTACGCCTGGATGGAACAGTCCAACCCATCACGACTGCTCACCAACCTCACCGCCGATGTGGACTCCATTAAACTGTTCGTGTCCCAGGCCATCGTATCGCTGGTATCGTCGATCTTTATTATTATCGGCGCCAGTGTCCTGCTGCTGACCATCGACTGGAAGCTGGCGCTGGTGGTAATCGCCGCTATCCCCATCATGGGTACCGCCTTTTTCTTTGTGCTGAAGAAAGTAAGAACGCTGTTCATGAAAAGCCGCGAAATCATGGACCGCCTCAATAAAGTGATCAACGAAAGCATCCTGGGCGCAGCGCTTATCAGCGTAGTGAATTCACAGCAGCGGGAATACGAAAAGTTCCTCGATGCCAACGGGAAAGCGCTGGACTTCGGCCTTTCCATCCTGAAGCTGTTCGCCGGCCTGATCCCCGTGATCGTTTTTACGGCCAACATGACCGGCCTGGCGATACTAGCCCTGGGCGGCCGCTTCGTGATCGACGGCAGTATGACCATCGGTGACTTCGCGGCGTTCAACAGCTACCTGACACTGCTGATATTTCCTATCCTCGTGATCGGGTTTATGAGCAATGTCATCGCACAGGCAACGGCATCCTACCAGCGTATCAGCAGCGTGCTGCACTCCCCGGACATGCTGGAAACGGGCACGCTCGTTAAAAATCTCGAAGGCGACATCACCTGCGAACACGTATCGCTCAGCTATGGCGAAAAGCCCGTCCTGAAAGATATTTCCTTCTCCGTGAAAGCCGGGTCCAAAGTAGCGGTCATAGGTCCCACGGCCGCCGGCAAAACACAACTGCTCTATCTGTTGATGCGCCTGATCAAACCAGATGAAGGCACCATCAAAATAGACGGAGAAGACATTGCTGCCTATGAGAGCGAGTCCTTTCACCAGCAGGTAGGCTTTGTATTTCAGGACAGCGTCGTCTTCAACATGAGCGTCCGGGAAAACATTGCGTTCAGCGATGTGGTTACCGACGCATCACTGGAAAAAGCCATCACCACGGCGGAAGTGAAAGAGTTTACCGACCAGCTGCCGGAAAAACTCAGCACCACTGTCTCCGAACGGGGCACCAGCCTGTCCGGCGGCCAGAAACAGCGCCTCATGCTGGCCCGCGCCCTGGCGCTCAACCCTAAAATATTGCTGCTGGACGATTTCACCGCCCGCGTAGATACCCGCACGGAAAGAAAAATCCTGGCCAATGTGCACCGCAACTACCCGGACCTGACGCTGGTGTCTGTGACCCAGAAAATAGGCGCCGTTACTCACTACGATCAGATCATCCTGCTGATGCAGGGCGAAATGATCGCAGCGGGCACCCATGATGAACTCATGGAAAAGAGCCCGGACTATGTACAGATTTTTAACTCCCAGCAAAGCACCAGCAACTATGAATTACAATCTTAATAAACCCGCTACGGCAAAAGGCGTGTCTAACTACACCGCCTTCAAAGGCTTGTTGCGGCTCATTTCGCACGAAAAAAGCAAACTGGCAGTGGCTTTGCTGGCAACCATCGGCACCTCCGGCCTGAACCTGCTGGGCCCTCTGCTGACCGCCTACGCGATCGATACTTACGTGATGCACAAACAGTACCATGGCGTACTGGTGTACTCCGGCATCCTGCTGGCGGTGTACCTGGCCTCCTTCGGTATCAACTATCTGCAGACAAAACTCATGGGCACCGTGGGGCAACGGACGCTCTACACGCTGCGCAACGCTGTCTTCCATAAACTGCAACAGCTGCCGGTAGCGTTCTTTAACCAGAACAAAGCCGGAGACCTGATCTCCCGCGTCAATAACGATACGGATAAGCTCAACCAGTTCTTCTCCCAGTCCCTGATGCAGTTTGTCGGTAGTATCATTTCCATGACCGGCGCCGGTATTTTCCTGTTCTCCCTCAACGTAAAACTCGGTGCAGTGGCACTGATACCCGCCTTACTCTCGCTGATATTCACGCGGCTGCTGTCGCCCTGGGTGAAAAAGAAAAATGCTGCGAACCTGAAAACAGTCGGCGGACTGAGTGCGGAGATCCAGGAAAGCCTCAGCAACTTCAAAGTAGTAGTGGCTTTCGGCAGACGCGATTATTTTATGCAGCGTTTTAATGAAGCCAATCAGAAGAACTATACGTCCGCTACAGCGATGGGCATCGCCAACAACGTGTTCATGCCGTTTTACAGCCTGATGGCCAGCCTGGCCCAGCTGATGATACTGGCTTATGGCGTATACCTGATCAGCACCGGCGCTTTCACGATAGGACTGCTGGTCAGCTACATCGCTTACGCTAACTATTTCTACAGCCCGCTGCGGCAGCTGGCCGCGCTGTGGGCCAACTTCCAGACGGCGATGGCAGGATGGGAGCGCATCTCCGAAATACTGGTGCTGGAAAACAATATGGGCACCATCGAAGCCCATGCAAGGCAGGAAGGCGCGCCCCTGTTGGAAATGAAACAGGTGCATTTTGGTTACACGGAAGACCGCGAAATCCTGCATAACATCAACCTCCGCCTGGAGCAGGGAAAGACTTACGCACTGGTAGGTCCCACCGGCGGCGGTAAAACCACCACAGCGTCGCTCATTGCCCGCCTCGATGATCCGGTGAAAGGCAGTGGACTGCTGAATGGGAAAGATATCCGTTCCTACAATGCCGCGGAACGTACGCGCCGCATCGGTTTCATCCTCCAGGACCCCATCCTGTTCACCGGTACGGTCAGGGAGAATATCCTGTATGGCAACGAAGAATACGAGAACTACACCAACGAACAGCTGGAAGAAGTGCTCCGTGCGGCTAACCTGGAAAAGTTACTGGGCCTGTTTGAAAAAGGACTGGAAACCCCGGTACAGTCAGCCGGAGAGGGTGTCAGCCTGGGACAGAAACAACTGATCGCCTTTATGCGGGCGGTGCTGCGCAAGCCCGATCTGCTGATACTGGACGAAGCCACGGCCAATATCGATACCGTGACGGAAAAGCTGCTCGGCGAGATCCTGGATAAGCTGCCAGTCACCACTACCCGTGTGATCATCGCGCATCGCCTCAACACCATCGAAAACGCCGACGAGATCTTTTTTGTGAACGACGGCGCTGTTACGAACGCAGGATCTTTCCACCAGGTGGTAGATCAGCTGATGCACGGCAACAAACACTGATATTTCGTATATACTTTACCGTTCATCGTTTTCAGCAGTCAGGCCCCGGGCCTGACTGTTTTTTTGCTATATCTTTGCAGCATGATTTCCGCCCTTATCCGCCAGAGCATTGATGACCAGTACCAGCAACATGCCCGTCACAATTTATTTTATCCGGGTAGTCAGATCGCGTGGACGCAGGCCACCCGGCGACTGGCGACTGACCGCCGGCAGGATATCCTGGCGCTTCACGATGCCGGCCGGGCAGCCGAAGTGGTGGATTACCTGACTGCCGGCGCCCGCCGCGCTTTTTGCACGGTGAACCAATACATCGACGTGGCGGCTGCCAACACGACTGCCCTGCGGGAAGTATACGCTGCCCTGGTGCAGGATATGGTGCAGGGTGCGCTGTCCGGCCAACCAGAGGAAGCCGCGGTGACTGCGCGGCATACCAGGCGCCTGCAGCAGTGGTGGCGGCACACGCACCCTTTTTATGAAACGCATTATGCCCACGCGGGCGCGCAACTGACGCCAATCGTTTGCGCGGAATACGCCGCTGCTTTGCAGCTGCGGGTGTTGCGGTTGGATACCGCCACATTAAAAGGTCCGGTGCTGGATATCGGCTGCGGCCCGCAAGCCGCGCTGGTGCAGCTATTGCGCCGGCAAGGCATCACCGCCTACGGGGTGGATCGCTTCATTGCTTCGCCCACGCCTTACCTGAAAGTGGGGGACTGGCTGGACTTCTCGCTGCCGGCCGGCCATTGGGGTACTATCATTTCAAATCTTTCTTTCTCTAATCATTTCCTGCATCATCATCACCGCCATAGTCCCGATTGCAGCCGGTATGCCGCCAAATACATGGATATACTGCGGGCATTGCGTCCCGGCGGCAGTTACCATTATGCGCCGTCTTTACCGATGGTGGAAAAATATTTGTCGCCCGATGAATTTATGGTGACCTGTGCACCGGTGACCGCGGAGTTCTCCTGTACGGTGGTCACGAGGACGCCGGCAGGGGAGCGATAAGTCCCAGCCGCTGCGAATGTGCAATCGCTTCTTCACTGTGCCTGAAATAACAGCACGCAATGCCGGATGCTTCCAGTTTACGGATGACCGCCAGCACGGCCGGTTTCTTTTCGTCGGAGAGGTGCCGCAGGTACACGCTGATGATGCGCCGGGGGAAATGGCGGGCAATAGCTTCGTAGATATAGGGGTCTTGCTGGGTATCATCTCCCAGCAGCACAAAAGGCATATGGGGATAGCTTTCCAGGATACGGGCGATGCGCGTGAATTTGGTGTGGTGTTTCCCGCGTCCTGTTTTTAACAGCTGGGAGAAATGTTTCAGCTGATTGAGCAGGTATACGCCCTGCGGCAGCCGCCAGGTGTCTGAAAATTCGCGGATATAGTCATAGAGGTTCCATTCACTGCTGGATACATAGAAGAAGGGGTTGGGCATAGGGGGCAGGGTATGCCCGTGGCTGAGCAACTGGTAGTGACGCACGGCGCCTTCAAAAGGACGTCTGCTGGCCGCGTTATGGGTCAGGAGTACTTTCAGTTTTTTGAGGACCTGGTCCGAATGGGAAATAAGAAACGTATCGTCGATATCGGAGATGCACCCAAATTGGGTACGGTGGGGAATATACACCTCACCGGCGCCTTCGGCGATATTTTCCCCGTTTTGTGTATGCGTGACCGTTACCGGATGCCAGCCTGCGGGCGTGGGATGTTCCGGTTTCCACTGGAAGTGGAAAAAACCGTCGTCTGCTGTCCGGGCGTGGATGGTCTGTCCCTGCCACAGCAGTTGTACATCCGCCAGGGGCTTGGACTTTACCATGAATAGCCGGAGCAGTGCCCAGATATTACCGAGCAGGCGATAACGGGTACGCCCCTCCGCAAAAGGACTGCGGGAAAGCACATGTCCGAATACCTGTAACTCGCCTGTATGACCGTATCCATGGTAGACTTTTACAACAGTACCGGTATTGATGCCGATGCGCGCCCACCATCGCCGGGAGCGGCTGTCTTTTGCGGCGTCATATTTGCGTTTGCCGGAAGGATGCATATCATGCTACTGAAATGGAAAAGAAATTAAGATTATTATTTGTCATCAACCCTGCTTCGGGAGCTGCCCGGAAAGTTGCCCCGCAAGAAGCAGTCCAACGTTTCTTAGCGCACCGGCCGGAAGTCCGGGGGGAGTTGCTGTTACTGACAGGCGATCCTGCCGGCGATGAAGCGCGTTTGCAGCAGCTGTTGCAGGAAGGAGGGTGGAGCGGGGTAGTAGCCGCCGGTGGCGATGGTACCGTGAAGATGGTAGCCACCTGCCTGTTAAATACGGATATCCCGTTAGGGATCCTTCCGGCAGGATCAGCCAACGGCATGGCGCGCGACCTGTGTATTCCCGAATCGTGGGAGGCGGCGCTGGAGCTGGTGCTGCAGGCGCATGTCCGTAAAATAGACGTGATACGCATCAATGGCCGCGATATTTCCATCCATCTGAGTGATATCGGGCTGAATGCTTTGCTGGTGAAGTACTTCCAGCGGTCCGGCGTACGGGGCATGACCGGGTATGCCCGGGTGGTGCTGAAGACTTTCTGGTACCGGCAGCGGTTTGCCGTGGAGATAGACAACGGGGCTGACCAGTTGTCACGCGAGGCTTTTATGATAGTTCTGGCCAATGCCGGTAAATACGGCACAGGGGCCTGTATCAATCCCGTCAGTGACCTGAGCGACGGCATTTTCGAAGTGGTGCTGATAAAGGAGCTTTCCTTGCTGGAAACATTGAAGATGCTGTTTGTCCGCCGTCCTTTTAATCCGCATAAAACAGAGATCATCCGGGCGCGGAAGGTGTATATCCATACGCCTAAAAAGGCCGAGTTCCAGATTGACGGGGAGTATATGGGTAAGGTAAATGAGGTGGCTGCGGAAGTGATGCCCCGTGCCCTGGCGGTGTTTGTGCCGGCGCAGGCGTCAGAGGGTTAGTTCGTCGCGGCTGAGGGCATGAAACAGGTTTTGCAGCTGGTGTACATGCACCAGCGGGCGCCCGTAGGGAACAAATCCGGCCGGCGATTCGGTGACGGGCTGGAAACAGCCTTTCTCATGGCGGATATGCAGGCTGTTGAGCCGGTTGTACTTCAGGGAGTAGATATTCTCATCTTCTCCTTCTTCGGGTACGCCGCGGATAAAGTCGAATTTGATCAGCTGATAGAGGTCAAGGAGAACGGGATTGGCTTTTTCACAGGAAATTTTGCTCCGGGGAAGTCCGGAATTGTAGATATAACCATCCAGGATACCTTCCACTACAAAGACTGATTCCTCCATATTATAGTCAAAATAAGACACATAATTGCCAATCCTGATATCTGCTTCGTCGATCATTTGGGTCACATTTACGCCAGGTGAAGCAATAACAGGGCCACCAGTGCAGGCAGTGCCTGTACCAGGAAGATCTTTTTCTCGGCTGTCAGCGCACCGTAAATGCCGGCTACTGCCACGCAACCGAGAAAAAAGACCGCCGTATGCCGTGCCCATTCAGGGTCTGAAATGAGCAATGACCAACACAATCCTGCCGCCAGAAAGCCATTGTAGAGGCCCTGGTTGGCAGCGAGTGGTTTGGTGGCAGGGAATAGTGCTTTGGGGAATTTCTGGAAAATCTTAGGCCCTTTGGTGGTCCAGGCAAACATTTCGAACCACATAATGTAGAGGTGTTCCAGCATGACGAATGCGATCAGGACCTTGGCCAGTACTAGCATAACCTTGAATTTGATGGTTATGCTAAATATAAGAAGAATTATGACGAATTGCGGATGACGAAAGCGAATTTTGAGCTGAGAATCTCATTCACCTTCCGCCATCCCTCAATTCTCTAGAAGTTATTTTCTTCAGTGGTCGCATTATTCTTCTTTTTACCGCGGTTGGTGCCACCTTTTCTGCCTATTGCCGCCATGTGTTCGCGGTTGCGGCTAACAGCCTCGCCACCTTTTTTACCGGCCGCACGGGCTTCTTCGGAGGTAAACTTGTGCGCAACGCCCTGTTGATGGGCTGCCCTGCCGCCTTCCCTCGAAATAGCACGTTGTTGTTCAGGGTCCATGGATGCAAATCCCCGTTTACTGTGTTTGGGTTTGTCTGTAGGACTCTTCTCGTGGTTCTCGGCACTCGGTGCGAGTTGTTGATACCTGATGTGTTCCATAATCCTGGATTTTAATAGTTTAGTGAACAATATTGCGTAGAAGTCGATCAATATACATGCCACCGCCCGAATTGCCGTGTACAGGGGATTTACGGTTTGTTCCCGCCTGTTGATGGGGCAATTCGTTCCACAATGCATAGAATTTTTAACACAGTTTTAGCCCTGTTTCCCCATATTTCCGACCGATTTTGCCTGCTGTCAGCTGGCGTGTAATTTGTTTTCCTTACAGCTGTTACTTCTTTTTTTAACCCATTTAAATCTTCAAATCATGGCAAAGTATTCCAGGAAGTCTCAGGAGAAAGTGGAAAAATCCATGCATGAGATGCACGAAGGCAAACTTAAAAGTGGCCGTAGCGGTAAAAAGGTAACGAACCCCAAACAAGCCATCGCCATCGGACTGTCTGAAGCAAGGGAAGAAGGGGCAAAAGTCCCTAAAAAAGCGGCGGCTAAAAAATCATCTTCCAAAAAAACGACCGCTAAAAAATCAGCGCCGAAAAAAGCAGCTGCCAAAAAATCAACAGCGAAAAAAACGACGGCAAAACGCGCTACCGCTAAGAAGTCAACTGCCAAAAAGACAACTGCCAAAAGAGCAACCGCGGCAAAAAAAACCACCCACCGTAAAACATCTGTTAAAAAATCTACCGCTAAAAAAGGCGCTACCGCCCGTAAGAAAACTACCAGACGCCGCGCCACGGCCACTGCCTGAAACACGACGTTTTATCCTTCCATTTATATACAAAAAAAGACCGGTAACCGCGTGTCACCGGTCTTTTTTATGTGGCACAGGCCTTGCAGTTTTAATAGTGGATCAAAACCAGTTTGTATGGAAAAGCATAGTATAACGGTGATGATTAAAGGAAAACCATACGGCCTGACCATTAGCATCAACAGGGTCGCTTATGAAACGATTTATGAAGTGATCCCGGATGTCCGCGAACATGTGCTGGACGATTTTCAACCCCATTCCCAAACCTTTATGATCGATCACACAGACACCCCCGAAGTGAATCTGCGTATTGTGGAAAGTGAACAAATTGCCCGCATCATCTGGACGGAAATTCTCAATAAAATGGAAGATCTGTAAGCCTCCTCCCATGAGCCCCTTTTTTTAGCCGCACGCCTTTTGTACTTTTGCGGAAAAGCGTGTGGGATAACTATGATGATGGTAACCGATAAAACCTATAAGAACACCAACCGCCGGGAGCGGATCATATTTGTTGTTAAACTGCTGATCTACTCCGGCATCGTATACTTTAACCTCGAACATCCGGCGTTTTATGACAACTTTCCATGGTTGTTCAAAATCACCAACGCCCTGTCCTTTTTCCTGGGCGCCAACATCCTCATTTCCGTCGCATGGCTCGTGATACTCTCCTGGTATACCCGCCGCCACCGTACGAAACCGCTGGAGAAAGATAACTTCATATTGGGGATTAACCGCATCACTTCTGTGTTAAATACCCTCTTTTTCCTGCTGGCCATCCCCATCTTTTTCGGAAAAGACCTGATGCAGCTCATCACGAGCATCACCATCGTGGCGGCTGCCATCGCCCTGTTGACCAAAGACTATATCTCCAATATGATCAACGGGTTGATCGTGATGTTTTCCGATCAGCTCTCGCTGGGAGACCAGGTCAGAATAGGGGAGTTCAGAGGAAGGATCATGGATATCACCCTGATCAACCTGGTGCTGCAGAACGATGACGACGATATCGTTATCATCCCTAACTCAGTGGTGTTTACCAGCATTATCGTGAACCAGTCCAAACAGAACATCAAAAAACTGACCCTGGAGTTTGAACTGGACCATAAACACAAATTCACCCTGGAAGAGCTGGATGCGCGCCTGCGCCGATCTATAGAGGCTTACCAGCGCTACTACCGCGAGGAAAGTTTCTCCCTCAAAACCCTCGAGATCAAAAAAGACTTTGTACAGTTCAAACTGCAGCTGCTGGTGCCACACCCTGACAAAGAAAAAGAGCGCCTCATCAAGAGGGCGCTCAATACGGAAATCATCGCTATTGCGGAAGGCGGTAAAGGTTAAACCGGCACCGAAGCTGCCGTCATCTCTGCCAGCAACGCATCTACCTGGCACGTTTCCACATTCGGCATACAGATAATATGCGACCAGCCGTTTTCAGAGGCCAGCTGCCACTTCCGGCGGATATTTCCGGGCGGCTCCGGAAATACCACCGTAATGGAATCGGGGTTGCGCCAGGCATTGATGCCGTTTTCCCGGAAACGGTCAACTGCATACGCGGCTACGGACAGGCTGTGCCGGGCCCTTTTCTCCAGGCCGGCGAGGCCAAGGCTTTTCAGCGCGTACCATAGAAACAACGGACTGTGGCCGTTTCTTGAACCGGTGATGGTGGTGTCCATACTGCCGATGTACGCAACAGAACGGGCAATCCTGTCACGATAAGATTTTTTGGCCACCACTACGCCGCAAGGGATAGGAGAGCCTATAAATTTATGTCCACTGATGGCAATGCTGTCAGCCCCGTCAGCGAAATCAAAAGCGGGCCTTGGGTCTAAAAAGGCGCAATAACTGCCGGACAGCGCACCGTCTGCATGGATGTAATGATGCCGGATGGCCAATCGTTTCAAAATATCTTTAATGCGTCCTATATCGTCCCGCGCCTCAGTCATGGTAGTGCCAATATTGGCCAGCATGATCACAGGCATGTGGCGGTTCATGCTCATTGTCTGTTCCAGGTCATCATAGTCAATTTCCCCGTTAGGCAATGTCCGGATCATAATGCTGGGCATATTCAGCAGGTGCAGGTTCTTCTGTACGCTGTAATGGGTGGCCTCGGAATAATAGACCATCGCCTTGGGATACAGCTCCCGCGCGAGATACAGCCCATAGAGGTTGCCCTCCGAGCCGCCATTGGTCACGTACCCCCACCAGTCGTTGGCCGGGGCACGGAACAGCCGGGCAAAAAACTCCACCACATATTTTTCCATCTCCCGGGAACCAACGGTGTAAGTGGAATCCACAAAAGGATCCCCCAGGTTGTTAAGCGGATATTGTAAAAAAGGGAAAAGCAGGCTGTAGTCAAAATCTTTGGATACCGGGTATCCGAGAAAATGCCGGGTGTGGTCCTGTACTTCGGTCAGCAAACGGTCCAGCATAGCCGCATCGGCGGCAGGTAACGGGTGATCTTTCATAATCGGCAATTACAGGTGTATGATACTGCGAAGCTATGTAAATGCCATTGAATTGAACCGTTGTTGTGGTAAAGTCAGAAAATATATACTATTTTCGATCTGTTTGTAGTTTAAATGAACTAAAAGCGGTCGCCGGCGATCGCTTTTTCAGATAAAATTTTCTGCCATGGACACACTCGATAAAACAGACCGCCGCATCCTGGAAGTGCTCCAGGAAAACGCCCGCCTCAATACCAAAGAGATAGCACACCGTATAGGCCTGAGCGTTACCCCGACCTACGAACGGCTGAAGAAAATAGAGAAAATGGGCGTTATCAGGAATTATGTCACCCTGCTGCACCCGGAGAAAATCGGCAAAACACTGGTGGCATTCTGCAGTGTGACACTGCAGCTGCACTCGCAGCCACTGCTGAAAAAATTTGAAGCGGCCATCAGCCGGATGGAAGAAGTGATGGAATGTTACCACGTGGCCGGCACCTTCGACTACATGCTGAAAGTAGTGGTGGACGATATGCGCAGCTACCAGCAGTTTCTGACCAACAAACTGGCGGCCATAGAAAATATTGCGCAGGTGCACAGCTCCTTCGTGATGACGGAGATCAAACACACGACGGCCTTCGGATTGGTGTAACTACCGCCGCAGTACACTCATGCCGCTGACAGGGTTGTCCTGCAATACGACCGTATAGCCGCGGGCGTTAATGTCCTGTTCATCGGAAAGAGGGACGGTGAAACTGAAGCAGCTGCCTTCTCCCGGTTTGCTTTCGAACCAGATATGACCGTGGTTGCGCTCCACAAAATCCTTGGACAGGTGCAGCCCCAGACCACAGCCCTTTTCATTCCGGGTACCGGTGGTGGAGTAATAAATATTGGAGAAAATACGGTGCTGGTCTTCTGCGGGGATACCGGTGCCGTTATCTTTTACGGACACCCGCGCTTCTCCCTTTTCCAGTTGCGCCAGGAGCACAATTTCCCCGCCGCCGGGGGTAAACTTGATGGCGTTGTTGATCAGGTTGCGCAGTACCAGCCGGATCATGTCCGGATCAGCATATACGAGGATAGCGCCTTTCAGTTCATGGGAGAGCTTCACGTCTTTCTGCCGCGCCATGGTCTGCAACAGCTCAAACTCCTGGTTGAGCAGCAGCGTGAGGTCAAAATCATCTGCTTTTACACTGATGCCTTTCATCTGGTTGCTGGCCCACTGCAGCATATTATCCATCATATAGGCGGTGTTTTTCACATCACGCCATAATTCATCGGTGTAGAAGCTGAACTGCCGGGCATCTATCTTGTCATCTTTCAGCAGGAACAGCAGTCCTTCCAGGATGGCCAGCGGCGACCGCAGGTCGTGGGATATCACGGAGAATATTTTATCCTTTACCTGGTTGAGGTTTTCCAGGGTGGCGTTCTGTTCCAGGATGATACGGTTCTGCAGGGACACCTCCTGGTTCTTGCTGTTCAGCTGCTGGTACAGCTCCTGCTGATGTTTGTACAGCCGGTACACCATGGCGGTGATCAGCAACAGTGCGAGGAACAGGGCGGCGCCGGACAGTACCAGCACACGCTGTTGCTGGATGGTGGCCAGGTGCAGCTGTTGCTCCTTTTTGAGCATCACATTTTCCCGCTGCTTTTTCTCTGCCTCGTATTTAGTGGCGGAGCGGCTGATCTGCCGGCTCTTCTCGATGTTGAAATAATCGATGTTACGTTCGCTGAAAGCCTGATAGTGTTTCAGCGCGGATGCATAATCGTGCCGCGCTGAGTCAAGCTTGGAGCGGATCTTATAATAGATCATCTCGTTTTTGAAGTTGCCCAGCTTGTCGTTAATGGCTTTGGCGGTATCCAGGTTTTTCTCCGCGCTTTTCAGGTCGCCCAGCAGCGTCTGCACCTCCGCCAGGTTCAGGCTGGCTTTGGTGATGCCAGGCTGGTTGTCGGTATCCTTGTAATACCGGGCCGACAGCTGATGGTACCGCAGGGCGGTCTCATACCGGTGCTCCAGCATGGCCACAATGCCCATGTTCTCATAGGTGTAGGCCAGCCCGCGCTCATCGCGCAGTGATATTTTAAGCTTCTCGGACCTGGTTAAATACAGTAGGGCGGAATCGGTTTGTTTCAGGGCTATATAGGCAGAGCCTATATTGTTAAGGGTTTTGCTGATTTCGGGGATTTCCTTGAGCTGTTCTTTTATCTGGAGGGATTTCTGCAGATAAATCAATGCGTCCCTCGGACTGTTCTGCTCTGTGAAGATGTTGCCCACGTCGTTGTTCAGGATGCCGAGAGTACGCGGCTCTCCCTGCGCCTCCGCCAGCTTCAGGGCGGTCAGCGTCAGTTGCAGTTGTTTGTCCAGGTTGCCTTTGGTGTTTTCCACGAGGGCGAGGTTGCGGGTAGCCCATATCTTCCCTTTCACATAACCCAGCTCGTTACTGATATCGAGGGCTTCTTCACCCATACGCGCGGCAATGCCCGCATCTTTGGTAAAGTATAGGCGTGACAGTTGGTTCAACAGGTCCACTCTGACAGAATCCCGCTGTGTGTGCGCATTAAGGTTGAGCTGCAGGCTGTCTATTCCGCTTTGTTGCGCTCTGGTAGAAGGAGACAGCAGCAGTAAACATAGTGGAATAAAAATACATTTTTTCAAAGGTATGGCCGGCAGCATAAGGTATTGTTGTTGGCTGTGACATAGTAGAGCGATTCGGGGACGTACGCTTTAATTATGGCATAAAAATAAAGATAAAGCCGGACGATTCAAAAGAACGGGCAATAAATTGTGGCGCCGGACGTGTGATTTTTGTGTTATGCTCCCTGAAATCCGAATACAGTTGTATCTTTCAGGGCAGAAGCGCCACTACCGGTGACGGATAAACTTGTCGAGCCGGTCAGATAGCTTAAAATCTTAAACATCAGTTAATTAGCATGAAACCTGTTATTACTATTGAATATTGCCCGAAGTGCGGCTGGCTCCTCCGCGCGGCGTATATGGCGCAGGAGCTGCTGACCACGTTCACGGCTGAACTGGGAGGGGTGACCCTGCGGCCCAGCGAAACCGCCGGCACCTATACCATCTTTCTGAATGATCAGCAGGTATTTGACCGGAAAGAGGCCGGTCATTTCCCGGAAATAAAATTCCTGAAGCAGCTGGTGCGGGACCTGGTAGCCCCTGATAAACAACTGGGCCATTCCGACCGCCATTCGTAATCGATAATGGTGTACATTTGCGCCCATGTATAAAGCACTTACTATCACGGCGTTGTTCGTTTCATTGGCCATAGGTACCCAGGCGCAGCAGGATACACTTGCTAACGGTAATACCCCTCCTCAGGAAGACAGCCTTGCCTTCCGGAAGCGCAGCTTTTTCCCGCTGCCGGTACTGGGCTATTCCCAGGAAAAAGGACTGGAAATAGGTGCCGCCATGTTGTATTCTTTTTATACTGACAATAAGAACCCGGACATCACAACGCGTAACTCTACGCTCAACCTGATACCGGCCGTTACCACCGAAAGCCAGTTTAAAATTGACCTGAAAGCCAATATCTGGACCAGGAGCAATACCTGGCATTATAAAGGCAATCTGCGCTATCATAACTTCCCGCTGTATTTCTTCGGTATCGGTAATGAAACCCGTCATGATGACCGCTCCCTGTTAAACAATACCCGCTACAAGGCGCAGCTGGAGGCAGAACGCCGCATTACCGGCCATTTCTACGCCGGCGCCTCCCTGTTATATCAGAATGATTCGTACAGCAGCAAGGACGATAAAGGTATTTACAACACTATGTCTTTGGTGGGCAAGGAGGGAGGTCATGTGACCTTCATCGGCCTCACCGGTATTTTCGATAACCGCGATAACCAGAACTATACCCGCAAAGGCTGGTGGCTGCGGTTAAATGCTTCCTATGCGCCGGCATTCATCAGCTCAGAACCTTTGTTTAAGCTGGAAGCGCAGGGCTCCCACTTTATTGCGCTCTCGCCCAAAAGCACCATCGGCCTGAATGGCGTGTTCAACAGCCTGCAGGGTGACAAGCTGCCTTTTTACCTGTTGCCCGAAATGGGGAATGACAATATGATGCGCGGCTACTACACCGGCCGTTACCGCGACCAGAACTACCTGGCAGGGCAGGCGGAATACCGTTACCTCATCGATCCCAAAATGCATATTAAGATATGGTTTGTGGACATCCGGCCGAAATTTGCACTGGCTGCCTTTGCCGGCGCAGGCTCCGTGTTCAACAACCACAATTTTGCGCTCAATGGCTTTAAGCCCAGCTTTGGCGGAGGTATCCGCTACTTCTACGACGAAAATGCCAAGCTGACAATTCGTATAGACTATGCCGTTGGTGAGCAACGCAGCGGTGAAAGCAGGCAAAAAGGATTATACCTGTCGCTGGCAGAAGCTTTCTAAACAAGTTGGTGAGCTGATTGTTATTTGATAACAAATCGTTAACTTCCGATAACGACGAAACCATCTCACCAAAACCACTGTTTATGAAAAAAGTGCACCTGTTTTCAGCCACTATGCTGGCGTTGGCACTCGCAGGAAACGTCCGGGCCCAGGACCATTCCAGTGCTGCTTCTCCATCCAAGTTTTATCTTAAAGTAACGGGTGGTTACTTCTTTAGTGTTTTCCCGGGACAGTTCCCGAATGTTGGCCCATTTCCACCTCAGGACCTGCATACTGAATACAATCCCACGCGTCCTAATCCGCTGGACACCATCAGCCGTAAAGTGCTTACAGGCTCATACGGTGAAGGCGCGAGAGGCGGTATCGCTGTGGGATACAATATCAATAAATACATGGCTGTAGAGGCCTCTTTCAATTACTACCGCAGCCGTAAAAACCTGATGACGAAAAATCTCACCACCATGGCAGGCAGCGGTAAACAACTGACCAGTGTGGAGTCGCGGGGATATGTAAATGCGGTCGACTTCGCACCGGCCCTCGTGCTGAACCCCGGCTTCGAAAAAGTGAACCCCTATGTGCGTGTAGGCATGGTGTTGCCGCTCTGGGGCCGCCTGTACATTGATACCGATGTGGACCAGCTGACCAGCCCGGCCGGCATTCCGCCCGGTACCATGGTCCACACCGTGATCCACCGCAAGGAAGAAGTAAAACCTAACATCACTATCGGCTTTCAGGGGGCTATCGGTGTATCCTTTTACGTAAGTCCCCGCATCGATATCTTCGTTGAAGGAGAATACCGCAATGTGCCGGTAAGAAGCAAGGAAAAAGAAGTCACTGCCTTCGAACAAACCAATAATATCGTCAATGCCTCTACCGGCGCAGTGGTGGCGCCATTGCCCACACAGCCCACCCGTGGCCTCGGCGACCTGAGCATGGCGGAAAAAAATACGAAATATGTGACCACACTGGATAAAAACTCCAACACACCGGTCAACCAGATCGGCAGTAAAGTGTTTTACCGCAATGACAACGAACCGTCCAACGATCTCAAATCGTATATCAATATCGGTGGGTTGGGCGCCAACGCAGGCATCAAAATAAAACTATGATGGCCATGATGGTGCTGGTTCGCCTGATAAGCGAAGAGCAATATAACGGTCCGTCACCCAAATGATAAACAAAGAAGCCGGCTTATATAGCCGGCTTCTTCATTAAAAAATCTTTGCCGGGGTGTAAGCCCCGGGATGATGGATGATGGGCTGATTGAATATAGTTATCCCTCCGCAGAAGCTTCATTCAGTGCCTTCACCGCATCGGCGTCCAGCTGCAGCCGGATCCCATTGATAACATCCTGCAGCTGCGCTACGCTGGTAGCGCTGGCAATAGGCGCCGCAATGGTGGGGCGGGTGAGAAGCCAGGCGAGCGAAACACCTGCCGGCGTGCTGTTATACCGTGCAGCCACAGCGTCGAGGGCGGCGAGGATACGCCGTCCTTTGTCGTTGAGGTAGCTGAGTGCTTTCTGGCCGCGGGCGCTGCTTTTGGCGATATCTGCCTCACTGCGGTATTTGCCGCTGAGAAAGCCGCTGGCCAGTGAGTAGTAGCTGACAACACCCAGTCCGTATTGCTCACAGAGAGGCATATACGTTGCTTCGAAACCGGCACGGTCGTAAAGATTATATTGCGGCTGGAACGTATCATAGCGCGCCATGCCGTTATGACCACCGGCTTTCAGGCTTTCTTCCAGCCTTGCTGCGCTCATGTTGGAGGCGCCCACAGCCCGCACCTTGCCGGCTTTGATCAGCGTGGCATAGGCCTCCAGCGTTTCTTCCACCGGCGTGTCGGTATTGTCGTAGTGGGTCTGGTAAAGATCGATATAGTCGGTTTGCAGCCGCTGAAGGGAGTCTTCCACCGCCTTGATGATGTATGCTTTGCTGGTATTCACCCCTTGCCCCATGTCGGCGCCCACTTTGGTGGCAATCAGCACGTCGGCGCGCCTGCCGCTTTGTTTCAGCCATTTCCCGATAATGGTTTCGGATTCTCCGCCCTTGTTGCCAGGTACCCAGCGGGAATAAACATCGGCCGTATCAATAAGGTTGAACCCGTTGTCCGTAAAGGCATCCAGCAGTTGAAAGGAAGTGTTTTCATCCGCAGACCAGCCAAACACATTACCGCCAAAAGCGAAGGGGGCTGCTTCCAACCCTGATTTTCCAAGTTTCCGTTTTTCCATGATGATTAATTTTGAAGCGCTCGAAAAGAATTCCTTCTCTAAAATTAAGGACTTTTATTGACCCGCGTGTCCTCAGCTAATTTCACTACATTTGGTGATCAATTTCATTTTATGATGATGCCAACAGGTATATCACAGGCGGATTTTAACTGGCTGACCAATAAATTCGGCCAACAGGGCGGCAATTCCCAGATCGACACGGAAGAAGATGTTATACACGAAATATTTCCCGACAAAGTAGTCATCGGTACGCGCTTTCTGAACTGCGCCACTTATGAGCTGTCTTTCGAAGGAGCGGAGCTGGTAGTGAAAAAAAGCCGGCTGGACAATTACAAACTGGGCGATGCTGCGCACATGATAGCGGATGAACTGGACGCAGAAGATGTGGAAGAACTGACGCTGCGCTGGAACGCCATGCTGCGCGAACTGAAAATGTTTGATAAACTGCAGGCACAGGGTAATGCGCGCGAGTTATTATCCCAGCTGTACCTTGATATTTTTGAAGAAGACGAAGCGGAAGAACAGATCAATAACCTCCCGGAAAATGTTCCCGCCAACGTGATGGCCATCTGGGAGGAGCTGCAGGTAGCATTGCAGCAAACGGGCAACCTCACGGATTTTGAATGGAGGGCCTTGTCTGACGAAGGCGTGTTCGCCCTCAATGAACTGTCACCCCTGGTACGTACCGGCGCCATCCTGGAAGCGCCCACACCGGAAGACTATGAAGCTATGCTGGCTGCAGAAGATTTTGCAAAAGCACTGCTGGACTATTTTAACGAACAACTCGAAGCCTTTGACCTGAAGATCGTTGCTATCGGCCCTGTGCTGGACGAATACCAGTCATTCTCCTGTTTCCCCATGCAGGATTTCCGCCTCGCCAACGCAATGCTGAAGATGGAAGAACTGTGCCTGGTCTGCTTTTTCTGATTTTTACAGGGATTAAAAAGTGATTAAAATGTGATGAGTGGTCTGGCAAAAGCCGGTCGCATTCAATATCTTAGTGGGCATTAAGTTGGTTGGATGTGAAAATACTAAGGCTGCTATTCCTTGTACTCATTACTGTCTGCGTGCTTCCGCAAGTGGAGCACAGCGATAGTTATGTGCGCTCCCAACAGCAACAGCATACTTTCAGCATCACGCAGTATGTGCTGAAACATACTCCCCGGTACAAGACGACCATCAAGAAGTTAAAACGCCGGCCGGTTGGCATCAACGACAGTCATAGCCAGGTATGTTCCATCTACTGCGCTTCCCTTCCCCCTTATTTTATTTATGTTGATGATACCCGCACAGGATATCACTGCAATCCCTATCTCAGCGTCCCCGTTCCCCTCCGAAGCTGGCGAGGCCCGCCAACCACACGTAAATTTTATTTTGGGATTTGTTGATTTTCGATTTTTTGATGTCGTGGATTAGCAAACGAAGATTAATAAAGGATCTTCTTGCTCGTCTTCCCGAAATCACAAAATCCGTAAATCACAAAATTCATAAATCTTTTTACTAATCTTTTCAGCGAGTTATGCGTATACATATGACCGCGAAAAAGAGGTATGGGCTATTGCTATGTCTGCTGCCTTTCACCTCTTTATTCGCCGGCCCGGTCGCGGACAGCCTTTCGCTCAGGCAGGCCGTAGACCTGGCCCTGACCCATTATCCTGCCGTGAAGGCCAAACAGGCGCTTGTGAAAGCCGGACAGGCCAATATCACCGACGTAAAACACAACTGGTATCCGGCGCTCCGCCTGCATGAACAGGTGGATGCCGGTACCGATAACAGTATCTACGGCTCCTACTTCACGATGGGCATGATCCCGTCCACCTCCGGCGGTATCCGGGCAGATAACAACGCCGCCCTCATGAGCGGTAACATCGCCATGGCCTCCATGCAGTGGGAGATCTACAACTTCGGCGCCTACGGCACGCAAAAAGCGGCCGCCCGCCAGGATCTGCAGGTGAATGAAGCCGATCTTAACAATACCACCAACCAGCTCACCGTAACCGTCATCCGGGACTATCTCGAACTGTTACGGCTAAACGAACTACGGCAGATACAGTCAGACAACATCCGGCGTAACGCCGAAATGGCCCGCGCCGTGACCGCCATTGTACTGCATGGCCTGAAGCCGGGCGTGGACAGCGCCATCGCGGCTGCAGAACTGTCCAAAGCACGCCTCAGTCTTCTCGAAGTGTCCAACCGGTACAACCAGGTCCGTATAGAGCTGGCGGCTTTTACAGGACTGGACACGGCGCAGGTACTGCCCATATTCGGCAGCGGCGCCGCGCTGCCGCAACTGCTGCAGCCGGATTCGCTGCAGCCGGCAAATACCCACCCGCTGCTGGAATACTATCATGCCCTGTACCAGCGCCAGCAGGCACAGGAACAGGTGGTTCGCAAACAACAACTGCCAAAGGTAAACCTCATGGCGGCCGGATGGATGCGCGGTTCCAGCGGCACCTTCAATGACGTGTATGATAAAAACCTTTTCAGCGGCCTCGGATACAGCCGCTATAATTACCTGCTCGGACTGGGCATCACCTGGAATGTGGCGGACCTGAAACATACACGCGACAGGATGGCGGTGCAAAAACAGAAATCTGCCGCTGCCGCGCAGGAACTGGAAACTTCGCGGACCAACCTGCAAAGCCTGTATCAGCAGGCGCAGGCCGATATACTAACGGCGCAGGCTAAACTAAAAGAGCTGCCCCTGCAACTGATGGCCGCACAGGCTGCAGCCAAACAGAAAATGGCCCTGTATAAACACGGGCTCACCAGCATCATCGAAGTCACCAACGCGCTGTTTGTGCTCAACAGGGCGGAAACGGACCTGGTACAGGCTCACGATGAAGCCTGGAAAGCATTGTTCCGTGCGGCCTATGCCGACAATAACCTCGGACAGCTGATCAGCAGCCTCTGAGTAGGATACCGGTTTTCATTTTAAAGTAACGCTTATGTCTTTAGTCTCTTCAGCCCTGAAAAAGCCAGTCACAGTAGTAGTACTCACCGCCGGCCTGCTGCTGTTTTCATTACTGGCTATGTTCAGCATACCCATTGATATATTTCCGAAACTCAACCTGCCGACCATCTACGTGATAGAACCTTATGGCGGCATGTCGCCCAAACAGATGGAAGGCTTTTTTGCCACCCGTTTGCAGGACCAGTTCCTGTATGTGAACGGCGTAAAAAATATCTCCACCAAAAACATACAGGGGTTAACGTTATTAAAACTCACCTTCTACGAAAATACCGATATGGCGGAAGCCTCTGCCCAGGTGGCTTTGCAGGTGAACAGGGCCATGAAGTTTTTCCCGCCGGGGGCCTTGCCGCCACAGGTGCTGCGCTTCGACGCCTCGTCGTTGCCGGTAGGGGAGCTGGTGTTCAGTAGTCCCGATAAATCCCTCAAAGAGATCTATGATCTGGCAGCCACCCGCATCCGGCCCATGTTTGCGTCGGTACCCGGGCTGTCCGCGCCACCGCCTTTTGGCGCCAACTCCCGCTCTGTCGTAGTCAACGTAGACCCGCAGCGCCTGCGTGCCTTCAACCTGTCGGCAGACCAGGTGGTGGAGGCCATCGCGAAAAACAATGTAATGACGCCTTCCGGCAACATCCGGATTAATAATACCATGTATGTCACTACCATTAATTCCCTCGAAAAAGAAGTGACCGACTTCGGAGAAATCCCGATTGTGACCAACGGCAACGCCACCGTATTTGTCAAAGATGTGGCCCGCGTAGCCGATGCTACAGACGTTACGGTGGACTATGCGCTGATCAACGGGAAACGTTCCGTATACATTCCTGTGGTAAAAACCGCAGACGCCTCCACCTGGGACGTAGTGAAAACGCTGAAGTCCAAACTGCCGGAGATGCAAAGCCTCCTGCCCGACGATGTAAAGGTCTCCTATGAATTTGACCAGTCCGTGTTTGTGATCAACGCTGTGAAAAGCCTGATCACAGAAGGTTTGCTCGGCGCGCTGCTCACCGGCCTGATGGTACTGCTGTTCCTGCGTGATCTGCGCAGCTGCCTGGTGGTGGTGATCACCATACCGATAGCGGTATTATGCGCGGTACTGGGACTGCAGCTGGCAGGGCAGACCATCAACCTGATGACGCTGAGCGGACTGGCGCTGGCCATCGGCATCCTGGTGGACCAGGCCACGGTGACGATAGAGAACATTCACCAGCACCTTGAGATGGGCAAGCCGGTACGGCGCGCCATCTATGATGCCTGTGAGGAGATCGCTTTTCCGCTGGTGCTGATCCTGCTGTGTATCCTCGCTGTTTTTGCACCGTCTTTTATTATGACCGGCGTGCCCCGCGCCATGTTCCTGCCGCTGTCACTGTCCATCGGTTTTGCGATGATCGCTTCTTTCTTCGCTGCCCAGTCGCTGGTGCCCGTGGTGTCCAACTGGTGGCTGAAGGCGGAGAAGTTTAGCCATGGCCATAGTCATGTAGGCCTCGCATTGGACAATGCAGAAGTAAAGGAGGTAAATGAACATTTGCAACAGGAAGCTTCGGTGCCGGAGGTAAAGAAAGGAGGCTTTGAACGTTTCAAGGGCGGCTTCGTCCGGGTGCTGGAAAATGCCATGAAGCGATCCGCGCTGATCGTCGGTTTGTATGTCATCGGTTCGTTGCTGCTGGCAGGCGGCTGCTACTGGTGGATAGGGAAGGACCTGATGCCGCATGTGAACGCGGGACAGTTCCAGCTGCGCCTGCGCATGCCTGACGGCACCCGGCTGGAGCGCACCGAGGCGGGGCTGCATGAGGTGCTGAATATTATCGATAGCACCGTCGATGGCCACGTGGCGATCAGCTCCGCTTATGTGGGCCTCATCCCCAGCAGCTACGGTACCAGTAACCTCTATATTTTCAATAGCGGCACGCACGAAGCGGTGTTGCAGGTGAACCTCGACGAAGATTACAAAACAGATATAGAGAAACTGAAAGACCAGCTGCGGGCCAACATCACGGCGAAGATACCGGAGATGCGCCTGTCTTTTGAACCGATAGACCTCACGGAGAAGATCATGGCGCAGGGAGCTTCTACGCCAATAGAGTTGCGGGTGGCCGGTAAGGACATGAAGCAGATCGCCGGGTATGCCGAGGGGCTGGTGTCGCGGTTGAAGCAGATTTCTTTTCTGCGCGATGTGCAGATTGCGCAGCCGCTGCATTTTCCGGTGATTAGTATTGAAATCGACCGGTTGAAGCTGGCGCAGATGGGATTAAATATTTACCAGGTGGCGCGCTCGGTGACAGCCTCCACATCTTCCAGCCGCTTTACAGAAAAAAACCAATGGTTGGATGAGAAAGTGGCATACACTTACCAGGTGCAGGTACAGGTGCCTGAATACAGCATGACGGCCATCAACGATCTGAAAGAAATCCCGCTGGTGCCTGGCCGGCCACGGCCGGTGCTGGCAGACGTAGCTTCTTTCCGGACCACGGAAATGCCGGGGGAATATGACCGCGCCGGTCCACGTAGGTTCGTCACCGTTAGTGCCAATATCACCGGCAAAGATCTGGGCGCTGCTACTGCCGCAGTGCAGAAAGTAGTGTGGGAGGCGGGCACCCCGCCCAAAGGATTGGTCGTGGAGCTGAAGGGGGCGTCGAGCCTGCTGGTAGATACGCTGGAGAGCCTGGAACGCGGACTGGCCATGGCGGTCGTTGTGATTTTTCTGCTGCTGGCAGCCAATTACCAGTCCTTTAAACTGTCGCTGGTTGTGCTGGTGACCGTACCCGCGGTGATCGCCGGCGCACTGCTGGCTTTGCTGATGACAGGTGCTACGCTCAACCTGCAGTCTTATATGGGCATGATCATGTCTACCGGCGTGTCGGTAGCCAATGCCATCCTGATTGTCACCAATGCGGAGAAACTGCGGCTGTCCTACAACGATGCCGGTAAAGCAGCGGTGGTAAGCGCGGGTATCCGCTTGCGGCCCATCCTGATGACGAGCCTGGCTATGATAGCTGGCATGATACCTATGGCTACCGGCCTTGGTGAGGCCGGCGATCAGACAGCGCCGCTGGGCCGCGCTGTGATAGGAGGGCTGATCGCTTCCACCCTGGCGGCCCTGCTGATATTACCGCTGGTGTACGCACGGATGCAAAAGAAAGCGACACTGGCATCTCCTTCTTTAATGCCTGAAGATCTTTAACTCAAAATAAAAACGATATATATGAAAAATATGACTGCTAATTGGATGATGTTGGGATTGCTGGCAGGGCTGGCAGCCTGCCATTCAGCGGCTGCACCCGAATATAAAACAACGGCGCATGAGCGGCAGTACCGGTTGGCCAAAGTGGTACAACAGCCACTGTCGGGCAGTATCCGCCTGCCGGGCACGCTGGAAGCGTTTCAGAAAGTGAGCATCTATCCGCGGGTAAACGGTTTTGTGAGCCGTATCATGGTAGACCGCGGTTCCCGGGTGAAAAAAGGACAGGTGCTGCTGGTGCTGGAAGCGCCGGAAATCACGCAACAGTTTTATGCGGCGCAATCCAAATACATACAGGCGGCTGCCATGTATGCCGCCACGAAAGACAACTACGAGCGAACGGTAGCCACCGCCAATGAAACGCCGGGCACTATTTCGGCGCATGATCTTGAGCTGTCCAAAGCCCGCATGCTGGGCGACAGCGCGCTGATGAACAGCGAACAGGCCAACTTCCGCGCCCGCGGGGTGATGCGGGATTATCTCACGGTAACGGCCCCTTTCGATGGTGTCATTACAGAGCGTAATATCCATCCTGGCGCACTGGTAGGGCCCGATACCAAAGTGGGGGACAAGCCCATGTTGATGCTGGAGCAGGAAGATAAACTGAGGTTAGTACTGCAGGTGCCGGAAATTTACAGCGGTCAGCTGATGGGACAGCCGGTGGTGAACTTCAGCGTAAACGCCATGCCGGGCAGGGTGTTCAAAGGCGCCGTGTCCCGCGAGGCAGGCACACTGAACGACCGGTACCGCTCCGAAGCAGTGGAGGTGGATGTGCAGAATACTTCCCGTGAGCTGAAGCCGGGCATGTATGCGGAAGTTACGATGCCGGTCAACGGTTCCGCGTCAGCGATGGTAGTCCCTGCATCTGCGGTGGTGATGTCTACGGAAAGAAAATATGTTATCGTCGTGAAAGATCATCGTACACAGTGGGTGGACGTACAGGAAGGAAATCATCATAATGATTCTACCGAAGTATTTGGTAATCTGAAAGCAGGCGATGAAGTGGTGATGCAGGCAACCGATGAAATCAAGGAGGGGGTGGCCATTCACTGATGGCGCCGGTCTTAAAAAAACATGCCGTCCCGATGATTCGGGACGGCTTTTTGCTAACTGTTCCGTCTATATTGATTTCTTCTGTTCCTATTGAAAAAAGGGAACGGTAACATCCACCTAGTAATCAATAACGGATATTTACCTGTTGTTCAACTAAAAAATTTACATGAATATCCTGACATGCTTTTCAGCATGGAATCGTTGTTTAACTGAAAAAATGGAGGAGTGGTTAAGTCAGACTGCCCTGCAATAATTAAAATTTTGTCACACCGGGTCAACAATCCCCTGGATGATATGTATGGATAAACTCAAAGTGGTCAACGCCAATAGCTGTTTATCAAATCACAGAATAATTACAAACTGTCTCGCCTGCGTCATTGCTTAAATAACACGAAACGTTTTAAAATTGTTGACAAGAATTAAAAATTACAGATTGAACAGTTCTTTGATGCCGAGGGCCAGCATTTGAACGCCGATCACTGCGAGGATCAGCCCCATCATTTTGGTCACCACCATCATCACGTTGGTGCCGATGATCCGGACAATTCGTTCGCCTGCGATGAAGAGCAGATAGGTGATATAACATATAATGGCGTATACGCCCATCACAATGGCGAGATGGGTCAGGTCTTTGGCGGCGGAATAGCTCATGGAAGTGGTGATGGCGCCGGGGCCAGCCAGCAGGGGCATCGCCAGGGGGGTGATGGCCACGCTGATGCCCTGGTCCGCCTTCACCGGCTGATCGCCCAGTTTCTGCGCCTGCGCACTTTCTTCCTTGCTTCTGACCATCTCGTAGCCGATAACAAATACCAGTATGCCGCCGGTAACCCGCAGTGCCGCCAGCGTGATACCGAAAACATGGAAGATCAGTTTACCGGCCACACTGAAGACAAGGATAATACAAAAGGCTATCAGCACCGATTTGGTGGCGATGTTGCGTTTGGCTTTTTTATCCATGTAGGAAGTCAGCTCCATGAAAACCGGTATCGCGGAAATGGGGTTCACGATCGCCAGTAATCCCATGAACACGGTGGTGGCAAATGCAAAGTAGTTATCGAACAGAGACATCATACCTCAATATAGGAAATTTATTAATTCGTAATTTCCCAAAGTTCAGTTTCCCTGAAGATTATTTTTTACTGCCGGATGCGGGGAAGCTGCCAGTTGTAACGCAGGCTTAGCAGTCGTATGCCTACTATAACGGTAACGGATATACTCTGCGTAAGGTCGGCCGGCAGGTGAGTGAAGAAGCCCATCAGCACGAAGAGGGAGCCGCCGGCAATGGAGGCTACCGCATATATCTCCCGGGTGAAGAGCACGGGTTGTTCGCCGGTGATCACGTCGCGGAGCAGGCCGCCGAAAGCGCCGGTGATGACGCCAAGGGCCACGCATACGGGAATCGGCAGCCCGGCGGCGATACCTTTATTGATACCGGTGATGGTAAACATGCCGAGGCCGATGGCATCGAAGATGTTCAGCCAGCGTTGGAGTATTTTTACGTAAGAGAAGAAGAGGGCTGCGATAACAGCGGCCACAATGATGGCGGTGTTGCTGAGTTCATCCGTCATCCAGGCTACCGGGGTAGCACCAATCAGCAGATCACGGATGGTACCGCCGCCGATAGCGGTAATGAAAGCCAGGGCCAGCAGGCCGATGACGTCGTAGGATTTATTGATAGCAGCCGTTGCGCCGGAGACGGCAAAAGCAAAGGTGCCGGATAGCTCCAGCCCCTGTATAAAGGTCAGTGACATGCCCCTGTCTGATTTTCGCGCTAAGATAATCAGTCTGCAGGAATATCCGCGCTGCCGGCAGGCGATCAGTAGTCGTAATCGTATTCGCCGCGCAGCGTACGCTCTATCTGGTTACGAAGATCGTTGCTGAAGCCTTCCACCTCGATTTTGGGTTGATGATCAAGGTTGATACGGAACCGGCCTTTTTCAAGCGCCAGGAGGTCGTAGATGTCTTCCAGCAGCGCATAGAGCAGTTTCCGGGTGTTCTCTGCTATCTGGGCAAGAAAGGTATCTTCAAAATGAAAGAATTCACGGTTTTTATAAGATAAGGTAACTTGAATCATAACAAATGGTTTTTCCAGGATTTGAGATAGTTTTTAACGTCGTTGATAAGCGTACTAACCAACTGATAATCATTAATTAATTATTAATATTTGCATAAAAATAGAAAAAAAGAAATAATTTTTTCCCTATATGTTCTGTTTTTTATCCACATCGGTCAAAAAAGATTAAAAAAGGTTATATCTTCAAAAGTTGACCTTCCGATACCCTTCCTGCTCCACTGGCCATAATCTTCCTTTCTACTTTTAAAAATTTGGTTACCATTGTGTTTTATATATCCACAATGAAGAAAATAACACTATTGGTCGCCTTGTTGGCGGTGAGTTGCGTCACCGTGTTCGCACAACCAGGCAAAAAAATCAAATGGTCGCGCGACGGTCGGGCCACATTAAAGGCAGCGCCGATGGGCATCACCGCTATCCCGTTGTCCGGTGCTGAGCCCACTATCGTAGTGCCTTCGGAAAAATACACGCTCCCCGGCGCCGGTAAAGCACTCGAGATCCGCGACTTCGCTTTCTCAGCAGACGAAAAGAAACTGCTCCTCTACACCGAAGCAAGAAAAGTATGGCGTTACGAAACCCGCGGTAACTACTGGCTGCTGGACCTTACGACCGGCAAACTGCAGGAGCTTGGCAAAGGACGTGCCGCTTCTTCCCTGATGTTCGCCAAGCTGTCGCCCGACGGCAGCAAAGTGGCTTACGTGAGTGACCACAACCTTTACGTGGAAGACCTGGCCACCGGCGCCATTAAAGCGCTGACCACCAATGGCACCCGCCGTTTCATCAACGGCACCTTCGACTGGGCCTATGAAGAAGAATTCGGCTGCCGCGACGGCTTCCGCTGGAGCCCCGATGGGAAAAGTATCGCGTACTGGCAGATAGACGCAACCAAAATCCGCGACTTCCTCATGATCAATAACACCGACTCCATCTATTCCTTTAACGTACCGGTAGAATACCCGGTGGCGGGCGAAAGTCCCTCTGCCTGCCGCATCGGCGTGGTGGATATCGCCACCGCCAATACCCGCTGGATGGACGTCCCCGGCGATCAGCAACAGCACTACATCCCCCGCATGGAGTGGGTGCCAGGGAAAAAACAACTGATCATCCAGCAGCTCAACCGCAAGCAGAACGAAAGTAAAATCATGCTCTGTGACGCTACTAACGGTAAAGTACATACGTTGTATGAGGAGAAAGACAGTGCCTGGATCGATGTGAAATCCCGCTGGGACGATGACAACATTGCCGGATGGGACTTCCTCCGCAATGGCAAAGACTTTATCTGGGTGAGCGAACAGGACGGATGGCGCCACCTGTACAGCATCTCCATGGAAACCGGCAAAGCCGCCCTGCTTACGCCGGGCAACTACGACGTGATCACCATCTCCAAAATAGATGAAGCCGGCGGCAAAATCTGGTTCACCGCTTCTCCGGACAACCCGGTGCAGGAGTACCTCTACAGCGTGCCGCTGACCGGTGGTAAAGCTACCCGCATCACACCGGCAGACCAGCCCGGATCGCATGAGTACAGCATTTCTCCCTACAGCAACTGGGCCGTACATTCTTTCAGCAATGCCTGCATGTACCCCGTAAGCGAAAATGTGGAACTGCCTGCCCATAAAAGCAGCACAGAAGTGGCTCAGGCGCTCAAACAATCCGTTGACGGCGGGAAATGCCTCGACTATTTCGAAGTGCAGACGGCCGACGGCATCAATATCGGCGGCTGGATGCGTAAACCTAAAAACTTCGATCCCGCCAAAAAGTATCCCATCGTATTTTATGTGTACGGCGAACCTGCCGGGGCCACCACCCGTGATGTAGCCGGCGCCGGCCGTAACTACCTCTATGACGGTGACATGGCGGCTGACGGTTATATCTACGCTTCCCTGGACAACAGAGGCACGCCGCTGCCCAAAGGCCGCTACTGGCGCAAAAGCATCTACCGCAAAGTCGGCGTGCTCAACGCCCGCGACCAGGCACAGGCTGCACAGGCGCTCATGAAAAAGTACGCGTTTATAGACCCTGCCCGTACCGCGGTATGGGGCTGGAGCGGCGGCGGCTCCATGACGCTCAACCTGATGTTCCAGTACCCGGAGATCTACAAAACAGGTATCGCTATCGCCGCTGTAGGCAACCAGCTAACCTACGATAATATCTACCAGGAACGGTATATGGGATTACCACAGGAAAACAGGGAAGACTTCGTCAAAGGTTCTCCCATTTCCTACGCCAAAAACCTGCAGGGTAACCTCTTATATATACACGGCACCGGAGATGATAACGTGCATTACCAGAACGCGGAAATGCTGCTCAATGAGCTGATCAGGTATAATAAACAAATTCAGTTTATGGCGTATCCCAACCGGACCCACAGCATTTCGGAAGGAGACGGTACTTTCACCCACCTGTCTGCCCTCTACACGAAATACCTGCGGGAGCATTGCGAACCGGGAGGAAAATAAAGTAACTTTGCGCTTCTTAATAAACTGAATTACATGTCTAAGACTTCTGTTATCGGAATTATTGCCGCGGTGGTAGCGATTGTTTGTACATTTTTCCCGTGGGCGACGATCGAAAGCCGGCAGCTGGTATTTACGGGATTAAACACAACGGGGTCCCGTTTCGGGGAGCCGGGGAAACTGAATATTTTCCTGGCGGTGCTGGCCGTGGTTATTTTCCTGGTGAAGAATAAATGGGTGATGCGGATGAACCTTTTTGTATCAGGTTTTCTGCTGGCATGGTCATTCCGTAATATGCTGCTGTTTTCCCGCTGTGAAGCCGGCATATGCCCGCAGACAGGTATCGCACTGTATATTTCGGTGGTAGCGGCCGTGGTGGTTTTCGCCTGTGTGCTGCTGACCCGTAATCCGGTCGCAAAAAATAACGAAATCTCCAAATAACGAAATCGCTGAATATCTGCCGGGGTCAGAATATTTTATGCAATACCCAGACCCCGCACCATATACCGGCGCCCATTAGCCAATATCGAATGACAATGGGTAATGGGCGCTGATTGGTGACTCTCGCTTTTATAAAACTAAATACAGTCAACCCCAGGAAAACCAGCATCATACTGGTTTGCGAAGCCGCCGTAAAATTCTCGTTCGATAAATAAGGCCCTACCGACAATACCCCTCCCAATAAAAAGAAGAAAGCGGTAAACAGTGCGCTGCGGATGGCACGGGAGCGGCTAAACGTTGTTTCCACCACCTGTTCCTGTTGCAGTGTTGTTTCCCACATCACGGCATCTTTCTGCATTTCGTCGGCGATATGGGCGATGGTATGGTCATTGATGTCGAGGTGTTCCAGCTTCCTGCGTTCGTCGTCCGAGAGCAGGGGACTGTCATGCTGGGCATCGCCCTTGTTGGCCTGGTAGGCGCTGTACATCACCAGCAGGCTGCCTGCCAGCAGGATACAGAGCTGGATGTTGTAGAAGGTCTGCACTTCCAGGGGGAAGGTCTGCATGACCTGTGTGGCAAAAAACAACAGGAACAATCCGTCCGGAAAGCCGATCAGGAAGTCGGTTTTCCATCCGGAGCTGCGGATGGCCTTATGTGGTGTAGTCATACGTTGCTGTTAGCTAAACGCTTTTTCGATGCTTTTCCCGATGATCTGTACGCATTCAGCCACCTGGGTGGCGTTCATGATCAGTGGTGGTGCGAACCGGATCTTGTCGCCATGGGTGGGCTTGGCGAGCAGTCCGTTTTCTTTTAAAGTCAGGCAGAGGTCCCAGGCCGCTTCGGGATCGGGATGGCTGATCACGATGGCATTCAGCAGTCCTTTTCCGCGCACGGTTTTGATATAGGGTGATTGCAGGTCCTGCAGTCCCTTGCGCAGCAGCTGTCCCATGGCGGCCGCATTTTCCGTCATTTTCTCGTCCTTCAGTACCTCCAGCGCGGTGATGGCCACTTTACAGGCCAGCGGGTTACCGCCGTAGGTGGAACCGTGTTCTCCGGGCTTGATGGTTAGCATGATTTCATCGTCGGCAAGAACGGCGCTCACCGGCAGCACGCCGCCGGAGAGGGCTTTGCCCAGTATCAGGATATCGGGACGTACATTCTCGTGGTCGCAGGCCAGCATACGGCCGGTGCGGGCCAGCCCCGTCTGGATTTCATCGGCAATAAACAGCACGTTGGCATCCTGGCAGTAGGCACGCGCCTTAGACAGGTAACCGTCGTCCGGTACTACCACGCCGGCTTCGCCCTGGATAGGTTCTACCAGGAAGCCCGCTACGGTCTTATCTTGCAGCGCCTGTTCCAGCGCGGCCAGATCATTGTAAGGGATCACCTCATAGCCCGCCATAAACGGCCCGAAATTGTTGCGGGCCACAGGATCGGTGCTGAAGGAAATAACGTTGAGGGTACGGCCATGGAAATTGTTGGCGCAGACAATGATCTTCGCCTTGTTCTCCGGGATGCCTTTTACCATATATGCCCAGTGCCGGCAGAGCTTCAGTGCTGTTTCCACTGCTTCCACACCGGTATTCATGGGCAATACTTTATCATAACCGAAATAACCGGTGATATACTGTGTGTATTCTCCCAGCAGGTCACTGTGAAATGCCCGCGAGGTCAGGGTGAGCTTCTGCGCCTGCGCTATCAGAGACGCAATAATCCGGGGATGGCAGTGTCCCTGGTTAACGGCGGAGTATCCGGAAAGAAAATCGTAATAACGTTTACCATCTACATCCCATAAAAAAACACCTTCGCCACGCTCCAACACCACCGGTAACGGATGATAGTTGTGAGCGCCATACTGTTCTTCCAATCCGAGAAAATGCTGCGTCCTTTCGCTTATCGTAAATGCTGGTATCATATCCCAAAAATACGGAATTGTTCTCGTCTCGCAAAGAGCGCTAAGGTCCCGCAAAGAGCGCAGAGAATAAAATATAAGCGAGAAAAGAAAAGCACAGGAGCGGAGATAAAATTTGATCTCCGCTCCTTTGATTTTCTTATTTAAACTTAAATCACTGCGCTCTTTGCGGGACCTTAGCGCTCTTTGCGTGACTATAATTCGTCGTAATACAGGTAATACGCAACCTGGCTGCAGCCGCCGATCACGCCCAGTCCGCCGAAAGCGTTGCTGCGTATCTGGATGGCCTGTATCAGGCTGTTCAGGCCGGGATTACGCCTCACTTTTTCATAGGTAAGCAGGAATGCATAGTATTCCGGCGTGACCGATTTCACATACACCAGCACCCGGCCGATAGGCACTTCTGCATCGATGCTGCCGGCGGTCAGCGCGGTCGCGTTTATGTACAACCGGGTATTCAGCGGTTTGTTGGCCCGCTGTGTGAAAAGAATACTGTTGTAGTTTTCATTCAGTCCGCCTACCTGGTTGTTATCGGCGTCTTCATCCTGCGTGTATACGGGAATACGCAGGTAGCTGTTGAGATACACCGTGTCTTTATACGTCTTGATGTCGGGTTTATTTTTTACCTGTTCGTACAACTCGCGGTTATTCCGCACCCGGTAGCGCACATTCCGGTAGATAAAGATGGTATCCAGCTGTACCAGCTGTTTCAGCGCTTCCATGACCACAAACTGCCGCGCATTGGCAGGCGGTGATTGTACGTTGAAATGAAACCGCAATACCGGCCGCCCGTTCAGCGTGGTGCGTACAGTGTCCAGCAGGTCCACTTTGATGGGAAGGGGAATGGTGGTTTTGGCCGTCACGTCCCTGGTATCGGGCACTTTCACCTGGATAATATAACTTTTATTGGACTCGATCCGGGTATTGCCCCTGTAAAAGGCCATATTGGAAGCGGTATCTTTCACGTAATGCAGCTGTTCCAGCAGCTGACTGTCGGCGCTCAGCAGCTGCGCCGTTGCATTGGTCACCGGTTCAAAAAAATTGTTGATGTCCGGACCTACCGGTTTGCTTTTGCCTACCCGCATTTCCGCCTTTTTGCCGGCAACCAGCTCACTGTAGACGACTGCCCTGGGTTTACCACTGGAAGGGGGCACGGGGAGTTCGTGTATACATCCTGTCAATGCAGCCACGCTGAAAATACATCCTATGTGAAACAGGTACTTCATCACTAAAATTTAAGCGTATAACTGATATAAGGTAACGTTCGGAACAGGCTATACTGATATAACTGCAGCGGATAAATTTCATCGTAAGACATGGTCACAAACTGGTCATAGCTGACGATAAAAGGATTGCTGCGGGAATACACGTTATAGACGCCGGCTGTCAGCACATGATGGATAGACCGGGTAGTGCCCAGGTAAACGGTGGTGCCCAGATCGAGATGATGTACAGGCCTGAGCCGGAAATTATTAAGCCTGGTAATAAAAGGCAGATAGTTGATCTGGTTATTGGCGAACGGAGAATAGCGTTCGTCCAGCTTACCGTTGATGTTACGGCCCCAGTCATAGTCCGGGAAAATTTGGGTGGGCAGGGTGAAGGGCGCGCCGCTGGAGAACTTCCAGGAAGCGGAGAGGCTCCAGCCCGGTTTCAGGCGGTATTTAAGCGCCATGGAGATATTGTGCCGCCGGTCTTCTTTATAGGGGAACATTTTACTGCCGTTGATCCCGCCAAATTCCCGCCAGGCCCACGCCAGCGTATAGCTTAAGATACCGGTGAGCCTGCCGGTGTTTTTTTCCAGCAGGAACTCGCTTCCATAGTTATAGCCTTTCCCATTGATCACTTTTTTCTCCCAGAGGTCCGAGTTATCGAAGATGTTAAGGACCGTGTTGGTGGTCACAATATCTTTCAGCAGTTTATAATACAGGTTGACATTAAACCGCCATTTGCTTTCCCATTGTTTTTGGTAGGACAGGCTGTAGGAGTAGGCTTTCTCCGGTTTGATGTTTTCTGTGCTGGGTACCCAGAGATCTGTCGGGAGATTGATCACGGGGGTGGTCAGCTGGTGCATAAACTGCGTCATCTGTGCAAAGGAGGCCTGTACATATTGCTGGTTGGGCAGGTCCCAGCGTACCATGAGCCTGGGTTGCAGGCTGGTATAAAGGGAGCCGCGCTGGGCCAGTGCGCCGAAATGTGCGCCGGGGCGCAGTGTCAGCCGGTTGTCGAACAGGCGCAGTTCATCTTCTCCATAGAGGGTGAACTCTGACATGTAATATTTGGGGGCCGGCCGCTTTATCGCGTCGCCGCCGTCCACGTTGCTGCTGTAGGCGGTAGGGGCGAAGTTGTGATAGGTGTATCCGCCGCCGAAAGAAAGCTTTTGGATGTTGCTGATGGTAAACTCTGTTTCATTATGGACGGCAATGTCCCTGACACGGGATACGCCTTTGCCATTCAGCGAAACAGGCGCGATGGCCGACAGTTTGAAATCGGAACTCTGGGAAAAGAAATTATAAAACCGGCTGTAGGTGGCAGTGGTATTGGTAAAGACTTTCGGGGAGATGACGCGGGTCCACTTCAGGGCTGCGGTGATGTTGGTCCAGGCGAATTTATAATCGTCCAGCAGCGGGAAGGGGGAATTGTCTTTCGGGATGAACATGTTGTCCTGCCCTTTATAGAAGCTGATATAGACCCTGTTTTTATTGTCGATGATCTGATTGAGTTTGAAATTAACATCGTAGAGTGCGTATTTACCATACTGCTGGTTGAACCGCCTGCCATAGATACCATCGATCAGCGACCGCCGGAAGGAGAGGAACATGGCGCTTTTATCTTTCACGAACGGCCCTTCCAGTTCGGTGCTGGCGGATACGGGGCTGAGCGTGACCTTGCCGTGCCATGCTTTCATGTTGCCGTCGCGCGTGCGGATATCCACCACGGAGGAGAGCCGGCCGCCATAGCGGGCGGGGAACGCGTCTTTATACAACGACACGTCTTTGACGGCATCGCCGTTGAATACAGAGAAGAGGCCGAAGAGGTGGCCGGTATGATAAAGCGGGACCCCATCCAGCAGGTAGAGGTTCTGGTCGGCGCCGCCGCCGCGGATCAGCAGGTTGCTGCTGCTTTCCAGCGAGCTGCCGGTACCAGGGTACAGCTGCAGTGATTTAAGCACATCTTTTTCTCCCAGCAGCGCAGGGAAATTCGCCACGTAGCCCACGGGCATTTTAACGTAGCCGGCCTGGAGGGTCACAGAGTCCTGGTCGCCGGTCACCACCACGGTTTGCAGCGGATTCCGCGGCTGCATATGGATCTCCAGCTGGCGGTCGTCCGAAAGGGGAAGCGGCTGGACCAGCGTTTCATAGCCTACATGCGAAAACACCAGGCTGGTGCAGCTGTCGGGCACCTGTACGCTGAAGAAACCGTATGGGTTGCTGATGGCGCCGCGCCGGGTGACAGGATCATATACCGAGGCGCCGATGATCACTTCCTTGCTGTTTTCTTCCTTGATAAATCCGCTGATGGTGTAATACTGTGTCTGGGAGGATTCGCGCAGCAGGAATATTTTTCCGTTGATCGCTGCCGCCTGTATGCCGGTCCCCTGCAGGATGGTGTTGAGTACCTGACCGGTACTGCGCTCGCTGCCGGTCAGCTGCACCTTTTTATTGAGATGTAGGAAGCTGGAGCTGTATGAGATAGAGAGGCCGGTTTGCCGCTGGATATCCTGGATAAAGAAGAGGATGGAGCCTTCCCGGGAGGGAGGGGTGTAAGGCGCCTGGAGAATAGTATCCTCTTTGGACTGTGCATATAAAACCGTTGCCGGTGCAAGCACCAGCAAACAGTAAAATAATAGGCCTGTAAAAAAGTAGTTTATCTGTCTACTTGCCGATGACGATCGTATCGCCCTCTTGTTTGTAATTGAAACCAAGCAAAAGTTGTAATTCATGCAAAACCTCGTCGCAAGACTGGTCCTGGAAGCTGATCGTAGCTTTTTGCTGTGCTGCAGTAGCCTGATAGCCATCCTCAATCCTGATGACTTTGCCGTAAAAGTCGGCTAATTGTGGCAATATTTCAATAAGTGACTGATCATTAAATTGCAAAATTCCTGTTTTCCATGCCATAAAGTTAAGGTCGTCATTGTCAGCAGCGCTCAGCTGACCATTTCCCCAAACGCCTTTCTGGCCACTGGTAAGGATAACGGAGGAAGTATCATTTGCCCGGCCCAGTTTCACCTTACCAGTGGAAACGATAACGGTGGTATGGGCGTCGGCTGTTTTTACGGTAAAAGAGGTGCCCAGCACTTCCACCACCGACTGGTTAGGTGTTTTTACCAGGAAAGGATGGCGCGGGTCTGCGGCTACTTCAAAGAAAGCTTCACCTTCCAGGGTCACCACCCGCTCTGCACCCTCTGAATATTTGATTTTAGCGCCGGGGCGCAGCGTGATCACCGATTTATCGGATAATTCCACGCTCCTGATTTTGCCTTCGTTGGCAGCCAGTTCCTGTACTTTCAGGGAAGGACGGCTGGCCAGCCACCAGGCGCCGGCGCTCAGCGTTATGAGCAATACCGCCGCGGCAGCGATCCTGAAAACAGGCATCCGTACCGTTTTGGCGGCAGGCGCGGATTGCTGCAATACCTGGTCTACCTTGTTCCAGGCAGCAGCAGCGTTGAACTGTTTTTGCCTGGAAAGGGGAAGGCTGCGGGGAGCGTCCTGCCATATCTGCCTGGCTTTGATATAAGCGGTTTCGTTGTCAGGGGAGGCTTCCCGCCATTCCCGGAGGATATTGTCCTCCTCGGGCGTAGAGACAGATGACAGTTGCTTTGCAATTATTTCATATATGTAGGTGTCCATAATTGTACAGTGTGTGCTCTGATATTAAAACGTAAAGAATCGCTCGTGCCCTCTACTAATTGTTAAAAAATTTTAACAGAAAAAATAAAAATATGGGTAACCCGTATTGTCCCAGGTACTTCCGTAACAGCTTCAGTGCCCTTCCCATATAGTTTTCCACGGTTTTGGCTGACAGGCCCAGCTTTTCGGCGGTCTGCTGGTGGGTCATGCCCTGCAGGCGGCAACAGGTGAACACCTCCCGGCATTGCGGCGGAAGATTGGCGATCGCCTCGTAAATCAGCTGCTCGTAAAAAGGTTTGGCCTCTGATATTTCCCGCGCATCGGGATCTTCACTGACGTCGGCTACCCACTCAAAACCTTTGTTGCCCGCTTCTTCGGCGGTGCGCTTGCGCAATACAGAAATAGAATTATTACGTACTGCCCTGTACAAATAAGCTTTGATGTTCGGTATCTCAATCAGCTCCCGGTGTTTCTGCCATAAGCGTATAAAAGTTTCCTGTACCACGTCCTCGGCTGCCGCATCGTCATTCAGGAAACTGCTGGCATAGTTACACAGCTCACTGTACAGAGAATGGAAAAGCTCATTATAGGCTTGATAAGAAGGTGATGTTATCATTTAGCCTTCATAGCGTTTTAGTAGTGAAATGATCGCCGCTAATGTAAGGCAATTTTTTATTTTCCCGCCAATAGGGGGATATGAGAAAAATTGCGTCATATCCTTATATAACGCCCAGGCCTATATGCGTTATCGTCCTTTAATCTATATGCTGTAATGTCCTTTTTAGTTTTTAGTTTGTGTTTTTTAGTTACCACCGGTTGCATATTCTCTATGCAACCGTTTTTTTTAGCTTCTCTATAATCTTACCCAATACTGGTGCTATCTTCGGCATTATTTGCAATCAGCTTCCGCGCCCTTTATTTTAGGCCCCGGCCTGTGAACGGGCGTATTGAATATGCAAAAACAAATCAGTTATTTTTCCGCGGCGACTATCGCCCTTGCATTGTTGGGAGGACAGGCCCGCGGCCAGCAGCCGGCTATTTACCGGCAGGGCTGGATCGACTTTAACAAGAACGGAAAGAAAGATGTCTTTGAAGACCCTGCTCAACCGGTAGAAAGCCGGGTGACCGACCTGCTCTCACAGATGACCCTCGACGAAAAAACCTGCCAGATGGCGACCCTCTACGGCTATGGGCGGGTGCTGAAAGATGAAATGCCCACCCCGGAGTGGAAAAATAAAGTGTGGAAAGACGGCATCGCCAATATCGACGAGGAGCTGAACAGCCTTCCGTTCAACAGGAAAGCGCAGACACAGTGGTCCTTCCCCTACAGCAAACACGCAGAGGCCATCAACACCGTGCAGCGCTGGTTCATCGAGGAGACCCGCCTCGGTATACCGGTGGATTTCACCAATGAGGCCATCCACGGGCTGTGCCACGACAGGGCCACGCCCTTTTGTGCGCCCATAGGCATCGGCAGTACCTGGAACAAAGCGCTGGTGGCCCGCGCCGGACATATCGCCGGCCGTGAAGCGAAGCTGCTCGGATACACCAACATTTACGTGCCTATCCTCGATCCCGCCCGCGATCCCCGCTGGGGCCGCGTAGTGGAATGCTATGGGGAAGATCCGTTTCTGATTGCTGAACTCGGCAAACAAATGACCCTTGGCGTACAAAACGAAGGCGTGGCCGCCACCCTGAAGCACTATGCGGTATACAGCGTGCCCAAAGGCGGCCGTGACGGCGATGCCCGCACCGATCCCCATGTGGCTCCCCGCGAAATGCACCAGATCTTTTTATACCCCTTCCGTCGCGTGATACAGGAAGCGCGGCCTATGGGCGTGATGAGCAGCTATAACGACTGGGACGGCGAACCGGTGACAGGCAGCTACTATTTCCTGACACAGCTGCTCCGCCATGAATTCGGGTTCGACGGTTATGTAGTGTCCGACAGTGAAGCGGTGGAATACCTTTTCAGTAAGCACCATGTGGCCGCTGACTATAAAGATGCGGTGAGGCAGGCGGTGGAAGCAGGCCTCAACGTACGCACCAATTTCACGCCGCCGGAAGATTATATCCTGCCGGTACGGGAACTGGTGAAGGAAGGCCGCCTTTCCATGAAAACGATCGACAGCCGCGTGGCGGACGTGTTACGGGTGAAATTCAGGCTGGGCCTGTTTGACAAGCCTTATACCGACCCCAAACTGGCCGATAAGGGCGTTCATACCGCAGCAGACGAAGCTTTTGCCCTGCAACTGAACCGCGAATCGCTGGTGCTGCTTAAAAATGAAAAAGAAACGCTGCCCCTGGACAAAGGGCAGCTTAAAAACATACTCGTTACAGGCCCGCTGGCTGCGGCCTCCACGCACGCCATCAGCCGTTACGGCCCGTCCAACAACCCGGTGACCACCGCGCTGGACGGCATCCGCAGGCATGTAGGCAAGGCTGTCAACGTACAATATGCCAAAGGATGCGATATCGTGAATCCGGGATGGCCCGGCACTGAAATCATACCCACGCCTTTGGACAGCGCCGAACAGGCCGGTATCGCCGAAGCGGTGGCGCTGGCCCGCCGGTCGGACGTCATCATCGCAGTGGTAGGCGAAGATGAAAAGAGAGTGGGAGAGAGTCTTTCCCGCACCGACCTTTCCCTGCCGGGCCGCCAGCTGCAATTACTGCAGGCGCTGCATGCCACCGGTAAACCGGTCATCGCGGTACTAATCAACGGGCAACCGCTGACCATCAACTGGGAACAGCAAAACTTGCCCGCCATCCTGGAAGCGTGGTTCCCGGGACCGCAGGGAGGCACCGCCATCGCGGAAACGCTCTTCGGGGATTACAATCCCGGCGGCCGCCTGCCTGTTACCTTTCCCAAATCACTGGGCCAGATAGAACTGAACTTCCCGTACAAGCCCGGATCACATGCCGGTCAGCCCTCTTCCGGTAATAACGGCTTCGGACGCACCAGCGTGAACGGCCCCCTGTATCCGTTCGGTTACGGCCTCAGTTACACCGCTTTCAGTTACAGCAACCTGGTGGTATCTCCCGAAAAACAATCCCCGCAGGGCGATATCATGATAAGCCTGGAGGTAACCAATACGGGCAAACGAAAAGGTGATGAAGTGGTACAGTTATATGTGAAAGATAAAGTCAGCAGCGTAACCACCTACGTGATGCAGCTGCGTGGCTTCGAAAGGATCACGCTGGCGCCGGGCGAAAAGAAAACGGTGCAGTTCACCCTGCATCCCGACCATCTGGCGCTGCTGGATAAAAACATGCAGTACACCGTAGAACCGGGAGAATTTGAAGTGCTGATTGGCAGCTCTTCCGAAGATGTCCGCCTGCGGAAAGACTTTACCATCGTCCCCTGATAAACAAGTAACCCTGAACGGGGCTGCTATCAAAGGCCTTCGTTCAGGGTTTTCCGTTATATTTCCTTCCTGTTTTCCTGTTAGGCGGACATATCACATATTTTACTATCTTGCCACCCCAAAAAACTTCCCTATGAGAAGATTAGCGAGCTTGTTAATCCTGTTGCCAGCGATGGCCTTCTTTTCATGTAACAATAGTAGCAGCGCCGCCAAAGAGCCCGTTGCCGACAGTGTTAAAACCGTTGCTTTTGATTTTAAAGGCTGGCTGAAACACCTGAAAACCATCCCGCACCCGGTACATGGCTATGACCTGGAAAGCATCGACAGCGCACTGGGCCCTTTCGCCCAGAGTGGTTTTGCCAGCGTGTCAGCCGGTATTGTGGCCCGGCAGAAAAACTACCTGGCCATTGCCGCACAGGGCTTTTATAAAAAAGACAGCGACTCTTCCGTGATGCTGCTGCTGATCTACAGCCCCGATGGAAAGGAGCTTGGCCGGCAGGAGGTAGGAATGAGCAAAGAAGAAACCAAAGGAGATGAAAGCAATTCCATTCACAAGTGGCCGGAATTTCTCAACGACAGTACTTTTTGGGTGAAAGAAACCTGGTATACCCTGAAAAAAGGCGCCGCCAACGGAGAAAACAAGGCGCGTATCAAACAATTCCGTATCAACCACCAGGGACAGATAAATGCTGTTCCGCAGGAAACGGTGCCTTTTAATACCTATGCAGAGCGTTTTAAAACATTGGCAACGCCATTTACCGCTAACTATACGTTGACCGGCCTGCAGCCGGTATCGCTGCTGACACCTTACTTTGATTTCAGCGACCTGATTTATTTCGAGCAAATCAAATTGTTCCACTACGGTAAAATCCCGGTACCGGGAAAAGGGACTTATTTATTGTATGCCGTCGGCTCCCTGGAGGGTGGGGAATCTGTGATGGATTCCACCATACAGCTGGTATACCACACCTCCGACGGGAAGGAAAGCAGCAGCATCCGGCTGAACGGATATATTGGCTCTGAAGGGTATTACAGCGCATCAAAAAACGCTTCTGTCGCTGCAGACGGTACCATTCGGGTGACGGAAGAATCCAATGATGAAGACGGCGTGGGCGGTGAGGTCGGCTTTCTCTTCAAATCGGAAGAGCTGGTGGTGTACACCCCGGAAAGTGGCGCAAAATTCAAGCGCCAGCTGGTAGGGAAAAACTTTTACAGCGCCGAATTTAATCCGGCGGACATGAAAGAACTGCTGGCCACCAGGAGAAGCAATTATGATGCGGCTTCCCTGGACACCGAATTTGAACAGGCGCTCTTCAGCGTGCTGCGGGATGAAACCATGTATGTGCGGATGCATGTTTATGACAACGGCGGTGAACAGCTGGTTGAAATTTATACGGTAGGTACTGATCTGCGGGTACTGGACCGTTACGTGGTGTACAACAATCTGAAGAAGACGCCTTACGAGAAAGTGTCGGCGCGGGATAATGTTTCCGTGGATGGTGAAATCGAAAAGGATGATACCGTTCGTAAACTGCCTGTGAACGGGCCTGTCACCGTTACCCTGAAAGATAAAGTGTTACAGATTACGCCGGAAGGAAAGTTCCAGGCGCAATAAATCTACTATGAAATACACGCCATTTTTGTTGCCCTTGTTGTTCCTGTTTGCCTGCGGTTCGCAGGATGCTGATCGCCGGCAAACAGGGACGGACAGTAGTCATGCCAATACCGCTGCTGTAAAGTCCTGGTTGGACGGACTGCCGGTTGCCGATCGTTACCACGCCTACCTGGACGTCAGGGAGAAAGCTGCTCCCGGTCCCTTCGCCGCGCTGAAGCCTTTCCAGCTCTTCGCCGGGAAGTTGCCCGGCAAACGGGATTTCATTCCCGTGCTGGTGAAATATCAAATCAAAGAAGGAGATACCACCAGGACCCTCCTGGTAACGTTTACGCCTGATGGAAAAGAGATTGCCCGGCAGGAAGTGGGACTTCAGCATCCGGCAAACGAGGCGAGTGACCGGTGGATGCGCCGGTGGCCGATGCTGCTCAATGATACGGTAGTGGAGGTCCGGGAACAACGCTGGGGCAAGTCTTCAGAGGACGAAGCGAGTGTACAGTACTTCACCTTTACGGCCGTAGGGCAAATACATGCGTTCCCGTTGGAGCAAACATCTTTTGAAACATATGCTGCGCGGTTCCCCGATTTGCAGGCGCCATTTGCCGCCGGCCGGCCGGAAATAACAAGACTGAAACGCGTTTCCCGTTTCTCTCCCTGGTTTCCCTACCGTTGGGTGATTGGATATGACCAGTTGGATGTGTACCATTATGGCAAAATACAGCTTCCGGGCAAGCCGTTGTTGCTGTTATACGCCTACGGTCCCACGGGTTATGATGATGGGGAGAAGCTGGATACAACCTTGCAGCTGATTAGCTGCAAGGCTGACGGAAGTGCGGTCGACCAGCTGCATCTTTATACGGCTATCACCGGGGAAGGTAACGTGCAACGCAGCAGGAATGCGGTTATCCGGCAAGACGGTAGCATTATGCTGGAAGAGTCCAGCAGTAACATAGCAGACATGACGCTGTGGGAACTCAGCAGCACGGTGTCCCGCCTCAAAGTTTATCATATCGGTGCCGGTGGGAAATTCGAAGCGGAAATACATGGGGTTACCTACACTGTTCCCGGGTTTTCTGACGCCGCTATACAGGAAGTCTTCCAATCAAACAAAGACGATTTTTCTGAAAAAGAAGATCTTCAACTGCGGGAGGAATTGTTTTCCCTGCGGGACCGTTCTCCCTTCGGGATCAGCGTTAAAGTTGCTTTTTACCGCCGGGAAAACGCGCAGGTGGCAGAATTGCTCACTTTCAATGAGAACGAAGAAATTATAGACCGCTATGTTTTATTCAATCCCCGGGGCGTTAGCTTGCCGGATGTACCGAAAGGGTCGCTCGATCAGCAGGACATCCGCGATTGGAAGGGGCCGGTGACCCTGCAACTGGGGAATACCACCCTGCAAATCACGCGGGAAGGGAAGTTCGTCAAGTCATAAAATTATAAACATTCAATTCGGCAGCGGGCCAAAGCGGAATGATCCTTGTATCGTTCCTGCTTTGGCCCGCAATTCGTATTTTCACATAAAACCATGTAGTATGTCCGGAACTTTCACAAAACTGAAGAACGCCTATCAGCTGCTGAAGAGCATCGATTTTAAAATGCTGGCTAAACTGTCGGAGAAGGTGGACTTGTCGCAGGTGATGGCGTCAGTCGCCAAAATGGATGACAACCAGCTGAATGGACTGATGAAAATGCTGACCAGCAGAGGCTCCAAAAAGAAGCTGCCGCCGATAGATGGTGATTTTTATGACATCAGCAGCCGCCTCACCGCGGAAGACAGGGCACTGCAACTGAAGGTGCGGGCCTTTATGGAAAAAGAGATACAACCTATTGTCAATGAATACTGGCTTAAAGCGGAGTTCCCGTTTGAGATCATTCCCAAATTCAGAGAGCTGAATATCTGCGGCGTTACGTACGATGGTTACGGTTGCCCTAACCGCAGCTATCTCATGGAAGGCATTATCGCCATGGAAATGGCACGGGTAGACGCTTCCATCGCCACCTTTTTCGGCGTGCAGAGCGGACTGGCCATGGGATCTATCTATATGCTGGGATCTGAATCGCAAAAAGATGAATGGTTGCCGGGAATGCAGCAGCTCAATATTATAGGCGCTTTCGGCCTGACCGAACCGGAAGTCGGTTCCGGCGCGGCCGGTGGTCTCACCACCACGGCTAAACGGGAAGGCGATACCTGGATACTGAACGGTCAGAAAAAATGGATCGGCAACGCCACCTTCGCGGACGTAACGGTCATCTGGGCGCGGGATGTGGACGATAACCAGGTAAAAGGTTTCCTGGTGCGGAAAGGCACTCCGGGACTGTCGGTAGAAAAGATGCATGATAAGATGGCGCTGCGTATCGTGCAGAACGGGCTGATCACCCTCAAAGACTGCCATGTGGCGGAAGCTGACAGGTTGCAGCGGGCCAATAACTTCCGGGACACCAGCCGCGTGCTCCGCATGACACGCGCCAGTGTGGCCTGGGAAGCGGTTGGATGTGCACGCGGCGCCTATGAAAATGCGCTGGCGTATACCCGTACCCGTGAGCAGTTCGGAAAACCGATAGCCTCCTTTCAGCTGATACAGGGCCACCTGGTGGAGATGCTGTCCAATCTCACCGCTATGCAGACCATGGTGTACCGGCTGTCGGAGATCCAGGACGAGGGAGGGCTGAAAGACGAACATGCTTCCCTGGCCAAAGTGTTTTGTACGCTGCGCACCCGTGACGTGGTGCGGGGCGCCCGCGAAGTGATGGGCGGTAACGGTATCCTGCTGGAATACAACGTAGCCCGCTTTGTCGCCGATGCGGAGGCCATCTATTCGTACGAAGGCACCAAAGAAATCAACTCGCTCATCGTCGGCAGGGCCATTACCGGGTCCAGCGCCTTTGTATAAAAAAATCAGAATCTTTTTATAGATTTAAGGGCTTCCCCGGTATGGGTGGAGCCCTTTACTATTTTAAAAATCCGTTATGAATTCATCGAACCGTCGAAATTTTCTGAAAAACGTATCCATGGGAAGCCTCGCTGCCATTAGTATTCCCAATATCGTGTCTGCCGCCGTGTCTGCTGACAAAGGCAAAAAGGTGACGCTGAAAAAAGAAGGCGTCATCCTCTTCCAGGGTGATTCCATCACTGATGTGGGCCGCAAGCGCGACGCCATGGACGCCAATAACGGCTCCGCCCTGGGTGGCGGTTACCCGCACCTCGCCGCCGCTCACCTGTTGCTGAAACGGCCGGGCGACAACCTGAAGTTTTACAACAAAGGCATCAGCGGCAATAAAGTGTTCCAGCTGGCCGAACGCTGGGATGCGGACTGCCTGCAACTGAAGCCTGATGTATTGAGCATCCTCGTAGGGGTCAATGACTTCTGGCATACGCTCAATGGCAACTACAAAGGCACTTCCAAAGTGTACCATGACGACTATGACAAGCTGCTGGACCGCACCAGGCAGGCTTTGCCGGAGGTACAGCTCATCATCGGGGAACCGTATGCCGTTAAAGGCGTGAAAGCCGTGGACGACAGATGGTATCCGACGTTCAACGAATACCGCGCTGCCGCCCGCGAACTGGCAGACAAATACAAGGCTGTCTTCATTCCTTACCAGGCCATCTATGATAAAGCCGTGCAGGCGGCGCCGGCGGCCTACTGGACGCCCGATGGCGTACACCCCAGCGTGGCAGGCGCACAGCTCATGGCGGAAGCCTGGCTCCAGTGCGTTAAATAAAGCATACTGCAGGCAGGGTAGTGGCTACGCTGCCTGCATAAACTCCCTGTTTTTTCAATTAAGTGTTTCTACTGAAACCCCGGCAGACCGCCTGTTGTAGGTTTGCATCAGAATAAACAAACACTTAGTCATGAAAAAATGGTTCCCCCAATCCGTGATGGCGTTATGTGCCGTTTCAGGGATGCTCCTGTTCACCCAATGCAAAAAAGACAAAAAGGATGACCCCAAAGATCTTTCCTTCAAAGAATTCCTGGTCGGCAAAAAATGGCAGCTGAGCGCTTACACCGTCAATCCCGGTATAGATGACGGCGAAGGCCAGGTGATCACTGACCTCTATGCTGTGTTCCCTGCTTGTATGAAAGACGATTTCACGGAATATTTCGCGAACGGAACAGCCGCCGAAGACGAGGGCCCGACAAAATGTTCCCCTGCAAGCCCGCAGCGGCGCACGTTCAACTGGGACCTCAAGGCGGACGGAACGCTGGAAGGCCGCGGAGACGACGATGATTTTACAGGCACCTACCGCGCAGAAAAAATCAACAACACCAGTTATAAAATAACCGGCACCGGGCATTATAACGATGATCCGACACCGCGCACCGTGGTGCTTACGTTTGTAGCAATTTAAACAGAGAGGATAAGGTTAAAAAGTTCAGTGGTGATTAGAGGGAGGGATGGTCTTCGCAGGAAGACCGTCCCTTTTATTTGCGGGAAACGTTTATTACATTTGTTGATACCCGAAATTCCCGTTATGAAACCATTTATTATCTTCATGCTGATGCTTGCACCATACGCTGTAACAAACGCGCAACACAAGGAAACCATTCATTTATGGCCGGCCGCCGTTCCCGGTGAAACCGCTGCACGCCACGCTGCCGTGCCTACATCCGATACCAGCCGTGGTGTGGTACGCCTCACCGATGTGACCGATCCGGTACTGGAGGTGTATCCGGCCGATCCGGCGCATGCCAGAAATGTAGGTGTCATCATATGCCCCGGCGGCGGTTACAATATCCTCGCCATCAACCTGGAAGGCTATGAGATCGCGCAGTGGCTCAACCAGCTGGGTTATACCGCGTTTGTGCTGCAATACCGGGTACCCAAAAAGGAAGCCGGCGCCCTGCAGGACGCGCAACGCGCCATGCGCATTGTACGCAGCCGCGCCAAAGAATGGAAGCTGGACCCTGAAAAAATAGGCATGATGGGCTTTTCAGCCGGCGGAAGCCTTACCGCCAGAGCAGCGACGCAGTATAACGTAAAAGCATATACGCCCGTGGATAAAGCAGATTCGTTGTCAGCCCGCCCGGCTTTCGGCATGCTGATCTACCCCGCATATCTCGACAGGGGAGAAGGACGTACGCTGACACCGGAACTGCACATTGATAAACAAACACCCTCCATGTTCCTTTTTGCTACCGCCGATGATACCTATGGCAACAGCGCCCTGGTGATGGCCGGTGCCCTGCGCGATGCCGGCGTTCCTGCTGAGCTGCATTTTTATGCCAAAGGCGGTCATGGTTACGGCCTCCGCCCGGGCAATAGCGCTGCGGAAGTATGGCCGGCGCTGGCAGCCAAATGGCTGGAGCATATGGGTACGCGATAATCCTGTAAATCTCTTCCCGGATTATGTAAATCTTCCGGCGATATATTCGGCAACTTTACAACAATTAAAACACACAGTTGTAATACTTAAAACCGGATATCGCTATGGACAAACACCAGCACATGCATATGCACATGGACCACGATCATCACGATCGGGAGCCACAGGCCGACGCGGACGCCGGCCACGTGCATGACCATACGGACCATGCCGGGCATACCCCTCATTCCCCGCACTCAGGCCACGCCGGGCATACCAGCCATGCCGGACATGACCATCACGCCATGATCCGCGATTTCCGGCAACGGTTTTATGTAGTGTTGGTGCTCACCATCCCGGTCATGCTGCTGTCAAAAATGATCCAGCACTGGATGGGGCTGAATATCAGTTTTCCGGGCGATAACTACCTCCTGTGTGCGCTGTCTGCCGTCATTTTCTTTTATGGCGGCTGGCCTTTCCTTTCCGGCTGGTGGTCCGAAATGCGGATGCGCAACCCCGGTATGATGACGCTGATCGGCTTCGCCATTACTGTGGCTTTTGTGTATAGCGTGGCTACGCTGTTCGGATTGCAGGGCATGGACTTTTTCTGGGAACTGGCCACCCTGATCCTGATCATGTTGCTGGGGCACTGGATTGAAATGAAGTCCGTGGCCGGCGCTTCGCGCGAACTGGAACTGCTGGTACAACTCATGCCGGCGGAAGCTCACCTGGTGGACGGTGGTAATATCCGGGAAGTGAAAACCGACAGCCTGCAGCCCGGCGATATCGTGCTGGTAAAGCCCGGGGAAAAAGTAGCGGCCGACGGCACGGTAACAGAAGGCAGCAGTTATCTCAATGAATCCATGCTGACAGGAGAGTCCAAGCCGGTGAAAAAAAGTACAGGCGACCGGGTGATCGCCGGATCAATCAACGGTAACCAGGCGCTGCATATCAAGGTCACGCACAATGCTGCAGCTTCCTATCTGTCGCAGGTGATCAAACTGGTCCACGATGCGCAGCAGGCCAAATCCAATACACAGCTGCTGGCCGACAAGGCCGCCCGGTGGCTGACTATTATCGCTATTGTTGCAGGTATCGCCACGTTCGCCTACTGGCGTATCGACGGACAGTCTGTCTCTTTTGCCATGGAACGGATGGTGACAGTCATCGTTATCTGCTGCCCGCACGCCCTGGGCCTCGCCGTACCGCTGGTGGTGGCCCGCTCTACCACCGTGGCCGCCAAAAACGGCCTGCTGATCAAAAACAGGACAGCCTTCGAAAATGCCCGTAAAATCACCACGCTGGTATTCGATAAAACCGGTACGCTCACCGTGGGCAAGTTCCAGGTGGTGCAACTGGAAACACTCGACAACCGTTACAATCAACAGGAAATACTGACGTTGGCAGCTGCCGTGGAACAGCAGTCGGAGCATCCTATTGCTACCGGTATTGTAGACAGGGCCCGCGCCGAAGGCCTGCAGATACCGGCTGCCAGCAATATGCAGGCCATGGCCGGCAAAGGCATCAGTGCCACCGTCAGCGGAAAAAAAGTGCAGGTGGTAAGTCCTGCCTATGTGAAAGAACAGTTCCCGCAGCAGGCGGCGGTAGCCCAAACGGATACCGGCACCTTGTCTTTTGTGATCGTAGATGGTCAGCCGGCAGGCTATATTGTACTGGCGGATGAAATCAGGCCGGAATCACTGCCAGCTATCCAGGCGTTGAAAAAAGAACATATCGCCAGCGTACTGCTCACCGGCGACAACAAAAAAGTGGCGGCCGCCGTAGCGCAACAGCTCCGGCTGGATAACTATATCGCAGAAGTATTGCCGCATCAGAAACTGGAAGAAATCAAAAAGTTGCAGGACGCAGGCCAGTTCGTAGCCATGACCGGCGACGGTATTAACGATGCGCCGGCGCTGGCCCAGGCGGATATTGGGATCGCTATCGGCTCCGGATCCGATATCGCTGCTGAAACAGCAGGCATTGTGCTGGTCAACAGCAACCCGCAGGACATCGTCAGCCTGGTACGTTTCGGCAAGGCGACCTACCGCAAAATGATCCAGAATCTGGCCTGGGCCACCGGTTACAACGTCATCACCATGCCGCTGGCAGCCGGTGTGTTGTATCACTGGGGAGTACTGTTAAGTCCCGCCGCCGGTGCGGTACTGATGACAGTGAGCACCGTCATAGTAGCTATCAACGCCAGATTGCTGAAATTATAACGTTTCATTATTAGCATTTCCAGTAAATATTTCTATACATTTGGTGCAGATGTTTCTTAAAACCTGTTACTATGGGAATATTTGATAAACTCCGGAATGAATTTATTGACATTATTGAGTGGACAGACCCGTCCGCTGACACCATTGTGTGGAAGTTTCCCCGCTACCAGAATGAAATAAAAATGAATGCCAAGCTGACGGTAAGAGAATCGCAGGTGGCTGTTTTTATGAACGAAGGTAAAATAGCGGATGTTTTTCAGCCTGGCATGTATACGCTGACAACGCAGAACATGCCTATTCTGACTACGTTACAGGGATGGAAATACGGGTTTAACAGCCCCTTTAAGGCGGATGTGTTTTTCATCAGCATGCGGCAGTTCACCAACCAGAAATGGGGCACTAAAAACCCTGTTATGCTGCGCGATGCCGAGTTTGGCCCGCTGCGGCTGCGTGCTTTCGGCAGCTACGCTTTCCGCGTAAAAGACGCTGCGCAGTTCCTGAAAGAGATCGCCGCCACCAATCCGGAATATACTGTTGATGGTATCAACGAGCAACTGCGTAACCTTGCCGTTTCCCGCGGTATGGACGCCATTGCGGAAGCAAAAATCCCGGTGCTGGACCTGGCTGCCAAATACGATGAGGTATCGCAGCTGATCACCGAAAAAATACGGCCCGAGTTTAATGAACTGGGCCTCGACCTGACGAAGTTCCTGATTGAAAATATTTCCCTGCCGCCTGAAGTGGAGGAAGCGCTGGACAAACGCAGCAGCATGGGCATCGTGGGCAACCTCGGCGCTTATGCGCAGTTCCAGGCCGCCAACGCCATGGAAAAAGCTGCCGAAAATCCTTCCGGCGGCGGACTGGCCGCTGCTGGCCTGGGTGCCGGCATGGGCGCAGCCATGATGGGCCAGGTAGGTAATGTATTCCAGAATAACCAGGCCAACCAACAGCCTGCCGCCGGTGGCCCGGGCGTTCCGCCGCCATTGCCAGGCACAGAGCCGTTCTTTGTGGCGGTGGAAGGTAAACAGTCCGGCCCTTACAATATGGACCAGCTCCGTCAGCTGGCTGCTTCCGGTAGCCTTCAGCACCAGACGCTGGTATGGAAAACAGGTATGGCCGCCTGGACGGCCGCTTCCGCGGTGCCAGAACTGGCGCCGGTACTGGCTACCATACCGCCGCCATTACCCTGAAATTAAATCTTTGTAATACGCATGATACCTGTGTAGTTAACAACTGCAGGTATCATGCGTACTCATTATAATATTCCTATGTCTTTTGAGGAAAAAACCAAAGAGACGGTATCCTCGCTGAAATGTCAGAACTGTGGCGCCATCCTGCATTATGCGCCTGGCACCAACAGCCTGAAATGTGAGTACTGCGGGACCGTTAATACCATTGAAGAAGAAGCTACGCCGCAAGGCATACACGCTTTCGACTACGATGCTTTCATCACCGATCTGCAACGCCATACGGAACACACCGAAGAGGCGGTGGTGGTGAAATGCACCAGTTGCGGCGCTTCTACGACCATGTTGCCCAATGTTACGGCAGATGCCTGTCCGTTCTGCGCATCGCCGCTGGTGGTGCAGCAGGGAGCCGCTACGGCCATCCTTCAGCCGCATTATGTGCTGCCCTTTGCGGTAGACGATAAACAAGCCGGTAAGTTCTTCCAGCAGTGGATGAGCAAACTGTGGTTTGCGCCGTCTGACCTGGTAAAGAAAGTGAAAGACAGGTCCTATCATCAGCTGAAAGGTATCTACATTCCGCACTGGAGCTACGATACAGACACGGTGACTTCCTACAGCGGACAACGTGGGGAATACTATTATACCACGGAAACCTATACGGAAGAAGTCAACGGCAGAACTGAAACACGCACCCGTCAGGTGCGCCATACGGCCTGGTACGACACTTCCGGGGTGGTAGACAATACCTTCCGGGACGTACTGGTGTCTGCCAGCCCATCTCTACCACGGAAGATGGCCGAAATCCTGGAACCCTGGCACCTGGACCAGCTCAAAGCCTATGATGGCCGCTACCTGAGCGGCTTCCGGGCGGAACTGTACCAGACCGACGCGGAGCAGGGACTGGCCATCGCCAAGAAAAGAATGGACCCGGTTATCCGCGATGAAATATGCAACGACATCGGTGGTGATGAACAATCGATAGACAGCTACAAAGTGGCCTACAATCAGCTTGGATTAAAATACATCCTGTTGCCGGTTTGGCTGAGCGCTTACCGGTATAACAACAAACTGTATCATTTTGTGGTGAATGCCAATACCGGGGAAGTAACGGGCGACAGGCCCTACAGCTGGTCGAAGATCGTCGGGCTGATCGTCCTGGTGATTGCCATTGTATGGGTCTTGTACGTGTGCTTCGCTCAACCTGAATAAACGATCGTGACTGCCGGGAAAAACTTCCGGCAGTTTTCTTTTACATACTGGGGAAAACCCTCTACACCAAAGCCTTTGCCGCTATTCCCTTCTTAAGGAGCTCTTCCTTTTTTCGCGGCTACTGTAGAGTTGCTAAACGCATGTGTTTGCATGGTAATTTTTGTCAGTTCATTTGTGGCAGTTCTGTTTTTAACCCCCGATAAATTGCTATGGCTTATGAAAAAAGTAACCTTTTGGGCTGAGGTATTGACGGGCATGTGGTTGCTCCTGTCTTGTGATAACAGTAATGTACGAAGTAATGCCCGGCAGATGACTCCGGCAGATTCGGCGGAAGCCATCAATAACGCAGATAAAACAGTCGACTCTTTATCAGCCGCTTTCGCGGTAAAAGCTGCTGACGACGGCATGATGGAGGTCGCGTTAGGAAAGTTAGCGATGGAAAAAGCGACAGACCCGCGGGTAAAAGCCTTCGCCACCATGACTGTAAACGACCGTACCCGGGGAAATGAACGGCTTAAATTGATTGCGGAAAAATGGAAGATTGCACTGCCAGCCACACTGCCCGCCGCAGCACAGGACCACCTGAACAAGCTCAGTAAGAAAAGCGGGAAACGTTTTGAAAAAGAATACATTGGCGAAATGGTGGACAGTCACGACCGGGACCTGAAGAACTTCGACTATGCTGCCAATAACCTGGGCAATGTAAGCCTGCGGGAATGGGCCAGGAAAGCGCTGCCGGTATTGATGGTACACCTGGATTCAGCCAGGGCGATCAAGAACGCACAATAGTTCACCGCCTTCATCTTATAGAAACCCAACTGTTCCGGGTGACTTTTCATATATGCGTTTACGTATGAAAGGACACCCGGTTTATTTTTTTACATTCTGGGGAAAAGCCTCTACGGCAAAGCATTCGCGGCAGTTTATCCGTTGAGGTGATCTCTTCCGTGTAAACCGGCTGCCCTGTTGCTTTATCCATACCATGCGTCCGCATGGTATTTTTTTTGTCAGATGATTAGCTGAAATCAAACATTAAACCCAATAAATCTCATCAACTATGAAGAAAACAATCTTATTGGCTACAGCCGTGCTGAGCGCATGGATACTGTCCTCGTGCAACAATGCAAACAATCCGCAAAGCGAAAAACCGGTAGATTCTGCACAGGATGTAAATGAGACAGTAAAACCTGTTGACAACAATTCCTCTGAATTCGCTGTAAAGGCGGCCAACGGTGGTATGATGGAGGTGGAAATGGGCAAACTGGCACAGGAAAAAGCGCAGAACCCCAGGGTAAAGGCTTTTGCTACCATGATGGTCAACGATCACTCAAAGGCAAATGACGAACTGAAGGAATTAGCGGGAAAGAAAAACATCGCCCTGCCCGCAGAGCTCTCCACAGAAACCAAGGAGCACATGGACAAACTGGCTAAGAAAACAGGAAAGGACTTTGACAAAGATTACATGGACATGATGGTAGACGACCATGACAAAGACGTGAACGAATTTGACAAGGCTGCCAACAACCTGGAAGATGCGGAATTAAAATCATGGGCCAGCAAAACCTTGCCCACGCTGAGGACTCACCAGGATTCCGCGAAAGCGATCAAATCCGCCCTTAAATAAATCAATGATCATAAATGATGAATCCGGGTGTCTGCGAGGGCGCCCGGATTCGTCATTTATGATTTCAGAGAAGATCATTGTACTCCGGATGCCTTTTCATATAGGCATGCACGTATGGACACAGCGGCTTTACTTTTAAATGGTTCTCCCTCGCGTAGTCGAGCACGTATTTGGACATTTGGGAGGCGATGCCTTTGCCTTCCAGTTCAGGCGGCACTTCTGTGTGAATGTAGGCGATCCCGCCGGGAAACAGCTTGTACACGATAAAGGCGGTGTGGCCGTCGACCGTTGTTTCAAACTGGTGTTTTTCGGTGTTTTGCAGAATGGTAAGTTCCATAATTATTGATTGTCTTTGTATCCGTTAGTGAGGTGGGTGCCGTCGCAGTACGGCATGTTGGAGGAGCTGCCGCAGCGGCACATGGCGGTTACCATATGAAAAGGCGTTTCCTCTCCGGCGGTATTTTTGATCAGCACATTGCCGTAGATCAGGCGCGGACCGTTGGGCACTGTTTCCGCGAGACTGCTGGCGGTGATTTCTGCGGCCTTATCCGCTTCGGCGTTCAGATAAAAAGTCAGCGCGCCGGAAGGACATTTTTTTACCTGCTGCATAATCCGGTCAGTCGTGCTGCCGTCAGCATTGATCCATGGCTTGGCTTTTGGATCAAATACTTCAGGAAGGCCATGGAAACATATTTCGGAGTGTTTGCACACTTCCGGCTTCCATACGATGGTCACTTCGCTGTTGCTGTATTTTTTGGTAATGTCTTTCATATCAATCTTCTTTAGTATTGATAATAACGGGGTTGGTAAGCAGTTTATGAATAGGGCAGGCATGGGCTATTTCCATGAGCCTTTTCCGTTGTGCTTCGTCCAGGTTGCCGCTGATGCGTACGAGGCATTCAATCACGGTGGTAGCAGGGTCCGGTTTGGCGGCGCTGTCGAACCGCAGGTCGATATCTATTTTCTCTACGGGCCATTTTTTCCTTGCGGCGTACATCGTCAGGGTGATGGCGGTACAGGACCCGAGGCTGCTCAGCAGTAGCTCCCCGGGGTTAGGCCCGGTATCGCCGCCGTTGATATCGGTCGGCTCGTCTGCCAGCCAGCGATGGTCTCTTGCGGAAATAGAGACCTGATACGGTATTCCTTCGATACTTACTTTTACTTCTTCGTCCATGATGTGGTGATTACCTGAAATTTTCTTTCACCCAGCCTGCGGCCAGGTCAATATCCTGTTGCGTTAAATTATGTCCTGTGTTGATATGATGGCTGCTGACGTTAAAACCATTGGCGCTCAGCAGGGTGGCATAGGCGGCGGTGGCGGCCGGGTCCACAGTGCTGTCCATTTTGCCGGAGCTCATGAAAACGGGCTGCTGACGGCTGGTTTCGAACGGGTCCTCGATGCCATGCAAAGGCTGCATCGGCCGGAAGAGGATGGCGCCGGCCAGCAGTTCGGGGTACAGCATCAGTACAGCGCCTGCAATGTTGGCGCCGTTGGAATAACCGGCGGCGACCAGCTGCTGTAAGTCAAAGCCCTTTTGTGCGGACAGCTCCTTCAGGAAGTGAACCATTTCATGCGTTCTGAAGTGTACGTCCGGCTCGTCAAACACGCCCATGCCCAAGCGGCGGAAAAAACGGGGCATACCGTGTTCCAGTACATTGCCGCGAAGGCTCAGTATATGAAAGTCTTTCGTCAGCGCAGGCGCCAGCGGTAGCATATCCTGTTCGTCGCCACCGGTGCCATGCAGCAATAACAACGTGTAAGCGTCCTTGTTAGCTGCCGGCTGGTAGATATATTGCATGGGCTTAAAATCCATCTTAGTCCAGTTTTATCAGTTTCTGTTCTATCTCGGCCCGCTGTGGTTCAAACTGGGGCGGCAGCATCAGGTGCGTGCCCAGCTGGTCCACCGGTTCATCCACGGAAAAACCGGGCGTGTCTGTGGCCAGTTCAAACAATACGCCGCCGGGCTCCCGGAAATAAACGGAACGGAAATACTTGCGGTCCAGCTGCTGCGTGGTATGCAGGCCCAGCGCCTCGATTTTCTGGCGGTAGTATTCCTGCTGCGCATCGTCTTTCATCCGGAAGGCGATGTGGTGGATGCTGCCACCGGCCACGTGCCCGCGCTGTTCTCCCTTGGCTTCCACCAGGTCGATGTAATTGGCGGTATCGCCGGCAGGCGCTTTAAAGCGGTAACGGTTGGCAAGGTTTTTTTCAAGCTGATAACCGAAAACGGATACCAGCAGATCAGCGGTAGGCTGAATATCTTCGAGGGTCAGCGTTACGTGGTGGAATCCCCGCAAGGCATTGGCCGCACTTATTTCGGCAGTTTCCCAGGGTACCCGTTCGTCCGTTTTCTCAGGAACGGTCAGCTCCACTTTCATGCCGTCAGGATCAAGGAAGGTCAGGTAGATCTCCCCGAACTTGGCGGACGGTTTGTTATAGATCATATTGGCGGCATCCAGTCGTTTGAGCCAGAAATCGAGACTGCCCTCAGGAACGGAATAGCCTACTTCCGTGGCCATATGTGTGCCTCTGCGGCCAGCCATGATATCCTGCCACGGAAAAAACGTGAGGATCGTTCCGGGCGTACCGGTTTTGTCGCCATAATAAAAATGATAGGTATGCGGATCGTCAAAGTTTACAGTCTTTTTTACAAACCGTAATCCCATCGTCTTCGTGTAAAAATCAAAATTCTTCTTTGCATTACCGGAAATAGCGGTAACATGATGCAGTCCTGTTATTGCGTTGTCCATACCTTTCATTTTTTATTTTGATATCTGGTTATTCAGATATTCCGACGAGTGAACATTATCGCTTGCGTATAGCTAGTAAACAGGTCACTAAATATCCAAATATCTAAATAACCAAATACCCCAATGGTTTATTGTTGTTTCAGCAGTTGTACTTCACACTGAATTTTTACTTCATCGCTCACCATCACACCGCCTGCTTCGGTGACAGCGTTCCAGTTCAGGCCAAAATCCTTGCGGTTGATTTTGCCGTGGATCGTGAAACCTGCTTTGGTATTGCCCCACGGGTCTGCTACCACGCCGCCGAACTCTACATCCAGTTTGATGTTTTTAGTCACGTCGCGGATGGTCAGGTCGCCGTAAAGCGTATAGGAGCCATCGTTGTCCACGCTTTCTGTTTTAGTGGCCTTGAAGGTGATGTTGCGGAATTTGTTCACGTCGAAAAAATCCGGGGAGCGCAGGTGCTCATCGCGCTGGCTGTTGGCAGTAGTGATCGAGTCTACGTCTACAGTGGCGGTGGCGATGGCGTTGAGGAAATTGTCCCCGTCGGTTTCTGCTTCCACCTGGAAATTGTTGAACCGCCCGGTAACATTGGTGATCATCAGGTGCCTGATCTTAAAAGTAAGTTCGCTGTGCGCGGCGTCGGAGACCCATTTTTGTTTTGCCATAGATGAAGATGTTTTATTTTTTTATGAATAGGATGATGTTGTTTGTTAGTGCAAATGTCCGTTAAAGCACAGTGGACGGAAATGGATTAAATAAATATAACGATGTACTTTTTTTATGCTCTCTGAAGATAACGATTGCCCCCGGGATTTACTCATTATCAGTTTATATACGATTTTTTTGAATAATATAAACATTATGCATGAAAAATTGTTTAAGTGTGTTGGTATCCAGGAAAATCCGGACGAAAAGATATCTTATGAGACATCTCCTGTTATTAACACTCATCCTGCCGCCGATGTTTGCCCCGGCGCAGGAGAAAGGACAACAGCTGACTTTAAAAGATTGTTATGAACTCGCCCGGCAACGTAATGCGCTGGTAAAACAGGCGGAACGCTCGCTGCAGGCGAGAGAATATTCCCTGCAGGCCGAGAATCGTGCCTGGTTCCCTAAGGTAGACCTGCTGGCGGGTTACAACTACCTCGGAAAGCCGCTTGAAATCAATCTGCAACAGGTAAAAGACGGGGTGGTGAACGGATCGGCGGCGCAAAGCGTCAACACGGCCAATACCGTTTTTCAGCAGATCACCGGGCAACCGTTGCCCCAAAATGTGCAGGACGCTATCGCTAACGCCACAAAAGGGCTGATCAACGCGTTTTATCCGAACTACAACCCGCAGCTGGCCAAACAATCGTATTTCGTGGCCGGCGTCGGCGTACGCCAGCCTATCTATCTCGGCGGAAAAATATCCGCGGCACAGGACCTTGCCCGCTCACAGGTAACGGCCGGCCAGTTCAATAAACAGGTGGTGGAGAAAGGCCTGTATTTCCTGATCAGCGCCCAATACCTGCGGATCATGTACCTCAACACCATCCTGGCGCACGAAGCGGTAGTGGTGGAGGCATTCCGGAAAAACAGGGATTACGCAGCGTCACTGAAAGACAACCAGGTACTGCCGCCTTACCTGCTCAACTGGGCGAAGGTGTCCTACACGCAGGCCACGAACCGCTACAGCAACCTGGAACTGGAAAAAGAAAATGCCCTGCTGGAAATGAACCAGCTGCTGGGCAGGCCCATAGACACCGCCATTCTCATCAGCGATACGCTGCGGTATGAACAGGCAAACGTCACCACAGGGGAGGAGAGCGCCTTCTGGCGCAACAATCCGTCGTACCGCCTGCTGGAAAGCAAGACAGACCTGGCCAGGGTAGCGGTAAAGGCTACACGCTCCCTGTCGCTCCCCAATCTGTTCGCCATCGGTAATGTATCGCTCTACCAGAAAGACCTGCCGGTGACGGTGCCGCCATGGCTGATAGGCGTGGAGCTGCAATGGACGTTGTTCGACGGTTTTCAGCGTAATAAACGCACCAAGGCCAGTAAACTACTGGTAGAAGAAGCCTCCATGGCTGCTGAAAATACCAGGACGTCCCTGGAGCTGCAGCTGCGCGTGGCCTCCAATAAGGTAAGAGCCCTGCAGCATGATGTGGCTTCGCTGGACAGCGCCCGGCAGCAGGCGCACCTCACCACCACGCTGGTGACCGACCGCATGGAAAACCAGCTCTCGTCGGTGAAAGATGTCAACGATGCGTTACTGCTGGAAGAAGAGATGCATAAAATATACTACACCGCTGTACTGGGCTACTATCTCGCGCTGGCTGAATACTGGAACATCGTGGGCACACCGGAATACTTCGCCACATACGTTAACAACTAAAACCGGTCATATACATGAAAGCCGTACTAAAAAATTACTGGGCATTGCTGATACCTGTAGTGGTACTGATCATTGCACTGATTTTTTTTCTGAAGAAGCCGGCCGCCGCAGATAACACCGTTATCGGCATGGTGGATGCCGACTATGTGGACGTGGCCGCAGAATTCCCCGGCCGGCTGGACAGCCTGCTGGTGCAACAGGGAGACACGGTGAAAAAAGGACAGCTGCTGGGCGTACTGCGGTCTACCGAGATCAATGCCATCCGTAACCAGGCGCTGGCGGCTATTGAGGCGGCACAAAGCCAGCTGCAGCTGCTGGAGAAAGGCGCCCGCCCCGAAGCGATCAAAGCGGCCGGGAATCTCTATAACATCACAGAGGAACAGTATAAGCTGATGCAGAAAACCTATCAGCGTATGGAAAACCTCTTCAACGATGAAGTGATATCCGGACAGGAAAAAGACCTGGTATATTTCAAACTGCAGGCAGCCAAAAAGGAAATGGAAACGGCCAAACTGAATATGGACATGCTGAAACAAGGTACCCGCCCCGAAATGCTGCAGGCGGCATCAGCTATCCTCAAACAGGCACAGGAAGGTTACAATCTTACCAAAGCGTTGTCTGACAACACCTACCTCCACGCGCCGTCTGACGGAATTATCTCTTCTATGGTCATCGAAGAAGGAGAGATCGTGTCTATCGGTTATCCGCTGATGACCCTGCAAAAGCCCAACACGTACCATGTACGGTTCAATATCCGGCAGGACGATATGAACAGGCTGCCGGTAGGCGCCAAAGCCCGGCTCGATATTCCCGGCTGCAGCCCGGAAAAATTTGAGGCGGTCGTCTATAAGGTGGCGCCGTCACTGACTTTCGCGAACTGGATACCGGTAAAGGAAAAAGGCAAGTTCGAGCTGCGCACCTTTACCGTAGACTTTAAACCTGTTAACCCGTCCGACGTGCAGGGATTGCGCCCCGGCATGACGGCCTCCCTGCAAATGCCATGATACATGCCATCGTCAAGGTTATGATAAGGGAATGGAAACGTATCCTCACGTTCCCGGTGTACTACATCGCTATGCTGGTGCTACCGCCGGTATTGTGTTTGCTGTATGCCGGCATCTATAATAAACATTTCGCAGCAGACTTGCCGGTGGCCATCTGGGACGAAGCTAACTCGCCGCTGTCGCGGCAGTTCACCTTTATGCTGGAACAAACGGAGAGTATCCACATCACGCAGCAAGTGCAGAGCGAAGGTGCGCTGCAGGCCATGCTGCACAGCGGTACGGTGATGGGCGCTGTCCATTTCCCCCGCCGGATGGATGAACATATTAAAAGCAGGCAACCGGTATATATCACTATCTACACCAATGTATCCTACCTGGTACCGGCCAAACTGTTGTACAAGGATGCGGCACAGGTGCTGCTCACCGCCGCCGCAGGCGTGCAGCTGCAGAAGCTGGTGAAGACGGGCATGCCCGCGGGGAAAGCCATGGCGCTGGTGATGCCGGTACAGCTACAGTCGTTCACGTTATACAATCCGCGATACGATTATCAGCAGTACCTGGTGCCGGGCGTGATAGCAGTGGCCATGCAGATGATGATGATCATGGTGGTGGCGCTGGCGCTGAACTATGAACATAAAACAGGATCACTGGAAACGTTATACGAAGCAAGTAACGGATCGGCTTCCAATGCTGTTATCGGTAAGTCGCTCGCCTACCTCGGTGTAGCCTGGTTAGACTACGTCATCATCACCCTGGTTATTTATCCGTTGTTCGCATCCGGTGCCCAATTGTTCAGCTGGGGACTGTTTACCATCTTCACCCTCCTGATGCTGGCCTGTATCAGTGTAGGCATGATGGTATCTGCCATCTTTAAAGACCTGTTGCTGGCCTGTGATGTAGGCATCTTCTATACTTCGCCGGCCTTTGTGTTCAGCGGTTTTACCTTTCCGCGCTGGGGCATGCCCTGGTACGATCAGTATTATGCCATGATCATGCCGTTGACACCCTTTGTGGATGCGTTCTTTAAAGTGTATTTTATGGACCTGCCATTGCGTTATGTCAGGCTGGAAATGGCGCACATGCTGCTGTTTACCGTGGTAGGTCTGCCCGTGGCCATCCTGCTATTCCAGCGTACCCTTCAACCTTCAACTGTACAACATGCCAGACCGGAGTAACCATACAGGACAGCTGTTCCTCCGGGAGATAAAGCTGGTAGCCGGCAATCACAGCCTGTTGCTTACCCTGTTGCTGGCGCCTTTGTTCTATGTGTTTTTTTACGGCACCATTTACAGCTACAAGGTAGAAGAGAAGGTGGTGCTGGCTGTTGCCGATGACGACCGTAGTGAAATGTCCCGCATGTTTGTGGAGCAGATGAACAACATGCAGGTGGTGTCCGTGTTGCGGGCTTCGTCCCTGGAAGCGGCACAGGAGTGGATGTACAGGGGAGAGGCGCAGGGGTACTTTTACATCCCCAAAGGCATGCAAAGCAAGGTGCTCTCCCTGCAGCAGGCGGATGTGGTGCTGGCCGTGAACGGTGCGCGTTTTCTGCCGTCCAGTGAGCTGACCGGCGCCATTACCCAGCTGGGCCTCACGATCGGGGCGGGGGTACGGTTGCAGTACCAGGAAAAGATGGGGCTGAATTCCACCATGGCCTTGCAGGAAGCGATGCCGGTCAATATAGACTACCGTCCGCTCTACAACCCGCAGGCCAGCTACGGCGGTTTTCTGCTGCCGGTATTGCTGGTGCTGATCCTGCAGCAGACCCTGCTGTTGGGCCTCTCCGGCAGTATAGCCCTGGAAAGGGAGAACGGCGAGATCGGCCGGCTGGTGAAGATGGGCGGAGGACTGTCGGGTATGCTGTATGGCAAAGCTGCCTTTTACCTGCTGCTGTACCTGGCCTACGCCGCGTTTTTTATGACGGTCAACTACCAGGTGCTGCATTTGCCTTTCCGGGGCAGCTACCGGGACCTGGCCGTGCTGTTATTTTTGTTTATCGTTACCCTCATTCCCATGGGCGTATGGATAGGGACGCTGTTTAAAAGCCAGTTGCTGGCGGCCCAGCTGATGGCCTTCTCTACATATCCCTTTTTTCTTATATGCGGCTATGCGTGGCCCTTCGAGTCTATGCCGCCGCTGTTGCAGGGTTTGTCGTCCCTGTTGCCGCTGACGCCTTTCGTGAAGGTATATACGTCCATCGTCCAGACCGGTGGCACCCTGCAGGACCACGCCGGGTCCGTGATACACCTGTTGTTGTTATGGATGTTTTACCTTTTGATGGCATTGTGGGGATTAAAACGATTGAATAAAAAGCAACAACCTATATCTTTGTAAGGTGTACGCAATTGTCGATATAGAAACTACCGGGGGCCATGCCAGTGCCAACGGCATCACCGAAATAGCCATCTACCTGTTTGATGGCCGGGAAATCACGCAGCATTACCAGACGCTGGTCAATCCTGGAGTGCCCATTCCTTATTACATAGAATCGCTGACTGGTATCACCAACAGCATGGTGGCGGAAGCCCCTCCGTTCGAAGCGGTGGCGCCGCTGATCTATGAACTGCTGCACGATAAAATCTTCGTGGCGCACAACGTCAACTTTGATTATTCGTTTGTGAAACATCACCTGGCGGCTGCCGGGCTGGACCTTCAATGTAAGAAGTTATGTACCGTCAGGCTGGGGAGAAAGATCTTTCCGGGATTGCCGTCCTATAGTTTAGGCAACCTCTGCCGTCATCTGGAAATTCCTATCAACGGCCGTCACCGCGCAGGCGGGGATGCGGAGGCTACTACAAAGCTTTTTTCGCTGCTGTTGCAGCATGACAAAGAGAAAGCCATCGCCGGCGCGCTGAAGGCAGGTTCGAAAGAACAGTTCCTGCCGCCCAACCTGCAACCGGAAGTGGTAAAGCGGTTGCCCGAGGTACCGGGTGTCTACTATTTCCATGATATCAAAGGAAAAGTGGTGTATGTGGGAAAGGCCAAAGACCTGAAAAAGCGTGTCAACAGCCACTTTACAGGACACAGCGCCAGCCGTCAGCGACAGAATTTCCTGCGTACCGTATATAATATCACCTACCAGGAAACCGCTACCGACCTGATGGCCTGTATCCTTGAATCGGTGGAGATCAAGCGGCTGTGGCCTGCTTTTAATGCAGCACAGAAGCGGGTAGAGTTCCGTTATGGTTTTTATCTTTTTGAAGACCAGGAAGGGTATCTGCGCCTCGCCATCGAGAAGAAGCGCAAATTCAGCCACCCGGTGCATGCCTTTAACCTGTTGATAGACGGGCACCGGCTACTCCGGGCATTGATCCGGCAGTTTGAGCTGTGCCCCAAACTGTGTTTTCTGCAGAAGGGGGGAGGCACCTGCGCCGGAAAAACAGCCGCCACCTGTCATGGCGCCTGTGAGAAAGTGGAGGCGCCTGCAGTATATAATGAACGTGTAAAAGCAGCGATAGCCTTCCTGCAGGAGCAACAGCCTTCCGTGGTGATACTGGACAAAGGCCGTAACACCGGGGAGCAAAGTTGTATCCTGATGGAGAAAGGCCGTTTTTACGGCATGGGTTATGTGCCGGTGCACCTGCAGGCAACGGACGCCGAACTACTAAGGCCGCACCTTACCCAGTACCCCGAGAACGAAATCATCATTGGTTTATTAAGGCCGTATGCCGGTAACGGGCAACAGTTAGCATCTTCCCAAAAATGAAGGACGGAAAAAAATTGAAATCATGCGATTCATGGTTTACTTTTGCACGCAAATCAGTGATAACTCATTCTTAATTTCATAATTCATGTTAGAGTCAAATTTCAAATTCCCGGGTCAGACCGCCTTCTACAAAGGGAAAGTACGTGATGTATACACCATCGAGGACAAACTCATGGTCATGGCAGTAAGCGACCGTATCTCTGCGTTCGATGTAGTTTTGCCCCGCCCTATTCCTTACAAAGGGCAGGTACTGAACCAGGTGGCGGCCATCATGCTGGAAGCTACCAAAGACATCGTGCCTAACTGGGTGAAGTCCACTCCGCTGCCGAATGTAACCATAGGTTTGAAATGCGAAACGTTCCCCGTGGAAATGGTGGTACGTGGCAACCTCACCGGCCATGCCTGGAGAACTTACAAAACCGGTCAGCGTGTACTCTGCGGCGTTACCATGCCGGAAGGACTGAAAGAAAATGATTTCTTCCCCCAGCCGATCATCACACCTACCACCAAAGCACACGAAGGCCATGACGAGGATATTTCCCGTGAGGAAATCATCGCACAGGGACTGGTGAGCAAAGAAGACTATGAGCAGCTGGAAAAGTACACCCTCGCCCTGTTTGCGAGAGGTAAAGAGATGGCAGCAGAACGCGGCCTGATCCTCGTAGACACCAAATATGAATTCGGAAAAATCGGCGATACCATCTACGTAATTGACGAAATCCATACACCGGACTCTTCCCGTTATTTCTATGCAGAAGGGTACGAAGAAAACCAGAAAGCCGGCAAACAGCAGAAACAACTGAGCAAGGAGTTTGTGCGCGAATGGCTGATGGAAAACGGATTCCAGGGCAAAGACGGCCAGCAGGTGCCTGAAATGACCGACGCGTTCATCAACAGCGTAAGCGAACGTTATATCGAGCTGTTTGAAAACATCACCGGCCGCAAATTCGTGAAAGAAGATGTAGCACCGGAAGCAGCAGAAGCGAAAATCATCGAAGCGCTGAAACAGCTGTAACCAGTACGATTAAAATATGCAAGAGCGGAGGTCGGAGCATCAGCTTTGACCTCCGCTCTTTTTCGTAAGCTACTTTGGCTTATTTTTGTGGCAAAACTTTCCGATTGAAACATCTAGCTGCGCTTAATAAATATTTCCTGGCCAACAAATGGCGCCTGATCCTTGGGCTGTTGTTTACGGCGATATCGATTGTCTTCAGCGTTTTTCAGCCTATCATGGTCCGGCAGATTTTTGACCTGCTGTCGCATAACCTGGACGAATACCGGCTGCTCAGTGATACCGGTCTGAAGAGTGCTTTCCGGTCCGACTTTTCCCATATCCTCGCTTTTTACGGGGTGAGCATATTGATCTTTGCCCTGCTGAGCGGCTTTTTCCTGTTCCTCCAGCGGCAAACGCTCATCGTCATGAGCCGGCATATCGAGTATGATCTCAAGAATGAGATTTACCAGCATTATCAGAAGCTGGACCTTAACTTCTTTAAGATGCACCGTACAGGGGACCTGATGAGCCGCATCACGGAAGATGTTTCCCGTGTACGCATGTACGTTGGTCCGGCCATCATGTACGCCTCCCGCACCCTGTTCCTGATCGTCATTATCGTTTACCTGATGCTGGAGGTAAATCCGCTGCTAACGTTGTATACCTTGTCACCGCTGCCTTTCCTGGCATTGACGATCTATTATGTGAATAAAATCATTCATCGTAAAAGTGAAAGAATTCAGGCGGAGTTATCCAACATTACTTCCATTGCGCAGGAGTCGTATTCCGGCATCCGGGTGATCAAATCCTATGTGCAGGAAGAAGCCAGCGGCCGTCATTTTGAAAGCGCCAGTGAAGCGTATAAGCTCAGTTCCATCAGCCTCGCTAAAACGGATGCGTTGTTTCAGCCTGTCATGGCACTGATGATCGGGCTGAGCGTGATACTGACTATTTTCATCGGGGGCTACCAGGTAATTGAGGGAAATATCACCGTTGGCAACCTCGCTGAGTTTGTGATCTATGTGAACATGCTCATGTTCCCCTTCCTCTCCATCGGGCTGGTGGCTACGATGGTACAGCGTGCCGCTGCCTCACAGCAACGGATAAACGAGTTTTTAAAAATAGCGCCGGAGATCAAAGATGAGCCCACAGCCCGTACCGTGCAGCTGGAGGGCGCAGTGCGGCTGGAAAACGTAACGTTCACCTATCCGCATACCGGTATTACCGCGCTAAAAAATATCAATCTGCATATAGCGGCGGGGCAGAAGGTGGCGGTGATCGGCCGCACGGGTTCCGGCAAGAGTACGCTGGCGCAACTGCTGATACGCATGTACGATCCGCAACAGGGCCGGGTGATGCTGGACACGCACGATATCCGCTATATGCACCTGGAGCAGCTGCGCAACCAGATCAGTTATGTGCCCCAGGATGTGTTCCTTTTCTCTGATTCTATTGCCAATAACATCCGCTTCGGTGACCCTGCGGCCAATCTGCAGGCAGTGCAACAGGCGGCCCGGCAGGCCTCGGTGGAAAAAGATATTCTCGGTTTCAACGAAGGGTTTGATACAGCGATAGGAGAGCGGGGCGTTACCCTCAGCGGTGGCCAGAAACAACGTATATCCATTGCCCGGGCGCTGATCAAGGACCCGGATATCATGATTTTTGATGACTGTCTCTCTGCCGTGGACGCCCGTACGGAGAAAGAGATCATCGGCAACCTCTACGCCTACCTGAAAAACAAAACGGCGATCATCATTACGCACAGGATCTTCTCCCTGTTTGAGTTTGACAAGATCATCGTATTGGACGAAGGCAGCATCGTGGAAGAGGGGACACATGAAGAATTATTATCATTGAATGGTTACTACGCTGAGTTGTACGCAAGACAGCAATCCGGTGACGAAGAAAGTGTAACTGAATAACAATCACGCTCTTGTATAGTCTCTGCCACGGCCTGTTACAGCCCGGTTTTATGATTTTTCAAAATCATTTAAAAATATTTTGATATTTGTAAAACAATAGTATATTTGTTCCTTATTGTAACAGGATTTGATTCGTTAACACTTAAATCTATCAACTGTGGCGTACGAAAACACCAATCAACAGGAAAGAAACAATGATAGCATCTTTTCTAAACGATTGAAAGCGGGCAAAAGAAGGACATACTTCTTTGATGTAAAGACCACTCGGGGAAACGATTACTTTCTGACCATCACAGAAAGTAAAAAACGTTTTAATGACAACGGTTATGACAGGCACAAAGTATTCCTGTACAAGGAAGACTTCAACAAGTTCCTGAACGCGCTGACCGAAACTATCAACTACGTTAAAACTGAGTTGATGCCCGATTTTGATTTTGATGCCTACAATCACGATTATGTGCAGGAAGATCAGGATGAAACAGAAGGCGACAGCGAGGTAACCCGTACCGCTGAAGTAGTTGCCACTGCAGCTCCGATTGCGGCGTCCGCCCCGGCTTCACATAGCGCTGACGAGGTAGACAAATGGTAACTGTGATTTCCCTAAGATTACTAACTACTAACGCAAGGAATCACCGTCGTATTAAGTTATAAAAGAGCATCGCCCACTGAATATTTCAGTGGGCGATGCTCTTTTATGTGCAGCCTTGTACTATTGTTTTCTCAGTGCTTTGAAGGCATTGATCAAACCATTCGTACTGGCGTCATGGTTAGTGATGTAATCCTCATTCTGCAGCTCCGGAAGGATCTTGCCGGCCAGTTGTTTACCCAGTTCCACACCCCACTGATCGAAGCTGTAGATATTCCAGATAACGCCCTGTACAAAGATCTTGTGCTCATAGAATGCGATCAGCATGCCCAGGGAGCGCGGTGTGATCTGCTTCAGCAGGAAGGAGTTTGACGGACGGTTGCCGGTAAATACTTTATAAGGCAGCACCCGTTTGATTTCTTCTTCGGAGGTATTGGCCTTTTGCAGTTCCGCTAACACCTCTGCTTCGGTTTTGCCGTTCATGAGCGCCTCCGTTTGTGCGAAGAAGTTAGACAACAGTTTCACATGATGGTCGCCGATAGGGTTGTGGCTGATGGCTGGTGCGATAAAATCGCATGGAATGAGCCGGGTGCCCTGGTGTATCAGCTGGTAGAATGCATGTTGGCCGTTGGTGCCGGGTTCGCCCCATACGATCGGGCCGGTTTCGTACTGCACGGGGGTGCCGTTGCGGTCCACATGTTTGCCGTTGCTTTCCATATTGCCTTGCTGGAAGTAAGCCGCGAAGCGGTGCATGTACTGGTCATAAGGCAGGATGGCTTCTGTGGCGGCACCGAGGAAGTTACCGTTCCAGAGGCCTACCAGCGCCATGATAGCGGGTATATTACGGTCGAGCGGTGTCTGGGTGAAGTGGTTGTCAGCCGCATGTGCGCCGTTGAGCAGTTCCGTGAAATTTTCATAACCGATGGTCAGCGCAATAGACAGGCCGATAGCGGACCACAGGGAGTAGCGGCCGCCAACCCAATCCCAGAATTCAAACATGTTGTTGGGATCGATGCCGAAAGCCGTAACGGCTTTTTCGTTGGTAGACAACGCCACAAAATGTTTGGCGACGAATTTTTCGTCTTGGGCATGTTCGAGGAACCAGTTACGCGCGGTATGTGCGTTGGTCATGGTTTCCTGCGTGGTGAACGTTTTGGACGCGATGAGGAAAAGTGTTTCGTCGGGTGTCACCTCTTTGAGTGTTTCCACGATATGCGTACCGTCCACGTTGGACACGAAGTGAGGCTGTATACCTGGTTTCCAGTAAGGCTTCAGTGCTTCGGTCACCATCACCGGGCCGAGGTCGGAGCCGCCGATACCGATGTTGACGATATAACGTATAGGCTTGCCCGTATAACCTTTCCATTCGCCGGAATGTACCTGCCGGCAGATGTGGTCCATTTTATTGAGTACGCCCAGTACGTCCGGCATGACGTCGCGGCCGTCGAGCATCACCGGCTTGCCGGAGAAGTTGCGCAGTGCGGTATGCAGCACGGCGCGGTTTTCTGTGAAGTTGATCTTCTCTGCGCCGAACATCGCCTTGATAGCGGCGTTTACGCCGGATTCATCGGCCAGCGACAACAGCAGGGCGCGCGTATCTTCCGTGATCAGGTTTTTGGAATAGTCGAACAGGGTGTCTTCCAGTTGAAGCGAAAACGTTTTGAAACGTTCCTGGTCTTCCATAAACAAGGCACGCATTTGTACCTTTTTCATTTCGTCGGCATGTTTTAGCAATGCCTGCCACGCTTTGGTGGCCACTGGACTGGTAGATGGAAACATATAATAGCTTTAGTTAATTGCGCCTCAAAAATAATCTTTTACTTTTTAAGATCTAGGCTTCCTGTATAAATGCCAGGAAATTGCGATGGCAATAATACCGATAGCTATTATACAACTGTGGATGATGGGTTGTTGTTCGGGTATCCCGGCTTCCCGTCTTTTAACGAGTATGCCGTAAAACGCCCACACCGCTACCAGTGCATGCAGGATATTGTTGCGCCGCAATATCATCCCTATGCTGATCAGGGTGCCCAGCGCGATCATGCTGATGGTCCACCATACCTGGAAGGTGACGCTGCCGGTCCACCCGGCATACACCAGCAGGGTCGTGATGTTGGCGAGCGTGGCGATGCTGATCCATCCGAGGTAAATGCTGAAAGGTACATGGATAAACAATCTTTCCGCCATGCCGGGATTGCTGTTGCCAATGCCGAAGTTCACATGAATGATAAAAAGCGCGGCCAGCAGAATGAGTATGAGTCCTACGGTGACAGGTATCAGTTCGTAATGCCAGGCGAAGAGCCAGGTGGCGTTTACCACGCAGCTGATCAGGAACCATTCTTTCATGGCGCCCATTACGCGGGCCAGCACGTTGGGACGTTTGCCGGAGAAGGCCAGCCACAGCTGGTAAATCACAAAGCAGCATAACGAAAGGTAGATGAGGCTCCAGATGGCAAAGCTGAAACCCGGTGGTGTAAACAGACTGGGGTATTCGTCAGACACCTCTGCGGTCCGCTTGCCGTTGATCGGCAGCAACCATGAAAGCGCATTAGTGGCTATCATGAGCACGAAGGCAAGGGTGTTGAATACCGATTTGTTTTTATAGTGAAGGGTTTCATGGGATACCATCATTGTAATAGGAACTTTTTTTAATATTATTTAAAAATATTACCGATGTGGTTTCCCGCTCCTGCTGCAAAAATTATGCTAAAGGTATGTTAAAGCATCGCAGTAGCGTTTTGCAGAATTGTGAATACATTAGCAGAATTGCACATTTTTACATACATTTGCCCGCTATGACAGCAGAGCAACTTAAAGCTATGAGGGACCGTCTTTATGTCCTGGGAGGTTTTCTTTAACGTCCCTGACCGCATAGCTAAAATCGAAAACGACAAACAACTGAGCCTGGCCCCCGGATTCTGGGATGATAATGCCAGAGCGACTTCTATCCTGAAGGAAATTAAGGTAAACAAATATTGGGTAGACCTGTACGACAATGTGCATACCGCCATTGAAGACAGCAGCGTGCTCAATGATTTCTTTAAAGAAGGAGAGGCTACGGAAGAAGAGGTGGAGCAGGCTTACAGCACTGCGTTGACCGCTTTGGAAGATCTTGAATTCAAATCCACCCTGAACCAGCCGGAAGACGAAATGCCGGCCGTATTAACCATCAACTCGGGCGCCGGCGGCACCGAAAGCCAGGACTGGGCTGAAATGCTGCTGCGCATGTACCGCATGTATGGCGAAAAGCAGGGATGGAAAGTATCGGAAATTGACACGCAGTACGGCGATGGCGCTGGCATCAAATCCGCCACCCTGGAGTTCGACGGCGATTTTGCCTACGGACATCTGAAAGCGGAAAGCGGTGTACACCGGCTGGTACGTATTTCGCCCTTCGACTCAAACGCCCGCAGGCATACCTCTTTCGCTTCCGTGTATGTATACCCGTTAGTGAACGACACGATCGAGATCGCCGTCAACCCTGCCGACCTGGAATGGGAATTCTACCGGTCGGGCGGTAAAGGCGGACAGAACGTGAACAAGGTGGAAACAGCCGTGCGCCTGAAACACGTCCCTTCCGGCATCATCATCGAATGCCAGCAGGCACGTACACAGGGAGAGAACCGCGAAAAGGCGCTCACCATGCTGAAATCACGCCTGTACGAAGAGGAACTCAGGAAGCGCGAAGAGCTGAAAAACGCCGCCAATGCCAATAAGCGTAAAATCGAATGGGGTTCCCAGATACGGTCTTATGTGTTCCATCCTTACAAAATGATCAAAGACCACCGCACCGACTTTGAAGTGGGTAACGTGGGACCTGTAATGGACGGTGAGCTGAACGGTTTTATCAAGGCTTACCTGATGATGCAGAAGGAAGAGGACAATAATTGATAATGATAGGTAAATAATTAATAGGTTTCTGCTGCGAATTTGACCGTAAATTTGCAGCGGAAACTTTTTTTGTTAATAGATACACCAACAAAATCTGAGGAAATGAATACAGGATATTTTCAATACGCTGCACCTGCTAATGAGCCCGTGTTGAGTTATGCACCCGGTTCCCCGGAAAGAGCTGCGCTGAAGAAGCAATTGGCAGCATTTAAAGCTGAAGTGGCAGATATTCCGATGTATATCGGTGGTAAGGAAGTTCGCACCGGTAACACGGTAGACCTGCGCCCGCCGCATGAAATCAAGCACAAGTTGGGTCATTTCCATCAGGGAGACGCTTCCCATGTGAAAGCAGCCATCGCTGCCGCACTGGAAGCACGTGAGAAATGGGCGAACATGGACTGGGAAACACGTGCCGGCATCTTCCTGCGCGCTGCCGACCTGATCGCCACCAAATACCGTTTCCACATGAACGCGGCCACCATGCTCGGCCAGAGTAAAAATGCCTACCAGGCTGAGATCGACAGCGCCTGCGAACTGATCGACTTCCTCCGTTACAACGTACACTTCCTGAGCGAAATATACCGCCAACAGCCCGTGAGCGCCCCGCTGACTCACAACCGTGTGGAGTACCGCCCCCTCGAAGGTTTCGTACTGGCAGTAACGCCTTTCAACTTCAGCGCCATCGCCGGCAACCTGCCTACCTCCGCTGCCATGTGCGGCAACGTAGTGGTATGGAAACCCGCCAACACACAGGTGTTTGCAGCCAGCATGTTCATGAAAATCATGATCGAAGCCGGTCTGCCTGAAGGCGTAATCAACCTCGTTTACGCAGGTGGTCCGCTGATCGGCGATATCTGCTTTGCCGATCCTCACTTTGCCGGAATCCACTTCACCGGTTCCACCGGCGTGTTCCAGACCATGTGGAAAACTATCGGCGAAAACATCCACAAGTACAAAACCTACCCCCGCATCGTGGGTGAAACAGGTGGTAAAGACTTCGTGGTGATACACAAATCTGCCGATGTGGACACCTCCGTGACCGCACTCGCCCGCGGCGCCTTCGAATACCAGGGCCAGAAATGCTCCGCCGCCTCCCGTGCATACATACCAAGCAATCTTGCCGATCAGATAAAATCCAAACTGGTTGCCGATCTGAAGTCCATGAAAATGGGTACTACTGAAGACTTCAGCAACTTCATCAACGCAGTGATCGATGAACGTTCTTTCGATAAGATCGCTCAGTACATCGAAAACGCGAAAAAAGATCCCAAGGCGAAAATTATCGCCGGCGGTAACTACAACAAATCAGAAGGTTACTTCATTGAGCCTACTGTCATCGAAACCACCGATCCTAACTACGTGACCATGTGCGAAGAAATCTTCGGCCCCGTATTAACGATCTATGTTTATGACGGCGAGAAATTCGAAGACATCCTGCACACGGTAGACAGCACCTCAGAGTACGCCCTCACCGGCGCTATCATCGCGCAGGACCGCTACGCCGTAGAACTGGCTACCCGGAAACTGGTGAACAGCGCAGGTAACTTCTACATCAATGACAAACCCACCGGCGCAGTAGTAGGCCAGCAGCCTTTCGGCGGCGCCCGCGCTTCCGGTACCAACGACAAAGCCGGTTCCATGCTGAACCTGTACCGTTGGCTGAGCGCCAGAAGCATCAAAGAAACTTTCGTTCCGGCTACCGACTACCGGTACCCGTTCCTGAAAGAAGCATAAGAACTTCAAATGTTCATGATAAACAAAAGGCGATGAATGTTTATTCATCGCCTTTTACTTATTTTGTAAATGAAACAAATGACCAGACATGGAGACAGGAAAAGAAGCAGTCAGCACGATCGCCCAACAATACTTCGGAGAACCGCATAAACAGTGGCGGGTGGCTGACCTGGAACAACGCCTCATCGCCGGCGGCTATGCGCCGCAGGAAGCGGCACAGCAGGCGAGCCTGGCCTATGACGCCTATTTCCGTCAGCAGCTGAAGAAAAAAGGGACCAAAGTGCTGATATTCCTGGCGTTAGCCGCAATTTTCCTGGTGAGAATACTCATGATGGCAGATAAAATGGGCAACGTGAAAGAGCTTTCCGTTTTCCTCGCCCTCACCGCCTATACCCTTGTACAGGGGCTTATCTGGAGCATACACCTGTTCCAGCTGAAGGAAGAAATCTCTTCTTTCAGGGACCTGCGCAAGCTCTGATCCTTACATCTTCTGCAGCGCTGCCAGCGCTTCTGTTACGTGTTTTTCGCCATCGCGGAGACTGTTGAACGTATGTACCACCGTCCCGTTTTTATCTACGATATAAGTGACGCGCCCCGGGATCACAAATGTTTTAGGCACGCCAAACAGCTTGCGGACTTCGTTTTTGGTATCACTGAGTAAAGTGAAGGGCAGGTTATGGTGGGTGGCAAAGCTTCTGTGGGAAGCGACATTATCTGCGCTGATACCGATCACAATGGCGCCGTAGCGCTGAAAATCCTGGTAGGCGTCGCGGAAAGAACAGGCTTCTTTCGTGCATACACTGGTTTCGTCTTTCGGATAGAAATAGATGACCAGGGGCTGCTTGCCCAATACTGTATTGATGTCAAATGTCTTCCCGTTTTGGTCCTGCAGGCTGAATACCGGGACTTTGTCCCCGGCTTTGATCTGTCCTTCAGCAGATGGACTCCAGAATTGCAAAAAAGCGGCCATGGCAATGATTAGCTTGAGTGTTTTCATACCAAATGATTTGGTAGAACTAAAGTACAACAGATAGCGGGAAATCAGTGTAACTAATTTCCCGCTATCGTTTTTTAGAAGTGGAAGTTGATGCCGAACATAACATTGTTTAGCCTGAAGTCCTTAAACAGCCCTGCCTCTGAAGACGTGGATTTTATGCTGCCCACTTTGGTCGTTCGCACCCCGGCGGCAAAGACAGATCCCATATTCGCGGTCAGCGAAAAGGATGGCGTCAGATGAAACAGCAGGCCGGGGGTTATCGAGAGGTTGTAGCCGGAAGCTTTTTGTTCGCTGTAGTGAACACCTGTAACCGGCTCAGTATCGGCGTCAATTTTGGTGAAACTTGCCAAGGCAGCACCGTCTGCGTATACAGACAGGCGGCTGTTCCAGATAGGCTGTTCGTACCGGACAAATGGCCCTACATTCCAGTTGCTGCTTTTAGACGGCATTGTGTTATCACTGTTAGTGGTGCTGTATGCTCCCAGAATGCCGAAAGCCCAGCGCTCTTTAAAGTAATAACCGTAGGACAGTGAAATATTCACATAGTGCGCCGAACTTCTGCCGATGGCGCCCTCGCCTGCAGCGTAAATATTATTCTGATCGGAAAATCCGGCGCCGGCGCTGATAAAATGTTTCTTTTGTTGGGCAAACAACTGACTGCTGCCCAGAAACGCCGCAGCTGCCAGTACAGAAATGACAATTTTTTTCATAAAACAGGATGATTGAATATAAATTTGTTGCTATATAAACGAAATCTTTCACGCAGAAAAATGAAAGATGCTGATATTTATCTTGCGACTTTCTGATATTCATCTTTTTAAGTGTGGCATTAATCCGTATTTTTGGCGACTAAAAGCGTATAGTTTTGAAGACCATACTAAACGGCAAACAGCTGGCTATTACAATAGACAGGCTTTGCCATCAGCTGATCGAGAATCATTTGCAGTTTGAAAATACGGTGCTGATAGGGTTGCAGCCACGTGGCATCTACCTGGGAGACAGGATTTATGAAACGTTGAAGAAACTGCTGCCAGGTACTGCTATTCATTATGGCAAACTGGACATCACATTTTACAGGGACGATTATAATAAGGGCAAGACACTCCATGTGCCCAGTGAAACGAACATTAATTTCTCCATAGAAAATAAAAAGGTGGTGCTGATAGACGACGTATTGTATACAGGACGAACGATCCGTTCGGCGCTGGATGCCATGCTCGACTTCGGCAGGCCGGCCTCGGTGGAACTGCTGGCGTTGATAGATCGCCGGTTCAGCCGCCAGCTGCCCATTCAGCCCGATTATACCGGGCGCACCATCGATGCTCTTATTTCCCAGAAAGTAAGGGTATTATGGGAGCAAAGGGATGGGAAAGATGAAGTCATTCTGGTTGATTAACATAAACCGGATTTTTCAATTCAGATTTCACCCTTTATATTTGCACATTAATGTCACTTTCTGTAAAACACTTACTCGGAATTCGCGATCTGCAGCGCCAGGATATAGAACTTATTTTTCAAACAGCCGACCAGTTTAAGGAGGTTTTACAAAGGCCGATTAAAAAAGTTCCCACGCTGCGCGATACTACCATCGTTAATTTATTTTTTGAGAACTCCACCCGTACCCGCATTTCTTTTGAACTGGCGGAAAAAAGGCTGGGCGCAGATACTATCAATTTCTCTGCTTCCGGTTCCTCCGTGTCAAAAGGGGAGACGCTGATCGATACGGTCAACAATATCCTGTCCATGAAAGTGGACGTGGTGGTGATGCGTCACTCAGCCAGCGGTGCGCCGCATTTCCTGTCGCGCCATATACAGGTGCCCATTCTGAATGCAGGCGACGGTATCAACGAACACCCCACACAGGCCCTGCTGGATGCTTTCTCCATCCGGGAAAAACTCGGTACCGTGGAAGGAAAGAAAGTCGCCATCTGTGGTGATATCATGCACTCCCGTGTGGCCCTCTCCAATATCTACTGCCTGAAAAAACTCGGTGCGGAAGTAACCGTGGTAGGCCCGCCCACCCTTATTCCCAAACACATCGCCGCCGCCCTTGGCGTTAATGTCAGCTACAATATCCGCGAAGCATTGCAATGGTGCGACGTGGCCAATGTGCTCCGTATCCAGCTGGAAAGACAAAACACGCCGCTGTTTTCTTCCCTCCGGGAATATTCACTGGCGTATGGCGTCAACCGTCAGCTGCTGGACAGCCTCAACAAGGAGATCCTGATCATGCACCCCGGACCGATCAACCGTGGCGTGGAACTGAACTCCGATGTGGCGGACTCCGGTCAGTCCATCATCCTGGACCAGGTAGAAAATGGTGTAGCAGTAAGAATGGCTGCCCTGTACCTGCTGGCTGGCAAAAAACAAGACCTCCAATAAAGAGAACAAACGATAAAGACTGAACGCAACAGGCCGTCTCCAGTGAGACGGCCTGTTGCGTTGTTAAAAGGAGGCATTCAGCCCGATCGTATAAGACCGGAAGAACGGATATACGTTACCGTTATAACCACCGGCCTGTTCGGGATCGTAATAACGGATCTTCATTTTTGTACTTTCCCAAAGGTCCTGCCCGGAGAAATAAAAGCGGAGATTCTTGACGGGGACGCGTTTCAGCCATGCGGCCGGCAGGTTGTAACCCAACTGCAGGTTCTTCAGGCGGATGTAGGCCCCGTTCATTACCCAGTGGCTGGAGGGAACGGTATTTTGTTCGTCACGCAGATAGAGGCGCGGAAACAATGCATAAGGGCGCTCCGGCGACCAGTAGTCCTGGTTGATGTCCCAGGGTTGCTGCCAGCCGTCGGTAAACGGAACACTGTAACGGGGATCGGGCATCACCTTGCGGTTGCTGACACCCTGGAAAAAGATGGAGAACTCCAGGCCTTTCCAGGAGAAGCCAGCATCGATGCCATAGGCCAGCTGCGGATCGGTGCTGCCGAGGTAGACCAGGTCGCGGTTATCGATCTGGTGATCACCGTTGACATCCCGGTATTTGATATCGCCTGGTGCGGTGCGGGCACTTTGGAAGGCGTGCTGCTGTACATCGCCAGTCGTCTGGAAATAGCCGTCAGCGATATAACCAAACAGTGAAGCGTAAGGATAGCCGGGAATACCCACGTTCCAGCCGGCCTGCGGGGTTACACCGTCGTTGGCCAGTACTTTCGTCTGGTTGTTGAAGAGGTTGGCGTTCAGGTACCAGGTGAAAGGCCCATGGCTGCTCCGCCAGCCTGCATTCACTTCCCAGCCCCAGGCCCTCATTTCTCCGGAGTTGAAGCGCAGCGGCCATGCGCCTTCGGTGGAAGGCAACTGTACCGGGATGCGCATATCGCGGTTGTGTTTTACAAAATAATCTGCGGAGAGGGTGAGCCTGCCACGGAAGAGGGTGGCATCCCAGCCATAATTGTAGGTGGAGATGTTCTCCCAGCCTGATGCCTGCGGAACGGGGTTCTTATAAACAAAAGGAGTAAAAGGACGATTGTATCCGAATGTGAAGGTACTCAGCCGTTCATCATTGTCGATGCTGTTCCAGCTGTTGACATTGCCCAGCCGGCCCCAGGACCAGCGGAGCTTGAATTCATTGAAAAAATGGAAGGCACGGTAAAACCATTCTTCATTATTAAGCCGCCATCCGGCAGAGAAGGAGGGGAAGGCCTGCCATTGTTCCATGGCCGGAAAGGCGCTGCTGCGCTGAGACAGCCGGCCGCCGATCAGGTTGGCCTCCAGCAGGTAGCGGTTGTCGTAGTTGTAATTGAATTTGCCGAACAACGACAGCAGTGTACCATTGGTAAAGCGGGTCATGTTGTATTGTGGCGCGCCGTTGAAATGATAGGCGTTGACGTTGTCCGGAGGAAGGTCGTAAGACGCTGCCGTGTATTGGTCGGTGTTATACGTTTCCTGCGTATAGCCGCCAAGTATATGAATGTTGTGTTTATTAAGCTTAGTGTCATAGTCGGCCAGCAACTGGAGGTTGCCGCCTTTGGCCTGCAGCTTGCTTTTCTGCAGCAGGCTGTGCTCCTGGAAGGTTTCCACCGGGGCTACCTGGTTCCACAGCTGGATGCTGTTGCGTCCCAGGTTGTCGTTCAGGGTATGTTGCTGCGGACTGTATACCAGCCGGAGGGTGAGTCCTTTGGCCAGCAGGCTGTCGGCCCGCAGGGTGAAGACCGCGTCGATGTAGTTGTTTTTTTCTTCGCGGATGCCGCCGTCGTGCAACATGGCGTAGATAGGTGCGCCACCGGCGGCGAAGTGGTCGGTACCGGGCACAAAAACGGGGACGTTGCCCGGTCCGCGGTAAAGTCCTGCCAGCAGCCCCTGTGGCCCTTCTACCGGTTGAGACGGGGAGAAGGTATTGGTTTGCGCGTAGGACAGGCGTGTTTCGAGGCTGATATGTTTGCTGAAGCGGTTGTTGAGATTGAAGCGGGCGTTCACGCGGCGGGTCCTGTCGGGGCCTTCCACAAATAGTCCCTGCCGCCCAAAATAGCCGAACGAAGCGGAGAACTGGTTCAGCGAATCGCCGCCTTTAACGGATACGTTATAGTTCTGTATGCTGGTTTTCTTTTTTGAAAGGAGTGACAGCTGATCGAAGTTATAGTAGTAACGGTAGTATCCCGGTTTCGTATAGTCTTCTGCGTAATAGCTGCCTTTTTCCATCAGGTCAATCTCTCCCGATTGCCATGGGGCAAACCCGCCGGCGTTGACAGTGGCTTCGTTCTCCATGCGTGCCTGTTGGGCGGAGGAGAGGCGGTGCGGGATGCGGATGGGTGTTTCAAAGCCTGCGAGGGTATTGAAATCGACGGCCAGTTTACCGGGTTTGCCGGTGCGGGTGGTCACCAGCACTACGCCGCCGGCACCGCGGGCGCCATAGATGGATGCGGCGCTGGCGTCTTTGAGGATGGATACGGATTCAATATCATCGGGGTTTAGTACGGCCAGCGATCCGGGGACGCCGTCGATGATAACGGGCGTATTGTTGTTGCCGGAATTGACGCCGCGTACCTGGATGTTAAAGCCTTCTTTGCCGGGTTGACCGTTGCTGCGGGTAACCACCAGGCCGGTGGCGGTGCCTTGCAGGGCCGCCATGACGTTGGGGACCGGCCTGCTTTTGAGCCGTGCGCCGTCTACCTGGGCTATGGCGCCGGTGATATTGGCGCGCTTTTGCAGGCCGTATCCGAGCACCACAAGTTCGTTGAGTTTTTTCAGGTCGGGTTGCAGGGTGACGGAGATATTGTGCCGGTCGCGGACGGCGATTTCTTTGGTTTCGAAGCCGATCAGCGACACGGAGAGTACTGCCTGTCCGGAGGCGAGTTCCACTTTGAAGCTGCCGTTTTCACTGGTAGCGGTACCGTTGGAGGTGCCTTTTTCCCGCAGGGACACGCCGCTGAGCGGTTCCAGTCCGTCTGTTACGACGCCGGTAACGAGCCACCGGTTGTTATTGGCCGGCCGTTCATCGGTAACGGGAACGTCGGTGTGTACTGCATTCTGTGGGATGACGATGATTTGTCCGTCTCTGATTTCCACTTTATAGCGGGCGGTGGGAAAGAGTTGCCGCAGCACATCCTGCAGGAGTGCGTGGTGTACGTGAATGCTGACGCCTTTGCGGGTTTCGAGTTCATCGGTGGAAATGGCGAAAGTGTAGCGGGTTTGTTTTTCGATGTCACGGATGACTGTCTTCAGGCTGGCATTGACGTATTGCAGGGAAATTCTTTTGGGTTGGGCATCAGGAGTCTGGGCGGCTGCGGGGGAGCCGGTAAAAACCAGGATAACAAAATATAAAAGGAAGACAGGCACGCACCTTGACCTGGTATAAGAGCGCGGCGCCTGTAGCATAGCATGCTGCATAAACAAGAGGGTCGGGCGCCGGTTAGTAGATTTCTACCAGGTTGTCTTTATGAGTGATGTTGATTTGAAGTGTTTTCCGCATAATGTCCAGTACTTCCTCCAGCGGCATATTGGGGAAGGTGGCCAGCAGTTTTTTGTCATTCAGCTGCTGGTTGCTGATGTCTACCTGTACATGGTAAAAATCGGACAAGGCGGCGGCAACTTCGGTGAGCGGGGCATCATCGAAGGTGAGGGTCCTTGTTCTCCAGGCCAGGATGTTATTGTTTTTCTTGTAAAACCGGGTGTCGATAGTGCTGCCATGGCGGGCGAGGGAAGCTTCCTGACCGGGTGTCAGGATCACTTTTTTATCGGAGCCTTTGCCTTTGTAGGCGGCGCTTACTTTCCCGGACTGTACGAACACTTTCACACCGGAACCGGCTGCTTTCACGTTGAAAGCGGTGCCCAGCACTTCCACTTCTACATCGGGAGCATCTACGGTGAAGGGGAGGGCATCGTTTTTCACAACGTCAAAGAAAGCTTCTCCCTTGTCTATTTTAATATGGCGGTTGTTTTTGCCAAAGGTGCGGGAGTAGCGGACAGTACTGTGTGCATTAATATATACCATAGAGCCGTCCGGCAAGTGGAGGCTGTCGAGGTTCTGTGCGGTGGTGATGGTTTTGTAGCTGCCGGGGCCGAGCCAGGTCCAGGTAAGGCCGATGGCAAGTACAGCAGCAGCGGCCCACCAGTAACGGGTTTTCATCTGAAAGACGCGGCTGTTGCGGGGGGCGGCGGCGGGTGCAGCGGTGCTGGCAGTAGTGGTGGATGGCAGGGCGTCGAGGGTTGCATTGAGTTGTAGCCACTGGCCCTGGGTGTCGAAGGCAGATGCTGCCGGGAGCGGATCTCCCTGCCACATCGCTTTCATATCCAGAAAAATATCCAGATTAGCGGTGTCCTGCTGTATCCAGTCATTGAGCTGCTGTTTATGCTGCTCGTTGTCCGGATCTTCCAGGTAACGGATCACTATATCTATATCAGTTTTCTTATTCATGGCTACTTATTAACTATACAATCGGAAAATGTGTTACCATTAGTGGAACCCAAAAAAAATCCTGGTTGTTTTTATTCTTTGTTGATCAGCACCACCCGTAATTTTTTCAGCGCGGTAGTGAGGTGAGCATAGACCGTATTAATAGAGATGTTCAGTTGCTCTGCAATTTCCGCGGGGGACAGGCCTTTGAGGCGGCTCATTTCAAATACGCGGCGGCATTGGTCCGGCAGCTTGTCGAGGGCCGACCGGTACTGGGCTTCCAGTTCCTTGTGTTCCAGCATGGCATGGGAGGTCTCTGCCGGAGCGGCTGTCAGTAACTGTTCCTTTGCGTATACTTCTTTCCGTTGTTCTTTTTTGATGCGGTTCAGACAGGTGTTGACAGTCGCACGGGCCAGGTAATGATTGATGGGGGCCCTTTCATCCAGGTTTTCCGCACCTTTCCACAAATTGAGGAATACATCCTGCACCATGTCGTTGGCATCATCTTCATCTTTTACATAGCGAAAGGCAATATTATACATAGAAGGAGCGAACTGTTTGAAGACTGCTTCAAACACCGCTTTATTCCTGCTTCTGATGCCTTTTACTATTTCGTCGTTACTTAGTTGCAACATGCTTTGATCTTTTGTTTCCGCCAGTGCGAAGATAAATTTTAATCACTTCGCATTCAGTATTTCCGGAATTTTTTGTCTTTAACATTTCTTTCACTAATGGTAAGTGCATTGTCGAATGTATTGTTAGTATACAGCCGGTTAATGAATTCGTGCAGTATTGCAAAAATCATGCACAATCAACTGGTTATACGGTTGTCATCATTATTTTAACCATACAAAAAATTGAATGCCATGAAAAAAACAATCACAGGAATGCTCGCTTTAGCTGCAATGGTAGTAGGGATGTCTTCGTTTAAGAGTGCTGATGCCACGACTGTAAAGTCTTTGGATAGCGCTTCAGTTAAAATGGACTCACTGATGTCTGTTGACTCAGTAGCGCGTTTTGATTCCCTCTCCACCGGTATAGATTCACTGATGGGGCTGGATTCCATTGCCAGCATTGATTCCATTGCCGGTATTGATTCTGTAGCCCGCATCGATTCTTTCGCCCGCGTAGACTCTTTTGCCCGCGTAGATTCCTTCTCCCGTATTGATTCTGTGTCCAGGATGGACTCTCTTTTCCGTAACGATTCCCTGCGCATGGATTCCGTAAAAGGTATGGATTCTCTCCGTACCGTTGAAGGCGGTTCCATTAGCGGTAAAGTTACACCTGCCGACGGCGCTACTGAAGTAGAAGCGGACAACGGTACTGAAAAACTGAAAGGTGCCGTTGCACAGGGCGCTTTCGCTATTCCGGCTGCCAAAGCTGGTACTTATACCATCACCATCGTAGGTAAAGCGCCTTTTAAAAGCGCCATTATCAAGGATGTAAAAGTAGAAGATGGTAAAGCTACCGATCTTGGCGAAATTAAGCTGGAGCAATAAATCTGTATAGCATCCAACAATTCAATAGCATCCTAAAATGGAAACCCATTTTGGTTTGATCTCAGGGGAGCTTTTTCGGCCCCCCTTTTTTTATGCCTGTATGTGAATAGAATTGCGTTATAAGTATATTTTTGATTTTTAAAATAAATATCAAAGTGAAAAAATGAGTTATAAAGCAATAAATATTTTTTCAGTTTGAAAAAGTTCCCTACATTTGTTACTGTATTCGCATCTGAGTGAATTTTTTATTTTATCCATGTCCGTTTGTTAAAGCCCCAGAAAAAGAGCCGGAAACGGCTCTTTCTTCAAAACCCTGGTTTTAACGGATGGGAGCAAATGCACTAAAGGTTATTTTAAAGGTTATATCATAGCTGTCATATATAATAGCTGTCACATCAATCAACCATTATCTGACATCGTTAAACCCAACTGATCTAAGTGAATTACGAAATCATCGAGATGCAGCAATTCTCCGGGAAGCGCGCTGGTATTTATTCTGTTATGATTGCGGACGACAATCTGACGTTGTTTGAGCATTTTGTGAAGGCGCATGTAAGGGATCATGCCATGGAAATAAGAAGCATTACCCAGTATCTTTCTTATATTGGAAACCGGTACGGGATGCAGAACAGGTTCTTTAAAGTGGACCGGGGCATGCCCCGGGATGGGGTTTGTGTTTTGTTTGATCACCCGGAGAAAAAGCTCCGGTTATATTGTTACCGGGTGGGCACTGCAGCCCTGATCGTAGGAGGTGGCATGCCCAGGCCAGGCAGAAGAGGCGGGGAGGGCGTGCCGGAAAAAATGCTGGCGAGGATCTCGCAGGACATCCGCCGCAAAATCCGGACTGGAGACATTTACTGGTCGGCGCAGGAAGCCCGGCTATGGGGAGATCTGGTGTTTAGAACAGCGGAAAAATAATCAGAACAAATGGAAAACAAACATCACGGCGCCAGGAAATACAGCAGTAAAATTATTGCTGATGTGATGGCCAGCATCACACCGCTGGAAGGCCTTCAGGTGGAAACCCGCTTTGCGCTGGCAGGCCGCATCGCAGGCATCATGGACAGCCGGCATATGTCCAATAAGGAGCTGGCCGCCCGGATGGGCAAAAACCCCTCTGAGATATCGCGCTGGCTGAGCGGCACCCATAACTTTACCCTCGACACGCTGTCTGAAATTGCCATTGCGCTGGAAGTACCGGTGGCGACTTTCTTTTCGCCGGCACAACCCCGCGTAGTCAGGGACGTGCGGCTGACCGTCCGCTCCGGGAACATCCCGAAAGACAGTATTTCATTTTCACCGGTGACAAACATTCGCTGACAAGGCCGATCGTGGCGGATGTTTGCTGCCATACAGTACCATTTTAACGGAACCACCTGAAAGGGAAGAAGGGCATTATCCGAATTTATTGCCAATTTACGCTCATGACTAAACGATCTTCACCGGCAAAAACAGGACCGCAGCACCTGGTCCTGCTATCGATAGACCTGCTGGACAGCTCCCTGCACTACCCGGGAGACCATCCGCCATTCGAAAGCTTTCATTTTGATGTGCACATCACCAGTAAAGCAGACGATGAAAAAAGCCAGGTACTGGTGATAGTGACCATCGGTGTGCACCATGAAAATATTGCCAGTCAACTGGGAAGCCTCACCATCAACTGCACTTTTACTATGAGTAACTTTGCGGACGTGGTAAGGCTCAACGCGGCCGGTCAACCGGATATGCCGGATGATCTTGTCGAAACATTGCACAGTACCGCACTCTCCACCGCGAGAGGCGTTATGTTCGCCACTTTCAGAGGTACTTTCCTGCATCATGCGGTGTTACCGCTGATCTCACCGGGCTCCCTCACAGAAGAAAAAAAACTTAACAGCTAGTTTATGCGCACGGTCATCCTGCTACTTATTTCCAACACCTTTATGACTTTCGCCTGGTATGGGCACCTCAAACACCAGGATACAGCCCTGTGGAAGGTAATTCTGATCAGCTGGGGCATCGCTTTCTTTGAATATTGTTTTATGGTGCCGGCCAACCGGTTGGGCGCCCAGGAGGGTTTCAGCGGCTTCCAGCTTAAAACCATACAGGAAGTGATCACCCTCACCGTTTTCAGCGTTTTCGCCGTGTTCTTCCTGAAGGAACCCCTCCGCTGGAATTACCTGGTCTCTTTTGCTTTTCTGATCGGCGCCGTGTATTTTATGTTTAAAAAGTAGCTGGATTTTCGCGATTCCTGATTATCTTTAGCCATTGTATTTCAATCAACCTGAAAATAACCGGCCATCCAAATTGAGGGAGGAAGCGAATATACAATTGCTGGTGGAACGCATTGCGTCGCTGGGCGACGAACAGGCCTACAAGGCCCTGTTCCGCTTGTTCTATAAACCCCTCAGCCAGTTTGCCTTCTCGATCGTCAAATCATGGGAGTCGGCCGAAGAAGTAGCCTCCGATGTATTTATGAACATATGGAGAAACCGGGAACGGCTGCTACAAGTGCAGAATATTAAAGTTTACCTGTACGTCTCCGCCAAAAATATCTCCCTGAACTACCTCACCCGCGCCGCCAGGACCCAGCATTTTAGTCTCGATGAACTGGAAGTGGACATCAGCGGCGGTTATGCCACGCCGGAACAGATATTTATCTCCGGGGAAATGGTCAAAAGGATAGAAGCGGCCATTAACCAGCTTCCTCCCAAAAGGAAAATGATCTTTAAACTGATCCGGGAGGACGGACTGAAATACAAGGAAGTAGCCCAGATACTGGACATTTCCGTGAACACCATCGACGTACATATGGCGCAGGCGCTGAAGAAAATCAGTGAAGTCATCCACCTTCATTTCTCCCGCTAAAAAAAAATTAAAAAAAATTTCATGAGGGAATAGTAGATTTTGGAAATCTGCATGTCCTTCTATTACAATCATGCTTTTGCATCAACGACATGGAACAGGAAAGAATTTGGTTATTGCTGGGAAGAAAGGTATCGGGCGAAGCCTCTATGGCTGAATTGCGCGAGCTGGAGGAGCTGTTGGTGCAATATCCGGAACTGCGGTACCAGGTGTCGGTGCTCAGCAACATGCCTGTACCCGAGGCAACGCCGGCATGGGCGGAAAAAACGGAACTGGCGCTGGAAAAGCACCTGCTTCGCATCGGTAACGACCTGGCTGCGGCGGAACAGCCGGCGGAAAACAACGTCCGTCACCGGAAAGGCAGGGCAGCCGTACTGATAACCTTGTCCTCCCTGGTGGTATTGCTGGGCGGTTATTGTCTTTTCCTGCTCAACAGCAAGACCACGCATACTGCGCCGGCGGAAATGGCGGAGATTCAGACCCGGAACGGTTCCCGGTCACGCGCCACCTTACCGGACGGCACGGAAGTATGGCTCAACGGCGGCAGCCGCATCACCTATCAGCGCGATATGAACACGCAGCAGAAAAGGGAAGTGTACCTCTCCGGGGAAGCTTACTTTAAAGTGGCTAAAGACGCTGAAAACCCGTTTGTGGTGAAAACCGACCGCCTGGCGGTCAATGTACTGGGTACTGCTTTTAATGTGAAAGCGTATCCTAATGAAGAACAAACGGAAACATCCCTGATCTCCGGATCAGTGGAAGTAGTGCCGGCCAACGACCGGGAGCGCCGCGTACAGCTGCAACCCAATCAGAAATTTATTATCAGACATACACAGGATGGCAATGCCAGACCCTCACTGGGTTACAGCGTGGAACAGGTGAAAGTGAACGGGCAGAACGACCTGATCAATGAAACCGCCTGGTGCGACAACGTCCTGGTTTTTGACAACGAAAGCTTTGGATCCGTAGCATTGAAAATGGAACGCTGGTTTGGCGTGAAAGTTTATCTGACGGATAAAAAACTGAAGGCATACCGGTTTACAGGTACCTTCAAAAATGAATCACTCCCCCAGATTCTGGAGGCGCTGAAGGTTACATCATCTTTCCGTTGCGAGATAAAAGGCAACGAGGTATTTATCAACCAGTAGCACAATTATGTCTGACAAAAGAGAAAAGATACCATTGGCATAAAAAAAGGGCAAATGCTGCAAACATTTACCCTTCAGTTCAGATCCAACGGCAGGTAGCTTCACTTGGCAATGTAGTACTGTCGTCGTTTTATTGACCTTTAACAACCTAAATGTATGCAAAAAAAACATACATTTTGTCATCCTTTTGCACATACATAAGGAAAATGTTGTACTGCTAATGAAACTGGTGTCCTTTATTATTCTGATTACCTCTTTGCATATAACAGGCCGCGTGTTTGGTCAAAGTGAGCGGATATCGGTGAAAGCAGATCAGATGCCGCTGACACGCCTGTTAAAATTGATAGAGAAAAAAAGTAGTTATCGTTTCGTATACCGCAACGATCTGATACCCGCGCATGTCCGGGTTTCTATTGACTTGAAAGAGGAACCAGCAGAGGAAGCCCTCCGGCAGCTATTGCAGGGAACAGGGCTCACTTACAAACCGCTGACCGATGGCCTTATTGCCATCGTACCCGGTACGCAGGCAGCTATCCCGGATATCGTCGTCAGCGGCCAGGTGACCGATATGACCGGTCACCCGCTGCCAGGGGTAAGCATCCGGATTGCCGGCGTCAATAAAGGCGCAACCACCGGCACTGACGGGCAGTTCCGGATGATGGCCCCTCCAACGGGCACACTGGTTTGCTCTTTTATCGGTTATGAAGAACAGAAAATAGCGATCGGTCACAGATCGATGTTGAATATCGTCCTGAAGGACGACGCCAGGGGACTGAATGAAGTAGTGGTAGTGGCTTATGGCGTTCAAACAAAAGGTTCTTTGACAGGTTCAGCTGTTATGGTTAATTCGGCCTTGTATGACAAAGCCCCCCGTAGCAGCTTCCAGGAAAGTTTACAGGGAAATGTCCCGGGACTTCAATCTTTGAATGGTTCCGGTCAGCCCGGATCGGTGCCCAGCATCCGTATCCGTGGCATAGGCTCTATCACTGCCGGCAGCACCCCGCTATATGTAGTGGACGGTGTACCGGTAGTGACAGATGACCTCACCGATTTTAATGTGAATTCATTAGCCGGTATCAACAGCGCTGATATCGCGTCCATCTCTGTGCTTAAAGATGCTGCGGCAGCCTCTATCTACGGTTCCCGTGCCGCCAACGGGGTGATCCTCATCACCACCAAATCCGGCAGCCCCGGACGCACGCGGATCAGCCTCAGCGCACAGCAGGGCGTGAACACCCTTACTATCCCCAAAAGCAATTATCCGCTCAACAATCGCGAGATGATGGAGCTGCTGCGGGAAGGATGGTACAACAAAAACGATGGCACCGGGGAAGCCGGTTTTATACGGGAACTACAGGCCCGTGGCATCGATAGCACCGTCAATACAGACTGGATAAAGTTACTGACGCGCTCCGGCAGCTATACACAGGCAAACCTCTCCGCTGCCGGCGGTACAGACAAAACACGGTTTTATGTGTCCGGCGGTTTTTATGATTCCAAATCCGCACTCCGCGGGGTCGACTACCAGCGGATGACCGGAAAACTCAATCTGAGCAACCAGGCTACCGACAGGCTCTCTTTTAATGTCAACCTGTCGCTGGTATACCAGAAAGCCAATGCGGTAGGGGATGTGGGACTACTGGCTAACCCGGTCCGCTCACTCGCCCGTATGCAGCCCTGGCTGAAAGTCTACAACCCGGACGGCTCGTACGATTTCAGTTATAACAATAGTTTCAATCCGATCGCGGTGCTCACGGACGTAACCCGGACCGGCTCCATCTACGGACTGCTGGCCGGCGCAGGCGCTAAATACAATATCACCGGCGACCTGTCGCTCGAATCCAAGATCAGTCTCGATCTGAATTATGCCCGCAGCCACTCTTTCTATCCGCCCGCTTTTGGCGACGGCAGAAATACCAATGGCAGGGCTTATGTCAACAATAATCTGTGGAACAACTGGGTATCCACCAGTATTCTGCGGTACCAGCACCGCTGGGGCCAGCATGGCCTCAACACCTTTGCAGGATTTGAAGCGCAAAGCACCGGTAATACCGGCAACACCGCTTCCGCCACCAACTTCCTGCCCGGCAAAAGCGAACTCGCCGATGCCTCCAAGCCCGAATCCATTAGTTCGGTCAACGTCGCCAACTCTCTGACAGGCGTTTTCCTCAACGCAGGATACGACTATCAGCAAAAATATTACCTCTCCGGCTCCATCAGAAGGGATGCATCCTCCCGGTTTGGCGCGCAGAAACGCGGCGCCAATTTCTGGTCTGTCGGCATCGCCTGGAATATCTACAAGGAAAGCTTCATGCACGATATTCCCGGCATCAACGAATTAAAGTTACGTGCTAGCTACGGCAGCAACGGGAACCAGGCTATTGATAATTACGCCTCTTTGTCGCTGTACAATCCGGCCAATGATTATGAGGGGAAACCGGGGTATGTGTTAGGACAATACCCCAATCCCTATCTTACATGGGAGCAGAATAAACCCTTCAACGCAGGCGTCGATTTCGCGGTACTAAAAAATCGTATATCCGGCACCGTTGAATATTATAACCGGGTTACCTCCCGCCTGCTGCTGAATGTACCAGTGTCGTCCACCAACGGGATCACTACCGTGTTCCGCAATAACGGCGAGATGCGTAACAGCGGATGGGAGGTGACACTCAGTACGCGTAATATACTGCCGGACAACCCGGCAGCGTTCTCATGGCGCACGGACTTTAACTTCTCTACCTTAAAGAACACTATTACCCGGCTGGACAACCCGATGACCAGCATCTATAAAAGAGAGGTCGGCAGCGATTTCTACCAGTTTTACCTGGTGGGTTACGCCGGCGCCGATCCGCAGACAGGAGAGGCACGCTGGTATACCAACGCCACTAAAACGGCTACCACAAAGGTGTACGGCGAAGCGCAACGTTTTAACCAGGGAAGCGCCCTTCCCAAATTCTACGGAGGCGTGACCAACTATTTCGCCTACAAAGGTTTTGAGCTCAGCTTCCAGTTCTTTTATAACTGGGGTAACCTGGTGTTTGACAACTGGGGCGCATTTACAGAATCGGACGGCAGCGGTGGTTTTGGCGCTACCTCCAAACTCTCGCGGCGGATCTATGAACACCGCTGGCAGCAACCGGGAGACGTGACCAACATCCCGAAAGTCGTATACGGCGGCACGCAGACAGGCCTCAGCAACCAGGTCTCTTCGCGCTTCCTCTACGACGGCAGCTTTGTTCGCCTGAGAGACCTGCTGCTGGCGTATAACCTGCCGAAAGGGTGGTTGTCCAAAGCCAGGCTGAGCGAAGCACGCATATACTTCAGAGGGAATAATCTATGGACTTTCGTAAAAGACGGACAGCTGACCATGGACCCCGAAGTACCTGTCACCGGTGACTACGATCAACGGCCACCGATATTTAAAACCTTTCTCGTTGGAGTAGACGTCAACTTTTAACACGCATGTTGCAACGATATAAACATATTGCCTGGGTTTTGGTTACTGCACTGGTTACCGGTTGCAGTAAGGACTTCCTCAACCAGGACCCTGCGGCAGCAACGGAAACACGCCATGCTATTAAAGATCTGGCAGGCCTTCGCGCCGCCATTAACGGGGTGTATTCACTGATGCAAAATGAAAACTATTACGGACGTACCATGTTACTGTTGCCCGACCTGCGGGGAGATAATGAATACATCAGTGTTCTCAACAGTAACAGGTACCGTAATCTGGACCAGTACATTGTGACGGCGAACGACACGTACATCACAGATACCTGGAACCAGCTCTACGCCGTGGTAGCCAATGCCAACATGGTTATACAGAAGGGACCGGCCGTAGCGCTGGCGCCTTCTGCCGCCGACAGCACGGAAGCCATGCAGATCGTAGCCGAAGCCTACGCCCTGCGCGGACTGGTGTTTTTCGATATCGCCCGGTTGTATGCCCAGGCCTACAACTACACGCCCGACGCATCGCATATGGGCATACCGCTGGCCCTCTTCACCGATGTGGAAGTGGTACAGTCCCCGTCCCGCAGCAGTGTAAAAGACACCTATGCGCAGATCATCCGGGACCTCCGCCAGTCTATCCGCCTGTTTGGTGACAGCAGAAGCACCGCCTTCAGTTCAGGACGGATCAACGGCTACAGCGCCAAAGCCCTGCTGGCCAGGGTGCTGCTCTATAAAGGTGATTGGGAAGGAGCGGAAGCCGCTGCCAGCCAGGTTATCAGCAGCCGCAAATACGAGCTGTTGCTGACAGACAAAGCAGTGAGCGATTTTAACCAGGCGGGCAACAGCGAAACGATCTTTGAAGTGATCAATACACCGGTAGACAACCGCAGTACAGATGCACTAAGTGCCATGTTCCACCAGTCGGCCTACGGGGACGTGCTGGCAACAGATGATCTGCGGAACGTATACAATGAGAAAGATGTCCGGCTTGGGTTTATCAAACGAGATAAGCGGGCAGGCAATGGAGGAGAGAATCCTGCCAACATCATCACGAAGTATAAAGACGTCACCACTTTTGCGGAAAGCATTAAGGTGATGCGGCTGGCAGAGTTGTACCTGATCCGGGCAGAAGCCCTGGGCCACCTCGGCAGGGACGGGGACGCACGGCAGGCGCTCAACAATATCGTATTGCGGGCCAATCCGGGTACTGCACCGGTAACAGCAAGCGGAAAAGCGCTGCTGGACGCCATCGCACTGGAAAGACGCAAAGAGCTTGCCTTCGAAGGGCACCGGCTTTTTGACCTTGCCCGCACCGGGACACCCTTTGTAAAATTCCTGGCTAGTGACAGAACCATCTCCGTGGCTTTGCCCGGTCCGAAAATAATCTTACCCATCCCTCAAAGGGAGCTGGATGCCAATCCGAACATACGCCACCAGCAAAACGAAGGATACAACTAATCTAAACCGCCTTTGTTGACAATTGGTTTTTGCAAGCTGGTTGGTTTTTGCTTGTAGGGTCCCGGTTACACACCGGGACCTTTTTTATTTATTCACCGTTCAACCAATAAACGTTTCCTCCGCATAAATTTATTCCTATTTTTGGCGACCTGTAAATCACGTTTGACTACATGTTTCTAAAAATCCGCACCGCACTGGCTTTACTGATCGCACTGACAGCCGGCGTCCCTGCCATGGCGCAGCCGTCGCCTGTCTGGAATGCCGCCGACATTAAGCTCCAACTCAAAAAGCTGGACACGCTGGGCAGCGTGTTGTACCTGGCAGCCCATCCTGATGATGAAAACACCCGTTTGCTGGCCTACCTGGCCAAAGAAAAACTGTACCGTACCGGTTACCTGTCACTCACCCGCGGTGATGGCGGTCAGAACCTCGTCGGTAACGAACAGTCAGAACTGCTGGGCCTTATCCGCACACAGGAGCTGCTGGCTGCCCGTCGTACCGATGGCGCTGAACAGTTCTTCACCCGCGCGCAGGACTTCGGCTTCTCCAAAAATCCTGCTGAAACCTTCACCATCTGGGACAAGAAAAAGATCCTCGGCGACGTGGTATGGATGATCCGCAAATTCCAGCCGGATGTGATCATCTGCCGCTTTCCGGCAGACAGCCGCGCCGGCCACGGGCATCACACCGCCTCCGCCATGCTGGCCGCTGAAGCCTTCACCGCCGCCGCAGATCCCAAACAATACCCCGAACAACTGCAATACGTAAAACCCTGGAAAACGACACGGCTGTTGTGGAACACCTTCAATTTCGGTTCCGCTAACACCATTTCGGAAGACCAGTTCAAAATAGACGTTGGCGCCTATAACTACCTGCTGGGTAAAGGTTATGGCGAAATAGCCGCAGAAAGCCGCTCCCAGCATAAGAGCCAGGGCTTCGGCGTACCCGCCGGCAGAGGCTCCAGCATGGAGTACTTCATGACCATCAAGGGAGACGCCCCCCGGCAACAACTGCTCGACGGCGTTAATACCTCCTGGTCCCGCATCACCGGTGGTGAAGCCATCGGCGCCATGGTAGACAAGGCCATCCGCGACTATAACACAGAAGATCCGGCCGCCTCCGTGCCGGCTTTGCTCAGCATCCGCAAAGCCATCCAGGCGCTGCCGGAAGGCTACTGGCGCAACCTGAAGCTCAAAGAAACAGAACAACTGATCTACGCCTGCGCCGGATTATGGGCGGAGGCCTACAGTACTACGCCCACCGTAGTGCCGGGATACAATATGGAAGCCACCGTACAGCTGATCAACCGCGGACATTTTCCGGTGCAGCTCCGTAAAGTGGACCTGCCCGGTAAACCGGATGCCGCCGGCGCCCGGGAACTGTCTTACAACAAATTCAACAGCATTTCCCAGACACTGACTGTTCCTGCCGATACAAAAATCTCACAGCCTTACTGGTTGGCAGAAGCCCACCCACTGGGCACTTACGCCATCCCGGACCCGCTGCAGGTGGGCAACCCGGAAAATACGCCCCCGCTGACGGCCCGTATCTACCTGCAAATAGGCGGACAGGAGTTCCTGGTAGAACGTCCCCTGCAGTATAAATACACCGATCCGGTAAAAGGAGAGCTGTATGAACCGCTGGTGATAACACCGCCCGTGGTGGCTAACCTGAACAACCAGGTATACATTTTCACCAACAACCAACCGCAAACCGTACCGGTGAAGCTCGCCGCTTCCGCCGACGGCGTCACCGGCAATGTGCGACTGCAGCTGCCTTCCGGCTTTGCCGTGAAAGAAGGCAACCAGTCCTTCCGGATGGACAAGAAAGGCGATGAACAGGAACTGCGTTTTACCATTCATCCGGTTGCCGCCGCTACTGCCAATCACGTAGATACGTTCACGGTAGTGGTCAGCTGTAACGGTAAGGAATACACGCAGAGCATCCAGCATATCCGCTATGACCATATTCCATTGATCACCCTGTTCCCCGAAGCTTCCGCCAGACTGGTGACAGTTGACCTGAAGCACAATGGCAACAAGCTGGGCTATATTCCCGGCGCCGGTGATATGGTGGCGGCTTCTCTCCGCCAGGTAGGCTATGACGTAACAGAACTGGGCGAAAAAGAAATCATGGGCAACCAGCTGTCGCAATACGACGCTGTTATTGTCGGGGTAAGGGCTTACAACACCAACCCCCGGATGAAATACTGGCAAAGCCAGCTGATGGATTATGTCCACAAAGGCGGTACCCTGCTGGTGCAGTATAATGTGAACAATCCGCTGGTGACAACCAACCTGGGACCGTTTCCGTTTAGCCTTTCCCGTGACCGCGTGACAGACGAAAACGCAGCGGTGACCTTTCTGCGTCCTGACAACGCGGTGATGCATTATCCCAATGAGATCACCAGCGCGGACTTCAGCGGCTGGGTACAGGAGAGAGGATTATATTTCCCTGTAAACATTGACAAAGCATACGAGAAATTATTTGCGATGAACGATAAGGGTGAATCGCCGATGGACGGCTCCACGATTGTGGCGCAGTACGGCAAAGGGAGGTATGTATATACCGGGCTGGCGTTTTTCCGCGAGCTACCTGCCGGCGTACCGGGCGCCTATCGTTTGTTCGTGAACCTGATTTCCGCGAAACATTAAACCAATGGCTGATAAACACGAACAGAACCGCCCCAGGATGAGAATAGCAGCAATCCTCTGTATCCTGCTGGGGCTGTTCATTGGATTTGGGATAAAAAGGGTCCACGTCGGACTGTTGATTGGCATTGGCCTGGGACTGCTGACAGGCAGTCTATGGTCCAGGAGCTCAGACAAATAATCCGATTTAACAAGCTAAAAATTTGCAGATGACGATAGGTCCGGAAGAAGAGAAACCACCACTGTTTCCCTCCTGGGGTTACTGGTATGTATTGGTGATCGCCTGGCTGGCGTTGCTGATCATACTCTTCTATCTATTCACCAAAACATATTCATGAGTTCATTAGACTGGGTGGTATTGATTGCCACACTCGCCATCATTATATTATATGGGGTCTGGAAGAGCCGGGGGCAGCAGGACATGGAAAGCTACTTCCTCGGTAACCAGTCCATGCCCTGGTACATTGTGCTGCTGTCTATCATCGGCACACAGGCCAGTGCTATTACTTTTATTTCCGCTCCCGGGCAGGCGTATACCGACGGGATGCGTTTCGTACAGTATTACTTCGGCCTGCCACTGGCCATGGTGGTGCTTTGTATCACCTTTGTCCCGATTTTTCACAAGCTGAAAGTATATACAGCCTACGAGTTCCTGGAGAAACGTTTCGATCTCAAGACCAGAACGCTGACGTCTTCCCTGTTCCTGATACAAAGGGGGCTGTCTACCGGTATCAGTATCTGTGCGCCTTCCATCATCCTTTCCTCGCTGTTGGGCTGGAACCTGTACTGGACCAATATGATTATGGGCGGGCTGCTGATCATCTATACCGTGGCGGGCGGCACCCGTGCAGTAGCTTATACACAGACGTTGCAACTGGTCATCATCTTCGGCGGTATGTTCCTCGCCGGTTGGATGGTGGTACACCTGTTGCCGGCTGATATTGGTTTTAAACAGGCGTTACAGGTGTCCGGTAAAATGGACAAGCTGAATGTCATCGTTACAAAATTTGACTGGAAGGATAAATACAATATCTGGAGCGGCGTGATAGGAGGCTTTTTCCTGGCCTTGTCGTACTTCGGAACGGACCAGTCGCAGGTGGGGCGTTATCTCACCGCCCGGTCTGTAAAAGAGAGCCGTCTGGGCTTACTCATGAACGGACTGGTGAAAGTGCCGATGCAGTTTCTCATCCTGCTGATCGGCGCCATGGTGTTTGTGTTTTACCTGTATTTCCGTGCACCGATATTCTTTAATGAGGCGCAGCTGGCGCGGGTAAGAGGCACGGCGCAGGGGCCGGCGCTGGAGCAGCTGGAAAGTCAGTACAACCAGCTGGCCACCCAAAAACAGCAGCAGGTAAAACAGCTGGCGGCGGCGCTGGAGCAGGACGATGCAGCGGCGGCGGCAACGGCTAAAAAAGTGCTGCAACAGACCGATGATCAGGCGCAGGCGGTGAGATCAGCAGCGTTGTCGTTGATGAAAGAAGCCGATCCTGCTGCGGATACCAATGATACCAATTACATCTTCCTGCATTTCGTGGTAAATAACCTGCCCAAAGGGCTGGTGGGACTGCTGATCGCGATCATCTTCCTGGCAGCGTGGGGGAGCATTGCGGCAGCCCTCAATTCCCTTGCATCTACGACGGTGATCGATATCTACCAGCGGTTGTATAACGGTCACGCCTCTCCGGAGCATTACCTGCGGGTATCCAAGTTATGGACGCTGATATGGGGCGTGTTCTGTATTGTGGTAGCGCAGTTTGCCAGCGGACTGGGTAGCCTGATAGAAGTGGTGAATGTGCTGGGGTCCTGGTTTTACGGCGTCACGCTGGGCATCTTTATGGTGGCCTTCTACCTGAAACGGGTGGGTGGCACCGCCACTTTCTGGGCCGCCATAGCGGCAGAAGCGGTGGTGCTGGCGATGTATGGCACTGAGCAGGTGTCTTTCCTCTGGCTCAACGCCATCGGCTGTGTGCTGGTAGTGGTGTTTGCTTTGATGATACAACCGTTTGTGAAACAAAAAACAATCGCTGGATAAGCGTTGATCATGCCTGTTACCAGGTGATAAAAAAATGCCCCGGGATTTTCCCGGGGCATTTTTTATAAGTCGCATATTGTTAGCCGGAATCAAAATTATTTGATGGTGGCCAGCAGTTTATTGTTCAGGGCTACGTAGTCGTCGTTTTTCGCAGCTTTTGCCAGTTCGATGGACTTCAGGGCAGCTTCTTTAGCGCCGCTTTTGTCTTTGGCTTTCGCATAGATTTTTGCTTTCTGATGCCAAACCCAGAATGCTTCAGGGCTTTGTGCTACAGCAGCGTCTATCCATGTTTTGGCTTTGTTGATGTCGAGGTTGTGCTCGAGATAATAAACGGCAGACTGGAAGTAAGGTTTTTTCTCACCAGGGGCAGCCATGGCAGCGTCGATCTGGCCGAGGATTTTATCCTGGATGTCAGCGGTGATGGCTACCGGTACTTTTACTTTGTCCCAGCTGATCACCAGGTTCATCGCAGATTCTTTCACATCTTCAAAGCCGATGGTGAAGCTTTCCTGCGGCGCCGCCATTGTTACGGGTTTTACCTGTACGCGGGCAATGTCGTTTTCCTGCTTGTAGGCAGCGGGGCTGCTTACATCCAGGCTGCTGGTCAGGATAACAGTCCACTGCTGTGCACCCGGGATGGTCAGCAGGCCATATTTGCCGGCTTTCACCGGTTTGCCGCCAAAGTTCACATCTTCTCCGAAAGTAATAATGGTAGGGGAGTTAGCGCCGGTTCTCCATACTTTGTTGTAGGGAACGATATCGCCCATGATCACCCTGCCTTTTTTTACCGGGCGGGAATAGTTCAGTTCCACGCTGGAGAGGGCGAAGTCTTGTTTTACAGTCTGGCCCGGGCTGGGTGCAGGCATCTTAATACCTTGCGCTACAGTGGTGCCGGCATATAACAGCAGCATGGCAGCGGCTGATGCCGTAAGGTTTCTGACAGTTTTCATATGTAGTGTATAATTGGTGGCAAAGGAAAAAGGGATGGCGTTATTCAATCAGTCCGCTGCGGAAGGCGTATAACACAAGGCCCACACTGTTTTTTACGTTCAGTTTCTCCAGCAGTTTCTGGCGGATGCCTTCCACGGTGCGGGGACTGAGGAATATCTGTTCGGATATCTCCTGTGTGGTGAGTTCCTGGCAGATCAGCTTCAGCACTTCCTGTTCGCGGTCGTTGAGCTGTATCTCGTTTTTGAGTGTCGGTTTAAACTGTTGCTTATTCTTGTGTAGAACTTTCTTTAATAAGGCCAGGTTTACGTTTTCATTAAAATAGAAGCCTTTCTCATAAGTGGTGCAAATGGCTTCATATATTTCTTCCGGATCGGCATTTTTCAGCAAATAGGCGTTGGCGCCGTTCTCCACAAGGTGAACGATAAAGTTGTCATCTTCGTACATAGTGAGGATGATCACTTTCACGTCGGGATACTTCTCCTTTACTTTAATGGTTGCCTCAATGCCGTCCATGTTGGGCATCTTCAGGTCCATCAGTATCACATCCGGTTGATGCTGTTCCATATGCTGCAACAAATGCAGGCCGTCATCCGCTTCAAACACGAAACGGATATTGTCATACGGTACCAGCGTGTTGATCACTCCACTGCGGAAGATCTTATGATCGTCAGCAATAGCCACCTTAATGTGTGCCATAGTGAACAGTTTATAGAGAAATAAATTATTTTTTTGTTAATAAATTACTGTAAGTCATGTTGTTACATATGGGTACAACAAAACCGGATGGCAATTTAGTAATAAAACAACATATCCATTCACTATTCTGTACTTAAGCCTGATAATTTTCTACGGTAATAGTGGCGAGGGTACCTTTCGGATCGCCCGCGGCGAAGTTAATCTTTCCGCCGATTATATTAAGGCGGCTCTCGATGTTTTTAAGGCCAAGGCTTCCGGTTTTCTTTTTGTTGGCGTCCAGAGATGGCAGTAACAGGCCGTTGCCGTTGTCTGCTACAGTGATGGTCAGCAGGGAAGGAGTGGTCTGGTAAGTGATGGTGACATCTGTCGCTGCTGCATGTTTGAGGATATTGTTGATCAGTTCCTGTACCACACGGTATACGTTGAGCGCTTTTTCCATTTCCACAGGGTGATGGTTTTCGGCTACCCGGAAGTGGATTTTTACCGCTTTGTTTTTGTTCATCAGGCTGCAGAACGAATCCAGCGCATGGGCCAGACCGAGGTTTTCCAGTGCCTGGGGGTGCAGGCTTTGGGAGATGAACCGGAGTTGTTGTATAATGATGTCGGTGAAGTCTTTGGTTTCTTTCAGCCTTTCCGCTTCGCCGTTGCCGGTTTTGAGCAGGGGCATCAGCCCGCCGATGCTCAGTTTCAGCACAGACAACTGCGCGCCTACTTCATCATGCAGGTCTTCTGCAATTCTTTTACGTTCCTGCTCCTGGCCCTGTAATACGGCCACCAGTCGTTCCCGCTGCAGTTGGAGGTCCTTGTCCCTGATCAATAGTTTATGTTGTATGACCTGTTTTTGCTGGAACATCACGAGCAATATCACGATCACCCCAAGGATTAACATTACTGTAGTACCGATTACAATAATATCAATTGTCTGCATACCCTAACCTTTTAGTTTTTGTGAGGCCAATATACAGCAGAAACATGTTAATTATCGCAACAACATAATTGATACTGATCAGCGTAAGCACCATGCTCTGTTTGATGGCCGCTTCCGCCTCCTGCGCCTGGATGAGGTTATAACTGATGGAGAAAAGAAAGGAGCTGCAGAAATAGATGAAGATGCCGGAATTATACCAGAACACCGACAGGGTATTGATATACACCGCATTCTCCATGATTTCCTTGTCTGTCAGCAGCTGTAAAAAGAAGATGACGCCGTAGGCGATGATGATGCCGGATTTCAGTCCGGCGCTGATAGAGTTATAGGATTTGAAGCCTTCAAATTTCAGTATGTCGGCAATACAAAGTCCCAGTACCAGAATAGGAAGATAGGTAATAATCAGTTTGACGGAAGGGTGTTTGATGATTGTCCAGTAAAAGAAAGACAGAATGACGAACTGTACGAAGTTCATCACACTGAACAACCACATGTTGTTTATCTTGAGGTTTGCCATTATGGACGAAGCCAGGGCGAAGAACACGCTACTGATGATATAGTAGCACATCCATCTGCCGGGAGCGTCCAGCGTCTTGAATTTTAACAGGAAGGGGATCAAAATTAATGCTTCGATCCCCATCATAGTGTAAAATATACCAAGGAATATATTCAGATTCACGATGTTCCTTTATTGAGTGGGTGGTTTAGTACCGCCGCCGGAGCAGTAGTTAGGGCAGGGAAGGCCTTGGTCGAGAATGAGGGCGCTGGACATGCTTTTGGCAACGGAACCGGTAGCAGGGTCCCCTGCTGGCGGAAGGATGTCGTTACCTTCACTGTCAACGGCCACCAGCACCATTTTCTTTTCTTTGATACCATCACCGTCAGTGTCGATCTTCAGACCGTAGTAAATTCTCAGTGCAGTGCAGTCCGGCTGATTCAGCAGTTCCAGCACCTTGTCTTTACCAAAACACATGGCCTTTACGTGCGTACCCATCGATTTCTGCTGGGCATGCTCGTCGTCATGGTTCTTGCATAATTCCTCCATTTCCGCCCTGGAAATGAAGCCTCCTGCATCCGCAGGAACTGGTCTCTTTGTAGAATCGCTCATAATTGTGGGTAGTTTAAGGTTTTGGGGTAAAATTATTACAATATTACACGTTTGCAAGATCGTTTGAGCAACACGGTGTTTACCGCTCAAACAGGCCCCGAAAGGGAAAAGCAGCAGGGGCGGGGAATGAGACTTAAAAGAGGTTAACAGCTAACACTGAAATAACGTAACAGCCACTAAAAAATGCGTATAAATACGCATTTCGTTTTTTCAGGTTTACAACGCTTGATTACCATCCCGATGTTGTTAATCTTTGTACCAGCAACCGGATCGAACTATACGCACCGGCGTTATACGCCTCGGATCAGTCAGCACTATAGGGCCTTTCTACCATGTTTGTTTTTAAGTTTAGTATGCAGCGGGTTCTGTCACCACCCCATTAAAACTAAAAAACATGAGTTACCTGTTAATTGGAAACATCTCTGCGCTTATCTGTGACGATTGCATTGAGCCCCTCGCAAATGCACGGATACGTGTTTACCTGCCGGACACCCGTTACCCGGCCGCCAACGCCAAAGGAATTTTCAATGATCTGCAACCATTGTCTGCCAAAGAAGTATTGATGAAAGCAGACCGCCTGCTGGCGGAAACTGCACTGGACGATCAGGGCAATTTCACCCTGTCCTGGAAACAGGAACATCTTTTCACAGAACCCCTTGAGTTAGATCTCTGCCTGGATACGCTCCCGGGCAAAACCGGCATCCGGTTGCCCCGCAATTTTCACCTCTGTACGGCGGTGTTGCACTGGAAGCGCAGCACAACCGGTTACATCGGCGCATATGCCTACGTGGTGCCTTCCGATATCTGGAATGTTATCCGTGGGGAAGCCGGCGCATGGGTGATCACCGGTACCGTCAAACAGCACCGGGAAAAAGGGCAGGAGCCACCCAGCCTGCGGGTGGAAGCATATAACGCCCTCTCCGGTAAAATGATAGGGACCGCCTTTACCAACGAATATGGGCGCTATACCCTGCGTTTTTCACGGAAAGACCTGTATCACGGAGCAATGCAGCTTATTAAACAAGGGCGCCGGCATATGGGCCCCGACGTTTACTTCCGCATATATAATAATGACAGGATCGTGTTGTCAGAAAATGAAATACATGCCATGGCGCCTGACAGGCAGGACCTGCCGCCTTGCAGTTGCGTCAACCTGGTTTACCGGTCGTCCATGATGAAATGGGCCTCCGGCCAGATAAAGGGGTGGCTCCATGATATGAAGATGCTCTCCGGTAAAAGCCGGAAGAAACGCGAACAGTGGCACCTGAGCGACGCGTTGTTTTAATCCCTCTTCAAAGTATTTTGTTTGACCCCTTTTTATCGTGTACCAGCCGCCTTCGGGCGGCTGTTTGTTTTAGAACCGGGGATGGTAGCGGGAAAGCGTGTCCCGCAGGTACTCCCTGTCCAGATGGGTATATATCTCGGTGGTGGAAATGCTTTCATGCCCGAGCATCTGTTGCACCGCCCGCAGGTCGGCGCCGCCTTCCACCAGGTGTGTGGCAAAAGAATGGCGGAACGTATGGGGAGACACGTTTTTTTCAATACCGGCCAGCTGCGTCAGCTCCTTGATCACCAGGAAAATCATGACACGGCTGAGAGGACCGCCACGGCGGTTGAGGAACAAAGTATCTTCTTCTCCGTATTTAACGGGCAGGAGTACACGAACATGCCGGCGGTAGGTATCGATATGCCGCATCGCATCGCGGCCGATGGGCACCATCCTTTCCTTGTTGCCTTTGCCCACTACGCGGATAAAGCCAACGTCCATATGCAGCTGGGTGATCTGGAGGTTAATGACTTCGCTGACGCGCAGGCCGCAGCTGTACATGGTTTCGAGGATGGCCTTGTTACGGTGGCCTTCAGGCGTGCTGAGATCTACCTGCCCGATGATTTTTTCGATCTCTTCAAAGCTCAATACATCGGGTAGTTTGCGTTGCAGCTTGGGGGCTTCCAGCAACTGTGTGGGATCTTCATTGGTCATATCTTCCAGCAGCAGGAATTTATAAAATGCCTTGATGCCGGAGATGGTCCTTGCCTGCGAGGCAGGTGTCATGCCCAGTTTGGACACCCATTGTATACAACCCTGTAAATCTGCCAGGGTGATGTCCTGGGGGCGGAGTTTCTCTCCGCCATGCGCCTGGAGGTACTGCTCCAGTTTCTCCACGTCGCGCAGATAGGCCTCTATGGAATTATCCGACAGCGACCGCTCCAGCTTCATGTAACCTTTAAATAGTTTCCGGAATGATTCCCACATAATTGAAGGCAAGTTAAAAGTTTTATCCTATTTTTAATGATACCAGTCTTTATTCATACCCAGTCATTTATCAACACCAAATCTTGTTATGTCTGCCCCCGCTTTCAGAAAAATAAACAAACTGCTTGTGGCCAACCGTGGCGAAATTGCCGTACGGGTACTCAGAGCCGCTGCCGAACTGCGTATCCGGACGATCGCGGTGTTCACGTATGAGGACCGTTATTCGCTGCACCGCTACAAGGCAGATGAAGCCTACCAGATTGGTCGCGATGAAGAGCCGTTGAAGCCTTATCTCGATATCGAGGCGATCATCAACCTGGCGAAAACACAGCAGGTAGACGCTATCCATCCCGGCTACGGCTTCCTCAGTGAAAATGTGCAGTTCGCCCGCCGCTGCCGGGAAGAAGGGATCATCTTCGTCGGCCCTTCACCGGAGATCATGGCACAACTGGGGGATAAAGTCGCGGCAAAGGTCATCGCGCGGGAAGCGGAAGTGCCCCTGATCGCCGACAGCCAGGTACCCCTTACGGACGTGGCCGTCGTTTTACAGGAAGCGCAGCGTATAGGCTTTCCGGTGATGCTGAAAGCAGCCGCCGGCGGAGGGGGGCGCGGGATGCGCATGGTAACGGAAGCCTCAGCGCTGGAAAGAGCTTTCCTGGAAGCACGCAGCGAAGCAGCCAAAGCCTTCGGCGACGATACGATCTTCATCGAGAAATTCATCGAAGAACCCAAACATATTGAAGTGCAGCTGATGGGCGATCAGCACGGCAATATTGTCCACCTTTACGAACGGGACTGCTCCGTGCAGCGCCGGTTTCAGAAAGTGGTGGAGATAGCGCCCTCACCCAATCTGCCGCAGCATACCCGCGATAAGCTCTATGAGTACGCCTTACGCCTGGCCCATAAGGTAGGGTTCAACAACGTAGGCACCGTAGAGTTCCTGGTGGACAAAGCGCATCATATCTATTTTATAGAAGTCAACCCCCGCATCCAGGTAGAACATACCGTTACCGAAGAGGTGACGGGGATCGACATCGTACGTTCGCAGATATTGATTGCGCAGGGACACCGGCTGTCTGATCCGGAGATATTCCTCAAAGGACAGAACGATGTAAAACTCAATGGGTTCGCTATCCAGTGCCGCATCACCACCGAAGACCCAGAGAACAATTTCAAGCCGGACTACGGCACGGTGATCGCCTACCGCAACGCCGGCGGTTTCGGTATACGGCTGGATGAAGGCAGTACTTATTCCGGGGTGAAGATTTCTCCTTTCTTTGATTCCATGCTGGTGAAGGTGACAGCCTGGGGCCGCACCCTGTCGGGCGCCTCCAGCCGGTTGCACCGTACGCTGCGGGAGTTTCGCATCCGCGGTGTGAAGACCAACATCCGTTTCCTGGAGAACGTGATCACCAACGATGTGTTCAGGAAAGGTAACTGTACCGTCGCCTTTATTGACCATCATCCCGAATTGTTTAAGCTGTCGCAGATAAGAGACCGTGGCACGAAGACACTCATGTACCTGGCGGATGTGACAGTGAACGGCCACCCTGATGTAAAAGGCAGGGCGGAGCACAGGTTGTTCCGTACGCCGGTGATTCCTGTCAGCGACCCGCTGCAGCCTTACCCTGCCGGGATGAAAGACCGCCTGCAGCAAATGGGACGTGAGCAGTTTGTGCAATGGTTGCGCAAAGAAAAGCCCGTCTATTACACAGATACCACTTTCCGGGACGCGCATCAGAGCCTGCTGGCTACCCGTGTCCGTACGAAGGACTTGCTGGCCGTAGCTGAAGGGTACGCCAAAACCAACCCCGGGATATTTTCCATGGAGGTATGGGGCGGCGCCACTTTTGACGTGGCGATGCGCTTTTTGCACGAGTGCCCGTGGCGGCGGCTGCAGCTGCTGCGTAAAGCCATGCCTAACATGCTGTTGCAAATGCTTTTCCGCGGGTCTAACGCTGTCGGCTATTCGGCGTATCCCGAAAACCTGATCGCTACCTTTATAGAAAAGGCCGCAGAGAACGGCATCGATGTGTTCCGCATTTTCGACTCGCTTAACTGGGTGGAGGCGATGGCGCCCAGTATCCGTTTCGTACGGGAACGTACCAACGCTATTGCGCAGGCAGCCATCAGTTACACCGGCGATGTGCTGCGGCCCGGTAATAATAAATACACGTTGCAATATTATACGGACCTGGCCCGTCGCCTCGAAGATGCCGGCGCCCATATGCTGGCGGTGAAAGACATGGCAGGGCTGCTGAAGCCGGAAGCCGCGACGGTGCTGATCGGGACGCTCCGGGAGGCGGTGCGGCTGCCGGTGGTGCTGCATACGCATGATACGGCCGGGGTGCAGTCGGCCACCTACCTCAAAGCCATTGAGGCCGGGGTGAACGTGGTGGACACGGCCATCGCCTCGCTGAGCGGACTCACGTCGCAGCCTAATCTTAACTCGCTGATTGCCATTATGGACGGCCACCCCCGTGGGCAGCAGATGAACCTCGCGTCGCTGAACCAGCACAGCAACTACTGGGAGGACGTACGGGAATATTATTATCCTTTTGAGTCAGATATGAAGGCCGGCACCGCGCAGATCTATGAGAATGAAATCCCCGGGGGACAGTATTCCAACCTGCGGCAGCAGGCCGAGTCACTGGGACTAGGGGATAAGCTGGAGCAGATCAAACGGAACTATGCGGTGGTCAACCAGCTCTTCGGCGATATTGTGAAGGTGACGCCGAGTTCCAAGGTGGTGGGCGATATGGCGTTGTTCATGACCAGCAACCAGCTGACTGCGGAGGATGTGCTGGACGGGTCGCGCAACCTGGCGTTCCCTGCTTCGGTGAAAGGGTTTTTCCGGGGTGAGCTGGGGGTGCCTTATGGCGGTTTCCCTGCTGAGCTGCAACGGATTGTGTTGAAGGGAGACAAGCAGATAGAGGGGAGCCCCAATGCGCAACTGCCGCCGGTGGACTTTGAGGCGGACTTTGCGGCGTTCCGGGAGAAGTACCCCCATGCGGAGTTCCTGGACTACCTGAGCTTCCAGATGTTCCCCAAGGTGTTTGACGAATACTATCAGCATGCCATGGTCTTTGGTAATGTGGAGGCTATTCCCACGCCGGCGTTTTTCTATGGGTTGAAGCAGGGGGAAGAGATACTGATCACGCTGAGCAAGGGAAAGACGATCATTGTGAAGCTGTTGTACGTGCTGCCGGCAGACGAGCACGGTATGCGGACGGTGGTATTTGAGCTGAACGGGTATGCCCGCCGGGTACAGGTGCGGGACCATTCGGTAAAAAGTGTGGCGGTAGTGAACCGGAAGGTGGGGGACCCTGCGGTGGAGATCGGGGCGCCATTGCCCGGCCGTTTGTCACGGGTGTTGGTGAGTGCCGGGATGACGGTAACGCCGAATATGCCGCTGTTTATTATTGAGGCGATGAAGATGGAAACCACGGTAACGGCTACCCGAAACGGTAAGGTGAAGGCGGTGTTGTTAGGGGAGGGAAGTATGGTGCAACAGGAGGATTTAGTGGTGGAAATGGAAAAGTAGGCTTTTGTTTAACAGGTTGGTTGAAGGTATTGTTTGTAAATAATTTTAAACCAATCTATTATATGATCTTGTTTTTTATGAAAAAATGAACTTTTTCTGTGGAGAATAGGGCATTTTGGGGCTTGAAAATCAATCTGTTTTTCCATTTTGTCGCTTAATTTACGCCAAGTGTCTGTCTATGTAGGGGATTACTTAAAGTGGTATATTCTAATTTTATAAATATCAATAAGTTGCGTGTTCGTTTACTGAAAATATAAGACAAAAAAATAGCCTGGCAAGTGCCAGGCTATTTTTTGCTTTCCGATGAACGGAGACTAGAATTTTTCGAGGCCGCTGAAGAAGAAGTCGCCTTCGATAACAGCATTCTCATCAGAGTCGGAACCGTGAACGGCGTTACGGCCGATAGACTCTGCGTATTTTTTACGGATGGTACCTTCTTCTGCGTTGGCAGGGTTGGTGGCGCCGATCAGTTTACGGAAATCTTCCACTGCATTCTCTTTTTCCAGGATAGCTGCTACAATGTGGCCGCTGCTCATGAATTCTACCAGTTCGCCGTAGAAAGGTCTTTCTTTATGCACTGCATAAAACTCACCCGCTTTGGCTGCAGACAGCTGCGTCATTTTCATGGCTACGATGCGGAAACCTGCGGCATTGATCATGTTCAGGATGCCACCAATATGCCCGTTTGCTACCGCATCAGGCTTGATCATTGTAAATGTTCTGTTGCTCATATTTGTTTTATTCCGAATTACAGATTAGGCCGCAAAAATAATTACATTTTCTAAAGTGGTAAAAAATTTTGAAATTCTGGCTCAAATAAAGATCTTCGCACTTCGTTTTCTGCCGCAATTTATTGGTTGTGACCAGAATTTAGTTTTAACATTACAGTTTTTGAATGAAGCCGATCGAGGAAATTAAGCCTTTACTGGACACGCCTAAGAGAGTAGTCATTACGATGCATCAGAAACCCGATGCAGATGCGATGGGATCCTCACTGGCATTATATCATTATCTGATTCAGAAAGGTCATCTGGTGACGGTCATTTCTCCTACTAATTTCCCGGACTTTTTAAAGTGGATGCCAGGAGCGGAGGGCGTGATTGATTTTGAATCTTCTACAGACAAAGCGCTGGAAGCGCTGAAAGGTATTGAACTGCTTTTCTGCCTCGATTTCAACGCGTTATACCGCACAAAGAACCTGGCGCCGCACCTGGAAGCCCTCGATTGCACTAAAATACTGATTGATCACCACCTGGAACCACAACCCGATTTTGCATATGGGGTAAGTGATACGTCCGCCAGCTCTACGGCGCAACTGGTGTATGAAACAATCTATAAGCTGGGTGACGAAAAGCTCATTAACCTGGACATCGCCCAGTGTATATATGCCGGTACGGTCACCGATACCGGATCTTTCCGTTTTGCGTCCACTACCGCCCGGGTACACCGGATGGTAGCAGACCTGATGGACAGAGGCCTGCGTCATGAGATCATCCACCAGGAGATCTATGACAATTTCCTGGAGAACCGCCTCCGCTTCCTCGGGCATAGCCTGCTGAACCGGATGGAGGTGTTCTATGAATACAATACGGCCATGCTCGCCATTCCGTACTCCGATCTGAAGCGCTTCGACCTGCAGACCGGCGACACGGAGGGGCTGGTCAATTTCCTGCTGTCTATCCAGGGAATTAAAATGGCTGCACTGATCATCGACCGCAACTCGGAGGTGAAGCTGTCATTCCGCTCCAAAGGCAATTTTGACGTGAACACCTTCGCCCGCAGGTATTTCGACGGGGGAGGACACTTCAACGCCTCCGGCGGCAGAAGTACCGATTCCCTGGAGAAAACGGTCAACCGGTTCATCAAAGCCGTGGAAGAAAACGAGACACTTTTACAATAAGACGACTGTTACCAAGAAGTATATCAACTACTAATACAATCAAATGAAAAGAAACAATCAGTTATTAGTTGCAGCGTTCGGCTTACTGATAGCCAGCTGCGGAACGGGTGGCGTTAAAAAGACACCAGGCGGTATTGAATATATCGTTCACAAATCCGGCAGCGGAGCACAACTGAAGCTGGGAGATACTGCCCTGATGAATGTGACGCAGCGTATCAATGATTCCATTCTGGGTGAATCCCGCAAAATCGTTGGTGCTGCTCTCCCTGTTCTGATTTCCAAACCTCAGAATAAGTTCGACCTGATGGAAGGACTGGCGCTGCTGCACGAAGGTGACAGTGCTACTTTCGTCATTCCCTGGGATTCATTACCAGCTAACGAACGTCCTCCCTTCGGTAAAAAAGGCGATAAGCTGAAAATCACTTTCGCAGTAGAAAACAAATTCTCTACTTCTACCCAGAAAGATAAAGATGAAAAAGCGATCAAGGAATACATGGACAAAAACAAAATCAAGGCTACCAAAAATGCAGACGGCGTTTACATCGCTATCCAGCAGGAAGGTACCGGTCCTACTCCTAACGCCGGCGATACTGTAGTAGTTCACTACACTGGTAAACTGACTTCCGGTAAAGTATTTGATTCCAGCCAGGATTCCACCCTGCGTCCGGGTATGCCGTTAGAGCCTATCAAATTCCCGATCGGCATGGGCTTCGTGATCAAAGGATGGGACTCCGGTCTGAAAGACCTGAAGAAAGGCACTAAAGCCACCCTGCTGATTCCGTCCACGCTGGCTTACGGTTTACAGGGTAGCCCTCCGGCCATTCCGGGTAACTCTATCCTGATCTTTGATGTACAGTTGGTAGACATTAAATCCGGTGTTCCGGCTCCTGCAGCCCCTGCAGCTCCGGCGCCTGCTAAATAATCATCCTGCTCCGGCAGTAAATGAAAAAGCCTCCCTGCTGGGGAGGCTTTTTTTATGGGTAACTAGTTGTATACTATATGTTATTCCAGAAACCGGCTCCGGACGTCCGGTGTGGGAATCATGCAGCTGTCTTTTCTGCCGAACCAGCGGTAACGGTTACGCGCGATGATGTCATAAACGCCGTCGCGGATAAAACGGGGGAGAATGATGCCGGCATACAGCAGTTTCCAGGGAAAGGGCAGCTGCCGGGCCACCTTCAGTGCGGCCGTACTTTTCGTATACGCTTTTCCGTGCTGTACCAGGATAAAGGAAGCGAGCTGGCTGGTATCTATCTGATGCGCTGCCCCCAGCGAGGCCGCCGTGGCAGACTGCAAGGGAGCAAAGCGAAAATGGCCCTGCCGGTCGTGCCGTATCACAAAGTTGATACTGGCATTGCAGAAGTTGCAGACCCCATCAAATAATATAATATCCATCAGTCAAAATCGTTGTGCCGTTTACGTTAACTGCCTCACGCATAACCATCGATCAGTACCTCGTACAGTTTTACTTTAAGGTCTTCCAGAGACACGTCGGTCACCAGGTTCCCGTCCTGCGCATAGGAGATGGTGCCTCTTTCCTCCGATACAATAATGGCAAGGTTATCGCTATGTTCGGTGATGCCTACGGCGGAACGGTGCCGCAGTCCCACCCGGGTAGGCAGGTTAGGGTTCTCGGAAACCGGCAGTATCACCTTGGCGGCCAGTATCTTATTGCCTACAATGATCAGCGCGCCGTCGTGCAGCGGGCTGTGTTTATCGAAAATGCTTTCGATCAGTTTGGCGCTCACATTCCCTTCTATGGTGATGCTGGAGGCGGTATCGAACTTCAGGCGGTAGGTGGTGGCAATCACAATCAGCGCGCCGGTAAAGGTGGCCTGCATGTGACTCACCGCTACAATCACCTCATTGATAATGTTCTCTTCGTCTTTATAGCTTTTGAATTTATCGGGCAGGAACAACTTGGTGAGAAAGCTGTCTTTGCTCAGCGGTGTTTTTTTACCCAGCACCAGCAGGAACTTCCTGATCTCCGGCTGGAAAATAATAATGATGGCGATGATGCCGACGTTGATAAAGTTTTGCAGGATACTGGTAAGGATAGGCATTTGCAGGGCGCGTACCAGGAAGAAGGCAGCATATACCATCAGCAGGCCCACGAAAATGTTGAAGGCCAGGCTGCCCTTCAGCAACCGGTATAACTGTATAATCAGAAAAACTACGATCAGCAGGTCCAGAACGTTCAGCCAGCGAAACTCATATCCATAAAATTGTATTACTTCCTTCATAGTTGTAAAAATACTAAGATTTAATTGCCTTTCATTTTCTCTGTGATCCTGACTGCTTCTACGGCTGCTTTTACGTCATGTACCCGCAGGATGTGGGTGCCATGCAACAGCGCGATGGTATTGAGGACAGTGGTGCCATTCAGCGCTTCCGCCGGGGTGATGTCCAATAGTTTATAAATCATGGTCTTGCGAGAAATGCCTGTCAGCACCGGTACGCCCAGTACATCCCGGAAAAGCGACAGGTCTTTCATCAGTGCATAGTTGTGTTCCAGCGTTTTTCCGAAACCGAACCCGGGGTCCGCGATGAAATCACGGATGCCGGCGGCGCGGCAGGCGGCCATTTTAGCCACCATATAATCCAGGACTTCCTGCACCACATCTTCATACTGCGGTTTGTGCTGCATGGTGGCCGGCTTGCCCTGCATGTGCATGGCGATGTAAGGCACCTGCAGCCGCCCCGCCACCGGGATCATTTCTTTATCGAGCTCCCCGGCGCTGATATCATTGATAATAGCCGCGCCGGCGTGGACCGTTTTTTCTGCCACGGCGGCGTACCACGTGTCAATCGAAATGATCGCTTCGGGATAATGGTTCAGAATAGCATGGATGGCCGGCAGGAGCCGGTTCAGCTCTTCTTCCGGGCCCAGCATGGTGGCGCCGGGACGGGAGCTCTGCGCGCCGAGGTCCAGTATGGCGGCGCCTTCCTGCAAGTGCTGTCCTGCCTTCTCCACCACCTGGTGCAGCCCATGCATCCGGCTGCCTTCATAGAAAGAATCATCCGTTACATTGATAATACCCATCACCACCGGCGTGGCCAGCGATAACAGCTGTCCCCGGCAATTGATGGACGGTTCCCCTATGGTATTGATATGGTGTGATCTCATTTAATGGTTTTTATTCTTTATTTTGCCCCCTGAATCGCTGTTCACAAATTTAAGTAATGCAAAATAAAGGAATTACACATGTAAAGCAGCAAAATGGTTAAAGATCACGGACTTTGATTTGTACGTTTTGTTTACGATCTTTATCAGATTGCTCCTCCAGGTGTAATGAACTGTTACGTTATAGGACCATGAATACATTAGCACAATACGACGCCGCACTGGCGGGCTGCAGAGACATTTTCATCAAAAAGACGAAAGATTACGGCACTTCCTGGAGGGTATTACGTCCCATTTCAGTGGTAGATCAGATCTTTATCAAAGCGCAGCGTATCCGCAACCTGCAGGAGATAGGCGTACAGAAAGTGGAAGACAATATAGAAGGGGAGTTCAAAGGGATCGTTAATTATGGTGTGATCGGGCTCATACAGATGGAGCAGCACGGCAACCCCTATACGGATTTGCCGGTGGAAGAAGTGGAACGGCTCTATGAACATTACATCGGACAGGTGAAATCCGTGATGGAGGCTAAAAACCACGACTATGGCGAAGCCTGGAGGGATATGAGTCAGGAGTCTTTTGTAGACCTCATCCTGACAAAACTGTTGCGTATCAAACAGATCCTCCGTAACCAGGGGAAGACCCTCATCTCGGAAGGGATCGATGCCAACTATACTGATATCATTAACTATGCACTGTTTGCGCTGATCAAAATCAGCGAAGGTAGCCCGGGCCATTAACCGCCCAGGGCTTCAGCCCCGGGAACATCAGATTCATTAACCATTAAACTATTTTATGAAAGTTGTCCTGAACCTATTGCGAATTATTGTAGGCGTACTGTTTATTTTTTCAGGCCTGATCAAAGCCAATGATCCACTGGGCCTTAGTTATAAGATGGAAGAGTTCTTTGAGGTGCTCCACCTCACTTTTCTGTCGCCTTATTCCCTTGCCTTCTCTGTGATCATGAACGCTTTTGAGATCATTGCCGGCGTGGCAGTACTGATCGGGTACCGGATGCGTATCTTCTCTGTGCTGTTGCTGCTGCTGATCCTGTTCTTTACCTTCCTCACCGGTTACGCCCTTTTCAGCGGCACCATCCGGGAATGCGGTTGTTTTGGCGATTGTATCAAACTCACGGCGGAGCAGACTTTCTGGAAAGATGTGGCCCTGCTGGTGATGATCCTCGTGATATACGTTTACCGTAACCGGGTACAGCCCCTGTTCAAAGGAGCGGGACTGGTACTGCTGATTTTTGCCATTGCTTCGTTTGGCGTACAGTGGTATACGCTGCGCCACCTGCCGTTTATCGATTGCCTGCCCTACAAAGTGGGTAATAATATACCGGAGAAAATGAAGCTGCCTCCCGGTGCTACGCCGGACGTGTACGAGATGATCTTCATCTATGAGAAGAACGGGGAGAAAAAAGAGTTCACCGCCGATAACTATCCCTGGTCAGACAGCACCTGGGTGTTTGTAGACCGTAAGGATAAACTGGTTAAAAAAGGTAATGCCGAACCGGCGATCAAAGACTTCATCCTCACCGACCTGGATGGGGTGAACCAAACGGAGGCGATCCTCAGTGAAACCAAACCGGTGTTCCTTTTCCTGGTGCAGAACGTGGAGAAGGCCGGCGAGGGCTGGGATAACAAGATGAAAGCCCTGCAGCAGAAGTGGAAGAACCAGGAAATACTGATTTATGGTGTTTCTGCTTCCACCAAAGACCAGATCGCTGCGTTCAAACAGCAGCATGGACTGGAATTCCCCTTCGTTCAGATGGATGGCGTGGCGATTAAAACCGCCGGCAGAAGCAATCCATGCCTGATCGAGATAAAACAGGGTACCATCAAAGGCAAATGGCATTATAACGATATTCCGTAAGACATTATGTTGCGCTTTCTTTTCAGGAAAACAGGATACGGGTTGCTGGTACTGCTGGGCGTAGTAGTGTTGGTGTTTTTCCTGTTCAACGTGCTGCCCGGTGATCCGGCCCGGCTGACGCTCGGCCAGCGGGCAGATGTGTCTTCCCTTGAAAACGTCCGTAAAGAACTGCACCTCGACCAGCCGGTAGGGGTGCAGTTCCTGCTTTATGTCAACGATCTCTCGCCCATTGGCGTGCATCCGCTGGTTGAAGCGCGGGAGAACCTTCACTACGTGACGTTGGCTTCGCTGTCGGGCGAAAAATTATTGGTGCTTAAAACGCCCTACCTGCGCCGTTCCTACCAGGGAAAAAAGCCGGTGTGGGAAATACTGACGGAAGCGCTGCCCGGCACATTGCTGCTGGCAGTGGCCGCCATGCTCTTCGCTACTGTGGCCGGCATCGCGCTGGGCGTGCTGTCTGCCGTAAAACAAAACACCTGGATGGATACCAGCGCCGTATTCGCCAGTGTAATCGGTATTTCGGCGCCTTCATTTTTTGCCGGTATCGTACTGGCTTATTTACTGGGATTTGTATTCAGCAGTTATACAGGATTGCATATGACCGGCAGCCTGTTCGACATAGACCCGTTCCGCGGAAGGGTGCTGAACCTGCGTAACCTGGTCCTGCCGGCCCTGACGCTGGGCATACGGCCCCTGGCCATCATTGTGCAGCTGACCCGCAGCGCCATGCTGGATGTGCTGCACCAGGACTTTATCCGCACCGCCTATGCAAAAGGCTTGTCCCGCCGCGTGGTCATCTGGCGCCATGCGCTGCGGAATGCGCTCAACCCGGTGATCACTGCTATCACCGGTTGGTTTGCCGAACTGCTCGCCGGCGCTTTCTTCGTGGAATACATCTTCGGCTGGAAAGGGATCGGGAAGGTCACGGTGGATGCGCTGGACAAGTTTGATTTCCCGGTGGTGATGGGCGCCATCCTATTTACCGCCGGTATTTTTGTGCTGGTCAACATCCTGGCCGATATGTTATACGCGGTGGTAGACCCGAGAATAAAGCTGTAATCTGCTTGTAACCAGGTGTCTGCAATAATATCTTATCCCAGGGCGACCACCCTGGGATTTTTTTTTAGAAATGTTGTAACATCGTCTTTTGTGAGTCGTCTTCTCATTATAAAACGCAATATCCCGCATGTCATTGGACTTATTTCTTAACCAGGTCGTTCCCGTCAGGCAAAAGCTTTTCCGCTTTGCATACCGCCTGCTGGGCAACGAGGAAGACGCGCAGGATATTACGCAGGACGCGCTGATGAAGGTGTGGAGCCAGCAGGAGAAGATGCCGGAGCTGCAGAATATGGAAGCCTGGTGCATGCGGATCACCCGCAACCTGGCGCTGGACAAAATCAAGTCGCGGAAGTACCGCCTGGCCGATGAACTCGACAGGGCAGGGGAAGTACCCGCGGCAGCCCAGCAGAGCCCGCACCTCATGGCAGAGAAGAACGATGTAATGGTAAAAGTAAGACGCATCATCCACGAGCTGCCGGAGAAATACCGGACCATCATTCAGCTGAGAGATATGGACGGCTATTCCTACCAGGAAATCGCCGACATCCTCGAACTGGACATGAACGACGTAAAAGTCAATCTGCACCGGGCACGTAAATCGGTGCGGGAGAAACTTCAAAACATACAGGTATATGGATTATAACCACATCATCGCATTAGTGGACCGGTATTGGGAAGGGGAAACCACCCTGGAGGAAGAGGCGTTGTTGCGCCGGTTTTTCAGCGAGTCCCATCCTGATATGCCGGAGCCGTTGCAGGAAGCAGCCCCCTTGTTCGGGTTCTTCCGGGAAGAAATGGAAAAAGAAGAGGTACTGGAAGAAAGGCTGCCGGAACTGCCGGCGCCGGTAGCGGCCAGTCCTGCCACAAAAGTAGTGCCCCTGTCGCCTTTCCGCCACTGGATGAAATATGCGGCGGTGCTGCTGATGGCCGTGGGTATGGGATATGCCATGAAACAGTTCCAGCGGACGGAGACCAAAGCCCGCATAGCGGAGGTACAGCAAAAGAAAATGGAGGAGGAGACAAGGATGGCTTACCTGGAAACAAAGAAAGCGTTGCAGCTGCTGGCTAAGAACCTGAACAAGGGAACAGAGAAGATGCAGAAGCTGTCTTATTTCAACGAAGCGACCGGTATTATTGCCGGCACCAATTAACAAGGCCCATTTTAAAACCTGATATAAAAAGAGAGAAGATGAAACGTTCACTTTTATTGCTGGTAGCGGTTTTTGCCAGTATGCACCTCTTCGCGCAGAGTAGCATTGACCGCTTTTTCCAGAAGTACGAAAATGACCGGAATTTTACGCTGGTCAGTATTACACCCAAGATGTTCTCCATGTTTTCCAAACTGGATATGAACGATCCTGACGCCAAAAACCTCATGAGGGTGGTCCAGAAGCTGAAAGGATTGCGTATCCTGGCGAAAGACAACACGAAAGACGGTCAGCGGCTGTACAAGGAAGCCGCCGTGCTCCTGACTTCAGACTTCGAAGAGCTGATGACTGTCAGGGACAAGGACAGCGACCTGAAGTTTATGGTAAAAGAAAATGCGCGGGGAAACATCAATGAGCTGATCATGATTGTTGGTGGTACCAATGACTTTATGGCCATGAGCCTGGTGGGAGACATCGATCTGAATGAAATTTCACAGATTGCCAGCTCCGTCAACATCCAGGGGATGGACAAACTCAAGAATCTTAAAAAGAAGTAACCCAGAAATCTGCACACATGAAAAAGCTATTGTTAGGTGGTTGTTTACTGCTGGCCAGTGTTTCCACCGTTGTCGCACAAGAAAAATCGCTGCGTGAATTCCGGCAGAAATACAAAGGTTGTGCTGAAACAACCAGTATCAAACTAGGCGGTATGTCCTTGCGCCTGGCCGGATGGGTCATGTCTTTCGACAAAGAAGATGAAGACGTAAAAAATGTACGCACTTTGCTGAAGGATCTCCGGAAGGTAAAGGTGCACACTATTGAAAACCTGCATGGCGCCAGTATCAGCAGCGATGATGTGGCTACGCTCAAGCGCAGGTTACAGGACCGGGATCATTTTGAAACCCTGATGGAAGTAAGGGACAAAGGCAGCCTGGTACATATTATGAATAAGGGGAAAGATGATGAGTTGGGCCATGTGGTGATGCTCATACAGGATACCAATGAATTTACGATGGTGAACCTGGAAACGAATCTCAAAATTGCTGATATCAACCGGCTGATCAATCAGTTTGCCTCCAACTGATATTTACTAACGGATCATCACTTCCTTTACCACGTTTTCTCCCAGCATTTCATTCACCAGTTTGATGATCTTGTCTTTGGAATAAGTTAATTCCTGTTTTAAGGGTGCTACCGAAGTTGTAATGATGAGTTTATGCTCAATCAGCTGGATGCCCTGTGTGTAGCGCGCAATGGTTTTGCCCATAATTTTCTCCCAGTTCTCCTGAATACGGACTTCAGTAAGACGGGGTTTGAGGCGGCTTTTGTTCATAAATTCCCGGAGAGCATCTCCGATACTGGTAGTTCCGTGGCGCATGGGGCCAAAGCTACGAATATTTGAGGATTTTTTGATTTCCAAAAATCCCTAAATGTTTATAAGCTGGATGGTTTGATCTGTTCCATCGAAGCTGTGTTGCAGCCGTTCTGCATGGGTGTCGGTAATGAACACCTGGCCGTAGGAGGGACCGGCCACCAGTGCGATCAGGCGGGAGACGCGTTCCTGGTCCAGTTTTTCAAAGACATCGTCGAGCAGCAGCAGCGGTGCAAATTGTTTGAATTGTTTGATCACTTCAAACTGTGCCAGCTTCAGGGCGAAGAGAAAGCTCTTGCGTTGTCCCTGCGAGGCGCTGCTTTTCATGGGATAGTCATTGAGGAGAAACTGGAGATCATCGCGGTGGATGCCGGTGGAGGTCCGTTGCAGCTGAAGGTCTTTAAAGCGGGCCGCCTGCAGCTGGGGCGCATAATCTTCTTCCTGCAGTGTGCACTGATAGCGGATGTTCACCACCTCATGGGTGCCGGCAATGTAATCGTACAATTGCTGCACCTGCGGAATGAAGTCAGTGAGAAAGGCTTTGCGTTGTTCGAAGACGGGGATGCCGTGGCGGACCAGCTGTTCGTCAAACACGTCCAGCAGGCTGTGTTCCTGGCCGGAGCCGGTGATATTTTTCAGCAGTGTGTTGCGCTGTACCAGTATTTTCTGATAGGCGATGAGGTGCTCGAGGTAGTCGGGGTACAATTGCGACAGAAGGGTGTCGAGCCATTTGCGGCGTTCTTCGCTGCCGCCAAGGATGATTTCGGCATCGTCCGGAGCGATGATCACCGCCGGAAACTGGCCGATATGCCGGGAGAAGCGGTCATATTTCTCGTCGTTGAGGGAGACTTCCTTTTTCCCGTCTTTGACGGTGCTGACAATTTTAGCTGGCTGTCCCTGTTTCTCGAAATAGCCTTCCAGCCGGAAACCGTTGGTCAGGTACTGGGTATTCTGGCTTTCATTGCTGGTAAAATAGCTGCGGGTGAAGCAGAGGTAATAGATGGCGTCGAGCAGGTTGGTTTTGCCGGAGCCGTTTCTGCCGGTAATGCCTACCACCCGCTGATCGAACCGGAAGTCCTGCCGGGTATAATTTTTAAACTGTGTGAGCGATATTTTCCGGATATGTAGCAAAGAAAATAATTATGTGTATAAAAAAATATGCAAATTCTGCAATATTTGTAACTGATAAAGAGCCGTGTCAGTGGGCCTTTATCTGCCAATAAACTGCAATTAAATGCAAAACTGTTTGAAATTGATGAATTTGCATAATTTAATACTAATTGGATTTGATATTTACATTTTAGGATTTTCCTGTTATATTTGCCAACAAATTTAGAAAGAGTGCAAACTAAAACAGACGTGAAGACGAAATTCACCAAAGAGACATATCTGTACTGGTATGAATTGATGCTTTTGCTGCGCCGCTTTGAAGAGAAGACAGGCCAATTGTACGGAATGCAAAAAATCCGTGGCTTTTGTCACCTGTACATCGGTCAGGAGGCAATTGCTGCTGGTGCGATGACTGCGACGAAACCGGAAGATAAATTCATCACTGCGTACCGTGACCACGCGTTGGCTATCGCCAAAGGGATTTCTGCCAAGGCTTGTATGGCTGAGATGTATGGTAAAGCGACCGGATGTTCAAAAGGCAAGGGGGGTAGTATGCACTTCTTCTCCAAAGAGCACAACTTCTTTGGCGGCCATGGTATCGTAGGTGCCCAGATCGGTACCGGTGCGGGCCTGGCGCTGGCGGAGCAGTACCAGGGTACTGACAACGTGGTGCTGTGTTTCTTCGGTGATGGCGCAGCCCGTCAGGGTATGCTCCATGAAACCTTTAACATGGCGATGACCTGGAAACTGCCGGTGATCTTTATTTGTGAAAACAATATGTACGCGATGGGTACTTCTGTAGAACGTACCTCTAACGTACTGGATATCTATAAGCTCGCTGATGCTTACGAAATGCCGGCCGATTCTATCGACGGGATGAGCTGCGAAGCGGTGCACGAAGGAGTGGAAAGAGCGGTAAAACGCGCCCGTGACAACGGTGGTCCGACCCTCCTGGAAATCAAAACTTACCGCTACCGCGGCCACTCCATGAGCGATCCGGCTAAATACCGTACGAAAGAGGAGCTGGAAGAGTACAAACAGAAAGATCCGATCAACCAGGTGTTGGCTGTTATTCAGAAAAACAAATGGGCTACTGAAGAAGAGATTGAAGCGATCAACGACCGCGTAAAAGCGGAAGTGGAAGAATGCGTTCAGTTCGCTGAAGAATCCCCCTGGCCGTCTGACGATGAGCTGCTGAAAGACGTTTATGTGCAGCAGGATTATCCTTTCATCGTTGACTAAAGCTTAATAGTACGCAGCAGTTAGCTTTTAACCTTTTCCATAAAAGGCTGAAAGCTAACTGTTGCTCATTGATACCTATTAAATAACCAAGCAATCACAATTACCTTTTAAAATGGCAGAAACTAAAGATAAAGCCACCACGCCGCAACCTGCAACTAATTTTGACCTGGAACAGTCCATGCACAGAGCGGAAGACTTCTTCGTTAAAAATAAAAATGTTATTACTATCGCCGTACTGGCAGTAGTAGTAGGGGTAGGCGGTTTCTTCGCCTATAACCGTTTCGTTAAACAACCCAACGAAAACAAAGCCCAGGAAATGGTTTTCCATGCACAGAACTACTTTGCCGTGGATTCCTTCAAACTGGCGCTCAACGGCGATGGTAACAACTACGGTTTCTTACAGGTGGTAAACAAATACGGTGGCACCAAGGCCGGTAACCTTGCAAAATACAGCGCCGGCGTATGCTATATCCGCCTGGGCGAATATCAGAAAGGTATCGATATGCTGAAATCCTTCAGCTCGGACGATCTGCTGCTGCAGCCTACTGCACTGGGCCTGATCGGCGATGCTTACATGGAGCTCAACAAAACCGCTGAAGGTATCGAAGCTTATAAAAAAGCAGGTCACTACAATGATAATGAACTGACTTCCCCCGTTTACCTGTTCCGCGCCGGTATGGCCCTGGAGAAAGCAGGCAAAGCACAGGAAGCCGTGTCCATCTATAAAGAAATTAAAGAAAAATTCCCCCTCACCAACGAAGGCCGTGAAATGGACAAGTACCTGGCGAGACTGGGAGATGTAAAGAACTAATCAATTATGAACAACGGATTACGGACTTCGTAATCCGTTGTTCGTAATTCAAATTGAACGTATGTCTGAGCACAATAAAAGCTTGTTAAATGATGCTGGCATTCTCAACCTGGAGGATGCCAGTGTTGTTATGGTATATACCGAATGGAATGATGCCATTGTGAATGAACTGGTAGCCGGTTGCGAAAAATCATTGCAACAGTACAAAGTGTCCAAAACCAATAAAATCATCGTGCCGGGCGCGTTTGAATTGCCCTACGCCTGTAAGCAGTATTGGGAGAACACCAAAGGCACCGGCCAGCAGCCTGGCGCTATTATTGCTTTCGGTTGCGTGATCCGCGGCGAAACCCCGCATTTTGACTATGTGTGTAAAGCAGTGACGGAAGGTATCCTGCAGCTGAACCTTCAGTTACCCGTTCCCGTTATATTCGGTATACTGACGGTCGACAATGAGCAACAGGCGCTCGACAGACTGGGCGGCGCACATGGACATAAAGGAGAAGAAGCCGCTATTACCGCTTTGAAGATGATCGCGTTACAAAGAGACCTGGCGAGAGGAATTTAGCACCATACCAATGGTTGTCATTTGTCCATGCCCCGTCGTAACCGGCCCTCTGCACAACCAACGGTCCACCGCTAAAAGATTTTAAGATGAATGTACAGTTATTTATACCATGTTTCGTAGACCAGCTGTTCCCCGAAACCGCTTTCAATATGGTGAAAGTGCTGGAGAAGCTTGGATGTAACGTGATGTATAACCCGGAGCAGACCTGCTGTGGCCAGCCTGCCTATAATGCCGGTTATCAGGATGAATGCAGAACAGTCGCCACCAAATTTGTTAAGGATTTTAAGACTTTCGATTATATCGTAGCTCCCAGCGGCTCCTGCACAGGATTTGTCCGCAATTATTACAGCAAACTGTTTGATAATTCCGCCGCCCATAACGACGTGAAACTGTTACGCAAAAACCTCTACGAATTCACCGAATTCCTGACAGACGTATTGCATGTAACAGACCTAGGCGCCACCCTCAACGGGGTGGGCACCTACCATGACGCCTGTGGCGCCCTGCGTGAATGTGGTATCAAAGAAGGACCACGCAAACTGCTGGAGAAAGTAAAAGGCCTGGAGCTCAGGGAAATGAATGACTGCGAAGTCTGCTGCGGATTCGGCGGCACCTTCGCGGTGAAGTTTGAACCCATCTCCGTGGGAATGGGTGAACAGAAAGTACATAACGCTGTCAACAGCGGCGCCGATTACCTCATTTCCACCGATCTTTCCTGCCTCATGCACCTCGATGGCTATATCCGTAAACACGGTACTCCTATTAAAGTGATGCACATCGCCGATGTACTGGCGAGTGGATGGTAAACTAAAAACGTTACACATGAACTACTGGCTTGTTAAATCGGAACCTTTCAAATATTCCTGGGAACAGTTCGTAAAAGATAAAAAGACTTTCTGGGACGGCGTGCGCAACTACCAGGCCCGCAACAACCTGAAAGCCATGAAAAAAGGCGACCAGGTGCTGTTCTATCACAGCAATGAAGGCCTCGCCGTGGTAGGCATTGCCGAAGTGGCCAAAGAACACTACCAGGATCCCACCACACCGGACCCAAATTGGGTAGTGGTAGACCTGAAACCTGTCAAAGCCCTGAAGGTGCCCGTTACCCTCGCTGAAATGAAAGCTGAAAAAAGGCTTGCCGACCTCTCACTGATCCGCCAGGGTCGCCTGTCGGTATGCGATGTCACCAAAGACCAGTTCAACGTGATCATGGAAATGGGCGGAATGAAATAGATTTTTGATTTTGGGATTTTGGGATTTTTTGATTTTGGAATTTTTGCTATCTGGTTACAAATCCCGAAATCAAAAAATCCCGAAATCAAAAAATTTCAACATGATTATGGAGTTTCCGAAATGTCCGCATCATACCGGAAATTCCATCACGATGAAGCACATCACCTTTCTCTCCGCTTTCTGGCTGCTGACTGCCTGTAGCCATACACCCGAACCCGACGCTACTGTAGCTTATACGCCCCCGGCCATCGCTGCCACCGAAGTCGCTCCCGCCGCGCTGGACGCGCCTGCTGATCAAAAGTCATTCCTGGCCGCAGATCCGGCCGCCACATCCTCCGGCCAGCCTTCTGCCGACCAGAAGATCATCAAAACAGCCCGCATCATTTATCCCGTGGAAGACTTCGCGGCAGCTAAAAAACGTGTAGCCGGCATCGTTAGTCAGTCCGGCGGATACATTTTAGCAGAATCGCAGCACGGAGACGGTACGGAGAAACGCAACCAGCTGGATATCAAAGTGCCGGCAGCGGCTTTCGACAGCTGCGTGGACAGGCTCACCAGCGGCGTAACACGGCTGGATGAAAAAAGCATTCACTCGCAGGACGTCACCGCGGAATATGTGGACCTGAACGCCCGCATGACCACCCGGGTGGCGACGGAACAGCGTTACCTGGAAATCCTGAAACAGGCGCGCACGGTGAAAGACGTGCTGGAAGTGGAAGCGCAGCTGAAATCCATCCGGGAAGAGATAGAGGCGGCCAAAGGCCGGCTGCTGTATATGGACCGCCAGGTGAGCTACAGCACCATCCATCTCGAATACTACCAGGTGCTGGCCCTCTCCATGCCGGAAGCGCCGGGTTTTTTCTCCCGCGCCTGGCTGGCGCTGCGTAACGGCTGGAACAATGTACTGGGACTCCTGATAGACCTGATGGGTTGGTGGCCTTTGATGGCAGTTGGTGTTTTTCTCGTTATATTTATCAGAAGGCGTTGGAGAAAAAGGAAATCATCCCTTGCAACGGCCTGATTCATTTAAACAATGTAAACATATGAAACCAAGATTAGTGGTGCTGACCGGAGCCGGCATCAGCGCAGAAAGTGGTCTCCGGACTTTCCGTGATACCGACGGATTATGGGAAGGTTATGATGTCTATGAAGTGGCGTCGCCACAAGGCTGGCAAAAGAACCCCGGACTGGTGCTGGACTTTTACAACAGCCGTCGCCGTGATGTGAAAAATGCACAGCCAAATGCCGCCCATACCGGGTTGGCGCAACTGGAAGAAAAATACGATGTGCGTGTCATTACACAGAATATCGACGACCTGCATGAGCGCGGTGGTTCTTCCCGCGTGCTGCACCTGCATGGGGAAATATTCAAGATGCGCAGCGTGAAAAACGAAGAGACCATCTTCGATATACAGGAAGATATCCGGCTGGGCGACCTGGCGGAAGACGGCGGTCAGCTGCGTCCGCACATCGTATGGTTTGGTGAAGCGGTGCCGATGATCGAACAGGCCGTGCGGGAGGTGATGTGGGCCGATATTTTTGTGGTGATCGGTACATCGTTACAGGTGTATCCGGCCGCCAGTCTGCTGAACTACATCCGGCCGCAGGCCAGTGTGTACCTGATCGATAAGAAGCTGCCGTCCGTAGAGGATTATGAGAACCTTATCTGCATAGAAAAGCCGGCTACGGCCGGTGTAGCGGAGCTGCTCACCCTTTTGTAAAAAATAAAAGCTCCCCGCATTCGCCGGGGAGCTCTCACCAGTCCTTTCTTCTCCGTTAGTGTTTATCACAGGATAACCATATCGTGCTACTCAAAGCTTTCTTCAAAACGGATATCAAATTCTTCCAGTTCTTTTAACACCGGGTTATATACTTCCGGCATCACCGGGATGCGCAGGCCGGTGAGCGTTATTTTTTCCTGTAGCAGCAGTTTGGCGAGGATGCCCAGCGGCAGGCCCACGGTTTTGGCCATGGCGGTGCGGACGTTGTCTTCGCCCTGGGAGATCATATAGCTGTGTATGCGGGTGGCCATGTTACGGCGTTCGAATTCTATTTCATGCATCATCACGATCATGTCTTTATCAGACGGCTCCATCTTCAGTTTATCTTCCACCAGGTGCTGCAGGATTTCGGCGTCTGTTTTCTCTCCGAGGTTGATCTGATCGCCGTTGAGGAGCCCCAGGAATTTCAACTGCCGGATCACTTTCGACTTGCTGCTGACGCCGAGGAAGCGTGCCATCACTTCTTCGTGGCCGGCCTGTTTGTCGGCTCCGTCTATATGCCGGGTGGCCCAGTCGAAGCAGGTGAGATGGTCCGTCTGTATTTTACCGTCTTCCCCGGTGAGGCCCAGTTTGATCAGGGCGTTCCAGCCTTCGCAGAAATCGGGAAAGCGCAGGGTGGCGCGCATGAAGGTGGCAATATTTTCCAGCCGGTAGGATTCCATATAGCCGAGGGAATCGCGGTTGGGGTAGTAGGCCAGTTTTCCCAGTCCGGGTACCTGGATGGTTTTATTGTGATCAAAAAGTTGTTCGTAGGCTACTTCGCGGGTTTTGCCCTTGTCGCGGTAGATGGCGCCGGAAGCGCCGGCCATCACTACGTTGCGGGCGTTCCATGATATTTTGTACTGCCACGGGTTGTCCAGACTTTCGGGGGAAATCAGTCCGCCGCAGTAGGATTTAAACGAAAAAATCTGTCCGCCTTTTTTCTCGATAGAGTGAATGAGTTTCATGGCAGACATATGATCGATGCCGGGATCGAGGCCCATTTCATACATAAACAGGAGGCCGGCTTTTTCAATATCTTTTTCGAGTTTGCGTACTTCGGGGTCTATATAGGAAGCGGTGAGCAGGTTTTTCCGGAACTGGAGGCAATCTTTAGCCACGGTGATATGCAGGTGGGGAGGGAGCAGGGAGATAACCAGGTCTGTTTCCTGTACCAGCTGCTGCCGGGCAGCCTGGTCGTTGATGTCGATGGCGGCCGGTGTGGCATAATATGACTTGCCGGTTTTGGATTTGATAAGCATCAGGTCATGGTCAGCCACCGTGATATGCCATTTTTGTCTAGGTGCGTTCGCCAGCAGATAATCTATCAGGCTGGTCGCCGATTTTCCGGCCCCAAACAACAGAATATTCTTCATAGTTTCTTTAAGAAAAGGTTAAGAATCAGGGGAATAACAGCATTTTTGATGTTTATGTTCGAACAGACAGTAAATTTCGGTGCATATTCCGCCCAATAGCTAACTTTGGGTGATTCGATCTATTGATTATCAGTCGATTAAAAACAAATACTTTGCCAATATTTAAATTTCGATATATTTCCCTATTTATACATATTTTAGATAAAGTAAAATTAAACCATTACACATACTAACGCAGAAAAGCAAAAAATGGTTGTTCTTTATGGGAAAAATCAGTCATATATGCAATACGCTATATAATTGATTAACGCAATGATGTTTTTATTCACATTTCTTCGATTTTAGGCCATAATAAGGGCCGAAATGGCTATATTTGCCCTTATCTGTTTTCAGCAGAAAAAACTGTAAATCAACACACAAAATGACAGAGCACACGGAAAATCAGCAGGAAGGGAGAATTGTCCAGATTAATATCGAGGAACAAATGAAGACGGCCTACATCGATTACTCAATGTCAGTGATCGTGGGTCGTGCCTTGCCCGATGTGAGAGATGGTTTAAAGCCTGTACACCGCCGCGTTTTATTTGGAATGAACGAGTTGGGCAACCACAGCAACAAGCCCTACAAGAAGTCAGCGCGTGTGGTGGGTGAGGTAATGGGTAAGTACCACCCGCATGGTGACGCCTCTATCTACGACACCATTGTACGTCTGGCCCAGCCCTGGAGCATGCGTTATCCCATGGTGGACGGTCAGGGTAACTTCGGTTCCGTAGACGGTGACATGCCCGCTGCGATGCGTTACACCGAGATCCGTCTGCAGCGTATCGCGGAAGCGATGCTGGAAGACATCGAAAAAGAAACGGTGGATTTTACCAACAACTTCGACGACACCCTGGAAGAACCCACGGTGTTGCCTACCCGGATTCCGAACCTGCTGGTGAACGGCGCTTCCGGTATCGCGGTAGGGATGGCTACCAACATTATGCCCCATAACCTCGCCGAGGTGGTGGACGGCGCCGTAGCCTATATCGACAACCGGGAAATCACCATCGAAGAACTGATTAAACACGTGAAAGCCCCCGACTTCCCCACCGGTGGCACCATATACGGTTTTGAAGGCGTTAAACAAGGCTTCGAGACCGGAAGGGGCAGAGTAGTGGTAAGAGGTAAAATCACCGCGGAAACGGCTAAAAACGGCCGTGAAAGACTGGTGATCTATGAACTGCCCTACCAGATCAACAAAGCGGTACTGCACCAGAAAATCGCGCAGCTGGTCAACGATAAAATCATTGAAGGCATCACCGACGTGCGTGACGAAAGTGACCGCGAAGGTATGCGCCTGGTGATCGATCTGAAGAAGGAAGCTATTTCCAATGTGATCATCAACCAGCTGTATAAATATTCCGAACTCCAGACTTCCTACGGTATCAATAACGTGGCGCTGGTGAAAGGCCGTCCGCGTATCCTCAACCTGAAGGAAATGCTGGCCGAATTCATCGACTTCCGCCACGAAGTGGTGGTAAGAAGGACCCGCTTCGACCTCCGCAAGGCAGAAGAGAAAGCACACATCCTTGCCGGCTACCTGATCGCGCTGGACCACCTGGACGAAGTTATCGCCCTGATCCGCGCCTCCAATACACCGGACGTAGCGAGAGACGGCCTGATGACCCAGTTCGGACTTTCCGAAATACAGGCCAAAGCCATCCTGGAACTGCGTCTCCAACGGTTGACCGGTATGGAACGCGATAAGATCCGCGCGGAATACGACGAGGTGATGAAACTCATCGCCTGGTTGAAAGACGTGCTCAACGACGAAGGTCTCCGCATGAAGATCATCAAGGAAGAACTGGAAGAGGTGAAAAAGAAATTCGGTGACGAACGTAAAACCGAAATCCAGTACCTCGCCAGCGAAATGAGGATCGAAGATATCATCGCGGAAGAAGACGTGGTGATCACCATCTCCCACCTCGGCTATATCAAACGCACTTCTGCCTATGACTACCGTCAGCAGAAACGCGGCGGCCGCGGCGCTATCGGCGGCAGGACCCGTGACGAGGACTACATCGAACACCTGTTCGTGGCCTCCACGCACCATACCATGCTGTTCTTCACCGAAAAAGGACGCTGCTACTGGCTGAAGGTATACGAAATACCGGAAGGCGAGAAGAGCGGCAAAGGACGCGCTATCCAGAACATGATCCAGCTGCCTGGCGACGATAAGATCCGCGCCATCATCGACATCAAGGACCTGGGTGACAAAGACTTTATCAACAACCACTATATCGTTCTCTGTACCAAAAAAGGTATCATCAAAAAAACGCTGCTGGAAGAATTCTCCCGTCCGCGCCAGAACGGTGTAAACGCTATCACCATCAACGAAGGGGACCAGCTCCTGGAAGCCAAACTGACCACCGGCGACAGCCAGATCATGATGGCCATCCAGAGCGGCCGCGCCATCCGCTTCCCGGAAAATACCGTGCGTGACACCGGTCGCGGTGCCATCGGCGTAAGAGGTATTGAAGTGGACAGCGAGAAAGACGAAGTAGTTGGTATGATTTGTGTTAACAAAGACGACGAATCACGGACAGTACTGGTGGTTTCTGAAAAAGGCTTCGGTAAACGGACCAATATTGAAGAGTACCGCATCACCAACAGGGGCGGTAAAGGGGTGAAAACCATCAATATCACCGAAAAAACCGGTAACCTGATCGCCATCCTCGACGTAACAGAGAAACACGACCTGATGATCACCTGTAAGTCCGGCATCACCATCCGCATGGCAGTGGCCGATATCCGCGAAGCAGGACGCGCCACACAGGGCGTTCGCCTGATCCGCCTGGACGATGCTGATGAAATAGCAGCAGTAGCCCGCCTGGACGAACAGGAAGAAGAAGAAACCACAGAAGGAGTGGAAGGAGAAGAAAGTACTGTAGCCAACGACAGCACTTCCGCCAACGATACTGACACCGAACAGGATACTGTAGCGGAAGAACCTGAAGCTCCGCAGGAATAGTATTCACAGCAGACGGAAAAAATTAACCCGCTCATGGCAGGAGGTGCCCCTCAAAAGGTGTCTCCTGCCTAAACTGATAAAAAAAGTACGGCCGGCTTTAGTGGTAACGATGAGTCCGATTGTATTGGATTATTGGGAGCACCATACTCTTATTGTAATCAGCAACTAAAAACTAGAGACATGAAAAAATTATTGGTATCTCTTCTCTTTTGTACGGCCGGCGTATCGGTGATGGCCCAGAAAGCAAAAGTCAACAGCGCAGATGAGAACCTGAAGAAACAAGATCTGGAGAAAGCCAAAGCAGATATCGATGCAGCGTTACAGCATGAAAAAACCAAAAACGATGCAAAGACATGGCTGGTAAACGGTAAGGTCCTGGAAGCGATGGGCACCAAACAAAAAAGCGCAAACCTCGCCCTCGAAGCCTACGCTTCTTTCAAAAAAGCACTGGAAATTGATCCTAAAATGAAAGAAGCCATCCTGGAGATGAGCGGACCAATGTTCAACGTATACGCTACTGTAGCCAACGCCGGTTACGGTTTCCTCAACGAACAGAAATGGGACTCCTCCCTGGTGGATTTCAAACACGCCTTTGAAATCGCTGAATACTACAACAGCAAAAACCTGGGTACCACTATCCCTACCGATACTGCACTGACTTTCTACACCGGTTACGCTGCTAACCAGGCCAACAAGAAAGATGATGCCTTCACTTACCTGAAAAAAGCCGCTGACCTGCAATTCAAAGGCGAACCTGCACTGTACGTAGTACTGGGCCAGCTGTATGAAGAAAAAGGCGACCAGGCTAACTGGCTCAAAACGATCGAACAAGGTAAAGCTTTATTCCCTAAGGATAAACGCTTCAACGATATGGAAATGGCTTTCTACAGCAAAACCGGTAAAACCAACGAATTACTGTCCATGCTGGAAAAGAAAATGGCCGACAATCCAAACGACGAAGCAGCAGTGCTGGACTACGCTATCCGTGTGGACAACCTCGCTAATCCGCGTGACGAAAAAGGTAACGACGCTCCGAAACCGGCTAACTACGAAGAGCTGATCGGCAAAGCAGAAGGCGCCTATAAAAAAGTACTGGAACTGAACGCTAACGACGCCACCGCTAACTTCCAGCTGGGCGCACTGTACTTCAACAAAGCCGTTGTGTTCAACAAACAGCTGAATGAACTGGACAGCAAACAACAGACTTCTCCCAAAGCAAAAGAACTGCAGGCTAAAGTAGAAGGCCTCATGAACCAGGCATTGCCTTTCTTCGAGAAAGCTGACGCCAGCTTCACTGCTAAAGCCAGCAGCCTGGACGCCGGTGACAAACAGACTTACGAAAGCTGCCTGTACGCCCTGCAGAAAATCTACGCTATCAAAAACCAGACTGCGAAAGTAGAAGAAGTGAAAAAGAAACTGGACGCACTGAAATAGTAAATAGCATATACATTATAATTGAGAAAAAGTCCGCCGGCAACGGCGGATTTTTTTTGCCTGCATGACTCCATCCCTGACGCAGAAGTCCGGGGCAAAAAAGAATAGCTCCGGGGCTACCCGGAGCTATTCTTTAACTCAAACGCTGTATAATGGTAAATTAAGCGGCTTTCTTAGCAGCAGGCTTAGCTTCCGCTTTTTTGTGTTCGTGATGTGCTTTTTTGGTAGAGTCAGCAGCTGGTTTAGCTTCAGCTTTGGCTTCAGTTTTCGCTTTTTCTTTCTTTGCAGGTTTAGCAGCAGGAGCCTGTGCAAAAGCAGCAGCAGAAATGCTCAGTACCAGTGCGGCAGCGATAATTTTTTTCATGATGATTGTCTTTTTAAATGATTAATGATGTTTGTTCAGTATTGTGATGTAAAAATAATGCCGGTAACGACGCAGGAAGGGCGTGTTTCGGTGAACCGGGTATTACTGTCGTTGAAAAAGGGAAAATGAACGGTCGTACCGGGGGATGGCCGCCTTAAATAGTAATGTCGATAGCTTCCTGTATAGCCTGTAGGCACAGCTGTTTCAGGGTATAGAACAGTTCGTTGGCCGTATCTGCGTTGTAGTTATTTTCGTCGGTTTGTTCCAGCTGCTCCAGTATCGGGTAGAGATGCGTTTCCAGCCCTGTAAACGACACTGTGGTCTTCAGATTGTGTGCCGTAGCCCTGATGCTTACCGGGTCGTTGATAACGATCGCATTTTTCAGCATGGCCAGGTCTTCCGGCAGCTGTGTGATAAACTGCTGCAGCATGTTTTTTTCAAAGGCCTTGTCGCCTTTGGAAAGGTCCCGCAGGTATTGCATATTCAGCAGGTGGGCGTGGCCGTTCTCTGCTACATGAGCGCCGGCGGGCGGCATCTCCCGTGATGAGAACTTGCCGGTATATACCTGGATCATGCGATACAGCGTATTCTCGTCTATCGGTTTGGAGATATAATCGTTCATACCCATCTGCAAACATTTCTCCCGTTCGCCTTCCATGGCATGGGCCGTCATGGCGATGACGGGGATATTGGAATGCATCTCCTTGCGGATGGTGGCAACGGCGGAATAGCCATCCATTTCCGGCATCTGTATATCCATCAGCACGAGGTCGAAGACCTGTTTCTCCAGCGCCTGGAGCGCTTCCCTGCCATTGTTGACTACCCGGTACTGTAATTGCCAGCTGCTGAGCAGGTGCCGCAGCAGGTTCTGGTTCATGCGGTTGTCTTCCGCCACCAGCAACCAGATATTGGGATGTATCGGCAGCGGGTCTTTTTCGGTATAGAGGGCATCGGTATTTTCCGGCATCATTTCCCCCAGCATGTAAGGCAGCTCTACTTTAAATGCGGTGCCTTTGCCGGGCGTACTTTCTACGGAGATAAAACCGTTCTGCAGTTCTATGAGTTGTTTGACGATGGTTAGCCCTAAGCCTGTACCGCCGTATTTACGGGTGGTAGAGGCTTCCGCCTGGTTAAACCGGTCGAAGATACTGTCCAGCTGCGCTGCTTCGATGCCGATACCGGTGTCTCTCACGGTGAAGAGTAAACGAACATTTTTATCTTCCGACCATGTCCTGGTCACATGGATATTCACTTCTCCTTCAGCGGTGAATTTGATCGCGTTGCTGGTGAGGTTGACCAGCACCTGCGTAAGGCGCATCACATCGCCGTAAAGAATGTCCGGTACCTCTTCGTGTATGCTGATATTGAGCTGCAGCGCTTTTTCTTCGGCTTTGGCGCGGAAGAGGGTGTCGATGGAATGCAGTACGCCGCGGAGACTGAAAGAAGTGGCTTCAATGCGCATCATGCCGGACTCTATTTTGGAGATGTCCAGGATATCGTTGATGATTTCGAGCAGGTTGCGGCCGGCGCCGGAGATGGCGTTGACGTACTCTCTTGACTTGTCGTTCAGTGGCTGGGCCTGCAGCAGGTGAGTGAAGCCGAGCACGGCATTCATGGGCGTACGGATCTCATGGCTCATATTGGCCAGGAACTGGTCTTTCACGGCGGCCAGGTTTTTCTCCTGGCGCTGCGATTCATCCAGTGCTTCAATGAGCTGCTCCTGCCGGTGGATGCGGCTGGTGATGTACAGAAACGCCAGCAGGCTGGTGAGGCAGGCAAAGAGCACCAGCACGGTGCCCCAGCTTTGTGCTTTCTGTCCGCTGGTGTCAATGAGGCGGGTGGTGCGGTTCACCTCTGTCTGCCGCGTGGTGTCCAGCTGGTGGAGGATACTGGTGATGGCTTCTCCCAGCCTTTTACCCCGCTGGTTGTTGATCATTTTTTCCGCAGCGCTTTTCCCGCTGCTGTAGAAGGTGTCCAGTATCAGCAGGTTAAAACTGTTTTTCTCATCCACCAGGTAATTGAGCTGGGTGAGCAGTTTTTCGGTACTGTCATTTTTAACGATTTTATTGATTTCCTTCAGGTCAGATTTGATGATGGCGATTTCCACCTCAATACCGGTGATATGCGTGGTATCGCGGGAGATAACGGCCCCGCGCACCTTGCTGTCTGTTTTGGCAAGGGAGGTTTGCAGTTTCTGGATCTCGTTTTTTACGTTGAGTTCCTGCAGCAGTTGTTCATTGCCGGAAATCAGCTTGCGGATATTCTTGGCTGAATTGAACTGTAATACCACGAATAAAATCATCCCTGTGATGAACAGGCCTAACAGGTAATATTTTATTCTTTTCGGCTGCATGACATTATTAACGTTAATGAAGGAAAGGCGGTTCAAAATACGATAATAAAGGTCGGTGTATTTAATTTATGGTTCAACGGGCAATAGATATCGGTCAAAACGGGGAAATGGTCGTTCAACTGTTAAAGAAAGTTTAATTTATTGTTGAGGGCCGCTTTGTAGGTATCTGCCACCGGGATGGCATTTTTTTGAATGATGATGTTACCATCTTCTATGCTTTCTATTTTGTCCAGCGCCACCATGTAGGAGCGGTGTACGCGCATGAATTTATTGGCTGGCAGTTTCTCTTCCAGCGCTTTGAGGGTAGTATGGATGGCATGAAATTTCTGTGCGGTGTACAGCTTTACATAATCACCCATGGCTTCGAGGAAGAGGATATCTTCTGTCCGTATTTTTTTGAGGATACCATTGTCGCGGATAAAGACAAACTCGGTATCGGACACCTGTATTTCGCGGTGGTTGCTGTCGATGATCTCCCGGGCTTTTTCAATGGCCTGGATAAAGCGTGCCGGGCTGACCGGCTTAATGAGATAATCTGCCACGTTCAGCTCGAAAGCCTCTACAGCATAGTCTTTGTTGACCGTCGTGAAAATAATGAGCGGCCTTTTTTTGCCCAGGTTACGGGTGAGTTCGAGGCCACTCATGCCCGGCATTTCGATATCGAGCAGCAGGAGGTCTATTTTTTCCTTCTGGATAAGGTTGTAGGCCTCCATGGCGCTGCTGCATTCGCCGGTCACGTGTAGTTGTTCCACATGGCTGGCCAGCTGTTTCATGGCTGTGCGGGCGAGTTTGTTATCGTCTACTATCAGGCAGTTCATGCGGCTAATTTAGGAACAAATGATAACATAAAATCATCTGCCCCGCCATGGGAGCGCAGTTTTTTTCGCCGGCTTTTGTTGTATATTCCGGAACAAATTCCCCTGTTATCATGAAAGCTTTTCTCTTATCTGGTCTGCTGATATTACTGATGGCTGCTGTGAATGCACAAACCCCCACAGCGGCAGATTTCCCGAAGTTGCACTGGCTGGAAGGCATGTGGACAAAGAAGGTGTCCAGGCCCGGCAGAACAGGGTTTGAGCAGTGGGAGCGGGTATCCGGTACTGCGATGAAGGGCATCGGTGTCATGATGAAGGAGAAGGATACCCTCTTTAAAGAAGGACTGCAATTGCTGACGAAAGAGAATGCATTGTATTATGTGGCCGACGTAGCCGAAAACAAAGGGTTGGTCTGGTTTAAAATTACGGCCATCGCCGCTGATGGCTTTACCTGCGAAAACCCCGCGCACGATTTCCCCCAAAAGATCGTGTATCAAAAGACGGAGGATCAACTGAAAGTGACGATTTCCGGCGATGGCAAGTCCATCGATTTTTTCTTTGAGAAGAAGCCGTGATTATTTCCAGTAGGTATTGGCCAGGTGCCGCAGCAAGCCGGTGAACAGCTTTAGATGTCCCGGTTGTACGAAAGCGTGAAACTGGTCATGCGTGGTATGAAAACCCATATAAAACAGCCACCATCCGAGCGAGATGTAGGGTATTGCTTCCAGCTCTGTTTCAGTTAACGCGCGATGTTCGCGGTAAGCGTCCAGCAGCAACTGATACTGCCGGTCGGCTTCGGCCTGCGTCATCCTTTGGGTGTACACCTCCAGTGAAAGGTACTGCCAGAAGGAAGCCATATCATTCGCCAGCCAGCCATATCCCATAAAGTCGAAGTCAAACAGTGTGACGCTGTTTGCATCGAAGTGCATGTTTTTCGGAAGGAAGTCGAAGTGGCAATATCCCATGGACAGGCCATCGGTGGCAGACAGCTTTGCTGCAGCCGTGGCAGCTGCCTGTTGCAACCACGTATAATCTTCCGCGTTATTGGCAAAGAATGGCTGCAGCAGGGTAAGGGGGCGGCTGAACATACTGTCTTCATTGAATTCCCACCTGGCTTTTCCCGTGCTGAAGGTGGCGGAAACCTGGTGAAAGCGCGCCATTTCCCTGCCCAGCAGCCGCAACTGCTGATCGTCCAGTAATCTCACCGGGTGCCCGGGCGCATAGCTGAACAGCACCGCACATCTTTCGCCTTCCACGGCATTCAGTTGCTGGACCGTTGCTCCGGTGATGTCCTGCAGTGGGTAGGATACGGATACTTCCGCGGCTTTCAGCGCCTGCAGGAGGGCTACTTCTTCCTGTATCTGTGGCTGGCTGCGGTGCGAGGAGCGGTACACCCGGAGTATAAAGCGGTCATCCTGTGTCCGGGCCAGATAGGTGTCACCTACGCCGCGGACCAACAGCTGGCACTGTACATTTTCCAGCGCGTATTTTTCGGAGAGGAAGGCAGATAGGGCGGAGGGGCAGAGGGTGGAATAAGTGGCGGGAAAAACAGTCTTCATGCCGCAAAGATATTCATCTTCCCCGGATGTTTTTTTAACAGATAACATATTTGATAAATAGATAATTATATATAATTACATATATTTGAAATATATAATTAATAAGATGATGTCCTATATCAGATCAGTTGTTTGTTTATGCTTATTGTTTCTCCCTGCCCGTTTGTGGGCGCAGGTGCCTGTAGTGACGCTGGGACCCGCCGTAGAGGAGCCATTGGACGGATGGGACAAACTGATGCAGTTAAAAAACGGGCATACCTTCTGGTTGCACTTTTCCAAAAAGGAGGGGCTGCGGGTAACGGTATATAATCCACAGCGGGAGCAGGTAGCGGCCGATTCTGTGGCAGGCAGCCTGTGGAACGCGGCAGACCTGGAGTCCACCGAAATCGATGGTATTTATGAAATCAACGGTCAGCCGGTGATCTTTTTGCAGCAGCTGGTGAAATATGTTCCTATGTTTTTCAGGCTGGTACTGGACCCGCAAACCGGCAAGCTGCTGCGGGAGGACAAACTGGGGGAACTGCCTACCGTCCAGCACCGCAGCGTATATGTACAGGAAAACCTGGCATCGCATGACTGTTACGTGGAGAAAGACCCTGACAGCGATTACTATGCCGTAGCATTTTTCAACGGCGCAGAGATACAGCGAAACGACAGCATCCGGGAACGTATCCGCGTGATGCATTTTTCACCGGACCATGAGCTGATCAATACCGGGCTTTATTATCTGCCGGATACAGCGTATAACTATTTCAGTTATATCAGCCTGTCGGTGCATGGTAAAGAGAAAGTGTACATGAGCACCGTAGGGTTCAATGCCAAAAGAAAGAGCAGCGAGCCCTGGTCGAAGGTCGTTTTCTCAGCGCTGTCGCCCGATTCGGCAACATTTGCGCACCACGTGCTCGACTATACGGCCAACTTCGGTGATGTGAGCGGGTATCAGCAATTCCTGCCGGCGCGGAACGAAGTGAAGCTGATGTTGTATGTGTCCGGACAACGGGCAGACGGCAGCAGTGGCATCTTCCTGAATACCCTGCTGGCTTCGGGTAAACTGCGAAAACACCAGCAGCTGTCTTTTCCCGAGCTGGGCAAAAATGTGCAGATCAACCTCGGTTATAAAGAAGACTATAAAGGCGTGCCGCAGCGGGTATACTGGCAGGCTGACGGCAGCGGTACGTTGTTGCTGGAAGCCCTGACCCGCTACAAACAAGGCAATACACAGATCAACAAGCTGCATACCAACATGGGGGATATCGGCGTGGCTTTGCTGGACAGCAGCGGCCGGGAGAATGAAACGATGGCGGTGTCCAAATACCAGTCCATCACCGGTGTTTGCGAGCCTTTTTCGCTGCATCGCAGAATGAAGAGCGAATGGGTGTTCCGCAACAAGATTGCCGCGCTGAATACCAACACCTATCTGTCCTATGACTATGTCAATATTCCGAACGCCACTTTTGTGCTGTTCAACGATTACCTGCAATACCTGGAGACCGGCGGGCAGGACAAAGTGAAGAAACCGCTGAAATACGCGGCAGACGCTAACTTTGTATGTTACCGTTTTTATAATGGTAAGATGGAGCGGCTTTTCCTGTTCGGTACACCGGAAGTAACGAAGGGGTATTACTGTATGATGGGCGCTTCCAGCTATGATGCTGCACAGCGTGTATACGTCACCGTAATGATCAGCCGTAAGGGCACAGAGAAAAAGGCAGCTGTGGCGTGGATACAGTTTTAAATGTCAGCCGGCGTATAACCGGCGGCGAGGGTGCCCAGCCGGAACTGGTTGACCGCATTATGCGCCAGCCGGGTAGGTTCGGGCAACCGGTATTTCCGCACACATTGTTCCACCAGTGACAGGCTGCCTTCCACATCGATGAGATGGCCGGGGGAGACGAAGATGGGCTTTACTTTTTGTTTGCTGCGCAGCACCGTGCCGATAACGACGCCTTGCTTGTCTGTCAGCGGGGCGTGTGCGCCTTTCTCTTCTCCGGGTTCCTTATAGGTGCCATAGAGCTTTTTCTTAGCGCTGCCAACGGTCACCTGGCCGGCCAGCACGCCGAAATGAGAGGCGATGCCCATGCGCCGCGGATGGGCGATACCATGGCCGTCCACCACCAGCACGTCCGGTTTCTGCGGCAGTTGCTGCCATGCGTCCAGGAGGGCAGGCACTTCGCGGAAAGCCAGGAAGCCCGGCACATAGGGGAAGGTGACCTCTTTTACAACGAGGCTGTAGCCCACTGGTTCCAGGCTGGGGAACCGCATCAGTACAATACCGGCATATACAGTGGTACTGAATTTATTAAAAGAGATATCTGCTCCTGCGATCAGTTGTATTTTCCCGGTAAAAGGAGCGGTGACCACCTGGTGGCGCATCTCCTGTTGCAGCAGGGTGGCTTCGGGTACGGTAAGCGTGTTGTAGTCTCTCATGGATATCCGCTGTTGCTTCAGAATAAAGATAATTGTTCGCCGTCTTTCGGCGGAGCCGCTTTTCCGAATACGGTACGGCCGCCATACTTCCACGAATCCCGCTTTTCCCGTTCTATCACCTTTTCGAAATTGGCGTTGGGCTCAAAATCCTGCTCTATGCGTTGCGCTAACGTTGACAGCTTGCGGATAGCCTCCTGTTTGTCGGTATGGCCGATTTTCGCTTTGTTCAGCGCGTCCCGCAGCGTTTCGATCGTTTCGTCATAGATCCGGGTGGGCACGGGAAACGGGTGTCCGTCTTTTCCGCCATGAGCAAAAGAAAACCGTGCCGGGTCTTCAAAGCGGGAGGGAGTGCCGTGTATGACTTCACTGACGAGCGTGAGGGATTGCAGGGTGCGCGGACCCACGCCTTCCAGCATCAGCAGGGATTCGAAGTTGGCGGGATGTATGTCATGCGCCAGCGCCAGCACGCTGCCGAGGCGTTTGAGATTGACGTTTTCCGCGCGCACCTCATGATGGGAGGGCATCACCAGGTTGCGTATTTCGGGCAACAGGTGTGCAGGTTTTTCCTCCAGCAGTTGCAGGATACCGGTTTTGGTAGCGGCAGCCGCAGTATCGGTAAGATTGAGGATCATGCCCTGGTTACGGCCATAGATGAAGGTATGCGGCGCTTCGGTATAAGACGTGAAAGCAGAAGAGTGCCAGTGGTAGCGGCGTGCCATACTGCTGGCGTCGTTCATGCCCTGTTGCACCACGGCCCAGTCGCCGTCAGTCGATAGCACAAAAGAATGCAGGTACAGCTGGAAGCCGTCCTGGATCGCGGTATTATCTACCTTGGCGGTGAGTTTGCTGCTGTGTACCAGCTGATCGCCGGGGAGGCCGGTTTTCTCTGCGATGCGCATCAGTTCGGCCGGTGTTTCCCGGCTGTACCGGCCTTTGCCGCCGCAGATATAAATGCCCAGTTCCCCGGAACGCGGGTTGACTGCTTTTTTCAGCGCGCCCATCACGCTGGTGGTGATACCGGAGGAATGCCAGTCCATTCCCAGCACACATCCCAGCGCCTGAAACCAGCAGGGGTCGCTGAGCCGCCTTATCACTTCACTTTTTCCGTAGTCCGTCACAATAGCCTCTACAATGGCGCCACCCAGGAGGGCCATCCGTTTGGCCAGCCAGGGCGGTACGTGACCATAGTGTAGCGGCATGTCTGCATAAGAGGGCATGGTATGGTTACAGTGGGTTTAGTTGTACCTGGAATTGTGCTATGTGTTTGTTCTGTAGCAAAAATTCATCTAATCGTTCCATTTTGCTACGATTTCCACGGACTGTGTAATTGACTTCGATCAGGTCTTCCTTGCGGGCGGTTTGCATCCGCTTGTATTTTAATCCAAAAGTGTTGAGGATATGCTCTACGTCTACCTGTGGAAATTTTTCTTCCTGGAAGTAGATAGTGTAGTAGCGTTTGTCATTGATTTCCGCAATACTTCTTTCCGTGAACTCCATCAGTATAAGCACGATCAAAGCGCCTGCCAGTCCGCCTATCGCCAGCACATACTGGCTCATGCCGATGGCCATGCCCAGGGCCGCGGCGATCCAGATGGAGGCCGCAGTGGTGATGCCGTCGATGGTAAAATCATTCTTGAAAATAACGCCTGCGCCGATAAAACCCACACCGGTAAGGATGTTGGATGCTACGCGGTCGGAGCTGTTGGGGTAGCCCAGTTCAGCAGAAAGGATCGTGAAGATGGTACTGCTGAGGCAGATGAGCGTCATGGTGCGCATCCCTGCCGCTTTCCTTTTGTATTCCCGCTCCAGCCCCAGGATAGCGCCTATCAGCAGGGCGATACATACTTTCAGGATCTGGTCTTCCTCTATTGTTTGTAACAGATGTTTCATATCGAAAAGGGGAAATATACGCTTACAAATGTAAGGGTTGGCACAATTCTTTCCTGCATCTACTTCATTAAGAACAATAAATACCTGCCATATGAAGCCTTTCGTATATAAATTTTTTATGGTAGCCTGCGTTACAGGAATCCTTTGTATCCTTTTGTTTGCCTGCAACAGCAGCAAGGAGGCTTCCCGTGAAGCAGATTCCGCTGCGGTAACCGTACCTAAAGTAGACAGCACCAGTGTAATACCGGTGGACAGCACCATGACCAAACCAGATACTACCCGCCAGTAACGCGTTTTAAAGGGGATGAAGTTTGTTTATACCATGTAACTGTTTATTTCACCCTTTAAACACTGGATCATGAAAGTATCTCATCTGCTGTTAGCTGCCGGCATTTCCGTCGCCATGTTGACGGCCTGCGGCAATGGCGCACAAAACAACAACCAGGATTCGATGAACCTGGACAACAGCGGTACTACAGACACGGCCGCTATCCTCCCGGACACCGCGCCTGCCGCACAAACACCTCCGGGAGCCATTAATCCGGGCGAAGATTCAGCCCGCTTCGGCACCGGCGCCGGAGATTCCTCCAAAAATCCAGGGCGCAGACCATAACAGCGGGTTGCCCTAACCGATGCCTTACTACGGAATAAAAATTGCTTTTATCCGAAGTAAGGCATTCCTTTATACAATATATTTGCTGGTATATCGTCCCCATTAACAAAGTATATATCCTAATGCAAAATGAAACCATGGCCTCCGTCCCGGCTCCCAAACCTAATTTGAAATGGACGTCCCTTAAAAAAACCTTTCGCTTATTCCGTTATGTAAAACCTTACTGGGTGGAGTTTGCCCTCGGGTTCGTTTTTCTGCTGATCTCCAGCCTTGCCGGCCTGGCCTTTCCCCGCCTGCTGGGAGACCTGGTTGATCCCAAAAGCGTGAATGACCTCCTTCATGGTTTCAATAAGGCAGGACTGTTACTGGTAGCGGTATTGGTGGGACAGGCCATTTTCTCTTTCTTTCGCACCATCCTGTTTGTGAACGTCACCGAAAAAACGCTGGCGGCGCTGCGGCAGCATGTGTACAGCCATATGATCCGGCTACCCATGCGGTTTTTCCTGGAAAGAAGGGTGGGAGAGCTGAGCAGTCGTATTTCCTCTGATATCACCCTGTTACAGGACACCTTTACCACCACGCTGGCAGAATTTATCCGTCAGATGATCATCATCGTTGGTGGTGTGATCATCCTGCTGGTTACTTCCTGGCAGCTGACGGCCTTTATGCTGGCCATTCTGCCCATCATGATGGTGGCAGCTGTGTTCTTTGGTAAGTTCATTCGTCAGTTCTCCAAACAGGTACAGACACAGGTGGCGGCGGCGAATACCGTTGTGGAAGAGACACTGCAGGGGATTGTCAATGTAAAGGCTTTTGCCAATGAATTTTTTGAAATAGCCCGCTACCGGCAGCGTACCAATGAGGCAGCCCGTATCGGCATGAAAAGCGGGAAATACCGCGGAGCTTTCTCTTCTTTTATTATCCTCGGTATTTTCGGCGCCCTGGTGGCGGTGATCTGGAGAGGGGTGTCCATGGGCATGAGCACGCCCCAGCTGCTGTCATTTATCCTGTATTCCGTATTTATCGGCGGTTCTATTGCAGGGTTGGCGGAAATATACACCAGTTTGCAGAAAAGCATCGGCGCCACCGAAAACCTCCTCGAAATACTGGATGAGCCGGAAGAAGCCATTACAGAGGTGACGCAGATCGCGCCGGGCGAACAACTGGGTGGTCAGATCTCTTTCCGTAATATCTCTTTTCATTATCCTTCCCGGCCTGACCTGACCATCCTTGAAAATATCTCCTTTGAAGTGGAGGAAGACCAGAAAGTGGCGCTGGTAGGCCCCAGCGGCGCCGGTAAGAGTACGATCGTATCGCTGTTACTGCGTCTCTACGATCCGATCGAAGGCCGTATCCTATATGATGGCAAACCGGGTACTTCCATACCGCTGTCGGTGCTTCGGTCGCAGATGGCGGTAGTGCCACAGGACGTGTTTCTTTTCGGCGGCACCATCCGCGAGAATATCGCCTATGGCAGGCCGGACGCGACGGAGGGAGAGATAGAGGCGGCTGCCCGTCAGGCCAACGCCTGGGAGTTTATCAAACATTTCCCGCTCGGCCTGGAGACCATTGTAGGGGAACGGGGCATTCAGCTGTCCGGGGGGCAGCGTCAGCGTATCGCCATCGCAAGGGCGGTACTTAAAAATCCGCGTATCCTCATTCTTGATGAGGCTACATCTGCACTGGACTCTGAATCAGAAAGACTGGTGCAGGACGCGCTGGATAAACTGATGGAAGGCCGTACCTCCATCGTTATTGCGCATCGCCTGTCTACCATCCGGCAGGCGGATAAAATCATTGTGCTCGACAAAGGACAGATCGTGGAACAAGGCACCCACGCAGAACTGATAGGGGTTGACGGAGGACTGTACCGCATGCTGAGCGAAATGCAGTTCAGCCACTAGCAGGTCCCCGGGGCCGAAGCCCCGGGCAACATTAAGGTGAACAGGCGTCTGACGGCGCAGCCTACATATAAGGCTTCATCTCCTCGTCGATATCCTTGCGGAGATCCATCAGTTTTTTAGCATAACTCTCCATACTGATCTCATTGGCTGTACGTGGTGTCCATTTGGGTACCGGTATGGTTTTACCGTTATCGTCTACGGCGGCAAATACCATCACGCAGTGCGTGGTTTTCTGTTTGTGCTGCTGCCGCGGGTTGCCTGCAAAAACATCAATGGAGATGTGCATGCTGGTATTGCCGGTATAGATGATGGTAGCCGTAATCTCCACCAGGTCACCGATGGCAATCGGTTTGAAAAAGCGGATGCCGCCTACATATACGGTGACCGCATATTGCCCGCTCCAGTTGGCCGCACAGGTATAACCTGCCTGGTCTATCCACTTCATCACGGAGCCTCCATGTACTTTGCCGCCAAAGTTAACGTCAGAAGGTTCAGCGAGGAAACGCAGGGTAATGGTATGATAAATAGAGTCCATGTAGCTTGATTTTTTTCACGCAAAGAAACACTTAAGGCCTACATTATTTTGTAAGAACGCAAAGGAGCGAAGAACTCAATTTGATAATACAATATAACTATACCTATAAGCCGGGTACAATAATACAATATTCTCAAATGTAATCTTCGCTCCTTTGCGTTCTTACAAAATAATGTAGGCCTTAAGTGTTTCTTTGCGTGAGCTACTCGCCTTTGTCGCCGCCGCCCATCTCGTTGTTATTGTCTTTACCGGACTTGTTGCTCTTCCTTTTGAACAGGTTGTAATCCATCTTCCCGAAACGCCAGGTAGCGTTGAGCCGAAGCTCGCGGGTGAGGCGTTTACGGTAGTTCTCTGTTTCGGAGAATGCCGTGCTGGTATAGCTGAGGTTACGGTCTGAATTAAAGATGTCGTTCAGCGTCAGGGAAACGGACAGCGCTTTGTTTTTCAGCATATCCTTTTTGATGCCGGCATCGATGGAGTACACCGGTTTTCTCTCTCCCTGCGGCAGGATCTGGCGGGATTCATATTCCCCGGTGATCTGAAGGGTGAGGTTCCAGGGCAGTTTGGTGTTGCTGTTGAGTTTACCGAACCAGGTAAAACCGGAGTTACTGAAGTTGTTTCCCTGGTTAGCAGCACTGATTTTTGTCTGTGCCAGGTTGACGTTGGCCGTCAGGTCCCAGTCTTTGGTAATCTGGCTTCTTACGGTGAACTCTGCGCCAAAGGAGTTGCGGGTGCTGGCGTTGATCGGGTAAGACAGCAGTACCCGTTGCGTTTGCCCGTTCAGGTTAAGGGTGGTATCTACATAAAAATCTGTGATAGCGTTATCGGTATTGCGGTAATACAAGGATACCAGCACGTTGTGTTTATGTGCGATGTCTTTCAGGTAAGACAGCTCAAAGGAATTGGTGAATTCCGGGCGCAGGTCGGGGTTACCGCGGCTGGCATTCTGTCCGCTGTACTCGATGGTAGGCAGCAGGTCACGGAACCAGGGGCGGCGTATACGGCGGCTGTAGTTGAGTTGCAGCTCATGATCACCTTTGAATTTCTGGGACAGGAACACGCTGGGGAAAAGGCTGATCGGGTAGTTGATCTTGTAGGAGGCCTTGTCGCCGAAGCGGGTTTCGCCGGTATAGTTGGACTGCTCCGCTCTCAGGCCGGCCTGGTACCCGAAGTTGCCCTGGGCGCCGCTGTAGCTTACATACCCTGCGTTGATCTGTTCCTGGTAGTGGTAGTTGTTGGACAATGCGGAGTCGATGGTGAACGTGCCACTGGGGTAGTTCTGCCCGAAGGTATTGGTAAAGTTATCGAACTTACGGGTGTTGGTACGCAGGCCCATTTCGATCTTCGATTTATCGGAGAAAGGGCGTACATAGTCCACCTGCCCGGTGATATACGTTGTTTTACCTTCCCCGTTGCCATAACGGTATTGCGGCTTTACCGGGCTGTTGATGGTATCGCCTTTCAGGTTATAGTATTGCAGTGAATATTCAGAACTGTTGTCGCTGGTGGCATAGTTATAGGTAAAGTCTGCCGTCAGTTCTTCACCTTCGCGTGCGAAGGTGTGTTTATAGCCCAGCTGGGTGGAGTAGTTGCGGAATCCGTTTTTACTGTTGTTGATACCGGTGCCGTAGCGGACCAGCTCCCGGTGAATGTCAAATTCGTTCTGGGTCTGATCGTTGTAACGGTTGAAATTACCGCCGGTGATGCCCTGGGAGATAGTGAGGGTATTACGGTTATCCATGAACCAGTCAACGCCGATGCGGCCGTTCTGGAAGTTCCGGTAGAAGTCCCCGTCCTGCAGCTGATCGGTGTAGGTGGTCGTGTCTGACAGCATATTTTTCCGGGAGATACGGCTGGTCATGGGGGACCTGCGGTTACGTGTGCCGTAGTTGATGAAGAAGTTGAACTTCTCCTGGCGCAGGTTGAAATCAATGCCGGTATTGGTGCTGCCCAGGGAAGACACGCCGGCGCTGAGTTGTCCGTTGATCCCTGCTTTTTTATTTTTCTTCAGGACGATGTTTAAGATACCGCTCATCCCTTCCGCATCGTATTTAGCGGAGGGGTTGGTGACCACTTCGATATTGGCGATAGCGTCTGCCGGGATCTGGTCGAGCGTGAGGGTAGTGGGGCGTCCGTCCACGAAGATGGTGGGTGCGCCGTTGCGAACGCTCACGTTACCGTCTATGTCTACACTCACGGAAGGCACCTGTTTCAGTACATCCGTGGCCGTGCCGCCGATGCTGGCGAGGTTTTTTTCCACGTTGAACACCCTTTTGTCGATCGCCATGGTAAAGGCTGGTTTTTCTCCTACTACGTTGACAGCAGCCAGCGACTTTACATTAGGGCGAAGTTTAATATTGCCCGCATCGAGCGTGGCGCTTTTGGCGTTGAGCTGTACCGGTTTGAAGAAAGCTTCATAGCCGATGAAGTTTACTTTCAGTATATATTTTCCGAGCGCGAGGTTTTCAAAGTTAAAATCACCGTTGGGTTTGGAAAGCATGCCGGTGAGCACGGAGGAATCCGGGCGCAGCAGGGCTACAGATGCATATTCTACCGGTTTTCCTGTCTGTGCGTCGAGCAGTTTTCCGTAGATATTTCCGGCATTGCCAGCAGGCGGTTTATTACCGTGCTGTTGTGCCGTTAATGCCAGGTTAAACAAGAACATCCATCCTGTCAATAGCAATACAACTTTTCTCATAATTTCTTTTACTAGCGTCCAACAATTTATAGCGGCGGTAAATTTAGTTGTAATGAAGGAAGAAAAACGTTTTTTTAGGATGAAAGGTGTGTCAGAATCCACCACAGTAACATGTTCTGACTTCGGGATCTTACAGAATTCTTTACAGGTAATGGTTTTACAAAGGGTGTGCCTGAAAATCCACGAGTGTTAAATAGTGTTAAGCTCTCGCAAAGCGGCATAAGACCAGTGTTTTTTTGGTAAGAACGCAAAGAATAAAAAGATATCGGTAAGCGTACAAAGAAATAACAAGCGGTCTCCGGTTCTTTGCGTTCTTACCAAAAAAATACAGGTCTTATATTCATCTTTGCGAGAAAATGATTTCAATGGTAACAGATAGCTACGTATCTTTACAGCCAGCTGTTGCGTTATTTTAATTTTTTTATATGCATAAGGATTACCGACCGGACTGGGATATTTACACGTGCCATATTGAAGAAAGTCCAGCAGTAATAGGCCTTGACCTTGATCTGAGACGATTTGCACCATTGAAGGAGAAGCCGAATGCGATATATATTACGGTATACCTGAACAATCCACGGGAAGACGGATTTCCACAGAACGATGAATTCGCCATCATGGGCGAGATAGAGGACAGCCTGGTAGAACAGCTAACAACCAATCTGGACGCACATTTTGTGGGCCGTACTTTTTCCAATGGTGTACGTGACTTTTATTTTTATACAGGCAACCTGTTGCTGCATGATAAATTCATTGCGGATGCAATGATCAAGTTCCCGGACTACCGTTATGACTACGGTGTAAAGGAGGATAATAACTGGGAGCTTTACTTCGATTTCCTGTTTCCCGACGTATATGAGTTTCAGCGTATCCAGAACAGGAAAGTATTGCGGATGTTGCGTCAGCATGGCGACATGTCGGAGCGGGAGCGTCCCATTGAACACTGGATCCATTTCAGAACGGAAGAAGACAAGACCGCCTATTGGGAACATATCCGGGAGAACGGTTTTGAGATTGCCCATGACATGAAGAATGACAATCCTGAGTTTCCGTTCAAACTGTGTGTGTCGCGGTCAGACAAAGCCAGCGAAGCCATTATAGACAGTGTGGTCATGACCCTTTGGGAATTGGCCCAACAGGTCAACGCAGAATATGACGGCTGGGAGACCAGCATCGTAAAATAGTAAAAGCAGGGATCTTAAGATCCCTGCTTTTTTGTTTACTTCCTGAGTAGTCCTGACAACAGGGAGATGAGGAACAGCACCAGGAAAATAAAGAACAGTATTTTGGCTATGGAGGCGGCGCCGGCGGCGATTCCGCCAAACCCGAAGATCGCTGCCACAATAGCCACAATAAAGAATATTAATGCCCAACGTAACATAGCAGAAGGTTTTAAGGTGAACAATATATAATACTGGTTGCAATAAGCTTTCTTATCTGTTCTGCTTCATTCAATTATTATTCCGGTCCAGTACAATAATTGCATTACACGCAATCCCATTTTTTTTTAATATACTTGTCACCTTCGAGTAACCTTTGAGGACGGAACTTAAAATATTAGCTGCTATTTCTGTTACCTGCTGGCTCCTTTGCTGGTGCCAGCTGACGTTTGCCCAGGACAAGCCTGTGACTGACACGGTCCCCAGGCGGGGTAACGGCCTGATGAAAAAGATCGGAGAATACCGGGATTCACTGCGGAATAAAGAGTACCGTCAGTCCTTTATCCGCCGTATTACCAAGCAGGATGTGGAAACGCCGGACGAAAATCTCGATAGTGCCATCACCAAAAGTGAGGCATATTTTACCCCCTTTGTGGGAAAAGTCATCAGGAATATCTACTACCGGAAGGTAAAGGTGTTTGGTCCCCGCAATATCAACGATACCACGTTCACCACCAGTATGAAGCTGATTCACCTGGCCAACCGCCTGCACTTCGACTCCCGGGAGTGGGTGGTCCGCCAGTCGCTGTTTTTCAGGGAGGGTTCCCGGCTGGACCCTTACGAGCTGGCCGATAACGAACGTTATCTGCGTAACCGGCCCTTTTTCTCCGATGCCCGTATCCACGTGCGGAACGCCAACCCGGACTCCGATTCGGTAGACGTGGAGGTGATTACCAAAGATGTATTTGAATACGGTGTGGACCTGTCGCAGTTCAGCGCCACCAACATCAAGACCCGCGTATCCAACAATAACCTGCTGGGCGCCGGCCAGGGGCTGCAGGTAGGGTTCCAGTGGCGCAGCGATTACACGCCCACCTGGAATACGGAAGCCCGCTACACCAAATACAATGTGCTCGGTTCCTTCGTCGATGTGGGCGTGGGCTATTCCACGCTGAACAACACCACGCCGCTGGACACCAACGTGTATGAAGGCACCATCTATGTCACCTTCAACCGGCCGCTGTACCGTAACGCGGCCAAATGGGTAGGGGGACTGACGCTGGCCAACAACTGGTCGATCAACATCCTCGGCAGGGAGAAGCAGACGATTGACAGCCTGCTGTACCGCGATTACCGCTACACTGTTATCGACGGCTGGGCAGGTTACAACTTCATCAACAATTATGAGCATAACGGCACCATTGGCCATAAACCCAATTTTGCGGTGCTGTTCCGGCATTTTAACCTTAATTTCTCCAGGACGCCCGACCAGGTGCAGTTTAAAGAGGACCCGGTATACAATGATCACCGCTATTACCTGCTGGAATTCCAGGTATACCGGCTGGACTATTTTAAGACACGCCAGTTTTTCGGCTTCGGCAGGACGGAGGATATTCCGCTGGGGTATAACCTGAAAGCTGCCACAGGCTGGGAGACCTGGAAAGACCGGCGCCGGCTCTATACCGGCCTGGAAGCCCAGAAATACTGGACCACCAGGAGGCACGGCCTGTTTAACACCTCCGCCGGCGTCAGTACCTTCTGGCAGGGGGGCAAACTGGAAGATGCCGTTATTCATGCGCGGGCGGAATACTACAGCCGGCTGTTCTCCATCAGGAAGGCGCGTTTCCGCCAGTTCCTCAATTTAGACTACCTGGAAAGCCCCAATCCGTTTTTCTACAAACCGCTTAATATCAACAACGACAACGGTATCTGGGGATACAGATATACCAAGCTGAATGGCTACCAGCGCCTGGCTTTCGGCTCTGAAACCGTTTACTACAGTCCGCTCCGGTTCCTCGGCTTTAAGTTCAATTTCTTTGCTTCCCTGCAGGCTGCGATGGTGACCGCCAAAAATGACAACCTGTTCAGTAACCCCATCTACATGGGTATTGGCGGCGGCTTCCGGGTGAAGAACGAAAACCTCTCGCTTAACACCATCAAGGTGTCGGGATATTATTTCCCGAACGCGCCGCCGCTACAGCCGAAGAGTTTGTTGGAGATCACCACCATCGTGGATTTCAGGTTTGACATCTCGGCGTTGAAAGCACCCGCTTTCCTGAGCTTTTTCTGATGACTGTTTAACTGACAAAATGAAGATATATGGAATGGAAAAACAGACTGACCTCATTGCTGGGCATAGATTATCCTTTTGTGCAGGCGCCCATGCTGGGTATTACCACGCCGGCGATGGTAGCGGCCGTGAGTAACAGCGGCGGGCTTGGATCGCTGCCGGTGGGCGGACTGCCGCCTGCCAGGGTGGCCGCGTTGATAGCAGAGGTGAAAGCGCTTACCTCCAGGCCTTTCGCCGTGAACCTGTTTACCTACGAAGTGCCGCCGGCAGATCAGCCGGAACCGTTTGACCAGATGCAGCAGTACCTGCAGCAGCTGTATAAAAAAAACGGGCTGACGGTGCCAGCGGTAGCTTTTGACGCCGTGAAAACACATGCTTACCAGGAGCAGTTGCCCGTATTACTGGAGGCTGGCATTTCGCTGGTGAGTTTCACTTTTGGTATCCCGGACGAGGCCAGCATAGCCATGCTCAAAGCAAACGGATGCCTGCTGTTGGGTACCGCCACATCGGTGGAAGAGGCTTTGGCGCTGGAGGCAGCCGGTTGTGACACTGTTGTGGCGCAGGGTATAGAGGCGGGTGGCCACCGGGGTTCTTTTTTACCCGGACCGTTGCCACAGGTAACCACCATGACGCTGGTGCCGCAGATAACAGACCGGATAGCCCTACCCGTTATAGCAGCAGGTGGTATTGCTGATGGCCGCAGTGCGGCGGCAGCTTTCTGCCTGGGTGCCAGTGGCGTACAATGTGGCAGCGTGTTGTTAAGGAGCCCGGAGAGTGCGGCCACGCCTCATCATAAGGATAAAGTGGGAGCGGTTACGGATACGGGCACACGGATCACCCGGGCTTTCTCCGGACGGTGGGCGAGAGGAATCGCTAATGTGTTGATGGATGGGATAGAGGCGTCGGGACTACCGTTGAATGTTTACCCGGTACAGGATGCGCTGACGCAGGCTGTCCGCAAGGTGGCGAAGGAACAGGACAACCCGGATTTTATCGTTATGTATGCGGGGCAGGCGGCACAGCTGGCAAAACCGCTGCCGGCAGCAGCGATCATGGAAGCGGTGCGGACTGCCGCTGAAAAAATATTACCTGGCTTCTCATGGCGCTGAAGCGCCGGTGTAAAGCTATTACTGAAGCCTTAATAAATCCTCGTAAAAATACCCGGGTAATCTTTCACGATACCATTTTCGTCAATCGGTAATTCTGCCCTGAAGCCACTGTCACCGTTTTCATAAAGGTACAGCCGGTCCTCCATTTTGGTATAGTATTGTGACAGTTTCTGCAGCTCAAATTCCGGTAGTTTGATGTAGAGCATCTGCAGTAATTTCCGTTCTCCCTGTTCAAACGTCAGCCGGCGTATGGGTAAGGTATTGGTGAAGGGGGTCAGTGAAATATCGATGTCAGTACAGTCGTCAAATGCTTCGATATGGTTACCATCTTTATCAAACCAGTGGCCGTTCAGGTCTGAGGTCAGTTTCAGCGCGGTGGGCTGAAGGCCATCCCGGCGGATGTGGAAAGAAGATACTTTCCATTCCGGTGTTACTTCAATTTCGTATTGAATGGAAAACGGCTCAGCATCTGTGCAGCCGTTGATAATCCCTTTGACCAGGCTGTTGTGTTCCTGTTTTGTCACCGTCAAAAATTCCGTTGCTGGCCATTGGGTGGCCTGCCATACTACTGGTCCCATGATTTATCTTTTTATGGTGGATGATTTAATCTGAATGATCACGCTTTTGGAGGCGGGGGTATTGCTTTTATCGGCGACCGTGTTCACCGGTACCAGCACATTGGTTTCCGGGAAATAGGTGGCGGTGCATCCCACCGGGATATCATAGGCTACGATGATAAAGCCGGGTGCTACTCTCTCCGTTTGCCCGTGATAGTTATATAGGTCTACTACCTGGCCGGCTGTAAAACCGCCGTTGGCAATATCTTCCGGGTTCATGAAGATGACGCGCCGTTCATGGTGCACGCCGCGATAGCGGTCGTCCAGCCCGTAGATGGTGGTGTTGAACTGGTCGTGGCTGCGGATGGTCATCATCATGTATTCTTCCCGGCTGAGCGGCGTGGTGGTGACGGGGGCCACATTAAAATTGGCTTTGCCGGTGCCGGTATTGAACTGGCCCGTCCTGGAGCCATTGGGCAGGTAGAAGCCACCGGGGTGGCGTACCCGTTTGTTATAGTCGTCAAAACCGGGAATGACTTTTTCTATCGCGTCCCGGATATGATCATAGTGTTGTGTGTATTGTTCCCATGGCACTTTGCTCTGCGGGCCGAGGACGGCCTTGGCCATTTCACAGACGATCACCGGTTCGCTTTTCAGGTCGGCGGATATGGGATGCAGGTTGCCTTTAGACATCTGCACTACGCCCATGGAGTTTTCGCAGGTGACAAACTGGGTCTGCTGTTGTTGTATGTCTTTATCGCTGCGGCCGAGGCAGGGGAGGATGATGGCTTCTCTGCCATGGACGAGGTGGCTCCGGTTCAGTTTCGTAGATACGTGTACGGTAAGGCGGCAATTGCGCAGGGCTTTTGCCGTGTAGGCTGTGTCGGGCGTGGCAGAGAGGAAATTGCCTCCCATGGCGATAAACACTTTGGCATCGCCGCGGTGCATGGCGTGGATGGCATGCACTACGTCGTGGCCGTGTTTATACGGCGGTTTAAAGCCGTATACCGCCTCCAGTTTTTGCAGCAGGGCATCGGCTGGTTTTTCATAGATGCCCATGGTCCTGTCGCCCTGTACGTTGCTATGGCCCCGTACGGGGCAGGTGCCGGCCCCGGGCTTGCCGATGCTGCCTTTGAGCAGCAGCAGGTTGACGACCTCACGGATGGTATCAACGGAGTTTTTATGCTGGGTAAGTCCCATCGCCCAGCAGGCCACGATTTTTTGTTTATGCATCAGCGCTGCGGCGGCTTCCCGCAGCTGCGCTTCGCTGATACCGCAGGCCGCGGCCAGGTCGGGCAGGCGCTGTTGCCGCAGGTGGGCGATATACTCTTGATATCCGCTGGTATTGCTGCTGATGAATGACTGATCGAATACGGTGCCCGGATTTTTATCTTCTTCTTCCAGCAGCAACAGTGCCAGTGCTTTCAGCAAAGCCATGTCGCCGTTGATTTTTATTTGCAGGAAGATATCGGTGAGATGTGTTTGCACCTGGAGGATACCTTTCACCGTTTGCGGGTTGAGGAAATTGAGCAGTCCCGTTTCCTTCAGCGGGTTAACGGCGATGATAACAGCGCCGTTGGCTTTGGCTTTCTGCAGCGCCGTAAGCATACGGGGGTGATTGGTGCCCGGGTTCTGGCCGAGGATGATGATCACTTCCGCCTGGTGTACATCTTCCAGGGTGACGGACCCTTTGCCGATGCCCACCGCTTCGCCGAGGGCCACGCCGCTGGATTCGTGGCACATATTGGAGCAGTCCGGCAGGTTGTTGGTGCCATATTCCCTGACCATCAGCTGGTAGAGGAAAGCGGCTTCGTTGCTGGTACGGCCGGAAGTATAGAATACCGCTTCGTCGGGCGTATCCAGCTGCTGCAGGTGGTCCGCAATTTTGCGGTAAGCGTCGTTCCAGGATATAGATGTATAGTGCGTAGCGCCGGGAGCAAGGTACATAGGCTGCGCGATCCTTCCTTTTTTGCCGATATCGTAGTCGGAAAGTTGTCCGAGGGAATCGATACTGTTGGCCGCAAAGAAAGCAGCGTCCAGTTTGCGGGTGGTGGCCTCCTCGGCGATGGCTTTAGCGCCGTTTTCACAGTATTCCGCAATAGGGGAGCGTTCATCATCAGGGTCGGGCCATGCGCAACCGGGGCAGTCGAAACCGTCTTTCTGGTTTAGCTCCAGGAGGGCTTTCATGGCCCTGAAGGCATTCATGGCTTCCAGCACATGTTTCATACTGGAAACGACCGCCGGTATACCGGCAGCCACTGTGGCCGGCCTGGTGAGTTTGAGACCGGTGAACTTCACTGGTGTGAACTCCGTATGTAACCGCGTGATAGACATGATGATTGCTGATTTCTGTGATTTGGATGTTTGTATTAATAATTGTTTTGTTCTCCCGGCAAGCTACGTATTTCTCCCGGTTATCAGGAAAATCAGTGGTAATCGTGTCAATCACGGTTACGTGTACTGATTGTACCTGTCTTCTTTCAAAAATCCGATCAGTGTAATATTCCATTCCGCCGCCATTTTTACGGCCATGCTGGAAGGAGCGCCGATGGCGGCGATGATGGGAATGCCAGCCATAGCCGCTTTTTGTATCAGTTCAAATCCCGCTCTGCCGCTCAGCAGCAGCAGGCTTTGTGGCAGGAGCAGTTGTTGTGTCAGCGCTGCACCGATGACTTTGTCGACGGCGTTGTGCCGGCCGATGTCTTCCCGCAGCAATTGTATCCGGCCGTGCTCATCTACCAGTGCCGCGGCATGAAGACCGCCGGTGTGTTCAAACAGCGCCTGTTGCGCCCGCAGCTGTTCCGGTAGCTGTGAAACCCACTGACCGGGAATGCGCCTGTCAGTGTGGCTAACGTTGACGCCTGTATGAATGTTTTCGATGGAGGATTTGCCGCACATGCCGCAGGCGGCGGTGGCCTGAAAATGGCGCTGGCTTTTATCCAGGAAGGGGGTCGCCTGTTCTTTCAGGGCAACGGTAGCGACGCTGCCACCGGGCGTCTCCGTCAGGGTCACCTGCTTTATAGCGGCCGGACCGGGAATAATACCTTCGGTAAACAGGAAGCCGGCGGCCAGCTCTTCATCCTGTCCCGGCGTGCGCATCGTCACCGCAATGTTCTGCTGGCGGCGGTTGTGGCTGGGACCATGCTCCAGTCTTATTTCCAATGGTTCTTCTGCTGCCAGGATATCTTCGGTATCGGTTACTCCTGCGGCGGTGATTCTTTTAATACGGGTATGAACAACAGCATTTGTCATAGTTAAAATTACACTTTCACGATCATCTTACCGCTGTTTTGCCCGGAAAATAATCCCAGCAGTGCAGCGGGCAGTTGGTCAAACCCTTCGATGACGGTTTCGGTATATTTTATTTTGCCGGCGCGTATCCATTCTCCCAGCTGTTGCATGCCTTCGAGGTAGCGATGGGCGTAGTTGCCGATGGTAAAGCCCTGCATCAGGACGCTGAATTTGATGAGCGTAGGCTGTATCCGCGGTCCCATGGGCACTTCGGTGCTGTTGTACAGGGCAATTTGTCCGCATACGGGTATCCGGGCAAAAAAATTGAGGTGTTCCATCACGGCGTCGGAAATTTCGCCGCCGACGTTATCGAAATAAATATCCACGCCATTGGGGCATGCGGCGGCCACGGCGGCATCCAGGTGGGTGTTGCCTTTATAATTGATCGCGGCGTCGAAGTTAAAGTCGCTGGTCAGCAGCTTCACTTTTTCTTCGCCGCCGGCGATGCCTACGACCCGGCATCCCTGTATTTTGGCGATCTGTCCGGCTACCAGTCCCACTGCACCGGCGGCCCCTGAAATCACCACGGTTTCCCCGGCTTTGGGTTTGCCGATGTCCATCAGGCCGAAGTAGGCGGTAAGGCCGGGCATGCCCAGCACGCCGAGGTAGTAACTGGGTGGGATGCTGGCGTCTATCTTGCGGAGATGGTCGCCGGAGAAAATGAAGCCGGTAGCCCAGGGGAAGAAATTTTTGCCGCCGCCGGGCATCACCAGGTCGCCGGCGGCGAACCGTGCGTCTTTGCTTTCCGCCACGGTGGCCACGCCACCGCTTTCTATCGGTTCCTGTACCTTAAAAGGGGGGATATAGGAGCGGGCGTCGCTCATGCGGCCCCGCATGTAGGGGTCTACCGAAAAATAAAGCGGCTGGAGCAGCACCTCACCGTCGTTCAGGCCGGGGAGCTCCACATCAACGGTTTTAAAGGTATCGGCAGCAGGTAAGCCTTCGGGCCGCTCATTCAAAAGGATCTGTTGTATTTTCATGAAAATGGATTGACGGTACATCTTTCTTAACGGGCAAAAACAACTTTTGTTTAAGCTATTTTCAATATAGCCCCTTTGATGGGAATTACCGGGTAATAATGTATTTTAGGGCCGTAATTAACCACTAAACCCTAACTGTCTATGCGTTTGGATGATGAAAGATTAAGTGACAATGTCGAGAAGCGTTCCGGAGGCGGAAAGCGAACTTTGATTGGCGGCGGTATCGGCGGCGTCATCGTCATTGTGCTCGCACTGTTGTTTAAACAGGACCCCAACCAGGTAAACCAGGTACTGCAACAGGTGCAGGGCCCGGGCGGCACCGAAAAGGTGGAGCAGCTCAGCAAAGAGAATGCCTCTGCCATCGAACTGTTTTCCTCCAAAGTTCTGGCCAGTACGGAAGACGTATGGGCCAACGAATTCAGACGGCTCAATATGGAATATGAGCGTCCTAAAATGGTACTGTTTGAAGATGCCACTACTTCCGGTTGTGGCGCGGCCGAATCAGCCATGGGCCCGTTCTATTGCCCGGCGGACCGGATGGTGTACCTCGATGCCACGTTCTTTAAAGAACTGGAGGACCGCTTCGGCGTAAAAGGCGATTTTGCCAAAGCGTATGTGATAGCCCATGAGGTAGGCCACCACGTGCAGAACCTGCTGGGTATCAGCCGCCAGGTGCAGGCCATGCGGAGCAGGCTGAGCGAAACGGAATACAACAAACTGTCCGTGAAGCTGGAACTACAGGCCGATTTTCTGGCGGGATTGTGGGCAAACCACGCGCAGCAGATGCGTAACATCCTGGAAGCCGGCGATATTGAATCCGGTCTGAGCGCGGCCAGCGCCGTGGGCGATGATAAACTGCAGGAAGCCGCTGGCGGCCGCGTAGTGCCCGATGCCTTTACGCATGGTACCTCCCAGCAAAGGATGTTCTGGTTTAAAAAAGGATTCGATTCGGGCGATCTGTCACAGGGAGATACCGGTATCGGATTGGGACAGGCAGGACGATAGTTGATATAGCATACAAAGCAGATAGCCCGGGACTCAGGTTCCGGGCTA
>NZ_CAMLHC010000012.1 GCF_946479755.1 uncultured Chitinophaga sp. | reverse complement strand
CCAGGTGAAATACCTAAGCATATGGCTGCTTTTGATATTCCTCATGCCGGGCAATCTTTTGGCCCAGCAAGCCGATTTCACCTATACTGCGGTACCTGCCTCTATGTGTAACCCGGTCACCCTTACTTTTAAAAATAACAGTACCGGCAATCCCACCGCCTACAGCTGGGATTTTGGCGATGGCAGAACATCTCACGATGTCAGTCCGCAGATCACCTATACAGCACCAGGACCTAAGAAAGTGACGCTGGTAGCCACTTTTGCTAATGGCACCAGCACCTACTACCGCACTTTTGAAGTGGGCGCCACCCCGCAGGTGGCATTCAGCGCCGATGTGACCAACAGCTGCAAGCTTTACACTGCCAACTTCACCGACGCTACGCCCAATGCCATGGCCCGTACCTGGGACTTTGGCGACGGCACCGCCCCGGTAACCACCAGCAACGCATTCGTTTCCCATGCCTATACGAAAGCGGGCAGATATGATGTCACCCTGACGGTGACTAACATCAATGGATGCCAGTCCCTGCTGAAGAAAGCAGCCTACATCACCATCTCCCAGCCAGAAATATCCCTGGACGCGCCGGTCAGCGGTTGCGTACCTTATACCGCCGCCTTCAACGCCACTTCCACCAATGATCTCAATGATCCGGTGGCAGAATGGAAATGGAACTTCGGCGACGGCGGTACGGCCAGCACTACCACCGGTACTACCACACACGCCTATACGCAAACAGGCACCTACCCGGTAACGGTGACCGTCCGCACCAACGGCGGCTGCGAAATCAGTAAAACGTTCGACAAACAGGTGCGCACCGGCAATCCGCCGTCAGAGGTGAGTTTCACCGCTACTCCTGGCAGCGCCTGCGTAGGCGAACCGGTACGGCTGCTTGCCAACGCCAAATACGCCGACAGCTACAGCTGGGACTTCGGCGACGGCACCAAAGAAGAAGTATACACCAACGACATACGGCATAATTTCGTGGCCAACGGCAGCATCACCGTTAATATGAAAGCCGGCAGCAACGGGTGTTACACGCCGGCAGCTCCGGTAACGGTCAACATTACCGGTCCGGTATCGCAGTTTACGGTAGCCCGCGATTGCAACGACAAAAGCAAATTCATCTTCACCAATACCTCCGTCGGCACCACGCCCACCACCACCTACCAGTGGGATTTTGGCGACAATACACCGGTAGTCAGCAGCCAGCATGCTACACATACCTATACGACGCCCGACAGGTACACCGTGCGGCTCACGATCAGCGACAACGGCAGCAGCTGTAACCACAGCAGCTTCCAGACAGTATATTATTTCAAAGCCGATTTCTCCGCAGGCGTAAGCGCCATCTGCCGTGGCAGCAAAGCCACCTATGAGGTGCTGAACGTGCCGGTCAACCTGGTGGCCGACTACACCTGGCAGTTCGGCGACGGCTCTACCTACACCACCACCGACCAGCGCTTTGTGAAAACATGGGCCACTGCCGGTATCTTCACCGACCAGCTGACCATCCGCTATAAAGACCCTGCCTATTGCGATGATATCGTTACTAAAACGGACAATATCAATATCCTGGCGCCACAGGCGGATTTCAGCACCGCTACGGCCACCTGCGCAGGGCAACCGGTTGCTTTCACCAATGCCTCCATGCCTTCGCCCAATATCCCCATCGCCGGCTGGCAATGGGACTTCGGCAACGGCAAGGTGTCTTCCGCACAAACACCGCCTGCCACCACTTATTCCGCCTCCGGCGGATACCCGGTGAAACTGGTGGTCACCGATGCCCGCAACTGTCAGGACTCCGTAACAAAAGATATCAACATTCATCCAACGCCTTTTGTAAGGGCTTCCGCCACCCAGCCTAAAATCTGCGAAGGCAATACCGTTACCCTGCATGCCGTGTCAGATGCCACCGTTCAGTGGCTCAACGGTGGCAGCCTCAGTTGCGTATATTGCCCGGACCCGGTGGCGTCGCCGGTGACCAACACCCGCTACCTGGTGGAGGCGGCTAACGTATACGGCTGCACGACCAGGGACTCTGTCGATATCGCTGTAGTACCTAAAGTCAATCTCACCGTCAGCAAAGATACCTTCGCCTGTTACGGCTCTTCCGTACAGCTGAAAGCCACCGGCGCCGCCATCTACAACTGGACGCCGGTGACAGGGCTGACAAACAATACCATTGCCAATCCGATTACTACACCGACGGAAGATATCACCTACCAGGTAACAGGCACCAACGATCCGCTGTGTCCCATGAGCGCTCCGTTGTCCGTTAAAGTTGCTGTGAAACAGGTGCCCAGCGTCAGCGCCGGCAACGACCAGACTGTGATGGCCGGAGACGTGGTACGCCTGATGGCCAACGGCAGCGCCGATATCGTGAAGTGGCAGTGGTCTCCTGCCGATTACCTCGACAATCCTGCGTCGCCCTTTACCAACGCCGCTGTCAGAAAGTCTATTTCCTACGCGATCACCGGTACCAACCAGTACGGCTGTACGAAAAGCGACGTCATGAGGATCGATCTTGTCTGCAACACCGACCTGATATTTATTCCCAATACTTTCAGTCCCAACGGCGATGGGGTGAACGATATCTTTTACCTGCGCGGCAAAGGCATCAGCCTCGTGAAATCGTTCCGCATCTTCAACCGTCTCGGGCAGGAAGTTTATCACCGGGAAAACATACAGGTGGAAGATATCACTGCTGGCTGGAATGGTACGTTCAACGGGCAGCCGCAGGGAGCAGACGTATATATCTATTTCGTGGAGGCGTATTGTGACGCCAACGAATTTTTCCGCCTGAAAGGCAACGTAACATTACTCAGATAATTACAAGTGATTTATATGAAAACGGTATGTAAAGTCTTATTGACAATCATCTGCTTCAGCTGTAGTTTACAGCTCAAAGCGCAGGACATACACCTGTCACAGTTTTATGAAACGCCGATACTGCGCAACCCTGCGCTGATCGGCATTTTCAATGGAGATGTGCGCTTTCAGGCGGTGTACCGAAACCAGTGGAACAGTGTGACCATACCGTATCAAACCGGTACTGTCAGCGGCGAAATCAAGTTCCCCGTTGGCAACGGTAACGACTATGTGACAACAGGGCTGCAGCTCACCTACGACCGTGCCGGTACTTCCAAACTACAGTCCACCCAGATTTTCCCGGCGGTCAACTATCACAAGTCGCTCAACGAGGACAAGACAAGTTTCTTATCTCTCGGTGTCATGGGTGGTTTGGTTCAACGGCAGTTCGATCCTTCCAACATGACGTTTAACAACCAGTATAACGGCGGCCGTTTCGACCCGGCTGCGCCTACAGGGGAAGAAGGTAAACTGGCTCTGAAAGGCTATAGTTATCTTGATGCCGGCGTAGGCCTCAGCTACAACAGCGTAATCGGGGAAGATGTGGCATATTTTATCGGCGCGGCGCTGTATCATTTCAACCGGGCCAAGATTTCCTTTTACAACGATAAGAACATTGAACTGGCGCCTAAACTGTCTTTCAATGCGGGTATCACTATTCCGCTGGAAGAGCGGGTAAAACTGATTGCGCACTACAACCAGCTGCACCAGGGCGGGTATTCAGAGTATATCGGCGGCGCGCTGATTGGCTACGGGCTGATGAATGAAGGCCTGGAATCCACCCGGGCCATCTATGGCGGGCTGTTCCTGCGCTGGAACGATGCCGTGATCCCTACCGTGAAGATAGATATGGAAAAATTTGAGGTGGCCATGAGCTACGACGCCAATATTTCGCAGTTGAGGACTGCCAGCCAGAGCTTTGGCGGCTTTGAAGTGTCGTTGGTTTTCAAGGGTTTTCTTAACAGCCGCAACAGTACTTTGGAACGTTTGAACTGCCCAAGATTCTAAATCATTGATATACAACAATTTAATTCACCAAATAAAAACCGTTAAATTTTATCTAAAAAAGCAAAAAACCTAACAAAATGGCGTATTCTTTGTTATTTTTAGGAGTGAGACAAGGAGCTATGGCGCCGTTATTAACAAACAAAAATTGGGAAATATTTGAATAAAACTTTATTTTTATAATACTATGTGGAAAACCTCTACCCTCATTTTTTTTACTTTCTTCAGCCTCTTATCCCTTGTGGGTAAAGCGCAAAGCGGGTCCCTACCGAATAATCCGGAGGGGGGTAGGCAAATTGTGAAACTCTATCCCAACCCTGCCACCAATTTTATCAACTTTGAAATTCAACAGCATAATAACGACCGCATATACGATCTTATTGTGTACAATTTTCTCGGAAAAAAAATTGATCAGATAAAAGGCATCAGTAGCCGTACCACCGTCCACCTGGACAACTACTACAATGGTCTTTACATCTTTCAATTGCGCGATCAGCGGGGTAACCTGGTGGAATCCGGAAAATTCAATGTAGTAAAATAGCTTTCAGCTATTGACTTTCCCCCAAGCAGACAATTACATTATCCTAAAGAAAGCCTATACCGAAAGCTACACTACTACTTATCCTCACGCGATCTCTACGATCAAAAATTTCAGGTACGTTGTATTCTCAATATTCCTCAAAATGGGGTGGTCCTTCGCCTGTGTCTGGAAGGTAACCTGACGGAGACGTTTTTTAGCATCCTTCGCCGCCGCGTCGATAGTTTCCAGGAAGAGCTCCGGTGATACCAGGTTGGTACAGGAAGCCGTTACCAGGAAACCGCCCTGGTTAAGCAGTTTCATGCCCCTGAGATTGATTTCCTTGTAACCGGTCACCGCTTTCCGGATATTTTCACGGCTTTTGGTGAAGGCGGGCGGATCGAGGATCACCACATCAAACTTGCGGTCTTCCCGGGTATATTGTTTCAGCTGGTCGAACGCATTGACCGCCTGGAACTGGCAGACGTCCTGGAGATTATTGAGCGCAGCATTGCGGCGCGCAGTTTCCACGGCATGTTCCGAGATATCCAGTCCCAGTACGCTTTTAGCGCCATAGTAACCTGCGTGACAGGAGAAAGTGCCGGTATAGCAGAATGCTTCCAGTACATTGGCATCTTTTACGATCTGGCGGATTTCGCGGCGGTTGTCCTGCTGGTCGAGGAAATAACCGGTTTTCTGTCCGTTCACGATATCCACATGGAACTTTAGTCCGTTTTCATTGATGATAACATTGGTATCGAAGGGGGCACTGAGGAAGCCTTTTTGTTGCTCCATGCCTTCCAGTTCCCTTACCGGCACGTCATTCCGCTCATAGATCCCTTTCGGTGAAAAGATACGGTTGAGGGCATCCACGATGGCGGGCTTCCACTTTTCCATGCCCAGCGCCAGGGTTTGCAGCACAAAATAGTCGTTGAACTTATCGATCACCAATGCGGGCAGGTCGTCCGCTTCGCCGAAAACGAGGCGGCAGTTTTCCACATATCCCAGTTTCTGCCGGTATTCCCAGCATTTGAGCAGGCGGCGGTAGAAAAATTCGGGGTTTATTTCCTCGCTTTTGTCGCGCGTCAGCAGGCGCACCAGTATCTGCGACTGCGGGTTGATGTACCCTCTGCCGAGAAAAGAGCCCTGATGGGTATGTACATCCACGATATCACCCGGAACCACGTCCCCTTTGATTTCGCCCACTTCGTTACCGAAGATCCAGGGGTGGCCCAGTAATACCCTGTTTTGTATCTGTTTCTTTAAAAAAACCTTGGTCATTGACATTATTTCGAGGTGCAAAGGTACAGAGAAGATCTGTCTTTTTGGCGGCCAAACAGGGGTTGGCAAAATAATTGACTAAGCACAATTGCAGATAATCATTACAATTATGACAGAAAAAGACCAAGACATGCAGACAAACGGACAGGCAAACAATGCTGGAGAAAACGAAAAAGGCATGCCTGATTTCAATGCTGAAGAAAATATCAGTGAAACATCTCATATGACTAATGCATTAGAGGTAGAACCTGAAGAGGAACTGATCAAAAGGGATCAGCAACTGAACGAAATGCGGGATAAATACCTTCGTCTGCAGGCTGAGTTTGATAACTTCCGGAAACGTACTGCCAAAGAAAGACTGGAACTGCTGCAAACTGCAGGTAAAGAAGTTATCATATCTTTGCTGGACGTACTGGATGATTCAGAGCGGGCTGCCAAGCAGCTGAGCACTGCCAACGATATCACTTCTCTCAAAGACGGGGTAAACCTGGTATTCAACAAGCTGAAAACCACCCTGCAGGCCAAAGGGCTGAAACCTATGGAAAGCCTGCACACCACCTTTGATGCGGACCTGCACGATGCCATTACCGAGATTCCGGCGCCTACGCCAGATCTTCAGGGTAAAGTGGTAGATGTGTTACAGGAAGGCTATTACCTGAATGACAAGCTGATCCGTCATGCCAAGGTGATAGTGGGTAAATAAGTGATGTGACGATGTGGCATGTACCGCAACGATCACCTATGCTCGATGTAAAACAATATTTTTTACTGAAAAAAACCGGTGCCCCGCACCGGTTATAAGTGATTTTTATAATGTCTACCAAGAGAGATTATTACGAAATACTGGGTGTTTCCAAGTCCGCCTCCCAGGATGAAATCAAGAAAGCCTACCGCAAGGTGGCCATGCAGTTTCACCCTGACCGCAATCCCAACAATAAGGAGGCGGAAGAAAAGTTCAAAGAAGCAGCCGAAGCCTATGAGGTTTTAAGCGATGCCGACAAACGCGCGCAATATGACCGCTTCGGGCATGCTGGCATGAACGGCGGCCGCAGCGGCGGTTTTGGAGGTGGTGGCATGAACATGGAAGACATCTTCTCCAATTTCGGTGACATTTTCGGTAACGACGATATTTTCGGCAGCTTCTTCGGAGGCGGTGGCCGTGGCGGCGGCGGTGGCCGTCGTGGTCGTGGCACCCGCGGTTCCAACCTGCGTGTGAAAATCCGTCTGACCTACGAAGAAATCGCCAAAGGCGCCAATAAAAAAATCAAAGTAAAGAAATACGTTCCGTGTCAGCACTGTGGCGGCCTGGGCGCGAAAGACAAAAACGCGTTCCAGACCTGTAACACCTGCGGCGGCTCCGGTCAGGTAAGAAAAGTTACCCAGACCTTCCTCGGCCAGATGCAGACAGTTACCACCTGCCCTACCTGTCACGGTGAAGGCCAGATCATCACCAGCAAATGTGGCCACTGTAAAGGAGAAGGCCGCATGTACGGCGAAGAAATGGTGAGCATCGATATCCCGGCAGGCGTACAGGAAGGTATGCAGTTGAGCATGAGCGGTAAAGGCAATGCCGGCGAAAGAGGCGGCGCACCCGGTGACCTGCTCATCCTCATCGAAGAGGAACCACATCCTGAACTGCAGCGCGATGGCCTCAACGTGGCCTACGATCTGCACATCTCCTTCCCTGATGCTGTATACGGCACCCAGGTGGAAGTACCCACCATCGACGGTAAAGCGAAAATCAAAATACCCGCAGGAACACAAAGCGGTAAAATCTTCCGCCTCAAAGGCAAAGGTTTCCCTTCCGTGAACTCCTACGAAAAAGGTGACCAGCTGATACATGTAAACGTCTGGACACCACAAAGCGTCAGCGCGGAAGAAAAAGCCATGCTCGACAAACTTCAGACCTCCGATAATTTCAAACCTAACCCGGAAAAATCCGAGAAAGGGTTCTTCGAAAAAGTCAGGGATATATTTAGCTGATTTTATTATTTGAATACTTTATAAAGCGAAGACCATAGCGGATTCCGGTTTGCTATGGTCTTCGCTTTTAAATACTCGGATAACCCAACACCAATAAGATGGATTCCAAACTGCAGATGTTCGAGAACCGGCTCACCAAAGTATTCCGGCATATTTCCAAACTGGCCAAACGGCAAAACATCACCTGCTACCGGGTGTATGATGATGATATTCCTGAATTTCCTTTCAGCATCGAGATGTATGAAGACCATGTGTACATTGCCGAATATCAACGCCGTCACGGAATGGAGGAAGCCGATCACGAAGCCTGGCTCGACACCTGCCTGGAACTGATCAGTAAAGTGCTGAACGTGCCGCCCGCCAATATCTGGGTAAAACAACGGCAACGGAAAGAAAACCGCCAGAGCCAATACGAAAAACTCAGCGCCGAAAGCCGCGAAATGACCGTGCAGGAAAGCGGTCTTAAATTTAAGATCAACCTGTCCGATTATCTCGACACCGGCCTTTTCCTCGACCACCGCACCACCCGCAGCATGGTACGCAATGAAGCGAAAGATAAAAAAGTGCTGAACCTCTTCTGCTATACCGGCTCATTCTCCGTGTACGCTGCCGCCGGCGGCGCCGCGGAAGTAACATCTGTAGACCTTTCCAAGACTTACCTCGCCTGGGCAGAAGAAAATATGCGGCTCAACGGCTTCGACACTGCCAAACATACTTTTGTGCACGCCGACGTGCTGCAATATCTCGATACCCTTAAACTCAATACCTTCGACCTGGTGATCATGGACCCGCCCACCTTCTCCAACAGCAAGCGGATGAAGGATTTCCTCGATATTCAAAGGGACCATGCCGAACTGCTCAACAAAGTACTGCTCGCCACCAAAAAAGACGGCGTGGTGTATTTCAGCAATAACTACCGGCGTTTTATACTGGAGGAAGACAAAATCAATGCGGCCAGTATTAAAGATATCACCAATCAAACCCTCCCCTTCGACTTTCAGCAGAAACTGGTGCGTAAATGCTACCGGCTTACCAAATAGGCCTTAGCGTTTCATCTTACGGACCTGCTTCACCATCTTCAGGAACTCCTGTCGATACCCTTCCTTGTCTTTACCGAGGGCCCTTCGGGCGATGTCTGAGACCATGTCGGCATCACCGCAGCCACGGTAAGCGGAGTTGCGGAGTATCATGCCCAACAACGCCACAGCAGCTGCAAACCGGCAATCGTCCGGCGCCTTCTCAAAAGCCGTGGCATCTGCTTTCACACCGGCATCCAGCGTACAGAGCGCAGTATCCAGCGGATGACGGTAAGCAATGCTGATATTGGCCAGCAGGCTGTCGCCTGCAGGCACACTGTCACGCGGCACCACCTCGTACAGCGCCACCGCACAATGCCCGCTGCCTACAATGCCGCCACTGTGTTTAGACGAAGCAGCCGTATCCGCTTCATATACTTTGTTCTCATAACCTATAAGCCTATACGATTTTACAACGGCCGGGTTAAACGTTACTGTTGTCTGCACATCCCGCGCTACGGTGAAAAGCGTACTGCCAAATTCGCGCGCAAAGATCTTACTGGCCTCTTCCAAGTCATCGATATAGGCGAAGTTGCCATTGCCTTTGCTGGACAAGGATTGCAGCTTGGAGTCTTTATAATTTTTCATTCCGAAACCGAGGCAGGTGAGCAACACGCCACTCTCCTTTTTTTCCATGATCAGCTCTTCCATTTCAGCGTCGCTGGTAAGCCCTACGTTGAAATCCCCGTCCGTAGCCAGGATCACGCGGTTGTTGCCGTCGGGGATGAACTGCTCTACGGCAATCTGATAGGCCATTTTAATGGCCGCCTCGCCGGCAGTGGCACCACCGGCAACCAGGTCATCGATAGCATTCAGGATTTTCTCTTTCTGGTCTCCCGCCGTAGCTGGCAGTTTGATGCCGGGTGTACCGGCATAGGCTACGATCGCTACTTTGTCTACCGGCCGCAGGTTGTTGACCAGGATACGGAAAGCCGCCTGCATCAGGGGCAGCTTATTGGGTACGCCCATGGAGCCGGAAACATCGACCAGGAAAACGAGATTACTGGGTGGCAGGCTGTCTGTCTCCAAAGCTTTTGCCCGCAACGCTATCTGCAGCAGTTGGTGCGCCGGCTCCCAGGGGCAGGAGGTATAATGACTGTATACCGCCATGGTTTTACCTTCCGGCGGTAGCGGATAATTGTAGTGAAAGTAGTTCACCATCTCTTCAATCCGGACGGCATCTACCGGCACGGGTTCCTTCAGCCGCAGGAAACGCCGGATGTTGCTATAAGCGGCCCTGTCCACATCTACAGCGAACACGGACACGGGCTGCACCTGCGTGCGGGCGAACTTGTTTTCATAAGTGGTCCCGTATGTTTCATTGTAAAAAGCGTGTATGCCCATGCCTACGTTGCCGTAGTTGGGGTTGCTGTTCTGCCGTGTGCGGGCGCTGGCTTTTGCCAGGGCGATGGCATCAGGGGCTTTACGTATAGGCGACAATGTTATCAGCAGCCGGTCAGCGGCTTTCACGTTCAGCTGTAACGGGCGATAACCTTCCCGGGTAAACAGCAGTTGAGCGACAGCGGAGGGAATCACTATTCTGAAAAGCCCGAAGGCGTTCGTCAGCACCCTGGCCGTATCCCCGGAAACGGTAACGGCGACGCCGGCTACAGGACGATGCGTAATACTGTCTTCTACTGCTCCCGACACCCAGGTTGTTTGTGCATGTACGCTGCCAGCCCATAACAACAGGAGTAATAGGAATTTTCGCATATGTTAAGGTAATCATTTTCACGCAAAAGAGGTCTCGCAAAGCACGCAGCGGAGCAAAGAGCGCAAAGATTTTTTTTAAGTTAAAATAAGAAAACAAAGGAGCGGAGACCAAATTTGATCTCCGCTCCTTTGTTTTCTCTGCCCGCTTATAAAAATCTTTGTTTTCTTTGCGGGCCTTTGCGCTTTTGCGAGAATCCTACGCTTCTTCCACCAGCTGGTAGATTTCCGGCAGATTGCGGCCCAGACCATCGTAATCGAGGCCATAACCCAGCAGGAATTTATTAGGCACCGAGAAGCCCAGATAGTCGATTTTAATAGGATGTACCATGGCTTCCGGCTTGGTCAGCAGGGAAGCTACCAGCAGCTTTTTAGGTTGCTGATGTTCCAGCTGCGGCAGGAACTGGCTCAATGTTTTACCGGTATCCACAATATCCTCGAGGATCACCACGGTACGGCCGAAGAGGTCTTCGTCCAGGCCGATGGCCTGCACCACGTTACCGGTAGATTTGGTCCCTTTGTAGGAAGCCAGTTTAATAAAGGATATCTCAGCCGGAATGTTGAGATATTTGAACACATCACCGGCAAACATAAAAGAACCGTTGAGGATCGCGATAAACAGCGGGCGCTCGTCTTTAAGGTCCCTGCTCATGTCTGCAGCTATCTGCTGAATGCGTTGCTGCAGCTCTGTAGCACCGATATAGGGCTGGAATTTCTTGTCATGCACCTGAATAACCGACATAATACTACTTCATTTCCATATTTAACAATGATAAGCAGAAAAGGATCACTGCTTATTTATTCACCAACAGGCGCTGTCCGATTTTGATATCGAACCCCTGCAAATTATTCCATTCCTGTAACTGGGTTACGGACTTATTGTACATTTTAGAGATACCGTACAGGGTTTCTTTGGGCTGTACATCGTGGTACCTGGCGCCTGTACCGGCAGATACCGGGGCGGGCTTATATACCGGAGCCGGTGTAGCCGGGACCGGGGCCGGAGCGGGCCTGTACACCGGGGGCTGTGCAGCGGGAGCCGGTGTGGTGGTTTTAGCAGTCCCATTGGTATCCACATCTCCTACTTTTTTCAGATCTTCTACCATATCCACAGGAACGCCTCCCTGTTGCGGGCGGGCGGGTGCTGTTTCAGGTGCGGGTGCGGCGCCACCGGTATTTCTGGCAACTTCCTCCTTCACTTTTGAAAAATCTTCCGGTGGTTCCTGGTCTTCTTCTTTCAGGATACGGGTATTTTTCGCCAGCGCAGGTGTACGGGAAGCAAAGCCTTCAAGGGAGAGGCGCTGGCCGGCAGCGGGTTCTTCGCCTTCATGCATTTTATTGCGGCGGCGCAGCCATCTCAGGCGGATACCCTCAGCCTGTGCGATGTCGTGCATGGTTTCGCCGTTGCCTACGCTATGATATTCTTTATTACCGCTTTTCGCTTTCTTCTGCAGGAAGATAAACATGTCTTTCCGGGGAGGATTGTCATTGTCGAGGTCATTGAAGCGAACCAGCTTGCTCAGGCGGATATTATGTTTGCTGGCCAGCTGGATCAGGGAAGTACCGGCTTTTACAAATACCACACGGCGGCCGTTGATTTCAAACACTCCTTTGGGATAGTTGCCGGCGGTGGGCTTGTTGCCTCCCTGCTGGGGCCGGGTGGCAGGCGGACGGTTATCCGGACGGCTGTTGTTGCCGGCATAAACGGGTGGTTTCTCCCCGTAAGACTCCTGTTCAGGGGCTGCTTTGCCCATCGCGATCAGCGAGTATTGCTGGAGGTTATAATCTTCAATGATCTTGATCAGCTGCTGCGGATAGGTTTTATTCGTAGCGTAACCGGCCTGTTTCAACCCGAAAGCCCAGGATTTATAGTCCTCCTGGTCAAACTGGAAGAGAAACGAGTAACGGGGGTTGCTGCGCAGGAAATCGGAGTGATCGCGGTAAGAATCCCGGGCGTTGTCGTATACGCGGAAACATTCCTGTGCGGCGTCGTCATCATAGCGGATGGTTTTGCCGGTCCAGGTATTTTTACATTTGATACCGAAGTGGTTATTGGATTGCAGACAAAGGGTCCCGTTGCCGGACTGGGTTTCCACGATACCCTGTGCGAGTTTGATGGCTGCGGGCACGCCGGTACGGCGCATTTCCTCTATAGCAATGCTCTTATAAGTAGCAATGTATTGCTGGGTGGTGATCTTCTGTGCCTTCAGCAGAGGCATGCAGCCAATAAGAAAACTGACTACCAACAAAAATTTTCTTACTTGCATGTATTGTCGAATTTAATGGGCATGTTGTGGTGTCGGTCTATTTCTTCCTGATCAGGAGGATACCGTCGCGAATGGTGAGTAATACCTGTTCCGCACGGTCGTCGGCCAGCACTTTCTCACAAAATCTGACCATGGCTTTCGCCTGGCTTCCCTGCTCGTTTTCCGGCTGCAGTACCTGTCCGTGGTACAAGACGTTATCAGCCAGGATAAATCCGCCGGGACGCAGTTTTTCCCAAACCAGGTCATAATAGTGTACATAACCGGCTTTATCGGCATCAATAAACACTAAATCAAACACCTCATCGAGTGACGTCATCACGTCGGCTGCCTTTCCGATATGCATTTTTATTTTATCAGCATACCCTGATGCCTCAAAATATTGATGGCAAAGGGTTTCCAGTTCTTCGTTGATATCGATGGTGTGCAATATTCCGTCATCCGGCAGGCCGGCGGCCAGGCAGATGGCAGAATAGCCTGTATAGGTGCCTAGCTCCAGTATCCGGCGGGGCCGCAGCATGTGGCTCACCATTTCCAGGAACTTTCCCTGTACATGGCCGCTGAGCATATGCGGCAATTCCACTTTCAGGTGTGTTTCCCGGTTCAATTTGTACAACAGCGGACTTTCTGCGCTGGTGTATTTCTCTGCAAATGCCTCAACTGCCGGTAGGAGCTCCATATATAAAATTTCTGCAAAGCTATGAAAAAACCGGTTGCGGCGACACCCATACACATAACGTTGCCCGGCCGGAATTTATTCTTCCGGCTAACGGGCAGGTATATCCGCGCCTGACGGGCGCGGCCGTCATTAAAAGTTAGGTCTGAGTTTATTGGTGGTGTAAAACACACGGAAATATTCCACTACCTCGTCGGCAGTATCGAAAAGCTTCAGCAGGCCGAGGTCCTGCGGGTTAATGTTGCTTTCTTTTTCCATCATCACGGTACGGATCCATTCCAGCAGACCGCTCCAGTATTCGCGACCAACGAGTACCATCGGAGTTTCTTCCATTTTTTTGGTCTGGATAAGGGTAGCCACTTCAAAAAATTCATCCATGGTGCCAAATCCGCCGGGCATCATCACAAAGCCCTGTGAATATTTGGTGAACATTACTTTGCGGACAAAGAAATAGTCGAAATTAAGCCGCTTATCAGGGTCAATAAAGTCGTTGGGGTTCTGTTCATGCGGCAGGGTAATATTAGCGCCCACCGATTTACCATGTGCAGCCTGTGCGCCTTTATTGGCCGCTTCCATCACGCCGGGGCCGCCGCCGGTAATAATACCAAATCCCTCTTCTGCCAGCCTGCGCGCAATTTCCTGCGCCAGCTCATAATAACGGTTGCCCTGCTTGGTGCGGGCAGATCCGAATATAGATATACAGGGTCCTATTTTAGCAAGCGATTCAAAGCCTTCTACGAATTCCGCCATGATCTTGAAGATCTGCCAGCTGGAATGCGCTCTTGTTTCTGTCCAGTCTCTTTCCTTGAGGTGTTTTAAACTACCATTCATGCCGTTGCTGTTTTTTTGTAAAAAAATGCTCCCCCGCCTACAGGCAGGGACACCCTGTAATTTATAGAATTATTGGCTTTTTGGGATATAAAGAATAAAAGCAGGTAACTTAAAAGGAACCCGCTTTACATTTAACACGTTATGAACATGCAGCCATGTTGTTAAAACCTGGCTGCAGAAACGTTGCTAAAGTTGGGTGATGCAATATGGTGAATATGTTACCAGCAAAATAAGGCCATCATGGTGGCAATTGTTTTCATAACGTTTGATCTGCATTTAATTTATTAATAATTCATGCAAAATCCTAATCATTTTGGGATTTTGTTATTTAGATATTTAGACACCTGGTTTCTGGCACGTTAGATATATAAAAAAGGGACAACCGTTTCGCCTATACGAAATGGTTGTCCCTTTTTATACCATTGCCTGCATTACAGGGCCGTGAGCTCTTCTGCAAGGCCGAAAGACAGCGTCATACCGGCTCCGCTGAGGGCGTTCACAATGGTAACGTCCTTCTCCGGGGACATCACCAGCTCGGTACCGCCGTTGGTCAGTTTGGGATAAATGCCATGCCACTGTTCCTGGATAGTATAAGCCGGCGCCTCAAGGAAAGTATGCATATACTTCAGAATAAGGTCATTGATAAACGCCTTGTCAAATGGTTCGAAGTCCGGACCATATTCATGTGAATCGCCGATGGTCAGTTCACCGGCGCCATTCTGGGAAATCAGCAGGTGAATACCCCATTTTACATACTCCGGCATTTCCTGTTCAAAGCGTTGTTTGAGCGGTGTCAGCGCAGCGCAGTCGCTGAAAGAAGCATAGTGCGCAAGGGTAAGGCCGGCGCAGAGTGCAGGCCCCAGCTGCCAGTCGCCCGGCTGCGGAATGGTGCGCATCATCTGCAGTTTGCATTTGGTGAGGGGCGCCGCCGCATAGGCAGCAGGATATAACGTCTCAAAATCGGCGCCGCTGCAAACATATACCTGGTCTACTTTCCACTTTTCATCCTTCGTTTCAATAAAAGGCATACTGATACCGTTGACGGCTGTATTAAAACGAACGGTCACGTTCATTTTCTCTTCGAGATGACGCGCGATGGCGGCACTGGCCTGCCGCGGGTTGACGGTCATTTCCGTGGGGCTCCAGAGCGCGCCCTGCAAACCGGCGGTTTTGATGGCCTTCGTATACTGACCGATATTTTCCGGCGCTATCAGCTGACAATCAAATCCATTGGCAGGCGCTGCGGCTGCAAATTCCTCCAGCACCGCCAGCTCGTCTTTTTCATACACCAGGTGCAGGGAGCCGGTCTCCTGGCATTGGAGGCCCGTAGCCGCCGCCAGTTCTTTCCATACGCTGCGGCTATGCATGGCGCGCTGGTACATTTTACCTGCACGCTGACCAATAGGCCATACCAGTCCGAAATTGCGGATGGAAGCGCTGATGGCCCTGCTGTTCCTTTCAAATAAAACGACTTTTTTCCCTTTGGACGCCAGCTTATACGCCATGGCCAGTCCTACGATGCCGGCGCCTATTACCGCTACATCCGCTTGTTGTTGTTGCATGATCGCTATTGAGCAAGAATTTATAAAATAGATAACAGTTCATCGAGAGATGCCACCAGGTGGGTATGCGGACCTTTCTCCAGTTCTTCCCGGCTATAGGCGCCCGTGGTAACGCCCACCACATAACGGCAGCCCGCGTTGGTACCTTCTTCCAGGTCGGAAATGGTATCGCCTACCTTCATCACCTCCCCGATACTGCGCACTTCCAGCGTTTCCATGATACGGTAGATCATGTAAGGATAGGGGCGGCCATAAGGCACTTCATCGCTAGTAGCGACAGCGTCTACCAGTCCCTGCTGCTGCCAGCCGGTCCTTTGCAGGATCACATTGGTAATGTCGCGGTCAAAGCCCGTGTCCAGCGCTACCTTGATGCCTTTCTGCCGCAGGGCCGCAAATACCGCGGACACGCCCTGTTTCTCCCGCACGGAACTATCGCTCGCGTAATGCGCTTTCATATCTTCCACAAACCGGGTGTGCAGCCCGCTGACAAAACTTTCATCCGCATGCCGCGGGTCATTCTTCTGTTGCAGCAGGTAACGGATCGCATAAGGTTTGGCATACCCCATTACTTCATTGACTTCCTCCAGGGACACATGCACCCCCGCCAGCTGAATGGCCTGTTGCAATACTTTCGCCACATTGGATTCGTCGTGCAACGTGGTGCCCGCAATATCAAAAACAGCTAATTTAATCTCCATCTCTTTAAAAATTGATGGCACAAAGGTATAAAAGTTGTAAAAATAAGTTTAGCATTTATAAACAAATTTAACAAGGAGGTAACATGAGGGGAATAAAAAAAACCCGTTCAGCGCCTGCCAAACGGGTGGTATAAAGAACTTTCGGGGAGAGATCAAAACCCTAAACCGGCGCCTACGCGATAAACCAGGTTATTGCGGTATGGGGAGCGGTTATCCTGGATCACATCATACATGATGGAGATACCGATACCTACCCTGCCGCCTACACTCTGGGTATACCCGGCGCCTACCAGCAGGCTGGGAACGCTGTAACTGGTGCTGAAATTACGTTTCGGGTCTGTATAATAGATTGTTGATTTCTGCGTGATATAGTTGTATTCCGGCTGGATATGCACAAACACCATAGGGATGGGATATACACGGCCCCATACGCCGCCGCCGAAGATGGTGTATTTATCCCGCTGTGCAGTATTGCCATAACCATCGTATGTTTTGTACTGGCCGTACTGGGCGTTCACGTTGATACCGGCCGCGATGTAATCATTAAAACGGTAACCCACCAGCGGGGAAATATCCACATTCGTATAGTCGCCGAAAACCATACCCAGCGAGCCTCCCAGGATAAGCCGCGAACGGTCAAACCCACGGGGAGCACTGGTGTCGGTTTTATAATACTGTGCATGCGCCAGCTGAGCGGTCATAAGAAAGCAGATACCTATTAATAAACGTTTCATACCTGGTGTATTATGTTTAAGTGGTGATAGCATATTTCCGGCAAAAATAACCATTTACTGTATCTCTTTAGAAAGACGGGCAGATAGTAGATCTTTTTGCATTGGTAAATCCGCGGTTGGAATATAAGCCACTGTATACCAGGCCGATTTCATAGGCGCCTCTCCTGCTGTTGGACACAGCGAGATTGGACGTGGTCACATCGTAACTGAACTGAAGTTTAATATTACTCAACTGATAGCCTACCATAAAAGCCGCAGCGTCTTTGGCGCGGTAGTAGATACCGCCGGACACCTGCTTATCACCATCGCCGGAGAGATTGTAGGCGGCATTCAGCCCTATAACAAACTCACTGACGCCGGCCTGCCGGGAGTAATAAGCGCTGGGGTTGACGATCAGCACATCGCTTGTTTTGATGCTCGCATTCAGAAAACCGGTATAACGGCGGGGCACTTTGTTTTCACCATCGTAGAAAGTCTCCCGGGGGGTGTTCACATGTTGCACGGCTAAGCCGGTATTAATGTACAGGTTCTCCGTAGGGAAAAAAGCGTAGTTCATTCCGACATTCAGATCGAAATAGTTCACGCTGGACTGGGTAAACGGCTCCGCTGTGGGCATCCGGGAGTCAAAGAACTTCCCGTTCCACTGGTCCCCGAAAGTCAGTTTGGTGATGTCCACACGCTTGTTCGCAGCGCCGGCCTGGAAGCCTAATGACAGCAGGCTGCTTTCGCCCAGCAGCTGATGATAGGCGATAGAAGCATAACCCTTGGTAGAAGAAAGATTCCCGCTCCCCGCCACATCCCGAAGAACAACGCCGCCCACGCCCAGCCATCCGTAGACGAGCCGGTCGCTCAGCAGCTGGAGATCACCATATGCCGACATGGTCCGGTAAGGCACCGGAATACTGGTCCATTGGTCGCGGTAATTAGCCCCTACCCGGAAATTTCCGTCAGGGATAAAACCGGTATTGGCGGGGTTGGTGGTTAACGGTGAATTGAAATACTGCGAAAAGTGGAGGTCCTGTGCGGACACACTGATCGTGAGCAACATTACAATTATCCACCCCGCGGTGATGTTAACAATCAGCTTCTTCATGACTCATCATCTTAACAAGGTTACATTTCCTGTCTTATTGGCCTTGGTCCCGTCGGTAAACTCGAGGCTTACCACGTAAGCATATGCATCCATGGGCTGCACTGCTCCTTTAAACCGGCCGTCCCAGCCTATCCTGGGGTCAGAACTTTCAAAAATCAACTGTCCCCAGCGATTAAATATCTTGAGGTTAAACTTAGTCACACCAAATGACTTCACATAAAACACATCGTTCATGCCGTCATTGTTGGGAGAGAAGGCCGTGGGCACATCAAACAGCGGTACCACGATAGCCGTTACCTGTTTGCAGGCGGTATGCGTACATCCTTCCCTGTTAGCTGCGGTCAGGCACACGTTGTAAGTACCTGTCTTCAGGTATTGGTGCTGCGGGTTACGAACAGAAGTAGTGTCGCCGTCGCCGAAATTCCACAGGTAATGCAGCGGTTCCTGTCCCTGTGTCAGGTTGGTAAAGGTCACCGGTGTATTTTCCGTAGCCTTGGTGGGCATAAAGTCAAAGTCTGCCACCGGCGGCTCAGCAACCAGTACTGTTTTGGTGATACTGTCTTTTTTATTACAGGTATTTTCGTCCAGCACCAGCAGTTTCACTTTCCATCTGCCCGGTACCGCAAATTTATGGATCGGGTAAGGCTCCGTGGATTGTTCCCCGTTATCTTCAAAGGTCCACAGGAAACTTTCCCCGCCCAGCGTGGTATTATCCAGTTGCAATTCTGTGCCTACGCAAACTGTATCCGGCATATTGAACTGCGCGGTAACGTTAACGGCCACACGCAATGGCTTGGTGATGGTTTGCGGCGCGTTACAGAAGTTAGTGTCTACCAGGGTAAGACTTACATTATAGACGCCCGGTGCGGCGAACTTATGGTTGTAAGGGAATTTGGACGGCCCTACATACTCCGGTTTGGAACCATCGCCCAGATCGAAGATAAACGAGCTGTCGCGGAAAGCGCCTGTCGGCGTGGCGTTACTGGTAAAGACATACGCCAGGGCTTCGCAGGGCGGCTGCCGTTGTGCGTCAAAATCAAATTTGGCTTCATTGTTCCCCAGCTTCACGTCAATATAGGCCGTATCTGTACCATTACAGCTGGCACGGTCCACTTTTACCAGCATCACCCTGAAGGTGCCTATCTGGTTGAAAGTATGTTTAATGGTATCTTTTCCGTTCACCACGGTCCCATCCGGGAAATGCCATTCCCATCTTTCCGCCGGCAGACGGGTAGTGTCCACGAAAGTGATTTCGCTCGGTACGCAGTAGTTTGTTCTGCGGCCCAGGGTTTTAATACCCGCCTTCACCCCGTCGAGGTTGAAGGCGATTTTTAAAGCGCCATAATTACAGGCCGGAGGCGGTACGCTGGAATAAGCGCCGGGGGTGGTGGGATAACGTGGTTTGCTGCCGTTCTGGCTTACATTACACCATGCACAGAGTCCCTGGTAGATCACACCATTGCGGTCAAAGCGGCTGGTGCCGCCATCCACGTGTTCATACAGACCGTTACCGCCAAACCAGCTGCCAAACAGCTGCGCGGCTGCATCACGCTGCAATACAAAGAAGTAAAAATCCATCCCGTCGGTAGAGCTCTGGACAGGATTTTTTGCCGGCAACCCAAAGGTGCCGGAGTTGGGATAATGCAATGAGTTATTGATACCACCGCCCCAGCCGGACACATATACGTTTTCGCAGCGGTCCACCAGGAAAGCGGTAGGTGAAATCGACGGCGTGGAAGCCAGCTGCCGCCGCTTGCCGAAAGTGGTGGAATACACAAACGCGCTCAGGTCCGGTTGCATCTTCACGATGTACTGCAGGGAGTTATCGTTGTAGTCACCGGCGTTAAGCAGCTTGATAGGCCATGTGCCTTCGGTGGTCCCCATCGCATATACGAAGCCGTTCCTGTCCAGTTGTATACCATACACCTGGTCGGCAGAGGGGTCATTGGAACCGAGGAAAGTGCTTTGTAATATCCTGGAACCGTCGTTGGCAATATGCGTGATAAAGCCGTCACATACCCCGCCGCGGTAAGTGGGGTAAAGGGCGCCGGGAGTAACGGAAAAGTTACTGCTGGCGGTACCGCCGGCTACATATAAAGTATTGAGTTTATTGAGCGCGATGACATAAGCGGCATCTTCCGCGGAGCCGCCGAGGTAGCTGGACCATACCAGCCCCCTGCACATCGGATTGATCTTCATCACCACACCGTCTTGCGAGCCGCCGAAGGTACCCTGGAAAACACCCGATGTGACGGGGAAATCGCTGGAGCGGGTGCAGCTGGCCACATAGATATATCCTGCGTCGTCAATCACCACTTCACTGCGGGCATCGTCACCGTAGTTGCGTAACAGCACCCAGTCGCCGCCTGCGCGGTTTTCACGCATGTTCACGCCGTCATCGGAGCCGCCGGCCACGATCAGGGATCCGATCAGACCGCTACCTGTAGCGTTTAGTTTGGTGACCACAATATCCCATCCACCGCGGTTAGTGCCTTCCACCTTGTCATACGGATAGTTGGCCGAGGTGGTCCTGCCGGAAATGACAAGATTGCCCTGGGCATCCACGAAAAGGCTGTGCGGTTGTTCCTGCCCGTCACCACCGATATAGGTGGCATAAATCAGCCGGGTACCATTAGGATTGAACTTGGAAATGGCGATGTCGAAGGCGCCGCCGTTGAACGCCGTTTTGTAGGCGCCCGGCGTAGCGGGGTAGCCGGCACTAAAGACGATACCGCCGCCATAGAAATTGCCAGCATCATCATAGGTAGCAGTAAATCCCCAGTTATCGGCCCGGGAACCGGACACAGTGGAAAACACATATACCGGATCTATCACCAGCGGATAAGCAGGGTCATAATCACCGGAGATTTTAAATCCTACTTTATTACCATTCAGTTTGTACGATACTTTTACGGACACGCGCTGGTTATTGACATACTGGTAGGCGTAAGGCAGTTGTTCGATGACATCGCCCACAGTAGTATGTATCAGCAGTTGTCCTTTTTTGATTTCCATGCTGGAGACGCCGTCGTAAGCTAACTGCACTTTATCCGGGTTGGCGCCTGCCGCTACAATGAGATCATATTTCAGCTGGGAGGCATCGGAGTAAACATGTGCGTCGATACCGGGATACAGCGACTTATACATCAGTCCCTGGTAGGACTTCACATTGGATGCCCATTTGGACCTGTCATTACCAATCAGATAGTTACTGAGCGTTTCCTGTGGTTTTTCCGGGAGGATTTCCGGGTTTTCGTTGGCGCCGATAAAATTAACCTGGTAAGCATGTCCTCTTACATCCGGAAATCTGCGCGGCCGTTCCGGTTCACGGTTTCTGGCCGTAGCGGCAGCTTTGGCGGCAGCGCTGTTTTTAGGAACGACCACTGCGCCCGAGTCGGCGGCTTCGCCATGACCGTGCATGTATTCAAACAGCTCATGCATGTCTTCTTTGCTGTACAGCATAAAAGTGAAGCCTGTTTTTCTCAGCCATATATCGGCGGTACCCACGTCTGACTTATACAGGACCTGAGGGTCCCATTGACCTTTGTTTTCAATAAAGTTCAAGGGAGTGAAATTGGTTGACTGTTGCCCCCGGGCAGTGTAACCGGTAAACAACAGGAGGATCATCATTCCAATAAGGCCGCTCGGGAGGGTAAATTTCAACGGGATAAGATTTATTTTAATGCCAAAAAAACCAATATACATCTATAAACGCAGAAGCCCATTAAATTGTTACGGGCGTAAGATATAATACCGCTGTCCGGACGATATGTTCAGGGGAGTATATCAACTATTCAGACGGTATAAATTAATAAACGTTAAAAACGTCAGGAAATTTTACTCCATTGAGATTTCCCGCGCTGAAGCGCCAAATAATCTTTTAAGCCTTGATTTTCAGGGAGGACGAGATCGGGATCTTCTGACAGTATTTTTTCCGCGCTGGCGCGGGCAGCTTCCAGTACGGCCCTGTCCTGCACGATGTCTGCCAGTTTGAAATCCAGCACTCCGCTCTGGCGGGTGCCTTCGATATCTCCCGGGCCGCGGAGTTCCATGTCTTTTTCGGAGATGATAAAACCGTTGTTGGTTTGCACCATAACATTGATGCGTTCTTTGGATACCTGTCCCAGTTTGGTGCCTGTCATCAGAATGCAGAAAGACTGCTCTGCGCCGCGGCCTACGCGGCCCCGGAGCTGGTGCAGCTGTGAAAGACCGAAGCGTTCCGTGCTTTCGATCACCATTACGGAGGCATTGGGCACGTTCACGCCTACCTCGATAACGGTTGTCGCCACCATGATGTGGGTATCACCGCTTACGAAGCGTTGCATGTTGGTTTCCCGCATTTCTGCCGGCTGGCGGCCGTGCACCATACTGATGTAAAACTGCGGTTCGGGAAAAAAAGCTTTCACTTCCTCATATCCTTTCATGAGGTTTTCGTAATCCAGTTTTTCACTGTCTTCGATGAGGGGGTATACGATATAAGCCTGCCGGCCTTTTTTGATTTCGTCTTTGATGAAGTTCATCACCTGCGGGCGCTGGAACTCCGTACGGTGAACGGTGGTAATAGGTTTCCTGCCGGGTGGCATTTCATCGATCACAGACACGTCCAGATCGCCGTAGACGGTCATCGCCAGTGTTCGCGGTATAGGCGTTGCCGTCATGACAAGGATATGTGGCGGAATGTTGTTCTTTTCCCATAGCCGTGCCCGTTGGGCCACCCCGAAACGGTGCTGTTCGTCTACGATGGCCATGCCGAGGTTCTGGAACACCACTTCTTTTTCCAGCAGGGCGTGGGTGCCGACGAGGAAATGGATGCTGCCATCTGCTACGCCGGCGAGTATTTGTTTGCGGGCTTTGCCTTTGATGCTGCCTGTCAGCAGTGCTATTTTGACCGGCATATGCTGCAGCAGTTCGGCCAACCCCTTATAGTGTTGCTGCGCCAGGATTTCCGTCGGCGCCATCAGGCAGGCCTGGAAACCGTTGTCTTTCGCCAGCAGCATGGTCAGCAGGGCCACCATGGTTTTACCGCTGCCTACATCACCCTGCAACAGGCGGTTCATCTGCCGGCCATGCACGGTGTCCATACGGATTTCCTTCAATACACGTTTCTGTGCGCCGGTGAGGTCGAAAGGCAGATGGTTGTTGTAAAATTCATTAAAGGATTCGCCGACGGCGCCAAACACATAACCGTGCGACAGCTTTTGCCGTTTGATTTTAAGGCGGCATATCCTGATCTGCGCGATGAACAGCTCTTCAAATTTCAGCCGGCGCTGCGCCTGGTGCGCTTCGTCCTCGCTGCCAGGCAAGTGTATCTTAAAATAGGCCATGGACCGGGGCATCAGCCGGTATTGCTGCAGCACCTCCACCGGGATGTTCTCTCTCACTTCCATGGGCGACATCTGTTCGAGCAGCGCCCTGGTCAGTTTTCCGATAGCCTTTGCCGTTAGTCCGCGTGCTTTCAGTTTTTCCGTGGTGGAATACACCGGTTCCAGGTGTTGTTTCCCTGTCGCGATTTCTTCCGTAAGCAGGTCCATTTCGGGATGCGCCAGCTGCGGAACGCCGTTGAATACGGAGATGCGGCCAAACACCAGGTAGGACACATTTTCGCGCAGGGATTTCTGCATCCACTGCCAACCCTGAAACCATACCAGCTCTATAATGCCGGTTTCGTCTTTGAAGGTGGCCACCAGCCGTTTACCTCTGTTCTCTCCTACCACTTCCATGCGCAGGATACGCCCGCGTATCTGCACAAAATCCTCATAGCCGCTCAGTGAAGCGATCTTATCTATCTTGGTACGGTCTACATAACGGAAAGGAAAATACTGCAACAGATCGCCGAAAGTATGTACACCGATCTCCTTACGCAGCAGTTCTCCTTTCTGCGGTCCCACGCCTTTGAGATATTCTATCGGGTTGGATAATATGGCAGTGAAAGTTGAGATAATGAACCGGTTTTAGTGAGCCACGAAGATAATTTAAAAAGATTAGCGAAGATAAAAGCTGCTACAGCTTTCATCTTCGCTAATTATATTTTTCAGTCCGCAGGCGGAATTATTCTGCGTCTGCAGTCACTTTTCCTTCTACAAACTGTTTCATCCATTCAGTGGTAACGGATTTAGGTCTTTCGAGAGAGAGACCCAGACCTCTGTCCCAGCAGAGGGAGGCCAGTACGCCCAGTGCGCGGGATACGCCGAACAGTACGGTGTAGAATTCATATTCTACCAGGCCGTAGTGTACCAGCAATGCGCCGGAGTGTGCGTCTACGTTAGGCCATGGGTTTTTCACTTTGCCCAGTTCCTGTAAAATCGGCGGTACGGTTTCGTATACGGTCCACACAATTTTCACCAGTTCATCATTAGGCAGGTGTTTTTTAGCAAATTCCATCTGTGCGGTGAAGCGCGGATCTGTTTTACGCAGTACAGCGTGACCGTAGCCCGGTACTACTTTACCTTCAGACAGGGTTTTGCGTACATACGCTTCGATCTGCTCTTTGGTAGGCATGCCACCACCGAGTTCTTCGCGCATGGCCAGTATCCACTTGATCACTTCCTGGTTGGCCAGACCGTGCAGCGGACCTGCCAGGCCGTTCATACCGGCGGCGAAAGACAGGTAAGCATCGCTGAGGGCGGAACCTACCAGGTGTGTCGTGTGTGCGCTCACGTTACCACCTTCGTGGTCGGCATGGATCACCATGTAAAGACGCATCAGCTCCTTGAAGCCTTCGTCGCTGTAACCCAGCATATGTGCGAAGTTACCTGCCCAGTCCAGCATGCCGTTAGGCTGGATGTGCTGACCGCCTTTGTATTTGCGGCGATAGATGTAGGCAGCGATACGGGGAAGACGGGCGATGAGGTTCATCGTGTCTTCATACATGTAGCTCCAGTAGTCTTTTTTATTGATACCTTCAGCATAGGCCTTTGCAAATGCAGATTCTGTCTGCAGCGCCATGATACCTACAGTGAACATCGTCATCGGGTGGGTAGTAATAGGCAATGCCTCAATAGCATCAAATACATGGTTAGGTACATGAGAACGGCGTCCCCACATGCTGGATAAAGTCTGCACATCTGTTTCATTGGGTAACTCACCAATCAACATCAGGTAAAACAGCCCTTCTGGTAACGGTTCAGCTCCACCCGGCGCTTTTGGCAGGTGTTCTCTCAGCTCCGGAATGGAATATCCGCGAAAACGAATGCCCTCGTTGGCATCCAGCAGGGAAGTTTCCGTTACAATGCCGGTAATACCGCGCATACCCTGGTAAACCTGCGCCACTGTTACGTCTTCAATTTTTTTTGAGCCGTGGTTCTTTACCAGGTCCTTTACTTCAACGTTAAGTTCATCTGCTTTAACCTTGAATTTTTCTTTTATGTACCCCATTTTACTGCTATTGTTTATAAAATGAAACAAAATCGATCAATTGTCAAAAGTAATGATTTGTTAACGAAGTTACCACCATTTAGCAGTATTTAATGTCAATTTAATAAGCAAAACACCCATAACAGACAGGGAGGATGACCAGGCATCAAACCATTTAATATATATATAAATCAATTATTTATACATACAAAACAAACCATACGGCATCGACGTTAAAGAAATGTAAATTTTTTCAGAACGAATTGAAAATATTGAAAGCATGCCGCTTAAAATTTCATTTTTATTTATCAGATTGGACAATTTTTGTTTACCCGATCAGAATGGATAATCGTTATAAACGAGGATGAAAATAAAGGTGCTTTTTTTCACGCCTGGTAAAAAAACGGCATTTTTCAAAGGGCTGGCCGGAGCACCGGGGCATAGCTACCGAAGGCAAACAGGCCCCTTTTCCAGGAGCCTGTTACAGTATTTTATACAGTCATACATTATAAAGGGAAAAACCCGGTAAAACAACGCAGCCGGGGATGTCAGCCCGGGACCTGAATGTAGACGCACCCATCATTTCGGCGCCCGGCGGTACAGGTAAAATGCCAGTCCCCCGAAAAGCACGTTGGGTATCCACACGGCCACGAGCGGGTTCAGATCGGCCTTGGTGCTGAATACGGTGGTAAACTGCATGAGGATGATATAGCTGGCGCTGATAACGATGCCTACGGCGAGGTGCAGCCCACTGCCTCCCCTCACCTTTTTGGCGGCGATAATGCCCCCGATGAGGGTCAGGATCACTACGGCGGCGGCGGCGGCGGTCCTGCGGTAGTACTCTACCCAATAGGTATTGAGGCCTTCGGAGCCGCGGATGGCCTCCCGTTTAATATACTTGCGCAGATCAGGCGTGGTCATGGCTTCCTGGAGGTTTTTCACCTCTATCAGGTCTTTGGGGTCCAGCGCTATCTTAAGGATGGAGTCCTGGCGGCTGTACCATTTTTCATGCAGTCCGTCCATATGCCTGACAGACACATAGTCCAGCCTCCATGCCTTTTTGGTGGAGTCCCAGGAGATGCGGTCAGCCCGCAGCTTCACGGACATCAGCTGTTTATCCACCTTTGACAGGGTAAAGTTGCTGCCACTTTTATAGTTAGGATCGTAGGTCCCGAAGGATACGTAGGTAAAGCTGTCGATGCGGCTGGAGCGGTCGTACTGCGACTGCTGGTTGTCCGGCGTACGGATACGTGTATTTTCGAACGTGGTGCGGATACGGTTGGCATTGGGCACCACCCAGTAGTTGGCCAGCCAGAGGATACCGCCAAACAGGATGGCACCTACCCAGTAAGGGCGCAGGAAACGGCGGAAGCTCACACCGGCGCTCAGGATAGCGATGATTTCTGAGCGGTACGCCATTTTGGAGGTAAAGAAAATAACGGAGATGAATATGAACAGGGGAAACAGCAATGCCGCGATGTGCGGGATAAAACCGAAGTAATAATCCACAATCACATCATGCAGGGATATGTTGTACTTAATGAAATCATCTATCTTCTCTGTAATATCGATCACTACGGAAATGATCAGCAATATCATCAGGGAATAAATAAACGTTCCAATGAGCTTGCGTAAAATGTACCAGTCGATTTTAGTCATGAGCCCAAAGATATTAGTTTATTTTATAGTCTGAACTTTTACAGTCGCGTTTTCAGTTGCTGTACCATGCCCGTTTTCCAGGTAGCGAAGGTGCCGGCCAGGATCTGGCGGCGGGCTTCTTTTACCAGCTCCAGGTAAAAAGCGAGGTTGTGGATACTCGCCAATGTCATGCCTAAAATTTCGCCGGCCACAAACAGGTGGCGCAGGTAGGCCCGGGAGTAGTCACGGGTGGCGAAACACTCGCTGTTGGCGTCGATAGGGTTAAAATCGGTCGCCCATTTTTTATTGCGGATGTTGATCACGCCGTTCCAGGTAAAGAGCATGCCGTTACGGCCGTTACGGGTGGGCATCACACAGTCGAACATATCCACGCCGAGGGCGATGTTTTCCAGGATGTTCCAGGGGGTGCCTACGCCCATGAGGTAGCGGGGTTTGTCTTTAGGCAGGATCTCGGTCACCAGTCCGCACATCTCATACATCTCATTTTCCGGTTCCCCTACGCTCAAACCGCCGATGGCGTTGCCTGCGGCGCCGCGGGAGGCGATATATTCCGCGGAGGCCTTGCGGAGATCTTTATAGGTGCTGCCCTGCACAATGGGGAACAGCGTCTGTTCGTGGCCATAGGCGGGCTGGGTATCTTTCAGTCTTTGTATACAGCGGTCCAGCCAGCGGTGCGTCAGGTCCATGGATTTACGGGCATAACGGTATTCTGATGGGTACGGCGGGCATTCGTCGAACGCCATAATAATATCGGCGCCGATGGTCCGCTGGATGTCCATCACATTTTCGGGGGTAAACAGGTGTTTGGAGCCGTCGATATGGGACTGGAACACCACCCCTTCTTCCTTGATCTTGCGGTTGGCCGCCAGGGAGAACACCTGGTATCCACCGCTGTCGGTCAGGATGGGGCGCTCCCAGCCGTTGAATTTATGCAGGCCGCCGGCCAGTGACAACACTTCCAGTCCGGGGCGCAGGTAAAGATGATAGGTATTGCCCAGAATAATCTGTGCCTGCACATCATCACGCACCTGTTCCTGGGTAACGGCTTTCACGCTGCCCACCGTGCCTACCGGCATAAAAATCGGCGTTTCTATGGTACCGTGGGCAGTGGTAATCTTACCAGCCCTGGCATTACTGCCACTATCTGTAGTTATCAGTTCAAAATTCACGGCTCTTAATTTCAGCGTGCAAAGATCGTATTATTTGGCTATTTTATCATTTGGGGATTTTATCCTTCGAAGCAGGATTTTTTATTATTTTACAGATAATAAAAATATTATATTTTTGCCAGCATTATGCTTGACAATCTGGGTGAAATTGCCTTATACTTTTTCGCTACCGTAGCAGGAATTCAGACGATCTATTATCTGTTTGTCTTTTCCCGGGTAGCTTTTTATCGTCGTAAGTTTGACCTGGACCAGGCGCCTGGCGGCCCTTTTTCCGTGATCATCTGTGCCAAGGACGAAGAACTGAACCTGCAGAAAAATCTGCCGGGCGTATTACAGCAGCGTTATCATGTGCACCATAAACCGGAATACGAGGTGATAGTGGTCAACGACAACTCTGAAGACGATACCAAATATTATCTCCGCTCCATAGAGCCGGGCTATCCGCACTACCGGCATATTGAAATCAAACAAGCCGCTAAATTTATCCCCGGGAAAAAATATCCGCTGTCTATCGGCCTGAAAGGCGCCCAGTATGACAATGTACTGCTGACGGACGCCGATTGTAAGCCGGGCAGCACCTACTGGCTCACGCTAATGAGCCAGGGGTTTGAGGATGAGAAGGAAATAGTGCTGGGTTACGGCGCTTACCATAAAAAACCGGGCTTCCTCAACAAGGTGATCCGCTACGAAACCTTCTTCAGCGCCCTGCAACACCTCTCTTTTGCCATGAGCGGTATGCCTTATATGGGTGTGGGCCGCAACCTGGCCTACAAAAGAGAGCTGTTTTTCCGGCACAAAGGTTTCACCAGCCATCAGCATCTCGCCAGCGGCGACGATGACCTGTTCGTCAATTCCGCCGCTAACCGTAAAAACGTGGGGGTGGTGATCGACAAGCAGGCCTTTACCTACTCCGAGCCTAAGTTGAGCTGGAAAAGCTGGTTCAGGCAAAAAACCAGGCATATGTCCACCGGCAAACACTACCGCTTCGGGCATAAGTTTGTGCTGGGCCTGTTTTCCCTGACGCATTTCCTGTTTTATCCGGCCCTGATCTTCGCGCTGTTTTTCCCGCCGCCCATCCTGTGGTATGTGCTGGGCATCTTCGCAGGCAAAGTGCTGATACAGTCCATTATCACCTACTCGGCCATGCGCCGGCTCGACGAGAGCGATCTTTTCAAGTTCAGCTGGCTGATGGACATTTTTATGGTGCTGTATTACATCATATTCACACCGGCACTGATGTTCAGGTCTAAAAACAAATGGTAGGTCATCTGCCTGAAAAGATAACAGAATGGCGGAGATACTCCGCCATTCGTCGTTTTATAAAGGCCAATTCTTTACTTTTGCGCCATGGAAATTGTATTAAAGTACTTCAGTGATTTTACGCCTGCCCAGTTGCAACAGTTGGAAGCCCTGAAAGGATTATATGAGGAATGGAACGGAAAGATCAACGTCATCTCCCGGAAAGACATTGACTCCCTGTATGAGCGGCATGTGCTGCATTCCCTGAGCATAGCGGCCATTGCAGATTTCCAGCCGGGCACCCAGATACTGGACCTGGGCACGGGAGGTGGCTTCCCCGGTATCCCGCTGGCCATCTTTTTCCCGGAAGTACAGTTCCACCTGGTAGACTCCATCGGCAAAAAAATCAAGGTGGTACAGGGCGTTTCCGAAGCGCTCGGCCTGAAAAACGTTACCAGCGCGCATACCCGCGTGGAAGAAATTAAAAACCGTAAATTCGATATCGTTGTATCAAGGGCGGTAGCCCCGCTGGCCGACCTCTGGCGGTGGAGCAAACCTCTCCTGAAAAAATCGGCCGTGCCCGGCAAACAGTTCGAAAAAGGACTGATCTGCCTGAAAGGCGGCGACCTGGCGCAGGAAATCTCCGAAAGCGGCGTTAAACCGCGGTTGCTGGAGCTTTACGAGATTTTTCCGGAAGAAAGCTTTAAGGAAAAATACATCGTGATGGTGAAGAGCTGAGGATAACCGCCATGGATGCCGGTTTTGTTGCCCCTGATATTTTTTTCCCGGAAAATAAAATATCGATTTCCCTGTTTCGTCTTCCTTATTACGATGAAACAGTTGCTCCTCACAAACAGCATGATGGCCCAAGAGCAAAACGACCGCATACAGGCTACGGTAAAGCAGGAACGCAAGCGTTTACTGCACTTCATCCGGCAGCGTGTCAACAACGCGTCGGATGCGGAGGACATATTGCAGGACGTACTGTATCAATTTACCGAATACCTGCGCCTGGGCAGCCAGATAGACTCCATCACCGGATGGCTGTTTGCCGTGACGCGCAACCGTATCACCGACTGGTTCCGCAAGAAAAAAGAAACGCCTTTCACCGACTTTACGCGCGAAATTGAAGGAGAGGAAGTCCTTTTCCTGCCGGAAATCCTTGCTGATGAAAACTTACAGGCCGACACCCCGCTGACGCGGAAGATCATATCGGAAGCCATTACACAGGCGATCGACGAACTGCCGCCGGAACAAAAACAGGTCTTTCTGCAACATGAACTGGAAGGGAAATCCTTTAAAGAAATGAGCGAAGAAACAGGCGTCGGCGTAAATACACTGTTGTCCCGGAAACGCTATGCAGTACTGTATCTGCGGGAACGGCTGGCAGAACTTTACCAGGAACTATTTAATAACTAAATCAAATTATTCAAGATATGCGACCCATCAAAAAAATAGGATTGATCTTGTTAGGCATCACCTTCTTTGCCCTCGTGATCCTGCTCACACAAGTGTTGTGGAACAACCTGATACCAGAACTTTTCCACGGCCCCGTTATCTCCTACTGGCAAGCCCTTGGCCTGCTCGTACTGGGTAAACTGCTGTTTGGCTGGCATGGCCACAAACCCGGGGGCGCCAAATGGGGCGGCGGATGGGGACGCCAACGCAAGGAATGGAAAGAAAAACTGGCTAACATGACACCCGAACAACGGGAGAAAATGCGGGAACGCTTCCGTAACTACTGCGATCCCCGCCGGTTCGACTGGCGCGAAGAGGAATTCACCAACCCGAAAGACAATCCCCGCGAAGCCAACCAGGACAACAAAGAAGCATAACCCACCTAAATCATTCCGCTATGATAGGCATCTTCAAAACCAATATCAGAAGTCACCAGGAAAAGCAAGCCATGATACAGGCCATCACCTCCAGCTTCGAGGTGGCCAGCTGTCACGTGGACCTCGACGACTGCGACAGGGTGCTCAGGATTGGGGACCTCCAGGTAACTGAAAATATTATTATAGATTTTGTGCAGAAACAGGGTTTTATGTGTGAAGTGCTGGAATAATTAAACTTTTGCAAGGTAAAAACGTCAAATGATCCATTCCGCTACCTGAAAAATAAATATTATTACTTTTTATATCTATCAATTTATTGGACAGGTCACAAAACCGGCGTAACTTCAGGAAGAATGCAAATGGCCCGGGTAACAGTTTAGTTTGAAGCGTCCGGTTTTGTGTTTAACGCACCCTCTAAATCATTTCCTATGTACCTGAACCAGCATGAGATCCATTCTCAGATAAATAGCAGCTTCGATCATTTTGTTGATTTCGTACAGACATTACCGGATCAACGCTTTACCGCCACGCCTTACGGCAAATGGTCCGCTGGGCAACAACTGCAACATCTCATTAAATCGGCCAGGCCTGTAGCTACCGCCATGGGCTATCCGAAAATACTGCTGCGCTACTTCGGCGCCAGCCGCCAGCCCTCCCGCTCTTATACAGCGCTGGTGGAAGACTACCGGAATGTGCTGGCCCACGGAGGCAAATCCACCCTTACTTATCTGCCCGGCGTTATCTATAGCGCCCAGCGCCCCGTACTCATACAGGCTTTCCTCAAACAAAAGGAGCGGCTGCTGGAAAATCTCGGGAAATGGTCTGAAAACGATCTTGATAAGTATCGCCTGCCCCACCCCCTGCTCGGCAAAATCACTATGCGGGAAATGTTGTATTTCACCGCCTATCATACGGAACACCATCTTGAACAGCTGAAATTCCATGAATTGCAGCGCCATAACTGGGAAAACCAGTTACAACAACTCATATTTTAACCGCCCGGCATAACACTTATTTGTACACGCCATCAGGACCGCGCCGCCGTCCTGATTTTTTTTTACCCGGATTTTGTAATTTGAGAGATGACCGCCGATTGTCATATCATAACCCCTTGCCCGTTTTAGCAGTTAGTAACCGTACATCATTCTTGAAAAATCCATCATGACGAAAACAGCATTAGTATTGGGAGGAGGCGGTGCCCGTTGCGCCTTCGCCATAGGAGTGGTCAGGTATCTTCAGCAACATTATCCGGACAAGTCATTCGATATCATTTGTGGTACCAGTACCGGCTCACTGATCGCCCTGCTGACAGCCATCGACGACGCAGAACTGGCGGAAAAGATCTTTACCGCCAATGTCACACAGGATTTCTTTTCCACCAATCACGCTATCCAGCGGCTGGCCAACAACCAGCTTTCGCTGTACAACATTATCCCACTGCTGCATAAGGTCAACGCCATCGTTACAGAAGAGCGCTTCCGCCAGCTGATGGCCGCCCCGCGCGAACTCTATATTGCTACCAGGAGCCTGCAAACCGGCCGCAATATCTATTTCTCCAACCGGGAATCTAACAGCAACGGGTATACGGTAAAAAAGCTCAGTGATGTACACATGCTGCGCGATGCTATGGTGGCTTCTTTCATGCAACCGGCGTTTATGCCGCCGATAGATATTATCGAGGAAGGCCAACCACTGCAACAACTCACAGACGGCGGCGGCCCCTTGTACGCCCCGGTAAAACTTGCCATAGACCGGGGCGCCACGGATATCTACGTTGTATTGCACACACCGGTGACCCAGGAAGAATATCCCATGCAGTTCAAAAACCTGGTGGACGTACTGGAACGCACCATGGACTGGGGCACCATTAATATGTCTGACGGAGACATTGCCGTACCAACAGTATACAACCACTCGCTCCGTTACCTCGAAGCGATACAACACAGGCTGCAGGCCGCCGGCGTGGCAGCAGACACCATCCAGGAATGTTTTGATATACCGGAAGCGGCTCCTTTCAGGGGAAAGAAAATATTAAACCTGCACGTGATCCGACCGGATGCACCGGTAACGGCCGGGATGGGCGGACTGGAATTCATTAACCGCGCCATCAGGAACATGATCGCTGATGGAGAAGCGAAAGCCAGGCAGGTGCTGGGCGGGGCAGGAAACTAAAAAGCGAAGACCAAAGCAGGCGTTCTGTCCGCTCCGGTCTTCGCCGTATTATACCAGTTCCTGTTTTAGGAAACTGCTTTGTTATTACTTCTGTCGATATCTGCCAAACGCTGGCTGGGATCTATTTCCAGCTCCTTGATGTCAGACAGTGGCAGGTCCAGTTCCACCTCGTAGGTCAGGTTGGTCCAGTACCAAACGGGATCGACTACACGTTTTACGGCCGGCTGCTCGTTGGGCTTTTCGCCGAACATGAGCGACAGTGGAATGTAGTGCATCACCTGGTTACCTTTCTTATCTGTCACCATAAAGTCAACAGGCATGGGGAAGAGCCCCACGCGACGCAGGCGCACCACGGTTTTGCTGCCTTTGCTGTATACGCTGTCAATACCATAATCAATGTGTTTGGTGGAATTGATAAAGTATTGTTTGTACCAGTCCAGCTGGATACCGCTCTGTTTTTCCATTACACGGATAAAATCGTTTGCGTTCGGATGTTTGAAGCGCCATTCGTTGTAATAGCGCAGCAATCCGGCATCGCGGTTGTCTTTACCGATCACGTAGCCCAGCTGTTCCAGGAACACGGCGCCTTTGGAATAAGCCGTAAGGCTGTAGCCGTAGTTGCTGTTGAAGTGGTCTGCGTGGGTGGAAGCGGGTTCTTCAAACGGGCTTCTGACGAGCGCGAAATAGCCGTCATACGAGCCTTCGTGCGGATTTTTCCCTTTCAGGGAATCGATGGTATTGTGGTAGGTAGCATCTTCCGCAAACGTTGTAAAACCTTCATCCATCCAAGGATAAAGGCTTTCATTGGTAGCCAGCATACCCTGGTACCAGCTGTGCATCCATTCGTGCAGCGCCAGGTTATAGAGCGCAGCGATGTTACGGTTGCCCTGTATCAGCGTGGCCATGGGGTATTCCATACCGCCGTCGCCGCCCTGTATAAAGGAGTACTGCTGGTAAGGATAAGCGCCGTAATGTGTTTTGATATAGTTATAGGCTACCGGGACCATCTTCGCCAGTTGTGGCCATGATTCGCGGGTAGCGTCGTTTTCTATGTAGAAGAAATGCGCCGTGAAGCCATCCACTTTCTGTGTGATGTGCTTGTAGTCCGGATCCGCCGCCCACACGAAATCGTGTACGTTGGGCGCCACAAAATGCCAGGTCAGGTTGTTGCCGGCGGGGCGGTTTACTTTAGCGCCCGGTGCTTCGTAGCCGTGCCCGATCTGGTTGGGGTTCTGGAGGTAACCGGTACCGCCCAGCACGTACTTTTTATCGATGGTGATTTTCACGTCATAATCGCCCCATATGCCGTAGAACTCACGGGCGATATAAGGCGTGGGATGCCAGCCTTCATAGTCGTATTCGCACATTTTAGGATACCACTGTGACATGGAGAAGTCCACGCCTTCGGCGTTGTGACGGCCGCTTCTGCGGATCTGTACGGGCACCTGCGCTTCAAATTCCATGTCGAACACGGCTTTGGAATGGGGCAGGATGGGTTTGTCCAGCGGCACTTCGAGGATGGTTTCCACCACTTTAAAGTCCTGTGTTTTACCATCTCTTTTCAGGGAGATGATTTTCTGGTAGCCTATTTCATCCTGTTTCAGTTTGGAGATGCGGTCGCGCACGCGGCCATCCCAGTCCTGGCGGGGATTACCATTTTTGTCTTTCCCGAGCACGATTTTGCCCAGCTCGCGGCTGCGCACGTCCATCATGCTTCCCGGCTGAAATGCGTTCCAGTACAGGTGATAAAAGACTTTCTTCAGTGTGTCCGGGGAGTTATTGAAATACTCCAGGTGTTGTTTACCGGTCAGCTTGTTGGCGGGAGCGTCCATCGCCACGTCCATCGTATACTTTACCCTTTGTTGCCAGCGGTCTGACTGTGCATTTAGTTGTAACCAGCTGCCCGTCATCATGGTAAGGGCGAGGCAGCTTCCTAATACCCCGTGCTTCATTCAGTTTTAGTTTAGATTCCGTGGCTAAAATAAACAATTCACGATAGGTATCCCGTAAAATCGGCCAAAATATACACCAGGAGGCTTCCGGCCTGTATGGGCGGTTGTTGTGGGGAAATAATGCTTTGGATATGGAGAGATGGGTCAGTCAGCGCCCTGTACCACGACTACGATTTCGCCTTTCACTCCTTTTTCGAGGAAGTAGTCATGCACTTCCCGGAGGGTGCCACGTTTGTTTTCCTCGAACATTTTGGTGAGTTCGCGGCTAACGCAGCATTGACGGTCGGGTCCGAGGTACTGGATCAGATCGGCCAGTGTTTTTACCAGCCGCATGGGCGACTCATAAAAAGCGAAGGTGCGTTCTTCCGTACTGAGTTGGGTAAAAAGGGTATGGCGGCCTTTTTTGAGTGGCAGGAAGCCTTCAAAAATAAAGCGGTTCATGGGAATGCCGCTGTTGACCAGTGCTGGCACAAAAGCCGTGGCACCGGGGAGGCATTCTACGGGCACGCCGGCACGGATACACTCACGGACCAGCAGGAATCCGGGGTCGGAAACGCCGGGGGTGCCTGCGTCGGTGAGCAGGGCCATGGTTTTGCCGGATTGCAGCTGTTGCAGCAGGTGCTGCACGATCTTGTGTTCGTTATGCTGATGGTAGGGTGTGACCGGTTTATTGATCTGGTAGTGTTTGAGGAGCACGCCGGAGGTGCGGGTATCCTCCGCCAGCACCAATTCCGCCTCCTCCAGCACTTTTACAGCCCGGTAGGTGATATCGGCGAGGTTGCCGATAGGAGATGGAATGAGGTATAATTTCATGTGCTGTAAACAAATTACGGATTACGATTAGCGTGTCAGATGACCGTTAGCCGTAATCCGTAAGTTGATTTTTTATTGTATCTGTACTTCGAAGTATTCCATTACCTGGTTAGCCAACAGTTTCTGGCAGGCACTTTCAGCGATCTGATGTGCTTCTTCCTTGCTGGCGGCTTCAATTTGCAGGGTAATGTGCTTTCCAATCCGTACATCTTGTACCTGGCCCATGCCAAGGTTTTTGAGACCACTCATCACCGCTTTACCTTGCGGGTCCAATAATTCTTTCAGTGGCATCACATTGATATGTGCAGTAAAAGTCATTGTGCTAAAATTTGGCGCAAACCTACGGAAAATAATTACTCTCGCAAAGCAGCAATGCAGCAAAGTTCGTAAAGCCGCTGCCGGCCTGTACGTGCTTTGCTGCATTGCAGGTTTATCAATCTCACGCCGGTGTTACCTTTGGTGGCACCGCCAGCGAGAGTATCACATAACAAATGAATATAAACGGAACTGTCGCATAATTCAGGAAGGGAATGCTCACCAGTACCAATATCACCAGCAGCAGCCTTGTCCAGTTGGCCTTCAGGGATTTCTCCTTTACTTTCAGGCTCAGCATGGGGATTTCCGCCACCATCAGGTAACAGAGGGCCACAATGATACCGTAGAGTACCCATACGTTCTGCAGCCAGTGGGCCAGGTTATAGGGATTATACAGGAGTATCATCGGAAAAGAGGCCACCAGCAAGCCTACAGCCGGTGTGGGCACGCCGATGAAGTTTTCAGACTGCCGGGTGTCCAGGTTGAACTTGGCCAGCCGGTAGGCTGCAAAGCAAGGCACCAGTAAGGCCGGCGCTACGTTTACCATCGATACTTCGAAGGCGTCAGGCATCTGGTAATAGGCGCTGCGCAGCAGGCGATACAACATCATACCGGGCACCACCCCAAAAGTAACCACATCTGCCAGGGAGTCGAGCTCTTTGCCCATGGGCGATTGCACCTTCAGCAGGCGGGCCACCAGTCCGTCAAAGAAATCGAAAACTGCTGCCAGCACCACCAGCGCGGAAGCCCAGTAGACAGGCTCGGGATTGGTCACCGTATATTCATTGCCGTTAAACTCCACCCGGAATTCCGGAGCATGCAGCACACAAATAATGGCTAATGCGCCGCAAAAGAGGTTGCATAGGGTAATAATGTTAGGAAGTTGTCGCATTCAAATGGCTTTAATACAAATACAAATTACGGATTACGAATTACGAATTTAGGCGTATATCACATAAAGTATCTCCTTAATTCGTAATTCGTAATCCGTAATCCGTAACTGACGTCGTTATTTCATCAGTGCTTCGATCTCCTCGGCAGTGACAGGAATATTTTTGAACAGGTCCACATTACCGCTGGCGGTGAGCCAGATGTTGTTTTCAATGCGGATGCCCATTTTTTCTTCTTCAATATAGATGCCCGGTTCAACGGTCATCACAGCGCCTTCCGGAATCGGTTGGTGGAAAGACGGGCCGAGGTCATGCACGTCTACCCCCAGATGGTGGGAGATACCGTGGTACAGGTATTTGCGGTAAGCCGGCGCTTCCGGGTCCTGTTTTTTGATGTCCGCTTCGGTGAGCAGGCCCAGTTTTACAAACTCCTTACCGGCTTCCACGCCCACCATTTCGTGGTATTTGGCGATGGTGATACCCGGGCGGAGGATGCTTTTCGCATAGTTGTGCAGGTGAAGGCAGGCGTTGTACACCTGGCGCTGACGGTCGGTGAATTTACCATTTACAGGAACGGTACGGGTAAGGTCGGCATTGTAACCGCCATATTCCGCGCCGAAGTCCATCAGGATCAGTTCACCATCTTTACATTCCTGGTTATTGTACACATAGTGCAGGGTACGGGCACGGTCGCCGGAGGCGATGATAGAGCCGTAAGCCTCCCCGGCAGAGCGGTTGCGCAGGAATTCATGCACAATTTCCGCCTGTATTTCGTGTTCCCATACACCAGGTTTGATAAACTTCAGTACGCGGCGGAACGCTTTTTCCGTAATATCTACGGCTTCCTGCATCACTTTCACTTCTTCCGCTGTTTTCACCGCACGCAGTTCTTTGAAGATCACGGCCGCCCGGAGATAGTTGTGCAGCGGATAGCGGAGCTTCATCTCCTGCGCATAGCGGTAGTCTCTTACCGCTATCAGGCTGGATTTACGGTTATTCTCGTTGGAGTTCAGGTAGATATTGGAAGCATCGTTGACCCATTGCTGCAACAGGGCGTCGAGGCTGTCAAGCCATACTACGGTGGAGATACCGGAAACGGCGAAAGCTTCGTCCTTGCGCAGCCGGTGGCCGTCCCATTTCTCCTTCAGTTCGTTAGGACGCACCAGCACCAGTACTTCGCGGTATTTCGGGTCCGGGTTGTCGGGGAACAATACCAGCATGGTATCTTCCTGGTCGATACCGGTAAGCCAGTACAGGTCGGAGTTTTGTTTAAACTTATACAACGCATCACCGTTGGTCGGCAATTCATCATTAGAGTTGATAATGGCTATTGACTGTGGCTGCATTTTGGCCACAAAACGCGCGCGGTTTTTAATAAACAGCTGCGAGTCCAAGGGCAAATTCTTCATATCGTCTGTATTTCAAATGAGGCTCCAAACCTAGGGCAAAATTTTGTGATTTCATGAATCCGCTGTGTGATAAATTCAAATTCAGGCAAACTGGTCAAAAAGCGGAGAGAGCTGGTTAAGAACTGATACTCCCTTGCAAATACTTAATGTTATATTCACACACCGGGCTTTTGAAATACTGCAAGGAAACGCAGCCAAATTAGAAATCTGTCAACAATACCTGCTAGTACCACTCATTTTTTCTAAATTTTAGTGGTGTAACACCGATAAAATTTGACGATATCAAAAAATGCCTAGTTTTGCTTTTACACCAAAACAATCTTGCTTTTTATGCAAATGAGTAGCGTAAGGAACCCTGTTGCTGACTTACGGGAACTGGGCATAGAGAATGTGTCGAATGTATTCTATCAACTGTCCCCGGAACAACTGGTGGAACAGACCTTAGCCAAAAAACAAGGCGTACTGGCCGACACAGGAGCACTCGCCGTCAACACCGGCCAATTTACCGGCAGATCACCCAAAGACAAATTTATCGTAAAAGACGACCTCACAGCTGACACTGTTAACTGGAACGACTTTAACATCCCCGTTTCCGCGGAGGTGTTTGACAATCTGTACAAAAAAATCACCGCCTATTTCACCGGGAAAGACGTGTGGGTGCGTGACTGCTACGCCTGTGCAGATCAGGACTACCGGGTTAACATCAAGGTGGTAACCGAACTGCCCTGGTCCAGCCTGTTCGCCTATAATATGTTCCTGCGTCCAACGGAAGAAGAGCTGGACTACATGCATACTGACTGGACGGTGATCCAGGCGCCGGGCTTCCTTGCGGACCCCGCCATTGACGGCACCCGTCAGGGTAACTTCAGCATGGTCAGCTTCTCCCGTAAAACCATCATCATCGGTGGCAGCGCTTATACCGGCGAAATCAAAAAAGGCATTTTTACGATCCTCAACTACGTATTGCCGCATGACAAACAGGTGCTGAGCATGCACTGCTCTGCCAACCAGGGAGACGATGGCGACACCGCCATTTTCTTCGGGCTGAGCGGCACCGGTAAAACGACCCTCAGCGCTGATCCTTCCCGTAAACTGATCGGGGACGACGAGCACGGCTGGACGTCCACCGGCGTATTTAACTTCGAAGGCGGTTGTTATGCCAAATGCATTGACCTGTCTGAAGAAAAAGAGCCGCAGATTTTCCGCGCGGTGCGCCCCGGCGCCCTGCTGGAGAATATCCAGTTCTTCCCCGGCACCAATACGGTCAACTATACCGATTGCGCCATCACGGAAAATACCCGCGTATCTTATCCGCTGACTTACATTGACAATGCACTGGAGCCTTCCATCGGAGGCATTCCTAAAAACATATTCTTCCTCACCTGCGACGCCTACGGCGTATTACCGCCTGTTTCCCGGCTCACGCCCGGACAGGCCATGTACCAGTTCATTTCCGGTTATACCGCTAAGGTGGCTGGCACGGAAGCAGGTATTACGGAGCCTAAATCCACCTTCAGCGCCTGCTTTGGCGCGCCTTTCATCCCCCTGCATCCTGCGCAGTACGCCCAGATGCTCGGTGAGAAAATGCGCCAGCACCAGGTAAACGTATGGCTGATCAATACCGGCTGGACCGGCGGCGCTTACGGCACCGGCAACCGTATTAAACTGGCCTATACCCGTGCGATGATCTCTGCAGCCCTGAAAGGCCAGCTGGACAACGCCACTTTCCATCATCATCCGGTATTCGGCGTGGCTATCCCCGATGCCTGCCCCGGTGTTCCGGCTGAAATCCTGGACCCGCGCAATACCTGGACTGACAAAGCAGCATACGACGAAAAAGCGAAAGACCTGGCCGCCCAGTTCATCCGCAACTTCGAAAAATATGCCGCCGCTGCAGACGCTGAAATACTCGCTGCCGCGCCAAAAATCTGATGTTCCTTTTGTGATCAAAATCTTTCCCTGCCGCCCGCGGGTGGCAGGGAGATTTATATGCATGTTTTGCCTTATAATTTCCACTATCGCGCATTCTGACGGGCGCAATGCCCGGGCAAAACAAGCGCTACCCATGTCGCTTGTTTTGCCGGATGCCAGCGAAAGCCCTGCGTTTTAACGGTTAATCCGTCTTCTTTTAGCCTGTATTTCCTCCTTCTTTCCCCTCTCCCGTATGTAAATGGAGAATTCGATATTCGTAATTCCTCATTTTCATTACCTTTGCACATGCAAATTTTAGACGGTAAACTAGTTTCTGAGGCTATTAAAGCCCAATTAGCCACCCAGGTGGCTGAATTAAAGGCTGCTGGTAAAAAAGTACCTCATCTCGCAGCTATACTGGTAGGTAACAACCCCGCCAGCGAAACCTACGTAGCTTCCAAGGTGAAATCATGCGCAGAATGCGGCTACAACTCCACCCTGCTGCGTTTCGACGAACAAATTTCCGAAAAACACCTGCTGGACCAGATCATCCTGCTCAACGAAAACGCAGACGTGGACGGTATCCTGGTACAACTGCCTTTACCTAAACACATCAACGAAGAACTGGTGATCAACACCATCGATCCCAGCAAAGACGTAGACGGTTTCCACCCGATGAACGTAGGTAAAATGGTCAGCGGTTTACCGGCTTTCATTCCCGCTACTCCTTATGGCATCATGCTGATGCTGGAACATTATAACATTCCTACCGCCGGTAAACACGCCGTGGTAATAGGCCGCAGCCATATCGTCGGTACACCGGTAAGCATCCTGCTGAGCCGCAATACCAATCCGGGCAACTGCACCGTTACCCTCACCCACTCCCGCACACAAAATCTGGCAGACATCTGCCGCCAGGCCGATATCATCATCGCCGCCATCGGCAGACCAGACTTCGTGACCGCCGATATGGTAAAAGAAGGCGCCGTAGTGGTGGACGTAGGGATCAACCGGGTGGAAGACGCTACCAAAAAGAGCGGTTTCCGCCTGAAAGGAGATGTGAAATTTGATGAAGTAGCGCCTAAATGCAGCTTTATCACACCTGTGCCGGGCGGCGTTGGTCCTATGACCATCGCAGCGCTGCTGAAAAATACCTATCACGCCAACATCGGCCTGAAAGGAAGTATGAACTAAAAGTTCAGGTAAAACCCGAACTTTGTGCCGTAAGTCATGTCAGTTATTACCACAAATATTAAGACCAGCACCCTGCCGGTGATGGAAAGCTTCTACACCCTCCAGGGAGAAGGCTACTATCAGGGCAAAGCAGCCTATTTTATCAGGCTGGGCGGTTGCGACGTAGGTTGCCATTGGTGCGATGTAAAAGAGAGCTGGGACGCCGCTAAACACCCGCAACGGGAAATCGTTGATATTGTGGAAGAGGCCGCTTCTCATCCGGGACGCCTCGCCGTGATCACCGGCGGCGAACCGTTAATGCACAACCTCGACGCGCTCACCAAAGCCCTGCATAAAAAGGGCTTCCGTACCCATATGGAAACATCCGGCTCCTCTCCGCTCAGCGGCAGCTGGGACTGGATCACCCTGTCACCCAAAAAGTTCAAGGCGCCGTTGCCGGAAGTATGTGAAGTGGCCAGCGAACTGAAGGTGGTCATCTTCAACAAATCCGACTTCGCCTGGGCTGAGAAATACGCCGCGCTGGTTGGCAAACAATGTAAGTTGTACCTCGCGCCGGAATGGGACCGCAGCGCCGAAATGACGCCGCTGATCATCGACTACATCAAAGACCACCCTGAATGGGGCCTGTCCTTACAGGTACACAAATACATCAACGTACCTTAACAGGATAACGATAAAAACGGGGAAGCCGCTGCAATGAAAGCAGTGGCTTCTTCGTTTTATCTTCTATCTTCGTCACACAAGCCAGATACTCTTATGAAACGTGCGCTGTTATTATCCGCCTGTTTATGGTGCTGCTGCCTGCAGATACAGGCCCAGACAGTCACCTACGAAACAGCCCCTAAGAAAGCCAAAGCCCTTTTTGACCAGGCGGTAGACGCCGTCCGTATGTACAAAAGCAGGGAAGCCATCGCCCTGCTGCAAAACGCACTCAAAACCGCCCCCGGCTTCACCGACGCCTACGGCCAGATGGGCCTCTGCTACATAGACCTGAAAGACTATGCCGCCGCCAAAGAAAGTTTCACCAAATTGAAACAACTCGATAGCAGCGGGCTCAAACCTGTCATGGTAGCCTATTCCCGCTCGCTGGCCGGCACCGGCGATTTTCAGGGCGCCCTGAACACGATCACACAACACCTTGCCTCCGCCAAATCACCCAACGCCAACGCAGAAAAGCTAAAAGCCAATTATACCTTCGCGGTCGCCCAGCATCAACAGGTGCCCTTTCATCCGGAAAACCTGGGAGACCAGATCAACAGCAAAGACCCGGAATACTTTCCGTCTCTCACCATCGACGCACAAATACTCATTTATACCCGCCGCGTCAACGGCCGCAATGAAGACTTCTTCATTTCCCGCCGCGACAGCAGCGGCTGGCAGCCTGCACAGAACATGGGCGAACCGGTGAACAGCTCGTTCAACGAAGGCGCACAGAACATCTCACAGGACGGTACGCTGCTCGTATTCACCGGCTGCGAATTCCCCGAAGGCAAAGGCAGCTGCGACATCTACTACTCCGAAAAAACGGTTAACGGCTGGACGCCGCCCCAGAACATCGGCGCACCCATTAATACGCGCGACTGGGAGTCACAGCCCTGCCTCTCTGCCGATAAACAAACGTTGTATTTCGCCCGTGAAACGACGGACGCCGGCGCGGACCTGTTCATGAGCCGCCGCCTCGAAAACGGCCGCTGGAGCGCTCCGGAGAGACTTGGCCCCAACATCAACACCCGCGGCAGGGAAACCACTCCTTTCATCCATGCCGACGGTCAAACGCTGTACTTCGCGTCCAACGGGCATCCCGGTTATGGCGGCCTCGATATCTTCTATTCCCGCCGCCAGCCTGACGGCAGCTGGGGGCCCGCCACCAACCTCGGTTATCCCATCAACACCATCGATGAAGACGCTTCGCTGGTGGTAGAGGCCAACGGTAAAACCGCCTACTTCGCCTCCGATCGTTCCGATACCCGCGGCGCATTGGATATCTACCGCTTTGAACTCTACCCGGAAGCACGCCCCCTGCAAACGCTCTATGTAAAAGGATATGTGTACGATACCACCACGCATAAAAGACTCACCGCCAATATCGACGTGATAGACCTGCAGGGAGGCTACCCGATAGCCGCCGTGAAAACAAACGATAACGGCGACTTTCTGGCGCCATTGCCCGTAGGCAAGGACTATGCTTTTCACGTCAATAAAAAAGGGTACCTGTTTTACTCTGATAACTTCTCCCTGAAAGATCATCACCCGGGAGTCCCTTTTGAGAAAAACATCCCCTTGCAACCACTCGCCGTTAACGCCAGCATCATTCTGCACAACATCTTCTTCCAGAGCAACCAGTACAGCCTGGAACCGGCATCGGTGACTGAACTGGACAAACTCGTAAAACTGATGCAGGACAACCCGGCGCTGAAGATCGAAATTGCCGGTCATACTGATAATGTGGGCTCGGATAAGGATAACATCACATTATCCACCAATCGTGCGAAGGCAGTCGTGAAATACCTGACAGATAAAGGGATCAGCATCAGTCGTCTGACTTCCAAAGGTTACGGGGAAACACAACCCATTGCCACCAACGACACAGAAGAAGGCCGCGCCGCCAACAGGAGAACGGTATTCCGCATCGTGGGCGTGGAGTAGATTCACGCAAAGTTGCGTGAAAGAAACCTAGTAGTTCCGCAGCTGCGCTTTCATCACGCTGTCTTTTTGCTGAGGCGTGAGCTTATACTGATAATTATACAGCGCCCCTTCCCAGTCGCCGTACATCGGATTAGGCAGCACAATAAACCTGCTACCGAAGCTGGCAGCGGATTTCAGGGCGGCAGCATTTCTTTCTGCCACCGGCTTTTTATCGAAAACATTGGCAAAGTCGCTGAGGTTATCACCGAAGAGGAGTACAATTTCATACTGCTGCAACACTTGCTGGCGCCGCGGTTCTTTGCCGGAGCCGGCTGTTTTCAGCAACAGATGTTGATCTACAGCATCCGGAAAGCCGTAGTGCTGCAGGTTTTTCAGGGTGGCGGCTCTTTCCGCTTCCAGCCTGTTGGTGATATAAAACACTTTCACCCCTTTGGAAGCCGCATATTTAAAGAAAGCAGGGGCGCCCGGCACGGTATCGGCAATAGCTTTGGCGGTCCATTCCATCCAGCTTTTATCGTCGTAGCTTTTGCCGTTCAATGCCTGATGAACGGAGTACGGGCTGTTGTCGAGCACCGTTTCGTCAATGTCTGTTACCACGGCGAGCGGCAGATGATGCGGCTGCGCGAGGTACTGGTCGAGCCGCAGCGCTGCCAGCTGATAGGCTTGCAGGCAAAGGGCTTTGTATTCGCCGGACTGTTGCTGCCATAAGGCGGCCCATGCCGGTCCATAAGGCGTAAGCTGTGTGGCCGGGGCAGCGGGCGTTTGCACGGTGACCGGAGTTGTTGTTTTACAGGCCAGCATTCCCAGCAGCAGTACGCCTGACCATAACCGTTTCATCATCATAAAAATTACTCTTGTTGACTGCAAAAATAATCGGTTCCTGCAACATGCGCGCTGAAGGGAAAATCGTAATTTAAAAGGAAATTGTTTGTTATGCCCGAGGAGTTGCTATACCAGATAGCCTTAACCCGTATTCCTTTAATTGGCGATGTCATTATCCGTAAGCTGCTGGAGACGTTTGGCAGTGCCGGCGATATCTTCCGTGCACGGCGGCGCGAGCTGGAGCGCATTGAAACGGTGGGAAGCATCCGTGCCAATGCGATCTGTGCTTTCCGCGATTTCAGCGAAGCGGAGAAAGAAATTCATTTTATGGAAAAGTATGGTATCCGGGCGTTGTTTTGTACGGAGCCGGATTATCCGCAACGGCTGCATCATTGTTACGACAGTCCGTCACTGTTGTATTACAAAGGCACGGCTTCCCTGAATGCCCCGCGGATGATCAGTGTGGTGGGCACGCGGAAACCGACGGCCTATGGGCGGCGGATATGTCATCAAATTACGGAAGAGTTGGCTGCTGCACAGGTAACGGTGGTGAGCGGACTGGCTTACGGCATCGACATATTGGCCCATGAAACGGCTTTACAGGCCGGTACGCCCACGATTGGCGTACTGGCGCACGGGTTGGACCGTATTTATCCTGCGGCGCATAAAAACACGGCGGTAGCCATGATGACGCAGGGCGGGCTGCTGACCGACTTTATGAGTGGCCATCTGCCTGACAGGCAGAACTTCCCGAAGCGCAACCGTATTGTGGCGGGCATTTGCGATGCTACTATTGTTATTGAGAGCGGGTTGCAGGGCGGATCGCTGATCACCGCTGATCTGGCGGGCGGTTATAACCGGGATGTGTTCTGTGTTCCCGGCCGGGCAGATGATCCACAGGCGGCAGGCTGCAATCATCTTATAAAAAATAATAAAGCGATGCTGATCACCGGAGCGGCAGACGTTTTACAGATGATGGGCTGAGAAGAGCGTTCCCGGCCGCCGGTTATACAGCGGGAATTGTTTTTACAATTATCAGACAATGAACAAAAACTCATGCATTTACTGCGGGAGAAGTCACCCCGCCACGTAGAAGAGCTGTATCTGCTGACCGGCCTTACCGGCAGCGAAGTGGCGGAAGCGGTGTTCAGCATGGAAATGCAAAGCATCCTCAAAAGCTTACCCGGACAGCGTTACGAGCTGGTCATCTAAGGATGCAAGGGAGGTCAATAACGTAATGTTAACAGTCTGCCAGGGGTGTGTTGGTGGTGAATATTTTATTTATTGGCAAAATAGAGCTACATTTGCGTGCAATTATTTTTTAACTGATTAATAATTGCATCATGCCTGCGGGAAAATCTAAACCCAAATTTGTAGCTGACGGCCTTACCTTTGACGACGTGCTCCTCGTGCCGGCCTACAGCGAAGTTCTGCCTAAAGAAGTAAACATCTCCACGCAACTCACCAAGAACGTACGCCTGAACATACCAATGGTATCAGCGGCTATGGACACTGTGACAGAAGCCAACCTGGCTATCGCGCTGGCGAGAGAAGGGGGTATAGGTATTCTCCACAAAAACATGAGCATCGAAAGACAAGCGGAGATGGTGAGAAGGGTAAAACGTAGCGAAAGCGGTCTGATTATGGACCCCGTTACCCTGAAAGCCGACGCCACTATTGGCCAGGCGCTGAAGCTCATGAAAGAAAACGGCATTGGTGGTATTCCCATTATCGATGACAATAACAAACTGGTTGGCATTCTGACCAACAGGGACCTGCGTTTCGAAAGAAACAAAAAGCGCCTGGTGGCTGAAGTAATGACCAGTGAAAAACTCATCACAGCACCAGAAGGCACCGACCTGAAGAAGGCGGAAAAAATCCTTCAGCAATATAAAATAGAAAAGCTGCCGGTTGTTAACAAACAAGGTAAACTGGTTGGCCTGATCACTTATCGCGACATTCTCCAGCTGACCAGCTATCCCAATGCCGTAAAAGATGAATTTGGCCGCCTGCTGGTAGGTGCTGCACTGGGTATTACCCCCGATGTACTGGACCGTGCCCAGGCCCTCATCAATGTAGGTGTGGACGTCGTTTGCCTGGACAGCTCTCATGGTCACTCTATCGCGGTGATCAACACACTCAAGAAATTAAAGAAAGCCTTCCCTAAACTGCAGGTGATTGCCGGTAACGTGGCCACCGCAGAAGGAGCACTGGCACTGGCACAAGCCGGAGCCGACGCGGTGAAAGTAGGTGTGGGACCCGGTTCTATCTGTACCACCCGTATCGTCACCGGCGCTGGTTTCCCTCAGCTCTCTGCCATCCTGGAAGCATCTGAAGCACTGAAGAAAATGGGCATTCCGGTCATCGCCGATGGCGGTATCCGTTATACCGGCGACATGGTAAAAGCCATCGCTGCCGGCGCCTCCTGCATCATGGCAGGTTCCATCTTCGCCGGTGTGGAAGAAAGCCCCGGAGAAACTATCATCTACGAAGGCCGTAAATTCAAATCCTACCGCGGCATGGGCTCCATCGAAGCCATGCAGGAAGGTAGTAAAGACCGTTACTTCCAGGACGAAGACGATATCAAGAAACTGGTTCCGGAAGGCATCGTAGGCCGCGTACCTTACAAAGGTTACCTGTCTGAAGTGATCCAGCAATTCGTTGGCGGTCTGCGCGCCGGTATGGGCCTCACTGGTTCCAAAGACGTGAAAGCGTTACAAGGTGCACAGTTCGTAAAAATCACCGCTGCTACCGTGAAAGAAAACCACCCGCACGATGTGGTGATCACGAAAGAAGCGCCGAACTACAGCCGATAACTAACAACGTAGTATAAACGAAAAAGACCGGAGCGATCGCTCCGGTCTTTTTCGTTTATATGGTAACGTTATTATCATTTTGCATCCCACCATACGCGGTCAGCAGTGGTCGCCTTCTGGTCCGGCTGCGGGTTGGCCAGTATCTCGTTGGAAGGATAAGGCCATCTTCTCGGAATGTAGTTCACGAAAGGATTTTCCGGCAGCTGCAGTTGCGGGAAACCGGTACGTCTCCAGTCGTTGTACGTTTCGATAGAGAGGAAACCAGCCACATATTTTTCGTAGATGATTTCTTTAATACCATTGGCAGCAGTGAGTGCCGGGCGGCTGTTGATATACGCCTGTGCAGCAGCACCGTCTACTTTCAGCATGTCCATGTGCGCTTTGATCGCTGCCTGGTAAACAGGCGTAGCGGCGGCGGCGCCGGATTTGATGAAGGTAGCTTCTGCTTTAATGAACAACGCTTCTGTATAGGTAGCGAGGAACAGCGGCGCATCAGTGGCTGCATAGAAAGCATTCACCTTTGACAGCACGTCCGGGTCCGGAATGGTGGTAGCACCCGGTACGCGGCCGGTGTAACCGCCATCCACATCTTTGGTGGCGATGATGGGCAGGCGAGGGTCATTGCTGTTTTTAAGGAAGTCGATGAAAGTTTTGTTCATCACCACGCCGCCGGCGCCGGGCTCTGTATTCTTAAACCACGGGCTTTCGGCCTGAGCGCCACCGGTATAACTTACCGTCGCGTTGTCGCTGTTATCCACAAAGGCATTGGCGAGCGCCGCCAGTGCCAGGTCTGCCTGAGCAGCAGCGGTATGGCCGGGCGCTTTGGTAAGGCGCAGGTAAAAACGGGCTTTCAGCATGTAAGCCAGTTTTTTCCATTTCGCCATGTTACCCTGGTAGATGTAGTCATCTGTACCGGGAGCAATAGCGCTTTTCGGCTGACTGGCGAAATAGATGGCGCTGTCCAGCTGCGCCTGCAGCTGTTGATAAATAGATTCCTGGCTGTCATATTTAGGAGTAGCGTTTGCGGGAAGCTTCATCGCCTCGGTGTAAGGCACATTGCCCCACACATCGGTGGCAATAGCAAGGTTAAACGCAAACAGTGTTTTACCGATCGCCATGTATTCATTATGACCGGCAGCCCTGGCCTGGTCCATCATCAGGCGCAGGTTATTGAGAATGTTCGGATAGATGTAGAAAGTCCAGGTGTTATCCACATCTACCGGGAAAATACGGAAGGTTTCCTGACCGGGAGAGGGCTGGTTCTGAGACAGCTGCTGCATCCAGTAGGCATTATTTACGCCATTGAAGCCACCTACCACCTGTGTGGACATGGTCACTTCTACGGGCGGCAGGATCAGTTTTTCCGATACCTGCATCGGGTTATTAGGGTCCTGGTTCACATCCAGGAATTTTTTACAGCCGCTACCCAACAGCACGGTGCCTAAAAATATGGTGGCTATATGTAATCTTCTCATGATTGTTATGCTTTTAAATACTACTAAAAGGTTGCTTTTAATCCGATGATCACGGTGTGGTTGGAAGGCGCCATAAAGTTGGCAAAGCCTTGTCCGTTGCCACTTCCGTTGAGACTCACTTCCGGATCTGAACCGGTATAGTTTTTATGCAGGATAAAGTTGGTACCGGTAACGTTCAGCGCCAGTGATTTAAAAGGTGTTCCTTTCAGCATACCGCCAAAGTTGTAACCCAGTGATACCTGCCTTAATTTCAGGAAAGAACCGTCTTCGATAGAACTTTCATCCGCTGCAGAATAGATAGCAGTGTAGTAGTCTTGTGTCAACGGCACTGACAGCGTATTCTGTTTCTGGGTGCTTTCTATAATACCGGGGAATACCACATTGGAACCGCGGTTCTCGGTCACTTTAGGCGTACCGTAGATCAGGAGGTAGTGGTTGTCCAGGTTGAGGATGTCGCCGCCATGTTTGTGGTCCAGCACGAAGGAGAAAGTGAGCGCTTTCCAGGTGAGGGTGCTGGTGATGCCACCCAGCCATTTCGGTGTTACGTAACCGATAGGTGCGATGTCGTCGGCTACCTGCGGATAACCATCATCGCTCAGCAGCATCTGACCGGCATCATTGCGTTTGAAGTGGGTACCCATGATTACGCCATAATCTTTGTCAGCAAAGGCGTAGATACCAGGGGTGGTGAAACCGGCGAGGAAGATGCTGTTGAGGCCCGGCGCCAGTCTGGTCACCTTGTTATCGATCTTGGTGAAGTTAACACCGATGTCCCATGTCAGGTTTTTAGTTTTCACCGGAGTGATGTTCAGCACTACTTCCACCCCTTTATTACGCATATCGCCGGAGTTCAGGCTCGCGGTAGGATAACCGGCAGCACCTGAAATAGGAGAAGTCGTGATCAGGTCTTCACTTTTCTTGTCAAAATAGCTGATTTCCAATCCGGCTCTGTTCTGGAAGAATTTGGTTTCGAGACCTACTTCAAATTCTTTCACGCTTTCATTTTTAAGCGGATAACCGTAGGTGGTACTTTGCAGGTAACCGTTCTGTCCCTGGAAGGGGAAGTTGATGTTGCCTACAGATGCTTTGATGTAAGGCGTTGTTAACGCATAAGGACCTACGTTATCGTTACCTACGGCAGAATAGGACACCCTGATTTTACCGAAGTTCATGATTTTGTTGTCGGACATGCCCAGTGCTTCTGTAAAGATGAAGCCACCGCTCACAGATCCGTAAGGATAGAACTGTTTATCGGCGGACAGTACGGAGGAACCGTCATAACGACCGGTGATGGCCAGTGTCAGCATTTTTCTCCATTCTACGTTTGCCTGTGCATAGAAGCCTACTTTCCTGGATTTGTACAGGTTGTAGGTAGAGCTCACGTTGCTGGTATTGGCAATGGTATACAGACCGGGAACAGACAGCGCCACTCCTTCTACATAGTTATTGTTGTTGTAGTTGGACAGGATGTTGTTACCGATGAGCAGGTCGGTGGTCCAGTCTTCTCCGAAGTTTTTACGTGCCTGGATCATCAGGTCATGGTTGAACTGCTGATACTGGATATCGCGTTTGAACAGCCTGCCATCAACGGATTTGGAACCGATGATACCCACATTTTCGTGGTAGTCTGTATTGTTGACATACATATCGGCGCCAAATCTCTCTGTGATCGTCAGCCAGGAGAGCGGGGAATAAGACAGGTTGATCACCGGGATGATGCGGTTGGTCCTGTCACGCAGGCCGGTATTATCTACGAGCCAGTAAGGATTATTACGGGCAGCGCGGTATATCTGCTGAGAGCCGTCCGGTTTGGTGGTAGGAAGCGGATTCCAGGAGATAGGTGCTGCATAGACGGTCCATAGCGGGCTGGCGAGGCTGTTACCTTCCAGCAGACGATGGTTATCGGAGTAGATGTAGTTGAACTGCGTGGTGAGGGACAGATTTTTAGCCAGTTCTACACCATATTTCACGAACAGCGCATGACGGGAGTAATCGGTGTTAGGCATGGTACCGTTGGTCTTCAGGAAAGAGTACGATACCAGGTAGTTGGACCTATCTCCGAAACCGCTTACGGACACGTTGTTATCAGTGGTGTGACCGGTGCGGAAGAAGTCTTTTACGTTATCTCTTTTAGGAACAGCTACGCCGCCTACTTTCAGGGTATCGATGAGTGGTCCCCAGGAAGTAGAGCCTAACTGGCCTGCGTTACCATTTACATATTTACCGCCGGTGCCTTGTGCGTATTTGTCCTGGAAGCTGGGCTGGATGGGATTCTCGAAAGAGTAGCTGGTACCTACGGATACGGTAGGTTTACCGGATTTGGCCCCCATACCGTTTTTAGTGGTAATGATGATGGCGCCTTTGGCGGCAGCGGAGCCATAGAGGGCAGTCGCCGCAGAACCTTTCAGCACGTTGATGCTTTCGATGATGTTAGGATCGATATCGGCAGCGCGGTTGGAGGTACCGCCGCTGCTGAGGGGGCCGTCCGGGTTACCTGCTTCGTTGTTGTCCATGGGAATACCATCGATCACTACGAGGGCCTGGTTACCGCCGGTGAGGGAGCTGTTACCGCGGATCACGATCCTGGCGGAGCTTCCGGGCATACCGCTGGAGTTGGTGATCTGTACGCCGGCCACTTTACCGGACAGGGCGTTTACCAGGTTATTTTGTTTCGCATCCACGATGGCGGCGCCTTTTACTTCCTGCGTAGCATAGGTAAGGGTGCGTTTGTCACGTTTGATACCTAATGCTGTTACCACCAGTTCGTTGAGCGACTGGTTGCTGCCTTTCAGGGCTACGGTGAGCGTGTTGCCACTGGCGTCCGTCACCACGGTCTGGTTGGCATATCCCACAAAGGAGAAAATGAGGGAAGCGCCTGCGGGAGCTTCCAGCTTGAATTGTCCGTCCGGTCCGGAAATGGTGCCTTTTGAGGTGCCTTTAACGAGCACGTTTACACCAGGCAAGGGAGAACCGTCCTTAGCGTCGGTCACTTTACCGGTAATGGTCCGTGTTTGTGCGTATGCCTGCAGCATACAGATGGTCACGAACAACCAAAGGAATAATCCTTTCTTCATGAGCAATTTAGATTTTGAAAGATGATTTCTGATAGCAATGGCATGGCCATCTCTTAGTTCGTATAGCCATAAAAGTTATACGTACTAAAAGGTTTTAGTAGACAATAAAACCCTGATCCGGGATATTACCGGTTGCGGTGACAATAATATTCCTGGATAACGGTGTTTCGTTTAAGCCCCTGGCTTAAATGTTCAGATAATTGGTCGCTGTTTTAGATTTAGACGTTGTTTTTTTGATTTAGATGATGCAAAAACCTTTTAAGCACAATATGCGGTGCCTGGTCCGGGAGGACGAGCCCATATCGTTGCTTCACGAGTAAGGTCGAGTAACCTGCTGGATAATTCAGACGACCAGCTTTCGTCTTTTTTTCGATTACTTAACAAGCGCCTCTAATTCGGTCGTCGGCTGTGGTCTGCAGCCTGTTTTTTCATCGTTCGTTCCTATGGCTCTTCAGTTGACTTTTTATAGCGCGATCCGGACAGTCACCTACTTTTTATGTGATCAGTCCGCCATGTATCAATGAATGGTCTAAATTATGAAAAAAATGTTAAAATTTTCTAGTATAAATATATATGATTTTTAATAATTCGTATCCTCAACCTATCAGGACATTTTCTTTTTATTCCTATGGCGCTGATAATAAATGTCTGTTTTAATATTGAATTAAATCATTAAAATCTACTTAAAATGGCGTGGGTGCTTTCCTTATCTTCGCCCCTGTTTTGATGTATATCCGATATGAAATTATCTTACTTCCTCTGCAGTGTTATCAGCGGCTTGCTCCTCTGGCTGGCCTGGCCCACCATGCCCTTTACTCCGCTGATTTTCGTCGGTTTCACCCCATTGCTGTACCTGACGGAAAAAATACACCACAGGGGAAAGTATTTCGGCTGGATATTTTTCTCCCTGCTACTATGGAACGTGGCCACCACGTGGTGGGTGGGCAATACCACCGTGCCGGCCAGCGGTGTATTCGCCAACAGTTTCAACGCGCTGCTGATGAGCATCCCCTGGGTGGCCTACAAAGGCAGCCGCCGCCGCCTCCCGGAAACAATGTCCTATTTTGCGCTGATCGTGTTCTGGCTCACCTTTGAACTGATACATCAGAGCTGGGAGCTGAGCTGGCCCTGGCTGGTACTGGGCAACGCCTTCGCCATGCGACCGGGATGGATACAATGGTACCAGTTCACCGGCGCCTCCGGCGGCACCCTCTGGGTACTGCTGGCTAATATTACCCTTTACCAGGCCTGGAAACGGGCACGGATATACGATCTTAGCTGGAGCCAGTTGCTGCGCAAAGAAATATGGAAACCGGCCGCCGTTATCCTGCTGCCCCTGCTGTGTGCCGTTTTCATCCGTCCCACGCCGGACGATCCGGCCAGGCAAATCGGTGTGGTAGTGGTACAACCGAACATTGATCCCTATGATGAAAAATTTACCGCCAGCTCCGTGACGGAGCAACTGGAAAAGTTCATCCGGCTGTCGGAGTCGAAAGCAGACAGCAACACCCGGTATTTTGTATGGCCTGAAACAGCACTGTTCCCCAACGGCGCCTGGGAACACCAGCTAAACTACCAGCCGGAAGTGCAGGCCATCCGCCGCATGTTGTTGCGGTACCCAAAAGCCAAAGTGATCACCGGCGCCGTGACCATGAAACAATACCGGGAAACGGACGAGGCGCCGGTCACCGCCCGCCGTATGGAAGACGGCACCCCCTGGGAACCGTTTAACACCGCCCTCCAGATCGACACATCCCAAAACATCCAGGTGTATCATAAATATGAACTGGTGCCTGGCGTAGAGCTGACACCCTACGTACGGTATCTCTCTTTTATGCAAAAGCTGGCGCTCGATTTTGGCGGCATCTCCGGCAGCTATGGCCGTACACCTGCCGCTACCATGCTCACCAGTCCGGCAGACAGTATCCGCATATTTCCCACCATCTGTTATGAATCTGTTTTCAGCGACTACGTAGCCGCCGGCGTGAAACCCGGCGCCAACCTGCTGATGGTGATCACCAACGATGGCTGGTGGGGACGCACGGAAGGCCACCGCCAGCACCTGCAGTATGCCCGCATACGCGCCATCGAAACGCGGAAATGGGTAGTCAGAAGCGCCAATACCGGCATCTCCGCCGTAGTAGACCCTGCCGGCAATATCTATCAGCCCCAGCCCTACTGGGAAGAGGCTGTTTTTAAGGCAACTGTAACACCCAGGCAGGAACAAACGTTCTACGTCAGAAATGGCGATCTTCTGTCTAAAGGAGCGGTAATATTTTGTATCTTGTTGCTGGTACATGCTTTTATTTCACGATTTATTCCCGGCTTAAGACATGCGGAAAACAATGCATAACGGAACCAGCCAATACGATGATCAGGGCAAAGGCCCGGTGGTGGTACTCCTCCACGGCTTCGCCGAAAACGCCGGTCTGTGGGACATCCAGCAGGCTTATCTCAAAGACCGCTTCCGCGTGATCACCCCGGACTTCCCGGGCGCCGGCGGGGTACCGGTAACAACACCACTGACCATCGAATCCATGGCTGATTACGTATATGCCATCCTGTTAGCCGAAAATGTGGAAAAAGCAACTATCATCGGCCACTCTATGGGCGGTTATGTAGCCCTGGCTTTCGTCGAAAAATACCCGCAGCTGGTGCAGGGGCTGGGATTGTTCCACTCCACCGCCACCGCTGATACCGAAGATAAAAAAGAGGCCCGCCGGAAATCCATCCGGATGATACAACAATATGGCGCTGAAACCTTTGCCAGGCAAACCCTGCCAAATATGTTCAGCCCTGCCTTTAAAACCGCGCAGCCTGACCGGACAGACGCCTATGTTCAAATGGGTATGCAGTGCCCCGAAGCAGCCATGATAGCCTACTATGAAGCTATGATGCAACGCCCCGACCGCACCGCCGTACTCAAAAACACAACGACACCCGTGCTGTTCATCATCGGGAAAGATGATGCAGCCGTACCGACAGACATCATATTGCCGCAGATTACTTTACCCCGGGTAAGCAGCATTCATATTTTTGATCAGGTAGGACATATGGGAATGTGGGAAATATATGAAACTGCCAACGTGGTCTTGCAGCAGTTCGTGGAGTTCTGTCAGCTATGACATAACTTTTATCACCACAACCAAAATCGCCTGTTTTGAAGAAAATAACCCTTCTCCTGATATGTTTTGCATACATCCTTCCCGTGTATGCCAGCCATATTATCGGCGGCCAGATTTTCTATAAGCTGGTGCAATCCAGTCCCGGTACCAATACCTACCAGGTCACCATGAAGTTATACCGCATCTGTGAGAGTGGCGACCGGATCGCCGAAATGCCAAAGACCATTATCCTCGCTTCCTTCGATAAAAAAAACAACAGCTTCGTCGCCGACTACCGGATCGACCGGACCAACTTTGAAACCAAACAGGCCACCCAGATAGATCCCTGTATTGTTAACCCGCCCAGGATCTGTTTCCAGGTGGGCACCTATCAAACGACCATTACCCTGCCCAATAACGCAGACGGGTATACGATCGCTTTTCAGAGCTGCTGCCGCGACCCGTTCATGATGAATATCGTGGCGGAACGCATCCCCGGCTCCAATGATCGCGGTACCGGCGCCACCTATTTCGCGGAAATCCCCGGCACCAGCAGCGGCGCCGTAGATGCCACCGGCGCGGTAAAAAACTCCGGCCCCGCCTTTACCAAAGAAGAAGCCATCCTGGTGTGTGCTGATAAAAAATTCACCTACGATTTCTCCGCTACCGACGCCGACGGCGACCAGCTGGAATACGAATTCTGCGACGCCTACACCGGCGGCCAGCTGACCGACCAGTCCGGCATCCCACCGGCAGCAACCAATCCGCCCTATCGCTTTGTGCAGTACATCAGCCCCTTCAGCGGACAATCGCCCCTCGGGCCCAAAGTGACCATCGACCGGAGAACAGGCATTATCAGCGGCACCGCGCCCGCAGCCGGCAAATATGTGGTGACCGTATGTGTCAACGAATACCGTAACGGGAAAAAAATAGGTACCCTCCGCAAAGACTTTCACATCACCGTTACCACCTGCGTCAAACAGGTGACGGCCGCCATGCCGGACAAATACGCTGACTGCAGCAGCCTGACCATCACTTTCCTCAATAACAGCACCCTCGGCAAGCCCTACACCTGGGACTTCGGCGACGGGACGCCGCAGGTGACCACCACTTCCGCCGATCCCCTGCCGCATACCTACGCCAGAGAAGGGACCTACCACGTAAAACTGTATGTAGATAAAAGCAGCAACTGTGGCGACAGCGCCCTGGCTACCGTATACGCCTATCCGAAATTTGACCCCGATTTCCGGGTAGCCGGGCTGTGCACAGAAAAACCTTCGGTATTTACGCCAGACGTGACCCGGGTAGATCGTGGTATCGTGTCCTATTACAAATGGGATTTCGGCACCGGCGTCGCCGGCGATACCTCCAACACACCCTCGCCCCGGTTCCAGTATAAACAACCCGGCACCTACAACGTGCAGCTGTTCCTCCGCTCTACCGTAGGTTGCGAGAAAACCGTCACCCATCCGCTCACGGTGTACGACCGGCCCCCTTTCCGCGCTACTGCAGACACGCTGCTGTGTTACCGCGACAGCCTCCGTATGTGGGCTGCCAGTGATTTGCCGGGCACCTACCAGTGGACGCCGGACAACTATAAAATACTGAATCCCAATACGCCCAACCCCATTGTATTCCCCAGGATCGATACCGCTTACACCGTTAAGTTCACCGACCAACAGGGATGCACCAACGATAAAAAGATACTGGTAGACGTCAGGGATTCCCTGTTGATCCATACGCAGCCTGACAGCACCGTCTGCACCGGCGACGAAGTCCATCTGACCGTACAGGCAGATGGCGCCTATGCGTATCAGTGGACCAACCTGGGCAACAACCAGGTGGTCAGCAACCTCATCGACGCTTTTGTGACGCCTGCCCCACCACGGCAGACTTATGAAGTAGTGGCTTCCCTCGGGAAATGTCATACTGCCGATACCGTTAGCCTGAAAGTAGTAGATCCTCCCAAAGCTATCGCTTACCCCGACACGACGATCTGCTTCGGCACCCCGGTGCTCCTGCGGGCAGAAGGCGGCGCCTACTACCGGTGGTCGCCCTCCTATTACGTCAAAGACCCCACGCATGCCATGACGCTGGCCTACCCTGAAGACACCACCCGCTTCACGGTAACGGTAACGGACACACTGGGATGCCCCAAAAAGGTGACCGCCAGCGCCCTGGTACAGGTAGTGCCAAAGGTGCGCGCTTTCGCCGGCAACGATACCATTGTGATGCTCAATGTACCCTTCCAGTTACAGGCTACAGGCGGCGTACGCTATACCTGGACACCCGTCACCGGCCTGAACAACCCCAAGATCCCCAATCCGGTGACGATGATCAACCGCGATATCACCTACACCGTCACCGCCTATTCACAGGAAGGCTGTAGCGGCACCGATGATATCTTCGTCCGTTTTATCGCAGGACCGGAAATCTATATCCCTAACGCCTTTTCACCGAATGGCGACGGACAGAACGACGTGTTCCGTCCCATACCGGTAGGCATGGTTCAAATGGACTTCTTCCGGGTGTTTGACCGCTGGGGGAAACTGATGTACGACAATACCGCCTATATGAAAGGATGGGATGGCAGGGTCAATGGGCAGCCCGCCGCTGTAGGCACCTATGTATGGGTGGTACAGGGCCGGGACGTGGACAACAAAACCGTGCTCCGGAAAGGTACCGTCACCCTGGTCAGATAAAGCTGCTGACAGGTAATCCATTAGGTATTTTGATATTTAATTGCATGTAATCAATTCACCTCAAACCCACTGTAGTAAAGGGAAATAATACTTTGCCGGATTGAACCGGGGCTGCTTTTTTTTTGTTAAATTCAGATAGTAGTACCCCGAAACATGAAGAGCACCTTGTTATTGGTTCTCGGCTGTTGTTTAATGTATCTCCACACAGCTGCTTACCACATCATTGGTGGCGAAATTTATTACAAGACAGTAGGTATGAGTGGAGATAATTCCCGCTACCGTTATCTCATCACCCTTAAACTATACCGCGACGCAGACTTTACCTGCGGCGACCGGCAGGGTTGTATTGACCGGTTTGAAAATCCGGTCGTGGCCAATGTGTATACCGCCGGCGGGGAACGGGTGATGTCTTCCGTATATCTTTATATCAGCAAGGTGGTTCCCCTGATAGATACGCTGAAAAACCCCTGCCTCGCGCCGCAGGCGCAACACCTGGAAGTCGCCTTCTATACAGCCACTATAGAACTGGCGCCCATACCGGGCGGTTATTATGTGGCATCACAGCGCTGCTGCCGCGGTGAAAAACTGACCAACATCTATGACTCCGAACATGAAGGCTCTACCTACTATACAGTGATTCCGGGAATGGAATCCAGGCCAAACAATAACAGCGCCTACTTCGATAAAGATTCCGCTATTGTTATTTGTAACAAGCTGCCGTTTAAAATCAACTACGCCGCCTATGACGAAGACGGCGACAGCCTCACTTATCAGCTTTGCAGCGCGTTAACAGACGGCACTGTCAATAACGAAACCAATTCCACCACGCCGCCGCCTTATAACTCCACCGTACGCTATATTCCGCCTTATTCCGGCGCCAACCCTATGGGCGGCAGTCCGGCCATTTCGATCAACAACCAGGGCATGATTACCTGCACGCCCGACAGGGCCGGCAAGTTCGTGATCACGGTTTGCGTAAACGAATATGACCGGGTAACGAAAAGGCTGCTGGGCACGCATAGTAAAGACATCCTGCTCACCGTGTTTGACTGTACCACCAGAATCGTGGCCGGTTTTCCTGCTGTGCTCAGCAACTGTGCGGAATCACCGGAGCTGCAGGTGGCCTTTCCCAACTACAGCGAAGCCGGTTACACTTCCACCTATCACTGGACATTCGGGGACGGCACCGATACCGTGACAGACACCAAAACCATCTTCTTTCACCAGTATCCCGACACGGGAGTGTACAAAGTAAAACTGGTCGTTAATCCCACGCTTACCTGCCGGGACAGCACTACCGGGGAAGTCCGCAACTATCCGGGGCTCCGTGCCGGTTTCACCACAGCCGGCCTCTGTAAGGAAAACCCCATTAGCTTCAACGACACTTCTTCCTACCAGTATGGTCACATTACCAGCCGCACCTGGGAATTCGGGATAGCCGACAGCGTAGTGGTGACCGGCGATGAACGGAACATACTGCACCGGTTCGATAAAGGCAACGTCTATACGGTTTCCCTGACGCTGCATACGGACAAACAATGTGAAAAAACCGTCACCCAAAATGTACGCATATACGAAGTAATACCCTTCGCCGGCAACGATACCATCCTTGCCAAAGGGCAAACGCTGGTGATGCAGGGCAGCGGCGGAGATATTTATTCCTGGCAGCCTTCCGATGGCTTGAGCGATCCCGGCACCGCACATCCGCTGCTGAACTACAACAAAGACATCACCTATGTGCTGCGGGTATCCAACCAGCAGGGCTGTACCGGCTATGATACCATCAGCGTGAAATACTACACCGGGCCTGAGATGTATATCCCTAATGCGTTTACCCCCAACGGCGATGGTATCAACGACCGTTTCAGGTTCATCCCCGTAGGCATCGTCCATTATAAATTCTTCCGGATATTCAACCGATGGGGGCAGGAAATTTATTCCTCCACTGACTTCAGAAATGGATGGGACGGTACGTACAAAGGAATGCCCGCATCGGTAGACACTTACCTGTGGATATTGCAGGGCACTGATTTCAACGGCAGGGAGATACTCAAAAAAGGGACTGTCACCCTCATCCGCTGACCCGCGGAAAAAGTATCGTTTTTAGGTAATATCACGCTAATTTTACAGTATTGTTTCAACAGGCTGCCGCTACAGGTGACGGCCATCAATCCGATATTATGGGAATCGTTCTTATCACAGGCGCTACCGCTGGTTTTGGCCAGGCATGCGCAGAAACATTTGCCGCGAAAGGTTATGATGTGATCATCACCGGCCGGCGCAAAGAAAGGCTCGACGCTTTACATACACAGTTGTCACAGGAATACGGCGCCAATGTGCTGGCGTTGAATTTCGATGTACGGGACGAGAAAGCCGTATCGGACGCATTGAATAATATCCCCCAGGAATGGAAAGCCGTGGATATCCTGGTCAACAATGCCGGGCTGGCTGCCGGTCTCAGCACCATCGATGAAGGCGACCTGGACGACTGGAACAATATGATAGATACTAATGTGAAAGGCCTGTTGTATGTGTCCAGGGTGGTGATTCCGTGGATGCGTGCCCGTACCACCGGCCATATCATCAATATCGGATCTACCGCCGCCAAACATGTTTACGCCAAAGGCAACGTGTATTGCGCCACCAAAGCTGCTGTGGATGCTATTTCACAGGGTATGCGGATAGACCTGCTGCCATACCGGATCAAGGTGACCGCTATCCACCCCGGTGCCGCTGAAACTGAATTCTCCCTTGTACGCTTTAAAGGCGATGAAGACAAAGCCAGGGATGTATATAAGGGCTTTATCCCGCTGAGCGCGCAGGACGTGGCCGATGTAGTGTATTACTGCACCTCCCTTCCACCGCATGTTTGTATCAATGACCTGGTGCTGACGCCGCTCCAGCAGGCGAACGCCTATTATATTGATAAAAATTAACACGTTTATGTGAGTACATAGTTAAGTCCGTTTTTCTATATTTGAAATCATTTATATATTTTTTACATCACCTATATGTAAAGAATTTATACCAATGCCATCAGACTAATCCAAGACGAGATAAGACTATCCTTAATGTGAAAACCATATCCCTATGCTTACGTTCTTAACTATGTACGTATTGCGCCTGTATTATCCAAGATGGAAAGAACAATGGCGCCTTTATTTCGGCAAGACCCGCAGAGGCACTTATGGCCGGTGGGCGTCCCGCAAAGACTGGAGTGAGGGTTATAGCTGGAGCTATAGCTGAGTAAGAAATTATCGAATGAACAGGGCCGGACAAATGTCCGGCCCTGTTTGTTTGTAAGCATTGGGGTCTTCAAAAATTATATGGAAACCCGTTCATAAACAATTTCGCCCTTACGGGTATAAGCCACCAGCACGGTTTTGCCATCCAGCGCACCGGCTACCGGATAGGTAGCGTACATACTGTCGGCCGTTAACGCCCTGCTGGTAATGGTTTGCCCTTCGGGCGATTTTATCGCTATCCCTACCCTGCTCCGGAAATCTCCCTGCCATTTCACCGGCTCGTCCCACACAATCACCACCCGGTCGTCCGGAGTGGTCACTATCTGCGGGTGCTTGGCCATCGGTGCTTTGCTCAGTGATTCCTTCTGCGTATAGGTTTTACCGTTATCTACCGACCCGGCGTAAAAAACCCCCTGACCGCCGCCCATGGTAAACCAGGCGAAATGCAGCCCGTGTTTGTTGGCCGTCAACGCCGGCCCTGTATGCGGACAGCCGTTCACCACCCAGTTATCAGCACTGATCCGTACCGGCTCGCCAAAAGACTGCCCACCATCTACAGACACCTGGTGCACCATGTCCCGGATGGAATCGTTGATGATATCACGATAGGCCACATGCACATCCCCGTTGCCCGCCACATACAAACGGGTACGGCAACACTGGCAAACGGTTTGCGCAATCGGCTTCGCAGCCTGAAAGCCTTTACCTCCGGCAGTCATCGCCCAGTACAGGGTAGATCCTTCCGCTTTGGTGTCCTTACGATTGTCCAGCCAGATGGCCGCCGCCTCGCCGTTGGGCAGCAAAGCCATATCGAAATAACGCTGATCATAACCGGCAGTATCAGTTACCAGCGACTGAGGCGCTGCCCAGCTACGACCACTGTCGGGTGATACTGCATACATTACCTTGCCGGCGTACTTATTACGCGGATCATGCTGTTCTACGCCAAACAAGGCTATAATGCCGCCATCGGGCCGGAACAACAGTTTGGGTAGATTTTCCGCATGCGGGTACACACCAGCGGTAGCTTCAATTTTAACCGGTTGCGAAAACGTATAACCGCCATCGTTAGACACGGCATAACACATCGTACCGGTATCTGCGGCACTGTCTTTCTCTACCCAGCTGATCACGGCACGTCCTTTCCCGTCTTTGGTAATGTACGGGCATGAGGCGTCTTTACCTGCATGGGATAATACTACCGGTCCCGCCGGCGTGGTATCTTTCAGACTACAGGCGGCAAAACCCATCCACAATAAAACCAACAACCATATGATTCTTTTCATACTTATCTCTTTAAAAAACGTCTTTAAACCATTTGTACTTTGCTCCTTTGCTCACTTTTGTTTCTTTGCGAGCCCACTTCGCTCCTTTACGGGCTCACTTCTTTCCCACAAATGTATAGGCTACTCCAAAATTGAACGTCTGCCTCGGCCCTATACGATAACTCTTGCCATAAGCAGATTTTTCTGCGGTAGTAGCATATAACCGGTCGCCCACATTCATACAGTTCAGCCAGCACTCAAATCCTTTCCACTGGTACCCGGTACGGATGTTGAACAAGTCATACCCTTTGTACCACGCTGTATTAGCGGCATCCATATAATAACCACTGATGTGCTGCCATTCACCGCCAATGCGGAACCCTTTCAGGAACCCCGGTTTCCAGGTAAGCTCTGTATTGGTGATCCACTTTGGCGCACCGTTCATTTCATTGTTATTATAGGTTTTTCCATTCTCCGTATAGGCGTCGAAGATATGACGCGCATAAGATCCGCTGGTGCGTAAGAACAAAGACGTCAGTGGCGCATAGCGCACATTCCATTCTATTCCGCGGTGCGTGGTAGCGCCGGCATTCTGGTTGGCATAAGAACCATCGGCATCCCGTACGCTGATAATTTCGTTGGTACCTTTCATCTGGTAAACGCTCACGTCCACATAACCTTTCTGCCGGGCAAATGCGAACCAGCCGCCGGCTTCATAGTTGTCATAGGTGGCAGACTTCAGCACCGGCACTTTCACGCCCCTGTACAGTTCAGAAATATTAGGCGGCGCAAAGCCCCTGCTGTAATTGGCATACAAGCCCCGATTGTGTTGCAGGTTGTACGTCAGTCCCAACTTGGGCGTTAGCGCATTGAAATTATTTTTTTCGCTGGGAGCACCGGTAAATGCAGATGGTGGCAGATGATTATTAAAATCATAATCCATCCGGTCATACCGCAAGGCTGCGACTACCCGCATATTTTCCACCGGCGCAAAAGCAAACTGGGTATATACGGCAGTATTCAGCAAGCCAACGCGGTAGCTGGTCAGCACAGAATCGGTGGCTTTATAGCTGGCATAATAACCGGCGGCGTCTTTGGTGATATCGATATAGTTGGCATGATAGGTGGCAGGGCTGTAATCCGCGCTGACACCGGCAATCAGGGACGCCTGCTTCCAGTTGAAATCTTTTTTATGCTGTGCGATCACGCCGTAGCTGTAAAAAGCGTCGCTGTTGATTTCTCCCCTGGCCTTGAGCGTGTTACGGATATCCCTGATGGCATAAAAAGGGTTTTGCCCGATAGTACTGTGCCGAAAGAAAGCAGTCACACTGGTGTGGTTGCTGGTATTCCAGGCATGGTCCAGGGTGCTGCGGATACGCAATGCCTTTACTTCCCGGTAACTGAATGTCTGGAAGTTGCGATAATCTTTGGCAAAGAAATGAGCGCTGTCGAGGCCGCCGGTCTGATCTGTCTTATAGTTGATCAGCGTGGCGGTAGTGGTCCATTTATTACGTTCATTCAGTTGCACGTCCGTACGGGCGGTCACCGCCAGCTTATGGAAATCGCTGTGGTCCATATAGCCATTCCGTTGGTTGGCATAATACCCACCGACAAAGAAACCTGCTTTTCCTTTGGTATCGGAAACGCTGAAGTCAGTCCGTTTATATCCCCAGTTGCTGGCTTCCAGCTGTACTTTGGCCGTGGGCACCAGTGTTGGCGCTGCCGTAATAAAATTCACGGCGCCGCCTACGGCCTCGCTGCCATACAAGGAAGAGGCAGGGCCGCGGATCACTTCGATGTTACGCAGGGCCGCCATGTTGACTTCTATCAGGGCATTATGATTAAAATCGCCCACGGTGCGGATGGGAATACCGTCTTCGAGATACAGGAAAAGGCTTTTATAACCGATAGGCTGACGGATTGCCATGGTATGCTGTTCATTGCCCAGGTCCACCATATATACGCCGCTCACTTTGTTAAGGACTTTATCCAGCGTGGTGGCCTTGGTTTCCTGCAGTGTTTGCGGAGAAATGGTGCTGATAGCTACGGGCGCTTCTGTGCGCCTTTGTTTTTCCCGGGAAGAGGATACAATTACTTCGTTCAGGTTGGTGGAACTGGCTTCCAGGTAGATCACCGGCATTTCCGCCGCCGCTGACGCGGCTATCTTCCGGGTGATGTAACCTACATAGGATATCTTCAGGGTGTCCGGGCCAGCTGCCACCGGCAGCTGGTATCTCCCCTGTGCATTACTCATACAGCCTTTTCCGGCTGCTACGAGGTTCACACTTACGCCCGGCAGGGCTTCCCGTGTTCTTGCGTCTGCCACGCTCCCGGCCAGTTCCTGGGCATAACTCGCCCGCATCGCCAAACAGGCAATGAGCAGTAAATAAATTTGTTTCATCAGGTCGTCAGTTGGATGCACATCTTTGCAGACATACATCTTGGTTTGTCAGGAAAAACATTTACGCATAAAGGCAGAGAGCCGGCTAAAAGCTTTACCGATATCGTAACCCGGGACTTTAGCCCACGGGAAGGATGGAACATGCCTTCAGACAACCCGGTACGGGCGTCTTATCGTCAGGTTATCTAACTACATCTAACTAAAAAGGCATTCCGGAGATGGTCAAACCAGGGATTGCGGCGGGTGGAAAATAGTGTGGACAGGGGTTTCAAGGAAGGGTTCCGCGTAAAATACAATGTGTACCACAGGCGCTGCAGACGGCGCTGTGAGCCGTTCCGGCAGGGCATTCACAAACATTACTTCGTAACGTTCTTTGTTACTGCTGTTGTTTTTGTCCTGGCTGGCATCGCGGTCCAGTTCCTTTTTCAGATAACATTTACCGTTACAATGCATTTCGGGCTTATTGCGGTTTTCGCAAAGCACCTGCGCAATAAAGGACTGTTGCATCCTGAACTGCAGCACTATAAGGCTTTTGCTGAAAGTCTGCAGCAAGAGGCCCAACGAAATGCATATGATGAGGAAATATTTCACGACACAAACTTATAAAAGAAATGTTAAAGAGATCATGATTTTTATCAGCGTGTTTGTTAAGCGTTATCATGTTTTTGTTAAGCATCGCCCGAAGGGCAAAAAAATCCCCGGGGTAAAAGCCCCGGGGACAAAAGGTTAGACGGCTACGGTTAGCCTTATCTGTAAGTTAACTATTGCGACAATACGAACCGGAAGGTGATACCACCCCTGGTATTGGTAATCGGATAAGCGGTGGAAATAACAGGAATCGTTTGCCTGCGGTCGTAGAAGAAACGCAGGTTCAGCCTGTTGTTCACCACATAGTCGATGGACGGCGCAATGCCTACCACCTTCTGGCCGCTGGTAGGAATAACCAGGTCCGCATCCAGGCGGTTATTGGCGGTCTTGTCGTCCCGGAAGCTCAGGTCCAGCCGGAAGTTAAGATCGTTCTGAAGACGTTTGCCACCGTTTTTACCCACGGCAAAGGGCAACTGCAGCCCTCTCACCCGGTAACCGGCGCCTACCACAATTTCACTGGAGCGCAGCTCGGTCAACTGGTAATCGATCAAACTGAGACTGAGAGAACGGCTCTTCCGGTATTCCAGCCGCGCATTGAGACTGTTGGTAAAGGTGAGGTCAACCCCCAGCAGCGGAGAGAATTGCTCCGTCAGCGTCAGGTTAGGCACCAGGAAGTACGGATAGTAGTTACCGGACAGCGTATCCCTGAACGCGGGGTAACCCGCCAGCCTGGGATCTTCATAATACATGGAAGTATTATAAGAGTTCATGGACAATGTACCAACATAACCATGTGTCAGCGTAAAGTTGGTCAGGAAGCTGCGGAATGGCTCCAGTTTGGTCAAACCATTGTACGTGACACGCCAGTTCGGTTTAGGCATATAACTTTTAAACGGATTGCTCTTCACAGTATTACCAGGCCCGTTCAACAGTCCTATGCTCTCGGGCGATTTACCGGTGTACGCTGCCAGGAAAGCCGGGATCAGCACGTCCTGTGCATATCGCGTATAGCCGTAAGCGTAAGTAGGATCTTTAGGATCGCCTGACGGAATGCCCGGGTCTTTGTTATACGGGTTGGACGCGCCCAGCCGCTGGGAAATGATATTCCGGTATGCTTCAAAGTTGCGGAACGTTTCCGACACGCCGTTAGCCGTATTGATCCTGCCGAACATCGTTTTAATAGCGATGTAGGAGATTTCGAAACCACCGGCGTCGTACGGGCTCAGGTGCTGGAAGCCAAGATCAGCGCCGGTAGAATCCTGCATGCTCTTGAACAGTTCCGTATGTGTTTTGGTAAACGACTTGGTCATGCTCAGATCGATACGCAGATCGTTGAACGGTTCCAGTTGCGCCTGTAAATCCCAACGTTGGGTGTACTGCTGCTGGAACTGTATGTTCAGCGACGGGTCTTTCGTGATCAGTCCGCGATTCGCAAAATCATCCAGCCATTTTTTATCGGGTTGTTTGCCCAGCACAAAACCGAGGCCCGGCGCCATCGACTGCCAGTTCATCCCCACCAGCTTGGCGCTGTCCAGGTAACCAGGCAAACGGGTACCGGCGTTCTCGTTATAGTTGAAGCCTACCCGCTTCAGGGCCATCAGCGGTTTCAACACCGCTTTTATCCAGGGGGAAATCTCCTCTCCGGACGACTGGTTGTTGTTCTGCTGATTATTCTGTTGGTTGTTGTTATTGTTATTGTTTTTGTTCTGATTATTATTGTTGTTGGACACCGGTTTGCGGGCATTTACCTGCCGGAGGAACTTGGACTTGTTATACAGTTCCACAAACTTGAACTCTGCCGTTAGTGTTTTCTGCATGCTGTTCTCGATGGCGTTACCCAGGTAGAGCGCCAGACGGGAAGCGCCGGTCCAGCGGTATTCCGTGCTGTAGCCGAAGGCCACGTTGGTCCAGCTCAGGGCCGGGAACTTGGCGGTAGGCAGCGTATAGGTAAAGTTAGCGTTATGCATGTAGTTCACCGAACGGCCGCCTTTGAAGAAGTTACGCCAGATGGTGTCTTTCTTCGCGCCGGTATTGATCCTGCCCGCAGGCTCATCCACGCGGGAGTTGTTCACCGCATTAAATTCAATATTAATACTGCGGGTGATGTCCCACTTCAGGGTGTAATACCGGTCGAACGTGAAGTATTTATCATACGTTTCGGGCAACTGGTATTTCACATCTCCGCCAACGTTACGGATACGCGACGCGCCAAACTGCCGGATAATGTCTGCCCGGAAGCTGATGATAGACGGCACATAGTTGACATTGAAATCCCGTATGAGGTCCAGCCAGTGTGTTTTGGTTTTGATCAGTTTTTTGAACGGCTCCAGGTATTTCGGCTGACCGGAGTAGTTATAGCCGATGCCGCCACGGTGCTTCGTCAGCAGGTCGCTCTGGATAAGCGGATTATGCCGGTTGATCTGCGAGAACGAGTAGCTGATATCGAAGTTTTCGATATCCCACAGGTGACGTTTACCCTGTCGTGTATTGAGTTTCCGGACGTTGGTAAAGTTCAGGCTGGTGATAGAGGTAAAGTCCTGCGCGTTTTTACGCATCGAGTCCCTTTCCCACCGGGACCTCGCCAGTGCCAGTTTATCTTTCAGTTTGATATCAAGATCGTAAGGATCATATTCCGGGTTGCTGACAGCCTGTGAATAGCCGGCGTATACCGGGATAGACATACCTGTGCTTTTTGGCAGCAGTTTACCCAGGTCCAGGTTGGCAGCGGCGTCGTATTGCAGGAAGTTATCACGGAAGCGTTCATTCACGCGCTGGTCGATGTTGCCGAAGCCGGCGGTGTGCATGTTGCCGGACACGGAGATGGTACCCAGATCGGCCAGCTGCACGTCTACCCTTGCCAGGGCGGCGTAACCACCTTTTTCGTCGAAGTCTGACAACCGCAGTTCATCGAACCATACTTCGGCGCAACGCGGCAGACCGTCGTCTTTCGGGTTCAGGACACCGATCATCATGGTGCGGGCATCGCCCAGGCTGGGGTTACCTACTACGGACATGAAGTTGCCGAATTCGTCGGCCACCGGTGTCATGGGATATGCCTGGAGCGGAGAGCAGGAATCGCACATATTGCGTTTCTGTTTCAGCTGGCTCAGGCGTTCCATGATGAGCTGCATGTTGTTACCGTCGGGCCAGATTTCGACCGGCGCTTTGGAATTCCATGCCGTTACTTTCAGCGGAATGCGGTATTCGTAGTAGTTGCTCACAAAATCGCTACCGATGCGGATCACGGCTTGCACCTGACCGTCTTTCAGCGCGGTGGCGGAGCCCACGGCTTCTGCGTGCATGTACATTTCCATTTTCTTGTACTGGCGCAGGTCCATGTTGAGCGTCTTATACAGGGCACGTACCTCACCGTCCTGCAGGTTACATACCTGAACGGACAGCGACTGTTCGTTCAGCTGCAGGGTGGTATTGTTGGTGCTGATGGTATTCTGTCTTACCACTCCCGGCGGCAGCACGTAAGGAATAGGGCTGCGGGAGGAGTTCTCCTCAATATTTACAGCGGAGGAGTTGAAGGTGGTGGTCTGGTCCAAAGGCACAGGATCACCGGGCCTCAGTTCGTACATATAACGGCGCCATTGGCTGCGGACCAGTTCCAGTTTGGCAAAACGCACTACCACCGGCTCTGCAAAGTCCGTCATGAACATACGCATAAAGCGGATGGACTTGAAGTCGGGGATGTTGCCCACTTTTGCGTTGAACTGGTTCAGCGGAATTTTAAACTGGTACCATGTTTCGTTCGTTTTCTGGCCATTGGGCAGGTCTACCGGCGCTTCTATTTTATCCACGATAAAGTTGGAACCAACAGCCATGCCCGGTTTAAGGTCTACCCGGTACTGGAAGTATTCTTCCGTTTCGTTCATGGTATTATCCCTGTTCAGGTCTTCTGACTCGGGGATGTTGGTGGCCGCGGTGGAGAAGGTAGATTTCGGATCGGACACCGGTGAGTTGCCTTCTGGGTTGCTGTAGTTTTTATAACGTTCCAGGATCCCGGCGCGGGCAGCGTCGTAATCGGCGTTACGATAGTGCTTGTAGTCGTCGTTGGACGGATCTCGCTGCGCCTGCTGGAATACCGGCGACCCACCGAAGTTTTGTGACAGCGTGTCCATGTAACTTCTGTAGAAGGCTGCTTCATCGGTAGATTTCAGACCGTCATATCCTACGTCCTGGTAAGCGCGGATGTTGGGATCGTTGTCGAAGGCCTGCGTGATCTGCTGCTGGAACTTCGGCTGGCGGCCCCATTTGGAGGAATCGATCTTATTCGGTTCCTGCCGGGGATCGGGCATACCGTTTTCGAAGAATTTCTTGGAGTCTTTGAGGATGTCTTCAGAAACGTTACCCAGGTTGAAGTAGAGGGAACCACCGTTGCTGCCGGGTGTTTTGATGAAGGGGTCCTGTATCCAGAACTCGATATATTCGATATTGGCTGTTTCGAAGTCGCTGTTGTCGATGGCGCGCATGATACCACCCCACCTGGACCTCGGGCGGGCCAGTTTACCATTGCGGTCCATGGCCAGCGGGCTGCTGGTGAAGTTATACGGGCCTCTTTCTGTTGGATAATAGGCCAGGTCAAGGGTACTGAGCTGGCTTTGGCCGAAGTCGGTGGACCTGTTGCGGAACACTTCTTTCTGGTATACGAGCCTTACACGGGGGTCTGACTGATCATCCAGGGAGATGCCTGCCGGCAGGTTAGGCGATTTTGGCAGCTGGAGCGTAGGCTCCAGGATATACCAGGCCAGTTTAGCCCTGTTCTTACCATATTCAAAGACGTTACTTTCTTCCGCTTCCGGGAACAGCACCGTACCGGACGAATTGGTGGCTCCTTTGGGAGTGGAGGCCAGCGCCCAGCTGGTAGCCGGGAATTTCAGGTCATAACCGCTTTTCACCCCTTCGAAATCATCGATAAAAGCAGTACCCTGTTTGCTGCCGGCCTGGTTGATCAACTTACTGTGACCCGGGAACAGGCGGGCCACCTCACCGGTGAACAGGATGCTGGAAGGCGCGGTAGTGCTGTAGTTGGGCAGTTTATCGAGGAAACGCGTGAGGCCTTTCCATTCGGAAGCGTAGTTCACGTCCAGGCCTACCATGGTGTTCTTGATAGGGTCTTCGCCGTAGTTCACTTTCTGATAGTAGGGCCGTTCGCTCATGCGGACGATGGTACCGCCGATACTGAGTTTATCATTCACCAGGTAATCGAGGCGGGTACCGAAGTAGTTACGGACCTGCTGCCCGAACAAGGCGTTGTTTTCAAACTGTACGTTGATCGGCACGCCGGAGTTGAGCACGCCGCCGTTGATGATTTTAAGCCTGCCGAGGTTATAGTCGATGATGTAGTCCACGTTTTCGCGCAGCATCTGGCCGCCGGCGGTCACCGTCACGGAGCCGGGCGGGATAGTGATCCCCCCGCCAAGGTTAATTTCCGACGAGTTGGCCGACTTATAGGAACCGCGGATCACATAGCGGTTCAGCTGCGGGAACTGCTGCGCCACTACTTTGATGGAGTCGTACAGTACCCGGTACAGGTATTGTTTTTCGAGGGCGGCGTCTCCGCCGAATGCTTTTTTCAGACCATCGGCAAACGGTTCCAGCATCGGGAACATGATCTTACCCATCATGGAGTTGATCGTGTAACCTTCCACGTAGTCAAACACACCGTCGGGCTGGGGGTCCAGCTGATTGTTAAGGCGATCCAGGTTTAATACGGTGATGATAGGGGCGCCGGCGTATTCGTTTTTACCGTCTGGCAGGTAACGTTTATCGCTGGGAGGCCTGTTTTCCCCACCGGGGTCTTTATAGAACACGTCCATTTTAAAGTCTTCCTTGTTTACCTGGAAGGCGCCGGTGGCGTAGATGTTTTTCATCATCAGTTTCCAGATAGGCAATACCGGACGAGCGGACGTGGCTTTGAGCAATTTCAGGAACAGCACCGGGGAGTTGGCGCTATTGTTCTGGTCCGGCGGTACGTCCTGCGAGAATTCACCCACCTGGTAGGTACGGCCGTTATAGGTATATTGATAAGCTACCGCCAGTACTTCGTCCGGCTGCAGCTGTTGGTTAAGGGAGATGAAGCCCAGTTGTTTGTTGATGGTATACTCGGTGGAGTCCAGTTTGCGGGCGAATGTTTTCTCAAATTCCGAAACGGGTTTAAGGCCCAGCGCCAGCAACCGGCTGACGACGATGCTGGTGTTGCGGCTGGCGGCATCGCGGATCAGGTTCTGATACAGGTCGTTCGTGGCCCTGTCCGGCAGATGGGAGGTAGTGTTTACCCTGATATTGCTGTTGTAGGGTTTGTATTCCCCGAGGTCCATCAGGCCCACGATGTCGCGGGTTTGGGTGGTGGCCCCTGTTTTATTCGTCACCCACACCTCTATCCGGGTAATGTTGGACAGGGAGCGGATGATGGGGAGGTTGGACATGGCGTAGTTGAAGGTATCGCGGAAGAACTGCGCCAGCAGGAAGTGGCGGTTGTCTTCATATTCATCGGCCCGGATGTTATAGTCCTGCACCATGGTGCCGCCTTTGAGCATGAGGTTTTGTTTCTGCGATTTCTGGTTAGACAGCACGCTGGTCACGGTAAGGCGGCCGAACTGCAGTTGTGTTTTCACCCCGAAGAGGGACTGGATACCGGAGATCAGGGAGCTACGCAGGGGGAAGCTCACGTTACCGGCTTCTATCTTCTTGATAATTTCGTCGTTATAGCCGGTGTATTCCAGTTTCACCTGGTTTTCGAAATCGAAGGTGGACTGGGTGTTATAGTTGGTGATGAGTTTCAGTTTATCCCCTATCCTGCCGGTGACGTTCATGTTGATACCCATGTCGAAGTTGAACCCGCTGTTTTTACGGGCTTGTTCTACCAGTACGGGATTTTTGATATTCTGGCCCTGGTAGCCGAAGGTAAGGTCCAGGCTACCTTGCGGGCGGATATCTACTTTACTGCCGCCGAAGATGCGGTCAAACAGGTTGTTACCGTTATACAGCAGCGGTCCGTTGCCTCGTTGGTTGAGGTTACCCAGGGCGCTGGCCCTTTTCTGCCAGTAGTTTTTTTCGCTTTGTGCCGACTGGAGCTTATAGAACTCGTCGAAGTTCATATAAGTGGGGTTACGGTAGTTCTGGTTGCCGATTTTTTCGGTAACAGTGTATTGCCTGGTAACGGGATCGTATTCTACTTTTTTGTTGATATTTGCCGGGTCGTTCAGGTCAATAGCGTTCCTGGACGCCGGGTCAGAGATACTGGGGCCGCGCCTGTCCTTAAGGGGATATTTCAAGGTATCTTTCTTCCCGGTAGTATCGATTTTGGTATTACCAGTAATTGTGGTGTCCGACTTCCAGCTCGTTCTGTTCAAAAAATGAAAATTCCCGGATCGATCCCTTGCGGCGGTGTCAACAATGATAAAAGATACAATTCCTATTACTGCAAAAGCGCCATAATAAGTCCTTCTTGCCAAGAAAAATAGGTTTTTATAGAGGTCTTGATATAATTATAAACTCTTCAGGGCCTTTTTGATCAGCTCTTCCAAGTTTTGCAATAGTGGTTCGTTCTTCATAACTCTCTGGATCGCCGCATCCGCCATATTTCGGGCTATGCCAAGAGTTACCAGAGCATTTAACGCATCTTCATGAATTGTATTGTTTACAGTGGCAGATAATTGTAGTCCGACTGTATCCTTTTGTTTCTTAACCTTATCTTTTAGTTCCAGAATAATTCTTTTGGCTGTTTTGGCCCCTATGCCTTTTACACTCTCCAGCATTTTTTCGTTTTCCATCATAATGGCCCGCTGGACGTCTTCCGGTTGAAGAGAAGACAACATCATTCTCGCCGTACTGGCGCCTACTCCCGATACGCTGATCAGCAATAAAAAGAGGTTTTTTTCTGCTTCCTCGAAAAAACCATACAGCGTATGTGCATCCTCTTTGATCTGCAGGAAGGTTAACAATTTGCAGCTGTCCAGGCCCTGTATCCTCGAATAGGTGTTCAGACTGATCTGAACTTCATACCCCACTCCGTGCACATCCATATGAACCAAAGCCGGTGACTTATAAGCCAATTTTCCATCCAAATAAGCGATCATAGAAGGTAAAGGTTCGATAATTTACTTAAACTTACGAAAAAAGAGGAATAATTTATCCCTGTGATAATAACGGCAAAGATGCTAACTTTTAACGGATTGACAAGCCTTTAACGGGTTCATATGGGACTTTTTTAGGAAATATTCGTTTATATCGTATTTTTACGCCTCGATTTAAACACATATTTTAGTTTATATGAATAAAATTACGGCCGCTATTACAGCGGTGGGTGGATATGTTCCTGACTACGTACTGACCAATCAGGAACTGGAAAAACTGGTAGACACAACAGATGAGTGGATTTTAACCAGAACAGGCATCTCCGAAAGAAGAATTCTCAAAGGAGAAGGAAAAGGTACTTCCGACTTATGTGTACCGATCGCCCTTGAAATCTGCAGAAAGAGAGGCATCACCCCCGAAGACATCGACCTGCTGATCGTTGCCACCGTAACCCCCGACATGACCTTCCCCGCCACAGCCAATGTTGTAACAGATAAAATCGGTGCAAAAAATGCATTCGGTTTCGACATCAGCGCTGCCTGCTCCGGCTTCCTGTATGCACTGGACACCGGCGCACGGTTCATTGAAAGTGGCCGTTATCAGAAAGTAATGGTGATTGGCGCCGACAAAATGAGCGCTATCATGGACTATACAGACAGAACTACCTGCATCATCTTCGGTGACGGCGGCGGCGGCGTACTGCTGGAGCCTAACCATGAAGGATACGGCGTGGTGGACAGCATCCTGAAAAGCGATGGCCACGGCCGCGAATACCTGCACATGAAAGCCGGCGGCTCCGTAAAACCGGCTACCCTCGAAACAGTGCAGAACCGCGAACACTTTGTGTACCAGGAAGGTAAAATGGTGTTCAAATACGCTGTTTCCAATATGTCCGAAGCTGCCAACGGCATCCTCGAGCGCAACAACCTCACTGCGGAAAGCATCGCATGGCTCGTACCGCACCAGGCCAACAAACGTATCATCGCAGCTACCGCGCAGTACATCAACCTGCCGGAAGAAAAGGTAATGATGAACATCCACCGCTATGGCAACACCACCGCGGGCACCATTCCTTTGTGCCTGTGGGACTACGAAAAACAGCTGAAGAAAGGCGATAACCTTATCATGGCCGCTTTTGGCGGTGGTTTCACCTGGGGCGCCAGCTATATCAAATGGGCTTACGACGGCGAAAAATACGGCAAATAATTTTTCACGGTAAAATATACCCGAAGGCCAGGTACGAAAGTTCCTGGCCTTCTGCTATAATATAGCCCTGCATCATCTTCATCAGGTCCCGGCTGATCACCAGCCCTAACGCCAGCCCGTTATCCTGCCAGTTTTCCAGTCCGGCCAGCACAAAACGGGTATCCTCCCCTGTCTTTACTTTGATGTGCATTTCCGTTTGGCCCATCGTCTGGTCAACGGTGATTTCCAGCATACTGCCCGTCACGGCTACGGCCACGGCTATCTGCAACAGCTGTATGTTCACCAGCTTCAGCATCTCCTCGTCTGCCAGTGCCGATACATTTTCCGGAATATAGTTCTTCACCAACAGCCGCTTCTTTTCCAGCTCCGCTTCCAGCGGCCCCAGGGCACTCTGCATCAGCGGCAGCAGCCGGCAGCGCACCGGCTCATAACGGTAACCGGACAATTGCAGCCGCAGCCATTTGAGGACATTGTCGAAAACCTCCAGCACTTTTCCGGAGGTGGCGCTGATATGCTTCAACCAGATGGCCATTTCCGCTTTCGACAGCTTGCCTGATTTAAACCGCGCCGCTACCTCGGTCAGATGTACCAATGGCCCCCTGAAATCACGGGCCAGTATACTTATCAGCTTGTTTTTAAAAGCGTCTGTTTCTGTGAGCGCCGCATGGAGTGCAGCCATATCCCGGTAGCTACGCAACAGCGCTTCATCCTGCTGCTTTAACCGCTGGTAATGCCAATACCGTTCAAAAGCCACCACCAGGAACAGCACCAGCACGATCAGCACGCCTACCGCCAGCAACCGGTTATTGTCCGACGCCGCCAGTTCAGCTGCCAGCACCTGTTGCTGATGCTTATTCTGCTGCGCCAGGTCGGATACGGCTTTCTCTTTCAGGAAAATCTCGATATAGTCAAAGGAATGGGCGTTAGGCTGGTAACGTTTCTCCGCAGCCAGTTGCATGATCTCGCGGCCATACTGCACCATGCGGGCGTTATCCTTTTTCTGTTTGTAATAATCGTATAGTCGTGCCAGCCAATAGAGGTTCAACTCAATGCTACCGGTTTGCACTCCTAACAGGTACGCCTTTTCCTGGTACCTGGCGGTATCAGGATGGTAACCCATGCGGGGAAAATCGTCCAGCCGGCCATACATGTCCATGGCCACATAAGGCATCCCTGCACGCAACGCGTTATCTGCCAGCCGGTAGATGGCTTCTTCGGCCTGCCTGCCCTGCCCCTGTTGTACCAGGTCGTTCAGCGAATAAGCATCTATATAAAAACCGATTTTGGAGCGCGGGTATTTATCCACTACCTGCCGTGCCCGTTTTAATGCCCAATGCACTGAGTCCGCATGCGTACTGTCTTTATAAAAACGCATGACGTAGTTGATTAACAGGATCCCATATACGGAATCATTGTCCGGAGGCAACCGGCCGGCCATCTTAAACGCCTGGTAGAAGTAGTTGTTGGCGTCTTCCTTCCGGCCGGTGTTGCGGTAGTACAGGTAAATATTACTGAGCGTTTTGGCTACCCGGGCAGAATCCCCCAGCTGTTCGTGTATTTTGAGGGCCCGGTAGGCATAGATGCCAGCCACGCCAAAATCTGTTTTCAGGGCGTAATACCAGCTCATCAGGTCGTTAGCGTCTGCCTGTCCCCTCGCATCGTGCAGCCTTGCGGCCATGTCCCGTACTTTTATGGCGTATTGAAAGCTGCTGTCTACGTTTATCACGGCATACAACGCGCTGATGCGGCCCAGTACCGCGAGATAGCCGGCGCTGTCATGCTGGCGCGACAGCTCCCGCTGCAGTTCCGGCAGCTGCGGCGTCTGCGCCATGAGCTGCCAGCTCAACAGGGACAGTAAAGCGATGATGTAACAGTTACGCATATACGTTTAATGGTACACTGCAGTATTAAATTGTGTACTCCATCATGAGGAACCCACCTGCCTCTTCTTCCACGGTGAGCCCTCCCTTCATCTTTTGCATAAAGTCCCGGCTGATAATAATACCTAACGCAAAAATATTGTGTTCTTTGTCTTTTAGTTCTTCGAGCAACTTACGGGTGGCGGCGCCGCCATCGGCCATCAACCGCACGGTTACTTTTCCCTTCTCCCCGTATGACGAGATCAGGAGCAGGGTACCCGGTCGCGCGGTGCTGACAGCCACCTGCAACAACTGCACATTCACCAGCTGCAGTATCTCCGGATCTGCAACCACCGTAAGCCGCGGTCCTACCCGGTTCACGATGGTCAGCTGCTTGTCCCGGATCTCCGCCTGCATCGGCTCCAGCGCCTCTGCAATCACCGGCAGCAGCGCTGTAGTGACTGGCTTGTAAATAAAGCCTGACAGCTGCAGCTTCAGCCACTTCAGGATATTGTTGAACGCATCCAGTGTTTTCCGGGAGGCGTTACCAATCTGCTTCAACAGGCTTACCACCTCCGGTTGCGTGAGCGTGCCGGTCTTCAGCTGATCGGCCACAGCGATGATATGATGCAGCGGTGTTCTGAAATCTGTGGCCAGCATACTGATCAGCCTGTTCTTAAAAACATCGTTCTCCGTCAGCGCCGCGTTGTTTCTGGCCAGCTGTACATAACTGAACGCCAGCGCGTTCTCCTGCTGTTTCCAGCGGCGGTAATGCAGGTACCGGCTGGTCAGTAACGCCAGCAACAGGAATATGACGATCAATAGTCCCCCCACAAGGAGGGAGCGGTTCTTTTTCTCTGCCAGCTCTTTTTCCAGTTCCTGCTGTTGCATCCGGGTAGAGAGCGACAGCGCTTCCAGCTTTTTTTCCTTCAGGAAAAAATCGATGTAGGCGGCCTGGGGCTGACTGTTGTGATAGCGGTCCTTCGCGGCCAGCCGCATAATTTCGTTGCCATAATACACCACCCGTTCCGGTTGCTGATGGTGACGGTAATAATCGTACAACCGTCCCAGCCAGTACAGGTTCAGTTCCATGCTGGCCGACTGCCGCGCCACTTCGTACGCCTGCTCCTGGTAGCGGGTAGAATCGGCAAAGTAACCCAGGCGTTGAAAATCGTATAGCCGGCCGTACATGTCCATGGCTACATAAGGCATCCCTTTTTGCCGGGCCAGGTTAGCGAGGGTGTAAATCCGTTCCTCTGCCGCTTTCCCTTTGCCTGCCTGCACCATAAGATCGGCCTCAAATGCTGCGACGTAAAAAGCAGCCCGGCTGTCGGGATATTTTTTGAGGATAGCGCCGGCCCTCCTCAGCACCAGGCGTACAGAGTCTGTTTTAGTGCTGTCGCCGAAAAAGCGCCAGGCATAGTTGACCAGCATGGTGGCCGCCATGGAGTCTTTATCCGGCGGGAGGCGGTTGGCCATATGAAAAGCACGGTAGAAATAATTATTGGCTTCTACCGGGTGGCCTGAGTTTTTGTAACAGCCATAAATAATGTTCAGCGAGCGGACCATCTGCGCGGAATCGCCCAGCTGCGCATTGAGCAGCAAAGCCTTATACGCATACTGGATACCTACATTGTAATCTGTTTTAGCGGTATAATACCATCCCAGCATGTTATTGGCGTCTGCCATGCCTTTGAGGTCCTGACGGCGGCTGGCGATCTCCAGTACCTGGCGGGCGTAATAAAAGGAGCTGTCGAGGTGGATGCTGGCGTACAACGCGCCGATCTTGCCCAATACAGATACATAACCGGCGCTGTCCTGCTGCTGCGCCAGGTCACGCTGCAAACGGGGCAATATGGCTGCCTGGCCGCTGCTCTCCTGCACCGGCAATAATAAACAGCCCAGTATCACGAATGCTGCTATATAACCTTTACGCTTCAACGCTTTTATCATCCTGACAGTATCCTTTTAAACATCTATTTCCGGCACCCGGTAGAAAAAGGTGCTTCCGCCTTCTTCGTTATTCTGCGCGCCCGCGTCCCCGTCCATTTTATCAATAAAATCACGGCAGATGATCAATGCCAGGCCTGCACCCTTACCGGACCGCTTCCGGGCATAACTTTCACTGTTGTAGGTAAACAGCCCCGGCAGCACCTCCGGGTCAATGCCCGGCCCCTGGTCACGGAAAAAAACTTCAACGTGTCCATCTTTACGTATAGCCGTTATCGTTATCACCCCATTTTCCGGTGAGAACTTGATGGCGTTATGCAGGAAATTACGATGGATGAACTGCAGCATTTCAAAGTCGCCCTGCACCGTTAATCCTTCCGGCACCTGCTGCTCCAGCCGGATATTTTTTTCGCGCAGCAGGTGCTGCACATTACGGGCGGACATCTCCAGCATATCTTCCAGTACAAAGGAATGCGGCCGGTATACAAAGCCCGACAGCTGCGTCCGCATCCAGCTGAGTATTTCTTCAAAAACAGTCAGGGTGGCGGTAGCGGTTTGTTCCACTTCCATCACCATACTGGTTGCATCTTCAGGGGTTAGAATATCTTCATTCACAAAACCGGTAATATCGATTATGTTATACAACGGCGTCCTGAAATCATGTGCAATCAGCGAGATCAGTTTGTTCTTGAAATCGTCGTTTTTCTTCAGTACTTCATTGGCAGCGGCGATCTCCGTCTTCACGCGGGCAAGGCGCTGGGAGCGCAGGCGGGAAGAACGGTAGGAGCGCACCAGGAACCAGGTAAGCACGATCAGCAGCAGGATAATAGCTACCACGAAAATGAACAGGTATTGCGAGTAGCGCTGCGCCAGCCTCGTTTTCTGCAGCGCCGTCTGCTGCAGGTCTGACTGCATTTTCAGGGAATCCAGTGTCTGGTCCTGCAGGGAATAGGCGATATAGTCCATTTCTCCCTGTTGCATATCATCTTGCTGCTGTTGCATGATATTCAGCGCAATGCGGCTGTAGCGGGCGGCCTGCAGCGTGTCTTTTTTCTGCTGGAAATAATGGTACAGCTGTGTTACCTGCGGCAGCAGCAGACCGATGTATCCACCGGCGACAGCATGTGATACCGCATCCTGGAGATGTATCAGCGAGTCCGGTTCCCCGAGCCGGCTTTTGTATTCCGACAGCTCCATCGAGGCACGCATAGCATAATACTCAAACCCTTCCCTGATGGCGGTGTCGAGCACCTGCCGCACCCTGTTTTTGGCGGCTTCAAAACGTTCGGCCAGGTAGTCTTCGTTGGCCAGCAGCAGCCGGATATACAGCAGCTCCCGGGTATCGCGGTAGCGCTCTGCCAGCGTGGTAGCTTCAGACAAAGCGGTAGCTGCTGCCGCTTTGGTGCTGCTGTCGGTATAATTGATGGCGTAATAGTTGCCCAGCCCCAGGGCGTGCAGCGAGTCTTCTTTCAGTTCCCGCGTGAGCTTCAGCGACTGTGCCACATAATCATTGGCCGAAGCAAGTTTACCCGTAAAATAGTGATAGATGCCGATGTTCATCATCACCTGTGATACATTGACAGAATCACCGGCTTTACGGCTTTCTTCGAGGGCATCGTTATAAAAAAGATAAGAGAGGTAACGATGGGGACGGAGGGCATAATAATTTCCCAGGTTGCGCAGGGCCCGCGCTTTACCGGAGGGGTAACCGATACGGACGGCCATATCTCTCGCCATGGACGCGTAACGTCCGCAACTGTCCAGCTGACAGGCCTGATACACCGCCGCCAGTCTGTTCAGGGCATCTACGTAAGTCACGCTGTCGCCAATGTGCGGCAGTTGTGATTTAATCCTGCCGATCTCTTTATGCTGCCCATGCAGCAATGTCGGGAAAACAAACAACAACCAGCACATATGCAACAGCATATATCGTCTGAGGATTATCATAATTCAACCGGAAAAGTAAAAATAATACAGCGAACCCTGCACCGTTGACGGCTGTTCATTTTGTTCATTTTCACCCGGCACCGGCTATATCTCGAACACCAGTCCTTTACGCATCAGTGCTTCATACCGCGCGGGATCAAAACGATACAGGTGCGCGCCTTTTTTGGAAGAGGTCTTATCCTTTTCCTCCAGCTTCTCCATTACGTCCAATGATAGTATTTTCTTTCTGAAGTTACGCTTATCAAGTGTCTTTTGGTATATTTCTTCGTAGAGGCTTCTGAGCTGTGACAAGGTAAATTTCTCCGGCAGCAGTTCAAACCCGATAGGATGAAAATGCGCATTGTTACGCAGTTGTACCAACGCGTCGTTGATCATCCTGTTGTGGTCGAATATGAGCGCGGGGATTTCGTGCAGCTCCAGCCAGTGGGCGCCATGTTCCTGTGCCAGCGGCCGGTCATGGTCTTTGATGCGGATCAGTGCGTAATAGGCTACGGATATTACCCGGGCGCCGGTATCACGGTTTACCTCTCCGTAACAATGCAGCTGGTCCATATAGATATTTTCCAGGCCGGTGGTCAGTTTGAGGACCCTCGCTGCAGCGTCGTCGGTGCTCTCTTCCTCCTGCACAAAGCCGCCTACCAGCGACCATTCGCCGGCCATAGGGGCCAGCTTTCGCTTCATCACCAACAACTTCAGCTTGCCTTCATCGAAACCAAAGATGATACAATCTACTGCCACCAGGTGTTTCGGGGCTTGCCCATAAAAAGAAGCTGCATTCATAAAAGGGAATTTTTCCTGCGTATATGAGGTAAAAATAATATAAATCGCCTACTTTTTAGGCTTAAAACGATGGTAGTCCGTAGCAGGAATCCGGTTAACCCCCAGTTGGTGCAACATACGCACCAGCTGCCCGCGGTAAAAAGTACTGTGGTTGCAGGCATCCATCACAGCATCCTGTACCGGCAGCTTCACCTGTTCCCCTTTACGGGGCGCAAAGGCGATGGTATGGTTCAATCTTGCTTCGGTAGCCTGCTTCACCCAGTCCTGCAGCCGGAGCGACTGCCGCAGCCATGCCTCGCAGGCTTCTGTAAAAGTACCGCTAAACGACACCGTAGGGTCCACCGGCTGCTCCGTCAACTGCAACCGCTGATACCAGATACTCTCCCGTTGCCATATATGACACACCGTTTTAAACAGGGAAGGGAAACTGCCTCCAGGGTCCTGCATGACCTGCTCCGCATTCAGCTTCAACATGACCGCCACCAGCTGTTGGTTAGCCCAGTGGTTATAAGATGCGAACCGCACCAGGATTTCTTTCATGGACAAAAGGTTAATTAATCAAATCCTAATGATTCCCCAACAAATTACAATATTGTTTGTCAATTTACCTGCGCGCACCGGAAAAAATGACGGCGCACCGCTTTCCGTCACGCAGCAGCTTGCCGGCCTTCTCTGCCGGCGGCATCAACAAGTTGCTGCCAGCAGACCGTCAGCCCTATCTGCCCGCCACCCTGCCTTTGGTGCGGACGCCAAACAGATACCCGCAATTTTGATTATTTTGCAGCAGGTGAATCCGCGGAAGTAGCCTCATTCGGCCGGTTTACCTGCATAAACAAACACAACATGGCAGATATAACGTTAAGGATTGCACGAAAAGAAGATTGTCCCCGGCTGATGGAACTGATCCGGGAGCTGGCCGAATATGAAAACGCGCCGCAGGAAGTGACCGTAAGCCTTGCCCATTTTGAAGAAGCCGGCTTTGGCGCCAGCCCGGTATGGAAAGCTTTTGTAGCCACCGCTCCCGACGCGGACGGTAAAGAGCTCATTGTGGGCTTTGCCCTGTTTTACATCCGCTACTCTACCTGGAAAGGTTGCCGTTTGTACATGGAGGACCTCATCGTGACAGAACAATGGCGCGGTAAAGGCATCGGTAAACTGCTGCTGGACCGCATCATCGAAGAAGCGAAGGAAAGGCAATACAGCGGCGTTCTCTGGCAGGTGCTGGAGTGGAACGAACCAGCCATCAACTTCTACAAAAAGTATGCGGCGAAGTTCGACGCAGAATGGGTGAACGTCAGCGTCGAGTTATCCTAAACTTCCCGCTTATAATATTCTCATCCGGTATGTCATCAATCATCGTTAATATTGATGACATACATTTTTACCATGATTTTTCTTCACGATTTCAGAGACCTCCGGGGAGAATCCACCGAAACCCTCAGCCATACGTTCAACGACGCATTCAGCGACTATATCGTACCGATGCACCTCACCCCTTCCATCCTTGAACAGAAGATGAAAGCTGAAAACCTCCGGCGCGAGTGGTCTATCGGCGCTTTTAACGGCAACGCGCTCGGAGCGTTTATCCTCCATGGCACCAACCATGACACACATCCTACTGTGCTGTATAATGGCGGCACCGGTGTAACGCCCGCCTATCGCGGACAACACCTGATACAAAAAATGTATCAGCAATTTATTCCGCACTATCAACGTGCCGGCATCCGGAAAATACTGCTGGAAGTGATCACCTCCAATCTACCTGCCATTAAAGCCTATACGAACAGCGGGTTTCACAAACTGCGTACGCTCCACTGCTACAAAGGTACCGTCGCCGTTACCGCCACCAATCCCGATGTCACCATCCGGGAAACAGCGCGGCCGGACTGGACCTTATTCAATACTTTCATGGACATGGAACCCGCCTGGAGCAATAATGCGGACAGCATAGAAAGGGAACACCCGGTTACCACCACCTGGGAGGCACTGCTGGACGGACAGACGGCAGGTTATATCACCGTGCACAAAGACAGCCGGCGTATCCGCAACATCGGCGTACATCCTGGCTTCCGCCGCCGCGGCATCGCCAGCACGCTGCTGCAGCAGGTAGCCACCTTACTGGATGGACCGATGAGCATTATCAACATCGATGAAAAAAACCCGGAGATAAGTGCTTTCCTGGAGAAGTCAGGGCTTGGGCACTATCTGTCGCAATATGAAATGGCGATAGAGATTTAACTCCCGATAAGATAAGAGACAATTAAAAAAGCAGCAGCGATCAATGATCACTGCTGCTTTTTCTATTCGTAACGTTCCGTTAATCAGCTGATGCCATTAACAGTCACTTCTTTGGCAATTTTCTGCACCAGTCCCTGTAACACTTTACCCGGACCTACTTCGGTGAATTCAGTCGCACCATCAGCTACCATGGCCAATACAGACTGGCTCCATTTTACCGGGCCGGTGAGCTGGTCGATCAGGTTCTGTTTGATCTGAGCCGGTTCTGTCACCGCAGCAGCTACCACGTTTTGGTATACCGGGCAGACCGGTGTATTGAAGGCCGCTTTTTCGATAGCAGCTTTCAGTTCTTCACGGGCTGATTCCATCAGCGGAGAGTGGAAGGCGCCTCCTACCGGCAGGATCATCGCTCTTTTAGCGCCGGCAGCTTTTAATTCCGCACAGGCTGTCTCCACCGCTTTCAGGGTGCCGGAGATCACCAGCTGACCAGGGCTGTTATAGTTGGCCGGTACTACCACTTCATTGGTTTCAGCGGCTACTTTGGCGCAAATTTCTTCTACTTTGGCATCTTCCATGCCGAGGATCACGGCCATGGTAGAAGGTTGTTGTTCGCATGCTTTCTGCATGGCATTAGCCCTGATGGCTACCAGGCGCAGCGCTTCCTCGAAAGACAGCACCCCGTTGGCAACGAGGGCGGAGAATTCTCCCAGGGAGTGACCTGCGACCATTTCCGGCTGGGAATGTTCTGTGGTCAGGAAAGCGATCACAGCATGAAGAAATACGGCCGGCTGCGTTACTTTGGTTTGTTTCAGGTCTTCTTCAGTGCCGGTAAACATTACATCAGAGATGCGGAATCCCAGGATTTCGTTGGCTTTCTCAAACAGTTCCTTTGCTTTCTCGTTGGTGTCATACAGGTTTTTACCCATACCCGGAAATTGCGATGCCTGCCCGGGAAATACATATGCATGCTTCATGGTTGCTATATTGTAGTGTTTATATCAGATAAAAAATAATTCAAATATACAATCAATTAGAATTTAATAAAGAATTATTACAGGTGCTGCAAAGCTGCATCAAAAAAGCATTAAAACAAAAAATGGTTTAACCAGTTGCTGGTTAAACCATTTTTGGGTGTCCGGGGGGACTTATTTTTTAATCAGTTTCATGAACTCGCTCCTGGTGGTACCATCCTGGAACTGGCCGCTGAAAGCGGAAGTGGTGGTAATGGAGTTTTGTTTGGACACGCCGCGCATCATCATGCAGAGGTGCTGCGCTTCGATCACCACCGCTACGCCCTGGGGCTGCAGTGTTTCCTGGATAGCATCCAGGATCTGGTGGGTCATGCGTTCCTGCACCTGGAGCCGGCGGGCATATACGTCCACCACGCGGGCCAGTTTGCTCAGACCGGTGATATAGCCGTTGGGGATATATGCCACATGCGCTTTCCCGAAGAAAGGCAGCATATGGTGCTCGCACATGGAATACAGCTCTATATCTTTTACGATCACCATTTCACTGTAGGCCTCCGTAAATTTGGCGCCGTTCAGTATTTCCCGTGCATCGAGCTGATACCCCTGCGTCAGGTATTGCATGGCTTTCGCCATCCTTTCCGGTGTTTTCAGCAATCCTTCCCTTTCAGCATCTTCTCCCAGCAGCTCGAGGCATTCTTTATAGTTCTTTACAAGACCGGACGTGATCTTTTCATCGTAACTTTCAACCTTATTATACGCCATTCTTATATGATTTTATTCGAATTCCAAATGCTTATCCCGCACCTGCCAATACTGCACAAAGTCATACTATTAGGCGTGGGCAATGTTATTTGCCGCCGTAATATTCCACGTATATACGGGGAGTTTCATACAGCTTGATGCAATGCAGCTGTACCTCTGCCGGTAAATGCGGGGTCAACTGGTCCCAGATAGCGATCGCCAGATTTTCGGCCGATGTAAACTTACCCGCCATAAAATCCACGTCCAGATTGAGGTTCCGATGGTCTATCTTCTCAATAACAGCATCCCGGATAATCACACCCAAAGTCTTGGCATTGAACACAAAACCGGTTTCCGGATCAGGGTTACCTTTTATGGTTACATGCAATTCATAGTTATGACCATGCCAGTTGTCATTGGCACATTTTCCAAATACTTCCTCGTTCTTTTCTTTGCTCCATGCCGGGTTAGACAACTTATGCGCTGCATTAAAGTTCTCTACTCGCGTTAAATAAATCATTATTGCAAAAAATTTTCGCAAAAATACCACTATTCTCTGAGTAGTCCCAAGTTTATCCTTATTCCTGTCAATTGTTTTACACTGCCAGCGATCATTTTTGCCGTATTTTTACCGCATGAAATTATTGGTTACCGCTGCGACCATACTGGAAGTCCAGCCTTTTCTGCAATTCCTGGACCGTGAAAGCCAAAAAGTATCTGCCCACCAATACCGCCTGGCCAACTGCGACATTCAATTACTGATTGCCGGTATCGGCATGATGCATTACGCCTACAGCCTGGGCCGCTACCTTGCCACCAACCGCCCCGATGTGGCCCTGCAGGCCGGTATCGCCGGCTCTTTCCGCCATGAATGGGCCCTCGGCTCCGTCGTGATGGTAGAACGCGAATACCTCGCCGACCTCGGCGCGGAAGACCAGGATCAGTTTAAAGATTTATTTGATATACAACTCTGGCAGGCCTCACAGCCTCCCTTCTCCGGCAATGCCCTGGTGAATTCCTTCGCCGGCCTGCCTTACCTGCCCCACCTGCCCAAAGCTACCGGCGTCAGCGTGAATATGGTCAGCGGCAGCATCCCCACCATCACCCGGCTGGAAAGCAAATACATGCCCGACGTGGAAAGCATGGAAGGCGCCGCCTTCCATTACGCCTGCCTCTCGGAAAATATTCCCTTCCTCCAGCTGCGCAGTATCTCCAACTATGTGGAAATACGGGACAAGAGCAAATGGAATATCCCGCTGGCCGTCAAACAGTTGAATGATGAACTCGTTTCAACTGTCAAGTCACTGGCCGGCTTATGTTAACAAATAAAATTTTCTAAGTATATGCACTTATCATTAGGTTTCTCACCCTGCCCGAACGATACATTTATCTTCGATGCCATGGTTAATAACAAGATCGATACGCAAGGACTGACATTTGATACACAGCTGGAAGACGTGGAAACGCTCAACCGCTGGGCCCTCGAAGGGAAACTGCCCGTCACCAAGCTGAGTTTTGCCGTATACCTGAAAGTAAAGGACAAATATGACCTGCTCAACAGCGGCAGCGCCCTGGGCCGCGGCTGCGGTCCCCTGCTCATCGCGAAGAAAGATATCCCACGGGAAGAAATCAAAAATCTGACAATAGCCATCCCCGGCGAAAATACTACCGCCAACCTCCTCTTTTCCATTGCTTTTCCGGAAGCGACCCGTAAAAAGGTGATGGTGTTTTCAGATATCGAAAATGCAGTGCTCAACGGTGACGTGGACGCCGGCGTGATCATCCACGAAAACCGTTTCACCTATCAGCTCAAAGGCCTCGTGAAACTTATGGACATGGGCGAATACTGGGAGTCCACCACGGGCAACCCGATCCCCCTCGGTGGTATCTTCATCCGTAAAGACGTTCCCGCCGATACACGCGCGCAGGTAGATGCCCTGATCCATAAAAGCCTGCAGCATGCCTACAATGAATATCCGCAGCTGTCCGACTACATCAAATCACACGCACAGGAAATGGACGAACAGGTGATGCGCCAGCATATAGATCTGTATGTCAACGATTTCAGTCTTGACCTTGGTAAAGAAGGCCACGCAGCGGTGGATGCCCTGATGACAGCCGCCGAAAAAATTGCTTCACGTTAAGATCTTCTCTCGCAAAGCCCGCAGAGAACATGGGTTGTTTTAAGCTCGCAAAGAAGCGAAGATCAACAGTTGTTGATCACATTAAACACCTGCCTGCTGAATAATAACTTCAGCAATAGCATTATAAAAAAGCAAAAGAAAAAAAGAGGAAAAAGAGGAAAAATAAAAGATGAGCGCGAGCAGCCAATCTCCGCTCCTTTGCGAGCTTAAAACAACCCATGTTCTCTGCGGGCTTTGCGAGAAAAAAACTTAGCGTGAAAGCGCCTTTCCATACACTTCCAACGCTCTTTTCCTCGCCACATCATGCTCCACCATCGGAGCCGGGTAAGAAAACTCGTCCAGCTCCGGCACCCAGCGACGGATATAACGCAGTTCTTTATCAAACTTCTGTGTTTGCAACGATGGATTAAACACCCTGAAATAAGGTGCCGCATCACAACCACAACCCGCTGCCCATTGCCAGTTACCGTTGTTGGAAGCCAGATCGTAGTCCAGCAGCTTTGCTGCAAAATAAGCTTCTCCCCAGCGCCAGTCGATCAACAGGTGTTTGGTCAGAAAGCTGGCGGTGATCATCCTCACCCGGTTATGCATAAAGCCGGTGGCATTCAGTTCCCGCATCCCTGCATCCACAATAGGATAACCTGTCTGTCCCTGACACCAGCGCTCAAAATCCTTTTCATCATTCCGCCACACAATACGATCGTATTCTTTCTTAAACGAAGTGTGCGCTACCTCCGGAAAATGCCACAGGATCATCTGGAAAAACTCCCGCCAGATCAATTCTTTCAGGAAGGTGTCATTCTCTTCCAGCGCTGTTTTTACCAGTTCACGGATACTGACCGTGCCAAACCGCAGATGTACCCCCAACCGGGAAGTGCCCTGTATGGCAGGGATATCGCGGGTTTCCCCGTAATGACGAATAATATTATCCGGAATCTCTGCTGGCGGAAATGTCGTTTGTGCAGCAGTGAACCCCATCGTTTTCAGCGAAGGTATTTTCAACGGCGCCTGCCGGTGCCAGTTGCCTGTATACTTCTCCACCGGGTAAGGCTTGTAATAAAAAGGCGTCAGGGTGGCCAGCCATCTTTTACTGTAAGGCGTAAATATCGTATAGGGGTCACCGTTATCCTTCAATACTTCTTTCTTTTCAAAGACGACATGGTCTTTATAACTATGAAAAGAGATATTCTCCGCTTTCAGCAGCGCTGCGATGGCCGAATCACGTTTACGGGCATACGGTTCATAATCGTTGTTGGTAAATACTTTACGGACGTTATAGCGGGAGGTCCAGTGCTGAAAGGCGGCTTCGGGTGTTCCGTAAAAAACATCCATTGAGGCGCCCGCGGCGGTCAGTTGCTGCTGCATCGCTTCGAGCGCCTGATGAATGAAGTGCACACGGCGGTCTGTTTTATCTTCCAGATCGTCGAGTATCGCTGTATCAAACACAAACACCGGTACTACAGGGTGTTCGTCTTTTAAAGCGTGATATAAAGCTGCCTGGTCGTATAGCCGCAGATCGCGGCGAAACCAGCAAAGGTTAACAACAGGTTTTATACTAGACTTTGCCATCGAATAATACTTCGTGTAAAATGGCAGCGGTGGCGTTACCATAGCTGCTGTCCCGGAAGAGACCAACCCAGCGGATGCCTTGTATGGCGTTCGTCAGGAATATCTCATCTGCGTTTTCCAGATCCTCCACGGTGAGTGGTTTTTCTTCTATTTTAAAAGGAAGTTCTGACCTCAACAGGTGTTTGCGCATCACCCCGCATACCCCGCCTTCAGTCAGCGGCGGTGTGTAGATGGTTTTATGATGCACCATAAACACATTGGCGATGGTACTGTCTGCCACACGGCCGTACTGATTGAGCAGCAGCACTTCGTTGAAGCCGTGTTGTTTGCCGTACATAGCGCCCATTACATACGGGAGACAGTTGTTGGATTTTATCGAGGAGAATTTATCACTGGTCTTCCGGGCGTCGGGAAAGATATCGAGCACCAGGCCGTTTTCATTCAGCTCCAATACGGTGCTGTTCAGTTCAGATGCCTGTATGAGATACGAGGGAATGTTATTAAGCGGCTCGTATAACCCGCCATCCGCGCGGAATACGGTGAACCTCACCCGTGCCATGTCCGGCAGGTTATTCTTATGGCACAGGTCAGCTATCTGCCGGAGGAAAAAGGCTTTGGTGAAATGGGCCGGAATGTCAAAATGGAGAAGGTTAAGGCTGGCCAGCAGGCGTTCGAAATGCAGGTCGCCTAATACCACTTCGCCCCGCTGTACCCGCATCGTTTCGAAACAGCCGTCTCCGTAACGGAAGGAACGGTTGTCCGCCGTAAAAATCGGGTCACCGGAAGGAAAATATTTACCATTATAACAGAGAAAACCAACTTGCACCTCGATCTGTATTTAGCAAGTTGTAAGTTACCCAATTATTTTGTCATTTCAGCGACCTCTTTTCGGGGAGTTACCGCAGCCATGGCGGCATGCCACCGCCGTTGCCACTGAAAGAAAACGTTAAAAAACAACCGCTTCCGGCTTTAAAAAACACCTGTACACCAAATCATATATAAGCATAAAAAGCCCCGCCTGTTTGTTACCAGGCGGGGCTTTTTTATGTTGTTATTTAAACCACTACAACGGGGATCTCTCCTTCAACGATCAATCTGCCGGCAGTTTTCGCCTTGATTTCTTCCACGCTTACATCCGGAGCGCGTTCCAGCAGGCGGAACCCATCGGGCGTGACTTCCATCACGGCGAGATCGGTCACTATTTTCTTTACGCAACTAACGCCGGTGAGGGGTAACGTACAGGCGGGGAGCAGCTTGCTTTCGCCTTTGGGGTTGGTGTGCATCATGGCCACGATAATGTTCTGCGCGGAGGCCACGAGGTCCATAGCGCCGCCCATGCCTTTCACCATTTTACCTGGTATTTTCCAGTTGGCGATATCGCCATTGTCGGCCACTTCCATGGCGCCCAGCACGGTGAGGTCTACCTTACCGGCACGGATCATACCGAAACTTTCGGCAGAATCGAAAAAGCTGCCGCCGGGCAGGAGGGTCACGGTTTCTTTACCGGCGTTGATGAGGTCCGGATCTATATCATCTGCAGAGGGGTAAGGTCCCATACCGAGCATACCGTTTTCAGACTGCAGCATAATGGAGATACCGGCGGGGATGTAATTGGCAACCAGCGTAGGGATACCGATACCCAGGTTGACATACATACCGTCTTTTAATTCCTTTGCTATTCTTTTGGCGATACCAAATTTATCGAGAGGCATAACGTACTGATTTTGGAGAGTGGAATAATGACGTGCAAGCGTGAGGGTTACATCTGAACCGTCCGGCGTTCTATCCGTTTTTCATAACCGGCGCCCGCGAAGATGCGATGCACATAGATACCCGGCACATGGATATGGTCAGGGTCCAGTTCTCCCGGCTGTACCAGCTCTTCCACTTCCGCGATGGTGATATTACCTGCTTTGGCCATGGACGTGCTGAAATTGCGGGTTGTTTTGCGGAATACCAGGTTGCCCATGGTATCGCCTTTCCAGGCTTTTACGATAGAGAAATCGGCGTGCAGCGCCATCTCCATGAGATAGTGTTTGCCGTTGAATTCACGGGTTTCTTTACCGGCAGCCACTTCGGTGCCGTAACCTGCGGGGGTGAAAAAGGCGGGAATGCCCATACCGGCCATCTGTATGCGGGTGGCGAGGGTGCCCTGCGGGATCAGGTCCACTTCCAGCTCGCCGGCCAGCAGCTGTCGTTCAAACTCTGCGTTTTCGCCGACATAGGAAGACATCATCTTGCGGATCTGGCGGGTTTTCAGCAACAGGCCCAGGCCGAAGTCATCGACCCCGGCGTTGTTGGAAATACAGGTCAGTTCTTTTACGCCCTTTCTGACCAGCGCTGCGATACAATTCTCCGGAATACCACACAAACCAAATCCCCCCAGCATTACCACCGCGCCATCCCGGATGTCCTGTATGGCTTCGTCTGCATTTGCTACTACTTTGTTCATGTTTTGGTGTTTTATGTTGATCTTATGGCTGTCGCTTGATAAAGGGGCGTACCGTGTCGGAAGCGGGTAACAGGAAAGCTTTGTCGGCATTGGGGAAAAAGCTTTTCATACGGAATTTCACCGGCGCATTTTCTTCCACCGGGTTGCCCAGTTGATTTTTTCTGTTGGCGATATCCGCCTGCACTTTTTCGAACACATCTTTCATCCGGTCCGGGTGACTTTCATACCAGTTATAGCTGGCCATAAAGTCTTTCACGGACACCTGGTGCAGGTCCAGTATCTGTTTGTAGTAGATCTTTACTTTGTCCTGTCTGACGGAGTCCATCGCGGGACCGGCTGTCAGCGCGCTCACTTCGTTGCCATAGGCGTCTGCCAGCGTCATGTCCACCAGTATACTGCTCATCTTGTCCTTCTGGATATACTCCCTGGGGACATTGCCCGGGTCACCACAAGCTGCCATTAAAAATATAAATCCTGTTACGAGCGCTTTAAAACGGTTGTTCATTCTTTTCTAAAAAATTGTGTTGCCGGAGCTATTCACCGGCTGTTATTTCATCTGCTGATATTTCTGTGCGTTGGGCACGTCCATCTGGGCCAGCAGTTCGGCGGCCCTCATTTTCTCCTGTGGCATGGCCTTGGAAAATATCTTCTGCAGTTCGTCGGCTTTAGCGGAGTAAAATGTCTGCATCAACATGGAGTTGGGTATGTCCTGGTGAATGGCATACAGCAGGTTGAGGCAGTTCATGATCGACGCGCGGCCCCTGTTCACATCTTCATACATAACGTCCAGCCCGTTGCGGTGGTACTGGTACATGACATCGTGGAAGTTGAGGAATTTGGCATTCAGGAGGTTATCCTGTAGCCAGTAGCGGTTGCGGTTTCCCTCATACGCTTTCCATCCGGAGATGTCTTTTCCGTCGGGCGCGTTATTAACGATATTCAGTGCTTTTTTGAAATAGGCATCGCCGCCGCGGGGGGAGAAGGAGTCGTAATCCAGCCCGAGGATGATATTCACATAATAGGCCATGATGGCGGTAAGATTGGACGCCATCGGGTCGTTGCCCACCACGCGGGTGTCGCTGAATTCCAGCTGCTGGAATTCCACGTAACGGAAAGCCACGTTGTTGTCCTGCGTATTTAGCAGACTAGTGACGTAGCTGCTGTTAAATACCGGGCGGGTGGCCTGTATGGTGAGGGACGCCTTGTACATGTTTTCCCCGGTGACACCGGTGATATTGAGCAGGAAGTTGCACTCGATCCTTTCCGCCGGCGTAAACGCGTCGTCCGTCCAGTGGCGGTTGTTGAGGAATTCCCTGAGGGCGGTCTGCAGCGTGGTAAACACTTTCCGGTCAACACCCTGGACCTGGTTGGCCACAACGGTCACATTAGCCCTGATCTCCTGCGCCTGCAGGCAGTCGGCCATGAAAACGAATATACCTGCCAGCAGCAGGGTGAAGTGGAAACAGTTACGCATGTTGCAGTTCAATTATGGCGGAAACAATATCCCGGGCTACTTCCTGTTTGGATTTGAGGGGGATGTCACGTTCTTTTCCCTTATTATCGAACAGGGTCACCTTATTGGTATCGTGGTTGAACCCCGCGCCCGGATCGGCGAGGGAGTTCATGACGATCATATCCAGGTTTTTATCACGCAGTTTCTTCAGGGCATACTCCCTTTCGTTGTTGGTTTCCAGGGAGAAGCCCACCAGCAGTTGCTGCGGACCTTTATTATTGCCCAGAGTGCGAAGGATGTCGTGTGTTTTTTCGAGGGCGATGCTGAACTTGTCCTCTCCTTTTTTGATTTTTTTGTCCGCCACCTGGGTGGGACGGTAGTCTGCCACGGCGGCGGCGGCCACTACGATATCGGACAGCGGGTATACGGCGATCACGCTGCGGAACATGTCTTCGGCAGACTGTACCGGGATGATCTGGATACCGCTATGATGCGTGGTCTGGTTGGTAGGTCCCAGCACCAGTTTCACCTGGGCGCCGGCGTCGGCGAGGGCTTCGGCGATGGCGATGCCCATTTTACCGCTGGAGTGGTTGCTGATATATCGGACAGGATCAATATGTTCGATGGTGGGGCCGGCGGTTACGACGGCTATTTTGCCGTTGAGCGGTTTGCGGGCACCGGCGGCCACGCTGAAGTGGCGGCGCAGCAGGGCGACGATGTTTTCCGGTTCCGCCATGCGTCCTTCACCGACGAGGCCGCTGGCGAGTTCTCCGGCGGCGACCGGTATCTGGGTGTGGCCGTATTCCCGGAGGCGGGCTACATTGGCGCGGGTGGCGGGATGTTTCCACATGTCTTCGTCCATGGCCGGTGCGTAGAGTACCGGGCAGGTGGCGGAGAGGTAGGTGGCCATCAGGAGGTTATCGCACAGGCCGTTGGCCATTTTGGCGATGGTATTGGCGGAGGCTGGTGCAATCAGCATGACGTCGGCCCAGCGGCCCAGCATGACGTGGTTGTTCCAGCTGTTATGATCGCTGATGTGGAGGGGGACTTCGTGTTTGGAGAGGGTGGCGAGGGTCAGCGGCGTGATGAAGTCGGCCGCTGCGGGGGTCATGACCACCTTTACGGACGCACCTTCCTTCACGAGCAGACGGGTGAGGGTGGCGGCTTTATAGGCGGCGATGCTGCCGGAGACGCCTAACAGGATTTTCTTTCCTTGTAATATTTTAATATCGTCCATAGATATAAAAAAAGCGGCAGAATTGAATCTGCCGCCATGAAATTAATGTTTTTATTTTTCGCAATCACGCACCTCACAAAATAATGTGTGGCGGCTTAGCTGAACAGGTCGTCGTCGTTCTTGCGGAAATAAATTTTATTGTCCAGGAATTCCTGCGTGGCCTGGATAGCAGGATTTGCCAGCCTTTCATAAAAGCGGGAAATCTCGATCTGCTCCTTGTTTTCGTGTACTTCTTCGAGGTTGTCAGTATGGCTGGCAAACTCTTCCAGCTTGGAATGGAGCTCCTCTTTCACGGAAATATTGATCTGATTGGCGCGTTTGGCTATCACGGCAATAGACTCATATAAATTACCGGTCCTGTTCTTAATATCGGTAGTATTTTTGGTTTCTACCCAGGGATTAAGACTACTGGTTAGACTTCTCTTTATTTTGCTCATTTTCCAGTGATTTAATGTTGTTTTGCGCTAAGGTATAAAATTTTTCGGCATCCGCCTTCAATTTGCTGTTGGGATAGTGGTCTGCGAAGTCCATGTATTCGGTGACAACTGTCTCGTAGCGTTCCTTTTGTTTCTCTTCTATGCTGTTTTTAGCATAGTTGTAGTAGGCGCGGATGGCCATTATCTTGTAGCTGTCGCTTTTGTCAGAGTCGGGGTAGTTGCGCATCAGGTTTTTGAAGGCGATACCGGCCGCTTTGTAAAAGCCCAGGTTGTAGTACAGTTCGGCGCTGTTGAACTCTTTGAGTTCCAGCTTTCTGCGGCAGAGTTCGATCACCAGGTTGGCTTCCGGGACTTTGTCCGCCTGCGGGTAGTTGTTGATGAAGGTCTGCATCTGGGCGATGGCCTTCATGGTATTGGTCTGGTCCAGCGATACCTTGGGGGATTGTTTGTAATAGCAGTAGGCCTGCATATAGTCAATTTCCACCGCTCTGGGGCTGTTGGGGAATACGTCGAGGTAGTTTTTGAAGTGGAAAGCTGCCTGAACATAATCCTTCACGTAGTAGGAACAGTATGCGTAGTTGTAATACAGGCCTTCGAACTTTTCAGTGCCTTTATACACCTGCAAAAGGTCCTGGTAAAGTGTTTGCGCCGTATTGTATTTTTTCTTCTGGTACAATTTGTCAGCATACGCCAGCTTCTTTTCGAAGTTGTTGCTTTTTTCGATCCTTCTCAGTTCGTTATTACAGGAAGAAGCGACCACGATCAGCGCAAGGACACTGGTATACAATAAAAATTTCCGCATAAAAGAGTGGCAAAATTAAGAATTAAATGTAAATGTAAGGCGAAGAGATTTTCATTGCTGTTAAAATTTTGCAAAAGAGGCCGTCAAATCGCTGAATCCGGGCATTTTACCGAAGAAATGATTCCTTTTGCCGCTTACCTGCCGAAAATAAAAAACCAACTGATAATGTCAAAAAAAATCCGCATAAAAGTATCAGATTATAACTAAATACCATTTGTAAAAGCGGTTTCATCCCGCTGACTGAAAAAAAGCAGCAGTTGTTTTGTTCCCTTCAATGTCAATACTGGTGTGTTTTTCACAGGTTATAAACACGATATCAACACACTCTCACACCTTATCCACACAATCCCGCCTTCCGGGCGCAAAAAAGGTGTATAAAGGCACTCCAAACCCTTTCTGTTGGGCTACATCCTCTTGTGGAAAAAATTTATAAAGTATTTTTTCGTTAAAAAGTGGGAAAAAGTGTTATTTTGTGTTAGGAAATGGTTTTTCAAGTATTTTGCCCCATGGTATGACAGGTTTTTTAGGCGAATATGAGGCTACGCTGGACGCAAAAGGACGTTTTCTGTTACCTGCCGGATTCAAAAAGCAGTTGTCAGAGACCGCCGGGGGCCAGTTTGTCATCAACCGAGGCTTTGAAAAATGTTTGTCATTGTATCCCATGAACGAGTGGCAGCCCATTTTCGAACGTATCAGCAAGCTGAACGATTTTGACCCGAAAGTGCGGGAATTTAGGCGCTACTTCCTTAACGGGGCCACCATTCTGGAACTGGATAGCGCAGGAAGACTGCTGGTACCGAAAAACCTGCTGTCGTACGCAAATATGGAAAAAGACATTGTGCTGGCAGCAGCATCCAATAAAATCGAGATCTGGGATAAAGGTAAATACCAGGAGTTCTTTGAAAATTTCTCACCAGGGGCCTTCAGTGATCTGGCTCAACAGGTAATGGGAGGAGGAGACAACAACATATCAATTTAAACTGGAGCAATATGGGCGAACAACAATATCACCTACCCGTTCTGCTGCAGGAGACAACGGAGCTGTTACACATTAACCCCGAAGGGACCTATGTGGACGCCACGTTCGGAGGCGGAGGACATTCCCGGGCCATACTGGAGAAACTGGGCGAAAAAGGACGACTGATCGTATTTGATCAGGATGAGGATGCATACCGTAACCGAATCATCGATGACCGCGTAACATTTGTACAACAAAATTTCCGGCACCTGCAACGCTTTCTGAAACTACACAAAGCGGAACAGGCAGACGGCATACTGGCAGACCTGGGCGTGTCTTCACACCAGTTCGATACCGCCGACAGAGGATTCAGCATCCGGTTTAACGGCGACATGGACATGCGGATGGACACCCGGACCACCCTCACTGCGGCTCAGATTCTGGCCACCTGGGGCGAAGCCCGGTTACAACTCCTCTTCCAGGAATACGGAGAAGTGACCAACGCCAAAACCCTGGCACAAACCATTGTACGGCAAAGAAAAACACACCCCATGCGCACCATCGCGGAATTTAAATCCGTGATCCAGCCCATCGTAAAAGGCAACCCGCAGAAATACCTCGCACAGGTGTTTCAGGCACTCCGGATAGCCGTCAACGATGAACTGGGCGCCCTAAAAGATTTGCTTACCCAATCTGCCCATGCGCTGAAACCGGGAGGCAGGCTCGCCATCATCACCTTCCACTCGCTGGAAGACAGGCTGGTAAAGAATTTTATGAAGACAGGCAGTTTCGAGGAAGCACCGGAAGATCCGTTTGGAAAGGAAACACCCCCTAAATTGTTCAGATTAATCACAAAAAAACCGGTGACCGCCAGCGATGCAGAATTAAAGCTTAACAGCAGATCGAGAAGCGCAAAACTGCGGGTGGCCGAAAAAACAGCATGATACTGCCGTACGCCGTATCATCCAGCTCCTATCCTATCCTATACACATCTGTTGTGATTTGCTTTCAGTTTTATATTGTCAATTTATTAAAAAGGCATAGCGCGTGTTGCAGGAAGAAGTTATAGAAACAAACCAGGAAGAAGAACCTGCCGGTACCGAAAATACCCCGGCAAAAGAACCGAAAAGGGAATGGCGGCTGCGTATCAACTACAGAGCGTTGGTACAAAACCTGCCCTATATCGGTTTCCTCGCCGTGCTGGCACTGGTCTATATCGCTAACAGCCACCTCGCCGAAAAAAAAATACGCCGCATTAATCAGCTTGGCAAAGAAATAAAAGAGCTTAAGTGGGAATATATCAACGTGAAGAGTGAGCTCATGTTTCGCAGTAAAATGAGCGAAGTCAGCAAATCTGTAGAGCAACTGGGCCTCAAACAACTCAGTTCCCCTCCGCAGAAAATAGTGCTGAAAAAGGAAAACGAAAAATGACATGAATACTGGTACCTGATGCTGCCCGCCTGAAACTATTACAGGACGGGGATGCTGGTAAAATAAAATGGCAAGCATCACCTATAAATCGCAGCCAGTGTCAGGTATCTTTTTATAGCTCTTGGCCCATAGCTTTTAGCCTTAGTCGCTTTCCCGGCAACTAAAACCCTGGAAGTTATCCGCTAAAAGCATAAAGCTAAACAGCTGGAACGTGGACGTAAAAAAAGACATATTGTGGCGTGTGTATCTGTGCCTGATCGGCATGGCGCTCTTCGGCGTCGCCATCCTGGCCAAGGTCTTTTACATCCAGAACGTGAAAGGCAGCTACTGGCGCAATATGGCCGACAGTCTGCATACCGGCTACGTAGCCCTCGACGCGGAAAGAGGCACCATCTATTCGGAGGAAGGCAGAATGCTGTCAACCTCCATCCCGTATTTTGATATACGGATAGACTTCGCCGCCGACGGCCTGCGGGATAAAAAAGGGAAAGTGTTCCGGGAAAATCTCGACTCCCTCTCCCTCTGCCTCTCCCAGATGTTCGGCGACCGCAGCAAAGCAGGATACGCACAAATGCTGCAGGAAGGTTACAAAACAAAGGACCGCTATTTTCTCCTGAAAAGAAACGTACCCTTTAACCAGTACCAGCAAATGCGCGCCTTCCCCATGTTCCGGCTCGGCAAAAACAAAGGCGGCATGATCGCGGAAAGCAAAAGCAAACGCATCAACCCCTTTAAACTCCTGGCCAACAGGACCATCGGGCTGCCCCGCGAAAACTCGCAAAGCGTAGGCCTGGAAAGGACCTATAACGAATACCTGAAAGGGGTGACAGGCAAAAGGCTCATGCGCCGCATCGCCGGCGGAACATACGTTCCCGTGGAAGGATATGACATCGAACCGGAAAACGGCCGCGATATCGTTACCACCCTCGACGTAAACATGCAGGACATCGTAGAAACCGCCCTCATGAACATGATGGTGCAAAACGAAGCCGCCCACGGTACCTGCATCCTCATGGAAGTGAAGACAGGCAAAATCAAAGCAATCGCCAACCTGGGCAGACAACCCGATGGCAGCTACTGGGAAGACATGAACTACGCACTGCAGGTAGGTGAACCAGGTTCCACTTTTAAACTGGCCACCGTTATCTCCGTGCTGGAAGATAAATTCGCCACCATGAACACGATGGTCAACATGGACGGCGGACGCTGGCAGGTAGGACGCAGAACGGTATTCGACTCCGAACCGCATCCCGGCCCCCAGAACGTGACCATCAAACACGCATTTGAGCTCAGCTCCAATGTGGCAATGGCTAAACTGGCCGTCCAACACTATGGCAGACAGCCCAACAAGTTCGTGGCACACCTGAAAAGACTCAGGATGGACCAGAGCACGGGCATCGACCTGGTGGGGGAAGGCCATCCGGTGATTAAAACCACCAGCTCCAAAACATGGAGCAACACCTCACTACCCTGGATGGCATTCGGGTATGAAGTGCTCATAAGCCCGCTGCAGACCTGTATGCTGTACAATGCAGTGGCCAACAACGGTAAAATGATGAAACCCTACCTCGTCAATTCCGTACAGGAATATGGCCAGGTAGTTAAACAGTTTGAGCCTACCGTACTGCTGGACAGCATCTGCTCCAACAGTACCCTGAAACAGGTACAGGCCATGCTCGAAGGAGTGGCAATAGACGGCACCGCCAGGAAACTGCGCAACCCCTATTACAACTTCGCAGCTAAAACCGGTACCGCCCTGGTGGCCAACGGCAGCCGCGGTTATGCCGACAAGATCTACCAGTCCTCATTTGCAGGGTACTTCCCCGCCAATGACCCGCAGTACACCTGCGTAGTGGTGATCAAAAACAAACCGCACGCCCTGCGCTTTTATGGCGCAAATGTGGCAGGGCCTGTATTCCGCGAAGTGGCTGATAAACTCTATGCCATCGCTGTGGAAAAACAGAAACCCATGCAGGCAAACGTACAACTGGACACCCTCCTGGCCCTGAAAAACGGAAAAGGCGGCGAATGGAAACAGATACTCAACACCCTGCAGATGCCCATCAGCGGCACCATCGCCGGTAACAGCTGGGTAAGTCCCAGCGTGAGCAACAGGAAGGTCAGCTTCCAAACGCTCGCACAGGCGAAAGGCGCCGTACCTGACGTAACAGGCATGGGACTCAAAGATGCGCTGTACCTGCTCGAAAACGCAGGACTGCGCGTAGTTATAAAAGGCGCCGGTAAAGTGAAAACACAATCACTGCCCGGCGGCGCTAAAATAGGAAACGAACAAACGATCGTAATAGAACTGAGCTAGATGAAGACGCTGCGCGACATATTATACAATGTAGGCATCAGGGCCGTACACGGGAATACCGACATCCCCGTGAACGCTCCCGCCATTGATTCCAGGTCCGTCGGACCCGGCGACGCCTTCATTGCCGTGAAAGGAGTACACACCGATGGCCATCAGTATATCGATAAAGCCATTGCACAGGGCGCCGCAGCCATCATCTGCGAAACCCTGCCGGAAGTATTGCTCGACACGGTGACCTATGTACAGGCAGACAACAGCGCCACGGCAAGCGGTATCATGGCAGGCAACTTCTATGATAACCCTTCCCACAAACTGCAACTGGTAGGCGTTACCGGTACCAACGGTAAAACCACCATCGCCACCATCCTGTTCCGTTTGTTCTCCCAGCTGGGCTACCACTGCGGACTGCTGTCCACCGTGCAAAACCAGATAGGCGACACCGTCATACCATCTACCCATACCACGCCGGACCCCATCAGTCTCAACGCACTGCTGGCCCGGATGGTGGAAGAAGGATGCCTCTACGCCTTTATGGAAGTAAGCTCCCACGCGATCCACCAGCAACGGATCGCCGGACTGAAATTCGCCGGAGGCATCTTCAGCAACATCACCCACGATCACCTGGATTATCACAAAACATTTGATGAATACATCAGGGTCAAAAAATCGTTCTTTGACAGCCTGCCCGCTTCGGCTTTCGCCCTCACCAACCTCGACGATAAAAGAGGCATGGTGATGCTGCAAAACACCAAAGCCCGCAAAGCCACCTATAGCCTGCGTACACTGGCCGACTTCAAAGGAAAAATCCTGGAAAACAACCTCACCGGGCTGATCATGCAGGTAGGCGACACAGAAGTACACTTCCGCCTGATAGGTGAGTTTAACGCCTACAACCTGCTGGCCGTATACGGTGCGGCCGTATTGCTCGGACAGGACAAAGCCACCGTGCTCCGCGCCCTCAGCAATACCCAGGGTGCGGAAGGTCGCTTCGAATATATCGTGTCTGCCCATGACCAGATCATCGCTATCGTGGACTACGCCCACACCCCCGATGCCCTGAAAAATGTGCTGGCCACCATCAAAAATCTGCGCAAAGGACATGAACAGGTAATCACGGTGGTAGGCTGCGGCGGCGACCGCGACACGGCGAAAAGACCTGTCATGGCGGCAGTAGCCACAGACAGCAGCGACCGGGTGATCTTCACCTCCGATAATCCCCGCTCCGAAGACCCGGACGCGATTATCCGCGAAATGGAAGCCGGCGTGCCGGTGCACCAGAAAAAAAGAGTGATCTCCATTACCGACCGCAGGGAAGCGATCAAAACCGCCGTCACCCTCGCCGGAAAAGAAGACATCATCCTCGTGGCCGGAAAAGGACACGAGAAATACCAGGAAATCAAAGGGGTGAAACATCCCTTCGACGATAAACAAGTGCTGGAAGAAGTAATGAGGCTGCTCGACAAATAATTAAAACGGAACGAAACTAAATACTTAATAACTCAATGACTTAACAGCCCCCCATCCAAATGAGGCGGAGGGGGAGGCTCCGACTAAAACATATGTTATATTATTTTTTAAATTACCTGAAAACAGAATTCAAGATCAGCATCATCGGTGGTGGTATGTTCCAGTTTATCACCTTCCGGGTAACGATGGCCCTGTTGCTGTCGCTGGTCATCTCCCTGTTGTTGGGTAAACGTATCATCAAATTCCTGCAGCGCAAACAAATCGGTGAAACGATCCGCGAGCTGGGCCTTCAGGGTGAAAACACCAAGAAGGGCACCCCCACCATGGGCGGCCTCATTATCCTCGCGGCCATCATTATCCCCACCCTGCTGTTTGCACAGGTGGCCAACGTGTACATCTGGCTGGTGCTCCTCTGTACCGTATGGTTAGGCCTCATCGGTTTCGTGGACGACTATATCAAAGTATTCAAAAAGAACAAAGAAGGGCTGGCCGGCCGCTTTAAAATACTCGGACAGATCGGACTGGGCCTCATCGTAGGCACCACCCTCTATTTCAATAACGATGTGGTGGTATCGCGCGAGCTGATGAACAGCCAGAAACTGGCGCCCTACGAAAGACGCCTCACCAATCACCCTGAAAGAGTAACCCGCGACGGACAACGGTTTGCAGATGTGAAAACACCCATCACCACCATCCCGTTTGTCAAGAACCACGAATTCAACTACGCCAAACTGATCTCGTGGATCCCCGGCGCAGAAAAATACACGTTCATCGTCTACATCCTGATCGTCATCTTTATCATCACCGCCGTGTCCAACGGCGCAAATATAACGGACGGACTGGACGGGCTGGCCACAGGGGTGTCGGGTATCATAGGAATATGTCTCGGCATTTTTGCTTATGTATCGGGTAACATCCAGTTTGCGGAGTACCTCAATATCATGTACATCCCCAACCTGGGTGAACTGTCCATCTTCATTGCCGCCTTTGTAGGCGCCTGCGTGGGCTTCCTCTGGTACAACGCCTACCCCGCACAGGTGTTCATGGGCGATACCGGCAGCCTGGCGCTGGGAGGTATCATCGCAGCACTGGCGTTTATCGTACGCAAAGAACTGCTGATTCCTATCTTCTGCGGTGTGTTCCTCGTAGAACTCCTGTCAGTAATGCTGCAGGTGTCCTACTTCAAATACACCAAGAAAAAATACGGTGAAGGCCGGCGCATCCTGAAAATGTCGCCCCTCCATCACCACTATCAGAAACTAGGTTATCACGAAAGTAAAATATCCGTACGCTTCTGGATCATCACCATCATGTGTGTGGTATTTACGATCGCAACACTGAAAATGAGATAATCAATAAAACCAAAGAACTAACAACGAAGTATATACGAAAATGGCGCATAAACTCATCATATTAGGAGCAGGAGAAAGCGGGATAGGAGCAGCCTTGCTGGGCAAACAGCAGGGGTATGATGTTTTTGTGTCCGAAGGCGGCACTATCAAAGACAACTATAAACAGGAACTGGCGGTAAACCATATTCCTTTCGAAGAAGGCCATCACTCCTGGGATGTTATACTGGGCGCAGACGAAATCGTCAAAAGTCCGGGTATCCCTGAAAAAACAGAGCTGATGAAAAAAGTACGCGAAAAAGGCGTAGCTGTCATCTCCGAAATCGAACTGGCCTACCGTTTTTCAAAAGGTAAAAAGATTATTGCCATCACCGGCAGCAACGGCAAAAGCACCACCACCGCCCTCACCTACCATCTTTTCAAAACGGCAGGACTGGACGTGGCCATGGTCGGCAATATTGGCGTTAGCTATGCCAGGCAGGTGGCAACCGCACCAGCGGAGTATTATGTGATTGAAATCAGCAGCTTTCAGCTGGATGACATCGTGGAATTCAAACCCAACGTTGCCATCCTGCTCAACATTACGCCTGATCACCTGGACCGGTACGACTACAAAATGGAAAATTATGTAGCCTCCAAGTTCAGGATCGCGATGAACCAGACAAAAGAAGACTATTTCGTCTACTGTATGGATGATCCGGAGATCATGCAGCATTTGGCGCAGCAACCCATTTATTCAACATTAATACCTTTTACCATCATGAAACCACTGAAAGAAGGCGGATCTATCGCCAACGAGCAGTTGCAAATACTGGTTGACGGAGAGCCGGTCATCATGTCGATGTATGACCTGGCACTAAAAGGGAAACACAATCTGTATAATTCGATGGCAGCAGCAATTGCAGGCAGAACCATGGATATTAGAAAGGAAAAAATCCGCGAAAGCCTGGCTTCCTTCAAAAGCCTTGAACACCGGATGGAATATGTGACCACCGTGAAAGGCGTAGATTTCATCAATGATAGCAAAGCTACCAATGTGAACTCCGTGTGGTTTGCCCTCGAAAGCATCGAAAAGCCCATTGTACTGATCATGGGCGGTGTGGACAAAGGCAACGACTACGCCGCCATCCGCGACCTGGTGAAGGAAAAAGTAAAAGCCATTATTTGTATGGGCGTGGACAACACACCGATCATTGATGCGTTATCAAAAGATACGCCTGTCATGATCAGCACATCCAGCATGATGGACGCGGTACGCGAAGCCTTCGCCCAGGCCACCAAAGGGGATGTGGTAATGCTCTCCCCCGCCTGCGCCAGCTTCGACCTGTTTAAAAATTACGAAGACAGGGGCCGGAAATTCAAAGAAGCGGTGAAAGCATTGTAAACACCGGGGTTGCTGGTAAAAGGGTTGAATAACGGAAACGAAAAAACGAAATTATTAACAATATGAACGGATTGCTCTATAGAACAAAAGGCGATAAGGTCATCTGGACGATAGTTATCTTTCTATCGCTGGTGAGCCTGCTGGCCGTGTATAGCGCAACCGGCTCGCTCGCCTACCGCGAACGGGGCGGCCATACGGAGTATTATCTCCTGAAGCAGCTCGTCGTACTCGGTATGGGCCTTGTGATCATCTACTTTGCACACCGGGTAAACTATACCATTTACTCGCGGGTGGCGCAGGTAGGCTTCCTGGTATCGATACCGCTGCTGATCTATACACTGGCTTTCGGTTCGCATATCAACGACGCCAGCAGATGGATACGGCTGCCAATCATCAACCTGACCTTCCAGACGTCGGACGTCGCCAAACTGGCCATCTTCATGTATGTCAGCCGGCAGTTGTCCAGAAGGCAGCATGTGATCAACGACTTTAAGAAAGGGTTTCTGCCCATCATCATACCAGTAGGCATTATCTGCGTACTCATTATGCCGGCCAATATGAGCACGGCTTTGCTGTTAATGGCCAGCTGCATGCTGCTCTGTTTCATTGGCAGGGTACCGGTAAGGTTCCTCGCCGGCATGGTGGCTGCAGGAGCGCTGGCGATCGTACTGATGTTTGCCATCGCGAAAATCTCCGGTATGGAGATGCGTACCAAGACCTGGGAAAAGCGGTTGGACAGCTTCATGAACGACGACCATACAGAAGTGCCCTACCAGGTGCAACAGGCCAACATCGCCATCGCAGGCGGCGGTATACTCGGGAAAGGTCCCGGCAACAGTACACAACGTAACTTTCTGCCACACGCCTACTCCGACTACATCTACGCCACCATCATCGAAGAATACGGATTGATGGGCGCTTTCCTGATACTGGCAGCTTATATGCTGTTGCTGCTACGCTGCATCCGGATCTACAAAAAATGTCCGTATGCGTTCGGCGCCTTCCTGGCGCTGGGACTCAGCGTAACACTGGTGATACAGGCGCTGACCAATATGGCGGTCAACGTACAGCTGTTCCCCGTAACAGGGTTGCCGCTACCGCTGGTCAGCATGGGCGGATCTTCCGTCCTCTTCACCAGCATGGCCATCGGTATCATCCTGAGCGTGGCCCGCAACGTGGAGGAAATGGAAGGTAAACAGGCAGAAAAAGAAAGACTGGAACGCGTCATGGCAGCCAATGCAGAAAACGCTGCGGTAGCTTAATGCGTATCTATATAAAAGAGACAGACAATCAATCGTAACTGAAGAACATGCAACGCAAAGTGATTATAGCAGGTGGAGGCACGGGAGGACATATCTTCCCGGCGATAGCGATTGCCAATGCGTTGAAAAAAATCCAGCCGGATATTGACATCCTCTTTGTGGGCGCCGTCGGTAAAATGGAAATGGAAAAAGTACCGCAGGCGGGCTATCCCATCAAAGGACTGGAAATAGCCGGTTTTAACCGCAGCAATATTTTTAAAAACATACTGCTGCCTTTCAAAATCTGGAAAAGTCTCCGGCAGGCCAAAAACATCCTCGCCGAATTCAAACCGGATGCAGTCGTGGGCGTTGGCGGTTATGCCAGCTTCCCCATGCTGAGAAGGGCACAGAAAAATGGTATTCCGACGCTCATACAGGAACAGAATTCCTTTGCAGGCAAAACCAACAAAATACTGGGTAAAAAAGCAAGGAAAATCTGCGTGGCTTATGATGGTATGGACAAATTTTTTCCGGCAGACAAGATTGTTTTCACCGGCAATCCTGTCAGGAACAACATCACCCAATCCGCCGTCACCAAAGAAGATGCCCTGCAACACTTTGGACTGAGCAGTCAGAAACAAACCATCTTCGCCGTAGGCGGCAGCCTGGGCGCCAAGTCGATCAACGAAGCGTTGCAGCCGTTGCTGCCCACGCTGGTGCAGAAAGACCTGCAGCTGATCTGGCAAACCGGCAAACCCTACTACGAAACCGCGAAAGCGGCAGCGGCGCCCTACAGCAGCCATATCAAAGTGCACGAGTTCATCAACGTGATGGACTTTGCCTACAAAGCTGCGGACGTAGTGCTCTCCCGCGCAGGCGCACTGGCCATCGCAGAGCTCTGTGTGGTGAAAAAGCCGGTCATCTTTGTGCCGTACCCTTTTGCAGCGGAAGACCATCAGACTTCCAACGCCATGAACCTGGTGAACAAAAAGGCGGGCCTGATGATCAAAAACGACGAAGTGGGCGCACAACTCTCCAGCGTGCTGTTCAGCCTCCTGCAAAACAGGGCGCTGATGGAACAACTGGAGAAAAATATCGGCGAACTGGGCAATCCCAACGCGGATATGGTGATCGCCAAAGAAGTGATCAGTATTTTTTGATTTTGATATTTAGACATTCAGGGATTTAGGATTCATATGGATTTGAACAACATACAACGGGTTTATTTTATCGGCATCGGCGGTATCGGCATGAGCGCCATCGCCCGCTTCTTCAACGAGAAAGGAGTGGCAGTCAGCGGCTATGACCGTACCTCCACCCCGCTCACAAAGCAGCTGGAAGCCGAAGGTATGCAGGTCCATTATACAGACGATATTAACGCAGTAGACCGGGAAGCTAACCTGGTCGTATATACGCCGGCCATCCCCGCTACCCATGAAGAACTGAAGTGGTACCGGGACAACGGCTTCGAAGTGGTAAAACGCAGCGATGTACTGCAGGAAATTACCCGGTCACTGTTCGCTATCACCGTAGCAGGTACCCATGGTAAAACCACCGTTTCCACCATGATCGCACATCTGCTGACAGACAGCGGCTATGGTTGCAATGCTTTCCTCGGCGGCATCAGCGTGAACTACGACCGGAATTTCTGGAGCAGCGAAAAGGCAGTAGCGGTGATTGAAGCAGACGAGTACGATCGCTCTTTTCTGAAATTAAGTCCGGATATCGCGATCCTGACTGCCATGGATGCAGACCACCTGGACATTTACGGCACGCCGGAAGCCATGGAAGAAGCATTTATCACATATACGCACAATATAAAGCCCAATGGCACGCTGATTGCTAAGTTCGGCCTGCATCGCGGAAATGAGCTGAAAGCAGACAACAAACTGCTGTACAGTTTACAAAACGATGCCGCCAATGCATACGCCGCCAACATACGGATGATCAACGGCGGATATGAGTTTGATGTGATGCAGCAGGACTGGATGATCGACAATATCCGGTTGCACATTGGCGGTATGCACAACGTGGAAAATGCAGTGGCAGCTATTACCGTAGCACATCTGCTGGGCATCGACGCAGCAAAGATCAGGGCAGCGGTAGACAGTTTCAAAGGCATCAAAAGACGCTTTGAATATGTGATCAAAAACGATCACCAGGTGTATATCGATGACTATGCCCATCACCCGGAAGAGCTGCGCGCGCTGATCACCAGTGCGAAGGCACTGTTCCCCGGCAGGCGCTGCACCGTGATATTCCAGCCGCACCTGTTCACCCGCACCCGCGACCTGGCGGAGGGTTTCGCAGAAAGCCTCTCCCTGGCGGACGAAGTGGTACTGCTGCCTATCTATCCGGCGAGGGAGCTGCCTATCGAAGGGGTGACCAGCGAAATTCTGGCAGAGAAGATCACCGTACCGGTGCAGATCATGCAAAAAGAAGAAGTACTGGACTGGCTGAAGAAAACACCCGTCCCATTATTAATAACAGCCGGAGCAGGCGACATTGACCAGTTAAAAGGACCGATCAGTCAGCTGCTTCACTAAAAAAGAAAAACTTTGGCTAAAACCACGACGATATTAAAAAGACTGGGCGCGCTGCTCCTCTGGGTGACAGCGGTGACGGGCTTTATTATCCTCCTGGTGGCGGCCAATAACGACAAGGAATCAGGTGTCTGCAAAGGTATCCAGGTGAAGTTTGAAGGGAAGGACGATAACTTCTTCATAGAAGCCAAAGATATCCGGTCATTGTTGACGAAAGACAAGGCGCTGAACCCGGTAGGCAAACCGATCCGGGATATCAACATCCGTACACTGGAAGCAGTGGTAGACCAGGACCCGTGGGTGAAAAATGCAGAGATCTATTTCAACAGCAAACAGGAACTGCATATCAAAGTAACACAGCGGGAACCGGTGGCCAGGGTGTTTACCTTTTCGGGCAACAGCTTTTATCTCGACGAAGCAGCAGAGCGTATTCCGGTATCTTCCCGGTACGCCGCCAGGGTACCGGTGTTTACCGGTTTTCCCACAGATGCGGACAAGCTGCAACGGACAGACAGCCTGCTGGCAGCACAGATCGTGGACATGGGCCGTTTTATCGGCAAAGACGCTTTCTGGATGGCACAGGTAGAACAGCTGATGATCACCACCGACCGTAGGTTTGAGTTCATTCCCAAACTGGGCGACCAGGTGATCGTGTTCGGAGAAGGCGCCGATATTGAAAAGAAATTCACCAAACTGCTGGCTTTTTACAAGGAAGGACTGAATAAGGTAGGTTGGAATAATTATTCGCGCATCAACATCGCTTTTGAGAATGAAGTCGTATGTACGCGTAAGGATGGTGTACCACCGTTGCAACCGGTGATACCCAAAGATACGGTCAGACAGCTGGTAGCAGACGAGCCGCCCATTGCAGAGAGTGAAGACAGCGCGGAGAAAACAACGGCAGTCAAACCACCGGAACATCCAACGGTGGCCGCCAAACCAGCCGAAAAACCGGCAGCCAGAACAGTGGTAAAACCTGCGGCTGCCCGCAAAGACAAAGCAACGGCAAAAGCGCCCGCGAAAAAAACGAAAACGGAAAAAGCGACGCCGCCGAAGCAACAACCTAAAGCAGTGTATAAGCCAGGGAATAAATCTGTTAACACATCAAAAAAACAAACAACGCCATGAATCAGGAAGCTCCCATCATTGTAGGTCTCGATATCGGAACTACGAAGATTGCTGCCATAGCAGGACGGAAGAATGAATACGGGAAACTGGAAATCCTGGGATTCGGTAAAGCTACATCGTTTGGTGTGCAGCACGGTATGGTGCTGAACATTGACCAGACGATTAAAGCTATCAGGCAAGCCCTGGAAAACTGTTATGCTTCCAGCCCCCACCTGGAAATTAACGAAGTATATGTCGGCATCGCCGGTCATCATATCAAAAGTTTGCAAACCCGTGGTGATATCGTCCGCAATGATGTTGACGCGGAAATATCCCAGAAAGATATTGACCAGCTGATCAACGATCAATATAAAACCGTTATCCCCGCGAGCGATCAGATCATTGATGTGATCCCTCAGCAATATATTGTGGACAGTCTGCAGAACATCACCTATCCCATCGGGATGTCCGGTGTGAAGGTGGGCGCCAACTTCCATATTATCACCGGCGACAAGAACGCCATCCGCAACATTAACCGCAGCGTGGAGAAATCCGGCCTTAAAATCCGCGACCTCGTGCTGCAGCCGCTGGCATCTGCCGCAGCGGTCATGTGCGATATGGACTTCGAAGCAGGAGTAGCCATTGTAGACATAGGTGGTGGTACCACCGATCTGGCGGTGTTCTACGAAGGCATCCTGAAACATACAGCCGTTATTCCCTATGGTGGCGAAAATATTACCAACGATATCAAAAACGGTCTCGGTGTGTTGAAAACACAGGCCGAACAGATGAAGGTACAATTCGGTTATGCACTGGCCGATGAAGCGAAAAGCAATGCCTATATCACTATTCCCGGTTTACGCGGACAGAGCCCCAAAGAAATCTCCGTGAAAAACCTGGCGCATATTATCCAGGCCCGTATGAGTGAAATACTCGATTTCGTAGTATATCACCTCAAACAAATCGGTATGGACAACAAGATGCTGAATGGTGGTATTATCCTGACCGGTGGCGGTTCCCAGCTGAAACACCTGATCCAGCTCACGGAATATACTACCGGCGCCAGCGCCCGCATCGGTTTCCCCAACGAACACCTGGCCAGCGGCCTGTTCGATGAAGAACTGACCAAGCCCATGTACGCCACCTGCGTAGGATTGATCCTCAAAGGCTACAACGATTATGAAAATGACCGTAAAACACTGGAAGAAAATTACATAAAAATTAATACCAGTTACCTCGCGAAAGAACAAGCCGCCCAGTCGGTAGCCCAACAGGAAGAAGAATGGGTTGAAGAAGCACCCAGCACCCAGGAAATACAGGACAGAAAAGCCAAAGAAAGGAATGCTTCCCTGAAGAATTTCCTGGATAAAATGAAAACGAAGATCATTGACATGTTTACAGAAGAAGAAGACGCAAAACTGTAAATGTGAAATGGCGCAATTGTTGCGAACTGCAAACGTTTATTATATAAGAACAAAGAACGATAATTAATAATGATAGGACAAATGAACCATATTAACGGCAAAGAATACACGCTTATAACACCGAACATGTTCATTATTAATTATCCGTACTAACCCATAAAAGTATAGAGTCATGATACATTTTGATCTTCCTAAGGAAAAATCTTCTATCATCAAGGTCATCGGCATTGGTGGCGGTGGAAGTAATGCGGTGAATCATATGTATAGCCAGCGCATTGAAGGGGTGAATTTTATTATCTGCAATACTGATGCCCAGGCTATTGCCAACAGTCCTGTGCCCAACAAAATACAGTTGGGACCGCACCTCACACAGGGCCTTGGTGCCGGCGCCAATCCCGAAATTGGTAAGCAGGCAACGGAAGAGTCCTTTGAAGAAATCAAAAAAATACTGGAGGTGAATACCAAAATGGCCTTCATCACTGCCGGTATGGGCGGTGGCACCGGTACCGGTGGCGCTCCCATCATCGCGCGGATATGCAAGGAACTGGGTATCCTGACCGTTGGTATTGTTACCACCCCGTTTTCTTATGAAGGAAAAAAGAGAATGCTGCAGGCCGATGAAGGCGTACAACGCCTGAAAGAGTATGTAGATACCCTGCTGATCATCTCCAACGATAAATTAAGGCAGAAGTTCGGTGACCTGAAGTTCAAGGCCGCTTTCGAAAAAGCGGACAACGTACTGGCTACCGCTGCCAAATGTATCACTGACGTTATCAACTCCACCGGTCAGATCAACGTGGACTTTGCCGATGTGTGCACCGTTATGCGTAACGGTGGCGTGGCTATCCTCGGTGCTTCTATCGCAGAAGGTGAAAACCGTGCACAACGTGCCATCGAAGATGCACTGACTTCTCCGCTGCTGAACGACAACGATATCCGTGGCGCCAAATGGATCCTCATCAATATCTCTTCTTCTGAAGGTGAATTCGAACACACCCTCGATGAAATGGATATTATCCAAGCTTATGTTCAAAGCCAGGCCGGCGAGGATTGCGACGTGATCCTCGGTGTGGGCTACGACCAGACGCTGGACCGTAAACTGGGTGTTACCATCATCGCTACCGGTTTTGAACAGAAACCGATCCAGCAGATGAAAATGACCCCTTCCACCCCCGAACGCACCGAACCTAAAATCGTGATGCAGCTGGGGAAAGACGGCGATGAGAAAAAAATGAACCTCCAGCAGGCTCAGGGCGTCCTGTTCCAGGAACCACAGGACCTGATGGCCCCGCGCCTGATGGAACCAGTAGTGTCCCATCCGGAACCTGTGACCGGATACACCCCTCCGCAGCCGCAGCAACAGGCGCCTATCGCGCCTGCACGGCAGAATTATGTACTGAACATACAACAGGTACCTGCCCAGCAACCGCAGCCTGCACCGGAACCACAACCGGTACAACAGCCTGTTCAGCAACCGGTACAGCAACACATGCCGCAGCCGCAACCGCAACAGCAACCACATATGCCGCAACAGCAACAGGTGCAACAGCATATGCCGCCGCAACAGCAACATATGCAACAACCTGCCCAGCCTAATGTAAATATCATACAGCCGCAGGGCAGCAGTGCTGCAGGTGGTTACCTGAACCGTCCCACCAATATTTATGTGGAACCAGGTACGCCCGCCACACCTGAAATGAAAATGGTGTACAGGGAAGAAGAACAACCCGGTAATCCGCTGCCGCCGGAAGTGCCCATGCAACAGACTTCCTACGAAGAACTGGAAGAACAAAAACGTAAACAGGCTGAAAGAGTCGCTAAACTGCGCAGCATCAGCTTTAACGTGAAAAACATGGACAACAACGCGGAAATTGAAAACGTTCCGGCTTACCTGCGCCGCAATGTAACCCTGGATAACGGTGCCGGCTCCGCCGAACACTTTTACTCCAATTACACGGTGAGCGATCCGGGACAGAACAATCACACTGAAATAAATACTATCAATACATTTTTAGATGGGAAGAAGCCCGATTGATGAACATAGAGATATTCCATTCGGACATTTGATTGTTTTTTAGTTGTGTTAAAAAGAAAATCCTCCGGTTCCCCGGAGGATTTTTCTTTTTATAAGGTATTCAGCGTTTCCTGGGCTTTCTTTACCAGGTTGCCTGCCGGTGTGGTTTTCGGAGCGTTGATATCAAACGGTGACAAGAGTTGCTCCAGCTTGCTCAATCCTTCCCGGTTATTGGCCCTGCCGAACTCCTCCCGCAGGATACGGATCTTCTCATAATCCTGTATCCCTTCTACCAGGCGTTCGAACCGTATAGACGACCGCGGTCCCGGATATACGAAATAGGTATCACCCGCTGCCCATGCACGGAAACGGCTATCCTGCAGCGGCGCTTTCACCCAGCAGTTAAAGGCCCAGCGCAGATACCCGGTGTATCCTTTATAGGCGGCATGCCAGCCCATGAAGGCGGATTCTCCCGGGGGCGAAAATGTAAAGGTATTAGGAAAACCTTCTGTGCAACAGGTATAGAAGGTGGTAGGCCAGCCTTTTTTCAGCCTTGCCTGCAGCACTTCATCAGGGAACGGCTCTTTGGAAGCCACACAGAAATCATAAATATCGTTGTCCAGCGGCGCGTGATAGCTACCTGCCAGCGACAGTTTAAAATCTTTATCTGCCTTGCGGATCAGCGCCAGCGCCTGTTGCATGTCCGCCATCGGGCGTTCGTCCATCGCGATGGTAGTGATGTTGAACCAGCCCTTGGCTTTCAGGTGTTTCACAAAGTCATTGAGCATAGGCTGCCAGTGTGCCGCATACTCCGGAGAACCCGGTTTGGCGATCAGCAGCGTGTCTTTGCCTTTGGCTTCATCATAATAATAGAACTTCAGGTTCCAGGGAATCATGCTGTAGCAGTTAATTTCCTTTTTAATGCCCAGTCCCATCATGTATTCCACCCATTTGTCGAAGATGGTATAGTCATACGACCAGGTACCGTTTTTCTTTTTGGTCCATTTGATCATGGTGCCGTACACATCTTCCGTCTGGCTGTTCCACGGGTCGTAAATGAGCGTGGCGGTGATGCATTTCTGACCGGCGTTCGCCAGCATCTGCATATAGGGCGTCATTGCCTTAAAATGCGCGTCGCTCCATGGCTTTACGTTATACATACGGGCTATCGCGTCGGGGCTTTGCCAGAGGTCCAGGTGGAATTTCCAGTCCTTCGGCGCGGGCAAGGTGCGGTCCAGCACTTCTATTTCATAAGGGAGGGTGCTCACAGCGCCGCCGGCGTTGATTTTCACCGTGCCTTTGTACACGCCGGGAGCAGTGCCGGCTGGTACCTGTATGCTCAGCCATACGGGCTGCGTTTGGTGGGCAGCGATGTCTTTGGTGCGTTGAATGTCAATACCATCCGCCACCAGGGAAGAATCGAAATTCTCTGGTTTACGATAACCGCAGCCGCTGCCATCTTTGTTCAGTTCATCCGTCATCACATATCTCACAAACCCGGTAGTAATGGCGCCGGCAGGAATGGTAGCTCCTTTACTGCCCTGCAGTGCACTGGTGGCAACGCTCACGCTGTTGAGCGGACGGGTGGTCCAGATCAGGAACTGGGTATGTACCCGCTCTCCTTTCCAGGCTTTGGCATTCCAGGAGGTTGCCAGGCTTTGCTGATCAGGCGCATTTCTTTTTTCATAACGGATGTCTGTGGAACCGAAAGCGACGTGGAGCTGGTCGCCTTTTACTGCTTCCCAGGAAGCTTTGTTGACCGGTCTGGGATCAGGTTTCTCCTGATAGTCGCCGGCCGGACCGCTTTGGGCCCATACGTTTTGTTGCAGTGCCAGCAGTACCAGCACGCCAAAAAATTTGTTCACCATACTAAATTTTAGAGATTTTGATATTTGGAGATGGGTAACTTCACTACAGCCCTGTTTTCTCCTAAAATCCTCGCTACCCAAGATCATAAAAAAAACCGGGATTTTTGAGTAAATCCCGGTTTCTGTTTATCAAAATCTGTTGACCAGCTAGTGGTGAATAATTCGTTTTAACTGCAGGTTGGTCACCGGGGCCACTACCAGCGGGTATTTTTCGATGGTCACATAACTGGAATCCAGTCCAAAACCCCGTTCTTCCGACAGGCTGATTTTTTTCAGGAAGAAATACATCTTCATGACCATTCTTTCGTATAACGGCAGGTCATTATCATGGGAGAGGAATTTCTCCATGACGATGAACTGGAAGTCGCCTACTACGTTGTTTTTACTGAGCGATTCATAGCGGCTGGTGATGTTCACTTCTTTATTTCTCACCATATCTTCCACTACCATTCTGAACATCAGGTTGATCCTTTGTTCCACTTTAAAGCCCAGTCTGAATTCCACCCGGATGACTTCGTTAGGAATAATGGTCTGAACGGAGTATTCGCTGAGGTAGGGTTCATCTACCACGTCGACGTGCACAAACCAGTATATATCGGCTCTTTTCGGTTTTTTATTGAGAATGGAGTAGATGATTTTGTGTTCTATCTCTTTCGGATTGTCGGCGCTGCTCATATACACCAGGTGAGTGGCGTATTTGGGGATGGAGGTATCGTTGCTCAGTTCCTGGATAATGGGCAGATAGTCTTCCAGGCGTACAAATTCCACGTAGCGGTTTTTGATCTTGCGGGATTTGAACCAGACGATCATGACGAGGAAGAGGGCTCCTGCCACTACCACGGTGACGTAACCGCCGTGCATAAACTTCACGAGGTTGGCAAAGAGGAACGAGAATTCGATCGAGAGGTATACGACGAGGTAGAGTAGTATCCAGCCCGTCCAGACCCTTCGGGTATAGAGGTAGAAAGCGAACAGACAGGATGTCATCAGCATACAGATGGTGATAGACAGGCCGTAGGCAGCTTCCATATGGGAAGATTCCTGGAAGAGGATCACGATGGCCGCGCAGCCGACGAACAGCATGGTATTAATACCGGGGATATAGAGCTGTCCGCGCATTTCTGTAGGGTAGTTCACCCGCATTTTAGGCCAGAGGTTGAGCCGCATGGCTTCTGCGATGAGGGTAAAGGAGCCGGATATCAGTGCCTGGCTGGCGATGATAGAGGCCATGGTAGCGATCAGTACCCCGAAGATGATAAACCATTCCGGCATGATCATAAAGAAGGGGTTCTGGTCTTTCGGCAGGATCTGTCCTTTCTGGCTCAGGAGCCAGGCGCCCTGGCCGAGGTAGTTCAGTATCAGGCAGGATTTCACAAAGATCCAGGATACGCGGATATTTCCGCGGCCACAGTGTCCCAGATCGGAGTAGAGGGCTTCCGCCCCGGTGGTACAGAGGAATACTGCGCCGAGGATAAGGAATCCTTTCGGATAGGTAGTCAGCAGCTCGATGGCATAGTGCGGACTGAATGCCCGGAAGATGCTCAGATCGTCTGTGATATGGGAGATACCGAGGATACCCAGCATAGAGAACCATAATACCATGATAGGGCCGAACATGCGGCCGATAGACACGGTCCCGAACTGCTGCATGATGAACAGGCCGGTGATGATGGTCAATACGATTTTAACAATGGTGAGTTGGCTCAGGTCTTTAAATACTTCGAGGGTACGGAGACCTTCAATAGCGGAGGTAACGGTGATGGGCGGGGTGATGATCCCGTCTGCCAGGAGGGCAGCGCCGCCAATCATGCCAAAAATAACCGTCCATTTGGCATGTCGCCTGACAAGAGCGTATAGGGAGAAGATACCACCTTCCCCTTTATTGTCAGCCCGGAGGGTAAGAATAACGTATTTAACAGTGGTTTGTAAGGTCAGTGTCCAGATAATACAGGATATACCGCCGATAACGAGTAGGTCGCTGATGGGGTTACCGCCAACAATGGCTTTAAAAACATAGAGCGGAGAAGTTCCGATGTCGCCGTAGATGATACCCAGCGCTACTACTAAACCTGCCAGGGAAACCCTGTTAATGTTTATGCCCACGTAAAAAAAATTTTTAAAAAAGCCTCCAAAATTAGGAGTAAATATTGAGATCAGCAATAAAAAGGTGACAGTGGAAGAGGCTGTTTGGGGGTGGTTGGCATTAAAAAAGCCTCTCCCGGAGTAATGGGAGAGGCTTTTTTAAATTATTCATCTTAGTGAGATGGGACTGATTAGTTAGCAGGAGCTAAGTCAACAGTACCGGATTCACCAGGAGTGTTTTGTTTGATGAAACGACCGCGGTCGATGCCTTGTTTGTCAGCCAGGTAGTCGATCACAGAGTCAACACGACGGCTGCTCAGGTCAACACCACCTTTTTTACCTTTAGCACCTGCGTGACCGGTAACCAGCACGTTGCAGGAAGGATTAGCTTTCAGGGTAGAGGCAACAGAAGCCAGGATAGCTTCCTGATCGCGACCAACTTTGGTAGAAGAACCTTTGAAGGAAACGCTAGGCAGAACCAGGGTAGCGCAAGAAGTCGCAGGAGGATTTTTGCAGCACTCAGGATCCGGGCATTTACCAACACCGTCAGCGTCAACTGGCTGGCAGTAAGTCGGAGTGATCAGTTGTTTGTCTTTGTAATCAGGAACGCCGTCACCGTCTGTATCTTTAGCTACACCGTGAGAATCAACTGGTGCACCTGCAGGAGTGTTAGGTTCGCGGTCGAACTGATCAGTTACGCCATCACCGTCAGCATCAGGCAGAACCGGAGTAGGCAGTTTCATGTGACGAGGGTTGCTCAGCTCGCTGTAAGCGTATTCCAGCGGGTTGATCCACCAGAGCGGCTGTACGCGTTTAGAAGCGTTACCCAGGTTGAAGTTCAGACGCAGGCTGGTGTAAGAGTAGAAGTCTTTTGTAGAACCGCCGGGACCAGGATAACCATCCAGGTAAGCGTCAAAAGGCATTGTTACTTTTTCTTCAATACCGATGTTGAAGCGTTTGGAAACTTTAAACGCTACACCAGTACCCAGATCCAGTGCGTGACGGATCAGCTGGTTGTCGTCGTTACGACCGATAGAGATCCTGTTACCCTGAGAAGGAGCATTTTGCTCGTATTTCTTGTCTCTCAGGTTGTTCAGTTGTTTTCTGATGTCGCTACGTTTAGCACCGAAGTTGATGGAGCTGTAGTCGTAACCGTTACCGTTAGCATCCAGCGCGTCTACGTCAACGTCAGCAGCTACGATAGAGTAACCAGCCAGTACGTACCAGTTAACTTTAGGTTCTGCTTTGTAGAACAGGATGTTGCTCAGAGAAGCGATCACGTCCAAAGACAGCTGATGGTTCTGAGAACGGTAGTTAGGAACGATCATACCACCATTTCTTGCTGCGGTAGCAGCCCATGGGTTACCTGCAGAAGCAAAGGTTGGACGCAGTTTGTAGTCCTGGCCTTTGTCGATAGAACCGATGTACTCAGCTCTCAGTGAGAATGTATGACCCAGTGCTTTTCTCAGGGAGATACCACCACCGAAGCCAGGCTGAGCAGGAACGGTTCCACTGATCAGGTGCAAACCACCATGAAGACCCAGTTCCCACATATCCCTTGGTTTAGCAGGGAAATTAGATTGATGGTTCAGGAAGTTATTTTGTTGTACCAACCGCTTGCCTGACACTTTGGAAGAATCCAATGCATCATAGCCGGTTGGTTGAACCTGTGCAAAACCGGTAGATGCTGATAGTAAACCCACAGCGCCTGCCAGTAATAAGTACTTTTTGCTTGCCATAATTGTGTTTTATTTAAAAACTGTTAAAAATTTACTAATAACCCGTTTTTTACCTAGCAAAGGTAAATATCATAAATGAATATACAAATTTTTCTTGCAATATTATTTTCATTGATAAGTGCTTCAATATTAAAGCTTAACTGAAAGTATTTATATACCTTATTTCTACGTTAAGTTAAAGTATTGTTTAGCCCTTGTTAAAGGATTCCTTCACCTGTGTTAAAGGAATGTTATACTTCATATACAAATTAAAGGCCAAAATGTTAAAATTTCCCATTTAAAACCTAGCTTAGCAATCCTTTTATTTTTATACATGGACGATATCAAGCAACTGATAGGTAAGGAATTACAGGATTTTGAAGACAAATTTGCGGATTCGGTAAAAAGTCACGTACCGCTACTGGACCGCATCATGCACTACATTGTGAAACGGAAAGGGAAACAAATCCGGCCCATGTTTGTGCTGTTGTCAGCCCGGCTTTTCAGCAAGGAAATCGGGGAAAGCACCTACCGGGCCGCTGCCCTGGTGGAACTGCTGCATACTGCCACCCTGGTGCACGATGACGTAGTGGATGATGCCAATCAGCGCAGGGGGCTGTTTTCCATCAACGCATTATGGAAAAATAAAATAGCTGTCCTCGTGGGTGACTATTTATTATCCAAAGGGCTGCTGCTGTCATTAAATAATAATGACTTCCGGTCTTTACAGATCCTTTCCGAAGCCGTGAAAGAAATGAGCGAAGGGGAACTGCTGCAGATTGAAAAAACCCGGAAGCTGAACATCAAGGAAGATATCTATTTTGAAATCATCCGGCGTAAAACCGCCTCCCTCCTCGCCTCCGCCTGCGCTGCCGGCGCATGGAGCTCCAGCAACGACGACCACGCCACGGAACAAATGCGGCTGTTCGGCGAAAAAGTAGGTGTTGCCTTCCAGATCAAGGACGACCTGTTTGACTACGGATCTGCCAAAATCGGCAAACCCACCGGAATCGATATCCGCGAAAAGAAAATGACGCTGCCGCTGATCTATACCCTCGAACACGCAACACCGGACACCCGCCGCAGGATCATCAACATCGTTAAAAACCATAACACCGAAAAAGACCGGGTAGAAGAAGTCATCCAACTGGTAAAAGCTTCCGGCGGCATCGACTACACCAAACAAAAAATGCTGCAATACCGCGACGAGGCGCTCGCCATCCTGCATAAACTCCCTCAGAGCGATATCCGGGACGGCCTGGAATCGCTGGTAAGGTTTACGACGGACCGAACATTTTAGAAGAAAAAACTAAAAATGTAAAATAATAAATGTAAACTGTAGCTGTAATAGGTCACACGAAACCAACAGCTGTTGCCACTTACATTGTTATTTTACATTTTTCACTTTTAAAACGGTTCCTCTTACCTGAAAACATAATGCAAAAACGCTGGACAGTCAAAGCATATCAACCAAACCAGGAAAAAGCACTTCAATCCTCACTCCGCATACATCCTTTGCTGTGCCGGCTGCTCGTACAACGGCATGTACACACTTATGAGGCTGCCCGCCAGTTTTTTCGCCCTACCCTCGACGATCTCCATGATCCCTGGCTGATGAAGGACATGGACAAAGCCATCTCCCGCATTGAACTGGCATTTTTCCGTCATGAAAAAATATTAATATATGGAGATTATGATGTAGACGGCTGCACGGCCGTAGCTACTGTGTACGCTTTTCTACACAAACTCTACAATAATATCGAGTTTTATATCCCGCACCGGTACCGGGAAGGATATGGTATTTCCGCGGAAGGCATTGCCTACGCGCGCGACAACGATTTCAGCCTTGTCATCGCGCTGGACTGCGGCATTAAATCCGTGGAACTGATCTCAACGGCCAAAGAGATGGGGATTGACTTCATCATCTGTGACCACCACCTGCCCGATGCGATCGTTCCGCCGGCGGTAGCCATCCTCAATCCGAAACAATACGACTGCCCTTACCCTTATAAAGAACTGAGCGGCTGCGGCATCGGCTACAAACTGATCTGCGCCTTCGCCCAGAAAAGAGGCATCCCGATGGAAGAGGCCAACCAGTTCCTCGACCTGGTAGCCACCAGCATTGCGGCCGATATTGTGCCTATGACCGGGGAAAACAGGGTGCTGGCCTTTCACGGGCTGAAAAAAGTGAACAGCAGCCCGTTGCCCGGCATCCAGGCGCTGATCACCCTCAGTGAACTGAAAGAACAGCTTACCATCTCCAACCTCGTATTCGTCATCGCGCCCCGCGTGAATGCGGCCGGCCGGATGGATGATGCCCGCAAAGCGGTCAACCTGTTCATCGAAAATGACGTGGAAAAGGCGGCTGCTATAGCGGCCGTACTGCACGCCGACAACTTCGACCGCAAGGAAATAGACAATACCATCACGCAGGAAGCGGTGTCCCTGCTGCAAAACGATGAATCCGTGGGCCACAGAAAATCCACTGTATTGTACCAGGCACACTGGCACAAGGGCGTGGTAGGCATCGTGGCCTCCCGGCTGATTGATAAATACTATTACCGCCCCACCATCATTCTTACCCAATCCAATGATGTGGTGGCCGGGTCAGCACGGTCTGTGAACGGCTTTAACGTATATGAAGCGATCCATCAGTGTAAAGACCTGCTGGTGAACTACGGCGGCCATTTTTATGCAGCCGGTATGACGCTGAAACCGGAGAATGTAGCGGCTTTCCAGCAACGCTTCGAAGAAGTGGTGGCCAATAGTATCCGGCCCGACCAGCTCGTCCCGGAAATAGTCATCGATACGGAGATTTATTTCACAGATATTACCCCGGCGTTCTTTAATATCCTTAAACAGTTCGAGCCACTGGGGCCCGACAACCTGCGCCCCGTTTTCCTGGCCCGGAATATTACCGATACCGGTTATTCCAAACTGGTGAAAGAAGAACATATCAAATTCTCTGTGAGACAAGGCCGTACCGGTCCTACCCTTTCGGGTATCGGGTTTTATATGGCCGACAAGTTTCCGATCATCAACAGCAAAAAACCGTTCGATATCGTATTTAATATCGATGAAAACGAATGGAACGGTCAAACCAGCCTGCAGCTGAAAGTTATCGACATCAGGGCTTCCAATTAGGAACAGGTACTACACCTATATAAATAAGAAACCCCGGGCGCAAACCCGGGGTTTCTTTTATGCGAAGGCTTCTTATTTTTTTGCGCCCGCCATCAATTCCACGCTTCTGTTGACGAAGGCCGTCAGGTCGGCGCCGGTCAGCAGGTTCTGGGACAGCAATGCCAGGTCGGCGAGGTTTTTCACCTGTTTTTCCTGCAACGCATTGTCTTTTTCGTCGAGGATGTTCAGGTATACCGGGTGGTTGGCGTTGACGGTCATATTGATTTCGTCAGGCATGGCTGCATACCAGCTCATACCGCCGCCGCCCATGCTGGCCATATCTTTCATACGGCGCATGAATTCAGGGCGGGTAACGATCACCGGTTGGGCTTCAGCGCTCAGGCCTTTCAGTTCCACTTTGATGTTCGGCTGCGTTACCTGTGCAGTGAAGATCTCCTTCAGTTTACCTTCCTGATCTTCTGTCAGTACGGTGTTATTGTTCTCGTCCTTATCAACCAGGTTATCGGCAATATCGGCGTCTACACGGGTAAACTGTACGTTCTCCCATTTCGCTTCGATATTGCTGATGAAAGCGGCATCCACCAGGGTCTCCATTTTCACTACGATAAACCCTTTGTTTTTAGCGGCTTGCACATAGCTGTCCTGTTGTACCGGGTTAGTAGCGTAGAGGATCACCAGTTTGCCTTCTTTATTGGTTTGCAGCGCTTCTGCAGCGGCTTTATATTCTTCACGGGTGTAGAAAGTGCCACCGTCCACGTTTTCAAGCACTAGGAACTTATTGGCTTTCTCCATGAATTTATCATCGGTCATCATGCCGTATTTCACGAACAGGCCGATGGATTCCCATTTTTCTTCAAAGCCTTTGCGGTCGTTACGGAACATTTCGTCCAGTTTGTCCGCTACTTTTTTGGTGATATGGGCGTTGATTTTTTTCACGTTGGGATCGCCCTGGAGATAGCTGCGGCTTACGTTCAGCGGGATATCCGGGCTGTCGATCACACCATGCAGCAACATCAGGAATTCCGGTACGATGTCTTTTACTTCATCGGTCACGTATACCTGGTTGGAGTACAGGTTGATTTTATCTTTCTGTATCTCGTAGCTCTTGGTGATTTTCGGGAAGTAGAGGATACCGGTGAGGCTGAACGGATAGTCTACGTTCAGGTGGATCCAGAACAACGGTGGTTCCGCAAAGGGATATAATTCTTTGTAGAAGTTCTGGTAGTCTTCCGTTGTCAGTTCGCTGGGCTTTTTAGTCCATGCAGGGTTTGTATTGTTGATCTGCTGGCCTTCGAATTTAACCGGTACCGGCAGGAATTTACAGAACTTGGTGAGGATGGAACGAATGCGGCCTTCGTCCAGGAATTCTTCACTTTCCTCGTTGATATGCATCACGATTTCAGTGCCTCTTTCTTCTTTGGTTACTTCTTCCAGTTCATATTCGGGGCTGCCGTCGCACTCCCAGCGGACTGCTGCTGCGCCGTCTTTCCATGATTTACTGAAGATTTCCACCTTGCTGCTCACCATGAAGGAGGAATAAAAACCGAGACCGAAGTGACCGATGATGTTGGTGCCGCTCTCCTGGCCTTTGTATTTTTTCAGAAACTCTTCCGCGCCGGAAAAAGCTACCTGGTTGATGTATTTATCTACTTCTTCAGCAGTCATACCAATGCCATGATCGGCGATGGTGATCGTCTTTTTTTCTTTGTCCAGTCTTACTTCAATGTCAATATTGCCCAGTTCGCCTTTGTATTCACCGACGCTGGCCAGGGTTCTCAGTTTCTGCGTGGCATCTACCGCGTTGCTTACCAGTTCGCGGATAAAGATTTCGTGGTCTGAGTAGAGGAATTTTTTGATGATGGGGAAAATGTTCTCTGTTTGAACACGTATTGCTCCTTTTTGCATTGATTATCTGATTTTTTCAGGTCACTTTTTTCAAACCATATGCCAGTCGGGTGGGGGCTGACAAGATGTCAATCATCGTATAAAATTTTACCCGATATACAACAATAATCATCACAACAACAATAACATTCAACAAAAAGATAATATTATTAATCTCCCTTAATTAACATATAAATCATATAAAAACATTTTCAGGCGGCGGCAATTTAGTAGATTTAGAGAACCAAAATACTGAATCTGATACCCCTTTTTAACCTTAAATCTAATCTATGAGTAAACCTTTACGCTATCTTTTTCTTTTACTGGGCATTATTTACAGTGGCAGTGTCACCGCGCAGACGCAGCCACAGCCGAGACCGTTGCCTTACCAGGAGAATTTCGATGCGCTGTCGGCCGCTTCCACCGTATATCCTGACGGGTGGCAGGGCTGGACGCTGAGTGGTTCCCCCGGCAGTAATTTTAATACGGCGGCCCCCTCGGCAGACAAGGCGCTGACGCCCAATGGCAGTGCTTCCGGCACGGCCAACGGCGTATACAACTATAGCGGTAAACTGGGGTTCCTGAACAGCGGCTCTGTGGATAATTCGTTGGTACTGGCTGTAAACACCGGCGGACAGGTGAATGTGACTGTCAGCTACGACGCTATGACCATCAGGAATCCATACGATGGTAACAGCAATACCCGTATCAATGAAATGGGATTGCAGTATCGTATAGGCGCCACCGGTAGTTTTACTAATGTCAGCGGCACAGCCTATCAGAACAATACCGTTACGCAGACAGGATCCGGCATTACACAACCGCAGCAACCGTTAGCCATCAGTATCGTTTTACCTGCCGAATGCAACAACCAGCCGCTGGTGCAGCTGCGTTGGGTGAACCGGCAGATCAGCGGTGCAGGCTCCCGGCCATCTTTTGCGGTAGACAACATCGTGGTGGCAGGCGCCGGCGGGGACGTCACCCCGCCTGTTGTCAACAGCCTCGTACCTGCTAACCAGTCGGCCGATGTATCTCCGGCCACGCCTCTGCAAATCGTCTTCAGCGAAAATGTGGCAGCGAACCAGGGCCGTGTTTACCTACATAACAGCAGTAACGGTCAAACAGACACGTTTGCCGTTGGTCACCCTGCCCTTCTCATCAGCAATAACCAGCTCACGCTGAATAAAATACTGCATCCCTACAGCAGTTACTATGTCACTGTTGACAGTGCCTTAGTGAAAGACCTCTCCGGCAATGACTTTGCCGGTATCACCGACAGTACGCAGTGGCATTTCAGCACCGGCGCACAGCAGCTGAACTTCGACTTTAACAATTGCGCGCCGGCCGGCAGTACCACGCTGAGCGGCGGCTTTACCCAATACAGCGTCACCGGCGCACAGACATGGGCCTGCACCACATTCGGACAAAATAACAGTAATGGTGTGCAGATCAACGGCTTTAGCGGAGGCGCCCGGGACAATGAAGACTGGCTGATATCGCCGGCTTTCGATCTGAGCGGCTTCCAGGTGCCGCTGCTTCATTTCAGCAGCCGTGCCGCTTTTACCGGTCCGTCCCTTGTACTGAAAGTATCTACCGATTACAGTGGCAGCGGCGATCCGCGCACCGCCACCTGGCATACGCTGAACGGCCGCTTCCCGGCTACCGGCAGCGACGTATGGACCAGCAGCAGCGGCATTAACCTCGCCGGTTACAAAGCGGCCAATGTTTACATAGCCTTTGTATACACTTCGTCTCCTGTCCTGCAGGCCGCCCGCTGGACCATCGACGACTTCGGCCTGAAAGACACCACGGCAGCGCCTGCGCCCACGCTCACCAGCAGTCCGGCCGCCATTAACTTCGACTATGTAAAATCCGGCCAGGAGTCTGCGCCGCAATTTGTCAGCTATTGGGCCAACGACTTCACCGGCGACCTGCAAATCAATGCACCGGCGGGCTTCCGCTTGTCTGCCGACAGCAATACTTACAGCACACAGCTGACCATCCCTCTGGCCACGCTCAACGCCGGACCGCAGCAGTTGTGGGTCAAATTCGCTCCCACCGCCGCCAACACCGCGTACAACGGCACGCTGTCCTTCAGCGCTCCCGGCTTCAGCGACAACCATATCCGGTTGAGCGGCACCTCCCTACGCTCCCTGAAAGTGGTGAACTGGAACATAGAATGGTTTGGCAGTCCGGCGCAGAACCCGGCCAATGACAGTCTGCAGCAGGCTAACGTGACCCGCATTATGCAATATCTTGACGCCGACATTTTCGCACTGGCGGAAGTGGTGGACACTGCCCGCTTCCGGGCCGTGGTAAACCAGTTGCCCGGTTACAGTTATGTGATGTCTGATTTCAGTTCCTATGCCGACAGTCTCACCGATGTGGATTATGCGCTGGCGCAGAAACTGGCTTTTGTCTATAAAACATCCGTCATCCGTAAGATCCGTACCTATGGCGTATTGCGTCAGGGGGGCAGCAGCACGGCTTATTATAACTGGTCGTCCGGCCGCTTCCCTTACCTGATGGAGGCGACTGCCAAACTGGATAATGATTCCGCCCGGATCAACTTTGTATTGCTGCACGCCAAGGCCAATACCGGTACCAAACCAGAGAAGCTGGTTTCCTGGGACCGTCGTAAGAATGGGGCCAAAGAGTTGAAAGACACGCTGGATGCGCAGTACCCGTACAACAACCTGATTGTGCTGGGCGATTTCAACGACGATCTGGCCCGGACCATTACTACTGAAAGGGCGCCGGATACGACCACCTCTTATATCGATTTTATGAATGACACCCTGCATTACAAGCCGTTGACCTTACCGTTGAGTCTTGCAGGGGAACGTTCCACCGCCAGTTTCTCTTCCGTGATCGACAATGTGATCGGGTCTGACGAGACCGGCGTAGCCTATCTGCCCGGCTCCGCGAGGGTGATGCAGCAGGTGCAGCAGCTGGTGAGCAGTTACAGTTCCACTACTACCGACCACTATCCGGTATTAAGCCGTTATGATCTGCGGATACTGGGTAATCCGTTGCCGTTGAGCAGTTTCGATGCCAAAGCCGACGGTGGCAAGGTGCAGCTGGCCTGGAACACGCCTTATGAAATCAACAGCGGCACCTTTGTGATAGAGCGTTCCCGCAACCTGGTGCATTTTACGCCGGCAGACACCCTGGCCGCCTATGGTACTACCGCGGAAGCGCATTCCTACCTTTGGTATGACGACGCCGCCTGGCCCGGCATTGCCCAATACCGGTTAAAATACACGGGATTGGACGGCACCATTAAATACAGTCCGGTGAAGACTGTATGGCTGACAGGCAAGGACCTGTGGTGGCGGTTCTGGTGGTGTATTTTGGGCCACCAGCTGCAGTACTGGATCGACTGGGGCAAGACCGGACCGGCCGCCATACAGCTGATAGACATGCAAGGCAGAGTTCGTCATCAGGAACAGACCACGCTGATCAAGGGTAAAAACACCCGGTCCCTGGATGTGAGCCGGTTGCCGGCAGGTGTTTATTTCCTGCGGGTACAGTCCGGCCTGGACGTACAGGTGACGAAGGTGATGGTGAACCCGTAATATCTCCGGACACAATATTGAAACAGCCGTTCCGATAGTATCGGAACGGCTGTTTCAATATTGATTTACAATAATTTATACATTAAGAAGGAGAAAAGGCAAGATATTTAGGGATTAAAAGTCAACAGAACGTGGAAATTATCAATAGTTCTGTATCTTTGCACTCCAATTTTTTTTTATTTAAACCATTTAAACAGGGAATTATGAACTACGAATTGATGGTGATCTTTACCCCTGTGCTTTCTGAGGACGAATACAAAGCGGCTCAGAAAAAATTCGCTGACCTCGTTAAAGAGAACGGCGGAAATGTAACGCACGAAAATCCCTGGGGATTAAGATCACTGGCGTATCCTATCCGGAAAAAGACTACAGGCATGTACCTGGTTCTGGAATACAGTGCGCCATCCGACCTCAATGAGAAGCTGAAAATCCAGCTTAACCGTGATGAAAATGTATTACGCCACATGATCACTGCGCTCGACAAACACGCTGTTGAGTACAACAACCGCAAAAGACATGGTGTAAATGCAGAATCTAAAACCACTGAAGCTTAATTATTATGGCAGTTAAACCGAAAAAACAAGAAATTAAGTACTTAACAGCCGTAAAAACCGAGAAACGTCAGAAGAAATACTGCCGTTTCAAGAAAATGGGCATCAGGTACGTAGATTACAAAGACGGTGAGTTTTTGAAGAAATTTTTGAACGACCAGGGTAAAATGTTGCCCCGCCGTATCACAGGTAACTCCCTGAAATTTCAGCGTAAAGTAGCCCAGGCTATTAAGAAAGCTCGTCAAATGGCTTTATTGCCTTATGTTACTGACCTTTTAAAGTAAGAAGTTATGCAAATTATCTTAATACAAGACGTAGATAACCTGGGTCAGAAGAATGAACTGGTTAACGTAAAGAATGGTTACGCCAGGAACTTCCTGATTCCGCAGAAATTCGCGGTAGAAGCAAGTCCTTCCAACATGAAGCAACTGCAGGAACGCCTGAAAGTGCAGAAAGTGAAAGAAGAGAAACTGCTGGCTGAAATCGCGAAAGTGGTGGAAGTGCTGAAAGCTTCTCCTGTTAAAATCGGCGCTAAAACCGGTACTTCCGGTAAAATCTTCGGTAGCGTTACCGGTGTTCAGATTGCCCGTGCGATCAAAGAACAGAAAGGTTACGAAATTGACCGTCGCCGCATCCACATCCTGGATGATGTAAAAGAATTAGGTACTTACAAAGCACGCCTGGATTTCGGTAAAGGCAACGAAACCGAAATGGAGTTTGAAGTAGTGGCTGAGTAGTATTTTCCGGACAACCGGAATAAAATATTTCCCGGGCTGGAGACAGTCCGGGATTTTTTTTGCCGTTTAGAAGTCATTAACAAATGGCAACTTTAGGTGTAATATTTTTGGGGTATATTTGTAATGTATCACCAAATGAAACAAGAAAAGAAAATATCAACGCCTGAGCCTAAGATCATCACCACTCTTAAAAAAATGATCGAGGACAAGAAATTGATTCATGATTACATTACGAACGGTCGTGATTTATCTGAATTAACTTCTAAAGGTATTAAGTTTGTTCAACCGTTATAACCTCTCCGAACCACATAATGGCATTTACGAATTTACGACAGACCAAAATGTTGTTTATTCCGTTTATTTCAGCGACGGTCATAGCTATTTCTATGACTATCCGGAGTTTTGTGCCGATGTTCTGACATTTGGGTTTGACCGCCAACACCGGCATCATAAAACCACCTATGATTACAAGATAAAGACCACGATCACCCATCTCATTTATAGCTACTTAGAAGCCCGGCAGGATAAAGTGCTGTTCTTTGTATGTGATAGTGCGGACAGCAGGGGCAATGCCCGGATGCGCATGTTTCACCGCTGGTACACGCACCTTACCTGCGATATGGTTGAAAAACATGATGAATCCATTGTTACTGACGACATGTCCATCCATTGTTCCATTTTGCTCCATAAAAACAATCCCATGAAAGCTTTTATCAGATCGTCGTTCAGCAGTCTCAGCTACACAACTGCTGAAAAACTCAAATCTTATTAGTATTTTTATATTAATACATCACTTATTTCCGCCAATCATATGAAAAAGTACCTCTACTGTTTGCTGATACCCATTCTCTTTACCGCCTGCAGTACCCACCGGGCCAAAAAAGCACCGGTGCGACTGGCAGCCATCACCATACAGGGTGACAGTATCCCTCAATATACCTTTCAATACGATTCGGCCGGACACCTCCTTAAACTGGTGAAACACTACAGCCGCCAGGACACGAACGTCACCACTTTTTTCTATGACAGCTCCCACCGCCTCACCGGCATGGAATCGGCTATCGAAAGCCATCAACAGAAAACACTGGTACAAACGGCTACTGTCAAGGCCTGGGACGCGCTGGGCAATATCACGGAGGTGCAGTATTATGCGGCGGACAGCACCCCGCTACGCACCGCCCGCCTCGCCTGGAAAAAAGGAATGCCATCAGCCCTGAAGTATATCGACTCATCGCAAGCCATGAGCTGGAGCTATACCGATGGTAATCCGGACTGGAAAAGCATCTGTACCGATACCTTTACCGGCAAACAGCAGGATACCGGTTTTTATGTGCGCTCCGCCCGGTATGAATGGGACGATACCACCAACCCGCTACGGCCGCTGGCCAACCAGCTGGTATTAGGCCCCGGGATAGCGCCGGTACTGGAACCAACGCCGATACCCAACCTGGCCACCTTCCTGCTGCCGGTGAGTACCAACAACCCCACGCTGATCAAAATGGACGAACAGCAAACAGCCGTTTACAAAAGTACCTCCCAGCAATATCGTCGTAACACCACCGTGCAGTTCTTCTATGCCTATAAAGATGGCTATCCGCAAAGGGCCCGTGTACACCTGCATTGTGAAGGATACACCAAGCTCGGGTCAGACACCCAGGTGAACCTCGACTACATCTACCAATAAACCCATTCGGGAATTATCCGTACCTTTTAACGGATGTATAAACGCGCCGGATTCAGACAAATACCCGTCACCCTGTTAGTGATGGCCGCCAATATATTGGTGTATGCGCTGACCGTTATGGCCGGCATGAACCTCTGGTGGGGCAACGGGGAGCAGCTGCTGCACTGGGGCGCCAACTACTGGCCGCTCACTATTGGTCATGGTGAATACTGGCGGCTGCTGACCAGTATGTTTCTGCATGCCGGCTGGTGGCATTTGCTGACCAACATGCTGGGACTGTTTATCGCCGGCGTTTTCCTGGAGCCCGTCATCCGGCCGCTCCGCTTCATAATCGCCTACCTGGTCACCGGACTGGTAGCCGATTATGCCAGCGTATTGTTTCACCGTAACATGGTGGGCGTAGGAGCGTCCGGCGCCATCTTCGGCATCTACGGCGTATTTTTCGCGCTGCTCACCACCCGCCTCTTCCCTCCCATCCCCCGTCACAATTTCCTCGGTTATATCAGCCTGTTTATCCTGCTGAACCTCCTCGTGGCCGGTTTCTCCCAGGACATCGACAACGCCGCCCATCTGACAGGGTTTCTCAGCGGCATGCTCACGGGCTACGCCTTCTATTTTACCCTTACTTCAGCCGATGGCTTACGTTTACCTCACAGGTAATTTTGCCTTTGATAAATACCTACATTTGTATTCCTAAATTCCGTACTATGATAAAAAAGATCCTATTCCTGGTGGCGTTTGTTCACTTTATGTACGCGTGTAACAACAATGGCAAACCAGCAGGCGCAGACAGCACGCATACAACCGGAGACACGACAGTGCCTGAAACGCCCATCAGCGTTACCCCTGAGTATATCGACACCGTGGAAGCAGGCGACAAAAAGTTTCTCGTCTACTTTATTGACAAAGCGACCTATGAACAATATCCGCCCTACGAACCTTCCGGTGACACCTCAGAAAGCAACGCCCTGTCTAAAGTGACCAATGTAAAACGGAATGGCCCTCAGCTGGTCTTCAGCCTCGCCAACGGTCAGCAGAAAATACGCACCAATAACTCAGAAGACGATGCCGAAGACTATGCACATTACAGCTACGCCGGTTATTATCCCGCATTACAACGGCATGGCGTGTTCATCACCTATTACGAGGCTGACGGCTTTGAACTGCTGAATCCCGAAAATGGCGATACCCTATTTACCTGGACAGCACCTATTCCTTCTCCTGATAAAAAGTATTTCATCTGCCCCAGCATGGACATAGAAGCAGGCTTCAATCCCAATGGCTTCCAACTGTTCGAAATCAACAATAAGGATATCCGGCTGATAGGTGATGCCGGTATTGAAAAGTACGGGCTGAGCGAAGTTCGGTGGGTAGACAATAAAACACTGGTCGCGGTTTACCAGACGCATGAAGATATTGCGAGCGACCGTCACCGTTACGTAAAACTGGCGATGCAGTAACGGAGCGTTTGTTACGGCCTATTTAGTATATTTAATGACCGTAACCAAAATCGATCCACTGCGTATGAAAAAATTACTCATCCTCCTGATGTTGGCAGCCGCTGTTTGCTGCGATGTAAACGCCGCTGCCAACGTTATATTGCCACAGGCCCCCACCATGAACGTGGAAGGAACCGCCAGCTCCATCGTCTCCAAACTGGACAAATCCCTCCTGCTGACAGACAAACAAAAACCAAGGCTGCTCACCATTGTCACCACTTACCTGCAACAGAAAGTAAATATCCAGCCGCTGCAACATACCAACCAGAAAGCTTATAACACAAAGCTCAACAACATGCAGAACGGCCTGCACAACAAACTGAAACCGTTGCTCACCCTCACACAATACACCGAATTTATGGGACTGAAACCCAAATCATTTGACGAGACAAATGTTTTGTCACAATTGTATTACTAAGCGTACTTCCCCCTCCATAAAGCCAACGAACTTTGTTATGTTTGTACGAAAAGTAACCTAATTGGAGGATTGGTCAGATAAAGCGCTGGTGTCTGCGTTACAGCAGAATCAAGAAGATGCCTTCCGTATTCTGTACGATCGGCATTGGGATTTGCTTTACAGCCGGGCCTTCAAAAAAATACAAGCCACCGCAGACATCTCCGATATACTCCAGGAGATTTTTGCCCACCTCTGGAAAAACCGCCATACGCTTGTCCTGAAGTCCACCCTGGTGAACTACCTGTTAACAGCGCTGGACTACAAAATCATTGACTATTACCGCGCCCGCGCGGTACGGATCAACTACTATCAGCAATACCTGGAAGCACCGGATGAACCACATCATCCGGTCACAGACACCGTTCAGTTCCGCGAACTGGAATCCCTTGTACAACAGGAAGTACAGGCCATGCCGTCAAAAATGCAGGAAGTCTTTCTGCTGAGCCGCGATAAAGGCATGAGCGCCGCACAAATTGCCGGTCAGCTCGCCATCTCCGAACAAACTGTCAGAAACCAGATCAGCAACGCACTTGCCCGCCTGCGAAATAAACTGACCAATACCTACCTTTTCCCGCGGAGCGAAAAATAATTTTTTTTCACCTGGTATATCCTTCCCTTTCAACCGACCCTTTAAGTACGAGTTATGGAAAACAATGCGCTCAACAACGACCAGCTGCTGTTGTTGCTGGAGAAATACAGTAACAACCAGTGTACCGAAGCAGAATTAGTACAGATCAGAGAATGGTACGAGCAACTGGATATATCCGGAGAGAAATCCGATGCCTTGCCGGGAAGCCCGGAAGCGGCCGCGCTGAAAGCAGCCGGCTGGCAAGCCATTGCCCCCGCGCCACCGGTACGCAAGCCCATCTACCTGCGACCTTGGTTCAAAGCCGCCGCCGCTGTGGCTTTGATAGCGGGCAGTGCATGGGGCGCTATCTACCGCTATCAGCACCGGTCTACCTTCCTCAGTGCCGACGCCAGCATTGTACAACACCGCCTGCCAGACGGCACCGCCGTATGGCTGAATAAACAGAGTAAACTGACCTGCTATCCCGGAGATGACAGGACCGTATCACTGGAAGGAGAAGCATTTTTTGATGTAGCGAAAAATCCGGAGCATCCCTTTGTCATCCATACCGCACGTATGGACATCACCGTATTAGGCACTTCATTCAACGTAAAAGCATATAAAAACGACGTATCAGACGAGACATTGCTGGTAAGCGGCGCGGTGGAAATCACCCTGCGGGAACAAACATCTTCCAGGATCCGCTTGCGGCCAAACGAAAAAATCATCCTGCACACATCATCATCCAAACAGCATCCGACATCGTTCTATGAACTGAAAAACAGTGTAGCCAACCATGACAGCACGCTCAATGAAACTTTATGGAGAGAAAACAAGCTGGTATTTAGTCACGAAACATTTGAACAAATCGCTGTAAAGATGGAACGCTGGTATGGTGTAAATATCCATATCCAGGACCCGTCATTGAAAAAACTGCTATTCACCGCCATCTTTGAGAATGAAACAGTGGGCCAAACGCTGACAGCGCTGCAGCTGTCCGCCCCTTTCCATTACCAGATAAACCAGCATGACATTTTTATCACCAAGTAAACACCACTTATGACCTGATTACCACAGTGAACAAACTAAAAGGGGAAATGCGGACACATTTCCCCCACATCTGATCAACAGTTGCAGGGCTCCTCTCTTGGCGGACAGGGACCTGTTGCTTTTTTATTGACCAAAAGTTTTCTAAATGTATGAAAAAATCAAGGAGTTTTTTTCATGAGGGGACTTCATATCCCTTCCTGATCCTTAAAACGATCATTCTAATGAAATTATCGTTCTTTATAACGCTGATCACCTGTTTACAAGTGTCTGCCGCCGCCTACTCACAGCGCTCCAAAGTAACGCTGAACGTATCTGATGTAAGGCTCATGAAACTATTGAAGTTAGTAGAGAAAAAAACCAACTGTCGCTTTGTATACAATGATGACGCCATCTCACCTGACCTTACCGTATCCGTTAACGTAAATGACGAACCGGTGGAAACTGTTTTGTCCACCGTCCTGAACAATACCGGCCTTACATTCCGTTTGTTAAAAAATGACCTCATCGTAATAGCGCCTGTCAATACCGTTATACAGGAGTTGACCGTACAGGGAAAAGTCACCGACAAGAATGGTACGCCTTTAATCGGCGTGAGCATCAAAGTGGATAAAACCGGGAAAGGCACTATCAGCAATGAAAAGGGCGAATTTAAACTGGAGACGCCCGGCACTGCCAATCTCGTGTTCACGTACATCGGCTATCAGCAACTCGTACTTCCGGTAAACAACCGCACGACCGTAGACGCCGTCTTAGCAGAAGATACCAAAGGTCTTAGTGAAGTGATCGTAGTAGGTTACGGCGTACAGAAAAAAGCCAGTCTTACCGGCTCTGTAGCCACCGTTAGCGGTAAAGACATCCGTTCGGCGCCTGTGGCCAATCTCTCCAACGCCCTGGCAGGACGTGCACCCGGCATTATTGCCCGGCAGAACAGCGGCGAACCTGGCAACGACGGCGCTTCCCTCAGCATCAGGGGCAAAAGCACCTTCGGCTACAACAGCATGCTCGTGATCGTAGACGGCATACAACGCAGCTTCAGTGAACTGAATCCCGCAGATATCGAAACCATCAGCATCCTGAAAGACGCCTCTTCCGCAGCGATCTACGGCTCCAGAGCGGCCAACGGTGTAATGCTCATCACCACCAAACGCGGCACCAGCGGCGTTCCTACCATTTCCTACAACGGGTACGCAGGTTATCAGCAACCCAGTATCCGGATGAAACAACTGAATGGCGTACAATATGCAGAGATGTATAACGCAGGATTGGCAGCCAACGGTCAGCCGGCCCGCTACTCCGAAGAAGATATCAACACCATCCGCAACAACCCCGATCCTTTAAAAGGCCTTGCCAATACCGACTGGTGGAAAAGCACGATGAACAACACCGCCATGCAAACGCAACACGATCTGAGCGTGAGAGGCGGCAACGACAAAGCCAAATACTATGTGTCCATCGGCTACCTGGACCAGAACTCGCTCTATAAATCCACCAACTACAAACGGTATAACATCCGCTCTAACGTAGATGCCAATATCGGCAAACACCTTGTAGCCTCCGTGGACCTGGCAGGACGTCTCGAACGCAGAACAGGCCCCGGCGTGGATGCCGGCACCATCTTCAATTCCATCATACGCGCCTCGCCGCTCGATGCCGACTATTATCCTAATGGCCAGCCAGGTGGCACCACCGGCGGACGCAGCCCTATGCTGGACGCCACAGAAAGCGGTCACCGGCAGCAGGACTGGAACACCTTCCAGAGCAACTTCGCGCTGAAATATACCGTTCCCGGCGTAGAAGGCCTCTCTGTAAAGGGCGTAGCTGCTTTCGACAAAAGAATGTTATACGAGAAACAGTTCTCCACACCGTATTCCTACTACAAGTACAACGCCACTACAAAGGAATATGATAAAATCACCCGCGCAGGTAACATCAACCTGACACAAAACTCCGAACAACAGGCGGGCATCACCACACAGGCAATTGTTAACTACATCCGCTCCTTCGGTAAACACGATGTGGATGGTACGCTCCTGTACGAAACCTACAATTACCGCATGGACAAGATGCAGGCCTACCGCGAACAGTTCGACAGCCCCTTGCTCGATGAATTATTCGCCGGTTCCAAAAGCGGTTTAAACAACGACGGTACGGCAGATGTCTACTCCCGTGCAGGCGTAGCCGGTCGCTTTAATTACGCCTATGCCCACAAATACCTCCTCACCGCCACTTTCCGTTATGACGGCTCGCTGAGCTTCGCCAGCGACAAACGCTGGGGCTTCTTCCCGGGTGTATCTGCCGGCTGGGTAGTGTCGGAAGAAAACTTCTTTAAAAACAATGTACGCACCATTGACTATCTGAAAATAAAAGCATCTTACGGTCAGCTGGGGAACGACAGTGTGCGCGCCTTCCAGTATCTGCCCTCCTACTATGCAGGTTCCGGCGGCGGTACCAATTCTGTGTACATCATCGATGGCAAACCTTATAACGGGATCTTCTCCGCAGGTTATCCCAACCGGAACATCGGCTGGGAGATTGCCACTACCACTGATATCGGCTTTGAGACTTCTCTGTGGAACCGCCTGTTAACACTGGATGCCGGCTACTTTTATAAACGTACCAGCAACATCCTGCGCCCCAGGACCGCCTCTGTTCCCGGTACTTTCGGAGAACAACTGCCGTATCAGAATGTTGGTATTGTAGATAACCAGGGCTTTGAGGTAGAAATAGGCCATGAAAACCGTATTGGCAAGGTAAACTACAACGCACGCGGCACCTTTACCTTCGCCCGCAATAAAGTAATTTTCATGGACGAAGCCGCCAATATACAGGCGTCATTGCGGCAAACAGGACGGCCTTTTGACCAATATACCGGCCTGGTAGCCATGGGACTTTTCCAGAGTGAAGAAGAAATCAAAAACGCCCCCAAACAATATAATTTCCAGCCTAAGCCTGGCGACATCCGCTATGCCGATATCAACGGCGACGGTGTCATCAATGACCTGGACCGCACGATCATCGGCCGCAGCAGAGTACCGGAAGTAGTGTACGGCCTTAACCTCGGCGCTTCCTGGAATGGCTTCGACATCAGTATGCTATGGCAGGGCGCTACCAACTTCAATACCTACATCGGTGCGGAACTGGCGTATCCTTTTTTCAACATCTCCAACCCGATGACTTACATGCTGGACTACTGGACGCCCGACAACCGCGGGGCGGAATTCCCACGGCCTGTCATCAATGGTAATGCCAACAACCTGAAAGGTTCCTCTTTCTGGCTGCGCGATGCCAGCTACCTCAAACTGCGTAGCCTCAACGTCGGATATACCCTTCCCGCCGGATGGCTGAAACAGGCACGGATACAACAGGCACGGGTATACGTAGCGGGCGCCAACCTGCTGACTTTCTCCAAACTGAAAGGACTCGATCCCGAAGTGCCTTCCGAGACACGCGGGTATTATCCGCAGCAACGCAGCATAAACATTGGCGTAAACCTGACTTTATAATTCACCGGTTCACCGAAAAAAAGGAAAGAGACATGAAAAAGATATATATCCACCTGGTACTCTGGACATTCGTGACAGGATTATTTTCCTGCGCAAAAATGGACCAGTCGCCGGTAAACAGCCTTTCGGACGAAATCATCTGGAAGGATCCCAAACTGGTACAACTTTACATCGCAGACATTTATCAAAACCTGCCGATCGGCTTTGATGTTTCGCCGGACGGCACCGCCACCCTGGCCTGTATCACAGACGAAGCAAGAGGGAGCTATGGCTGGCTGGAAGCCAACCTGCTGCAGATCAACGGCAAGTATACTTCTATCAACGCGCCGCTGAATATCTGGAGCAGCGCCTACAAAAGCATCCGTAAAACAAATGTCTTCTTTCAACAGATAGCGGCCGTTCCCAACCTGTCAGAAAGCGACCGGAATAATCTCATCGGGCAGGTTAAATTCCTGCGCGCCTTCTATTATTTCGAACTGGTGAAACGTTATGGCGGGGTGCCCCTGATTACGCAGCCACAAACATTGACAGAAGACCTGATGGTAAAACGTACAGACACCACTGCGATATATAATTTCATTGCAGCAGAACTGGACGATGCAGCCAGCAAATTGCCGGCCAGCGCTAAAGCGGGCTTAGCTTCCCGGTGGACGGCCCTGGCCCTGAAAAGCCGCGCTATGCTGTATGCCCGCAGGTGGGACGCCTCCGCCAAAGCATCAAAAGAAATCATTGACAATGGCGGCTTTAGCCTCGTGTCTAACTATGCCTCACTGTTCAACACCAAACAACAGGCGTCGTCCGAGAGTATTTTTGAAATACAGTACCTGGATCCAAGCCGTGTGCATAACTACGATGCGATGAATGTGCCGTACTTTGATAATCCCGGTGACTATACCAGTCTCACCCAACCTACACAGGAGATGGTAGACGATTATGAAATGCAGGCAACCGGTAAAGCCATTACCGACCCTGCTTCCGGTTATGATCCGCAGCAGCCGTACAAAGGGCGCGACCTGCGGTTCTATGCCACCATCCTCTATGAAGGCGCTCCCTGGAAGGGCCGTGTGATACAAACACGTGTAGGCGGCACCGATGAAATTGTGGGCCGCAATACCACCAACGATAATACGAAAACCGGTTACTATATCCGTAAATATCTCGACGAAACGCTGGCACTGGATAAAATCTGGAGCAGTACCCAAAGCTGGGTAGAATTCCGGTTAGGAGAGATCTTCCTGAACTATGCAGAAGCCATGAACAACCAGAACGATCCGGCTACCGCCAAAACGTATGTGGACCTCGTCCGTGCACGCGCCAACATGCCGGCGGTGGCTGCAGGACAAGGACAGGCGCAGATGAGCAACATCATCATGCATGAAAGGAAAATAGAACTGGCTTACGAGAATCACCGTTACTGGGACCTCCGTCGCTGGCGTACAGCCGTGAGCGTATTGAATGGTAAAACATTTCATGGTATGCGTATCACCCTCAACAACGGTGTATACCAATATGAAGTCGTAGAAGCCGATCTGGGCGCCTCTTCCCCAAGAGTGTTCACAGATGCCTATTACCTGCTTCCTATTCCGAAAACGGAGCTGGAAAAAAACAAGGAGCTGACACAAAACGAACCCTGGTAAACATCTCCCGGATTTATTAACTTCACGCTATCAAAAAGCCCTTTGCCGTGTGCGAAGGGCTTTATAAATAACAGGAACAATGAAATATCAATGCCTCGCCGTATTGTCGGGCTTCCTTTGGCATACTGCCACGGCCCAGCATATCGCAGACTCCACCACTTTCGCCCGGGCAGCAGCTTCGGTAAATACAATTCCCGCCATCAGCAACACCACGCGGCAGCTTCCCCTGCCTGCGGCGCCTGCCGGCTATTCTTTACAGCTGAAGGGCACTGACCGTTTGCCGGTTATAGACCAGCAGGGACGTATTTCCACGCCGCTCGTGAATGTGCCGGTCAGCCTTTATTTTGTGCTGCAACGCCACCGCGACAGCGCCATCATGGACGTACCGAATATCACCGTGACCGTGCCGGGAAAATATGCCGCCAATACCGGTAATCCGGCACCTTTTGTCATCCCTGCGCTGCGCGAATGGTATGGCGGAAAAGGAAACTACACCCTGCCCGGCAACGTGGCGCTGGTGATAGATCCGCAGGACGCCGCAGCGCTGCTGCCCGGCGTGACCGTCTTTAAAACAGACCTGCAGCAGTTGACCGGCATCCGGCAGATCAATATCCGTACAGGGCAGCCCGGAAAAGGCGATATCTATTTCAGCTTAAAGTCCGCAGACCAGTCACTGGGAAAAGAAGGTTACCAACTGGAAATTGCGGAGGGTATCCGTATCCAGGCTACGCATGCACAGGGTGCTTTCTGGGCTACCCGCACCCTGCTGCAGATACTGGAGCAGGACCGGCAGCATCGTCATATCCCGCAGGGCATTACACGCGACTATCCCAAATATGCCGTTCGTGGTTTTGTGCTGGACGCAGGCCGTAAATTCTTCTCCATGGATTTTCTCCGGCACTATGTAAAATTCATGGCCTACTATAAGATGAATGACTTCCACGTGCATCTCAACGACAACGGTTTTGAACAATTTTTCGGCCACAACTGGGACAGCACCTATTCCGCCTTCAGGCTGGAAAACAATACTTTCCCCGGGCTCACCGCCAAAGACGGCAGCTATTCCAAGAAAGCCTTCATCGCTTTGCAGGATCTCGCCGACAGCTGCGCCGTAAAAATTATCCCCGAGATCGACGTACCGGCACATTCGCTGGCTTTTACGAAAGCCGTTCCGCAAACCGCCAGCCTCTTATACGGAAGAGACCACCTCAATCTCGACAGTGCTTCCTACGATATGATCGATAAAGTCTTCCGGGAATACCTGCAAGGGCCGGAACCGGTGTTTAAAGGCGATGAAGTGCATATCGGCACCGATGAGTATTCAAAAAAAGAAGCGGAGAAATTCAGGGCGTTTACAGACCATTACATCCGTTATGTAGAAAGCTTCGGTAAAAAAGTGCGGATGTGGGGCTCCCTTACCCATGCACAGGGTACCACCCCTGTAAAATCAGCCGGTGTTACCATGAACGCCTGGTATAACGGCTATGCCGATCCGGCAGACATGATGCGCCAGGGATATGATCTCATCAGCACACCCGACGGATGGTTGTATATCGTTCCGGCTGCGGGGTATTATTACGACTATCTCAACGTCGCAAAAATTTATCAGCAATGGGAACCTAATATGATCGGAGATGCTATATTCCCGATGGGCCATCCGCAGATAAAAGGCGGCGCCTTCGCCGTATGGAACGATCATCCGGGAAATGGTATCACCGTACAGGATGTGCACGACCGTGTATTCCCCGCCATGCAGGTGCTGGCAGAAAAAATGTGGAACGGTCATACCTCACAAAGCAACTATCAACAGTTTGCCGCACATAGCCGGTTGATCGGAGAAGGCCCGGGGCTCAATATGCGGGCTAAAATTACCAGCCGTGATTCCGTTGCCCTGCAATATGACTTCTCCGACAACAGGATCAATGATATCAGTGGTAATAACAGGGCGGCGCTCCGGCAACACCAGGTAAGCATCTCCCGCGGAAAAACGCTGGTACTACAGGGCGGAAACAGCTATCTGAAGACGCCGTTGACTGAAGTGGGCTATCCTTACAGCATTGAATTCGATATTAAACCAGCTGCAGACAACAAACCGGGAGCAGTGCTCTTTTCATCTCCACATGCGGCGGTGACTTATCAGGATGGTAAAATAGCATTCTCCCGCGAAGGCTATCATTACCAGTTCAACCACAAGTTCGCCACCGGCAGCATGACACACGTGAAGATCAACGGGAATAACAAAGGGACTTCCCTGTTTATCAACGGCCGGTTGGCAGAAAAACTGGAAGGCGCCATGCGGTCGTTCCCCGGTACGAAAAGCAAGAATGCGATCATTCAGACGCTTGTATTTCCTTTACAAACGATCGGTGACAGTGTGAATGCATTCAAAGGAGAAATCGACAATCTGAAAGTGATACAACATCCGTGATATTTTCAGTAATAAAAAAAGTCCGTCAATTCACTATTGACGGACTTTTTTATTGTCTCTCCTGATATCAATGAGCAATAGTCCTGTCCCTGGCGATCACTTTCCAGGTACCCGTACACACGTGATCTTCCACTACATAAGCACGTTCATACAATGCCACTGTAGGGCAAATATGCAACGGCACGCCGTAGAATTCCGTACCTACAGGGTAAGCGGCCGTATCGGCCACTTTCAGCACCAGGTGTTCTTCGCTCTGGGATACCGGTTGCGCCTCCGGCGCATTGATGAAATGCACTCTTGGCTGCGGGCTTTCGGCCGCCACGGATTTATGTCCCAGGTCGAGGCACAGCAGCTGGCCGTCAATAACAGAAACGACCCTTGACAGCACCAGCGCCGCCCATTGAAAGGGTTGTTCCGGCAGATTTCTGCCATAGCCCCAGTCCCAGAAAACGAAAGTACCCGGACTGCATTCTATCACCGGTCTTGCCGCGTGTATGGGGAAGGTGGGAGAACCACCGGCCACGATCACCGGCTCAGGCAGCCCGCAGGCCACGATAGCATGCTGTAGTACCGGCACCGGTCCATACGCCTCGTCACAACGTTTTTTTCGTGTAGCCATGTCCGTGTCATGCAGATGCCCGTCATAAACGTGTATGCCTACCGGTTGTATGCCCGGCAGCGTATGCAGGTGCTGATACAAATCCAGCGCCCCTTCGGGCTTAATGCCGGTACGGTTCATGCCTACGTTCAGATCGAGGTATACCCGCAGTTTTTTTCCGGCGGCGGCAAACAGGCTGCTGATCGCTTCAGCGGCAGTTTTATTATCTGCCAGGCAGGCAAAATCAGTTTCAGGATATTGCCGCACCAGTTCCAGCAGACGCGCCGCTTTAGGTCCTACCGGCTGATAAGCCAGCAATACGTCTTTGGCTTTTACCATGCCCAGCATTTCGGCTTCCGCGATGGTGGCGCACTTATATTTCTGTATACCGGCCGCCTGCATCATTTGCACCACTTCCGCTATCTTGTTTGTTTTTACGTGTGGGCGTAACCGTTGTACATCATCGATCATGGTTTTTAACAGATCAATATTTTCCCTGATCCTGTCTTTATACACCAGCAGCGCCGGAGAATCCACCTGTTCCGGTGTTTTGAGTTGATACCATTCCATAGGTTATATCATTAATGCAGTTCGAACAATGCTTCTATTTCTACCGGGATATTATCCGGCAGCGAGCCAAAACCAACGGCGCTGCGTACGCCGACCCCGTTCTCCTGTCCCCATACCGCTGCAAACAATTCGCTGCAGCCGTTGATGATATAGGGGTGCCGCTCAAACTCCGGTACGCAGTTGACCATTCCCAGTACTTTGATGACCCTTTTGATCTTATCCAGGCTGCCCAGGTTGGTTACGAGGGTCGACAGGATGGCCAGTCCCACCTGGCGGGCAGCCAGCTTGCCTTCCTCCGGTGTCAGGTCTTTGCCGATACGGCCCATGATCAGGCTGCCGTCGTCCTGTACGGTACCATGTCCCGAAACGTACACATGTTTCCCGTCAATCAGCAATGGCTTGTAAACGCCCAGCGGCGCGGGCGCCGGTGGCAACGTGAGGCCCAGAGCCTTGAAGTTCTCCGTCGGTGTCATTTTCGTTTATTGGTTTACGTTAAACAATCATGCTCAGCAATAAACTACCGATAAGTCCTGTTACCGAAACGATGGTTTCCATTACTGACCATGTTTTGATCGTATCTTTCACAGACAAGTTAAAGTATTCCTTGAACATCCAGAATCCGGCATCGTTGACATGTGAAAACATCAGGCTGCCGGCGCCGGTGGCCAGCACCATCAGGTTGGGGTTTACGCCCGAACTGGCGATCAGCGGCGCTACGATGCCCGCTGTCGTTAACCCCGCTACTGTAGCTGATCCGATACAAACGCGGATGATCGCCGCAATGCCCCACGCCAATAACAACGGATGCATGTGCATGTTCCGAAGCGTCTCAGCAATATAGTCACTCACCTTACTGTCGTGCAGCAGCTGTGTGAGCGCGCCGGAACCGCCAATGATCAGGATGATCACGGCCACGTCTTTCACTGCATCGTCCATCAGGCTTAACATTTTTTTGGAAGGCATGCCCCGGCGGGTACCCAGCAGGTATATCCCATTTAATACTGCCAGCAGCATCACGATCAGCGGGTCTCCCAGCCAGGTGACGATCTTATACGGCAGTTCCCCTGCAGGTAGCCATAACTTCAGCAGGGCAGTCACCGCCAGCAACAACACCGGCAACATGGCGGCCAGCAGGCTCGCGAACATACCCGGCAACTCCGCTTCCGGCAGGGGCGGTGCCACAAACATCTTCCCCGGTTCACTGGTATACCGCTTCAGGTACCGGGAAAACACCGGTCCGGCCAGTATAATGGCCGGTATCGCCAGCAAAATACCATAGAGCAGCGTAAGGCCCATGCTGGCATGAAACTGCTGTACCAGTGCGGTAGGCGAAGGATGTGGTGGCAGGTAGCCATGGGTAACGGACAGCGCTGCCAGCATAGGAATGCCCAAATACACCGTCGGCAGACGGGTTTGCGCCGCCACGGTAAAGATCAGTGGCACCATCAATACAAACCCGATGTTGTAAAACAGCGGTATCCCCACAATAAAGCCGGTCAGCATCAGCGACCACTGGATGTAACGGGGACCTAACAAACGCATCAGTCCACCGGCGATCCGTTGCGCAGCACCGCTTTCAGCTACCAGTTTACCCAACATGGCGCCAAAAACAATGACCACGATCAGCGATCCTAAAGTTTTACCGATACCGGTCTGTATGGATTGGGTAATGGCTCCTATGTCCATGCGCAGGGCGAGCCCCATCAGCAGGGAAACAATCAGGAAAGACAGGAAGGTATTTATCTTACACCAGGTAACCAGTACTACCAATAGGAGAATAGCAGCAATAACGATCAATAAAGGCATATGCTCTTTCTTTTGGAAAGAACAAGATAACAAATTGATTCCGGGAATTCTACTCGTAACGCAAAGCGATGATAGGGTCCAGTTTAGAGGCCTTGTAGGCGGGATAGATACCGGAAACCAGTCCTACGGCGGCACAGAGGGCAACGCCGACCAGGATCCACGCCCAGGGCACTACAAAAGAAGATTTCAGTAATATGGACACGATATTGCCCAGCAGCATGCCTGCCAGGGCACCGAAGAGGCCGCCCATGGTGCTGATGATGATGGCTTCGTAGAGGAATTGTTTGCGGATGGTTTTACTGGTAGCGCCCAAAGCTTTGGTAACGCCTATTTCACGGGTCCTTTCCGCCACCGACACCAGCATAATGTTCATCAGCCCGATAGCGGAACCGAAAAGTGTGATCGCGGCAATGGCTACAGCAAACAGGTTCACCGTTCCCAAACTTTGGAACAGCATCTCTGCGATACTGTCGCTCTTACTGAGGGTAAAGTTATCTTCATCATTCAGCGCCAGCTGCCGTACTACCCGGAAGGTGCCAATGGCCTCGCCCTGTGCGGCTTCCATCTGCTTAATATCTTTCACGGACACGCCTATCTGGTAGGAAGCGTTGGGCCGGTTGAAAATTCTTCGTGTATTGTTGACCGTGGTAATCACCACGTTGTCCGCACTCATCAGGTTGCTGCTGCCTTTGCTTTCCAGCACGCCGATCACGCGGTAACGCACATCTCCCACACGGATGGTGTTATTCACCACATTCTTCATTTTGCGGCCAAACAGCTTCTCTGCCACGTCTTTTCCGAGGATGGCCACGTTACGCCCGGACGACACGTCCAGAGCGTTAAAATTGCGGCCGTCGCGGATGGTATAGCTGGAGATATCAAGATAGTTCTCGTCGCCCCCGATAACAGTCACGTTGGGGTTTGTCTTCTTGTCGTCTTTATATACCGTGGCGATGCCGGAGGCCCTGAAGTTAATACTCACCGTGGCAGGGAAATGGTACCTGTCTTTAAACTGCACCGCCTCCTGGTAAGAAATCGTTTTATTGCTGATAGATTTTCTGACCTTTTTGACGTTTTTATTTCCCTTGGAGGCCTTGTCACCGTCATTCCCGATATGCACCTGCATATCGCGGTTTCTCAGGGAAAAGCTGTTGGCCCCCATACTGGCAAAGCTGGAGTAAATACTGTTTTTCATGCTGTCGATGGCGGTCAGAATGCCCACCAGTACTGTGATACCCACAGCAATAATAGAAACAGTGAGACCGGTGCGCAGCCTGTTGCCACTCACGGAACGATAAGCAAGGGAAAATATATCTAAAAACCGCATGTACTAAAGTTAATGGAAGTTCAGACAGACACAAAATAAAAAGTGAGGGAACGCGGACTATGCCGTTTGAGCGGTCATGGGGGCTAAAAATGACAAAGGAAACGGGGTGACCGTTTCCTTTGTCTATGCAAAAATTTGTCTTGTAACGATTTTACAGGCAACCAATCAGCAGGTTGGGGAACAGGCCCAGTGCCAGTACCAGGATAATAGTCAGCACGAGCGCGAATTTAAAACCGCCGGAAACCGGTTCTACTTCCGGATCGCCCTGTTTGAAATACATCGCCATGATCACGCGGAAATAGTAGTATACGCTGATCGCGGCGCACAGTACACCGACGATCACCAGCCACAGGAGATGACCCTGCTGGATAGCGGCAGACAGTACGAAGTATTTGGCAAAGAAGCCCGCTGTTACCGGGATACCCGCCAGGGAGAACAGGAAGATGGTCGTTGCCAGCGCCAGCAGCGGCTGCTTACGGGCAAGGCCGTTAAATCCTTCGAAAGTGTAGTCCTTCAGTTTCAGCAGTACGGCAAATACACCGATGGTAGCGAGACTATAGGCGGCTGCATACAGGATAATACCCTGGGTGGCAAACTGGTTGATCGCAATCACGGCAAACAGCATAAAGCCTGCCTGCGCAATACTGGAATAGGCCAGCATCCGTTTTACGCTCTGCTGGAACACCGCGCTGAAGTTACCCAGGATAAGGGTGGCAGCGGTGATGATAGACAGGATCAGCGTCCAGTGATGGCTGATAGCGCCACCGGCGAACGCCACATGGAACATACGCAGGAAAGCGACAAACCCGCCGGCTTTTACCACGGTAGCCATGAAGGAAGTAAATACGGTAGGAGAACCGTCATATACGTCAGGCGTCCAAAAGTGAAACGGTACTGCAGACACTTTGAAAGCGAGGGCAAAAGCCATCAGGATAATACCGCACAGCGCCAGGGGATGTACCGGATCTGCACCCAGTCCCAGCTCGGCAATGTTAAAAGTACCGGCCGCACCGTAAATCAGGGCGATGCCCATCAGCAGGATACCGGTAGAGAAAGACCCCATCAGGAAGTACTTCAGCGACGCCTCATTGCTTTTCAGGCTTTTACGGTCGGCGCCTGCCAGTACGTACTGCGGGATAGACATGATCTCAATCGCCAGGAACAACATCAGCAGGTTGCTGAAGGACGAGGCCAGCGAGACACCCGCCAGTATAAAGAAGATCAGGGCAAAGTAATCTCCCACATGCTCACCTACTTTTTCAAACTCACTCCCCGATAACAGGAAATATATCAGGGTTGCACCTAAAGCCACTGCATTAAACAACACACTGAACTTTGATACTTCAATCATACCAAACTGGATATAGCCGCCCAGCTGCACGGTAGGGTACAGTGCCAGGTTGGCAATAAATGATATGATGATGGCCGCGATGGCGAAAAATTTAATATGCTGCTTATTGCGTACAAATAAACCGACAAACATCAGAAAAACGCCCGATAAAGCAGTAGAAATTAGTGCATTCATATTGTTTCGTTACAAAACCCGTTTAAAATTTCTCAAAATACCTTGCTTACCAGATCCAGCATCGGCTGCGGATAAACACCCAATACGAAGATCAGGATCACTACCAGGCTCAGTGCCACCGTTTCACCGGGTTGCAGGTCTGTAGTGGTATCTGTCAGGGTATTGCCTTCACCGAAAATCACTTTCTGAATCATATTCAACGTATAAACTGCCGCGAGGATGATACCCAGTCCGGCGAACGCCATAAACCAGTGGTTATACTGGAACAGGCCGCTGAACATCAGGAACTCACCGATAAATCCGTTGGTAAGCGGTAAACCGATGTTCGCCAGGCTGATGATCACGAGGAAGATAGCCATCCGGGGCGCCTTGCGGGCCATGCCACCCATCTGGTCCATATTTTTGATGCCCAGGCGGTGCTGTATCACTTCCACGATGATCCACAAACCGATAATGTTGATACCGTGGTTGAACATCTGGAGTAATACGCCCTGGGTACCCTGTTCATTGTGCGCAAAAATAGCGGCGCTCATCAGACCGATGTGCGCAATGGAAGAGTAAGCGATCAGTCGTTTCAGGTCGTTCTGTACCATGGCAATGCAGGAAGCATAGATAATACCGATGATAGACAGCACGATGGCCACGTCGGTCCACATGGAAGCGCCTTCCGGCAGCACGGGTACCAGCCAGCGCAATACGCCGAACAGGCCCATTTTCACCATCACCCCGGAGAGGATCATGGTCACTGGCGTAGGAGATTGTTCGTAAGTGTCCGGCTGCCAGGTATGGAAGGGGAACACCGGCATCTTGATGGCGAAAGCCACAAAGAACAGCCAGAACAGCCATTTCTGGTCACCCATGCTCAGCTGCAGGCTGGTGAAGGATGTCCAGCTAAAGGAATGGTCCGGTGTCTGGAAGTACAGGTAGATGATACCTACCAGCATTAACAGGGAGCCGAGGAAAGTATAAACGAAGAACTTAAACGTAACGGGTATACGCTTTTCGCCGCCCCACATAGAGCAGAGAAAATATACCGGTATCAGCGCCAGCTCCCAGAATACGTAAAACTGCAGGGCGTCGAAGGCGGTGAAAACACCGACCAGGCCGGCCTGGGAGAGCAACATCAGTCCGTAAAAGCTGTTGGGCCTTTCGATGTCGCGGTTATAAATGGTGATAAAAACCAGGAGGAAAGCGATGGCTGTCAATAAACACAGCATCGTGCCCATACCATCCAGGCCTACCCTGAACTGGCTGCCCAGCTGTGGTATCCAATTGGTAACAAAAGAAAGTTTCTTCGGATCGGCCTGCAGTGTGCATACGGTTCCGATGGCTGTGGCTACCGACGCCAGGGATGCAATCATGCCCAGCACCTTTGGCCCGGACCCCTTCAGGCCGAATGCGATCAGGCCCGCTATGAAAGGAATCAGTATTAATAAAACTGTCAACATAATTTATCTGCGCTTGTAACTTCCGCTATTGGTTTATAATAAGAATCCGATCACAAATAATACGATCATACCGATCACCATGGCAAAGATGTAGAAACCTACCTGTCCGCTCTGGATGAGGCGGATCTGCTGGCTGCTCCACTGAACGCTGCGGCCAACACCATTTACCAGTTTATCGATACCTGCTTTTTCAACAGTGTCACGGAAGAAACGGGAAAGCTCCTGTAATGGTTTTACGATGATGGCATCATACAGCTCATCGATATACCATTTGTTCTCCAGCACTTTCGCCAGACCTGCATTCTCCTTGCCGGTATCTTCATATGCCGCGAATTTCTGACGGGCAATCAGGATAAAGACAATCACCAGTACACTGCTCAGTCCCATCAGCATCCATTCAGTGCCGTGAGACAGATGATGTTCTGTCACAAAAGGCGCAGATGGTGCAAACACCGGTGACAGGTATTCTGCCAGCAGGTTTTTACCAAATACTTCCGGCAGGCCCACATAACCGCCGAACACAGACAGTACCGCCAGGATGATCAGCGGGATAGTGATCGGGGAAGGGCTCTCGTGCAGGTGGTGTTCCTGTTCGTGGGTACCACGGAACTTTCCGGAGAAAGTGATGTAGTACAGGCGGAACATATAGAAAGCGGTCATCAGCGCGCCAATCAGTCCCAGTGCATACAGTACCGGGTTGTGGGCATAAGCGCTGGCCAGGATTTCATCTTTGGAGAAGAAACCGGATAAACCAGGGATACCGGCAATGGCCAGGCATCCTACAAGGAATGTCCAGTTGGTGGTAGGCATGTATTTTTTCAGCCCGCCCATTTTACGGATATCCTGCTCACCGCCCATCGCGTGGATCACGGAGCCGGAGCCGAGGAACAGCAGCGCTTTGAAGAAAGCGTGCGTCATCACGTGGAAAACGGCGGCGGAGTAAGCGCCAACGCCCAGTGCGAGGAACATATATCCCAGCTGGCTCACGGTGGAGTAAGCCAGTACTTTTTTAATATCGTTTTGTTTCAGTGCAATAGAAGCGGCAAACAGCGCAGTGGCGATACCAATCACCGCTACCACCATCTGGATGGAGGGAGACAGTGTATAAATCACGTTGCTCCGGGCGATCATATAGATACCGGCGGTCACCATCGTTGCCGCGTGGATCAGGGCAGATACCGGGGTCGGACCGGCCATCGCGTCGGGCAGCCAGGTGTACAGGGGTATCTGGGCAGATTTACCCATGGCGCCTACAAACAGCAGCATGGCAATAGCTGCCAGCGTGGGGTTGTTCATGCCCAGCGGCGCCGCTTTGGCAAATACGTCGGGGAAAGTAACCGTACCAAACTGCATGATCATGAAGAAGATACCGAGCAGGAAACCGAGGTCCCCGATGCGGTTCATCACGAATGCTTTCTTGGCGGCATTATTATAACTGGTGTTTTTAAACCAGAATCCGATCAGCAGGTAAGAACAGAGACCAACGCCTTCCCATCCGATGAACATCATCACATAGTTGGCGCCGAGCACCAGTATCAGCATGGAAAACACGAAGAGGTTGAGGTAAGCGAAATATCTCGCAAAGCTCTCATCGCTTTCGTCATGCATGTAAGAAGTGGAGTAAATGTGGATAAGGGTACCCACACCGGTGATGATCAGAAGGAACAACGCACTCAGTTGATCTACCTGGAATGCGAAAGGAATATGCAGGCTGCCAACGGAAATGAAGTTAAACAGGTGTACCACCTGCGCCTGAAATCCCGGGGCTTTGACTTCAAAAAATGCTAATAAGCTCACCACAAAGGAAGCCAGTACCGTACCGCTTCCGATAAATCCTACCAGGGACTTGGATAAAAATCTGCGTCCCAAACCATTCACCAGGAACCCTAATAATGGTAAAAATGGTACCAGCCAAACTAGTTTAATCATTTATCAATTCTATTTACGACGTCGAAACAATTAATAATTAAAGAGGATGAATTATTAATTTTTCAGCCTGTTAAGAATGTTTATATCTACCGAGTGTGTATTTCTGTAGACCATTGTAATGATAGCCAGGCCCACCGCTACTTCCGCAGCAGCCACCACCATAATAAAGAATACAAACAATTGCGCTGATCCCGCATCCACTTTTCCGGCATCCGCCCACATTTTGGAAAATGCTACCAGCAGCAGGTTGACGGCGTTCAGCATCAGCTCTATGCACATAAAAATGATGATGGCGTTACGGCGCATCAGCACCCCCATCACACCAATGCAGAACAGGGCGATACTCAGGAATATGTAATATTGAACAGGCATAAAAATGAATTACGAATTACGAATGACGAATGACGAATGAAATCCGTCTGTTTAGTCTTTTTTACCGATAACCACGGCACCTACCATCGCGCTGAGGAACAGGATGCTGCTCACCTCAAACGGTACCACATATTGTGTGAATAACATCTGGCCCAGGTTTTTGATCAACCCGATCTCATTGGCTTCCGCGCCCACAGCCGGCATGCTCGCATCGCGCAGGGCAGCCACCAGTACCACCAGCAGGGCGCCGCCGCTGATAGCGCCGGCATATTTCAGCCAGTTGCGCTTCTGGGGCTCCAGCTCCGCGTTCAGGTTCATCAGCATCATCACATAAAGGAACAATACCATGATGGCGCCGGCATATACGATGATATGCACTACCGCCAGGAACTGGGCGTTCAGCATGATGTAATGGCCTGCAATGGTAAAGAAGGTTACGATCAGACACAATACGCTCGTCACGGGATTCTTACTCAATACCACACCCAGCGCCGATACCAGGGCGATGACTGAAAGCACCATGAAAATTATTTGTTGTATACTCATTCCCATCTCTGCTATGTTTGACTATGTATTTTTAGCTAATGCGTACTGTGAATAATTATTTGGACGATTGTTTCGGATCAGGGATCAGCAGGTCCGGTTTGCCATAGATGAAGCCTTTCCGCTGATAGTTGGACGGCGCAAAGGTTTCAGACATGTAAATCGCATCTTTGGGACAAGCTTCTTCGCAGAATCCACAGAAAATACAACGCAGCATGTTGATCTCATACCGGGCCGCATACTTCTCTTCACGGTACAGGTGTTCCTCGCCCGGTTTCCTTTCTGCCGCCTCCATGGTGATGGCTTCTGCAGGGCAGGCCACCGCACACAGGCCACAGGCGGTGCATCTTTCACGGCCTTCTTCGTCCCGGTTCAGGATGTGCAATCCACGGAACACAGGGCTGAACTGACGGCGCTGTTCGGGAAAACTAACGGTAGCTTTCCGTTTGAAGATATGTTTGAAGGTGATGCCCATGCCTTTGGCGATGGCAGGAACATACATCTTTTCCAGGAGGGTTAATGGACTGCGGTCCACCGCTTTTGACCTGTTTGTTAATGCTTGCATAAATGCTTTATTTAGTCCACACCTGCGGTGTGTATAAATTAACGGATAAAAATTAGTGTTGACGGAACAGTACGATCGCACCGGTAATCAGCATATTCACCAGCGCCAGCGGGATCATCACTTTCCAGCCCAGGCGCATCAGCTGATCATAACGGAACCTTGGTACCGTCCACCGTACCCACATAAAGAAGAATATAAACACCAGTATCTTAATGAACAGCGCCAGGAAGCCGAGGATGGTGAGCAAGTTGGGGCTAACGCCCAGACTGTCCATACCCGGGAAAGCGTATCCGCCGAAGTACATGGTGGCCATCAGCGCGGAGCTGACAAACATGTTGATATATTCTGCAAAGAGATAAAAGCCCAGTTTCATGGAGGAATACTCCAGGTGGTAACCACCATTCAGCTCGTTCTCCGCTTCCGGCAGGTCAAAAGGAGCACGGTTACATTCTGCGAAGGCGCACACCAGGAAGATAAAGAAGCCCAGCGGCTGGTAAACTACGTTCCAGAGGTCATGGCGTTGCTGCTCCACGATCTCTTTCAGGCTCAGCGTACCGGTGAGCATCAGCAGCGCGATCAGCGCGAGGCCCATCGGCAGCTCGTAGGAGATGATCTGGGAAGCGGCCCTTACGGATGCCAGCAGGGAGTATTTGTTGTTGGAAGCCCAGCCCCCGATCATGATGCCATATACGCCTACGCTCAATACCCCGAAGATAAACAGGATACCGATGTTGACATCGGCCACCTGTAAGGACACGGTACGACCGGCGATGGTCAGCGTATCGCCCCAGGGAATTACGGCGCTGGTCATACAAGCCACCAACATGGCGATAGACGGGCCGAGGATAAAGAGGAACCGGTTGGAGTTGGTAGGGATGATCTCTTCTTTGAAGAAGAGTTTACCACCATCGGCCAGCGGTTGCAGCAGTCCCATCGGACCGGCGCGGTTCGGGCCAAGACGGTCCTGGATCCAGGCAGCCACCTTTCTTTCGCCCCAGGTAGAGTACATGGCCACTACGAGTGACAGCACCAATACTGCGGATATCAGCAGTATTTTTTCAAGAATAAAAAACCAGTCTATGCTTAATAACGTCATTTTCCAATTACGAATTACGAATTACGAATACGATGCTTACTTATTAAAATCGTCCGAATGGGCAGGACCGTCGATCTTAGAGAGATCTATTTCCGGCCGGTTCACCTCACTGGTGGTATGGATATCGAACAGCAGTTTAGGCTGTCTTCCGTCCAGCACTTCCACCAGCGGATCTTTCGGTTTAACGGTATTCACGTAATGGCCCTGGGAAATAACACTGTGACGGTCTATTTTGCGGGGGCCTTCGATGATCCAGTCTGATTTTTCTTTTTTATCGAAACGGCAGGTATCGCAGATAAAGTTTTCCACTTCGCCGTATTTGTCTTTACGGGCAGTGACGCGGAACACCTCGTCACCACGCATCCAGAGCACTGTTTTACCGCAGCATTTCGGGTCTTCGCAGTGACGGTGGGCATCTACCGGTTTCAGGAACCATACGCGGTTTTTGAAACGGAAGGTTTTGTCGGTGAGGGCGCCTACCGGGCAAACGTCGATCACGTTGCCGATGAAGTTATTGTCGAGTGACTGATGGATATAGGTGCTGATCTCGGAAGCGTCACCACGGCCGAGTACGCCGTGTTCGCGTTTTTCCGTAAGCTGATCGGCAGTGAATACGCAGCGGTAGCAGAGGATGCAGCGGGTCATGTGCAGCTGTATCTTGTCGCCGATGTCGATTTTTTCGAAAGTTCTGCGTTTGAATTCGTAGCGGGTAGCTTCGGCGCCGTGTTCATAGCTCAGGTTCTGCAGGTCGCATTCACCAGCCTGGTCGCAAACGGGGCAATCGAGCGGGTGATTGAGCAGCAGGAATTCCACCACACCTTTACGGGCTTCCTGTACTTCCGGAGAAGTGATGTTGGCCACTTCCATACCGTCCATTACGGTGGTACGGCAGCTGGCCACCAGTTTAGGCATCGGGCGCGGGTCGGCCTCGGAGCCTTTGGTTACTTTTACCAGGCAGGTGCGGCACTTACCACCGCTGCCCTGCAGCTTGGAGTAGTAGCACATAGCCGGCGGTACCACATCCCCTCCTATTGTCCGGGCCGCATTCAGTATCGTAGTACCAGGTTCGACCTCCACGGAGATGTTATCGATCTTAACCTTGAATAATTTTTTTTCCTCCGCCATCTTGATATATTTTTTGCTCGCAAAGCTTTTTAAGAGAGCTAAGAAGCAAAGTTTATGTTTTTTACAGTTTATTAACTATTCTGTGTATTCCTGTTTTTATTAATGCTACGTTGAAATTGATCAATAATCCCAATTTAAATCCGGTCAACTTCAGATATGTCAATACTTGTTTGTAATGGACATCCTTGAGTTCCTCTATTGATTTTATTTCAACGATCACTTTATTTTCGACTATCAGGTCCGCCCTAAATGCCTTTTCCAGCACTAAGCCATCATGAACCAGCTTTATATCCTCCTGTCTTGAAAAATATATCTTTCGTTTACGCAATTCGAAACTCAGAAGTTCTTCATAAACCGACTCATACAAACCGGGACCATATTTCACATGTATTATATAACATGCGTCCACAATCTCCCGGGAGATTTCGTTTTCTGTCAATGGATGAAATATTAGTGGGTTAAGAATATCAGAAAACAATCTTCGCGCCTTGGCTCTCTTATAATTCTCTGCGAGAACTACACAGCGGCTGGTGCCGGTGCGGGCAGCGGATCGGCGTAGTGGGCCAGGCCGAAGTTGCGCGTCAGCGCTTCGTCCGGGTGGGTCACGTGCCATTCGAACTCGTCGCGGAAGTGGCGGATGGCAGCAGCCACTGGCCATGCGGCGGCGTCGCCGAGCGGGCAGATGGTATTGCCTTCAATTTTCCGCTGGATATCCCACAACAGGTCGATATCACTCATTTTACCTTTTCCGTATTCGATGTTGTGCAGCACTTTTTTCATCCAGCCGGTACCTTCGCGGCACGGGCTGCACTGGCCGCAGCTTTCGTGGTGGTAGAAACGGGCGAAGGTGAGGGTATTGCGTACAATACACTGGTCTTCGTCCATTACGATGAAACCGCCGGAGCCCAGCATGGAGCCGGTAGCAAAACCACCGTCGTTGAGGCTTTCGTAGGTCATCATACGGGTTTCGCCCTTCGCTGTTTTCAGCAGCAGGTTGGCAGGCAGCACCGGTACGGAAGAACCGCCCGGGATACAGGCTTTCAGGCGTTTACCCCCTTTGATGCCTCCGCAGTATTCGTCTGAGTAAATAAATTCTTCTACAGAGATGTTCATTTCGATCTCATAAACGCCGGGTTTGTTGATATTACCGCAGGCGGAGATCAGTTTGGTACCGGTGGATTTGCCGATGCCGAATTTGATGTATTCATCGCCGCCGATATTAACGATGGGCACTACGGCAGCAATGGTTTCCACGTTGTTGACCACCGTAGGACAGCCCCACAGCCCTTTTACGGCCGGGAATGGCGGTTTGATACGGGGATTACCGCGTTTACCTTCCAGTGATTCCAGCAGGGCTGTTTCTTCACCGCAGATATAGGCGCCGGCGCCACGTTGTACGAATATGTCGAGATCATAACCGGTACCGAGGATGTTTTTCCCCAGCCAGCCCTTGTTTTTGGCTTCGGCGATGGCTTGTTCCAGGATGTCCGGTATCCAGGCGTATTCGCCGCGGATATAGATATAGGCTCTGTTAGCGCCCAGGGCGAAGCTGGAAATCAGCAGGCCTTCCACCAGCAGGTGAGGGATGAACTCCATCAGGTAGCGGTCTTTGAATGTGCCCGGTTCTGATTCGTCCGCATTGCAAACGAGGTAACGCGGAACACCTTCCGGTTTGGCGATGAAGCTCCATTTCAGGCCGGTAGGGAAACCGGCGCCACCACGGCCTCTCAGGCCACTCTTCTTTACTTCTTCCACTACTGCTTCGGGGCCCATGGATTTCAGAGCTTTCTCCGCCGCAGCATAACCGCCGTTAGCCCGGTAAGTGTCGTAATACCGGATACCTTCTATGTGTGCTTTGTCTAACAGTAATTTGCGTCCCATTGTCTTCCTTATGGTTTAATGGTGATAGGTAAACCAGCACCATCAACAGATTTGTATGATATATCTTTTATGCCTTGCGTATCCGGTGCTGCGCCACCCGTTCCGCCAGCCGGAAAAACAGGTACCCGGAGGCCACGCCGCAGATAAAGGAGAGGAACCAGTTGTTCACCCGCCACAGTCCTGCCAGTGCTGCTATCAGTAATCCCGCTTCGATGATGGTGAACCGGTGCTGATAGATGAATAACCCGATACGCATGACTATATTCTTTTGCTGATGCATCAATTAGCTTTGGCCCTGCATTCTGCGATGATCTCATCCACTTTGGCAGGGGTCAGGTGTTCGCGGAAATGTTTACCCAATTGCATCATGGGCGCATAACCACAGGCACCAAGGCACTCTACCGTTTTAAGGGTGAACATGCCGTCAGGCGTAGTTTCTCCTACACCGATACCCAGTTTGTTCTTAATATAGTCAATGATCTGATCCGAACCACTTACCATGCAGGGACCCGTCTGGCATACTTCGAACAGGTATTTACCTACCGGCTTCAGGTTGAACATGCTGTAGAAAGTGGCCACTTCGTATACCTCGATGGACGTTATCTGCAGTAAGCCTGCCACGTAGTCCATGGTTTCTGCACTCAGCCAACCGCCAAATTCTTCCTGCGCCAGATGCAGCACAGGTATCAGCGCACTCTTCTGCTTCCCTTCCGGGTAGCGTGCGATGATCTCTTTTACTTTATTCAGTTTCTCTTCAGAAAATTGAACCACAGCCATTAAAAAATTATGTTTAAGTAAGCTTTTTTATTCTTTAGACGCTCTCATAAAAACAAATAGTACCCGCAGGGGCAGGTACTACTATGCATCCAGTTCACCGGCAATCAGGTTAAGGCTACTCATACACACGATCGCGTCGCTTAACATGGAGCCTTTAATCAGTTCAGGGTAAGCCTGGTAGTAGATAAAGCAGGGACGGCGGAAATGCAACCGGTAGGGGCTGCGGCCACCATCGCTGATCAGGTAGAAGCCCAGTTCACCGTTGGCCCCTTCTACGGAGTGATACACTTCGCCGGGCAGTATTTCTGTTTCACCCATCACAATTTTAAAGTGATAGATGAGCGCTTCCATTTTTGTATAAACGTCTTTTTTCTCAGGCAGGTAGTAAGCCGGAACGTCGGCATGGTATACGTCGTCCGGTAAGCCTTTCAGCTTCTCCATGGCCTGACGGATGATGCTGATGCTTTCCCACATTTCCGCGTTACGTACCTGGTAACGGTCGTAACAGTCGCCGGTAGTACCCACGGGTATGGAGAAGTCGAAATCCTGGTAAGAGCTGTACGGGCTGGCGATGCGCACGTCGTAGTCTACCCCGGCAGCTCTCAGGTTGGGGCCTGTGAAGCCGTAGCTCATGGCTCTTTCCGCGCTGATGGCGCCCACGCCCTGCGTACGTTCCATAAAGATACGGTTACGGGTCAGCAGGGTTTCAAATTCTGTCAGGGCAGCCGGATACTCTTTCAGGAAACGTTCAATTTTCTCGAAAGCAGCCGGTGTGAAATTCCTTTCAAAACCGCCGATACGGCCGATGTTGGTCGTCAGACGGGAACCGCAGACTTCTTCGTAAATTTCGTATATCAGTTCACGGTAGGTCATGAGGTACACGAAACCGGTCAGCGCGCCGGTATCCACACCCATTACCGCGCTACAGATCAGGTGGTCTGCAATACGGGCCAGCTCCATGATGATCACCCGCAGGTAGTCAACACGCTTGGGTATTTCCAGTCCCAGCAGCTTTTCCACCGTCATGATCCAGCCCATGTTGTTGATGGGGGCAGAGCAGTAGTTCAGCCTGTCTGTGAGCGGCGTAACCTGGTAATAGGGACGGCGTTCTGCGATCTTCTCAAAAGCGCGGTGGATGTATCCTACCGTGGATACGGCGCTTACCACTCTTTCACCGTCTATTTCCAGGATATTCTGGAATACGCCGTGTGTAGCCGGGTGGGTAGGACCCAGGTTCAGCGTGGTCGTATTTTTCTCTATGGAGCCTTCCGGCAGTTTTATATGTTGTTTCTGGTCTAACATAGCCTAATTGAATTAAAAGTGACCGCCCCTGCCAAACATTTCGTCGTCTTTGTCTGTACGCATGGGATCTTCCAGCGGGAATTCCTTGCGCATGGGGAAATAGGTCATTTCATCCACGTTGAGGATACGGATCAGGTTAGGATGCCCCACAAAATCCACCCCGAAGAAATCATAGGTTTCACGCTCCATCCAGTTGGCAGATTCATACAGGCTGGTAGCGGTAAATACTTTCGGTGAAGCCACCGGCGTATATACTTTAAGGCGCAGCCTTACATTGTCCACGAAGTTGTGCAGGTGATATACCACGCACAGCTCCTCCCCTTTCCGTTCGGGATAATGCACGGCTGTGATGTCTGTCAGAAAACGAAAACGCAATTCCTCATCATCAAACAGGAATTGCATTACTTTCAGGTTATAATCTTTCTGTGCGGTGAAGGTGAGCATTCCAAACGGCTCTTCAAAACCGGTCAGTACATCCCCGAACTTCTCCGTCAGGCGTTGTTGTATGCGTTCGTTTGTTAAAGACATTAACAATAAGTGATTTACGAGTTACAAGTTACCATTCACACCTTATTTGATGCCGTAAGACTCCATCAGTTCTTTATAACGGTCGGAGTTACGGCGACGCAGGCTTTCATTGCCCACCAGCTGCTGTATTTTCATGAATCCGTCGATAATGCCTTCCGGCCTGGGAGGGCATCCCGGAACATACACATCTACCGGAATCACCTGGTCAATTCCTTGTAAAACAGAATAAGTATCAAAAATACCACCGCTGCAGGCACAGGCGCCTACTGCCATCACCCAGCGGGGCTCCGCCATCTGCAGGTACACCTGGCGCACGATAGGGCCCATTTTTTTGGAAATAGTGCCCATCACCATCAGCAGATCGCACTGACGGGGGGTAAATGCCATACGTTCCGCACCGAAACGCGCCAGATCGTATGTGGCAGCCATCGTAGCCATAAATTCGATACCACAGCAGGAGGTAGCGAACGGTAAAGGCCAGATGGAGTTTTTACGCGCCAGACCGATGGCCTTATCAAATGAGGTGGCATAAAACCCTTCACCGGAATATCCCTCAGGGATTTCCACCATCTTCACATTGGTATTATATTGAACCGGACGAGCCATTGGATTAAGATTTAAAGGTTTAAGATTAGTCTTCCCACTTCAGGGCTCCCTTCTTCACTATGTAGATAAATCCGCACAGGAAAAAGCCCACAAACATCAGCACAGCAGCGAACCCTTCCCAACCCAGTGACCTGAAATTAACAGCGTACGGGTAGAAAAAGATCACTTCCACATCAAATAACACGAAGAGAATAGCCGTGAGAAAGTACTTGATCGCCACAGGCTGCCTCGCATTCCCGCGCTGCTCGATGCCGCTCTCGAAGTTAATAAGCTTATCACTTGTTTTACGTTTGGGACCCAGAAAGTGGGTGGCTAGCATAGTGATCCCAACAAAACCTAAAGCAGCAAGTAATTGCAGTACTATAGGGAAATAGCTAAAAGGAGTAGTCGTTGCTGACAAAAATACAGTATCTGTATACATAAGCTTCCCGATAAAACATTGTCCGAATTCGCAAAAATACTGTAACTAAACCAAATATCAAATCTATTTGAAGGTTAAAATATTATCTTTTTTTGCCAACCGGAAACCATGGAAACCATTCCCGCGATCCCGGGTTCACCCACCGGAAATCAAGCATGTAAAGCCTTTTTGTGTTTTTTACACAATCAATCCCGGGATAGAATACTGATTAACAGTTAGATATAATAATAAACCTACATATAAATACATTTTTTACATCGCAGTCTACCGGTCATTTTGTCAATATTTTACCATTATCCCTTTTTCCAGGTGGATGATAAACAAGACTGATCCCACCTGCCGCCATCGACAGACGTACAATACCCCACTACTACCGCTTCTGTCGGCAGACCAGCTGCCAGTTCCCCGCCATCGCCCTGTTGACTGCCTTTATAAAAACATCCTGTAAGGAAGCCCGAAGTGCCAATCTGACAGCAAAACAGAGAGATCTATTTCCGGCACGGTGGTATGTTACCGGTCATAAAAAAACCCCGGACCAAAATGGCCCGGGGCTTTTTATATGACAAGCAGTTACATTATTTTTTGTTGGTAGCTGGCTTGGCAGCTGCTTTTTCGCGGCTGGCCATGTTTTCCTTGATCTGTTTAACAGTGATGTTGTTCGGATCAATAGCGGACAGCTTATCAGCATACACCTGCACATTGGCCTTGTCTTCCTTAAAGTAGTAGTACAACAGCTCGTAAGTGTACGCATAAGTCAGCGTAGGCTTGTATTTATCTGTGCCCAGTGGCTCTGTGATTTCTATGTATTTGTCATAGAAAGGCTTAGCAACACCTGTTTGAGCCTGTTGGTCTTTCGCAAAGTTGGCCTGGCCTCTCCAGTAGTAACCGGTACCCAGCTCTGGTTTTGCTTCAATTACCTTCTGGAAAGCAGCATCTGCCTTGTTGAGCAGCGCCGTATCTGCTGGTTTAGCACCCAAACCGGCGTAGTAGTAGTTAACACCTACGTTGAAGTAATCGATAGCGCCCAGTGTTTCTTTGTTGGCCAGACGCAGCTCATTGGCTTTTTCATACCAGTCACCGGCCTGTTCGAATTTTCTGGCGGCTTTCAGCGCGTCAGCAATCTGGATGTATGTATCCGGATCTTTGGCGGTGGTGGAAGAAGCGAATTTTTCGAGGTAACCCAGCGCTTTATCAGTGTACTGGTTCTGCGTAGCAGAATCGGAAGATTTCAGACGGAGGTAGATAGTGCTCAGCAATTTGTAATCGCTGGAGTCCAGTTTGCCTTCGCCTACAGCCTGTACATAATCATCCATTACCTTTTTCGCATTCAGGGAGTCCCCTTTTTGCAGGTAAGCATCACCTATCAGCAGGCTGAATTTGTTTTTGTACATTTCGTTGGCACCGGCCATAGCAGCCTGACCTTTAGCGATAGCGCCGTCGTAGTCTTTTTTGAAGAAGGCTACGGAAGCGGCCAGGTATTCATTTTTGGTTTTATCCGCAGGGTCGGCGATCGCCATGTATTTTTCGAGGTATTCAGCTGCTTTTTCCCAGGACAGCTGATCTTTTTTCGGTGTGGTATAGAACAGGAACAGCTCATTGAAAGCAGGAGCGTAGTTCGGGTCCATGTTGGTCGCTTTGGTCCAGTCGGCCACCGCTTCTGCTTTCAGTCTCGCGTTGTAGTTCACGAGGCCTTGTTTCATTACGGCTTCAGCGCTGTTAGCGTCCAGCTCCAGTGCTTTTTCGTAAGCAGCAATAGCTTTACCACCATTTTCACCACCGAGGTAACGGTAAGCATCACCCTGTTCGATATAGTCAGCCGGAGTAGCGGTGTACATTTCCTTTTTCTTGCGGCCTTCGTTGTTCAGCAGCTTGTCCATTACGGTGAGGGCGTAAGCGCGGTCACCACCTTTCACTTCTGTGTTAGCATCAGCAATGGCACGTGCAACGTCGCCATCACGGCCCTGGGTAGCAGCAGTAGCCGCTTCAAATTTCGCTTTGGCAGCAGCAGCGTCACCTTTGATCAGATCGATACGACCCATGCCGGCCTGCAGCAAAGCAGATGTTGGCACGGCCTGCAAACCCTTCTGGAAGGTGGCAGTAGCGCCGGCTACGTCTTCCATGGCGAGTTGTGCTATACCCATGTAGTAATAAGCTTTGTCTTCAGTTGGTTTCGCAGCAATTACTTTTTCAAAAGTCTGTTTGGCGGACAGGTTTTTACCATAATACAGGTCTTTCAATCCATCCTGCACAGATTGAGCCATCACACTGCCGGAGGCGGCGCACAGCAATGCTACGAGTAAACTTTTCCGTCTGTTCATTTGCAATCTGGTTTTAGTTTTAGTTGTGTTTTTTGACTATTTAAGGTTGGCTTCCCTGAAAACTACATTCAATCTCGCCGGGAATAAGCGGAACTGCTTGATCACAAGCTGTCCTTCATAACTACCAAGGAAGGTAGCAAATCCCGAGCCTAAACCATGGTAAGGCTCTTTCAGACAAAAGTAGAAGCCACGTTTTAATGGATAAGATCCGATACCAATGTAGGCCTGGTAAGGCAATACAAATTCCGAACCATTATCCGCTCTCAGCTTTACAACGGACACTTTATTGGTGAATGCGAGGGCCAGTGAATCGCTGGGATCAGAGATCCAGCTCACGCCTATCACGCCGATTGCGTCCTTGTTTTTGGCGACGTAATCTATCACTTCCGGGTTAGTCTTGGCTGCCATGGTGTTGGCTGGCAAAGGTTTACCTTTATTAATGGAATCCTGGATATAACGTACGGTGCTTGAGTTGGCATTATCAAACACCAGTTGCCATTTTCGCTCTTTGTTGGTGCCGTCCATGATACCCCGCACCTGGTCCATCGTCAGGATGGAATCAGGATTGGCGTGATTCACCACCAGCGCTAACGCATCCCACGCCAGCAGCAGGCTTTGTGGTGTGATCTTTATCTTCTTAAAGTAATCACGTTCGGCCGCATTGAAATCGCGGGTCACGATGACCATGCGTGCACTATCGTTTAAAAGATCTTTAAAACATTCCGCTTCCGGCTTGTAAGAAGGAACGATATGTGCCTTTGGATACAACGATTCGAAAACCTTGATCTCCGAATCCAGCAACGGTTTATACGTTTCATCCACACTGATACGTATTTCCCCCTCAGTGCCTGTATCCAGCTTTTTCGCATTCGGATTGTTGCGGCAGGCCGCCAGTAATGTCAAGGCTGTTAAATATACAGCATACTTTTTAGTAATCCTGAAAAACATATCTTCCCTTCCTTTAGTTCCTGTTAAAAAATAACTTACGAATACCGTTATACACCCTGAAAATACCATACAGCATCAACACAATGCCTATGACCATCATCCATTGCGGGGATATGCGGAATTCACCCAGTCCCAGTCTTTGCGCGAAAATTGCGAAAAGACCGAAAAGGATAAAGAAGATACCTCTTATCAGTTCACCCATAGGCCTGTACCGGTTTTCCCGTAGCCTGTTTGTTTGTTCGTCTTGCATTTCCATCTTGCGAATTACAATTATACAAAAAAAAATTTTTTAAACTTGAATTGGGAATTTTAGAGGAATGTTAAAAAAAAGCTGCAAAACCCTTACCGGATGCCCGCTGAAGCGCAATTTGAGGCATTTTTTCAACATGTTGTAATTTTTTGATTTAAAATTTGATCATTTCCCGATGTTTATAGTTGACATAAGCATAACCTGTATCGAAGCAAAAACAGCCGGGCCGACTGCTTTTGTTGATTAAAAGATGCAAATAGGCGAACATTTCCATAATAACTTGTAGGTTTGCGGCCTGATACGCAATTCTCTGAAACGATGAAAATACTGATGGTATGCCTCGGTAATATCTGCCGCTCACCCCTTGCGGAAGGTATTATGCGGCATCTTGCTAAAGAAAAGGGGCTGGACTGGCAAATAGACTCGGCAGGTACGGGCAACTGGCATATCGGCCATTCGCCGGACCACCGCGCCATCCGGGAAGCCCGCCGTCAGGGCGTGGATATCTCCGGCCTCGCCGCCCGGCAATTTGAAACCGCCGATTTCGACCGGTTTGACCGCATCTACGTAATGGACCATAACAACCATCGCGACGTGCTGAAAAAAGCCCGTAATGAAGCGGATAAGGCCAAAGTACGACATCTGCTGGCAGATGATCAGGACGTGCCCGACCCCTGGTTCGACGACGCCCTCTTCACCCCTGTATATCAACTGATCTATGATGCCTGTAAAAACATCACCGATCAGGAATAATCACCACTACCTTAATTATAATTTTTTTTAAGATGATAAAACCCGGTATTCCCAACGGAACCCGCGACTTTGGCCCTGTTGTAGTCAGAAAACGCAACTATATTTTCCGGACCATCCGCGAAACATTCGAAGTATTCGGCTTCCAGCCACTCGAAACACCCGCTATGGAGAACCTCTCCACCCTCACCGGCAAATACGGCGAGGAAGGCGATAAACTCATGTTCAAAATACTCAATAACGGAGACATATTCCCGAAAGCACAGGCAGCCACCGACACCAAATCCCTGGTATCCGCCGTGACAGAAAAAGCCCTTCGTTATGACCTTACCATCCCCTTCGCCCGCTACGTGGTGATGAACCAGAACGACCTCGCCCTCCCCTTCAAACGCTACCAGATGCAGCCGGTATGGCGCGCCGACAAACCCCAGCGCGGCCGCTACCGCGAATTCTACCAGTGCGACGCCGACGTGGTAGGCAGCAACTCCCTCCTCAATGAAGTGGAACTGCTCCTTATCTATGATACGGTACTCACCAAACTGGGACTGCAAGGCTATGAACTGCGCATCAACAACCGCAAGATCCTCAGCGGCCTCGCGGAAGTAATCGGTAAACCCGAACTGCTCACCGATATCACCATCTCCATCGATAAACTGGATAAAATCGGCGCGGAAGGCGTACGCAAAGAACTGGCCGCAAGAGGCCTTACCGACGCGGACATCGCCACCATCGAGACTTTCCTGGCCATCAGCGGCACCAGCGAGGAAAAACTGACGCAGCTCAAAACCCTGCTCCAGTCTTCCCCCACCGCCCTCAAAGGCATCGAAGAGCTCTCCTACGTGCTCAACTCCGGCTTCGGCTCCTTCAATACCACACCGGAAATAGATGTTACCCTCGCCCGCGGCCTCAACTACTACACCGGTATGATCGTGGAAGTAAAAGCACCACCCACCGTGAAAATGGGCAGCATCGGCGGCGGCGGACGGTACGACGACCTCACCGGCCTCTTTGGCCTGAAAGGCATCTCCGGCGTAGGTATCTCCTTCGGCGTGGACCGCATCTACGACGTACTGGAAGAACTGCAGCTGTTCCCGCAGGAAGCACAACAATCCACCAAAGTACTGTTCCTGAACCTCGGCGACGAAAGCGCCCGCACCTGCTTCAACTATATGATGCAACTCCGCGCCAGGGGCGTGGCTGCGGAACTGTTCCACGAAAACGCCAAGATGGACAAACAACTTAAATACGCCAACAAAAGAGGCATCCCTTATGTGGTGATCCTGGGCGAAGCAGAACTGCAGGAAGGCCTGGTCAGCGTGAAAAACTTCAGCACCGGCCAGCAGGAGAAAATCAAATTAGACGCATTGACCGGCTACAACTTCTGATAACCGGCATTCATCGGCATAAAAAAAGCGGAGATCAATGATCTCCGCTTTTTTATTTATCAGCAGGTTCGCTTATTGTTTTCTTTTGGCAAATTCCGCTTTCGCTTCTTCCAGGTACTGGATAAAGGCGTTGGCATCTTCTTTCGGATCATATCCGTAGCCTTTGTTCACCAGGGCGTTGCCCGCCAGGTCTACCGGAATGTAGTACGGCTGGGAATTACGCTTGAAGTGGGTAGCCTCGAGATCCAGGTTTTTCTGACCAATGTTTTTGATCTTGGTACCATCGAATTTGGAGACATATTGTTCCCCTTCCGGCAGGGAAGTCTTCTCGTCGGTATACAAAGACGCTACGATAAAGTCATTGCGCAGGATCTTCATCACCGCCGGATTGGACAGCACTGATTTTTCGAATTTACGGCAGTTCACACAAGTGTGACCGGTAAAGTCGAGCATCAGCGGCTTATTGGCCGCTTTGGCTGCTGCCAGCGCTTCTTCGTAATCGAAGAACACATTTTCCACGCCCGGAATTTCAGAATGCAGGATGTCTACCAGCTTTTTCGGTTTGATGGTATTGGCAGAAGCGCCGGTGTTGCCACCGCCACCACCGCCGCTTTCCAGCGACACCTGGATGTCTGTCAGGGACTTGCTCAGGTTGAAGTCCTGTGAACCTTCATGCGGCAGGAAGCCGCTGATGCCCTTGAGCGGTGCGCCCCACATACCGGGGACCATATAGATCACAAAGGTGAACGTGGCAATCGCAAAGCAGAGGCGGGTTACAGACAGGAACGGCACATCGCTGTCGTGGCTGAATTTCAGCTTACCGATCAGGTACAGTGTGAGCAGTGCGAAGATCGCGATCCACAGGGCGAGGAATATCTCACGGTCCAGCAGGTTCCAGTGATAAGCCATGTCTACGTTGGACAGGAACTTCAGGGCCAGCGCCAGTTCCACGAAGCCGAGGGTCACTTTCACCGCGTTGAGCCATCCGCCGGATTTGCCGATTTTATTCAGCAGGCTGGGGAACAGCGCAAAGAGAGAGAAAGGAATAGCCAGTGCCAGCGAGAAGCCGAACATACCCACCAGCGGGCCTGAGTTACCGCCTTTCGCCGCCAGTACCAGCAGGTTGCCCAGGATAGGACCGGTGCAGGAGAAAGATACGATAGCCAGCGTGAGGGCCATGAAGAAGATACCCAGGAAGCTGCCCATGCCTGCCCTGGAGTCGGACACGTTGGCCCAGGAACTGGGCAGAGAAATCTCAAATGCTCCGAGGAACGAGAAGGCAAACAACAGGAAGATCACGAAGAAAATCATGTTGGCGATACCATTGCTCGCAAGCGAGTTGAGCGCACTGGCGCCAAATATCTTGGTGATCAGGAAGCCCAGCAGGGTATAAATCACGATGATAGACAGGGAGTAGAGGAAGGCGTTTTTAATGCCCTGCGCCCTTGTTCCGCTGCGCTTGGTGAAGAAGCTCACTGTGATGGGGATCATGGAGAACACGCAGGGCGTGATCAGCGCAATGAAGCCGCCACCAAAGCTGGCCAGGAAGATCCACATCAGCGACTTATTGGAAGCATCGTCTTCCGCTACGTCGTTCGCGGTGGTGGTACCGTCAGCAGCGGGCGCTACAGCGGTGCCATTGCCGGCAGCCGGCGCCACTTCCAGGTTAAAAGCAGCCTCTTCCGGGAGAACTTCTTCTCCTTTCAGCACCATGTAGGTGATGTTACCTTTGATTTTTCCGTTGGCGGGTGTGCCTTTCAGCTCAGCCGTCAGTTCCACTTCGTTTTCAAAATATTTGATGTCGAGGTTGTCGAACAGCGGCTCTTTGCGCTGTTGGAGCTGACCTTTTTCAGTAATGTTGCCCAGCGTGAGTTTGGTGCTGCTGTCGGGAACAATGCGGGTATTCGGGTCGTCGTTGCCCATGGTTGTGGAAAACAACAGCGCTCCTTTCTCTATCGTTGCCTTGGCATGGAGTACGTATTCCTGGTCGTTTTTCTTTTCGGTGGAGAACTCCCATTTAACAGGCTTAGGGCTCTGGTCTTGTGCGTCGGCACGGAAGGCGAACAGCAGGAAGACCGGTATCAGCAATGAAAGCAAATGCTTCATATAGTCAATAGGCTTTAAAGAATATACAGTAGGTTAAACGACAACGAGTCCCCCTGGAGGAACTCGTTCATCGTATTGACATATTTTTGGTGATGGTGCGCAATTATTTTCCTCCCACGCTTACCGCAAATTCCACTTCTTTCGGAGGCAGGCACTGGTGGTCGTCGCATACCATGAACTCTACAGAACCTTTCACTTTGGTAGCTGCTTTACCTTTAACGGTGACAGTCTGTACGAAGTTGACCGTATTTTCGTAGTATTTCAGCTCGGAGTTGAAGTTTTTATCGAAAGACTTGTGCAGTTTACCGTTTTCTTTCACTTTACCGTCGGCGGCTACCAGCGGATTTTTAGCGAATTTGAAGCTGGTAGGTACCGGGCCTTCGCCTGCTTCCTGTGCGTATAAGTGCCAGCCGCTTTCGATAGTAGCGGTAGCGTGCACTTCGTAAGTCGTGGCATTTACCTTTTTGGAGGTAAAGCTCCATTTAACCGGATTCTCAATCTGTGCGCTAGCCAGGATAGGCAGAGCGAACAGCGCCAGTGCTGTGAGTAATTTTTTCATGCTTTTTCTTTTTAATTGGTTGGTTGGTTGATTGATTAATTGTTGTTGATCAGGCTTTGGAATATCAGCTGCCCGTCGGTGTTACCCAGCGCCGTGCTGGTAGCTCTTTCCGGGTGAGGCATCATTCCGAAGACATTTCTTTCTTTATTGCAGATGCCAGCGATGTTACGGATGGCACCGTTATGATTAGCTGATTCAATAATGTTGCCAAACTCATCGCAGTAACGGAAGAGGATCTGTTTGTTTCTTTCCAGCTCGTCCAGGGTAGCGTCGTCCGCATAGTAACGGCCTTCGCCATGGGCGATTGGGATCATCAGCGGGCGGCCGGTCACATCTTTCGTGAGGGAAGCCACGTTGTTTTCACTTTTCAGGAAAATATTTTTGCAGATGAACTGCTGGTTTTGGTTACGCAGCAGCACGCCTGGCAGCAGTCCTGCTTCGCAAAGCACCTGGAAACCGTTACATACACCGATCACACGACCGCCTTTGTTGGCGAACTCGATCACGCTCTGCATCATAGGGCTGAACCTGGCGATGGCGCCGCAACGCAGGTAGTCACCATAGGAAAAACCACCCGGTAATACAATACAATCTGTTGTGCTGAATGCGCTCAGGTCTTTATCCTTATGCCACAGCTCTATTACTTCCTGCCCAAGGTCATTGCGCAGGGAATCAATCATGTCATGATCACAGTTAGAGCCCGGAAAGGTGACAACGCCAAATTTCATCTGAAAATGTTTTGTGTTTATATGTAAATAATATTTTATAAATCGATTTTCCGGCCATTCACATGATACTAAACCATTATATCAAGGGGAGCAGGAAAGGACAAAATTACTTCTACATTCGCAATTTTCCATTGCCGCTCATCCTGATTTAACAAAATACTGGCGGTCAATTACTTAAAAAAGCGGTTTAGCTGAAATACTGCATAACGATCATATACCCCAGCACAATGAAGTGAATAACGTTGGCAAAGGTTTCGTTGGTGACAGACCAGAACACGTTGCCGGCGAACATGGCCACCGGCAGCACGGCCAGCACCCAGTACGCGGGAGAGAAATGTACATTGAAGAAAGGCACCAGCATGGCTACCAATACATATACAATCAGCACCGCCCATATTTTACGGCCCTGGATCAGCATTTTCATCAGCGGACGCTGCAGTAACAGCCAGCCCAGCACAAAGAACAGCAGGCAGGCGATCATGGCGCCCCATACTTTATAATCGGTGATCAGCGGCAGCGACAAACCTATATTGGGGATCTGCCGCAGCAGCGTCATCTGGTTGGTCAGAAACAGGTAAGTGCCCATCAGGTAGATAGGGCAGATCAGTCCGAGGATGGCAATGATCCACTCCGCCAGCCGGAATGCCCGCATGATCAGCATGCTCACCAGCAGTAACAGGCAGAAAATAATAGCGGGGAAATAAATCAGTCCGCACATGCCCAGGGCAAAACCGATATTAAACACCACATCACGGGCGGAGGTCCGTGTGTACAGCTCCGTTATACTGGAAAACACCCACAGCATGATCACATTCACCAGCAGGGCAGGAGAAAAAACGTTCCAGCTCTGTAACAGGGAGGTGAACAGCAGGTAACACATCGCCGGCAGGTAGGTAGACTTAGGAAACAGCCGGTGATGGTTGATGATCTTGGTCAGCAGCAACGACTGCAGCAGCATCAGCAGTACCGCCAGCGCGGTAAACACAAAGGGGCTGCCGCCGGTCAGCACCTGCAGCCACTTGATCAGCAGGCTATACAACAGGCCTTCAGACCCGTCCGCCATATATGCGGAGGGATGTATCAGATAGTAGAACTTAACCAGTAATGTGTATATCAGCAACAGCAATACCGTAAGCGGATTGCCTGAACGGAAAAATCGTATCACAGTGCAAAGGTGTGATTAAAAGTCAATTTTAGCAAAGCAAATATAGTTTCTATATACACATGGCACCAACACTGTCCGGGCACTGATCTGTTTTCCGTACCGGGGCATCCAGGTAAAACCCTTGTCCAGGTTGCGCAGGGTAGGCATACGAGTTACTTTTCCGCCGGGCGCCAGGCTTACGTCTGTCAGCAGGTAATTACGCCTGTCCAGCTCATTGTACAGGAAACGCAGTTCACTGCCGATGTTTACCATCAGGTAAGACAGGTACAGGTCTGCGTTATCGTCGTACTGGCTTTTGCGGACGAAGTTGTTCCATTGCATGTTGCCTTCTTCATCGAAAGACAGGACCGCCACGTTATCGTAATGATAGCGCACGCCCTGGGAATTGTTCCAGTACCAGGGGTTATAATACAGGGGGGAATAAGGAGAATAGTAATAAGGAGAATAATACATACCGCCATAAGGGGCGCCGTACATATAGTTCCAGCGGTTCCACGGCTGATAGCGGGAAGAGGTATAAAATGATTCCGCGGTCAGCAGGAAGCCGCCGTTGGCGGTATTAATGACCTTACGGATAAAATAATCGTTGAAGGCGCTGGCGGTATTGGATTCGCCGCGGGCATTCATCTTCAGCTCGTTGGAAAACACGACTGATTTCTCATAGAGCGGTTTGTTGTTTTGATAGTCGAACTTATACAGGTACATGCCTTCCACATTGCCCCGCTTCTGTTTATAGTAGAAGGCGGTGATCAGGGCGGTATGCCGGCTGTTGTCCAGTTTCATTTTCACTTCATCGAGCAGCTGCCCTTTAAACGACAGGGGAGCCACCTCAAAGCTGTCTACCAGTGCGCGTTTCATCACCATATTACCGCTCACCACGTAATCGCGGTTGGAGGTACGTTCCAGTTTATTGAACACCAGGTCGCCGTCATTAGTGAGGTTAAAGTTGCTGAGGAACTGCTTCCTGCCGGCCATGGGCAGCGACAGGCGGCTGTTGTTGACCAGCGTCATGGCGCTGTCGTACAGGAAAGTATAGAATACGTTGTTGTCTTCCTTGTCCTGGTTGATTTTATAAACGAGGATGCGGCGTTTGTCTTCAGACACCTCCATGGAATACACTTTGTTTTCCTTGGAGTACATGCCGATGCGGGTAGAGTCGATCAGCACGGGGGCGTCGCTGAAGCGTGCTTCGGGCGACATGGTGGCGCAGAAGCTGAATACGGCATCTTTCCGCTGGAACTGGTAGATCATCAGCACCTTGTCGGGGTAGGCCACAAAGTCCATGCTGATCACCTTCCTGGGGAGGAAGTCCAGTTTCACCCGGTTTTTCAGTTGCATATCAGCATCGTAAACAGACACGGAGTAGTCTCCCCGGTCGGTTTTATAGACGAGTATATTGCCACCCACCTTACCTATGATTTCAAATTCGGTACTTTTGTAATCATCTTTTTCTGGTTCGGAATAGGAAATTTTCTGCGCTACTGCTGCGCTGCCGGCGAAGAGCAGCATCAGTAACAGTTGGATGCGGTATAGCGTATGCATACTCTGATGTAGTTTCAATAATGCTGATGATGAAAATGGTAGATGACGTGAACAGCCGCGTCATTTCCAAACTTACATTAAAAATCAGAAATTAATATAGCAATTTACACGATGTAAACCGCGTCTTTACTTAAATACCAAAAGGCGGGATTTATTGTGTATTTTTAATAAAATATTTTTAAAGCAAGATATACCTGATGGAGACCGTTATGATAACCGGTGGGACGGGACTGGTAGGAACGGCACTAACCCGGCTGCTGCTGGAGCGCGGCTATAAAGTGATCATCCTTACCAGAAATCCGGCGAAGGGCACCAATACAGCGGTCCGTTATGCCGCCTGGGACGTGGACAATCAAACGCTGGATGTAAACGCCCTGCAGGAGGCCGATTATATCGTCCATCTGGCAGGCGCCAACGTAGGAGAAAAACGGTGGACAGCAGCCCGGAAACAGGAGATCCTCGAGAGCCGCACCAAAAGCAGTGAACTGATTGTGAAATCCCTGCAAACCCATCCCAATAAAATCAGAAAAGTGATCAGCGCTTCCGCTACCGGTTATTACGGGGAAACGAAAGATCACGTCTTTACAGAAACAGACCCGGCTGCCACCGACTACCTGGGCAGCACCACCCTTGCCTGGGAGCAAAGCATTACGCCGGTAAAGGCACTAGACAAGAAGCTGGTGATTTTCCGTACAGGGATAGCGCTGAGCCGGGAAGGCGGCGCCCTCAAAGAGTTCTACAAACCGCTGAAATTTGGTTTTGCCACGGTGCTGGGGTCCGGCGATCAGTACATCAGCTGGATTCATATACAGGACCTGGTACGGCTGTATTTCAACGCCATTGTAAACGACCACCTGGAAGGCACCTATAACGCCGTAGCGCCGCAACCGGTGCGGCATAAAGAGCTGATGCTGGCCATGGCGCGTGCCGCCAAAGGCAACAGTTTCATTACCAGCTATGTGCCGGCTTTCGCCCTGAAACTGGCGCTGGGGGAGATGAGTATTGAAGTATTAAAAAGTGTGAATGCGTCGTCGCAAAAGATCCAGAACACGGGTTTTCAGTTCTCCTACCCTACTATCGGGGAAGCGATGGCACAGCTATTCAAATAACCGCACCATAGCCGCAGCTTTCAGCAGGCATTCTTCCCATTCCTGTTCGGGATCGCTGTAGAAGGTGACCGCGGAGCCGGTCTGGAAGGACAGGTATTGCCGGGTGGCGTTGTAGATAATGCTGCGGATCACTACATTGAAGTCAAAATCCCCTTCCGGCGTAATGTATCCTACAGCGCCGGAGTAAAGCCCGCGGCGGCTTTGCTCATATTCTTCTATCAGCTGCATCACGCGGATTTTGGGTGCGCCGGTCATGGACCCCATGGGAAACGTATGTTTCAGAATGTCTGTCAACCGTGTGCCGGGGGCTGTTTCCGCCGCCACGGTAGAGATCATCTGGTGTACCTGTGCAAAGGAGTAGATGCCGCACAGTTCCTTTACGTGTACACTGCCCCGTAAGGCGGTATATGACAGGTCATTACGCACCAGGTCTACCACCATAATATTTTCTGCCCGTTCTTTGGGGTTGTTGCGCAGCGCTTCCTGCAGCGCCTTGTCCTGTACCGGGTCAGCATCTTTTCTGCTGGTGCCTTTGATGGGTTGGGAGATGACCGTGCCACCTGTTTTCTGAAGATATCTTTCGGGGCTGGAGCTGATCAGGTAACGGTCCTGCAAACGGTAGTAAGCTGCAAACGGTGCGGGGGACAATGTATTGAGCTGCGAGAACAATGCGGGCGGATGCACGGTGGCATCTTCCATGAAATTCTCGCGGCAGAAGTTGACCTCGTAACAATCACCGCGGAGGATATGTGCCTGCAGGCTTTTGACGGCGCTGATATAGCGGGTGTGATCGAGGCGTGCCTGCAGGGTGGTCAGCCGCGGCGCGAAAGGCGCAATAACGGCAACGGGCATACGAAGGCATTCCCGGTACACCTGCATAGCATCTTCGTGTGAGAAATGGAGGCCGCCGATATGTACGGTATTGTTTTCCAGGAAGATAACGATCCTGGGCCGGAAAAAGTGCAGGTCCGGAAAGCCGGTACCGTCAGGGTTACCGGAGCGCAGGCCGGGGGATGTTTCGTTTTTCAGGTCGTAGGCGAGATGACCGAAAAGCCAGTCGCGGTGGGTGGCATAGAACTGTTCCAGCGCGGGGAAAGCGTTACCGGCGGGGGCTTCCAGCGTTTGCAGCGCATCTGCGGCCAGCAGTGTTTCAAAACGATGATAAGCAGAGGGATAGTTATTGTTATCCAATAAACAACAAATGTTGAACTGGTTGGCCCAATTCAACATTTGTTGTTTAAATACTTTCTGATCGTTGACCGGAAAAGTGTGAAATATTCTGATACTAATCGCTTTTAATCCTTAAAAATCGTCGTCGTCGTCGTCAAAGCGGTCATTGAACAGGTCCATGTCCTTGAAGTCGTCGTCCAGGCCCAGATCATCGTCATCATCGGTTTTTTTGCTACCACCTGCAGGGCGGCCGCGTTTACCTTTTGACTTAGGCATGTCAAACTCTTCAAAGTCCGGATCGTAGTCATCGTCCTCGCCCTTTTCCCACGCGTCATCCATATCATCCATATCATCATCATCTTCGTCATCTTCCTCATCGTCATCGCTTTTGCGTTTGGATTTGGATGCTGACTTATCTGATTTCTTTGAGGGTTTCTTGGATGCAGTTTCCTCTTCATCCTCGTCTTCCTCATCATCTTCATCCACCTCTTTCTTAGGCTTGGCCGCAGCTTTAGGAGCGTCTTTTGCAGTCTTAGGAGAAGTAGTTTTTTTCGTCTCTTTCTCTTTATCAGATTTTGATTTCATAATAGGTTCACTTATTTCTTTGCCGTAAAGTTTTAACAGTTTTTTTGATTAGCCAAATTTTTTTTGCCGTTTTTTTTCCTTAATTTTTGAGGTTTAGCGCTCCAGTATCTGGTCCCGTCCCGGCCCGTTGGAAACGTATTTCACGGGAACGCCCAGATAATTATCTACTGCTTCCACAAAAGTTTTCATCTCTGAAGGTAACTCGTTGAACTGCTTGCAGGTAGCAGTCTTGTCGCTCCATCCTTTGAAGGTTTCCCATACCGGTTTCACCTCCAGTCCGTTGAGTTGGAAAGGCAATTGTTTCGTCTGTTGGCCATTGATGTCGTAGGCGGTGCAGGCGAGTACTTCGTCAAATTCATCGAGCACGTCGCTTTTGGTCATTACCAGTTGGGTAACGCCACTCAGCATACAGGTATAGTTCAGGGCTACCAGGTCGATCCAGCCACAGCGGCGGGGACGGCCGGTTACGGCGCCGAATTCATGACCGGCGGCACGCAGTTGTTCCCCGGTTTCGTCATGCAGTTCTGTCGGGAAAGGACCGCTGCCCACGCGGGTGCAATAAGCTTTGGTAACGCCAATCACTTCTTTGATCCATTGCGGAGCAATGCCCAGCCCGGTACATACGCCGGCAGAAATAGTGTTGGAGGAAGTGACAAACGGATAGGTACCGAAGTCCACGTCCAGCATGCTTCCCTGTGCGCCTTCCGCCAGTACTTTTTTACCGGCTTTCAGTTTCTCGTTCAGGAAGTATTCACCGCTGACGATGTTCATCTTCTGCAGGAAAGGTACTGCCTCGAAGAATTCTTTTTCCCAGGCTTCGATATCAGCCTCCAGCCCTTCCACATTGTATTGGGACAGCATCTGCAGGTGTTTCTGCTTCAGCTTTTCGTACAGCGTTTTAAAATCAGGGGAGATCACGTCGCCTACACGCAGGCCGTTTCTGCCGGTTTTGTCCATATAAGCAGGACCGATACCTTTCAGGGTAGAGCCGATTTTGTCGTGTCCTTTGGAGATCTCGGAAGCTTTATCCAGCGCACGGTGCGTAGGAACAATAATATGCGTTTTTTCCGCGATAAACAGGTTTTTTGTCAGGTCGATGCCCAGGGCAGCGATATCTTCGCTTTCTTTCTTGAAAGCTACAGGGTCCAACACCACGCCATTACCGATCAGGTTAATGGTTTTGTCATGGAACACACCGGAAGGAATGGTGCGCAAAACTACTTTCTGACCGTTTACATACAGTGTATGGCCAGCATTTGGTCCACCCTGGAAACGGGCAATCACGTCGTACCTGCCGGCAAAATAGTCCACAATTTTACCTTTGCCTTCGTCGCCCCATTGCAGGCCTAACAAAACGTCTACCATAATGATTTAATTAATTATCGGAGGTTGCTTTTAAAAGAAGTGGCAAAATTACGCTGAAATACCACAAAATCAAATTTCTCTCGCAAAGAACACGGAGAAGAATTTTAAGCGCGCAAAGGCTTACGCCTTACGCAGGCAACACGGCCATCCCTGTTGCACACAAAGACGTTCCGCAACAAAGCATACAAAAGCAAAGCAAGCAAGAAAAATATTAAAATTTATTATATTATTTCCTTGATTGCTTTGCGCGCTCTATACGGCTTTACGGGCCTATAATTGTGATTCTTCGAGTCGTTGTACGGACTGGATGCCATCCAGTTTCTTCAGCCGTTCTACCAGTTCATCCAGCTCTTCCTTATCATGTACGTATACTTTGATGAGGCCTTCAAACAGCCCTTCTTTGGATTCGATGCTGAGCGCGGAGATATTGACTTTGAGTTCACCGGAGATGATATTGGTGATTTTGTGGATAACGCCCACATCGTCCATACCGATGATCCGTAACCCGGTGAGGAAAGAGATCTCCCTGTTCTTCACCCATTTGGTTTTCACCACGCGGTGGCCATAGTTGGCCAGCAGCTGGGCGGCATTGGGGCAGTTGGTACGGTGTATCTTCAGGCCTTCGCTGGCAGTGATAAAGCCGAACACATCGTCGCCCGGGATAGGGCGGCAGCAGTTGGCCAGTTTATAGGCGATCTTGTCGGAGCTTTCGCCGAAAATGATCAGTTCCGCGTCTTTTTTGCTGGGGATCTGGTGTTTGACGTGTTCTTCCGGCACATGTTCCGGCTGTTTGACCGGCTTGGGCTGCTCCAGCTTGTCTCCCAGCAGGGAGAACTGTTTCAGCTCTTTCAGGTCGATATTTTTGACCGCAATCTGGTAATACAGATCGAGCGGCGACGGTTGTTTATAGAACTGTACCAGCTCATTGATGTTGTGCTGGCTGGCGGTGATCTTCATATGGTCCAGCTTGCGTTCCAGCGCGGCTTTCCCATCCATGGCCACCTTCCTTTTTTCCTCCTTCAGGGCGTCTTTGATCTTGGACTTGGCTTTGGCGGTGAGCACAAAGTTGAGCCAGTCTTCCGAGGGCTTCTGTTTATTGGAGGTAATGATTTCCACCTGGTCCCCGCTGCGCAGTTTATGGCTGAGCGGCACCAGTTTATAGTTGACCTTGGCGCCGATACACTTGTTGCCCACGGCGCTGTGGATGGCGTAGGCGAAGTCCAGCGCGGTAGAGTTGACCGGCAATATTTTCAGGTCACCTTTCGGCGTATAGACATAGATCTCTTCCGTAAAGAGATTGCTTTTAAAATCGGCGAGGAAGTCGAGCGTATTGGAATCCGGGTTACTGAGGATTTCCCGTATCTGGGTAAACCACTGGTCGAATTTGGATTCCTGTTGTGGGTTCTGGGCGCCTTCCTTGTAGCGCCAGTGAGCGGCTACTCCTTTTTCGGCGTAGTCGTTCATGCGTTTGGAGCGGATCTGTACTTCCACCCATTTACCCTGGGGGCCCATTACTGTTACGTGCAGGGCTTCATACCCGTTGGATTTGGGGTTACTGAGCCAGTCGCGCGTACGTTCCGGGCTGGGGTGGTAAAAGTCGGTGATGATGGAATATACTTTCCAGCAGTCGGCCTTTTCCTTGTCTATCGGGGAGTCGAGGATGATACGGATGGCAAAAAGGTCGTACACCTCTTCAAAGGCTACGCCTTTTGTTTTGATTTTGTTGTGGATGGAGTGGATGGATTTCGGGCGGCCGAAGATCTCGAAGTTAAACCCTTCCTCCTGCAACACTTCCTTGATAGGCTTGATGAATTCGTTGATATAGCGGGTACGTTCACGTTTGGTTTCCTTGAGGCGCCGGGCGATTTCACGGTAGGTTTGCTGCTCCGTGTATTTCATGGCCAGGTCTTCCATCTCGGACTTGATATTGTACAATCCGAGGCGGTGTGCCAGCGGGGCGTAGATAAACACCGTCTCAGACGCTATTTTCAGCTGTTTTTCCCGGCTCATGCTGTCGAGGGTACGCATATTATGCAACCTGTCGGCCAGCTTGATCAGGATCACCCTGGGGTCGTCTGCCAGGGTGAGGAGTATTTTCTTGAAGTTTTCCGCTTGTGCGGTGCTTGTGTTGGAGTCGATGACGGTGGATATTTTGGTAAGGCCATCCACGATGTGAGCGATTTCATTACCGAATTCGCGGGCTACGTCTTCGAGGGTCACTTCCGTGTCTTCCACGGTATCGTGCAACAAGGCGCAGATAGCCGAGCGTACGCCCAGGCCGATTTCTTCCACGCATATCTGTGCCACGGCGAGGGGATGCAGGATATAGGGTTCGCCTGATTTACGGCGCATTTCCTTATGGGCATCCGCTGCCATTTCAAAAGCAGTACGTACCAGCTCCCTGTCGCCTTTTTTCAGACGGGGTTTGAGCGCCCTCAGCAAGGCGCGGTAATGCCGGACGATTTCTTTTTTTTCCTGCTCTTCGTCTAGATTATATTTTTGAACTGCCGCTGTTTCCATTGGGCCTAAAGTTACGATTTAATATAATCTGAAAGAAACAGGGGCCAAAAGGCCACAGCTATTGCTTGGTCTGGGGGTTGATCGGGATGGTGATCTTTTGCAGAAGGAGGTCTTTAGGGACATTCAGGCGCATGCCTACGTTAAAGATCGTTTCCAGGTTGAGCCGGGGTTCCCGTTTCATCTGTCTGCGGATCTTACCGATAAATACGTCCATACTGCGGCTGGAGGTGACGTCGTCGCGTCCCCAGAGCTTCATCAGCAGTTCGTCTTTTTTGATAATGACATTGGGGCGATTGAAGAAGTAGCGCAGCAGTTTGGCTTCTGTTGGGGAAAACGTGGCCACATAGGCTTTTTCGCTGTCTTTGGGATAGACTTTCATTTTGCGGTAGTTGAACGTGTGTTCGCCCACCACGTGGCCGATCAGCAGTTCCGTTTTGGGGGGCCGGGTCCATTTGAGGAAGGCCTTCACCCGCCTTTGCAGTTCCAGGAAACTGAAAGGCTTTACGATGTAGCCGTCCGCTCCCAGCTTAAAACCGTCCAGCCTGTCGGCGTCCATGGTTTTTTCGGCGGACAGGAAGAAGATGGGCACCAGCGTGTTTTTGCTGCGTACCTCCCGGGCCAGCTGGAAACCATTTTTCCGGGGCATGACAATATCCAGCAGCAGCATGTCGTACCGCCTGCGCTGAAATTCCTCCCAGGCGTCCTCGCCGTCCATACAATGCTCTACCTGATAACCGATGCTCTCCAGGCTTCTTTTGACGTTTTCCCCCAGTACCTTATCATCCTCAGCCAGCAAAATCCGGGGATTCTTATTCACTTGGGTTTGCATGTTCATAGTCAACCTTTTTGGACATATCTACCTATAAAACAAAAAACAGGCGGCCTTGGGTTATTGGCTGCCTGTTTTTATTATTCACTACAAATTAACACTAATTCACATCATTTTCACATTTTTTCCACAGCCCCTATACGGATCGCTACGGCATAATTCCAGGCTTGCTGCCGAAGCTTTTCAGGGATATGTACGGTAACAGCGTCCCCTTCGGTTTTCCACACCAATTTACCGGAAGCGCCCAGCAACTGCAAAGAGGCCCCCTTAGCCGGTTTCAGTCCTTTAAAAACGATGGTGGCCGGCAGCCGCTCCTGCTCATCCAGCAGGTAAATAGCATACACACTGCCATCTTTTTTCCGGGTGAAACATACTTTACCGTCTTTATACGGCGCTACCGCCCGGGTACCGTAAATAGCCGCACCATTCACCTTCATCCAGTCACCGATCCCTTTCATGGTGGTATAAGCCGCCTCGTGCAGCTCTCCATCAGGACCAGGACCCACATTCAGCAGGTAGTTGCCGCCCTTGGCCACGATATCCACCAGATTGTGGATAAGCTTACCAACCGGCTTGTATTTGTCATCCGGCACATAAGACTAGGAATTGGCCATGGTCATGCAGGTCTCCCAGGGATAGGCCAGCGGCTTTTCCGGGATCTGCTGCTCCGGCGTGCGGTAGTTCTCATATGGGCCATGCACGCTGCGGTCTACCACGATCAGCCCCGGCTGGTGACTGCGGGCCATTTTGGTGATCCGCCCCATATCGATGTCCTGGTCCTGCGGCAGGGTCTTGCTCCATGACAACGACTCTTTGGTCTGCTGCTTCAACGGCCTTACCCAGCCGCCATCCAGCCAGAGGATCTCCAACTTGCCGTAGCCTGTCATCAGCTCTTCAATCTGATTATAGGTGTACTGCTTGAACTGGTTCCATCTCTCCGGGTATTTTTTTACATCATAGTTCACATTACGGTCACGCGGCGGGAAATAGTTCCACCAGTAAGCATCGGAATGCCAGTCGGGCTTGGAGAAATAAGCCCCCGCATGAATACCTTCCTTACGGAACGCTTCAAACACTTCCTTCGCGATATTGGCGCGCGGATTTTTACTGAAAGCCACATCCGGCGCGGTCACCCGGTAGTCTGTCTGCTTCGTATCGAACATACAGTAGCCATCGTGGTGCTTGGTGGTGAACACCAGGTATTTCATACCGGCTTCCCTGGCGGCCTTGGCCCATTTTTCAGGGGCAAACCCGGTAGGGTTAAAGGTTTTACCCAACGCCTGGTACTTTTGCAGGTATTCGAAATAAGACATTTTGGGATATTTACGCCCGATCCACTCCTCATCTTCCGGGCAAATACTCCAGGACTCCACTACGCCCCACTGGGAATAAGGTCCCCAGTGAATGATCATCCCGAACTTCCAGTCCTGCCACTCTTCCAGTTTCTGCACCACCACCGGGTCTGTTTCCGGTACATACGGCGGTTCTTCCGTTTGCGCGCTGGCCGCATTTACCGCGAGCCACGCGCAACCCAATGCCATCCATAATTTTCTCATAGTCAATTTTTATAAGTATCTACCAAAGAGGTAATTGTCAGTGCCGCTTTGATCTCCTCCGGAGAGCGCCTGGTGTGTAGCCAGATAGTCCGGGTTTCGCCAGGCAACAGATCGAAGTAGTTCTCTTCAAAACGCTCATCCGGGGCCACATTGTTCAGCTGTAAATAAACATTCCTGGCGAGTTTGTCCGTGCGGATAGTCAGCAACATCCTGTCCCGGTGCACTGACGGCGGGTCCACGTACAGTTTTTTCTCAATCGTAGTGGTAATACCCGGTTTCTCCAACGGCATTTCCTTCGCCGGAGCAAAATAAATGATATTACGTTTGACAATCTTATTGTCAATTCGCAGTTGTGCATAGCATATTACCTCAGCAGGATTCCTCCCTTTCAGGATAGCTGCCGTGTCCACACTAAAAATTTTCCGGCTGGCATTGGCTGCAATATCTACAGGCAATGTTTTTTTCCAGACAGGATTCCCTGCAAGACCCATCACCGTCAGCTCCACATCCGCCTTCCTGTTGCGGGTTTCATCGGACACGGCCCACAGGTGCAGCTGTTTGTCTTCAACAATACCAGAAAGCAGTAGCGGGGTAAAGGCGTCTTTTACGTAGTACTGCAGCGCCTTCCAGCGGCCGTAGTAATCACGCCCCGACCAGGACGGCCCGGGCCAACAGTCATTCAGCTGCCAGTACAACGTACCCATGCAATACGGCATAGCCCTGCGATGTGCTTCTATGGCTGTTTTCATTCCTTCTGCCTGGAGCACCTGGCTCAGGTACACAAAAGATGGAAAATCTTTCGGCGCCTGGTAGTAGTGCAGCATATAGGTACGGATAGCCGTATTGCCTTTGGCGGGGCTCTTCTGGTGCGACTGCATCACGCCGGAATAGATATCATAATCCGCTTTAGTGGCAAAACTATCGATGGTGGCCATTTCAGGAAAGGACTGAAAACCGTATTCACTCATAAACCGCGGAATGTGCGTATTGTACGCTTCAAACCATTCCATCCCATGCCATACGCCCCAGTAGTGGTTATCTCCTTTGGTAAAATCTTCTTTCCTGCCCCAGTTGCTGATGGGGGAAGAATGAAAATAAAAACGGCCGGGGTCATTTTCCTTTACCGCCGCCGGCAGCAAGGTTTTGAACAACTGGTCATATCCTTGCTGCAACTGGCTCCACTGCGCATCTGTATAGGCATAACCACTCTGCCAGCCCCAGTTTTTAATCGCCACTGCCACTTCGTTGTTGCCGCACCACAGCGCCAGCGACGGGTGACGACGCAATCTTCTGATATTGTATTCCGCTTCTGCTTTCACGTTGGCCAGGAAAGCCGTATCTGACGGGTATAACGTACAGGCAAACATAAAGTCCTGCCATACGAGGATACCGTACATGTCCGCCAGGTCATAAAAATGATCGTCTTCATAAATACCGCCACCCCATACGCGGACCATGTTGAAATGGCTGGCACGCATATCATCGAACAGTTTTTTATAGGCAGATGGAGTAACCCTTGGCAGGAAATTGTCCTGCGGGATATAGTTGGCTCCTTTCATGAAAACCGGACGCCCATTGACTTTCACATAAAAACTCTCCCCAAGGCTATCTGGTTTATTCACCACTTCAATGGTTCGTAATCCTACCCATCGTACGTCTTTATCAATTGAAACAGTACTATCCAGCAATTCGGCAGTCACCACGTAGCAGTTAGGCGCTCCCATTCCTGCCGGCCACCACAGCTGCGGCTGGCGGATTTGCACCGGCACCTGTATGGTATTGCTGCCCTGTTTCAGGACCGCTTTAGTGGTAACAACCTTTCTAAAACCTTCACGTTCCGTCATCAGCCGGAGGTTGTAAGTACCGGGCGTCACCGCTTCTACAGTCGCCACGGCGTTGAGCGTTGCGCTGGCTGCCGTCAGTTGCTGCTGTTGCCACCACACGTCACGGATCACGGCCTTATTCCATTTTTTCAGCAGCACCGGTTTCCAGATACCGGCGGTGACGAGGCGCGGGCCCCAGTCCCAACCATAGTGGTAGGGCGCCTTACGGGCATAGATGCTCAGGGGAATATCACTTGCGTCGTTACCGGCGGGATAGATTACCTGGTCTTTCAGGAACTGCGGCATGTCATGTTTGATGGGGCTGTCGAAGTGGACCCGCACTTCGTTGTCACCTTCGCGCAGCCAGCGTTTCACGTTGACAACCTGTTCCACGAACATATTCGCGGATTGCAGCACCAGCTGGCCGTTCACATATACAGACGCATAAGTGTCCAGTCCTTTGAAGTCCAGTTCCACTACGTCATATTGCAGATCGGCGGCAGACAGCTTCCATTTTTTCCGGTACTCCCAGTCCTTTTTGTCCACCCACTGCACCGCTTTTTCGTTGGTGCCCACAAACGGGTCCGGTATCAGTTGCAGTGCCAGCAGATCGGTATGTACGGTGCCGGGCACGGTGGCCGGACGCCATACGCCTTCGTCCGCGCGGGAGAATTCCCATCCGGTAACCAGCGTGTCCGTCACGGTTCCCGCTGCGTAAATCGATTTAGTAAAACAGGTTAAAAAAAAGATCGATACCAGCCATCGACCCCATCTCGTGTATTTCATATCTTGATATTTCAGCCAGCTTCAAAAATAACATTGATTTACGATCTTTGGCAGATGAAACGTTTCTGGCAACAAATATTAAGATACTTCTATATTGGCAAAGGGGACCCTAACGCGCCTAAAACACGTTATGTAGCGATGATGCACGGTATGAACCGTATCTCGATCATCGTTTTTCTGATTGCACTGATTGTATTGATTGTCAGGCTAATAAGAAAGCACTAAATCAGTTACGTCATTAATTCTTAGCGTAGTTAACGATTACTTCCGCCGCTCTTCTGCTGGCGTCCCTTTCACCGAGTTTATGCCACAGTTCTGCATAGTCGGCTTTCAGTTGCCGGCGGGCTTTATCGTCTTTCAGCAGGCTGGTCAGTTCTTTCAGCAGATTTTCTTCTGTGAGGTCGTGCTGGATCAGCTCTTTTACTACCAGCCGGTCCATGATCAGGTTCACCAGCGAGATGTATTTTACCTTGATCAGTCTTTTAGCAAAGAAATAAGAGATAGGATTGCCTTTGTAGCATACAACTTCCGGCACGCCAAAAAGGGCTGTTTCCAGGGTGGCGGTGCCTGAGGTAACGAGAGCTGCCTCGGCCTGGCGCAGCAGCTTATAGGTTTTACCTTTCACCATAGACACATTGGGGTGCTGTCCGGTGAGGCTCTCCAGGAAATGGTCGTCGAGGCTGGGCGCCTGCGCCACCACAAACTGGTATTCCGGGAAATGTTTGGCCATGGTGAGCATGATCGGCAGTTTCACGCTGACTTCCTGTTTGCGGCTGCCCGGCAGCACGGCGATAATAGGTTTGTCAGCCAGCGGTGCGTCGGCCGGTTCTTCTTTGGCCGCCTTGATCACCTCCACCAGCGGGTGGCCTACGTATTCCGTTTCGTAATTCCATTTATGGTAAAAATCCTGCTCAAAGGGCAGAATGCACAACATCTTGTCCACATCGCGTTTGAGCTTCTTTACACGGTTTTCTTTCCAGGCCCATACCTGCGGAGAGATATAATACACGATTTTAATCCCCTGCTGTTTGGCCCATTCGGCAATACGCATGTTAAAGCCGGGATAGTCTACCAGCACCAGCACATCGGGCTTAAACGCCGCGATATCTTTTTTACAGGTCTCCATATTACGCAGGATCGTGCGGAGGTTCATGATCACTTCCACAAAACCCATAAAAGCCAACTCCCGGTAATGTTTTACCACGTTCACGCCGGCGGCCTCCATCATATCGCCTCCCCATCCCCGTATATCCGCTGCCGTGTCCAGCTGCTTCATCTGCTTCACCAGGTTACTGCCATGCAAATCACCTGATGCCTCTCCTGCTATAATGTAATATTTCAATCTGGTGTTTATTAAAAATTATCTGATCAGTTTAAGTAACAGGATGACAATAGCATACAGCATTGTCACCAGGAAGATCCCCTTGGCGGTAATATCTTTCCGGGTCCTGGTATACAGAAAAAAGACGAGTCCGTTGAGCAACAGGCAGATACTCACAATTTTGGGAAGCATTTGCCGGTTGTCTTTCAGGATACTGAAAAACTGTCCCAGCCCTATGTTGTTATGGGGTCTGATGAGGAAAAAATAATAAAGGAAAAATGCTACCAGCGGAGTTATCAGCCCCAGTACAATTCCTAACGAAAGATTGTCTTTTTTCAACATAAGGTTATAATAGTGGCAATAGTGCCTTGGTTCTTAGAGATCCTTCCAGGATTCTTCCAGCTGTTTCTTCAGCTTGTAGTTGGTCAGGTCAAACTGCACCGGTACTACAGAGGCATAGTTGTTTTCCAGCGCCCATACGTCCGTATCTTCTCCCACGTCCCTGTTTTTGAACTCGCCGGTGAGCCAGTAGTATTTTTTACCGTGGGGATCGCGGCGTTCGTCGAACTCCTCTACCCATTTGGCATCTGCCTGGCGGCAAAGGCGCAGTCCTTTAAAATCCTTTTTATCTACTACCGGTATATTCACGTTGAACAGGCTTCCGGCGGGCAGATCGGAACGGAGCATACGCTCCGTTACCTCGCGGGCCACGCTGGCGGGCAGCGAGAAGTCAGCATCATAGCTGTACTCCAGGAAGGAAAAGCCTGCAGAAGGAATACCTTCTATAGCCGCTTCCATGGCTGCTGACATGGTACCGGAATAAATTACGTTGATAGAATGGTTGGCACCGTGATTGATACCGCTTACACAGATGTCCGGTTTACGGTGCAGTATCTTATCTCTCGCCAGTTTCACACAATCCACCGGGGTACCGGAGCATTGCCATGCTTCTATATCTTCAAAAATATCTACCTGGTTCAACCGCAAAGGTACACCAATGGTGATCGCGTGCCCCATGCCCGACTGCGGACTGTCCGGCGCCACTACCACTACCTTGCCCAACGGCCGCACGGCCTCAATCAAAGCCCGTATGCCCGGCGCCGTTATACCGTCGTCATTCGTCACTAATATGATGCGCTCCTGTTTTTCCATATTTCACGTTTTTTGCTTTGCTCAACAAATTTACGCTCTCTCGCAAACATTTCGCTTTAAAAGAATGTGAAATATATAGCTTTTTTTACAAATCCGACTTTAATACTTTCCTGAAAACCAGGCAGATGATCAGCACAATATAGCCCAGCAGGAAGACCAGGTAAACGCTGTCATCATACCGCTCTGACATGCTTTCCACCATTTTTCCTACCAGCGGAAAAGGCAGCAGCTCGTCGCCGGTTTGCAGGGGCAACAGCTCGCCAACGGGGCCTGCGTATCTTTTCACCAGTAGTACCAGCGTTTGTTCCAGCATCATGATATATCCCAGGAAGATAGCCATGGCGAAGCCGGCCCTTTTTACCAGTACCGCCACCAGCAAGGCAAGACAGAGCTCCAGCACTACCTGCAGCCAGTAATACCACATGTAGCTGAAGCCTTCCAGGCTGAAGCTGTTACTGCCGTACACCAGTCCGCATACAAAGGCGGTGAGCACGGCCGTCAGCAACGCTGCCAGCGACAAAAGCACTACCCATATGAGTTTAGCGTACACAAACTGCCGGCGTTCCCACCCATCGATGATGTTTTGCCGGTTGGTACGGAAAGTATATTCATTGGTGACCAGGATGATCAGCATCAGTCCGAGCAGTGCTGTCATGTAACTGCTGATGTTGGCCACTGTTTGCCATACGACCGGGAACCCGAAGGGGGACTGGCCCAGCATTTTGGCTGCCTGTTCCAGGTCGCGGCTGGCCATGACCTGTGCCGGCACATAGTTGCCCGCCGGTATCATAACGACCGCCACCAGCAGCATTATCCAGAAAGTGCGGTAGTTCTTTACTTTCAGCCATTCGGTATAGAGTAGTTGTTTCATGCGGGATCGTTGGTTATTTCCAGGAATGCTTTTTCGAGGCTCTTTTTGCGGAGTTGCAGGTGTTGCAGCCAGATGCCCTGCTGCGCCAGATGGCTGTTGACCTGCGCCGGTTCCGGCGGCGCGTTAAATACGGCCGTCACCACGCTGCCGTTCACCTGCACGCCGGTGCAGCCCGGATAGGCCAGCAGCGCTGTTTTGAGGGCTTCGTTATCCGCAGCGGCCAGCTCCAGGTAGTCATGCCGGCTGATCACCACGTCTACGCTGCCGGAGCGCAGCAGCCTGCCGTTGCGCAGGATGGCCACATGGGTACATACTTTCTCCACTTCATCGAGGAGGTGGCTGGCGAGGATAATGGTTTTACCGGCGCCGGCCAGGTGGCGCACCAGTTCCCTTACTTCCGCAATACCGGCGGGGTCCAGTCCGTTGGTAGGTTCATCCAGTATCAGCACTTCCGGATCGCCCAGCAGCACCGCGGCGATGGCGAGCCGTTGTTTCATCCCGAGGGAATAGGTTTTGAAAGCGGCATGTTGCCGGGTGGCGAGGCCACATACTTCCAGTACCCGGCCGATGTCTTTTTTGTCCCGTTGTTTGATGGCGGCGGCTATCTCGAGGTTACGGTACCCGCTGAGATAATGGTAAAAGTTGGGCGTCTCCAGCAAAGTCCCTATCTGCCGGCGCTGGCGGGCAGCGGCAGGCTGATCGAACAGGGTAAAGCTGCCCGTGTCGGCTTTCAGGACATCGGTCACAATGCCCAGCAGGGTGGTTTTACCACTTCCGTTCGGGCCGAGGACACCGTAGACGGCCCCTTGCGGCACGTCGAACGACACGCCGGACAAAGCCTGTACGGCGCCGAATTTCTTGGAAATATTTTGTATGGAGAGGATAGACACAGCTGGCTTTGGTGTTTTAACATGATGAAAAAAGAAAAGGGAAACACAGTGAAAGATCTTATGGCGAAATCTCCCCTGTATTTCCCTTTATGTTGATAAGACGGGAATTATCAATTACGTACTGGTTTACCTGTTTTGATCACACTTTGCAGGCGTTCCAGTGTTTTGCGTTCACCGCAGAGGCTCAGGAAGGCTTCCCTTTCCAGGTCCAGCAGGTATTGTTCGCTCACGAAAGACGGTTCTGTCAGATCGCCGCCACACATCACATACGCCAGTTTGTTGGCCACTTTCTGATCGTGATCGGAGATATAGTTACCAAAACGCATGGCGTATACGCCGGCCAGCAAGGCGCCCAGGGCACTGCGGCCCATCACTTTGATGTCGGTCCTTTCCACGGGTTTGGTATAACCTTCGTCTGCCAGCGCGATCACGCTGCGTTTGGCGTCGGCAATCAGGCGGGAGGCGTTCATGGTCACCTCGTCGTGTCCTTTACGGAGCACGCCCATATCGAAGCCTTCAAAACCGGAGGTGGCCACTTTGGCGGTGGCAACGGTCATGAAGTAATCTTTCAGTGGTTCTTCCTCGATGCGGCCTTCTTTAAATTCGAGGCTGGCGCGGAGGGTCATTTCTTTGGTACCGCCGCCACCGGGGATAAGGCCTACGCCCAGTTCCACGAGGCCGATGTACGTTTCTGCGGCCGCCTGCACTTTATCGGCATGCAGCGCCATTTCGCAGCCGCCGCCGAGGGTCAGCGCGTGCGGGGCCACTACTACCGGGATGGAAGAATAACGCAGGCGCATAGTGGAACGCTGGAAAAGGCGTACCGCCATGTCCAGTTCATCGTATTCCTGTTCGGCGGCCAGCATGAAGATCATGCCTACGTTGGCGCCGGCGGAGAAATTGGTTCCTTCGTTGCCTACCACGAGGCCGCGGAAGTCTTTCTCTGCGCGGTCAACCGCTTTATTGAGGCCTTCCAGCACTTCACCGCCGATGGTGTTCATCTTGGTTTTCCAGTCGAAACACACCACGCCGTCGCCGATATCTACCAGGTTGCAGGCGCTGTTTTTCCAGACGATATTATTGGAGAAGTTTTCCAGTATGATGAATTCGCCTTCGCCCGGTACGGTTTTATACGCCTGGGTAGCGATATCGTAGTAGAATTTTTTACCGTTTTCCGCTTTATAGAAGCTTTTGATGCCTTTGCCGAGCATGTCTTTTACCCATTGTGCTACGGTGAGGCCTTTTTCTTCTATCAGTTTCACGGACGCTTCCACTCCCAGCAGGTCCCAGCTTTCGAAGGGACCTATCTCCCATCCGAAGCCGGCTTTCATGGCGTCATCTACTTTGTAGATATCATCGGCTATTTCCGGGATGCGGTGAGACACGTAAGCGAAGAGGCGGGCGTGGAACTGTTGGTAGAACTGTCCGGCTTTATCTGTGGCGGCTGCCAGCATGCGGAGACGTTGTTTCAGGTCTTCCACCGGTTTGGCGGCGTCGATGCTGGCGAATTTGGGTTTCTGTTTAGGCCCGTATTCCATCGTTTGCAGGTTGAGCGTAAGAATTTCCTTACCGCTTTCTCCTTTCGTTTTCTTGTAGAAGCCTTGTCCTGTTTTATCGCCCAACCAGTTGTTTTCCACTACTTTCTGAAGGAAGGCGGGAATATCGAAGATAGCTGCCTCTTCATCGTTGGGGCAGTTTTCCTTCACGCCTTTGGCCACTTTCACGAGGGTGTCGATGCCTACCACGTCTGCCGTGCGGAAGGTGGCTGACTTGGGGCGGCCTATCACCGGGCCGGTCAGTGCATCCACTTCATCGATGCCCAGTCCCATTTCCTGCATGATATGGAAGATGGCCATGATGGAATATACCCCTACCCTGTTGGCGATGAATGCCGGCGTGTCTTTACAGAGCACGGTGGTTTTGCCGAGGTACAGGTCACCGTAGTGCATCAGGAAATCGATCACAGCGGGGTCTGTATGCGGCGTGGGTATAATTTCGAGCAGGCGCAGGTAGCGTGGCGGGTTAAAGAAGTGGGTACCGCAGAAATGTTTCTGAAAGTCTTCGCTGCGGCCGTCCGTCATCAGGTGGATGGGGATACCGGAGGTATTGGAAGTGATGAGGGTACCGGGTTTGCGGAATTTCTCCACCTGTTCGAACACGGATTTTTTGATATCCAGGTTTTCCACGACTACTTCAATGATCCAGTCCACATCGGCTATCCGTTTCATGTCGTCGGTGAAGTTGCCGGTTTTGATGCGTTTGATCACATCTTTGGTATATACCGGCGAAGGGTTTGATTTTATGGCAGCTTGCAGCGCATCGTTCACAATCCGGTTCTTCACAGCGGGGCTCTCCAGGGAGAGGTTCTTTTTCTTTTCAGCATCATTCAGCTCTTTCGGCGCTATATCCAGCAGTAAAACCTGTACGCCGATACCTGCAAAGTGGCAGGCAATTCTTGATCCCATTACTCCCGAGCCGAGGACGGCTACTTTGTTGATGTGTCTTTGCATAGCTTTAGCCTTTTATGATCCTTGAATTTAGGATTTTTTTTCACGCAAAGACACCGGCGGCTCGCAAAGACACAAAGTTTTTTGCTGATAGTTTAAGAACGCAAAGGAGCGAAGACCACCTTTCAGATCGTATTTGTTTGAGTATGACGGAGATCGTACATACAACACAGATCAGAAAGGTGGTCTTCGCTCCTTCGCGTTCTTTGCTTACTTATATTTCTTTGCGTGATCAGCTAACGCCGCTGCCGGGAGCGACTGTTTCTGCCGGGTTCACAAATACCAGTTTACCGTTGTCTTCCGCCATGAGGATCATGCCCTGGCTTTCGATACCGCGCATTTTGCGGGGGGCCAGGTTGGCCACCAGGGTAACCTGTTTGCCGATGATGTCTGCAGGGTCAAAGTGCATGGCTATACCGGAAACGACTGTACGTTGTTCTGTACCGATGTCTACCAGCAGTTTGAGCAGTTTATCTGCTTTTTCCACTTTCTCTGCCTGTATGATGGTGCCTACGCGCAGGTCCAGTTTGGCGAAATCGTCGTACTGTATCTCCGCTTTGGCCGGAGCGGCAGGTTTCTCTTCAACTGCGGGCGCGGCAGCTTCGGCGGCCGGTTTCACGAGGCCTGCGTGCAGTTTCTCTACCTGTGCTGCGATGGTATCGTCTTCAATTTTCTTAAACAGCAGTTCGGGTTCACGCAGGGAGTAACCTACGCTCACCAGTTTGGCGCTGCCGGCGTTTTCCCATTCCAGCATACGGTCTACCACTTTCAGAAGATGACAGATCTTCCGGGAAGTGAACGGCATAAACGGATGGGTGAAGATGGCCAGGTTCGCCATCAGCTGCAGGCATATATGCAGACAGTTGTCTATTTTAGCCTGTAATGCCGGGATGTCAGCCTCCGTGTAATCCCCCGCAGGTTTACCTGCTTTGATATTTTCGATGGCCTTGGCCAGTATCCATGGCTCTTTCTTCTGCATGTACTGGTTGCCTTTGGAAGAAAGTTCCATTACTTCCGCGAGGGCTTCGCGGAAGCGGTAGGCTTCCAGGCTGGCTTCCACGCTTTCTTTCGTTGCCTGGAACGCTGCGAGCATTTCCTTGTCGGTGTCATCTGCCGCGTCTTCATGCAAACGGGGCACTTTACCACCGCACAATTTATGCGTGAGCACCATGGTACGGTTCACGAAGTTGCCCAGGTTGGCTACCAGCTCGCTGTTATTGCGGGTCTGGAAGTCCTTCCAGGTGAAGTCGTTGTCTTTTGTTTCCGGGGCGGTGGCGCACAGCACGTACCGGAGCACGTCCTGCTGGTCGGGGAAATCTTTGATATAGTCGTGTACCCACACGGCCCAGTTACGGGAGGTGGATACTTTTTCGCCTTCGATGTTCAGGAACTCGTTGGCCGGCACGTTTTCCGGCAGTACGAATCCGCCGTGGGCCCTGAGCATGGCCGGGAAGATGATACAGTGGAACACGATATTGTCTTTCCCGATGAAGTGCACCAGTTTGGTGTCTTCCTTGCACCAGTAGTCGGCCCAGTCGGGTGTCAGTTCTTTGGTGGCGGAGATATAACCGATCGGTGCGTCGAACCATACGTACAGCACTTTGCCTTCGGCGTCGGGCAGGGGCACTTTGATGCCCCAGTTGCTGTCACGCGTCATGGCGCGGCTTTGCAGGCCGGCGTCCAGCCAGCTTTTGCACTGGCCGTACACGTTATTTTTCCAGTCCTTATGTCCTTCCAGCAGCCAATCTTTCAGCCATGGCTCGTAGTTCTGCAGGGGCATGTACCAGTGTTTGGTCGCTTTTTTGACCGGCACGGCGTTGCTGAGGGCGGAGTGCGGGTTGATCAGTTCATCCGGGCTGAGGGAGGTGCCGCAGCGTTCGCACTGGTCACCATAGGCTTTATCGTTGCCGCATTTAGGGCAGGTACCCACAATATAGCGGTCGGCCAGGAAAACCTGTTTTTCCGGGTCGAAGTACTGTTCTGATTCTTTTTCTTCAAAGAGGCCGTCATTGTACATCTTCAGGAAAAAGTCGGACGCAGTGGTATGGTGTATGGGAGCGCTGGTGCGTGCGAAAATATCGAAAGAGATGCCCATCGCGGCGAAGCTGTCGCCGATGATTTTGTGGTAACGGTCTACAACGTCCTGCGGGCTTACGTTTTCCTTCATCGCTTTGATGGTGATAGGAACCCCGTGTTCGTCAGAACCGCAAATAAATTTCACATCTGCCTTTTTAGCGCGCAGATAGCGCACGTAAATATCTGCGGGCAGGTAGCAACCAGCCAGGTGTCCAATGTGGACGGGGCCATTGGCATAAGGTAAGGCCGCAGTTATTAGATATCTGTTAAAATTTCCCATACTATCTTAAAGAATGCTTAAATAAATTTCTTTTCTCGTTTTTGTTTTTGGAATCACCAAACAATTTATCACCTTAGTTAGCGAATAGTAAAAGTATTCACTAATCTGCAAAGGTAAACAAAAGAACAATGGTAAAAATTCCGCCATATCTGAAAAAAGGCGATCTGATAGGAGTAATGTGCCCCAGCAGTAAAATGGAGTTGCAGTCGGCTGAATATGCTGCCGGCGTGATTTCATCCTGGGGCTACCGGGTGCATCTGGGCATCACGGTGGGTACCAGTTTTCATAATTTCTCTGCGCCGGACGAGCTTCGGCTCGAAGAGCTGCAGGACATGCTGGATGATCCCGAAATAAAGGCGATCGTGTTCGGACGCGGCGGCTACGGTATGGTATGTATTCTTGACAAGCTCGATTTTACCCGTTTCCGCAAGCATCCCAAATGGCTCTGTGGCTACAGCGATGTGACCACTTTGCATGCCCATATCCATCAGCGTTACGGCATCCCTACCATCCACTCGCTGATGTGCAGCGGCATCACGCCGGAAACAGCGGAGGATGAATACGTCAACAGCCTGGCGGCCGTGCTCAAGGGCAAGTCCTACCGGTATACTACGGCCTCGCATATACTGAACCGCGAGGGCAGCGCTTCCGGCCTGCTGGTGGGTGGCAACCTCTCCCTGCTGGCCAACGCTTCCGGCAGCAAATCGCAGATCGATACCAAAGATAAAATTCTCCTGCTCGAAGATATCGGAGAGTACCGCTATAATATCGACAGGATGATGTATAATCTCAAACGCGCCGGGTGGCTCGACAAACTCGCCGGCCTGGTGGTAGGCGCATTCACCGATGGCAGGGAAACTACGACGCCTTTCGGTCAGACCGAATACGAGATCATCCACAATATCGTGAAGGAATACGACTACCCGGTATGTTTCGGCTTCCCTTCCGGGCATCAGCAGGAGAACTATTCGCTGAAACTGGGTATGAAGCACGAGCTGAAAGTGGGTGAATTACGCAGCACCCTGAAGCTGTGATGGCTATGATCATCGCTGATTTTCATGATTACCGGAGATGACCACCGCATTTGATAACGTTTAATATCATCGACGATAAACGAGAAAGCACCCGCGTCGGGTGCTTTCTCGTTTATATCCTTCACTATCCGCTTACATCTTCGTAAATCAGGAAAATCAGCGATAATCATGGCCATCGCAATTAGTCTTCCACGTCCGGTACAATCTCCAGCCCGTATTCGTCTGCCGTGAGAATGCCGGCGGTGCAGGTATTTTCCAGCACTTCGGCGTTGACGGTGAGTTCGTGTACGGTGGTGAGGTTATGGAGGTAGTCGATGCCGTATAATTTACCGGCGAGGCCGCCGGGCACTTCTACCAGGTATTTGATCACTTCGAGCACGATATGCATGCCGGTGGCGCCGTGGGTAGCACCCAGCGCGCCGGCGTCGAAGTTGCGGTATTCTTCTGTGAGCGGGAGGGCACAGCGGTAGGTGGCGGACCTGCTGCCATCGGGCAACAGTATATTAAAACCGCCGTACCAGGCTTGCCAGTTGTGTACTTCACCGATCACCAGCGGGAGGTCATGTTTCACGCAGGCGTCGTTGAGCAGGAGATGCGTAGGCTGGTGCTGGGTGCAATCGATCACCAGGTCGAAGCCGGGCAGCAGCAACGCGATATTCTCCGGTTTGGCCTGTACCAGCATCGGGTAATGTTTGGTGTATGGGTTGACCGCCCACAGCCTGCTGGCAGCCATTTTCGCTTTGTGTTTGCGGATATCCTGCATTTGGTACACCGGCTGACGGTGCATGTCTTCATCATTGATCACGCCATAATCGGCGATGCCGATCACGCCAACGCCGCTGGCGCTGAGGTACTGCATCACCGGGCTGCCGAGGCCGCCGGCGCCTACTACCAGTACACGGGCGTTTTTCAGTTTATCCTGCATGTCTATGCCGATGCCCGGCACCGCGATAGGATATTTAAAATGCTGCAGTTCTTTTTCACTTAATGTCATACGCTGGATCTTTTATCTATTCCTGTGGGAACTCGAGGGTGAACTTACTGCCTTTCCCTACGGTGCTTTCCACTTTTATTTTTCCTTTGTGGGCGTCTACGATAGCCTTTACATAGGTGAGGCCGAGGCCGAAGCCTTTCACGTTGTGCACGTTTCCGGTGTGGGCGCGGTAGAATTTTTCAAAGATACGCGAAATAGTGTCCCGGCTCATACCGATACCGTTGTCGGTGATGATGATAAACAGGCTTTTGCGCGTATTGTAGGTTTGTATTTTGACTTCCAGGTTCTCGTTGGAGTATTTGATGGCGTTGTCCAGCAGGTTGAACACCACATTGGAGAAATGCACATCGTCCGCCATGATCACGGGGTTGATGGCATCCAGCTGAAGGTCTACCACACCATTTTTGGATTCCAGCTGCAGCTGCAGGTTGTCGGTCGTATTACGGATCACCTCATGTACGTCCATGACCTGCAGTTTCAGGCCTATCTCGTCTTTTTCCAGGAGGGCTGATTGCAGGATGCTTTCCACCTGTTTGTTCATCCGTTTGTTTTCTTCTTTGATGATACCGGAGAAGTAGCGGATTTTTTCGGTGTTGTTCATCACTTTTTCATTCCCGATGGCGTCGATGGCCAGGGAAATGGTGGCCAGGGGCGTTTTCAACTCGTGGGTCATGTTGTTGATGAAATCCGATTTTATTTCCGACAGTTTTTTCTGGTTCAGCAGGGTACGGATGGTCAGGGCAAATGCGGTGATGATGATGATGGTGAACAGGATGCTGCCGGTGATCATGATGCCCAGTTGCCGGGCGATGGAATCGTCTACCGTTGGCATGATGATCATGAGGGTTTCTGTCTGGGGACCGAGGTTATTCAGTTCATCCAGCATGATATAAGTGATGTGGTACCGTTTCCTTTCACTGGCACTGTCTTCCATATTCTCGCGGTAGGCGGTCTCAAAATTGGCCGAGTGTACCCTGGGCTGGGAACCGATTCCCTGGATCGGGGTGAGGATGGCAAATTCAAAACGGGCCGAATCGAGGTGATTACTCCTCATTTTATCCTGGATGAGCTTCCTTAGCTTCAGCGGATTGGTGTATACTTCACTCATGGGTGGCAGGTATACTTCGCCCCTGGTCACGTCCAGCCCGAAGCCTTTTACAGTGGTGGTGGGCTCTCTCTTCTCGAAACGGAACATGGCATATGTTTGCCGGGCCGCCAGCATATCGTTCTGCACTTCGCTGATCATTTTGGTGGATTGTTCCACCCGTTGTTCTTTTTTGATCGCGATAGCGCTTTTGATCCAGCTTACCTGGATGTAGATAATACCCAGCAGGGACAGCGTGATCAGGACGACGATTACAGGAAAAATTTTCTTTAGTGGTATCATGAAATTCTGCTCAGGCCTTAAATATACTTAACCTGACATATTAAACCTTGTTAAAAAAGATATTTGCTATAGCAACTATGATACAAAATTAAATAGTTACAAACGCTGCGAGGCGTCTTAACATCAATACAATATTACTTTAACGTAATTTTAACGGGGGATGTCTGATTTTATTAATGCGACTTTCCTTACCTTTGCTTTACAGAATTGGTACTAAATTTGATTAGTAACAATTATAACAAAGTAATTAAACTTTCTACATACATCGACGTGGATTCGTTCCATAAGCGATTTAGATTTTGGTTGATAAAATGGTAAGGAGGTTATCTAGCCTCCTTTTTTTATTTCCTTCTTTTTCAATGAGTTTTGTTATCCTTCCTAACCGGTTTTTTTTCCCTTTTATTTCTTCCTGCTTTGTAATCAATTAATTAAATTTGGTTAGAGATCAAAACGTATGCATATGGTTAGTCTGGCGCCCGGTATTTTGCTTATAGCCGATCCGTTTCTGAAAGATCCCAATTTTGCCCGTACGGTGATTTTTGTGTGTGAAAACGACGAAAAGGGCAGTTTTGGCTTCGTTATCAACAGATTATTTGACCAGACCCTGGACAGTTTGATCCCTGATGTTATTTATCCGGGTATCCCGGTTTATTACGGGGGACCGGTACAGGTAGACACGATCCATTTCCTGCATCAGCTGCCCGATCAGATCCAGGGCGGGGTACAGGTGGTGCCGGGCGTGTATTGGGGCGGGCGGTTTGACGATGTGGTGGAGTTGCTGAACCAGGGCGCGCTGGATTTACAGAAGATCAAATTTTTCATTGGTTATTCCGGCTGGACGACCGGCCAGCTGGAAGAAGAGCTGCGGGAGAAGTCGTGGATACCCTCTGAGAGCACGCCATCGCTGGTATTTGAATCGCGGGAGCAGCAAATATGGCAGCAGGCATTGAGAAATCTTGGCAGTAATTTCGCCATGATGGCAAATTTCCCCATTGATCCTTCACTAAATTAATTTTTCTAATATTCTGAAAGCGAAGCAGATGTGTTTCGGGGTAGGTTATTTGTGCAAAAATGAACAAAAAGGAATGACTTTTTTTGCAACAAATTAAATATCTTGCTAAAGTAACAACACAAAATAACCCGTTATAGTTCAGGTAAGGAACAACCGATAGAATACACCTATGAAGGCTACCTATGAAAAACATTGCACCTTCACAGAAAGACGCCCGAATTTACCTGAGACAACGATAGGAAGAATTATATCAACAGTAATAAGCGCATTATTCATTAGGTAATATACACAGCCTGTGAAAGGGCTGCTCATGGATGTACGTGCATAACTGCGGTCCGGCAGCAATGTGGGGCCCTGCGGGGATGTATTGTACGGAAGTGAGGATTAGCGGAAATCCCGGGGGGTACTCTTACTTGATTAACGGGTCTTCTAAGATTGGAATAGTTAGGACAAAACGAAGGCCGGGTAATCTTACCCGGCCTGTCCGTTAAATGATATATAACTACTGGTAGTATGGTTTATTTTTCCACTGCCACCGCACCTTCTACGAGCACAGTAGCCTTGTTGCGCAGCACTTCCACGAAGCCGCCGGTAATAGTAAAGAATTCGCTGTGGTTTTTATCTTTCAGCACTTTCATTTTACCATTTCCGAGCGCTGCGATTAAGGGCGCATGTTTATCCAGTATTTCAAAAGAACCATCAATGCCGGGCAGTTGTACGCCGTACACTTCGCCTGCATATAATTTTCTTTCTGGTGTTAATACTTCTAATAGCATGTTATGATCGTGAATGGTGATTGGTAAATGGTCCCGGAGGACCATTCGGATTAGTTATTAGCTGCTTCCAGTAATTTCTTACCTTTTTCGATAGCCTGGTCGATAGAACCTACAAGGTTAAACGCTGCTTCAGGATATTCGTCCACTTCACCGTCCATGATCATGTTGAAGCCACGGATGGTTTCTTCGATCGGTACCAGTACACCTTTCAGACCGGTAAACTGTTCTGCCACGTGGAAAGGTTGTGACAGGAAACGTTGTACACGGCGGGCGCGGGATACCGTCAGTTTATCTTCGTCGCTCAGCTCGTCCAGACCGAGGATGGCGATGATGTCCTGTAATTCTTTATAGCGCTGCAGGATTTGTTTCACACGTTGTGCACAGTTGTAGTGTGCTTCACCCACGATAGCCGGGGTGAGGATACGGGAAGTAGAATCCAGCGGGCTCACGGCAGGGTAGATACCAAGGTCGGAGATTTTACGGTCCAATACGGTGGTAGCATCCAGGTGGGAGAAGGTAGTTGCCGGAGCAGGGTCGGTCAAGTCATCCGCAGGTACATATACCGCCTGTACGGAGGTAATGGAACCGTTTTTGGTGGAAGTGATACGTTCCTGCATCAGACCCATCTCAGTAGCCAGGGTTGGCTGGTAGCCTACCGCAGAAGGCATACGGCCTAACAGTGCGGACACTTCGGAACCTGCCTGGGTGAAACGGAAGATGTTGTCCACGAAGAACAGGATATCACGGCCGCCACCTGCAGAGCCATCACCATCACGGAAGTATTCCGCCAAGGTCAGACCGGACAGGGCCACACGTGCACGGGCTCCGGGAGGTTCGTTCATCTGACCGAACACGAAGGTAGCCTGTGACTGTTTCAGTAATTCTTTATCTACAGCGGTTACGTCCCAGTTTCCATGTTCCATGGATTCTATGAACTTAGGGCCATATTTTACGATGTTGGCTTCGATCATTTCACGCATCAGGTCATTACCTTCACGGGTACGCTCACCCACGCCGGCAAATACGGACAGACCTTCATAACCTTTCGCGATGTTGTTGATCAGCTCCTGGATCAATACGGTTTTACCTACACCCGCACCACCGAACAGACCGATTTTACCACCTTTTGCATAGGGCTCGATCAGGTCAATTACTTTAATACCGGTGAACAGTACTTCGGTATCGGTAGCCAGATCCTCAAATTTAGGCGGCTGGCGGTGAATGGGGTAACCGTTGTCAGTTGCGATATCACCCAGACCGTCGATAGCCTCACCTACCACATTGAACAAACGTCCTTTCACCTGGTCGCCAATTGGCATTTTGATAGGTGCACCTTTGTCCACTACGGCCATTCCGCGAACCATACCATCAGTGGAGTCCATTGCCACGCAACGTACACTGTCTTCACCCAGGTGCTGTTGTACTTCTAATACTACTTTCTGACCATTTTCGCGGGTAATTTCCAATGCGTTGTAGATTTCGGGCAATTTGTCATCAAAGTGCACGTCCACCACGGGACCGATAATTTGTTTGATCTTACCTGTGTTAGGCATATTTTTAAAGAGGTTTATAAAATACTAAAAAGTTATTTCCTCAAAAACGATTACCAGAATCGTTTCTAAAATTTGGCGCAAAGGTAATAGTAAATGGGGGAAAATCAAAAAGCTATTGAGGAAAAAAAACCTTTTTAGGCCTCAATTTACAGGTTGTTTTCAGTTATCAGCAGCCAAATTCGCGGCCAGACAACGCGGAATGTGTCAAATATAGATTTTTCAATATTTATAACTTCTCGCCCCTTTCTGCACTCTTCCCTCCTCCGTTCATATAAAAATAATGCGCTTTTCTTTTATTGCTAACTATTTTTAGCGATTCCTTACATATATCTGACTATAATATGAAGAAAATGAACAATGAACTGTCACGCCGCAGCTTCCTGGGCAACCTGTCCAAAGCAGGACTGCTGGGCGTCACCGGCCTGGCGCCCCTCGCTGCCGGCGCTGCCCGTAAAACCGACACCACCACCGCCATTGCCGATGAGCCCGCCCATGCCTTCCTGTGCAAACCCTACCTGCAAATGCCCGCCCCCGACACCGTCGCGGTCATGTGGCTCACCTCCCGCCCCTGCTACAGCTGGGTGGAATACGGCACCGACGGACAGCTCAACCGGAAAGCCCACCGCGTAACGAAAGGACTGGTAGACGCCAACAACAAACTCCACCGGATAGAACTATCCCACCTCGAACCGGGCAAACAATACAGCTACCGCGTGCTCTCCAAGGAAATCACCGATTTTCAGCCCTATAAACTCACTTACGGCAACACCCTCACCAGCGACACCTACACTTTCACTGCGCCCGATACGCAGGCGAAAGAAGTGTCCTGGCTCATGCTCAACGATATCCACGACCGTCCCAAGTCCATCCCCCACCTGATGGGCCTCAACGGCAACGACCCCTACGATTTTGTGTTCTTCAACGGTGATATGTTCGACTATCAATCCAACGAACAACAGATCATCGACCACCTGCTCTCCCCCTGCGGCGACACCTTCTCCACCCAAAAACCTTTTATGTATGTGAGAGGCAACCACGAAACCCGCGGCAAATACGCCCGTGAATGGCATCAGTACTTCGACAACCCGGGCCATGGCAGCTACTTTTCCTTTACCTGGGGACCCGTACACGCCATTGTGCTGGACACCGGGGAAGACAAGGAAGACAGCGCGCCCGTATATGCCGGCATCGCCGACTTCGACGGCTACCGCGAAGAGCAGGCCCACTGGCTGGAAAAGCAGCTGCAAAGCCCGGCCTATAAAAAAGCGAAACACAAAGTAGTGCTGATGCACATCCCCCACTACCACGGCGGCGACTGGCACGGCGCTTCGCATTGCCGCCAGCTCTTCGGCCCGTTGTTCAATAAATACAAAATAGATCTGCTCGTATGCGGCCATACACACACCTATGGCGTGCATGCCCCGGTCGCCGGCCAGCATAACTACCCGCTGATCATCGGCGGAGGCCCCCAGGAAGGCAAACGCACGCTGATCAAAATAAAAGCCGATCAAAAGCAGCTCACACTCACCATGCTGCGCGACGACGGAACTAAGGTCGGCGAGTATACCATTTAGGGATTTTGGAATTTTGGGATTTACGGATTTTGGGATTGATAAAAGTTTGATGTACGACGTTTGGACCGATAAACGAGAAGACCGGAGCGGGTTTTAATCGCTCCGGTCTTCTCGTTTTATCAATCCCGAAATTCAAAAATCGTACATCAAAAAATCGCTGAATGATTTATGATGTTTTTATCATGGTCAGTACTTTCAGCAGCAGCCAGGCGCCCAGCGACGCCAGGCACAGACCGGTCATCAGCATTACATAATATTTCACGGTCCATTCGAGCGCTGTCTTTACCCGCGAATAGAAGGGAATGCCCCGTTCCGCCGCGCCTTCATACATACTGAACTGTATGGTGCAAAATTCGTTTTCCACATCGAAGTTGCCCAGTTCCACGCCCAGCTCCTGCAGCTGCCGTTCTACTTCTGCGATTTTTTCGTGCAGTAATATACGTTCGTCGATCTTACCGGGCTGAGAAGTGAGGCTGTTCAGCGACGCCAGGTTTTTCTCCATAGATACCTTGCTGGCATTGAGTTTCCGGTATTCGTTTGTTTTGTCCACTTTGGTGATGCTGGTAGATTTGATCGTGCCGATTCTCTGGATCGCATAGTAGCAGGAATCAAACTTATCCGGCGATACCCCGATCATCAGCCGGAGATCGCGATTGCCCTTGTTGCCAGACTCCTGCTGGTACTGGATGATGGCGCCAAACTGACGGATGGTGCCGTGCAACTGCTTTTCATCTTCCGTAAAGCTGGTAGAGCGCGAGCTTACATACGCTACTTTTTCATATTTCTGACTGGAAGCTGCCGGTACTGGGGCCACATCTCCTTTCACCTGGATTTTTTTCTCAGAGGCATAGTTTTTTTGCTGTACCTGCGAGAGAAAACTCTCCCCCTGGCTAACGTTTTCGTCCCTGTGGGAATACGTATAGCCGTACAACAGACGGAGCAGGAACATTGCTACGAATACCAGGAGCAGCCAGGTAAAAATTCGTTTATACTTCAACGTTGGTAAAACAGACATGGACATATAGGTTTTTGGGTAAGAAAAAAGCATTCAAAAATATGACAAAGGGGTGTTGGCAGTTAAACAAAATCTCACATTATAAAAATCATTCACACAGCAATAATACACAATTCTTAAAACATTGTATCAGTACGACTTAGATTTAGGTGCATAAATTGGAATCATTTTTGCCTGATAGCAGTTGTAACGCTCTATCTGCAGCGAAAAGCGTTATAAAAATTTTAACAATTTTGTTTAACATTTCGCCTTAATGAGTAACTGCATTTAGACCGCGTTTGAAACACCACACGACACTAGTAGCAGATCATTGAAGTATAAACCGGAACACGCAAAAAAAAGCCATAGAATCTCCGCAAAGTCTAATAACAGCGAAACCAATCAGGACTAAAAAACAGGAGTATGAACAGATTAATTAAAAACACAGGATTATCTCTTTTACTTATATCCTTCTTTCTGGGTAGTTGCGCCAGCACGTATTCAGCCTACAGCCCGGGACCACAGGTGCAGGTGGGGGCTTCTATCTCTTTTTATGATGAATTGAGTCCCTACGGCCGATGGATGAACTACCCCGGCTACAACCAGGTTTGGATACCTAACGCAGGACCGGACTTCCGTCCTTATTACAGTGGCGGACACTGGGTTTACACCGATTACGGATGGACCTGGATGTCTGACTATTCCTGGGGATGGGCAGCTTTCCACTACGGCCGCTGGATGTTTGACGGCATGTATGGATGGATGTGGATACCCGGCAACGAATGGGGACCGGCATGGGTAGACTGGAGAAGTGGAGGAGACTACTACGGATGGGCGCCGATGGGCCCTTCCGCCTACAATATGCCTAATTCTTACTGGGCATTCGTTCCCAGAAGGTATATCGGCAGCCGGCAGATCAACAACTATTACATCAATAACAGCCGGAACACCACTATTATCAACAACACTACCATTATCAACAACAACTATGGTAATGGCAGGATTTCCAGGGGGCCTAACGTAAGGGAAGTGGAACGTTACACCGGCAGCAGCGTAAGACCAGTAAGAGTGGCCAATAGTGACAGACCCGGCGCCGGCAGGATACAGAACAACCAGTTGCAGATTTTCCGTCCGGATGCCTCCTCTCTTAACAGAGGCGACGCCGGTAGGCCCAGCCGCGTAGTAAACGGCAATAATGGCAACAACGGCAATTTCAACAATGGTAACAACGGTAATAACAACAACAGCGGCCGCGTTTCCCGTGAGCCGAACTATAACAACAACAACGGCAATAACAACAACAGCAACAATCGCGGCGGTGTTCAGCCCGGATACGATCGCCCGTCCAGGGTACCGAACAACAACCAGCAACAGATCCAACAGCAACAGATACAGCAACAACAGCAACAGCAGCGGATACAACGGGACCAGCAGATGCAGCGCGATCAGCAGATAAGACAACAGCAACAGGTGGAACAACAGCAGAGGGCGCAGCGCGAACAACAACAGCAACAGATCCGTCAGCAACAGCAGGAACAACAGCAACAACAGCAAAGGATACAACGCGAACAACAGATGCAGCGCGATCAGCAGATGAGACAACAGCAGCAGCAAATGGAACAACAGCAAAGAGCCCAGCGTGAACAGCAACAACAGCAGATGCGCCAGCAGCAGCAACAGCAACAACAGCAAGAAAGAATACAACGTCAGCAACAGCAGCAACAGCAGGAAATGCAAAGACAGCAACAGCAACAGCAACAGTCCCGTCCTTCCCGCGGCGGAGAGTCCGGTGGCGGTAACGGCGGCGGCAGTGGCAACGGGGAAAGGGTCAGAAGAGGTTAACTGATGTTGTAAACGAAACGATAAATCTGATTTCTTATTTTCAGAAAGGTTTCACCGTCATGGGTGGAACCTTTCTGCATTAAGCGAAGTTCCAGCGGCTGGTGTCCTTCGTGGTAAGGAGGCTGATAATAGGGTTGATCAAAAGCCTGGTAACCCAGTCTTTCATAAAAAACGATGCGGCGTTTTGCCTGTTCCGTGTGCGGTGGCTCTACTTCCAGCACCAGCGGGGCGAAACGTTTTTCCAGTTCTTCCATGATATGGGTGCCGATGCCACCACCCCGGGCAGACGCGTGGACCGCCAGGTATTCTACAAAAGTATAATCCGGTAAAGGCCAGTAACATACAAAACCGGCGAAGACCCCTTCTTTTTCCAGCTGCAGCATTTTCAGTTTGCCACCATCCAGCAGCGACAGTACCACCTGCCAGTCCCTTCTTTCCTCATAGGGAAAAGCTTCTTCATACAATTCTTTGATGGCCTCACCGGGGGTAGCTACCTGTTGTAATGTGATCATGCGCCAAAGTTAAGGATTCTTCGGCGGGGAGGGCACGCATTCAAACGGGTCGGGGTTGCCGGCCGGAGCGGGTTTGCCGGTAGCCCAGCAGAAATTCATGGCCTGGCTGGTAACGCTCACCAGTTTCACATTTACCTTGCTGCCTTTGCGGCTGTTGGAGGCAGCCACGCTGCGCTCACTTTTTTCAGGGATGTTATTGACAGTATATTGTTCTGTTTTGAACACCTCTCCATTGCTGCGCATATACTGCACCGTTACCACTGCATTGTCTATCGGGTATTCTGTCTGATTGCGGACGGTGATGCTGAGATTTTTGATGCCGCCCAGGAAGCCGGTGCGATAGTCGCTGGTGGTGACGGTGATAAACTGCTGCCAGTTGCGGCGGTAATAGGCCCGTCTTTCCACAAACTGCCCTGCCACCCGCTGCTGAACGGTCCGGTGGTCATCAATCTGACGGCTTACGTTATTACTTTGTTCCAGGCTTTTGCGCAGGTCGCGGTTTTCATTCCACAGCCGCTGGTTTTCGGTCAGTACTCTCCGTACTTCCGTTTGCTGCCGGCAATAGCCCAATGCGAGGATAATGGTGAAGATACAGAGGATCAGCGGGAAGATATAGTTTCGCTTCATAAGATATCAGCAGAAAAAATAATGCCAACGGCTGTTTTTCTTATTTTTGCGCAAATTTGCACAAATAGTATCCATGGAATTGATTTTAGTTGACAACGCCCAAAAAGCGGCGGAGTTTCTGGCAGTACATATCAGGCTAAACAAGGACGTACCTGGATGGATCAGACCACTGGACAAGGATATTGACGCTGTTTTTGACCCTCAGAAGAACAAAGCGTTCCGTTTTGGGGAGTGTGCACGGTGGATCATGAAAGACCAGCAGGGTAACCTGATCGGCAGAGTGGCCGCATTTGTAAATAAGAAGTATACCAATAAAGGAGATAAGGTGAAAGTGGGCGGTATGGGCTTCTTTGACTGTACCGACAACCAGGAGGCAGCCAACCGCTTATTCAACACAGCCAAACAATGGTTGCAGGAGAGAGGGATGGCCGCTATGGACGGCCCTATCAACTTCGGGGAGCGTAACAACTGGTGGGGGCTGCTGACAGAAGGTTACCACGAACCCTTGTACGGTATGAACTTCAACCCGCCTTATTATATCCGGTTGTTTGAGACTTATGGCTTCCGGCTGTTCTTTAACCAGATCTGTTATGGTATGGGTTCCCGGGGTACGCTGGCAGACAAATTCTACTCCCGCCATGCTGCTATCAGCCAGGACCCGGACTTTACCGCGCGGCATATTAAAAAGAACCAGCTGGAGAAGTTCGCCCAGGATTTCAGCATTGTCTATAATAAGGCCTGGGCCCAGCATGCAGGCGGCAAGGAAATGAACAAAGGACAGGTGCTGAGTCTTTTCAACCAGATGAAACCATTGATGGATGAGAAGATCGCCTGGTTTGCCTATTACAAGGACGAGCCGATAGCCATATGGCTTAACCTGCCGGACCTGAACCAGTACATTAAACACATGAAAGGGAAAATGAACTGGTGGGGCAAGCTGATTTTTCTCTGGATGAAGCTGACCAGGCAGTGTCATAAAATGGTAGGCATCATTTTCGGCGTTGTGCCTGAGTTCCAGGGCAAAGGTGTGGACGCTTATCTTATCGTGGAAGGCGCCAAGGTGATACAACCGAGGAGCATGCCTTACGAATCCTATGAAATGCAGTGGATCGGCGATTTCAATCCCCGTATGCTGAATGTGGCTGCCAGCCTGGGGGCTACCCCTTCCAGGAAGCTGACCACCTACCGCTATATGTTCGACCCTAACATGCCGGTAGAAAGACATCCGATATTAGAATAATCATGCACTGAAAGATATAGCCCGGCAGCCGGAAGCTGCCGGGCTTTTTTATTTCCGGGCACCTGCATGACAACTTTACCTCTCTCTTTCGCTGCATTTCCGCCACAGTGTTGTCTCAGAAAACATCATATCAATATCCGGCACTGCCGCTACAGGCAATAAATCCCTGAATATTGGTTATATTTAAATCCCTTTTGCAGCGACTATCGTATTTAACCTGATGTTTTGTTATGACCAACTTATATCCTGCAAGTCCAGGGATTAAAGATCCCGCGGTCTTTCAACCCACGGCAGCGTTTAGGCTACAGATAGTAAAAGTGATTGGTTTTATATTGCTCTTTTTGCTGTTGTACGTATTGGTATTATTGACAGCCGTAGCGCTGGGCGCAGCTTTTGTCACCGCCGGTATAGCCCTTACCGGATATTATCCCGGTATCTTTACCTTTATTGCCGGTCCAGTATTGATCATACTGGGCGGTCTGATGTTGTTTTTGCTGGTACGGTTTCTCTTTTACCGGCGCCCGCCGGTAAATCCTTACCGCGCCCCTATCGATGCTGATGATCATCCCCGGTTATTTGATTTCATCTCGAAGCTGGTACAGGAAACCCGTATCCGTTTTCCGGAGAAAGTGTTTGTGGTGCCGGAGGTGAACGTTTCCGTTTTTTACAACTCCAGCTTTTTCAATTTGTTATGGCCCGCAAGGATGAACCTGGAAATCGGGCTGGGGCTGGTGAACTGTGTCAATATCAGCGAGTTTAAAATGGTGTTGGCGCAGGAATTTGCGCATTTTTCCAGGCGCAGCATGAAGTTCGGCAGCTATGTTTATGTGTGGAACAAGATCCTGTATAACATGCTGTATGAGAACGACAGCTGGAACGATCTCGCCATGCGGTGGAGCAGCAATGGCGGCCTGACGGGATTTTTCGCCCATGTGACCACGATGGTGGTCAACAGTATCCGTTTTTTACTCCGTAAACTTTACCGGCTTATCAACCGGCAATATCTTGAACTGAGCCGGGAGATGGAATTCCAGGCAGATGTGCTTGCCGTGTCGCTGGCGGGTACTGAAGCTGCGGTGAGTGGCGGGCGCCGGGTGGAGATGGGCACCTACTGCCTGGACCATTGTATGCATAAGCTGTCTGACCTGGAATCCGGCGGACAGCGGTTCAGGAACATCTTCCATGTTCACCGCGCCGTCATCGACTATTATGCGCGGCAGAGCCACCTGGAGACTGACACAGCGGGGTTGCCCCTGATACCTGACAGTTATTTCCACACTTTTCTGAAAAGCCGGGTACAGCTGCGGGAGCAATGGACCACCCATCCTACGCGGGAAGACCGGGAGCAGCGTTATCTGGCGGCCGGTGTCCGTTGTGAGCAGGTGACAGCCAGCGCGTGGCAATTATTCCATAACCCTGAGCTGTTACAGGAACAAAGCACCCGCCAGGTATACGATGTATTGTCGCCGGGATCTGGCGGTGACATGATCACCCCTGCCGAATTTGTAGCGGCGCTCACCCACCGGCACCGCCTGTACGAATACCCGGCCGTTTTCCATGACTACTATGATAACCGGGCGTTTACTGCTGTTAATACGGAAGATGAGCGGGCCCTTTCTGTTACCGGCGTTACCGATATGGCGCAGCTCTATCATCCGGACGTAGTATGGCGGATCAGGAGTTATTACCGCGACAAGCAGGACGTAGAAACATTGCAGGCCATTGCCACGGGGCAGTTTCAGACCCGTGTCTTTGAGTTTGACGGGCAACCGCAAAAAGCTTCCGATGCCCGGGAGCTGGCCCTGAAACTGGCCGGACAGGTAGCGGAAGAGCAGCGCTGGCTGCAGCAGCACGACCAGCAGGCGTATGCTTATCACTACCAGCGGGCGTTGGCAAAGGGGCCGGAGGCGATACGGCAGTTGACCACCCGGTATCAGCAGATATTGATGCACCAGGAATTCGCCAACCGGTTGAACGATCAGGTGATCAGGGTTATCCATGCTATCAGCCAGGTTTTCAACGCCGGGCATGACGCCATTGCCATGCAGGAGCCGTGGATGGAAGAGCTGCGGGCCGAATGCTGGCGGTTCCGCCGGTTACTGCACGAGGTCACCACCTCTCCCGGATATACCAGCTGCCTTTCTCCGGAGGTGTATGACAAAGTACAGCGCTTTGCCGCACAGGACTGTATTTTTATGCAGGACCAGGTACCGGATTATGTGGCGTTGCAGGAGTTGCACGAAATCATTTCCACCGTGATGGAACAGTACAATAACAGCAATATCCTGCTCCGGAAATCGTTCCTGGAGTTTTTACTGACCATGGAGCCCGAAGGCTGAGTCAAAAGCCGTGCTGGTGGCTTCCATTTTTCTCTTACTGAATTTGTGCGTATTTTCGACGCTCGCGAAAGCGTTGCAGTCATATGGAGAATTTTATCGTTTCAGCCCGTAAATACCGTCCACAGAACTTTTCAACAGTTGTAGGACAAGCACATATTACCACCACGCTCAAGAATGCCATCCGCAATAATCAGCTGGCGCACGCTTTCCTGTTCTGCGGGCCACGCGGAGTAGGGAAAACCACCTGTGCCCGTATTCTGGCTAAAACCATTAACTGTGAGAACCTCCAGCCTGATGGGGAAGCCTGTAACGAATGTCATTCCTGTAAATCCTTCAACGAAGGCAGTTCCTTCAACATTCATGAGCTGGATGCCGCTTCCAACAACTCGGTAGACGATATCCGGACGCTGGTGGAGCAGGTACGTTTTTCGCCACAGGCCGGCAAATACAAGATCTATATTATAGATGAGGTGCACATGCTGAGTTCCTCTGCCTTCAATGCGTTCCTGAAAACGCTGGAGGAGCCGCCTTCCTATGCGATCTTTATCCTGGCTACCACGGAGAAACACAAGATATTACCGACGATCCTCAGCCGGTGCCAGATATTTGACTTCAAGCGTATTACCATACAGGATACGGTAGACCACCTGAAAGAGATCTGTGAGAAAGAGCATATCCAGGCAGATGCCGACGCCCTTCACCTGGTAGCCCAGAAGACGGACGGCTGTATGCGCGACTCGCTGAGCACGCTGGACAAGATCGTGAGCTTTACCAGCGGGCATCTTACCTATCAGAATACGCTGGAGCACCTGAACATCCTGGATTACGATTATTTCTTCCGGATCATGGACACCGTGTTACAGCAGGACGTGTCCACAGCCCTGTTAATATTTGATGAAATTTTACAGAAAGGGTTTGAAGGGGACAACTTTTTGAACGGCTGGGCCGAATTCCTGCGCAACCTGTTGCTCAGTAAGGACGAGAAAGCTTTTCACCTGGTAGAAGTGTCCGGCAATCTGAGAGACCGTTATAAACAGTTATCCGGTAAAATCAGTCCGGCTTACCTGATTACCGCCCTTCACCTGCTCAATGATACGGAGATCAACTACCGGTTGGCCCGCAACAAGCGCCTGCATGTGGAGATGGCGCTGATCAAGCTTTGTTACCTGCAGCAGGCTGTGAGCCTGGTGAGTGATGACAATAACGGAGAGGTCTTAAAAAAAAAGTTAGTAGCTGACGGTACGCCGCCACAGCGGTTAAGGGCCCCGGGCCCGCAGCCCGCTGCGGCCAAACCAGCCACCACCGCGAGTATAGCGGCACAATCGCCAGAAACAGCGCGGTTGACCGTAGACAGTACGCCTGCAGCCGCTGCCCAGACACAGGCGCCACCGGCCGCAGGCCAGACCGCCAGTCCTGCCGCTGCCGGTATGAACACCGGAGCGCCGGCGGGGCATCCCGCCAACGGGGCTTCCACCAGCAGTACTCCCATCGCCCATACTCCGGCCGCACCTGCCCGCCCTGCTCCCGCAGCCGCTGGTACCGCACCTGTGGCCACGCCTGCCGCACAAACCACAGCTTATGCCAGTGGCAGTCAAGCCGGCACCGCCACCGCTGCAGCTAAGCCAGCTGCGCCGGCCAGTAAGCTCACCGGACTGGCAGCGATGAAAGAAGCGCTGGCCGCCAAACAGCAGACCAGTGCGCAGATAGAGAGCATTCCGCTGACAGCCGGCGCCCTGGAAGTGTATTGGGAGGAGTTCATTGACCGGTTCCGCCAGGCCAACAAGATGACCGTGGTGAGTAACCTGGCGCTGGCCGTACTGAAATTGCTGGGCGCTACCGAAATCGGTATCGTAAGCCGCAACATTGTGCAGCACCGGTTCATGGAAGAGGAGAAAATGGCGATTTCCGAGTTTTTCAAGCAGAAATTCAATAATCCGACCCTGGTGCTGACCCTTCAGCTGGACGAGACCCAGCAGGTACAGGACCTGGGACCGGCGCCGCTTTCCAGCAGGGAACAATTCCAGCATATGGCAGAGAAATATCCGCTGGTAAAAGAGTTAAAAGACCGGCTTAATATGGAGCTTGATTTTTAATTGAGTTTCACTTATTATATCTTAACGATCATTAGACATTTTTAAACCGATTAGCATTCCTTCTTTGCGTTTTTGCGCAAAAACATGTAGGTTTGAGCAAAATTTTTAATAAACACTATGGCAGAAGTTATCAGAATGCCCCTCCTGAGTGATACGATGACGGAAGGGGTGATTGCGGAATGGCATAAAAAGGTGGGCGATCAAGTAAAGGCAGACGATGTTATTGCTGAAGTGGAGACGGACAAGGCGACGATGGAAGTAATAGGCTACGTAGAGGGCACGTTACTGTACATTGGTGTGGAAAAAGGCAAGGCAGCCAAAGTGAATGGTATTATCGCCATTGTTGGTAAACCAGGCGAAGATTATAAGCCTTTGCTGGAAGGGAATTCCGGCGATACAGCTGCGGCACCTGCCCAGCAAGCCGCTGCACCGGCACCACAAGCTGCACCGGCCGCCGCCGCGCCTGCTGCTGATGATGCTGCATTAAAAGAAGCACTGAAAAATGCGTCTGTTATCCGTATGCCGCTGCTGAGCGATACGATGACAGAAGGAAAGATAGTTGCCTGGAATAAAAAAGTAGGCGACGTAGTAAAAAGCGACGATGTACTGGCAGAAGTAGAAACTGACAAGGCTACCATGGAAGTGGTGGGTTATGCGGACGGTACACTGCTGTATGTTGGCGTAAAAGAAGGGGAAGCCGCTAAGGTAAACGGCATTATCGCCATCGTGGGTAAAGCGGGCACTAACGTGGACGCGATCCTGGCGGCCGAGAATGCTGCTCCTGCCAAAGCAGCTCCGGCTGAAGCCGCTGCTCCCGCTGCCACCAGTGCTGCTGCACCTGCCGAAGCACCTGCTGCGGCCACTTCTACCGACGGCCGCGTGAAAGCGTCTCCGCTGGCACGTAAACTGGCTGCCGAAAAAGGAATTGATATCAGCCAGGTTGCCGGTTCCGGCGACAACGGCCGTATCGTGAAAAAAGATGTGGACAACTTCGTACCGGCTGCTGCTCCTGCTGCCAAAACCGGCGCCGCTGCTCCGTCCGCACCTGCTTTCGTACCTGCCGGCCAGGAAGGTTACACCGATACACCGCTCTCCCAGATGCGTAAGGTGATCGCCAAACGCCTGAGCGAAAGCAAATTCACTGCGCCTCACTTCTACCTGAAGATAGATGTGAACATGGATAAAGCCATGGACGCCCGTAAAGCGATTAACGAGATGTCTCCGGTGAAAATCTCCTTCAACGACATGGTGATCAAGGCCTGCGCCCTGGCACTGCGTCAGCATCCGGATGTGAACAGCAGCTGGATGGGCGACTTTATTCGTCACAACCAGCACGTACATATCGGTTCCGCTGTAGCCATCGAAGACGGCCTGATTGTACCGGTGATCCGTTTTGCAGACCAGAAATCACTGAGCCAGATCGCCGGTGAAGCCAAAGGCCTGTACGACAAAGCCAAAAACAAAAAACTGCAACCACAGGACTTCAGCGGTAACACCTTCACCGTTTCCAACCTGGGTATGCTGGGCATCGACGAGTTCACCGCTATCATCAACCCGCCGGATTCTGCTATCCTCGCTGTAGGTGGCATTAAAGAAACCGCTATCGTTGAAAAAGGCCAGGTGAAAATCGCCAATATCATGAAACTGACCCTCAGCTGCGACCACAGAAGCGTGGATGGAGCCGTAGGCGCCCGTTTCCTGGCTACCCTGAAGACTTACCTGGAAAATCCGGTAACCATGCTGGTGTAGTTCCTGATACGAACTTGTTTATTATGAATATAAATGAAGACCGGAGCGAATGCTTCGGTCTTTGTTTTTTTGGAGCCAGGACTTCCCACCCCACACATTTTGTTTCATAAACTTTTGAAAGTTCAAAAACTTGGTGTATTTTTGAGGCACAACAAATCAGAACCTACATGAATTTAGTGGATGCAAAAGCGCAGTTTATTCAAACCTGGGGATCACTGGGAGCACAATGGGGTATCAACCGCACTATGGCCCAGATCCATGCGTTATTGCTGGTGATGCCTGACCCGTTGAGTGCCGATGATATTATGGCGGAGCTGAATATTTCCCGTGGTAATACCAATATGAACGTGCGGGAGCTGATCAACTGGGGGTTGGTGGAGCGTGTACTGATCCCGGGGGAGCGCAAGGAGTTCTTTGTAGCGGAAAAAGATATCTGGAAAGTGGCCACTTATATTGCCCGGGAAAGGAAAAAGCGGGAGCTGGACCCTATCATGAAAGTACTGATGCAGCTGCAACAGGCCGAGGGCGATCCAAAAGACAGGGAGCTGAAAGCCTTCAAGGATTCCATTTCCAATATCAACAAGTTTGCCCAGCAAACCGATAAAACCATTAGTGCTTTCATTAAATCGGAAGAGAACTGGTTTTACAGCAGCCTGCTTAAGCTTATCAAGTAGGCTTATTTTTTTGCCATTATATTTCAATATTTACTGAAAGTTCTGAACTATAAAATAATAAAAAATGAAAAACAAGCGCATCATCATAGCCGGCGGCACGGGTTTCATCGGGCAGGGCCTTGTGGAGTATTTTGGAGCAGACAACGACATCGTGATTCTGACGCGCCGGCCGCAGCCTGCCAGCGGGCGGGTACAGTACCTGGCATGGGACGGCCGCACCCGGGACGACTGGGCCACTGCCCTGGAAGGCGCTGATCTGCTGATCAACCTGACCGGCAAGAGCGTGAACTGCCGTTACAATGACACCAACCGGGAGGCCATCTTTAACAGCCGCACAGACGCCACCCGTATTTTGGGCGAAGTGATACAAACGCTGGAGAATCCGCCGCGGCTGTGGGTCAACGCGGCCAGCGCCACCATTTACCGTCACGCAGAAGACCGTCCGATGGACGAATTCACCGGGGAAATAGCCAATGACTTTTCCGTGCAGGTATGCAAGCGCTGGGAAGCAGCCTTTAACGAGGTAACGCTGCCGCATACACGGAAAGTCATTCTGCGTATAGGCGTTACCTTGGGATGGCAGCCCGGCGGTGTGATGCACCCCTACCTGAATCTCGTGAAATTCGGGCTGGGCGGCTATCAGGGCAGCGGCCGGCAAATGTTTACCTGGGTGCATATCAACGATGTATGCCGCATGATCCGCTGGTTGTACGATAATGACAGCACCAGCGGCGTATATAACTGCACTGCTCCTCACCCGGTGCCTAACCGCACTTTCATGCGATTGCTCCGTAAAACGGCCGGCCATCTGTTTGGGCTGCCGGCGCCCGCGCCACTGCTGAGCATCGGCGCTGCGCTCATCGGCACGGAAACAGAGCTATTACTCAAAAGCAGGTGGGTGCTGCCCACCCGTGCCCTGCAGGAAGGCTTTGTTTTTCAGTATCCCGTCCTGGAAGCGGCCTTCCCCGACATCCTGGCCCATATGCCCCGAAGCGCTTACCACTTGTTTTGAAATTCGTACCTTAGGTATATGGAAACCACCAACGATAAGAAACTGACCGTCGTGCTGGGCGCATCGCCCAACCCGGAACGATACAGCTACCTGGCGGTGAACCGGCTGACCGCTCATGGTCACCCGGTGGTCGCTATCGGTAAAAGAGCCGCCACCATCGGAGAAGTGCCTGTCATCACAGCACACCCTCCACTAGAGAATGTAGACACCGTGACCTTGTACATGAACCCGCTCCTGCAGAAGGAATATTATGACTATATCCTGCAGCTGCGGCCCCGGCGCATTATATTTAATCCCGGAACCGAAAACGATGAACTGGAGGAGCTGGCGCGGCAACATGATATCAAACCGCAGGAAGCCTGCACCCTTGTGTTGTTGAGCACCGGACAGTATTAAGCCGCAGGCACACATCTCCCGAAAAAAAATATAATGGAAAGCTGTTAGCAAATAACTGGCAGCTTTTCGTATATTCGATAAATATATATTAGCCGTTTAACCCCCAATGGACTGATTCCATCTTGTTGACCCAAATAGCTTGGCATTAACTTCATCTGGCTGGCAATATCCTATCTGACACAGTTGCATGTTCACCCTTTAATATATATTTTATGCAATGGAGAAGATTTAATGGAGAGGTTATCCACCTTCCGGTCAAGGAAGAAGTGCGGCAGGCCATCATCCGGGAAACCGCCCGGGGTTATCGCCTGAAAGTATGCATAGGCACGGATTCCCAGGTAAAAGGACTGGATACTGAATTCGCTACGGTGATTGTCTTCCTGCGGGAAGGTCATGGCGGATTTATGTTTATCCACAATGAAAAAACCAAGGATTGTTATTCCATCAAGGAGCGTATGCTGGTGGAAGTGGCCAAAAGTATTGAGATTGCGTATGAACTGTGCGACCTGTTTACTGAATATGACGTAGACATGGAAGTGCACGCCGATATCAATACCAATCCACAGTTCAAAAGCAACCTGGCCCTCCGGGAAGCGATGGGTTATATCCTTGGTATGGGCTTCGCCTTCAAAGCAAAGCCGGAGGCCTTCGCCAGCAGCAGCTGCGCCAATAAAATTGTAAATTAAGCAAGGCCCTCCTCCTGAAAGTAAATTGTATCTGCCTCAAATTTTGATGTGTCCCGCACGTCAGGTGATTGTCTCCCCCTAACCCAACCGTTTTTAGTGCGCTGTTTTCCAACCCATCGTTCTCCTTAAGCCTAACGTTATGGCATAAACGTCTGACCCGGAATGATCGGTTGTTGTGCTGTTCAAGCGATCGCCCTGAATTGCGCGTTTAACTCTTCAATATACCCGAGAATAGCATCCCGGCCGGATTTTTTAACAGTGGAAGTGACGAAGTGAGGCGGCAGAAACTCCCAGCTTTCCCGCATTTTATTCAGGAATGATTTCACGTTGCGGCTTACTTCCGCCTGTGTGCTCTTGTCTGCTTTGGTGAACACGAGACTGAAGGGTACATTCCATTCTCCCAGCTGGTTGATAAAATCAATGTCGATTTTCTGCGGACTGTGGCGGCTGTCGATCAGCACGAAGATAGTGACCAGGTTGGTCCTTTTGCGCAGGTAATCTTCAATCATCCGCTCCCATTGTTTACGCTGCGACATGCTTCTCTTAGCGAAACCGTATCCGGGCAGATCCACCAGGTACCACTCTTTGTTGACGATAAAATGGTTGATCATCACCGTTTTTCCGGGCGTACCGGATGTTTTGGCCAGTTTTTCATTGTTGGCCAGTATATTGATCAGCGAGGACTTTCCCACATTGGACCGGCCGATGAAAGCATATTCCGGCATGTTCGGCGTGGGGCATTTTTCCCAGTCGGGGCTGCTGATCAGATATTCTGCAGATTTAATAACCATGATATTGTTTTGTTCCATTAAAAATCCCGCATCTTCCTGTTTGCATTCCTTCAGATGACTTAACTTTGCGGCCATGTCAGCGAATACACACGTCCAGAAGATCGTACCCTTTGAAGGGTCAAAATTAAGCAAGAAGGAGCAGATAGCATCCATGTTTGATGATATTGCCTACCGGTATGATTTCCTTAACCATTTTATGTCGCTGGGTATTGATGTGATCTGGCGCCGTAAAGCCCTGAAATACCTGAAAAGCCTGCAACCTAAAAAAATGCTGGACGTGGCCACCGGTACCGGTGATTTTGCGGTGATGGCCAATAAAAAGCTGCATCCCGAGCATATTACCGGCATCGATATCTCCGAGGGCATGCTGTCCCACGGACGGGAAAAAATCAAGAAACTGGGGCTGGAGCATAAAATCACCCTGCAGTTGGGCGATAGTGAGACAATAAGTTTCGCGGACAAGACGTTTGATGCCATAACAGTGGCCTTCGGCGTCCGTAATTTCGAAAACCTCGAAAAAGGGTTGGCTGAAATGTACCGGGTGCTGAAACCAGGCGGAAAACTGGTGATTCTCGAATTTTCGAACCCGACAGTTTTTCCCATTAAACAATTATATAATTCGTATTTTCGTCTTATCGTACCGCTGATCGGGAAATTTGTAGCCAAAAGCAAAGCGGCCTACAGTTATCTGCCAGAATCCGTGAAAGTGTTCCCGCAGGGCGAAGAAATGCGAACCATATTACTTAACACAGGATTCCCGGCCGTTACATGCAAAACGCTCACTTTCGGCATATGTTCTATCTACTGCGCTACGCGCTGATATCCCTGTTGATCCTGTTTGTGCTGCCGGCGACCGCACAGACCAACCTGAATATGATAGACCACGATGCAAAACCCTATTATTTCGGCATTACACTGGCTGCCAACCAGTCCTTTTTTAAACTGAAACACGCTACCGCCTTCCTGGCCGATGATTCGACCATGATTGCGGAGCCCCTGAAAACAATGGGGTTCAACCTCGGATTACTGGCCAATGCCCGCCTGTCGGAGCATTTTGATCTCCGTTTTAATCCGCAGCTGCTTTTTGCGTCAAAAAACCTCTATTACCGCGATACCTATC
>NZ_CAMLHC010000011.1 GCF_946479755.1 uncultured Chitinophaga sp. | reverse complement strand
CCGTGGAAGTGGATGATGATACCGACGTGGTGGTAACGGTAGATGCGGATAACAATACCTTCAATAAGGTCATCGCCTTGTTTGCCAATGCCGGCGTGAATATTACCGTGGCCACGCTGGCTGATCTGTACAAGGATATTGAAGGTGTGTTTGCGCAGGACAAGCCGCTTACCATCCCTACGTATGTAGCGCTGCCGGACGATACGCTGAAAGACAACAGCAGTGGCGTAAATGTGACCGATCTTGTTTCCAACAACCTGACCACGCCGGACCTCTTTGACCCTGGCGCGTTGCTCTACTTTGGTAACTTCAGTAATATCACCACCGGCGATACACCAGATACGCTGCAGCAGTTTGCCGACCGGTATGCCTGTCCTGTGGAGCTATTGCTGAAGGCCAATTCAACCTTCGCCTTGCCCGCGGCCAGTAAGTTCGTCCTGCCCGGTACATTGTCCTGGCCGGAAGACACCACGCAGCTTCGTATTCCATACACCATAGTATCCGCTGATACGCTGAACGGAATCGCCTCCCGGTTTAATTTCAACACGTCGCTGGGCGCTGCCGGTCAGCAGCTGGCGATGCTGAATGAAAACATGCCGGGAACACTTTTACCAAACATTGACCTGGTGATACCTGTAGGTGGCACTGATTATACCGTTAACACGGGTACCAATCCCTCCTTTGCTGCCGTATTAACGGCGCTGCAAGGGCAGGTATCTTCCGCTACGCTGGCAGATATCGTGAACGCCATCGGTGATGCATCGGGCAAACTAAACCCGGGTGGGTTATTCGTTTGTCCGCCGGCGTTATTAGCACAAACCACCGCGCCGCAGGCTGTACCAGGTCTGTACAATGTAAGTGCCGGGGCGTTTGCGCTGGCCAACACCGCTGTCCAGAACCTGATAGCCCCCAATGTAACGCTACAGGCGACCGACCCGGAAGGCAACACGGTGACCATCAACACGGCAGCAAACGATACGTTCAACAGTCTTATTACCCGCTTTGCAGATGCGAAGGCATTAGTAAGCGCAGATGATATCGTGAACGCCAATCCCGCCGCGATGCTGTTTAAACAGGGCGCTGTGGCCTTGCTGCCGCCGGCGCAAGTCAACCTCTCCGTGAATATCGGTCAGGGCGGGCCGTATGCCGTTCCAGTAGGGCCGTTGCAGGTTTCCCTCCGGTTGCTGCGGCCTGCTTCGCTCATCTACCCCGGCTTCGGCACGGCTCACGGGACAGGGCCTGTAGAAATGGCGGAATCTGATTTCCCCGCGCCGGTCGACAGCGACGAGGCAAAGGGCAGCCTTACCCATAACCAGTTCACCGATGATATGATGGCCGCCTTGCCGAAACTGCGCCTGGGCACCGGTCAGGTTACCGGCGTGGCGCAGGATCTCTGGCAGGTGGAGTTCGACGACAACGGCATAAAGAGCGTGGCACTTAAAGGCGCCACTACAGTGAACGGCCAGCAACAACCGCGGTTCTTTGCGCTGATGCCGCTGTACAGCAACCTTGTCACCCGTCCTGTACTGGTGGCGCCGCTGACCGCCGATGGCACGCTAGGAACGCCGCAAAACATTTCCTACCAGAGCATCGACACAGAACTGTGGGCACGCCGGTTCCTCGAAGACATGGACCGCTTCCTCTCAGGGGGCTACACCATGGCGGTGTACAACAACACCGGTATCCGTGGCCAGCTCAAAACAGTGATGGACGCCAAGCGCGCATTGATGCCGCAGATAGCCGCCGGGCTGAATACCGTGCTGGATGTCACCGATCCGGATAAACAGCCGGCACTCCTCAGCGCAGCAGACATGATGACGCAAATGCTGGGTGTCAGTCTCGCTAATACCTACGAATCTTCTGTGATGGTACAATATGATTCCGCCGTGGATTCCGCATGGCAAAACAATCCGGCGCTTCCGCCGGCCAACCTTTACGGGCAGGCCGATATCAAAACGGCGGACGGTACCTCCGTGCCGGGACTTACCATTATGGCAGCGAAAACAGATCTCTCCAAAGCAAATTCGTATGTAAACTTCCTGTTGCAGCTGGACAACCCGGCGTTTCATAAAGATGTCTCCGGGTCTTTCCTGTACAACCTGTCAAATTTTGAATTTAACATCAGCAGCGACAATGTGCCGCAAAGCTACAATGCGTCTGACTGGCTCACGTTTACGCCGTTGCTCAACAGCGTCACCAAACCCGCTGCATTGCATGACACCGATCCCGGCGATGTAGACGTACCTATTCCGTTGCGGATCTTCCCGGCGCTGCCGAAGATCGTATCGCAGCAGGTAGTACAGGGCTATCCCGATGGCACACAGGATGCCGGCAAGTTAAGTTTGTGGAACTACGAGTTTGTATACACACATCAACATGCGGAGCAGGACTATGTGATGATCAAGGCGGAATTCAATCTTGGACCGGGTGAAGCACCGAAGGCGCTCGCCTCCCCACCGAGGGACCTGTTCACCGAGCTGGCACAGTACGTGAATGTCGCCGATCCGCTATGGTCGCTGTTACAGGCGCTTACCGACACCAACAGCACACAGGACCCTGTGGCAGTAGCGAACGCCGTAGGTACCTTTGCCACGCTGGCAGGTAATGTAGCACAGTACTGGTCCGCCCGCCTGAAGACTTCCGATCTGTATACCCATCCGCAGGACCTGATGGTATCACAGTCCAGCTACTCCTTCAATGCCAGGGTGGCTTACCGCGACGACGAAGACCTGGACTCACTGACGCTGACGAAGCTGGATGCCACGCCCGGCCCTAACAACACCTGGCCGGAAGTACACGTGCAGCTACCTTCCACCGGTTTGTTCGTGCAGCTGCAGATGCAGCCCCCGCAGGAAGACGCCACCACCTACCTGGTGCCGCCGGAAATCTCCCTTCCGCCCAGCGGCTGGCCGGTGTTTAAGCTCGTATGGCCAGACCTGAACCTCGCCATGGTGCAAAATGCGCGTACGCAGATGAATGTACAGCGCAACCAGAACCTACTGGACAACGTGCCTACCAATCCGGCATTCATCTTCACCACCGATACCATCATCGCCCCCAGCGTGATCACGCCGCTGAATAATTTCAGCAAGCGTATCAATATCAACGCACTGGGCGATACCCTCACCGATGCGCTGAATGCCTGTTTCACCGCGCTGTTTGGCAGCGGTATGCCAGGGCAGAAAGTAACTTTTGAGCTGCGTTATGGCTTTGAGCTGGTAGCGCCGTCCGACGGTGCTGACGATGGGCTGGTGACCTACCTGCCGATTGGGTTGTATCCTAATCAGACGTTGTCTGCCGATACCGCCGCCGCGTTGAATACTGTCGTACAGACATGGAAGGGCATTCATAACCCGGTGGAGGCAGGCGGAGAATGGGCGTTCTCGATGAAGTTGTATTCACAGTTGAGCGGGAGTGCCTATACATTGATGAATATTGAGCACCTGGTGTATAAGATACAAGGGAATCAATAAGGTCACACCGACACGATAGCCGCGGCGCAACCTTAATTTTTTTCATGCATTGCAGTTGATCGATGGGTTAATGATACAGGTAATTTAATGCAATGATATCATTGGCATTAAAGGTACGGTTACCACCGTTGGAGCAGGACAGCATCCAGGAGTTAGCGTCCGGATAGCTGGGGGTACCGGGCAGATATACCGCACCTACCCCACCGTCGCCTTCGTCTATCGGATTACCTCCGCAGCTGTAGGAGCGGTCCATATAGTCCGTATGGCGCATGCCGATGCAGTGCCCTATTTCATGCTGGATCACAGAGCCTACGTACTGTACGTTCGGGTTGCTGCCGTAAGCATACGGGTGGGTATTCATCTCTATAAGATCAAATGGATCGCCGGCGTCAGTGGGAAAACCGGATGACCCCAAGGTAATATAGCCACCAACGGGACCTTCATAGAAACCCTGAATGGTGATGTCCGCACTACCGCTGGTAACACGCTGGAACTGAATACGCAGGTTCAACGCATTATAACGTTGTATGGCCAGGTCGGTGCCTTGTACAAAGGCGGTGCCCAGGCCGGTGACCTTCACGGTGATCACGCGCGGCAGGCTGGCTACCAGGTTATTGGTGGAATACTGTTCTGTCTTGGCCACTCTTACTTTATTGTTTTGGGCTTTCTTACTGAGATCTTGCGTACGCAAGAAAATATCTCCTTCCACAAGATAACCGCCTTTTACAGCATGGACGTTACTGGTACTGAAACCTTTCGCCTTGATCTGCGCCAGTACATCATTGGAGATAGTGGGTTTTTCTGTGCTGCTTTGTTTATTGTCTTTTTGGCATGAAGTGATAAGTGATCCCGCCAGCAGGCAGATCAGTAAAAAGAATGCTTGATTTTTCATCGGTTAAGATTTTGGGTTTGGATTTTAGATTTGCTATCGTGTTTGCATGAAAAAACAGGGTCTCTATAGCTGCATTTCACAGCTAATGTTTAATGTACACGTAATAAAAGGACAAGCGAGCTTTAATCACTCACCGGTAAATAAGACCGTCATCATCGTGACTATTCTCATATGCACGTTCAGCAGTTGTTTCCAATATGTCAGATTGAAATGCGGGTTATTCAGATTTGCTTAAAGACTATGGCGCTTCGACTGGGTTTTTCTATCGTGTCTGTTTATCAATATTACAGCTTTATTACTATTGAAAAAAAATATTTTACAAACAGGCCTCGTTTTTTTCACAGGTAGTTAAATAGCAGCAGTCCGAACTATCTTACCATTCCGTTTAAGTTAATTTTAATGGATTTTTAAGTACATTTTAAGCCGCTTCCGATCCCTCTAACCATCACACATGAATCCATATGTTACAGGCGTATTTTGTGCCGGCCGTCACAGGCGCGCCTCCATGAAGGGAGTAGACCAGGTCATTGTGCTGTTCATCGAGGTTTATAAAGGCTAAAGCCATCCCCTTCTTTGGGCTGACACTGATACCTATTTCCGGGAAAATTGTTTCTCCCCCTTCGAAATCATCATTCAGGTAAACTAATAATGTAGCCTTGCGCTTCAGGCCTCGTTCAAAAGAATCAAAATGGGGCCTATACTCCTGCCCTTGTCCATAACGCACACACTGTAAATCTTCTACCCGCGCTGTTTCCACTTCCATCAGGTCCGCGGCCCGCGCTATGATACTGCTAAACATGGCATCCTGCCGGCAGCTGGCAATAAACGCCGAGTAGCTGGTCCTGTTTGCTGTTACCTCGCTGGCACCATCAGCTGCCCCGGTCATGCTTCTGTTGAACAGCTGATGTTGTTCACAGTAATCCATCATATAGTTACATTCCTCGTCTGTCAAAAAATCTTCCACGGCAAAAATGGTATCAGCATATGCTTCCCGCCTGGACAGATCCTCCTGTTCATGCGCTTCGCAAAATGCTTTATCCACAACGATATCCTCTACATGCAGGTATTCCAGCACTATCAGCTTATCTATAGCAAAGGCGGCCTTCTCTGCGGAAAAATACTGTAGGTATGCCAGCTGGTCTTCCACTTTTTCAACGATGGCCAGTACTTCCTGTTCCTCTATCCTGACAACGGCCATCGTTGGAAAAACAGTGGCATCGGTTATATGACAGGGGGCCGTTTTCAGCACATGCCGGATGCCCCATCCCTGTAACGCCATGCTGATATCCTGAATAGACAGCTCCGGGAACGTTTCTTTTTCATACAGGGCTGTCCGCACTTTTAAGCGTCCCATATTGATATGGTGCAAGCCAAGAAAGCAAATCACTAAATTAACACCATAGTGATGTGTTATGGTATGAAATCCGGGTTTCATAAGTACTGTGCAAGTTGTTTAATCATTATAGTAAGAAGCAGGCAACACCCCGATGGGTGTTACCTGCTTTCCGGTTAAGGCAATGGCTGAATATCAAACGGGGCAGCAAGGACCAACGTTGCCATTGGTGACCTGACAGGGATATGCGTATGTGTTCACACAGGGAGATCCGGGCGAAGGCACAGGGGCACCCGGGATGGTAGTGTAGCCACCACCGGTAGGCGCACCGACCGGGCCGGTACCGGTACCACCCCAGACATTCTTCTGTCCCTCGGGGCTCAGACTGGCAATCTCCATTTTACGCAAATTCAGCTTTTTGAATGTTTGTTTTTTCATTTTCCTTTGTTGTTTAAATAATAGATAAAACAAATCCTTCATCTCGATGACATGTACCGACAATGCAAATGATGCTGCTGATGATATGACACAGGATAGCCATCCGGCTGATACCAGGGATATAAAAAGCAGGTTCTTTATATGTTAGTGAAAGGTGCTATGCGCTTCGTGAAGAGCAGTTTCCGTGATTCATGGTTATTTGAGCATAATTGTCTTTAATATATTACCGGCAATGGCTCCGGCAACATTTGTACAATACGATGCAATATTACGCCATACCCGACAGGCGATATAGTTAGAAGTTAACCACTTTTCCTTCGATGTTAACATTCCCCGGAACGCCTCCGGTACGATGGGGTTATAATGGTGCAGGCGCCTACCGGAATAGTTAAAGCGGGGCTATCTCCAGGTAATTCAATTCCCTGGAGACAGCCTCGCTTTTAACATGATATTTTCCTGTAAATCTGCTTAGGCAAGCGCCGCTGCTGCTACTACAGTCTTAGCTGCGGGCACCGGCAGCTTTACACCCAGGAAAGCCGCGTAATAATCCAGTCCATGCTGAGGAGCTACCTGACCCAGCCAGTCTGCGATAGTGTTGTCGGTAAGATCAGGGTTCAGGTCTGTCGGGAAGACGATATAATTATTCTTTATTGGCTGTACGTAGCCACTTTTCGCAAATATACCTGCAATGGCCATATAGGCATCATGCAGCGTAAGCGTCGGGCCGTTGAGGCTGATTGCTTTGGGATTAAAGGTGACAATAATCTTGTTCGCATCCGGCGTTTTAGGCGCAAATGTATTGCTGGTATAAACAAGCCCGGTAAAAACAGGGAATTTCGGCACCATGTCGTTCTGATTCTCGTAGTGCCATGCTGTCGTCAGTTTGTTGTCCAGGTCCAGCGCAAAATCGGCGTTGCCGGAAGCGGGTGCAGCATAGGTAAACAGCGAAACATTGGAAGTGGAAAGTTTTCTGTCTAACAGCATCTGCACAAAATAGGAAGCAAATACATTTGCTATATTGCCGCCAAGGCTATGACCTGCAATGATCAGGCTGTTGCCCGCTTCGATCGCGTGGGTTAAGAGATACTCGCCAATGCATTTGCCGGACCCCAGCGCATCTTCCATGAAGAGCAGGTTTGTGAAGGCTATATAAGCTCCTGCGGCAATAAGGGGCTTCTGGGTGGTGGGCGCATACGGCCAGCTTAACATAATGATCGCGTTCAGGTCTTCCAGTACCCAGTTGGCGAAGGTATCCCAGCTTTTAAAACCGTCGAAAACGGAACCGCGGATCACCAGTGCGTACTTTTTTTCGGAAGCGTTAAATGCAATAAATGCGTAGTTGTCGTCAATCGTCGGTTTACCGTTCCAGACTACCTGCCAGCCAGGCATGAGGGTGCCAATGTCATTGACGATATTCTGATCAAGCGCAAGGGAGCACAGTTGTACAGCAACTTTTGCATCTGCGGGTTGCCCACCGTTATAGGATTGGGCGGCTGCTTTGGAGGTTTTGGATTCCATAGTAATGGTAATTGAGGGTGAAATAAAAAAGTGGTTAAAGGTTTACATAGTTACTTTGAGTGCTGTAATTTAGTAAAATTATTCGGTTTCCTTACAATCTATCATTAATATTTCCTGCGTGATTTAACATACAAATCCCGGTCACGAATGGTGACCGGGATTTTTTAATGGTGCTGCTGTCAAAAACGGCGTATTAAGGCTTCATAAATCGCCATTTAATATGCTTGTAGGCTACTTTTAATCCCTGCCTGTTGTCTGTTTCCACCTGTCCCTGCCACTTTTGATGCTTATCCTTTTTCGCAGAGAGCCGGTACTGCATATACTTTCCCTGCTGGTAACCATAGGATTGCCCGTCATCGTCATACAGCAATGCGGTGCTTTCCGCCTCGCCATAATGACGGACCTCCAGCGGTAATTGCTCGCCAGGCGCCGGGGTATGCGTTACCGGCGGTATCATCGGAATAATGCCACCGTCTCTTACATACAACGGTATCTTATCCAGCCCCGGTGTTACTTCGATAATATTGCCGTTCCCTACATAGGCGCCGGTATAGAAGTCGTACCATTTACCTTGCGGCAGTATCACTTTCCGGGTAGTTTGCCCGGTGAACATGGGCGCTACCAACAGATCGTCGCCCAGCATAAACTGGTCTTTTACATCTTCCCGCAAGGCCATCCGGTAGGGGTTGTCGGTGGCGTCCAGCACTGTTTTTTGGGATTGATGCTGAAATGAGAAACCTTCCACGAGGTTCATCGCTCTCACCGGCGGCTTCCCTTCCAGGTAATACTGGGAGAAAACGGTATAGAGGTATGGGAACAACTGCATTCTCAATAACGCGACGTCTTTTACCTGTTGTTCCACTTCCGGGAAACTCCAGGGTTTGGTGCCGTCAGCCCAGGCATTGAGCATTGCCATCGGTGAAAAGCAGGCGGACTGCATACGTCTCAACCATTCCTCTGCTGTTTTGGATGCCCTTACCTCCGGTGTCCATAACACGCCGATAAAACTACTGTTGCACAAAGCCGTGATAAAATCGCGATGATTGTAATAGTCGTTGTAGATGACATAAGGGAAGGAGGATGCTCCGGCGTTGGAAGCGCGCACCAGTCCGTAGGTGCGTACCCCTTTCTCCCTGAACCACTCCGTGGTAAGCTTTTGCATCATTACACCGTACACCTGCCGCATTTGTTCGGCCGTGGTGCCCGAGGGGAAGGTAGCCACATCCGGCCACAGCCAGCTGTCCACCCCATCCACTTCATCAATTTTATACCCGGAAACGCCGATATCCACGTGTTGTGTTTTAAAGAGATTCCTGTACAACTGCTGCGCCGGCGGCAGGGTAAGGTCCGGTACCAGTCCGTTCCATACGGTATGGGAACCGGACAATGGCTTCGCTGCGCTATACAACGACGAAGCGGGTGACAGATAAGGATTCAGCCACAAATTCAAACGGATGCCTTTCGCCTGCATCTCTTTTACAAAACCTGCGGGGTCGGGGAACCTTGTCTTATCCCATTCAAAAGTACAGGGGTAAGCTTTTGTTTGCCAGCCGGGTTCCAGCCCGATGAAATCCAGCGGGAAACCATGTTCGCTGAAGGCGGCGGCTTCTGCTTTCATCTGTTCAGCGGTAGAAAGCGTTGGCATACGATGCGTAAAGCCAAGGCCCCATTTGGGCGGGAGCACGCCACCACCGTTGAACAGGTTATACCGCTGCACCACTTCCATGGAATTTTTGCCGGCAAAAACATAGATCTCCGTGCCTGCCGCCGGCACCAGCATTTCTACGGCGTCGGAGTAAGGCTGTGCGCTCCAGTCGGGGTCCGTATTACGGTCATACACCTTGGGGGGATGCTGGCTGTTCACCCGTATGGCGGTACCTGCGTATACGGTAATATAACGGGCGCTGTTGATCAACACGCCGTAGCCGTTGCTGGAAATATAGAAAGGTACAGGCGCATGGGAGCGGCCATCGTCCCGCCCCTGGTAGTGGTCCATATGCAGATTCAATATCTGTCCTCTGCGGTTCACTGTTTTAAACTGCAGGCCTAGCCCAAACAACTGTTCTTCTTCCTGCAGGGGAAAGCGGAGGTACACCTTCCCTCCTTTTATTTCGGCGTTGCAATCTGCCCCGGGGAGCGGAAACGACGCCTCTCCCAGTTTCTGCAATGCTTCCATCCGGGGGCTGCCGCCCGCCGTTGTAAGTAAATCTACCTTATCAGGCTGTCCTACCGTTGCTTTCCACACACCCGGTGCTACCAGGTTCCACTGTAAGGGAACGGACTGTGCCTGGGCATAAAGACCGGAGAGCACACAGACCAGCAAAAAATACCATCTCATCTTCATAAAATTATTGAAGGGGATCAAAAGCACCTCCATCCCATCCGTTTGTTTGTTTAAGATTGCCGTTCAACTCCAGGTGTTTGGTGTTGACAGGATAAAAATAATAACCGGGCTTAAAGTTGATTTTAAATACTTTATCTACCGCTACCAGCGAGTCTTTGAAATACCTGCTGTAGTACAGGTCAAGGTTAACGGTATCCTGTATCTTATCGAATTCGCCCTGTGGTATCAACAAGCTGATGACGAGGCCATGTCTTACTTTACCATTCAGTTCCTGTTCAAATAATTTCCACCTTCTCAGGTCCCAGTAGCGTTTTCCTTCATAGGCAAACTCTATTTTTCTTTCCAGCCGGATGGCCTCCCGCATGGGTATCGTCGTCATACCGTTCTTTAAACCGTACAGGTTATCGCCACCGGCTTCTATACCGGCACGCTTCCTGATGAGTTTCAGTATTTCATAGGCTTCGCTGGTTTTACCCGTCTCATTGGCACACTCTGCCAGGTTCATCAGCACTTCGGCAAAGCGTATTTCCACCCAATCGGTACTACTGTTGTAGGTAAAGAACTTCGAATAGCTCACATCTACTGCTTTCTTGCAGTAAAACCCTGTTTCTGACAGGAACTGTGTTTCTGCTCCCACATAGTTCCATTGCCTTCTCCCCGCTTTTCCGCTCAGTTCCCAGGGGCACCCGTTATAGGCGATGGTGGCCGTGAAGCGCGGGTCCCTGTTCCGCCAGTAATGCACCGCATCATAGCCGGCCGCAGGATCAGTAACGGGCAAACCGTTCTTCATGGGAAAAGCGTTCACCATCTCCAGTGTTGGGTGATTGGCCCCGGTGGCATTCTGTGCTTCACTCAGTGGGCGGGTGGCGGCGTTCCAGTCGTTTACCTTGTCGGGGTAGGAATACCGGTTTACAAAAACCACTTCTTTGTTCATTTCATCCAGCCATATGTTGGCGAACTTATCATACAATCCGGCGCCTGCCGCTTCCAACACCTCCCGGGCTGTTTTGTTCGCGTCGTAGGCTTTTTGCCATCTTGCGGGGTCGTTGGCCGGGTTAAACTGCGGGCTGGCATAGTACAGCAATATCCTGCCTTTCAAGGCCAGCGCGGCCCCTTTGGTGATCCTGCCCACGTCGTTGCCTGTCCATGAAGGCGGCAACAGTTTAGCCGCATTATCCAGGTCCGCCACCATCTGTTCTATACAGGCCGATGTTTTCGTTCTTGCTACCGCGAGGTTGTCTGTCACCTGCTGCGGTTCGAGGATGAGCGGCACCCCGCCATACAGCCTCACCATCTGGAAATAACGCCATGCCCTGAAAAAGAAAGCCTGTCCTTTTAACAGGTCTCTCGTGGCGGCAGGCAGCGTGCCGCCGTCTATGTTTTTCAGGAGGATATTAATGTTCCTGATATTTTCATAAGGCCACAGATCGAAAGAGTTGATGGTCAGCTGGCCGTACATGACGGCATCTCCTCCGGGCGCTTCGTCCGAAGTAGCGGCATCGGAAGTGTTCCAGCCGGGAAGGTTATCTTCGTATAGCCGGTTGATATAGGCAGTGGCCAGCTTGTTATCTTTCCATATATCCGACTCGCTGACGGCGCCCAGGTCTTTTTTGTCCAGCACTTTACTGCAACTGGTGAAGGATACCAGCAAAAGCAGCGCGCATACGGTAGTATATCCGAATTTCATAACTATTGTCTTTTCATGTTATAAGGTAATGTTCAGGCCGAAGGTGTAGTTCTTCATCAGCGGATAAGCGCGCAGGCTGGCTGCCTCCGGGTCCCTGACCTTCACATGGTCTTCCAGCAGCAACAGGTTGGTACCGGAGAAGAAGAGGCGTACGCCAGCGAGGCCGTATTTTTTCATCAGTGCCCGGGGCAGGTCGTACGACAGGTTTACATTTTTCAACCGTAAAAAAGAGCCGTTGCGCAGCCAGAAGGTAGAAGCCTCACCGGCGGCGTTTCTTGCCACCCGTGGCATTGTCGCATCGGGATTTTCCGGTGTCCAGTGATCGTTCCAGTAAGCAAAATTTGTCTCTTCTGTTCTGGCCTGCACACCGCGCACATCGATCATGGTTTTGCTGCCTGCCAGTCCCTGGAAAACCAGGTCAAGCCCCAGCCCTTTCCAGGTGCCTCCCAGGGCGATGCCATAGTTCACCGGGGGAATGCTGTAATTGGCAATAAATTGTATATCGTTGTCATCGATTTTTCCGTCTGGCTTATCATCTACTGCTCCGCGGATATCGCGGTAATTAAGCATGCCCAGTTCCGGTTTCTGCCCAAAGATGGTGTAGCCGGCGGGCAGTGCGTCGAGGTCGGCCTGCGTACGGATAATGCCGGTGGCTTCATACCCCTGGACGCGGTTCATATTGTAGCCGATAGCGGATTTATAAGCACGCTGATTGGCCGGCTGGTCCTGCACTTTCACCTCATTGGTAGCATATCCGAAGTTAGCGGACACGTAGTAGTTGAACTCCTTATTGACAGAACCGTTGTACCGCGCCGACAGTTCAAAACCTTTGGCGTTGATCACGCCATAATTTTCGGCCGGGAGTGTTGCACCGAACGTAGAAGGAACGCTTTGTTGCCTGGCGCCCAGGATGTCATAGGTATGCGTGCGGAACACGTCTGCCGAAAAATTCAGTTTACCCTGCAGCAGGTAGGCATCCAGGCCGCCGTTCCAGGAGACTGACTTCTCCCAGGTGATATCCGGGTTGGACAGCGAGCCGGGTTTAACACCGCTGGTAATGCCGCCAAACACCGCGCCGTTGGCCACACTGTAACGTTGCATCCACTGCCAGCCGCCAACGGCATCATTACCGATCAAAGCGATGCTGCTTCTCAATTTAAGATCGTTGATAAACGTGATGTTATCTTTGAAGAAAGGTTCTTCAGACATCCGCCATACGGCAGAAAACGAAGGGAAGAAACCCCATCGTTTCGACGGTGAAAATTTTACGGAACCATCATACCGGAAAGCGCCTTCGAGGATATATTTATCGGCATAGTTGTAATTCAATCTGCCGATGTAGGAAGCGCGGCCATCTTCCCAGCCGTTGCCATTGGCAAACTGGCTGGCAGCGCTGCCGGCAAACAGCTGGTCTATAGAAGGCGACACAAAATTGTTCCGCTGGCCGTTGAAATTATTGCCATTGCTTTCCGCCTGCTCGTACACGAACAATGCACTCACCTTATGGGCGCCGAAAGCGCGGTTATAGGAGATATAACCATCCAGCTGGTAAGCTTCCTGGTTGTCGTAGGATTCGTACAGGAATTCCCCGTCATTGCGTGTTTTCACCCCTTCCAATTCATCGGTGACAATATGATTATGTTCACCGGCACGTTTAAATACAGACAGTTCATAAGGCAGGCTGAACTGCTTGATGAAATTAGTACGGGAGTATTTATTGAACATCACTTTCAGCTCGAGGCCGGGTACCGCCGGTATTTTATAGCGCAGCGTGGCGATGGTATTATAGTTGGTAAACTTCTTTTTGTTGTAGCCTGTTTGCCCTTCGGTGATCGCCAGGGGCGACCATTCTACGTAAGTGCCATTCAGCTTACCGTTGACATACGGCGGTACTGACTGGGAGCGGAACAGGAAGGCTTTGTACAGGTCTTCCATATTATCACCGTCGTTGTCGTACCGCCAGTAGGGCTTCTGGTCATTCCTGACGTCCATGCTGACATTCAAAGAAGCCGTGAGGTTACTGGTGATATCGGCTTCCACATTTGCGCGCAGGGTATTCTTGCGGAAGTCCAGCTTATTAAAAGAGCCGGTGGCGTAGAAGTAGGTACCGTTCATAAAATACCGCACCTTGGGGGAGCCGCCGCTCACGGACAGTGAATGCCGGGTGGTCACCGGATTTTTCCAGGCTTCGTCTATCCAGTTCCAGTTATGTGTTTTAAAGTACTCCAGTTCATCCGGTGAATAGTATCGGGCATCGTTGGTGGGGATGTTATCGATGCGCAGGGCGTCGTTGATGGTGATGGCCTGGTGGTAGGCATTCTGTGTTTCAGGAATGCGTATGGGCTTTTCCACGCCTACCGAACCGCTGTAGGAAATAGCGGTCCTTCCTTCCCGGCCCTGCCGGGTGGTCACGAGGATGACGCCGTTGGCCGCACGGGAGCCGTATACAGCGGCAGACGCGCCGTCTTTTAAGATGGAGATGTTCTCTACCTCGCTGGGGTCCAGCGCATCGAAGGCAAATTTATCGCGTACCACGCCGTCTACGACATACAGCGGGTCTGTGTTGTTCCAGGTACTGGCAGCGCGTATGGTGATGGCGGAGGCCATGCCCGGTTTACCACCGGACTGTGTGATACGCACGCCCGACAGTCTGCCCGCAAGGGCGTTGGAGAGGTTCGCTACGGGCTGGTCTTTGATTTCTTTTCCTGAAACGGTGGCAATAGCACCGGAAACCGTGGCCCTTTTCTCCGTGCCATATCCGACTACGATTATCTCATTAAGTCCGCTGGCGGTGCTGCTGAGTGTCACATCGAGGTGGTTGTTTCCGCCGGCGCTGGTTTCCCGGCGGTTGAACCCGATGTAGGAAAAAACCAGGACGGCGCGGGGAGCTGCGGCAATACGGTAATAGCCGTTTTTGTCCGTCACTGTTCCGCCGGGGGCATCCTTTACCTGTACCGTCACACCTGGCAGCGGGTTGCCGAGGGAGTCTTTAACGGTCCCGGAAATACGAAAGGTATCCGTGGTGGCCTGGGCGTCTTTCTGCTGAAAGTGGGGCGACTGTTGCGCGTTGTCTGTCACTCCCGCTTTTGGCGGCTTGTTTTTCACGGTGATGGTATTGCCCAGTTTTTTGAAAGACCAGTTGAGCTTTTCCGAAAGGCTGTCCAATATATTATTGGCTGTTAAGCTACGGGCGTTGATGCGTACTACAATATCGGGATTAATGCTGCTGGCGTCAAACACAAAGGTGACCGCCGTTTTCTGGTTGATAATGGAAAATAGTTTTCTTACAGAGATGTTTTGGAAGTTTTCTGTGATAACGTGGTTCATTTGGGCATTGGCGTAGCTGCCGGAGGAGGCCGCCAGTCCGATGAGGAAGTAAATCATCAGACATCCTGCCATCCTCCCGGGTACCCTGGTTGATCTTTTTTTCATACTTTTAACGTGTTTTTGTTTAAGCAAACGTCGCCTGTGCGCGGAGGCTCCACTTTCCGCACGATGACGCATTTTTACATTAACAGGCCGGTAGTCCTGTCTGATTACCGGCATCTTTTTTAAATGCGGTGATTACATCAGTATACTGGGTTTAATATTCCGACAGGATGATTTTGCCGGCTGTTATCCTGTATTTAAATTCATAATTAAAAGAGAGGCTTTCCAGCACCTCCTTCAGCGCAGGATTACTGTACTCTCCTGTTAGCCGCCACTGGCGCGACTTCAATTGGCTGATATCAAATTGTACTCCATAAAAACGCTCCAGTTTGGTGAGCACTTCGTCGATATTGGCATTATCGAAATAAATAATCATCTGCTTCCAGGCGAATCGTTTCCTGAAGTCAAACTTTTCTTTTTTGAGCTGGTCGCTCTTCGTGGTATAGATCACCTCTTCTCCGGGTGTGAGTATGACACCGGGCGTATCCTCTTTCGCTACCCGTACTTTACCGTTGGCCAGCGACACGATGGTCTGCGGATCTTCTGCAAAGGCCGTAACGTTAAAAGCCGTTCCCAGCGCTGTAACCGCCAGCTTCCCGGTGTGTACGGTAAAAGCTTTCTCCTGCTGACCGTGGATATCGAAACAGGCTTCGCCTTCCAGCTCCACGTCACGGTGCCTGCGGCCGAAGCCACGCCTGACTTTTAATACCGAACACGCGTTGAGCGTAACGGTAGTGCCATCTGCCAGGCGGAAACTTCTGACCTCACCGAATGAAGTGGTGTATTGTTTTTCATCACCGTGGATATAATTAAAATATAACAGGCTTCCTCCTAACAACACGATCAGCATGGCAGCAGCCATCCACCACCTCCCGCGGGAGGTATAGGCACTTCCCGGGGCAGGCAACGCGCGGAGTTCTTCATCCAGCCTGGACAATTTCTCCCATCCTTTCTTTTGTTTCCTGTCATGCTTCCTTTCGCTGTGCACGTCAGGATACCCGTCCAGGTCGTTCTCGTCCAGCCATCGATATACCAGGCTTTCCTCCTCCGGCGTGCATTCACCTCTAAAATATTTTTCCAGCAGAGCTCTGTCTATGGGTGCCATAGCAATCATCTTGAAAAGGCTGTCGGTATATAAGTGTATAAAACACCCTGTATACCCTAAACCGATGTAAAAAAAAGTTTAAAATTTTCCGGAGGCTATCTTTCTAAGTGCGAGCGACACATGATACTCGACTGTTTTTACAGAGATGTCCATCCTGTTAGCTATCTCCGGATAGCTTAGACCGTTATAGCGGCTCAGGTAGAAGATCTCTCTTGTTTTATGTGACAGGGATTGAAGCAGGCTGTGGAGATAGGCCTGCATGTCTTTGTAGCGGATATGCTCTTCGGGGCCGTCCGGCGGGCGGGGAGCGTCAACGTTTTCCGTCGCCGTTTTTTTCTTCTGTCTCATTTTGAGATAAAAAAAGGCGGTATACTTCGCGCAGCGGGTGATATAGTTTTCAAGTGGCCCTTTTAATTCAATTTTCCCCCGTCGTAGCCAGAGGGACGTAAACACGTCCTGTACGATGTCTTCGGCATCTTCTTCAGAACCGGTATAAAAAAAAGCTATGTTGTATATCTTCCGCTCGTAGGATTGATATATTAAGCGAAACACCATAGCGTCACCCTGTGCCAGTCCTGTTAACAAATAGATATCGTCGTTGGAAAGGGGCGGTAATTCAGGCGCCATTCACTATTGAATTTGCGTGGAAGATAGGGATAATATCATGCGGATTATGGTGGTATTTAAGCGATTTATGTATGAATTTTAGCAGGCGGCCGGATGCAATCGATGGTGAATAGGTACGGCCAGGTGATCGGCACCAGCCAGCTGTACGCAGTCCTATTGGCCACAAAAAAAGAAGCGGTTGCCTCCCTATGGAGACAACCGCTTCTTTTTTACAGGGATTGATCACCCTATTCCGGAACAACGTCGTTTGTTGCCAGTACAGGACTGGCAGTAGTATGAGGCGCCGGTGAAGGCGCTTTTCCCACAATACAATTACCGATCACCAGGTAGTCTAATTTACAGGAATAAAAGAAGTCAAGCGCTTCTGCCGGCGTTTCCACGATAGGCATTCCCCTTTTGTTCAGCGAAGTATTCAGAAGTAATGAAATACCGGTCAACGCTTTAAATTCCACCAGGAGCTGATAAAATTCCGGCGACCATTCGGGCGTTACGGTTTGTATCCTCGAAGTATTGTTACGGTGCACAATACTTTGTATCTGCTGATGCCATTCCGGTTTTACATGATCTACCAATATCATGTAGGGACTTTCCCGGTCGTTCATAAAATAGGTCCCTACATCTTCCCGCAACACCGCAGGGGCAAAAGGCCGGAAGTCTTCCCTGAACTTGATCTCCGTATTGATGTAATCCCGGATTTTACTGTTCCGCGGATCGGCGAGTATACTACGTCTGCCGAGTGCGCGCGGCCCGAATTCGGCCCCTCCCTGAAACCACCCGATCACCTTCCCGTCGGCCAGCAGTTGCGCGGCCTCTTTGATATAGTTATCACTGTAGACAACCTGGTCGGTAATACTTCTGCGGAGCGTTCCTTTGAAGAGCTCATTGCTGCCGAATACTTTTTTCAGGTCTGTCACTTTCCCCAGCAGGCCAATAGACGGTGGATGGGATACCTTTGCATGGCCCGCATCCACTAATATACCTGAATACAAAGGGTCTGCAATAACAGCACCCAGCTGATGCGCATCAATATGTACCGTACAATCTGCACGGCTGTCGCCGTCCACCGTTACTTCCACCCCGCGGTCGCTGACTTCCAGCTGGTAGCTGCAGTAGTCACTGATATTGAACGCTATCCGGGCAGACGCGCCGTTGGCCTTCCCCGTAGCCGCATGTTGTTTGATCAAACGGAAAAAATTGTCAATACGTGTCCTGGTATTATCCCGGTGATAGTTATTGGAAAAGGCGCCCACGGCCTCCTTTACCTCTTCCTGCGAATAGGTACGGCCGAAGCAGGTAGACCTGGCAGCTTTTATTTTCCGCTCCCTTTTCATCACTTCCAGCCAGCCATAATAAGCGCAGCCGATAGCAATGCCGTTGTCTCCGGCGGCAGGCTGGATATACAGGTCCTGCACCCTGGTATGTTGCAGGATAAGATTGTTGGCCACCGCGTTCAACGCCACACCGCCGGCATAACATAATTTGTTGCCCACTCCCCTGCTGAGCCGGTCGTTCACCAGGTATAAAATAGCCCTTTCCAGTTCCTCCTGTACTTTATACGCGATATCGGCATAGTACGTGAAGGCTCTTTTGAACTGATCATGTGTGCCGGCCGGCTTGTCGAGTAACTTCATCAGTTCATAATTAATAAAAACGCGACCGTCTTTCAGGTGAAACATCTCGCCCGCGATCGCGCCAGGCTTGCCATAGGGCCCAAGCCCCATCAGCTTTCCAACGTCGCTCATACTTCTGAAGCAATAGTGGCTGACAGCCTGGTAGGCGCTCCCGAGCGAGTGCATGGTGTAAGGTTCTACCGGCGCATTCTTATAGAAAACCCCATATGGAGAAAAATCTTTTAACACAGGTATAAGGCGGCCGTTCTGATAGGTATAAAAACTGTCTTTCTCGAAGTACAGGTGTGCTATATCGTCATGGATTTTTTCCCTGTCGGGGATGAGTGCTCCTTCCAGGTCCATACATTCGCAGAAAGGGCTTCCCGATCCATCTACCACCAGCACGTTAAAATCCCCTTCAAACGGGCTGGTGCCAATGGTACTGTAGGCGTGTGCCAGGTGATGCGAAACGGTGACCACGGGAACTTTTACATCGTCCTTAAAAATCCGGGGGCCTTTAAAGTGACCGTTGCCATAGTCGAAACTGCCGCCGTACAGCGCACTCTGTACTACCAGGTCCACATCATGGATCGTAATACCTGCCGCATCCAGGCAATATTGAATGGCGGCGGTATCATTCATGCCATCGTGTTTCTTTCTCGTTATTCTTTCTTTTTCAATAGCAACACAAATCTCCCCGTCCTTTAAGAGACAAGCGGAACCATCATGCGAAAGGTTCGTACCAAGTACATAAATTGGCTTACTCATATGATTTGATAAGTTGTTTGGTCATTTATTCAGGAATAGAGCAGGATGATTTTATACAGTCCGTGATGATGGCCGCCATTTCTTCCGGATGCTGATCGATGAAGAAGTGGCCACCCGGCAGCACGCTGTGTGTAAATGCAGATTTCGTATAGTTCTTCCAGTTAGTGATGTTACCGGCATTTTCTTCTTCGCTTCCCATTATGGCCCGGATGGGGGTATTGACAGGCGGGAGGGTACTCAACCGGCAACTTTCGGACAAACGGAAATCCGCCCGCAGAATGGGTAATATGAACTGCAGGAATTCTTTATTACCCAGCAATTCAGCAGGTATACCTCCCATTTTCTCCATCTCTTCGATGAAATCTTCGTCGGACAGCAGGCTTTTCGGTTGCCGTACGTTCATGCCCGGACCGGCATTACCGCTTACGATAAGGTGCCCGGGCGACTCGCCTATCGCCTCCAGCATACTGCATAACTTAAATGCAAGAGAAGCGCCCATACTATGCCCGTATAGCAGGAAACCGGGGTCCTCCGCCTTATCCAACACTTTATTAAAGAGATCGTGGGCCGCGGCATCAAAATCCACCAGGAGCGGTTCACTCATCCTCCTGCCTCTTCCCGGCAACTCCACCGGGATAATATCGATATGCTCCAGTAAAGAGAGAATGGGTTTGAACGAATAGGAACTCCCGCCGGCGAAGTGTATGACAAATAGTTGCGTTGCTGACATATAATTGAACAATGAAGTAGTTACTGATGATTTTTTTGTTTGAAGTTATGTACCAGGGTACCATAACACTGCTCCATAAACTGGTTGATGTATTCAAGGGAAAAAAGTTCCCGCGGGCTGGCGGCCGGCCGCAACTGTACATGTACGGCGTCAACGAACCGCGGCCAGAACAACCCGGCGTCCAGTCCAAGCGCCCGGGCTTCCTCGGCATACACCCGGTAGCCGTTCACGTTATCAATGGTCCGTTCAACATCCCACACCGCTTTGTTATCTACCAGCCATACACAATCCAGGGCTTCTCCCCATTGATGCCATGACAGGCCCGGTATAGCGTTCGTGAGTCTGTTCCCGGTTTGCGGTCCTACCATGGCGATGCAGCCGGCAAGGAAATGCGCGCCCTCTTTCTCCAGTGACCTCAACATATTGTCCACCTCCTCGTCAGACCTGGACTGCCGCCAGTATCTTGCCTGCACAATCGGGTTGCGGATACCCTCCAGGGGCCACATCACCACATTTCTGTCGCGGCATTTCCCGATCAGTGTTTCAACCCTGGATTTGAATTCCGGAATAAGGTGATCAAATTGTTTATTTGACATAAATTTTTATTAGATTTCGGAGCTATTACCCGCATTAAAAACAAACCCTAAGTCGCAATCAATACGCCATGAAACAATACCCTCTTTCCCCAAGGCAGCTGGAAGACTGGCATTACAATTATAACCTGAAGCCCGCTTTCCCTCCCACCATCATCAGAATTGAAACAGACCTCTCCGGCATCGATACCGGCACGCTGAAATCGGCATTCGCTTCCCTGATACAAAAACATGAAAGCCTGCGCACCACGTTCCGGGTAATTGACAACCAGGTTATCCAACAGGTAGAAGCGTTCTCAGAGAAATTTGAACTGATGTATGTAGACGAATACACACCGGCATCGCTGCACACGCTTTCTGAAATGGTTATCAGGGAAATGAAGGACCTGGAAAAGGGACCGCTGGTCCGGGGAATACTCTGCAAAAAAGAAGCGGGGCTGTTCAGGTTGCATGTTATCGTTCACCACATTATATCCGACCAGTGGTCTGCCAACATCATCAAAAATGACCTGCAGCAGCTGTACGCTCAACATGCCGGCAACCAGGTAACGGATCATTCCCTGTCAACGGAGCAGCTCGGCGCTTATATACTTTCCAAAACAGCGTTTTACCATGAGCAGCACGACAACGTTATCCGGTACTGGGAATCAAAACTGGCATCGAAAAGCTGGCATTCGGACTACGACATCATACATCGTAACCTGCTGCCGGTTCCGCCGGCCGAAGGTGCTTTTTCCTGGAAAGGATTAACGGGTGCCGACCTTATCGCCAACCCTACCGGGGAAGCCTATACGGCCGCCGTCAGCGAACATCTCTATGAGCAACTGCAGGCACTTCGCCATCATGAAAAATCCGGCATGCTGACAATTCTGCTCACGGCGCTTAACCTGCTGGGCGCAAAGCTGACCAACAACCGGCAGATACTGATCCAATGCCATCATGCCTGCCGGCAGGAAGCCGTTACCGCCAATATCATCGGCAACTTACTGGGGAAGCTGCTTATTTTCACGGACGTTGACCATGATGAACAGGTGTCAGCGCTGATGCAACAAACGAACCAACGCTACCAGGAAGCGACGTCCCATATTATATTCAGCTCCGAAAAACTGGATCCGCTGGCGCTCACGACGGGCAACTTCGTATTCTTTAATTTTCTGCCAAAGGAGATGCAAAATAATGCCCGGTACAACTATAAGGACCCCGCTTTCAGCAGTAACGTCTGGGTAGAATCACCTTTGGTATGCCAGGTGTTTGAATACAAGAATACCCTCGTACTGAAATGGTCCTACCACCTTCACTTTTTTAACCGGACGCTTATCGAACGCATAGCAGCGCAGTTTGAGGAGATACTGGAACTCATGTCAGCCGACAGCCAAACCGGGATTAAAAACTTATTCGATCAGCTGGACTAGGTCAGGGAGATGCCCGCCCTGCCCTGTTCCAGTTCGAAGTTGAGGTCTCTCGCAGTACATGACATAAAGATGTCTACCTCCCGGATGCCGTGCTTGCGAACAAAATACAGCTTGTTGTGGTGCTCCTGCCGCAGTTTCTCCGACGTATCACTGAAATGGGGACAATGCAGCGACGCAGCGTTCCTGTTGAGCACAAAGGGCACATCATTTTTAAAAATGCGGTAACCCAGATCGATGTCTTCCATGCCCCATCGCCGGTCATAAGCTGTATCGAACACGCCGCTCCGCCGCAACTCCGCAGATCTTACCGACAGATTCCCTGTCCAGAACAGGGCCCATGGTGCGGGCAGCGTCATAATATCATCGCCGCAGGCAGCGTACACCGGCTCCCTGATATCGAGGTATTTATCGCCGGCAATAAACCTGCGGATGGTTTCCCCGGGGTTTTGCAGGTCTATTTCTTTCAACAGGGTTTCACCGGGGTCATATACTTCCTCAATACCCAGCACATAGCCGATCACGACCTGGTTGCCGCTGGTGTGCGAGGCCAGGTGAGCGCTGATACAGCCGGGGTCCAGCACAATGCCGGAGTCGATAAACAACAGAATTTCTCCTTCTGCATTGGCTATTCCCAGGTTCCTGGCCGTTGCTACCCTGTACCCGTCATCTTCCTGGAACAGGTACTTCAACCGGAAATCATGCTGGTATTTGCTGACGGTTTCCCTGGTGTTATCCGAGGAGCCGTCATCTACGATGATCACTTCAAACAGGGATTTATCCACTGTCTGGGCATTGATGCTCATCAACGTGTAGTCCAGCAGGTATGCCCTGTTGTACGTTGGGATAATAACACTGATGCCGGGGGCCTTTTTGTCCATAATGCGCTGTTTAAGTGGTTTTCAAAACGAAAGAATGATGATTATTTAAACGCTTCGTACCTAGCGCTGTCAGTCGTTTCGACCAACGGCGCACGTCCGAGTGCCGGACTTTCAGGTACAGCTTGCGGTTTCTTGCTTCCTGGTCCTGCACGGGCATCTCCAGCGCCTGGTCGATGGCGTTGTCCATGCTGCTGCAGGAATAAGGATTGGTGAGCACCGCCTCGTGGAGCTCCACGGCAGCGCCAACAAACTCTGACAACACCAGTACGCCTTTCCCGCCTTTTTTTACCGCCAGGAATTCTTTGCACACGAGATTGGTGCCATCGCGCAGCGAGGGCACCCACATGATATCCGTAGCCGAATACCAGCTGACCATTTCTTCAAACGAAAGGGCTGCTTCCGAATAGATGACCGGCGACCAGTCTGTGGCGCCGTGTGCGTCGATAATCTGGGCTACCTGTTGCCTGACTTTCAGCTGAAACTGATCGTAGGCGGTGATGCCGGCCGCAGGCTGCACCGCGATGAGGGCGAGCACCACTTTCCCTTTCAATTCCGGCCGCCTGTCCAGCAAACGGCTGTAGCATTCCAGCAGCTTATCCATTCCTTTTACATAATCCATGCGGGAAGCCGCGAAAATCAGTATCCTGTCTTTCTGCTGTTCCCGGACAGCCAGGGCCGCATCTTTTATACGGCGTTTTTTCAGCAGCTGGTCGATGAGCGTGCAGCTGGTACCTACGGGGATAGCGTCCAGCTGAACGGTCCTGTTCTCAAACAGCACCTTTGTTGTGACCAGGGGTTCGCTCAGGGCGTTGCCGGACTGCGAGAAGTAAGGTGTCACCTTTTTCCGTTGCTTCACAGCAATATGGGTCACCGACCTGGCGACCGCTATAAAATTCTCGATGTATCTGGGGATGGAGAAAACAATATGGTTGCAGCACAAAAGGCTTTCTACGATTTTTTCCCGCCACGATATCACGTTGAAGATATCCGGGCCGGGGAAAGGCGTATGCAGGAAAAAAGCGATCTTCACGTCTGATGACTTCTTCCTGATAAAGTAGGGAGCAAGCCATAAATTATAGTCGTGGATCCAGATGGTGGTATCACCGTCTGCCTCCTCCAGGGCCATTTCGGCAAACCTTCTGTTGATGGCCACAAAATTCTCCCAGTTGATTTTCTGGCAGTCAAAATCTTCATAAAACGAATGCAGTATAGGCCAAAACCCTTCCTTGGACGTTTTATGGTAGAACCAGTTCAGCTCTTCTTTTGTAATGAGTACCCGTTTAAGGATGCAGGCCGCCCCTGCTTCCGGCATTTCAATTCTTTCGTAAAGCGGAACGGACGGGTGATCTGCAAATTCGCTCCCGGCAATCCACATGCCATCAGGCACGACAGAAAAAAATCCCTTCAGCAGGGGAATAATACCATTTGGTTTACCAGCATCGCGCCTGTAAATGGTGCTGCCATCCACCATCAACTCTTCATAAGGCTGACGATGATACAGCACTATTATTTTTCTCTTCATAAATGGTAAAAATTTGAGTAGAACATTCCATCAGATCCTGCTGAAGGACGAGGCCGGCATTTCCACGGAAATGGAATGGTTGAGCGCCGGTATCTTCACGCCAAATCTTGTCTTTCCTTTTTTCTGAAAAATGACGCCTTCCATTCCGATGAAAGGCCCTTCTGTAATGAGTACTTTGCTGCCGCTCTGCAGCTCCTCTTCCACGGTGACCTCCGGTTCGATCATCAGTTTTTTGATGGTGTTCATCTCCTGTTCGGACACCACCACCGGCTTGCCGTCAAAAGTCACATAACGGGACACTCCCATGATATCCAACAATCTGAACCTGGCCTGCTTTTCCACGTATACAAAGACATAATTCGGGAACAGGGGCTCATCGACAATCTTTCTTCTGTCGCTCCATTGTCTGACAACTTTTTTCGTGGGCAAAAAACAATGAATTCCTATCTTTTTGGATTGATTGAGAATCCGCTTCTCATAGTGAGGGTACGTGTAAACAACATACCAACTGCATACAGTCTGTTGAAGTGCGAGTTCGCGCATAGGATGTGTTTTTAGCTGAATAAATAAATATGCTGGTAAAGATTAATACTGTCGGCAAAGTGAGTCAATCCCCATTTTTAAATGATGGACAGGTGGGGTTAATCAAATGTATCAGGTGGATTAACTAACGGTACTCTATTCTTAGATCGCGTTTATGGTTATAATGGTCATTAAAGTGGCATTCTTCTTCGGTATGGACGGGAGCTCAGCTGTATTTTTTTCGCAACAACCTGCTTTCAAGTGACTGTAAGGTCACAAAACAAGCCAGTACGAATACGGATAGAAACAACATGCCGGGTGTAGCAAAGGAGGTCAGGGGTACGGCATCCGTTCCGATCCATCCTATCATGCTGACAGCCAGCAGCAAGCCGGCAACGGAGAGCGCAACCACGAGCACGAGTTCTCCCCTGTCTTTTTTGGCCGGTTTGCCGGAAGCCGCCAATACGGAGGTGATATTCCGGGCAAAATCCGGGGAAAGCGTTGCTGCTTCCGGCAGATTTTTCAATTCGTCAAATAATAGCTGGTACAGCTTTACATCCTCTCTGAATGGGGGGTCAAGGTCCAATGGCGTCTGTTCACCAGCTTCTTTTTCCATTGCTTCCAGCATCCGCTGGATTTTTTCATCGTTTGTACTCATATAATATCCTTTTTAAAACTAGCGGCTAATTTATCTTTCAACAGCTTCCTGGCTCTGAACAGATAACTCTTGATCGTTCCCAGTGGCAACCCGGTTATCTGCGTTATCTCTTCATATGAGAACTCATTCAGATGAAACAGGACGATCACTGTCCGATAGTGCTCCGGCATTTGATCAATGAGCTGATTCAGGAAAGCTGCTACATCCTTTCTGTCTAATATTTCTTCCGGGTTTTCGCCGGCATGCTCAATGGTCTCTATGTCTGTGACTTTTTGTTTGTGCTCACGTCGTTGTTTTCTCGTGTGGTTAACAGCGGTAACCCAGGCTATGCGGGCTATCCAGGTGGACAGTTTTGACCGGAATTTAAAGTTATCAAGATTTCGGTATACTTTGATGAAAACTTCCTGGCAGACATCCTCTACTTCTTCCCTGTTGGTGACAATTTTACCTACTATAAAAAGTACAAGCCGCTGGTATTTCTTCACCAGTATTTCGAATGCGTGCAAATCGCCTTTCAGGACAACGGCAACCAGTTCTTTTTCATCAGCCATAATATCTCTGGAATTCGGCGTTGGCGGTTATTAGTGTTTTCATATGGTTATTATTGATTAGCGTCTTCATTAGATACATCGTCGTTCTTAATTCCGCGCTTGTTCTTTTGGATCGTCTCTTTGAGTTTTCCGAAATTATAGTTTAAGTTAAAACTAATTGTTCTGAAATATAACTGTCTGGTAATATTTTGTTCAAAATCATTTCCGAAGGTGCTCCTGATATCGTTCCGGTATTTGCTGAAAGGGTTGATCAGGGAGGCTGACAGGGACATTTTATCTTTCAGCAGGGATTTTGTTACGCCCAGCGAGGAGGTAACAACGGAATTGGACGTTCCCTGGAACGTTACTTTGGGGCTGATGACGTTGACGTTGCCGTTTATCCGCCATCCGTCATCAAACCGGTAGCCGGCCGAGGCGGCGATGGTATACATAAATCCCTGGTTTTCAATATCTGCTCCTTTGGCTACGCTTTTGGTCCATATATACACAAAATTATTGTTCAGCGTTAGGTTCAACCGTTTTGTAGCGGGGTAGCTGATATTCAGGCTTCCGCTTAATCCTTTTCCGCTGCCGGCGTTTTCAAAGCGTGTCCGTACCACATTGGTTTCCGGGATAAAGGTGGATACGGGTATGGCCAGTTTGTTGAAGAAAGCATAGTCCACACCTGTGACGATGCTCACTTTACCGGAATACGTATATCCCAGCTGGATGCCGTTAAGCAATGCCGGGCTGAGTTCGGGATTACCGGTCTTCTCCACGTTGGGATTGGAGCGGTCTATAAAGGGATTGAGCTGGTTGACGCCGGGGCGCTTTATCCGCTGCCGGAAGCCAAACGTCATCATACTTTTTTTGCCCAGTTTCCTGCCGATGGATACCGCCGGCATTACGTTAAAGTAACGCTGCGTGACACTGGAGGCGCTGGAGATGAAGTCCGCGTCGATGGAGGTATGTTCTATCCTTACGCCGCCTTTAAATGACCAGCCGTTAATGCCATACTCGTAGGTATTGTAGGCGGCCAGTATCTGCTGCCGGTTACGCAGCACGTTGCCCAGGCTGGTATCCGGTTTAAAATTCCCGGTCAGGTAGTCAAATACGCTGGTTTGGAAATCGCCGTCGTTATTCCTGAAGATGGCTTTCACCCCTGATTCAACAGCCACCTTGCCGATGGTGAACAGGTAATCTACCTGTGCTGTTTGTTCGGCGGCGCCCTGCTTATTCAGCTGTTTATAATCTGACAGCGGGTAGTTAACGGTATCCAACACGGATACGCCGGTAGCGTACCTTGAATCATAGGCAAAATAACGATAGGAGAACGTCAGCAGTTCCTTTTTGTTTCTTTTGAAGCCCAGCTGGTAGTTCAGGGAGACATCCCTGCCGCTGCCATGTGTTTCTCCTTCGCCGGCGATATCGTAGCGTTGCAGATAGCCATCATCCGCCTTCAGTACGGATTGCTGTGTGTTATTGTCCTCGTCCCGGTTGCCGTTGATATTCAACTGCAGCGACACCAGGTTCAGGCTGTCTGCCTCGTAACTGATTTCGGCGCCGATATAACCGTTACGGCTATTGGATTTTTCTGTTCCATGCTGCAGCAGTTGTCCTTTCCGGCTACCGGTAGCCAGCCGGTCAATTGTTGTGTTCGTTTCCGGGGTGTTGTGGATGCTGGCGGCGCCGGAGGCAGATATGCCCCACTTACCGCTTTTCAGGGCAAAGGAGCCGCCCACGCCGGGGCCGCCTACCGGCGTACGCCCGTTGACGTTGATGGTGCCTTTGTATCCGTCTGCCGGACGTTTATTGGTGATGATATTGATGATGCCTCCGAAGCCTTCGCCGTCGTATTTGGAGGAAGGTGTTGTAATGACATCAATCCGCTGGATGGTGGAGGCGGGCATGGACCGGAGCACGGCTTTCAGGTTTCTTTCTACCATGCTGGAGGGCTTGCCATTGACCAGTACTTTGTAGCCGGCATCTCCGTTCAGCAAAATATTATCATCGGCGTCCAGCGAAATATGCGGTACTTTCCGCATCATCTCCAGTACATTGCTGCCCTTACTATCCGGATCGGCCTGCAGATCATAGGAAATGCCGTCGATTTGCTGGGAAATAATGGGCTTTTCGCCGGTTACCTTCACTTCTTTCAAAGTGCTGGACGTTCTGACGATCGCTATACTGCCGAGGGCGGCGCGTCCATTAGCCGCGGCCAGGTCTACCTGCAGCGTTTGTTTACGGAAACCCATAGCCATCACCGTTAAGGAGTAACGAAGGGGTTTCAGTGCTGAAAATACAAAGGAACCGTCTTCCTTTGTTACGGCAGCCTTGATAATGCTGCTATCGCTTTTTAAGCCGACAGTAATATAAGCCAGGGGCGCTCCTGATGCTGAATCAACAACAACGCCGGTAATCGTGGAATCGCTCAGCGGGGCCTGCCCAAATACAGGCAGCGCAAACAGGCAGCAAACAATAAAGAATAAACAGGGTTTTCGGGTTAAACTACGCATTGCCTTGAATTTAAACTGGTGGTGAACAAAAATTAGCGGTCCTTCTGTACGATGAGATAATAAATCCCAAAACCCAATGCAATGAAAATAGCCTCGATGCCATAGGGCACCGTAGACTCAGCATCGCCAAAAGAAAAAGACCCGATCACCACCAGGCCCAGCCCTCCGAAAAAGAGGACCAGCGCCCATTTAAGTGCTTCGCGGCGGGAAGCCGATAACTGCCGCAGGAATTCTACGGCAGCCGTATCCGTCAAACCAGAATCTATTATATGTTTTTTCAACTTATAGTTGAAATAAGCCACTATCACCACTGCAATGGTTATGAAAAGCGCTACAGGTAAAAGAAATACTAACGTCTTTGGATGCATGTCGTTCGTTTATAAGATGAATTTGTTCCCAGTAGACACCATTAAAACCTAAAAAGTTGCAGTATCCGCAAAAAATTTTTTCATTTAAAAAACAGTCATTAATACAATTATATTTTTTATAATATCTTTTGTTTGTTCGTTTCTGTCAATGAATTTTCTGCCAGTGCTTCCCTGATAAGGGCCCGGGCGAGAGACGCCGTGGAATCGACCAGCACCATCTCCTCTACCGTACTTTCTGTAAATACGAGCGACAGGTCTGTACACCCCAGGATAATGGCGTCTACCTGCCGTTGTTTAAAATAATGCAGCGCCTGCCCGCTCCACGCTTTTACCTGCTGCGTGATATTACCCGGGCAGGCTTTGATACCATCACAGGGATCATAGATCATCCGGTGGATAACGTCGTGCTGAAAGCGGGCATCCGGCACCACCACGTCAAATCCCATCGTTTCGAGAACGGTCTTGTAAATACCCGACCGGTAAGTGCCGTTGGTGGTCATAAGGCCGATACGCCGCACACCCGGCAAATTGTCCCTGATATGCCGGCAGGTCTCAAAAGGCATATTCAGCAACGCTATACGGCTGCCACCATGTTGTATACCGCCGGTAATAACGTCCAATATCGCCGGCGAATACACGGTATTGCAGGCAAGGCCCACCACCTCCGCCCCGGCAGCCTCCAGTTTCCGGATTATCTTTACGATGTTATAGGCAGGGTTTACCATGATGTCTCCCTCCAGGTATTGCGTTCTGTCGCCGATAGCTTCAGGAAACGACATCAGTATCACCGGTAAATGCTCCTGGTCAACTGTGGCGGGCGTCATCAGCACAATGCTTTTGAACAGGGCGAGTCCCGCCTCCGGCCCCATCCCTCCTACTATACCGATTACCTTTTTTCTTCCGGATATCATAACTGTTCTGTTAACAAATATTATAAATGAAATTCCCTCATCGTTCAGCTGCCGGCACCGGCGCCTACCTGCCTGATCAATGCTTCCTTTACCTCTTCTACTTCAATAAGTTTCATACAGTCGCCACCCAGCGGGCATGCCCGGCCCCACAGATAATGAAAACACGGGGAACAAGCCACTCCCTTATAGATATTGACATTGTTTTCATGCCCCCAATGCTGCGGGCTCGTGTCTCCGAACAACACCACCCCCGGCACCCCGAAGGCATTGGTGGCATGGGCGAAGCTGGACTCCACCCCCACAAAGGATGTGGCGTACTTCAGCTGGCAAAGCGTTTCGCGCAGCGATAGTTTATCCCTCCAGTCAATAGCCCCTTCCACCGTTGGTTCATTGCGCAGGCCAATCTGGATAAAGGTGAACGCCGGCAGCTCTTTTACCAGCCGGTTCCACTTTTCAATATCCCACAAATGATTGACGGAGCATTTGGAATGCGTATGCACGAAAACAACGTTCTTAAAAGCCTTCACCCGCTCGCGGGCCTGCTGCTCCTCTGCGGCCGTAAAAAACAACTGGATCTTACGGTCCCCGTTGAGCTTCACGTCGAAAATGTCTGCCGCCACCTGTTTATAGTTTGTTTCGTATAACCATGTGGCCGGAACATGGTTCAGGTACATGTGATAGTACTTCCTGTCCTTGATCCACTGTTTTTTCTTAAAAAGGTATACAAACAAGTGCCGGGGATACTTCCACATGGAAGTAATATGCAGCTCCCTTAAAGAATCGATGTGGGGATTGTTCACCAGCACCTGCTTATGCCCCTGGTGAAAACGCTGGTAATACACGATGATCCTCGATTGGGGATTCTCCTCCCTGAGGGCTTTCAAAGCAGGAGTGCAGAGCATCAGGTCACCGATACCGCCCCAGGTGACCACTATAATTTCTTTACGCATCTAAAACCCAATTCAGTTGTTCTAAAGCCGCTATACATATTTTTTTATTCTGGTCCAACACCCGGGACCGGAACTGGCATCTGTCGAGAAAAGGCCGGGAAAGCTCTTTCTCTATCTGGCTGTTGATGAACGCTAAACGCGTCTTTATTTCATCAGCCCTTGCCGCAATTTCTTCATACCTCCTGGTTTCCATAGGCAATAAAAATGATGGTTTATAAATCATTGGGCCCCGCTGCCACCGCCGGAAGAAACAGGCTGCAGGCGAAGCGCTTTTTCGCATTTTTTTAAATTAAAATCCAGGGTAAACTCCTCCGAACGAAGGGATTTGGCCCTGACAAAATCCTGGTAGGCCGCCGGGAAATCCCGCTGCCTCATCTCAAGGGCGCCCCGCAGGTAATAAGCCCTTGCGCCACCAGGATACAGGGCGATATTTTGCGTCAGTAACTTCCTGGCCACAGCGGTATCCACACCGGTAAAAATATGACCCAGCTCGTTGAGCGTATTCTCTCCCAGCCTCCCGGCCCGCTTTAACTTCTTTACGTCCGTCATCATCGCACGCGCTCCGCCCTGCTTGTATTCCTTCAGCAGCGCAACAGCGTTACTCGGATACTGCTCATAGTATTGTTTGGCAAACTCCGATTTGATGTCCAGCCGGACAGACATATCCACCAGCCGCTGGGAAATAAGCTTCCCCCGGTCTGAATTCGTCATAAATATGATGCCCCGCCTATGCGGTACGGAATAGAACACCTGGCATTTATAACCGGGATTACTGCCGCCATGCGCAATGATGGTATCACCGGACGTGTAGATGACCTCATACCCTCCTCCGAAGTAATGATTGGGAGGGAAATAATCACCGAGGCTGGTTGTTTTATGTAAAATATCGTTTATACGGGACCGTGACAGGTGCTTGCCATTGAACATCCCTATCAGCAGCCGGGCATAATCCAGCGCTGTTGTATTCACTCCCCCTGCCGGAAAAACAGACTTGTTTTTCCACTTAGGGAGTTTTCTTTCCAGTACATCATGTCCGAACGCATAATTACCTGGCACACTGTCTTTAAAACTGGTAAACGTCCTTTCCAGCTTCAGCGGCGACAGCACCATCTTCTTTTCAATAGCCTGGTAAGGCTCCCCGAGGATGGTTTCAATGACGCGGGCCAGGTAATGGAAACCTTCCCCTGAGTAAACAAATTGCTCTCCCGGGTTGGACACGATGTCCAGGGTATCCGGGTTAAAATCAGCCTTCCAGTTCTCTATGCCGGAACAATGCCCGAGGATCATCCGGGCAGTGATCTGCCGGTACCGGGGATCATGTTTCAGCCGCTCATACTCCAGGTACTGGTACATAGGCTTATCCAGGTCAAGCTTATGCTGGTCTACCAACTGGTACACCATGAACAGCATGAAGTTCTTCGACAGGGAGCAGGCTTCAAAAAGCGTCTCATCATTTACGGTTTCCGGCTGCCCTGACTGCTTGACACCGTAGGTATGATAAAAAACAACGTCATTGTTTTCTACAACGGCCAGGGATACACCGGGAATACCCACCTCTCCCATCAGGAAGTTGACTTCTGTATTGAAAGAATCGATGTTTACCTTTCTGCCGCCGGTTTCAAAGTATGCCGGCGACTGTCCCCGGCCATACTGCAAACAGGCGGTGAGCAGTATGATGGACAACGCCATCACCTGCAGCGGCTTCCGGCACCGTACCGGTATAAAATATTTCTTCATAAAAAAAACAATATGATGAATAAACGCCCGGCGGGTTAAAACTTATCTACTTTCATTGTAAGCGAAGTGAAGGAACGTTCGTCATTGTATACTTCCAGTTTGCCATGTTCCATTTTCAGTATCTTATCCGCCACATCGAAATAATGGTCGTCATGGGTAATGGCAATAACGATCTTCCCGGCTTCCCTCATTTGGGGCAGCAGTGTTCTGTAGAAGAAATTCCGGTACGCAGGGTCCTGGTCCGCCGCCCACTCATCAAAGAGACAGATGGGGGCATCTTCCAGGTAGCACTGCAACAACGCCAGCCGCTTTCGTTGCCCGCCCGACAGGTTGATGGTGGTATATTTATTGTCCAGGATACCGACAATATTTTCCAGGTTCAGTACACGCAGATATTTTTCTATCTCACTTCTTTTACTGGCGGTGTCGATATTATACAGTTTTCCGAAGATGTACAAAGGGGAAAACACAGCAGAATAATATTCGCTCAGATCACAGCTCTTCAGCGCTTTTCCGTTGATGGTGATCGTCCCTTCGGAGGGCTCATACAGCCCGGTGAGCAGCTTGGCCAGGGTAGATTTCCCACTGCCGTTTCCCCCGATGATAAAGAGTATTTCCCCGCGCTTCACTTCAAGGTCAATAGCCCCTACCTGGAAGCCCTCCAGGCTGTTATAGGTAAACTTCAAACCCTGTGCCCTTATGCTCGTTACTTCGGGTTCCAAAGGAGGACAAAGCTCATGCAGGTCGAGATTAGACGGTATCTCCGATAAAAACTGCCGGAGCCTGTTCCAGGCGATCCTCAGCTGCAATATAGATGGCGCGGCCGTCAGCAGCCTGTTGACCGGCCCTAACAGGTACAAAAGCACAATCACAAAATTCATGATAGTCCCCGATTTCGTTTCTGTAAACAACCGCGGGATAATAAATGCTACAGTACCCAGTAACAGTATCAGCATGGACTCTCCCAGCAAAGAGGCATAGAGGAAACGCATCGCCGCAAAGGATATTTTTTTCCGGTAGGAATCTGCAGCATCGATGATATCTGTGTAATATTCCAGCTTCTTCTTCCGTTGCAGGGAAATTTCTTTAAATCCGTCAATCATCCCGTTGGTCAGCCGCATAAATACATTCCGGGTATCGCGGGCTTCTTCATAATATTTATTGGTGCTTTTGCTGACGAAATAATAAAGGGTCGCCAGTGCAATGACGAGTATCAATGTCATAATAGTGGCCCAAAACACCATGGTAGCCAGGTAGAGGAAAGCCACAATAGCAGTGAACACGCTGGTGACCAGCGTAATAGCCATGTTGGAGGAGTTACCGATAGCGTCCACATCGTCGTTTACGGAAGTATACACCCTTCCCCTGTCGATGTTTTCGAATTTCTGATAAGACGTAGAGAATATTTTCTCAAAGACTTTCGTGCGCAGCTCAAAGCCGATACCTTTTGACAGTTCAATTAAGCTGGACTGCACAAACTTCCTCCCGAAGATATGTACCGCTACGGTCAACAGGAAATAAAACACCAGGTACTCCAATTCTACTTTACTGTTAATGGCTGACACGATCAGCAGCAGCAGTACCATGTTGGACATTCCGGACAGGATGCTTACCAGCAGTATTTTGGGGATCACCCGTTTGTACTGGTTGGGCTCCGGGAACAGCAGTGTCATAAAATATACCAGGTAAGTGGCCACCAGCGCCGCCAGCGCAAAACCAACCATAGCGATAAAGCTCACGGGGCTCCAGACAATAACAGGCTTCCAGCCCATGCCTAACAGGGCGTTCGGCAGCATATAAAAACCGTATAGAAACGGCACCCCGATAGCGATCGAAAGCAACATCCTGCCCAGCGTGCGGACGGTCATCCCCTGCAGCCGCCTCTTGCCGGTGAACACCTGGTACAGCACCATTCCTGCGAAGCCGGTTACCGCCAGCAGGTAGATGCCCAGCGCCACGCAAACGATACTGTAAGCCTTATCATTCCCATCGGTCACCGTAAACCCCCTGTCTCTTACTTCTTTCGACACCCGGTCCAGCAGTGCTGCGCCGATAAGACGTGTAGCCCCGCTGTTGGAGTTGGCCATAACCACCACACCGGTCTTAGCGCCGGCATCAAAGGTTACGTAGGCTGTATAGTTAGGGTTCAGACCACCGTGAGAAACAGATCCATCTCCCATCAATGAAATCTGCCAGCCCATTCCGTAGGAAGACATATCATGCACCGGCACGGTCATATCGCCTGTATGTGTCTTTTCCATCAGCGGGTAAAGATCCGAAGGCAGCAGTCCCATCTGTACCTTCAGCCATTTCGCCATATCCTGTATGTCAGATATCACGTATCCCGCCGCATTGTTTCCCCGGTACACCGGCGCGTCGTACCTGCGGGGTCTGAAGAAGCCCAGTTTGTAACCGGCAGACATCAGGGAACTGTCTATCGGCGCTCCGATGGTCGTCTGGCTCAGGCCCAGCGCATCCAGCACATTTTTTTGCAGGTAATCCTCAAAAGAATGACCGCTGCGCAAGGCAATAATATAAGCCAGTATATCATAGTTCACTGTAGCGTATTCAAAGTACAGTCCCGGCTTATTTACTAACGTAACGCCGGAAATATTCCGTACGGTGACTTCCAGCGCGTTACTGCTGTCACTTTCCGGGATGAGTGCAATAGTCTTCCAGGGCAGTCCGCTTGTATGATGCAGCAGATGCCTGACCTTTATCTGTGCCGGCCGGCCATTGTAAGTCACCTTAAACCATGGCAGGTAGTCGGCCACGTTAGCGTCCAGGTCCAGCAGCCCTGCCTGCTGCAGCTTCAGTGCTGCCAGGGCAGTAAAAGCCTTGCTGCAGGAACCTACCTGGAACAAGGTGCGGGGGGTGACCGGTATTTTTTTCTCCAGGTCGGCGAAGCCGTAGCTTCTGAAAACGGTCGTATCGCCCGAAATAACAGCGACGCTGAGCCCCGGGATACTACCGTCTTCCGTCAGCTTACGCACGATAGCGTCAACCGCCTGTAGCGGGATAGTATCGGCCCCGGGGCCGGCAAAAGAAAGGTGGCCGGAGGATACCAGCAATAAAATAAAAAACAATAAGGGTCTCAGTGCCTTCAGGATATAAGAGGTGATAAACTTGCTCATTCTGCTGCTTTAAACGGTGCGGTTTGACTAACTTTTTCGGCAATCTGTTTCAGGGTACAGTTAAAGTAAACGCTGAAAGGGAGATCAACATTGAATTGTTTCTTCATTCTTTCACTGTTGGTCACCAGCAATAACGAGTGCCCACCCAGGCCAAAAAATGTATCGTTCAGGCTCACCTGTTCGAGTCCCAACAATTCTTTCCATATCTGTGCGATCTGTTTTTCTTCAGCTGTTTGTGGTTGTGCGGCTTCATTTATCACGATGGCGGACTTCTCCAGCAATGCGGGGATGGCATCCCTGTCCACCGCTCCCGCCGCCGTCAGCGGCAGGTGTCCGAACCGGATGATGTCGGAGGGCATCATGTGTTTGGGCAGCCTGCTTTTTAAGTACTTTTTTATCTTTCCGGCGGTGACTGACTTATCCGGCAGCTCCACCAGCGCCAGCAGTCTCCTGCCGGGTTGCTGGTCGCCGGCTACGATGACAACCGTATTGGTTACCTCTCCATGCTGCAGGATCACTTTTTCGATTTCGGACAGGTATACCTGGTGGCCACCACACATCAGCGGACCTGCTTCTCTTGCGGAAAACTCAACGCCCTGCTCCGGCAGATACCTCGCCTGCCAGGGCGTGCTGATTACCTTCACTTCTATTTCCGGCAACGGGAAATACAGGCGGCCCTCAGTCCCTTCTTCCTGCAGACAGGCATCGGCAACACCGGCGCCTCCTATACACAGCCGGCCATACAAACCATCTGCCTGTAGTTTATTATTTCTGCCTACGGTATATAGGGCAGCTCCCGGTAAAGCGTGGTACAGCCTCCTGGCACCGGTGACAACCGATGCCGGCACTGTGCGGCCACCAGCGAAAATGGCATACCCAGGTACGCTAAACATGTCTTCCAGTAAAACCCCTGTATCCAGCTGGCTGAATTTGCGGAAGGGATCTGCCCAGGCGCCCATTCCTGAGACGAAAATGTGTCGAAGGGTGTTAATTTTGTCGCGGCCATGGCGTGACAATGCGTCCGTAAACGCGCTAAACTCCTGCGCTTCAAAATGGATATGGGTGATACCATAAGCCGCTATCCAGCTGATGATCTTATCTGTTTCACTATCATTTTCCGGTGGGAGAATTGACAAACATCCTCCTGATAAACACCAGTTGAATAGTTCCTGCACAGCAGCCTGCAGCGAAACGTTGGTCTTTAACAGGTAGCTGCCGCTTTCCTGTACAGGGTAGGTCTGCTGCATACCGGTGAGCGCCTGGAAGAGCGCCCCGTGGCTGAACAGGTATCCGGCAGGAGCTGACAAAGACGCCAGGTTGTACATGACGTACGCAGGATCACCAGGAGCTGCCGCGACCGCCGGGGGCGGTGCATCCAGTGCCAGTATGGCGCTCCACTCCTGCGGCAGGTGCAGTACCGCCGTAATTGCAGCGGAAGCGTCGAACGCAGCATCGCCGGTTATTAATACCGAAACGCCCGCGTTGCTGATCAGCGTAGCAGTCAGGCTGGCAGGGCATGCAGGATCCAGCGGAACAAAGACCGCCCCGGCTTTAAGGATACCCAGTATAACAGGCGCCAGGTATTCGTTCCGTTCCATCATTACACCTACCAGCGCAGCTTTGCCGACACCTTTATTTTCTTTAAGATAGCAGGCGATCTGATCGGAGAGCCGGTCCACCTCCTGGTAACTCAGGGAAATATCTTTGTACCTGATGGCGGTTTTCTCCCGGTAACGGTCAACAGATGCTTTGAACCGCGAAAGCACCGTTTCTTTTTGCGTACCGCTGCCGTTTTCCGGCAAGCGGCGCAGCAAGGCTTTGCGCTCTTCGTCGCTGACAATATCAATCTCAGCGATCTTAACATCGGCGTCCGTCACCACGGCAGCCACTATTCTTTTGAAATAAGCGGTAAATTTTTCGATCGTCTCCGGTTTAAACAGGCTGTCCTGGTAGCCAAGCGCCAGTCTTATTTCCCCGTTATTTTCAAAAGCCGTTAAAGACATATCGAATTCAGAAACGAGATGGCTGGCTTTGTAGGAGGAAATTTTTAAGCCGGGAAGTACAAACTTCGTTTCTTCAAAATTCTGAAATACGAACATCACATCGTACAAGGCGCTGTGTGCCCTGGTACGCCTGATCTTCAGCCGGTCCAGCAACCGGTGGTATTCGTAGGCCTGGTTCTCCAGGAAGGCGAATGTCCGTTCTTTCACCTCATTCATAAACTGCCGGAAGCTCAGTTTTTCCGCCGGGAAGTTTCTGAAAGGGAGTATTTTAACAAACATCCCCAGCATGTGCTGCAAATCGCTGTGGTCTCTCCCTGATGCAGGGATACCGATCATCACATCTTCCTGGTTGGTGACTTTTTCCAGCAAAATATTGTAAACAGAAAGCAATACGATGAACAACGTCGCCCCCTCTTTATCAGCGATTGCTTTCAGCCGTTCCGTATGTTCCTTTTCAATCCTGAAGATGACGTTTCCTGCGTGGTTGTTCTTTTGCTCCGGCCGTTCATAATCAACCGGCAAATCCAGCTGGGGCATGTTCGTGGAAAGCTCACGGTACCAGAAATCATTCTGCTTGTCCATTTCAGCCTTTCTCTCTCCGGTATCCAGCCATTCCACATAATCCTTATACTGTACGGTCAGCGGTGCCAGCACACCGTTATTAAACAATGTTTTGAACTCCCGGATGAATATGCCCCAGGAGCTGCCGTCCATCACCAGGTGGTGCGTGTCTACGACCAGCACATGTTTTTCCGGTTGGATTTCAATTAAAGCCACTCTCAGCAGCGGTGCGCGGGAAAGGTCGAAACGTGCGATGAGTTGCTGTACCAGCTGTTTAACCTCTTCCTCTGCCGCCACGTAATGGCTGATGGTAAGTACGGCCGTATCTGCAATCTGCTGTACCACTTCTTCTCCCATCACATGAAAAGAGGTACGGAAGGCTTCGTGCCGGGCAACCAGCTGCTCCATTACCTGCTGCAGCTTGTCTTTATCCAGCGGTCCTTCTATTACCACTACCCGCGGCATATTATAAGCCAGGGTCTGTTGGTCGTATTCAGAAAAGTAGTAGATCGCTCTTTGTGCAGGCGAGAGGCTGTAATAAGGCCTGGGCACTGCTTTAGGCACAGGAGACGCCCGCCGGGTGCCTACCTGCAGAATATATTCGGCCAGACTGGCGATCACCCGTCTTTCAAAAATTTCTTTCAAGGGTATTTCTGTTCCCAGCTCGCTCAGAATTTTATTCACCAGCACCGTTGCCCGCAGCGAATGTCCGCCAAGATCGAAGAAACTGGTATTGACACTGATGGTCTCTTTTTCCAGCTTTAAAATATCGGCCCATATTTCCACCAGCTTCGTTTCTATCATTCCGGAAGGGGCCACATATTCATCGGCCGCCGATACATGAGGCTCGGGAAGTGCCGCCCTGTCCAGTTTTCCATTGGATGTAAGCGGAAAGTGGTCCAGGTAGATAAAGTAAGCAGGGACCATGTAGTCCGGTAATTTCGCTGACAGGTAGGTACGCAGCTCCGACCCTTTTATTTCCTGGTCAGCGGTATAATAAGCGACCAGGTACTTATCTCCTTCCTGTTCGCGGGCTTCCACCACCACTTCACTGATACGGCTGTTACCCGACAGCGCATGGGCAATCTCTCCCAGCTCTATACGGAAGCCGCGTAACTGCACCTGGTGGTCTTTCCGGCCGAGGTATTCAATTTCTCCGTTGGGCAGCAACCGTCCGAGATCTCCCGTGCGGTAAAGGCGCTCACCCGCCTTGTAGGGGTTTTGCACAAACTTCGTGGCGGTCAGCGCTTCATTGCCCAGGTACCCTCTTGATACGCCGGCGCCGCCTACGTACAGTTCACCTGTGATGCCCGGCGGCACCAGCCGCTGCTGTTCATCCAGCAGGTAAACAGCCAACGTAGGGATAGGCTTCCCGATGTTGCTGACATTACTGCTGATCTCTTCTGCGGTGATCTCTTTGTAGGTAACATGCACCGTCGTTTCGGTAATACCGTACATATTGATCAGCTTAACCGCAGGATATATTTCCTGCCAGGACTGCAACTTACCAGGGCTGAGGGCTTCGCCACCGAAAATAACGTAGCGTAAAGACAGCCCTGCAAGCGGCAGCTGCAACAGGTTATAAAAAGCGCTGGGCGTCTGGTTCAGCACCGTCACTTTTTCTTCCTTCAGCAATTTGAGGTATAAACCGGTATCACGGGCAGTCATCTTCGGAACGATAATAACCTTGCCACCAAATAACAGCGCCCCGAAAATCTCCCATACGCTGAAATCAAAACAATGGCTGTGGAACATGGTCCATACATCCGAAGGTCCGAATGCAAACTGGAAACCATCGTTATAAAACAACCGCACCACATTGCGGTGTTCTACCATCACGCCTTTGGGATGACCGGTGGTCCCTGAAGTATAAATAACGTAACATAGATTCGACGGCGAAGGATTGTTTACCAAAGGGCTGAACTGCTCCCTGTCTTCCGTCAGCACCACGGCCACACCCGGCTTTACCAGGCCGGCAAATTCTTTTGTGGTCAGCACCAGCTTCGTTCCGCTGTTATCCACCAGGTAGTTTCTGCGTTCTTCCGGATAGGTAACGTCGATAGGTAAATAGGCGCCACCCGCTTTCAGGATACCCAACATGCCGGTCACCACTTCAATGGAGCGGTCCATCAGCAGGCCTACCACCTCATCGGGCTGTACGCCCTGTGCCGCCAGCAGTGCGGCTACTTTACCGGCCTGTTCATCCAGCTGTGCATAGGTAACGGCTGCCCCTTCATACTGTACCGCGATATTGTCCGGCCATTTTTTTACCTGTTCATCAAACAGGTCCAGTATGGTTTTATCAGCAGGATAGCCGCTATGGGTATTATCGAGGTTATCCAGCAATGCCCGTTGCTCCGCTCCCTCCAGCATATCCGCTTCTGACAGTGGCAGTACCGGCTGCATCAGCAAACTGTCCAGCAGCCGGTAGAAACGCTGCATCATCAGGTCAACAGATGCCTGGTTGAAATATTCCGAATTATACAGCATCTGTCCTTCTATCGCATCTGCCGATTGCAGCAACAGGAGACTGAGGTCATATTTACCGTACCCGTAATTACTTTCAGCTACATCAACCTGCAGACCGTCGATCCGGGGAAGATTGTAAGATTTGTTTTCATACTGAAACAGCACGTCAAACAGTGCCGTTCTGCTCATGTCTTTTTCAGGCGCCAGGTAGCTGACCAGCTTGTCGAAGGGCACATCGCTATGCAGCAGGTCTGCATTCAACAGGTCATTAAGGGTTGTCAGGTAGTCCTGAAAACTATCCGCAGGGCGTACCTGGCTTCGCACAGGCAGCAGGTTGGCCAGCGGGCCGGCTACATCCTGTAGTCCGCCACTGCTCCTGTTATCGGTGCTGGTACCGATAACAATTTCTTCATGCTGCGCATATTTATAAAGCAGTACGTTAAACGCAGCCATGACGATGATCCGCGGCGAAATAACCCGTTGCTCCGCATAACGCAGCACCCTGGAAACGATCTCCCGGGGCACAATGACATCGATTGCCGCACCTTTATAAACGTGCACGGCCAGCCGCGGACGGTCTGTTGGCAACTCCAGCGCTTTGAGGCTGGTGCCTAACCGCTGTTTCCAGTAGGGAAAGAGGTGAAAATATAATTTAGACAAGGGGCCCCGCTGCCATTCGGAGAACTGCGTATATCGCAGTCTTTCTGTTTCCTCCAGGAAAAGCCCTCCCTGCGACCTTCTGCGATAGTTTTCCCATATATCACGGGCTATCAGTAAAGTAGTGTAACGGTCGGCCGCCAGGTGATGAAAAAGGAGCAGCAGCTTACTGTTATCAGCGTCCATCTCAAACAACACTGCCCGCACCGGAGGTTTGGCCGGATCAAAGGGTTTGTCTCTCTCCAGGGCAATGGCCACTCCGGGAGAATGCGCTTCGTACCGGAGGGACCTTTTCTCCAGTGCTATACCGGCATCATTGCCGAGCTGCTGGAAGGGGATGTCTTTCACGTCCACAAAACAGGTGCGAAGCACGGAATAGTGTCTTATCACGCTGTTGATGCTTTCCTCCAGCCATTCAACGTTCAGTGTTCCCTTCAGCGTAATCTCCAGCGGAATGTTATGATAGATGGGCCTGCCGTTGTACAGGTAGTCTTTCTCAAACCTGTCAATAAACCATAACCGCTCCTGGTGGTAAGAAGTACGTACCAGGACCGACTCGTCCGGGGCCTGATGATCACCGGACACGGTCAGTTCGTGGAACACCTGCTGCCGCTCCTGTTCTGTCAGCAGTGCAATGTCCTGCAGGGAAGTCCTGCTTTGCCGGATGATCCGGGAAAGCAGGCTCACAAAAACAGCCGTGATATGCTGAACGAAATGTTGTGTGAAGCGGCTATGGTTATACCATATCTCCAGCTTCAGATCTTCCTCCGCATGGCAGGCAAAATAAAGGTCGAGCGAGCAGCCGCTGACCCCGATGGGCAATTCGATACTTTTCACGCCCAGGCCGATACCGGATATACGCCTGATAGCAGGACTGCCCGCCAGGATCCTTTCCAGCGGGTACATGGCGTGCCTGAAATCACCGGACATATTTTCTTTGACGGTGTTGACCAGCGTACTAAAATCGGTGTCAGGCACGATGTCGATACCTACCGGTATAATGCCTTTTCCGGCGTCCTGCTTCTCTGCTTCAGAATAGGTATGTGTGAACAGCAATACTTTGTTGGCAGACGAATATTTCTGTATCAGTACCGACAGCACCGACAACAGCACGATGTGCTTCGCTTTACCGGATGGAGCAATACCGTTCAGGCCGGTGCTGACATGCCGGGGTATTTCCAGGATATATACCCCGTAGGTATTCCCGGAAGGCAGCTGCTGATCGTCCATGGCACCATCGAAATAGTTTTCAGCCCGGAAGTTTTTTAATCGTTGTTTCCAGTAATTTCTGGCAGATATATTCCTGTTGGACTCTAAAGCTTTGATATTTAACATAGAATTTTCAGACATGACCGGGTACGTTTTAGGGTAAAGGATATTGCATCCAGGACAAAAAAGAGGGCAAAAAGAGAGGAAGTACCAGGTTATAAGTTGAAGGAGATATCATCTTCCATCAGGTCAATAGGCTGGTCCGAATGCTGAATGATATTGGTAAGATCTTCATCCAGGCTGACGGTCACGTTCTCCAGCAATGCCTTGAACTGCTGCGCCAGCAATACGATGTCAGGTCTTGTAAAATAGTCGGAAGAATATTCGAAGCGGAAAGAAAATGATTGATCGCTGTCATACACATATAGCGTCAGCGGGTATTTGGAGCTGTTGTTTTCAAAGGGGTAAATCACAAAACCGTCCTGCTGCCGTTCCGTTCTTTCTTCAAAGTTCTGATAAACGAAAGCCACGTCGAAAAGGCTTTTAACAGGGTTCGCCCTGTTATTGTTCAGCGCTGTTACAATATCTCCCAGGTCATATATCTGCCGGCTGTTGGCCTGCAGCATATAATTATGCAGCCCGGTGACGGCGTCTTTAAACGAGATATAAGGATTGATCTGGTAGCGTATCGGCAGCATCTTCACAAACATGCCCACTACCTGTTCTGTTTCCTCCTGTATCCTGCCGGAAGCCGCCGTTCCTACCACCATATCTTCCTGGCCGGAAAGCTGGGAGAGGAACAGGAAATAGACGGTAAAAAAGCCCGAAAACGGCGTAACATGCTGCTCTTTCAGGAAATCTGTCAGCGGTTTTAAAACCTCGTTGTCAATTTTAATGGTAACATTACCGCCATGATGGGATACTCCGTCGATGATCTCATTGGTGACAGGAAGCGTTAGCCTGGGCACGCCGTCTTCGAAGGTCTTCAGCCAGAACTCCCGGTGGGAAAGGTATTCCTCCGTCAGCCGGAAGGTATGTTCCCATTCTGAATAGTCCTTATACTGTATTTCCAGTTCGGGCAGGCGCCGGCCATGGTAGCTGTTCAGAAAGTCATGATGCAGGATCTTTTTTGAGATACCATCACAGATGATATGGTGGCAGTCTATCACCAGTATTTTCCGGCCGCCATCTCCATGAATGAGCGTACAGCGGAAAAGCGGGGCTTTCTCCAGCTCAAACGGGCGGATAAACTTCAGAATAACGTCCTGCAGGTCTTCACCCATGGCCGTTACATGCTCCAGGGAGAAAGCGGCTTTATCATGAATATACTGATAGAGTTCACCATCCCTGATATGAAATTCGGTCCGCAGTCCTTCATGCCTTTCCACCAGTGCGTGCAGAGCCTGTTCCAGGCGGTCCTGGTCGAAATCCTGTGAAATATCCCAGGCCATCGGAAGATTGTAGGACGTCACTTTTCTATCCAGCTGGTAGCTGGCATAAACACGCCGCTGGGCCGCTGATGCAAGGTAAGCCGGTTTACGGTCCGCTTTGGGGATCATCAACACATCGTCCTTCATCAGAGAACCGACGAGGGCGGCCTGGTTTTTTATCGTCAGATGTTTAAACAATTCGCTTAAAGAAACCCGGACACCAAATGCTTTAAACAATTTGGATGACAGGCGCATGATGCTTAAAGAGCTCCCTCCGATCCGGTAGAAATTATCGTTGACCGAGATGGATTTACCGGGTAATATATCCTGCCATATGGCCAGTATTTTCTCTTCCAGTTCATTCTCCGGAGCGGACATTTCCCTGGCTACCGCCATACGCTGCAATGCCTGGTAATCCAACTTCCCGTTGCTCAGCAGGGGAAGCTCGCTAACCTCGGTAACTGATGCGGGCAGCATGTATGCGGGGATCAGCTCCTCCAGGTGTTTCATCGCTATATCAGAAAGCGGTTGTGGATGCTCTCCCGCCTCTTTGCGGGTGATATACGCGATCAGTGCATCCTCTGTATTATCCCCGGTATGTTTTGTTACTACCGCTTCTTTTATAAGGGGATTTGCCAGGAGCGCATTTTCAATTTCATCCATTTCGATCCTGATCCCCCTGATTTTCACCTGTCTGTCTTCCCGCCCGATGAGGTCCGCATGGCCATCCGGCATCCACCGTGCCTTATCGCCTGTTTTATAGACGGTTATTTCCGCTCCTTCGGTGGACGGGAAGGTGAGAAATTTCTGTGCGGTCAGCGCAGGGTTATGGAAGTATCCTTTCGTGAGATAAGCGGAGGCAATGTACAGATCGCCGGCGATCAGCGGATCACAAGGCTCCAGGTTTTCATCGAGAATCAACAGCTCTGCGCCATCCATGGCCGTGCCTACCGGAATTCTCGCGGCATTCACGTCTTCGGGGGTAATCCGGTAGAAGGATTTAACCATCGTAGCTTCCGTAGGACCGTACAGGTTCACCAGCTGAATGCGGCTGCCAAATACAGCATACCATTCCTGCAGCTCCAGCGGTTTAATTCTTTCCCCTGACAACAAACAATACCGCAGCTCCCGGAAAAGGTCCGGGGACAACGCCGTTGCATTTATTATCCTGAACAGGCTGGGTACACAATGGATATACTGTATGGCAGTATTATCCACCCAGGCGGCCATTTGTTCCGGCGACGACATGTCCTGCTTAGGCGGTGGTATGCAAATGGTGCCCCCTGCGAGCAACGGCACCAGGATATCGCGCAGATAGGCATCGAAATAGGGGCTGATGAACTGACTGAACCTGCTGCCGGCAGTGACGCCGAAGGTGGTTATCTCCCATTGCAGGAACTGTATGAGGCTCTCATTCCGGCCTACAATACCTTTAGGTACCCCCGAAGAACCGGAGGTAAAATAGACATACATGCTGTCATCTGCTTCGGCCACAGGGTAACTCAATGGCTCCAATACCGCCTCCCCGCCGGATTGCAGCAGCTCATCCGCCAGGATAACCTGCGCATTACAATAGTCGCCGGCCACGGCGGCCACGCTATCCGCGGCAGTAGTGATCAGGAAAGCAGGTTGCAGTTCCGTCAGCACCGCCTGCATCCTTTTCGGAGGAAGCGATGCGTCTACGGGTACGTACACGCATCGGGCGTTGAATATGCCAATCATGGCATAAATATTCAACAGCCTGTCACCGGTTGCCACCGCAACAATGGTTTCAGCCGGACATGCATGCTGTATTAAAATGCTGGAGATTTTATCAGAGATGGATAACAATCTGGAGTATGATATCTTCTCCCGGTCTACTTCAATCGCGATTTTTTCTGCATAGGCCCGCAGACTTTTATTCAATTCCGCTTGTAGAGTCATGGTAAAATAATTAAGGGAAAAACGGCGTTACATTCTTTCAGCAACACAACCGGTTGCGTCAATAAAGAGAGGTGTGTGCGACAGCTTCAGGCAGCCTGCCTGGCATACTCCCGGGTTAAAAAAATAAAGTATCAGTGGATATATTCAGATAAATATAGCTTCGCTAAAAGTTGTCACAAGTATAGTTAACAACAAAACAGAAAGGAGGACATAAAACATTCATTAGCCTATCCTCTCACAATATAATTATTTACTTCAGATTTTCGAAACTATTTTGATGCTTTTCCAATTTTTTTTTCGACTGTCCTTCAGCATGTTCGAGCAACAGTGCCGTGATCTCCGGATGCCCGTTATTCCGGGCGCATTCGAACGGAGATTCCCCTTTGCGGTTAACGGATGTGAGGCTGGCCCCAAGCTGTAACAGGGCGTGCGCAAAGTTCACATGTCCCTTCTCGATGGCGCGCAGCAGCATCGGCTCTCCTGCCGCATCCGGCCGATCTATGTCCATGCCTTTCTGAAGAAAACGTTGCAGAAAGGACGATAACTCCGACACCCCAAACATGTCAACACCCTTTCCGATAGGAATATCGAACCGGTGCCACCAGAAATTAACGCTGATGGACATATCAAGCGACAACACATTGTGCCACCAGCCGGTAGGAATGTAAATAATGTCCCCCGGCTCCACAATGCAATGGTAAGGAGTGGCTTCGGAGATGAGCGGGAACTTTTTCACATCAGCATCGTTCAACTCTGCTTCGCTCATATGCCATTTGCCCGGCAGCTGACTAGGGTACAATAACGGCGTATCTTCCGGGGAGAACAATACCATCTCCTTTCTGCCGCAGACCTGGTAAAAGAAATTATGACTGTTATCATAGTGCAGTCCGGAATCACAACCGGCGCCACCCATCCATAAATTCACCTTATCCAGGATATCGTCATCACCGATAAAGGCCGGTATATCAAGATCGTCCATCAACGCCGGGAAAAAGCCCGGTATGGACAACTGCGCCAGGTAATAGGAAGGCCCGTTACCGGCAGGCAGGCTAAACAGGTCGGACACTTCATCGAAATGGCCGCCAATCCACTTCACCTCCCGGATAGCATAGTTATAACTGCCTTTCTCCGTATAGGCCACCCGTACCATGGTGGAACCGATCTTTTCCTTCAGATAGTCCACCGACCATTTGCGGAAACAGGTAGTGCCTGCCAGGCCTCCTTTGATGATAACCGGCTTCCGGTTATAGTAGGACGTATTAAAATCTGCGTCAGACAAAACGCTGACGGTGTCGATGTTGGCTGCAACACGCATAGTATTATTATTTTGAAGGTTGAACAGTGATTTCATTTTCTCTATAGCGCGATCCACACTAAAAATACAATTCGTGCAAAATGCCGAAGGAGATGACAGTCATGAGCAGATCGTCTTCAAACGGCGCATTGATATAAAAACCGGGCTGTTTGTAAATATTGACCAGCCGCTGTACTTCATCCGGATCAAAAACGCCCTGCTGCTTAATGGTTTCATATGACAGTAAGTCATTCACATAACCGATGTCCCGTTGTATCAGGTACGGGCTTCCCGGCGCCACAAAGCCAAACTTTTCCCGGTCCACCACCTTTTGTGGCACAAAGCGGGCCGCCATTTTCTTCAGTATATACTTTTCCGTGTAATCCTTCAGCTTCAGCTGAGCGGGTATCCGGGTAGAAAACTCCACGAAGTTTTTATCCAGGAACGGGTACCTTACTTCCACAGAATTTGCCAGTGCCATCCTGTCGCCGTGATCGGAGATCAGATGATCCACCAGCCTCAGTTTATAGTCGATATAAGCCCTTTTATGCAGCACGTCCCTGTTCCTGATCCTGTCGGTATTCACCACTGGATGCTGAAGGCAATCGACCTGGTCAAACATGGCCCTCAACTCCTTGGAATACAATTTTTTCTTTGTCTCGTTAAACTGTAGAAAATCACGCTCGTAAAAAAAGTTACTGTCATTCCAGACATGATGCCGCAGGCGCTCTTCAGCCACCGACGAGGGGCTTCCGCCACCATTCTCCTCCCGCATCTTATCAAAACGATAGCCCACATAACCGGCAAACAATTCATCGGAACCTTCTCCTGACAGGATCACCTTCACCCCCGCCCCGCCCGCGGCTTCAGACAAAGAAAGCGAAGCGGTATTGTAAGTCTCCTTGATAGGACATTCGCAATGATACACCGCATCTTTCAGGCGCTGGCTGATATCATCGTAGAAAAAAGTTTTCTGGTTCAACCGGCTGTTGGCGCGGTCCGCTACCAACCGCTGGTACGTAGACTCCGACAGTCCTGATTCCACAAAATCGATGGAAAAGGCATCGATATGCATGGAAGGCTGCAGGTGGCGCATCTTCATCAGGATCATAGAAGAATCCAATCCACCGCTGAGATAAAGCCCTACCGGAACATCGGAGCGCAAACGCAATTTCATCGATGCTTCGAACAGCGACTCCAGCTGGTCGATATACCATGCTTCGTGGTGTACGGGGACATCTTCCTGCAGCTCAGGATATACCAGGTCCCAGTATTCGTGTTTCGTTAGCTTTCCGCCGGCGCTGATTTCCAGGTAATGCCCGTTCTCCAGGCTGCAAATATCCCGGAACATCGTCCGCGGACTGATCAATCCCGCAAACGTCAGCACCTGGTCCAGCCCTACAAAGTCCACCTGGCGGGGCGCATCAGGATGTTTTAAGATCGCTTTTATCTCGGACCCGAAAATGAAGTTGCTGCCTGTCCGGGTATAGAAGAATGGAATAATACCCATATGATCCCTGGCACAGAACAGCGAACCGGACTTCTTGTCATAAAGGGCAAAAGCAAACTGCCCGTTGAGCATATTCAGAAATTCCATGCCGTACTCCTCATACAGATGAATGATCACCTCCACATCTGAACCGGTGGCAAAGCGGTGGCCCCTTTCTATCAGCTCCTTCCTGATTTCAATATAGTTGAATATCTCGCCGTTGCATATCAGTACTACGGAGCCGTCTTCGTTATGAATGGGCTGCATCCCGTTTTCCAGGCCAATAATACTTAACCTGCTGAAACCGAAGGCCAGGTTCCCGAACACCAGCGTATCCTGTGCATCCGGTCCCCTGTGGGTCAACTGTGCATTCATCTGCCGGACAATGTCCTTGTCATTTTCGGAAGCCGGGCGTGTAAAATTTATAAATCCGCAAATACCACACATTTGTTATTGATTTAATTTTTTTGAGTTTAGATAGAAATGGCTCAGGACTTTTTCATATTGATATCCAGGAGACGGCTATGGGGGTGATGGAGCACGTTCACCAGGATATTCCGGTAGTACCGCGTAAACAGCTGAACGGTGGCATCTTCATACAACTCCCGGCTATACACAAAGGCAATACGGAGGCCCGCGCCCCTATCCGGGTATACTTCCGCTTTGAGTTCGTACTGGGTGAGCTTCCGCTCTTTTCTGGTATCGATAGTGGTGAACTGCGGCGCATCCGGTGTTACTTCGTTGTCGAGAAAGTTGGCATACGAAAAATGAACATGCACCAGCTTCTCCTGTTTATCTCTATGCATCAGCAACAGCATGTCATCAAACTGAAAATCCTGGTTATCGAACGCATGAAGCACACATTTTTTCACCGCCGCCAAAAAAGTATCATACGGCAACGTTCTTTCTACCTGCACGCGCAACGGCAGCTCGTTGACAAACGTTCCGACGATATCACGGAACTCCGGCCTGTTCCTCCCGATGGTATCTGAACCGACGATGATATCGGTGTTCCCCGATACGCGGGACAACAGGATGTAGTATACCGACAACAGGAACATAAACTCCGATACGTTGGCCGTTGCCGCAAATTCCCTGATACGGGCATACAGGGCAGGCTCAATGTCCAGTTCTACACTGGCAGCGGTATAAACGGATACCTTGTCCCTGTCTGTCCTGACCGGCAGGTCGGGCGCACGCAGCTCCCCGGACAACTGCTGTTTCCAGAACGCGCCCTGCGCCGCATATGCCCCGGCATCCGCCTGCTGCCAAACAGCATAGTCGATGTACCTGTACGGAAGCGCTTTCAGTTCTTCCCCTTTGTACAGCGATTTAAACTCATTCATTAAAATGTTGAGGGAGATACCATCACACACAATATGATGGATGTCTACCAACAGGATATCTCCCAGGTTTTCATCCTGTAACAGGCCTACCCGCAGCAGCGGGGGAGCGGACAAATCATGTGGTCTCACAAAATCAGCGAGTGCCGCGGGCACATCGGCATATTTTCCGGCATCTAACGTCGAAATCATGAAGGGCACTGTCTCCTCCACCTGTTGCACCACCATATCCTCTACGATGAACAACCGGGTGCGCAATGCCTCATGCCGCTGAATCAGCTGCTCAAATGTTTTTTGTAACCTGTCCGGATCTGCCTTTCCTTCCAGCCGGTAGGCGCTGTTGATGTTATAACCGAGGTGGCCGCTGTCGCGTACCTGTTCATAATACAAACGGCGCTGCGCTGCGGAGGCCGGGTAAAAAGGCGCTTCCGCGGCTTTTACAAAAGCAGGCAGCAGGTTTTTATGTTGGCTTGCAATAAGGCTGGTAAGGTCCCGTACCGTCGGATATTCGAAAATATCCCTTAAAGTAACGACCGAAGAAAAGGTACTGTTGATGGCGTTGATCAAACGATGCCCCATGATGGAATGCCCGCCGATAGCGAAGAAGTTGTCCTGCACGCCAATATTGTTTTTATCGAGGCGTAAAACATCAGCCCAGGCAGCGATCATTTTTTCTTCCATGGCATTCGCCGGCGGCACAAAATCATCCGATGGCAGGAAAGCAGGATCTGGCAAAGCTTTCCTGTCCAGCTTCCCGCTGCTGGTGAGCGGCATGCATTCCAGTTGTACAAAAGCTGCCGGGATCATGTAGGCGGGCAACTGTCCTTTGAGGAAGTCTCTCAACGGCCCATCGCTGACCGGCGTTGCGGCCGTATAATAAGCCACCAGGATTTTATCGTCTCCCCTCTCCTTTGCCACCACGGCTGCCTCTTTCAGCATACCTGACAACAGCAGCTGGTTTTCTATTTCCCCTGGTTCGATCCTGATCCCCCTCACCTTTACCTGGTTGTCTGCCCTGCACAAAAACTCCACATCGCCGTCGGGCGTCCATCTGGCGAGGTCGCCTGTTTTGTAGAGCCTTTCTCCTTTGATGGCAGGATGTGCTATAAATTTTGAAGCCGTCAGTTCAGGATTGTCCAGGTATCCCCTGGCCAGTCCCACTCCCGCCAGGTGCAGCTCTCCGGCAACGCCTATGGGTACGGGCCTGCCTGCTGCATCCAGGATATACAGCCGGGTATTATCGATAGGCTTGCCTATCGGTACAGGTTTCGATGCTTCAGCCATGGTGCATGCGTGGTGGGTAACGTCTACCGTAGCCTCTGTAGGCCCATATAAGTTGATCAGCGTACTGCCACAATGACGAAATAAAGTATCCCGGAACATGGCCACCTGTTCGGCTTTCAATTCCTCGCCGCTGGAAAACACCTGCTTCAGTGTCCGCAGCCGGCTGAAATCGAAACGGGCGTCGGGTGCAGGCAGGAAAGCACCGAGCATCGAGGGAACAAAATGGATGGTCGTTACGCCGTACGCAGCAATAGTATCGGCAATTTTTTCGGGTTCCTTCTCCGCGCCCGGTTCCAGCAAACAGAGCGATGCGCCGGTAAACGCCCACCAGAAGAGCTCCCACACGGAAACATCAAATATCAGTGGCGTCTTCTGTAGCAACACGCTCCCCTCCTGAAGTGGATATGCCTTTTGCATCCAGCATAGCCGGTTAACGACGGAGTGATGCTCGATCATTACCCCTTTAGGCTTACCGGTAGAACCGGATGTGAAGATGACATAGGCCAGGTCATGCGGCGACAATGCGCTATGCACAAACCCCGCCGGCTGTGAAAGGATGGCGGCGGCCTCTTTGTCCAGGTCCACCAACTGGTAATCATCACTGTCCTGCATAGCTGCGGAAGGCCCCCGGGCTATGACCAGCGGGATACGGGCGTCTTTGATGACCGTCTTTATTCTTTGCGCGGGATGGGCAGGATCAAGGGGAACATATACCCCTCCGGCTTTAAGGATGCCGAAGATGGTGGGTATCAGCCACTCATGGCGGTCCATCATCACTCCGGCCAGCATGCCGTTCCTGAGCCCTTTCACTTCACGCAGATAACGGGCTGTTTTGTCGACCTGCTCCTGGAGCTGCCGGTAGGTCATGCTGCCGTGCCGGTAGCGGAGTGCAATATTGTCCGGCGTTCTCCCCGCCTGCTCATCAAACATGGCAGGAATCGTTTTTACCGGGTAAGCGGCAGCCGTATCGTTAAACACGTGTAACACCTTGTTGTGCTCTTCCGGAGGGACCATATCAATATCGGCCAGGCGGATGTCCACATTTCCTGTTATCCCGTTTATTATCTGCTGAAAATAACCGGCCCACCTGTCTATCGTCCGTCTTTCAAACAAGTCCGCCGCATATTCCCATTCGAAGGTGAAGCCGGAGGGATGTTCTGTCACCAAAAGAGACAGATCGAACTTGGCAATTGCTTTTGTGGTGGCCAGCCTCGACAGTTTCATGCCTGGCAATGCAAACTCCTGTTGTTCGAAGTTCTGTACTGCCATAAAAACATCAAACAGGGGATTGCGGCCGCTGCTTCTGTCTATCTGCAGGTCCCTTACCAGCATCTCATAATCCCAGTCCTGGTGATCAAACGCCTCGATGGTCGCTGATTTGATCTCTTGCAGGAATTCGCGGAAAGAGCGGTCCGCACGGGGATAGTTCCGCAGCGCGATCGTATTCACAAAAGGCCCTACCGTTTTTTCTACATCTTCATAAAACCTGCCCGACGTCGGGGTGCCCACCACTATATCTTCCTGGTTTGTCAATTTACTGAGCAGGATGTTATACGCCGCCAGCAACAGCATGAACAGCGTTGTTTGCTCTTCCCTGGCCACCTTTCGCAGCCTGGCCGATTGCTGTTCATTTAACAGAGAAACCACTGCGCCTCCTTTATATGTCTTATGCAGCGGTCTTGAAAAATTATACGGCAGATCGATCGCCGCTGGAGCGGGCGAGAACCTGTTCCGCCAGAACGCCCGCTGTTGCTGCGCTTGCGCATCTGCCATCCTGTGCTGTTGCCATTCCGCGTAATCCTTGTATTGCAGTTTTACTCCGGGCAGCGGCTGATTGTTATACAGGGAAAGGAATTCCTGCATCAGCACATTATTGGACACGCCGTCGGAAACGATGTGATGAATATCTACGATCAGTATTTTTTCTTCGTCAGATTCGAAAAGCCCTACCCTGATAAGGGGCGCCTGCCGCAGATCGAATGGCCGGATAAATCCCTGCACCATTGTGCCCATATCGCCGCCCGCCAGTTGATACCGTTCCACAGCAAAGACAGGTGCGGCCACTACATTTTGTACGATCTCCCCGTTTACGGTTTCAAACTGTGTCCGCAGGGCCTCATGCCGGTCTATCAGTTGCCGGAAGCTGTCTTCCAGCTTCTGCACGTCCAATGCCCCCGCAATCCTCACACCCTGGGGCATGTTATAGGCAAGGGATGTCCGGTCTGTTTCATGGAGGAAATAAAGCCTTTTCTGTACGGCCGACAGCTGGTAGGGACCGGCCCCCGCTGTTACAGGAACCGGCGCCGGCTGCGCCCCGGGAAGTACGGAACTGAAAAAATCAAGTATCTCCGGCTTCCGGCTCCGGATTGATGCCATGATTTCCTGCGTCAGCGCGGCTTTGTCGCCGCGGACTTTTATATTGTTATCGGCAACAGAGATGATAATATTGTTCTCTGTCCTTAACCGGCTGATATATTCATCTATACTCATAGCGATATTTCAATAGTGTTATCATTGTCTTCGAACGCCGGTTCAGCCGGCAGTATGGTGGCGATGTATGTGGCGAGGGCTGAGATGGTCTGCCTGCTGAAAACTTCTTTCAGTGCTATCCGTACGCCAAAGGTTTTATTTACCCTGTTCAACATGGTCATTGCTTTTAAAGAGTGTCCTCCCAGCTCGAAAAAGCTCGTTTTCACCCCTACCTGCTGCGTATCCAGCTTCAGCACTTCCGCCCAAATGGCGGCCAGTGTTTTTTCCACGTCGTCCGCAGGCGCCGCAAAATCGGCCGTTTGCGTTATCTCCGGCACCGGTAGTGCTTTGCGGTCCACCTTTCCGTTGGAAGACAAAGGGAACTGGTCCAGCTGTACCAGGAAGCCGGGAAGCATATATCCGGGCAGCACGGTGCCCAGGTAGTTTCTGATAGCTGATGGATCTATCTGCTGCGTGGCCACGTAATACGCGCATAAATACGGCTCTTTACCATGGTCTGCTCGCACCATCACAAAGGCGTCTGTTAAGCCGTCATACCGGAGCATATTATGTTTCAGGTCATCCGGCTCTATCCGTATACCGCGTATTTTAATCTGCTGGTCTGTACGGCCCAGGATTTCCAGCTGGCCGTTTTCATGCAGGCGGCCAATGTCCCCGGTCCTGTATAGCAGGTCGCCGTTATCGGCGGAGAAGGGGTTTTGTATAAACAACGCGTTGGAGATCCCGCCATCCCGGAGGTAACCGGCAGCCCTGTAGGGCGTGCGGATATATATCTCGCCCCTCACTTTCTCCGGACAAGCATGCAGCGCATCGTCGAGTACCATGAACTGGGCGCCCGGCATAGCAGTGACAGGGATGAAGGAAGCAAGATGATCTTCCGGTTGGATGAAATAAAATCCTTTTACCAATGTGGTTTCTGTAGCGCCATAAAGGTTCACCAGCTGAATGCTGTCTCCAAAACGGGCGTACCAGTCGCTCAATTCATAGGGCAGCATCTTCTCGCCCGCCAGCAGTATCCACTTCAGATGATGGAAAACCGGGCCGGACAAGTCGGCCGTTCTGATCAGTTTGAAAAGACTGGGCACGCAGTGCAGCAGGTTTATCCGCTCCCGCTCTATCCAGGCAACGATACTGTCCCCATCGGAAAGGACCTCTTCATCCGGGATACAAAGCGTACCACCGGCACACAGCGCCACGAAAATATCTCTCATAGAGGCGTCGAATCCGGGGCTGGTGAACTGGCTGACCCTGCATGCCACCGGCACTTTCAAAGCATCGATCTCCCACCCGATAAAATGCGAAAGGCTTCCGTTCCTGCCCGCCACGCCTTTAGGCGTACCGGTGGTACCGGAGGTGAAATAGGCGTATATGATATCGGTGGTTGTGTAATCGTCTGCCCACTCAAACCGGGAGGAAGCGGCTTGCACCTCCGCTCCGTTGACCGGCAGCCATTCCGGATTACTACTGAAAGGCAACGTTTCCAACACCGTTGTTTCCTGGTCGGTGAGGATGAATTTCAGCTGTACACTGTCCGCCATGGCGGCCAACCGGTGGCCCGGCAAAGCCGGGTCCAGCGGCACAAATGCCAGCCTGCATTTCAGAAGAGCCAGCATTGAACATACCTGCTGATACCTGTTGCTGCAAAGTATCCCTACAAAGGAACCCGGCGCTAACCCCAACGAGGCAACGTTGTTGGCTATTTTATTGACGGCAGCATCCATAGCAGCATAGGAGTAATTTTCACCTTTGTAGACGACCGCATCGTTCTGGGCATGTGCCCCGAAGGATGCCCGCAGACGCTCCTGCAGGGTGACATCGCCATAAGCGACTTTAAGCGCTTTTCCAAAGGTCGTTATCATCCTTTCCTCCGCGTCCGCGTCCAGTACACTGACGCTGCTTACCGCTGCCAGCGGACGGGTAGCGATGCTGCGGATCACCTCCTTCAACCCGCTGAGCACCCGGTCAATATCTCCCTGGTCATACCTGCGCTGGTTAAAATCAAGTTGTATCGTAAACCCGTTCTGCGGCAATATGCGCACGATCAGGTCATAATTGGTCTTGACGCTGTAGCCGGCGGAGATCACATGAAAGCCTTTTCCATCCTTCTCTGCAGCGGACATATCTTCCAGCTGCCGGGCAACAGGATAGTTTTCAAATACCATAATATGATCTATCAGCTTCCGGCCCAACTGACTGAAAGACTGAAGTTCCGACAGCGAATGGTAGTGATACTGTTCGCTCCGCAGATCGTCTTCCTGCGCCGCCTGCAGCAACTCGCCCAGGCTGCAGTCCTGCGCTATCTTCAGCCTCACCGGAACGGTATTGATAAACAATCCGACCATCGTTTCCACTCCTTCAATCTCCGCAGGGCGGCCAGACACGACGGCACCATACACCACATCTTTCACATTGTTGAACCGGGCCAGCAGGATGCCCCACGCCACCCTGATAATGGTATTCATCGTAACGCCATAACCTGATGAAACCGCCGCCAGTGACGCCATCACCTCCGGTGCCAGCTTTAACTCCCTGATGAGGTGACCGTCTGCGGTCATGTCACCTGTAGTTATCCCCTTCTCCGGTAATCCGGCCAGCAGCTCATATCCTTCCAGGTATTTTTTCCAATAATGAGCAGATGCTTTCCTGTCTCTGCCCTCCAGCCAGGCGATATACCGGGAATAGGGCTTAACAGCAGCTGCGGCCAGGGATTCGTTCCTTTGCAGCTTCGTATAAATCTCATTAAAGTCCTTCACGATGATACCGATACACCAGCCGTCCATCAGTATATGATGATGACTCCATATCAGTTCATATCTCCGGGGACCCGTTTGCAGCACCGTCAGGCGCATCAGCATATCCTGCTGCAAGCGGAAGGGTTTTGCCCTGTCATGGTTCCGCCACGCTTCCACCACCTGTGCACTGCCCGACTCAATGCATTCCTCACGTACGTCATGATAACGGAAGTCTACCTTCCTTTGCTTTAATACCACCTGTAGCGGGCGGTGATACCGGTCATGTAAAAACTGCGTCCGCAACACAGCGTAACGGGCCACCAGTTCGTTCATGGCTGCTTCTACCGCCACGATATCCAGTTCCCCTTCAATATGAATAACCGTCTGACCGTGGTAATCTTCCGCGTCAGGGTTTAACAACGCGTGAAACAGGATACCTTCCTGCGTGGGCGACAGCGGATAAATATCTTCCACCGCTTCCTGCTGCTGCAATTCATCCAGCAAACTCACCGGGATGTCTTTCCAGGTCAGGTCTGAAGGACACAGGAGCAACCTGTGCCCGGCATTGCAGTAATCCATTATCTCCACCAGGCAGTCCCGGTATGCTTTCATGAAAGCGCCGATCGTTTCCGGGCGGTACTGTGAGGTGCTATAGTTCAGCTGTACCTGTAGCTGGCCGGCACTGATCATCGCCACAATATCCCAATCATACAACCGTACATCTTCCGGTGAGATGGTTTCCCCGTGCTGTTCTGAAGAGATCCGGAATGCGCTGCCCCTCCTATCGCTGTCAAACTGTCCCAGGTAGTTGAACGTAATGCCCTTGCCGCTCTCCTGCGTTTCCGCTGACCTGCGCTGCTGCATCAGCAGGTAGTCTATCCCTCCGTTTGGAACGCTTCGCAGCGTTTCCCTGATATCCCGGATCAATACCGCCGGATCTTCGCTATCACTTGCCAGCACCAGCGGATAGATACTTGTAAACCAGCCGACGGTGCGGCTTACATTCACCGTAGCGTCCATATCGGAGCGGCCGTGACCTTCCACGTCAATACGCAGCGCGGCCACCGCATACTGCCTCCGCATCGCCAGGTAGAGCGCGGCCAGCAGGATGTCGTTCACCTGGATAGCCTGCGCGTGTTGCGTCAGCTTCGCTGTAGCACTGCTGTCGAGCATAAAGTGCTCCCGCCGCACGGAAGACTGCCGTCCCTTATCTGCCGCATTATCTTTCGGTAAACGGGAGACAGGCTGTTGTTCGATCCTGCTCCAGTACGCGCAGGCAGCCCGGAAGGCGTCGCTCTCCGCATACTGCGATAAAGCGGAAGACCATTGCTGAAAAGCGTCTGTCTTCAGGGGCAGCGAGAGGGTTTCTCCCTGCGCCGCCTGGTGATATAATGTCTCAATATCTTCAAACAGGATACGCCAGGAAACACCATCGACGATCAGGTGATGAATAACGACCACCAGCCGGCTGCCATCCGGCGTATGAAACAGCCCAAGCTTCAACAACGGACCGCTGGCCAGATCAATACCGGATTGCAGCGTATTACAATGCCGGATAAAACCAGCCTGCCAGTCATTTTCCCCACGCAGGTCCACCTCCGCCAGGGATACCGGCGTACCAGCATCCTGGTTACGCTGCACGATTACGCCCCCGCGTTTTTCAAATACCATCCGCAACGCGTCATGATGGTCCGTTAGTTTCCTGAATATCGTCATCACGCGTTCCGCGCCCAGGTGTCCGGGGAAGTGAAGCACCACGGACTGGTTAAAGTGATGCTTTTGTTCCAGCGGGCCGTCGAAGAACCATTGCTGGATCGGTGTCAATCCCACCTCTCCCGACACGGCTGCCTGGGAAGAAATAACGGACAAACGTCGCAGCTTCAGCGCCAGCTCACGGATCGTCTGGCTACCAAAGATATCCCTGACCGTTGTTTCATATCCTGCAGAACGCAGCCGCGATGTGATTTGTATCGACTTGATGGAGTCGCCGCCCAATGAAAAGAAATTGTCTGTAACGCTTACCTGCGCGATCCCCAGTACACCTAACCATATTTCGGACAGCAGTTTTTCTTCCGGCGTTACCGCTGGTGAAAATACGCCTGATGAGGATACTTCCGGATCAGGCAGCCCGCGCCGGTTTATTTTTCCGTTCGGCGTCAGCGGCATGGATTCCAGGTGCACAAAAACAGCCGGGATCATATAGCCGGGCAGCTGTTGCTGCAAAAATGCCCGCAGGGAAGCTGCCGGAACAGGCGAAGCCGCTACGTAATAGGCCACCAGCGATTTTGTTCCGTTCAGTTCCCGGATGATCACGGCCGCATGCTGTACCTGCCCGTGTTCCAGCAGGCTGTTTTCGATCTCACCCAGTTCTATCCTGAAACCGCGCAATTTTACCTGGTTGTCTATCCTGCCCAGGAACTCAATATTACCGTCCGGCAGCCATACGCCAAAGTCTCCTGTCCTGTACATTAACCCCGTTCCGCTGATGGTATCGGGTAAAAATTTCGTATCGGTCAGCGCTTGATTATTCAGATATCCTTTTGATACGCCAATGCCGGCAATGCAGATCTCTCCTTTTACACCGGGTGGCTGTAGCTGTTGCTGGCTGTCCAGTATGTACAACAGGGTGTTGTCTACCGGCTTGCCAATAGGTATCACAGGGTTTTTCTGAACGTCATAATCCGCTATGATATAGTAGCTCACCACATCCGTACACTCCGTAGGCCCGTAGGAGTTCATCACCTTCGCCCGGAAATGACCGGATGTTATCCAGCCCGACAAAGCATCCATGTTGATGTTCTCACCCCCCAACACCACATACCTGATGTGTTGAAGACGGTCATACTTATCACCGTCGCACTCCTCCATCAGTGGGTAAAAAGCTGCGGGGGCGCAGTTGACCACCGTAACTTTTTCAGCGGCGATAGTCGCCGACATTTTAAGGTAGTCCTGTTGTATCTCCTCCGCCAGCGTGAGCCTGGCGCCTGTCACCAACGGTGCGAAAAAGTTCTTCTGCGCCAGGTCGAAAGCAATGGGCGCTATCAGCAGGAAGTTGTCGTCCGTAGTAGTCTCCAGCGCTCTCACATACCAATTGACCAGGTTCAGGAAGGAAACATTTTTAATGGCTGCGCCCTTAGGATTACCGGTAGATCCTGACGTATAAATCACGTAGAACAGGTCATCGGCGGAAGCCCGCGGGAAAATCCCGTTCACAGGAACATTCCTTATTTGTTGTTCCAGCGTATCATACCGCAACACGTCTGTGTCGGGGATACCATATATGCCTTCGTCAGGGATGTCTGTGATCAGTACTTTCATACCGCTGTCCCTGGCCATGAACCGGATCCTTTCAACAGGAGTGCTGGGATCAACCGGAAGATAGCAGGCTCCCGACCGTAAGATGCCCATAATGGTATATACCAGCCGTTCAGATTTTTGCATCAGCACGCCTACTACATCATTCGGGCCGATGTGATACTGCTCATGCAGGTTTAGCCCAATCTGGCGGGCTTTATGCATCAACGCCAGGTAGGTCACCGCGACATCCCCGGAGGTAATCGCAATATTATCGGGAGTTTCAGCCGCCTGCTTTTCGAACAGCGAAATGATATTTTCTTCGTGATTAATCGCTACCGCGGAATCATTAAACTTCACCAGTAACTGGTCTGTTTCCGCGGGGCTCATCAGGTTGCCTTTCACCACCGCCGCTTCCGGGGACAGTAAGATATTGTCCAGCGCTTTTTCAAAATACTGAATAAACCGCCGGATAAAGGTCTGCCTGAACTTTTGCGTAGAGTAGTTGATACTGACTTCAAAGTTGCCGTTCCTGGTGCTGATATTGAAATCAAGGTCTGTATTGGTGACGGCATAGGACTTAATGTCCAGGCCTGCCGATGTAACAACGGCAGCAGTCCTGCCGGTTTCATACATCGCTTCGTTGTAGATATGAAAATCCACATAGTTGAAGATCGAATCAAACAGCGGGTTTTCATCAAACCCTGCGCGGTCAATCGTTTTAAGAATGTCGTACAATGACAGCTGCTGATAACGGCCGATGTCGATCATCTTTTTATCGACCCGCTGCAGCAGCTCGTTCCATGAAAGTCCCTGGGGGAAACTGAACCTGTAAGGCACCGTATTCAGGAAACAGCCCAGCACCTGGTCACCGCCTTCTTCCGCGGGCCGGTTGCTGGATACGAGACCAACAATCACCTCGTCATTATAAGTAAACATCTTCAGCACGGCCAGGTAGGCAGACAGCAGGATGGCTTTTATGCCAACGCCGTTATCCCGTGAAAACGACGCCAGCCGGTTATATAGCTCACCTGAAAGCTTTTGCTGTTCCTGTCCGACGATTTGGCGTTTTACGTGAACGGTATCTGCCAGCTCCTGCTTGGAAACGTCCTGCAGTTCCTGCTGCCAGTACGCAGCTATCGATTGGTTGCATTTGGCGCGCAGTTCCTGTACCACATAGTCTTTGTAGGACACGTTGATGGCTGCCGGCCGGAAAGAGCGGTCCGCTGACAGTTTCAGGTAAGTATTATTAAGCTCCGTCATAAAGGAGGCCACGCTCCAACCGTCCATGATCGAGTGATGGCATACCCATACCAGGAAATAGTCTTCGGAAGACAGCCGGAAAATATTCATTCGCCAGAGTGGAGGCTGTTCGTAGTTGAAAGGTACCTGCCTGTCGGTGGCCATGAAGTCAATGACTGTGGCCTGTTGCCCATCTTTCTCCAGGTGGGAGATATCAGCGAAGTGGAGGGCCGCATCAACATGTTTATACACGATGTGTAACGGCACTTCATGATCACTCATATTGAAGGCGCTCCGGAGCACTCCATGCTTAGCTACCATCAACTGCAAGGCTTGCCGGAACAAGTCGGCATCGAAGGAGGCATAGCGGATATTAAAGGTATTCTGATCGTGATACAAGGCTCCTTCACCGGCGGACAGCGAGTGATAGACCATTCCTTTTTCGATGTCACTCATCGGGAAAACTTCCGCTACCTGCTCGTTATCCCTGTATTTGGCATTCAGCGCTTCCAGTTCCTGTATTACCTCGTCATCTGCGGCAACAGCAAGGGGCTCCTGCCCTTTGGCGTCCAGTCTTTGTGCCAGCAGGGTAATCGTAGGGCACTCAAATATGTCAGCCAATCCAATGCTGGTCTCCATCCGTTTCCTGATGGCTGGCAACAGCCGGATCGCTTTGATAGAATCCCCTCCGATAGCAAAGAAATTGTCCGTTAAAGCGATCGCACGCGTGCCCAGTACTTCCTCCCATGCGTCCAGCATCATTTTCTCCGTTTCCGTTTCAGGTAGCCTACCGGCATCCTGTTTTCCCGCCCCTGGCGCGGGCAACGCCGCTTTGTCCAGCTTGCCGTTGGACGTCAGTGGGAAGTGATCCAGGTAAATAAAGTACGAAGGCACCATGTAGTCCGGTATTTTCTCCAGCAGATAAGTGTGTAGCACCGTACTGCTCACTTCCTGGTCACCCGTATAATAGGCCACGAGGAATTTATCCCCTTCCTGCTCACGGGCTTCCACCACCACTTCACCGACAAGGCTGTTACCCGACAGCGCATGGGCAATCTCTCCCAGCTCTATACGGAAGCCGCGTAACTGCACCTGGTGGTCTTTCCGGCCGAGGTATTCAATTTCTCCGTTGGGCAGCAACCGTCCGAGATCTCCCGTGCGGTAAAGGCGCTCACCCGCCTTGTAGGGGTTTTGCACAAACTTCGTGGCGGTCAGCGCTTCATTGCCCAGGTACCCTCTTGATACGCCGGCGCCGCCTACGTACAGTTCACCTGTGATGCCCGGCGGCACCAGCCGCTGCTGTTCATCCAGCAGGTAAACAGCCAACGTAGGGATAGGCTTCCCGATGTTGCTGACATTACTGCTGATCTCTTCTGCGGTGATCTCTTTGTAGGTAACATGCACCGTCGTTTCGGTAATACCGTACATATTGATCAGCTTAACCGCAGGATATATTTCCTGCCAGGACTGCAACTTACCAGGGCTGAGGGCTTCGCCACCGAAAATAACGTAGCGTAAAGACAGCCCTGCAAGCGGCAGCTGCAACAGGTTATAAAAAGCGCTGGGCGTCTGGTTCAGCACCGTCACTTTTTCTTCCTTCAGCAATTTGAGGTATAAACCGGTATCACGGGCAGTCATCTTCGGAACGATAATAACCTTGCCACCAAATAACAGCGCCCCGAAAATCTCCCATACGCTGAAATCAAAACAATGGCTGTGGAACATGGTCCATACATCCGAAGGTCCGAATGCAAACTGGAAACCATCGTTATAAAACAACCGCACCACATTGCGGTGTTCTACCATCACGCCTTTGGGATGACCGGTGGTCCCTGAAGTATAAATAACGTAACATAGATTCGACGGCGAAGGATTGTTTACCAAAGGGCTGAACTGCTCCCGGTCTTCCGTCAGCACCACGGCCACATCCTGTTTTACCAGGCCGGCAAATTCTTTTGTGGTCAGTACCAGCTTCGTTCCGCTGTTATCCACCAGGTAGTTTCTACGTTCTTCCGGATAGGTAACGTCAATGGGTAAATAGGCGCCACCCGCTTTCAGGATACCCAACATGCCGGTCACCACTTCGATGGAGCGGTCCATCAGCAGGCCTACCACCTCATCGGGCTGTACGCCCTGTGCTGCCAGCAGCGCGGCTACTTTACCGGCCTGTTCATCCAGCTGTGCATAGGTAACAGCAGCATCTTCATACTGTACCGCGATATTGTCCGGCCATTTTTTCACCTGTTCATCGAACAGGTCCAGTATGGTTTTATCCGCGGGATAGCCGTTGCCGGTATAATCCAGGTTATGCAACAGCGCGGCTTTCTCCTCTCCGGAAAGCAGCCCGATCTCCGATAAGGTGGATACCGGCGCGGCCGTCATCCGGAGCAGTATCTGTTGCAAATGGCGCAACATATTAGCGACGATCGTATCCGTATATACACCGGGGTTATAGCTGATCTTCAGCTGGATGTCTTTACCGGGATATATCGTTACCCAGAGATCGTAATTCGTTTTCTCGTATGTTTTAACGGCGGTGATGCGGAGGGCATCGCTGATATTTTTTACATCTTCCTCCAGCGGATAGTTCTCAAAGGCCATAATATGGGTGAACAAACGGCCTCCCAGGTCATTGACAGCCTGTATGTCGGACAGCGGATAATAATGATGCGCATTCGCTTCCAGGTCCTGCTGTTGGGTATCTTTCAGCAGTGTTTCCACCACCGATGTATTATCCAGCAGGATCCTCACCGGCACGGTGTTAATAAACAACCCCACCATAGTTTCCACCCCGTCGATCTCACCCGGCCGGCCGGATACCACGGTACCAAATACCACATCGTCTGCATCACAATAGCGGCCGAGCATTATCCCCCAAGCCAGCTTGAAGATGGTGTTGATGGTGACCCCTGCCTTTGCGGAAAGTGACTCAATGGATGTTGTCAGCTCCGTACCCACAGGCGCCTGTTGCGTTACAATCGTATAGGCGGCACTGTTGACGCTGCCCAACGTTTTCCCCGGCAGGTCCGCCTGCCGTGCGTACCCCTCAAGGTACTGCTTCCAATAGGCAGCCGATCCGGGTACGTTCCTTGTCTGCAGCCACTCAATATACCGGGAATAAGGTGTTACCGGTTCCAGGGCTACGGCTTCGCCGGCCAGCATTTTTGTATAGACCGCTTTAAAATCCTTCACGATAATACCAATACACCAGCCGTCCATGAGGATATGATGATGACTCCACAGCAGTGCATATTCCTTATCTTCCGTTTGGAGCACCGTTAACCGCATTAACTTGTCTTTCTCCAACAGGAAAGGCCTGGACCTGTCCTGGTTCCGGTAGCGTTCCAGCACCTGCTCCCTGCCCATGTCCAGGCATTCATGGCGCAGGTCGTGATAATGGAAATCAATCGTTCCGTGCTTCAGCACTACCTGCAGCGGGCGATGATAGCGGTCATGTAAAAAATGTGTCCGCAGCACCGCATAACGCGCCACCAGCATGTTCATGGCAGCTTCCATCACGGCGATATCCAATTCTCCTTCCATATGCACGAGCATCTGCTCGAAGTAGCTGTCAGACCCGTTATCCAGCAAGGCGTGAAACAGCAGCCCTTCCTGTGTGGGTGACAGCGGATAGATGTCTTCCACTTCCTGCTGTTCCTGTAACGCGTCCAGCAGGCTTACCGGCACGTCCTTCCACGTAAGGTCAGAAGGACTCAGCAGCGTTTTCTGCCCGGAGCTGCAGTAGTCAATCACTTCCTGCAAACACTGTTGATATGCCGCCATGAATGCGGTGATGGTATCCGGGTGATACTGTGTGTTGCTATAATTCAACTGTACCTGTAACCGGCCGGCGCTCACCATGGCGATGATATCCCAGTCATACAACCGTATTTCTTCCGGAGAGATGGTTTCCCCGTGCGGAGCGGAGGAGATACCATAAGATCTGCCCGTGGTGTCACTGTCGAACTGCCCCAGGTAGTTGAAGCTGATGCCGCGGTACCTGTCAGTTCCTTCGTGGCGGAGCTTACCTTGCTGCGTCAGCAGGTAGTCGATACCACCGTTGGGAACACTTTGAAGCGTTTCCCTGATATCACGGAGCAATACAGCCAGGTCATCGCTGCCGCTTGTCAGTACCACAGGATAGATACAGGTAAACCAGCCTACGGTGCGGCTTACGTTGACCGTAGCACCGATATCCGAACGGCCGTGCCCTTCCATGTCTACACGTAATGCGGGCGTTGCATACTGCCTGCGCATACTCCTGTAGAGGGCCGCCAGCAGTATATCGTTCACCTGCGCAGGTCCGTCATGGTGAAGCAGCTTGCCGGTGGCGTCGCTGTCTAAAGTGATCACTTCCCGTTGTACAGACGCGCGCCTTCCTTCTCCGGATGGATAGTCGCGTTGCAACTGATGGTAAGGCTGTGCCGCTACCCTGCCCCAATACGCGCCGGCCGCATGGAAAGCATCGCTCTGTGCATACTGCACCAACGCAGCGGACCATTGCCGGAAGGCATCGGTCTTCAACGGCAGCGTCCCTGCTTCGCCCAGCACAATTTGACGATACAATGTTTCAATATCCTCAAACAGGATACGCCACGACACCCCATCAACCACCAGGTGATGCACGATCACCACGAGGCGGCTGCCCTCCGGCGTGTAAAACAGTCCCAGCTTCAACAGCGGGCCCGCTGCAAGATCGATGCCTGACTGAAGGGTATTACAATGCCGCAGGAAGTCTGCCTGCCATTCGTCTTTATCACACAGGTCCGCGACCTCCAGCGACACCGGCATACCGGTGCCCAGGTTGCGCTGCACGATGGTATCACCCTGCGCTTCAAACACCATGCGTAAGGCATCATGATGGTCCGTTAGTTTTCTGAATATATCACGTACATGATCTTGCGCTATCCGCCCGGGGAACTGCAGCACGACTGACTGGTTAAAATGATGCCGCTGTTCAAACGGGCTGGCGAAGAACCATCGCTGGATGGGCGTAAGGCCCACTTCACCCGTTACGGCGGCCTGTGATGAGATAGTTGTCAGCCGCCGCAGCTTCCGCGCCAGCTCACGGATGGTCTGGCTGTCGAAGATTTCCCGGATGGTGGTTTCATATCCTGCTGCACGCAGCCGCGACATAATCTGGATAGACTTGATAGAGTCGCCCCCCATCGAAAAGAAGTTGTCCGTAACACTTACCCTGGCAACGCCCAGTACGCCTATCCATACCGCTTCGAGCAGTTTTTCCTCCGGTGTAGCGGCAGGGACGAACGTTCCGGTGGAAGTTATTTCGGCGCTGGGCAAACCCCGTCGGTTGATCTTTCCGCTGGAAGTCAGCGGCATGGATTCCAGTTGTACAAACAGTGCAGGTATCATATAATCCGGCAGTTGCCGTTGCAGGAAAGTACGCAACGCAGCTACCGGCACGGAGGAGGATGACACGTAATAGGCTACCAGGGAGCTTGTTCCATTTCCTTCTTTCACAATCACCGCCGCGCCCTGCACCTGTTCGTGTTGCAGCAGGCGGTTTTCGATTTCGCTCAGCTCTATCCTGAAGCCGCGCACCTTTACCTGGTCGTCCATTCTGCCCAGGAACCCGATGTTGCCATCGGCAAGCCAGCAGCCCACATCTCCTGTCCTGTACATCCTTTCACCAGGATAAAAAGGATTAGGCACAAACTTCTGTGCTGTAAGGGTATCATTATGCAGATAGCCTTTGGCCAGTCCATACCCGGAGATACAAATCTCTCCCGGAACGCCGGCAGGCTGTAATTCATCATTCGGTCCCAGCACCAGTACCCTGGTATGCGCTACCGGCTTGCCGATAGTAATACGATCGGGGACCTGCCCTTTCATAGGGAGGAAAGAGGTACAAACAGAATATTCCGTCGGTCCGTAAGCGTTCAGGAAAGTACGGCCAGGGACCCATTGCGCTGCAATCTTCCTGTCGCAGGCTTCGCCGGCGGAGATAACGGTCCTCAGCCGGTGCAGGCCTTCCGCGGGCAGTACCCTCAACACAGAGGGAGGAAGCGTGATCACGTTAATGGCCTGTTCCTTCAGCACCGCATACAGGTCGTCAGTAGAAAAGGTGTCTGACCGCTTAAAGATGACCAATGTAGTACCGGAAGACAGCGCCGGGAAAATTTCTGCCACGGAGGCGTCGAACGCCAGGGAAGAGAACTGTAGCAACCGGGTGCCGGAGCCGAGGTCCAATGCATCCGTAAACACCGACGCCAGATTAGCCAGCCCTTTATGACCCAGCAGCACTCCTTTGGGCCTGCCGGTAGATCCGGAGGTGTAGATGATATAAGCGTTGTCCGTTTCCTGTACCTCCCTGCCGGTCAACGTACCGGAAAGCTGGTCGGCCGCCGCGAACACCTCTTCCTGTAGTAAAAAATCCCCCGGAAAAACATTCGCTGCGGTATCTTCCAAAAGCCGGTCGCGATATGGTCTGTCTGTAATGCAGTACCGCGGCTTGCTCTCTTCCAGGATCGACAAGATCCTTCCTGCCGGCCAGCGCGGGTCCAGCGGCAGATAGGCCGCCGCAGCCTTCATCACACCCAGTATATTGGTAATGGTGGCGGCGGAACTTTCCTGCAGGATACCTACAATATCTCCCCGCGACACCCCCTTCTCCGCCAGCATGCCGGCCACCTTATCAGACGCCGCGTCCAGGCGTTGATAGGTAACATCTTCGTATGGCTTCTTCTTATCTGCCAGGGCTGCGTTGCCCGCTTCGTCAAAGATCTTTTGATAGAAAGGTCCGCTCCGGAAATGTTGTGGAAAATGCGGCATGGCAGTTTCAAAACGGACCGTTTCACCGGAGGTCCTGGTCAGACAACCTTTGAGGGTGAAATCGGGATTAATCCCGTTTTCATTCAGGCGCCTGTCGATCACCATCTCTACCACATCTCCTTTGCTTACCGGCAGCCCCGGGTAAAAAACGGGTACAAATACCGGCAGCCAGCAATATTCATAATCCAGAATATCCAGCACTTCGCCATTGGCGCCCGACATGGTTAACCATACCAGGAAACCCTGTATGGTATCGTCTTTCCGGATAACAAATTTTACGGTGTGACTGTCTTCCGGTTTCACCGCTCCTTCGTCAAAATTCAGGTCTTCAAATGTTTCCGCGCCGGACAAGAGGTATTCCTTTGAAAAGTTTCTCAGGCAAAGCCGTATATCCGCATTTCTGCCGATGTAATCGAAAGTCTTGCCTACATAAGGCGCAGAAACGCCGGAGAAACCGGGCGCCCCGGTAAAATATTCCGGTAGGCTGACCGGTGCGATCAAAGTCAGGTTCCTGCCCGGGATCATGACACCGTCTTCTTTCAGAAAACGCCTGGCGTTGTTGAGTACCACGGCGGCGCCTTCGCAGCCTCCGATAGGACCCACCAGCTCCGACAGGCATACATCCGCTTTCTCCGGCAAGCTCACCAGCGTAGCATCGCCGTGGATGAGGTGGATTTTCCCGTCCAGCCCGGCATCCTTTAAAAACTGTTTTGCTTTGTTGTAGGTCTCTTCCAGTATTTCGATGGCATACACTTTCTCCGCGCCAGCCGCTATACATAACCTCGATAATATCGCGTTGGGCCCCGTTCCTATCTCCACCACCACTTTTCCTTTTACATGCCTCCTGATCTCCTTTTCATACCATTCATTTCGCCTGATGTCGTTCGTCATGGCATGGTACAACATCTCATCATAAATAAAATATTCCGCTGTGGACGGCCATAACTCCATAGGGTTGGCCACCTCATCGCGAACGGCCACGGCGTCGGGATGCTGCGCCACCTGTTGTTTAAACCGCTCCAGCACCGTGGTCTCCGGCTCGCCGGAAAGGGCATGGCTGTTAAATTCATGCAGGACCTGCTGCCGCTCAGCCGGACCGATCAGCTGGATGTCCGCAATACGGACGCTACGGTCGGCAGTAACCGCCGATACGATATTGGTAAAGAACTGTGTAAACCTCCTGATGGTCGCCTCACTGAACAGATCGGTCGCGTACTCAAAACTCAAAAACAGCTGTCCGTCTTTTTCGTATGCCCTTAAAGTGATGTCAAATTTTGAAATGGCATGTGTTGTTTTAAACACAGACACTTTCAGACCGGGAAGTGCCAGTTCCTTTTCCCGGTAGTTCTCGTAGGACAACGCCACGTCAAACAAAGGATTCCTGTTCGTCTTCCTTTCTATATGAAGATCATCGATCAACTGCTCATAGGGATAGTCCTGGTGATCAAAGCAGGACAACATCTTGCTTTTGACTTCCAGCAAAAACGCATTGAATGATTTGCTGCCGGCGGGATGGTTCCTGACAGGCAGGGAATTGACAAACATACCCACCATTGTTTCCAGGTCGGCGTGTTGCCGCCCTGCTACCCCTGTTCCGATGACAATATCCGCTTCCCCTGTCAGTTTTCCCAGGAAGATATTGAACACAGACATCACCGCCATATACATGGTAGCGCCGGCTCCTGCTGCGATGTCCCTGAGTTGCCGGGTTTGCTCAACGGAGATGGAAAAATCGATGGCATGTCCCTGGAAACTGTTCGTGACAGGTCTTGGGAAATCTGCCGGCAGGTCCAGCTGTTCCGGTAATTCCGTAAACTCGTTTAACCAGAATTTTTGCTGGTCAAGCATCCTGCGTTGCTGTGCTTCGCCGGCCTGCCATACAGCAAAGTCCCGGTATTGCCGTTTGAGCGCCGGGAGCGATGCGCCATTGTACAAAGACATGAACTCATCAAACAACACCTGCTGGGAAACGCCGTCACTCACGATATGATGGGTATCTACCATCAGGATATGTTCCGTCTCCGACAATTCAATGATACCAGCCCTGATCAACGGTGGGTTTTCAAGATCAAAAGGTTGAATGAAATCTTTTATCACCCTGTCAGCATCCGGCAATGTTGCTTTATAATACAGGCATTTCATTTCCACTTCCGGCAATACGCGCTGTACCGGCGCCCCGTCTTTCACGACAAACGCTGTCCGCAAGATTTCATGGCGGGCGACGAGCATTTGTAACGCCCGTTCGATGGCCTGTTTGTCGGGAACACCTTCCAGCTTCACTACGATGCCGCCATTGTAGGCAATGGACGCTTTATCGTACTGATACAGGAAATAGAGGCGTTTTTGCCCGGACGAAAGCGTATAAAATTCCTGCCGGGGAGCTTTGGGAATATCGACATGTTTATTGGCGGCCGATTGCCTTAGAAAAGCTGCTAAACTCCTTACCGTCTCATGCTGAAAAAGGTCTTTAATGGAAACAGACACCTGGAACGTCTTAAAAATCCTGCCCGCCATCAGGATGATGTGCAGCGAGTGCCCACCGAGTGCTGTCAGCGTGCGGTCGATACCGATATCCTCTTTGTTCCGCTTCAGCACCTCCGACCAGATCTGTACCAGTTTTTCTTCCGTTTCGTTGGTGGGAGCGTCATCGCTGGTTGGTTCCGCTACCGGCGTTGGCAAGGCATTCATGTTGATTTTGCCGTTCGCCGTCAGCGGCCATGCCGCCATATGAACGATAAAGGCAGGAATCATATAATCCGGCAGCATATTGGCCAGCTGCGTTTTGATGGTTGCTTCCGCTACAGGATGCGCGGAAACGTAGTAGGCTATCAAAACAGTATCCTCTTCCTTTGTGACGGCTTTCACCAGTACCTGGTCCACGCCATCCAGCGAGAGCATGGCCGTTTCAATTTCAGACAGCTCTATCCTGTAGCCTCTTACTTTCACCTGGTGGTCCTTTCTTCCTAAAAATTCAATATTGCCGTCAGGCAGCCACCGGGCAATGTCTCCTGTCATGTACATACTGCCGCCTTTGTTAAAAGGATCGGCCAGGAACCGCTCGCCGGTTAAGTCAGGCCGGCCTAAATAGCCTGCGGCCACGCCGGCGCCGGCGATATACAACTCTCCTGTCATACCAATGGGCACCGGTACCAGGTGTTCATTCAATATGTAACACCGGGCGTTGCTAATGGGCTTTCCGATGCTGGGTGCTTTCTTAAAACCGGCCAGCTGGTCCGGGTGGATATATCTCGCTACGGTACCGATTGTTGTTTCAGTGGGGCCGTAGTGATTAATAATTTCTATAGAGGGGTGCAGCTCAAATGTTTGTTCTATGGCCCGCACCCTGATTTTTTCTCCGCCCAGTATCACTAATCTTAAGTCCGTTTTTGTGTTAAAGTCAGGATGCTCTGTGATAGCGGCATACAGCGAAGGCGTCAGCTTCAGGTAAGTAAGATGGTGCTCGCGGAGGTACTGCAGCAGGAAGGCCGGTTGCATATATATCTCCGTGGGTAAGATATGTAATTCCGCGCCGGACAGGATGGAGGAGAAAATCCCGGTATATCCAAGATCAAAGGCAAAGGATGTTACCAGCGCGGTTTTATCGGCAGGGTTTATCCTGGCGAACCGGCTGATCCAGGTGGTATAGTTAATGACGTTTTCATGAGAGATCATAACGCCCTTGGGCATACCGCTGGTGCCGGAAGTGTATATCACGTACAGCAGATCGCCGGGCGCAATGGGCACTTCGGGGTTTTCCGGGGAAGCATCGTGCAGGTCGGGATGGTCCAGTGCCAGCTGATTAATACCGGCGGGCGCGCCGGCTACCAGGTGCTGCTGCGTCAGTAATAGACGGCACCCTGCATCCTCACAGATAGTCTTGAGCCTGGACACGGAGGTATCGGGATTGACAGGCAAAAAGGCCGCTCCTGTTTTTAAGATGCCCAGCATGCCGATCATCATCTCCACCGAGGGCGCTACCCGTAAACCGATGATGTCCAGTCCGGGGTACTTATCGAGGATAGTGGCCGCCACCTGGTTGGCCCAGCGGTTCAGAGTGCCATAAGACAGCCTCGTATCGCCGAAAACCACCGCTATCTTATCCGGGTAAGCCGCCACCTGCCGCTCAAACATTTCAACAACAGATGAATAAGGCGGTATGATGGTCCTGGTATCGTTGAAACCACCCAGGATAGTATCTCTTTCCGCCGGACTTAACAATGACACCTCCCTCACAAGACGGTCAGGGTGGGCTATCACTTCAGCCACCAGGTGAAGGAGGCAATTGGAAAACCGTTCTATGTATTCTTTTGAAAAGAGGCTGCTTTTGTAGTTGAAGTTGATCTCCAGGGTTTCACCGGCAAAAACATGGATTACCAGCGGCAGGTCGGTATGCTCGTAATATCCTTGCAGCGCTATGTTTAGCCCGTCTACGCTATCGAGCACGTTTTGTTCAACCGGGTAATTTTCAATACCGATCCTTGACTGAAATAAACTTTCATTAGGTGCAATGCCCATCAACTGGTTGATTTCGTGCAGGGACGAGTGATGGAACTGGCTTCGCGTTATTAATCCGGCATTCACGTTTTTCACCAGTTCGCCGAGGGAAAGCTGTTCACCGGCCTGTATCCTGACAGGAACAGAATTGATAAAATTCCCTACGATCGCCTGGCTACCCGGCACCAGGGGATTCCTGTTAGAGACGGTGGTGCCGAACACCACATCGTTTGTACCGCTGTAGTGTTGCAGGAGCAGGCCATAAGCCGTGTATATCACCGCTGCTTTGGTGACCTTATGTGCTTTCACAAATTCATCCAGGCCATCCGGCTTTTTGTGGACGCTCCATTGATCAACATCCTGCGAATGTCCTTCCTGTTGAGCCGTTTCCGGCAAGGGATGCCCGATGTTGTATCCTTCCAGGTAATGTTTCCAGTAATTTCCGGTCGCCTCATGGTCCACCCGCTGCCAGCTCTCTTTACAAACAGCGCTGAAGGAAGGCTTCTCTGCGCGTTCCGGCGTAACGCCCTTGCACAGCGCATCATAATAACGAAGTAGATCTTTGACGATGATGGCGGTGCTCCATCCGTCGTACAGGATATGATGATGGGTGATGACGAGGATAAAATCTGCAGCGGTTTTTTGGAATACCTTCACCCGCAGGGGTAACATGCCCAGGTCGAATTTTTCCTGCTGATCGTCCAATATTTGCTGATCGATCAACCGGGCCGCTGTCTCAGGATGTTCCTGTGAGTAGTCGTAGCAGGTGATATCGAGGTCGCAGGATTTCAGGATGACCTGTACCGGGACCTTTATCTCTTCCCATCTGAATACGGACCTTAACGTTTCGTTCTCTTCCTGCACCAGGGAGAACGCCTGCTTCAGGATGTGTATATCGAGCGGTCCCGACACCGTAAAGGACATCTGGACGTTGTAAAGATTATGCGCTGCTTCTTTCAGATAATGGTATAACATGCCTTGCTGGACCATGCTCAGTTCGCTGATCTCCTGCACATTTGATTTCTCAAGCTTCTTTTTCAAGGGAATAAGATTTAAGTGGGTAATTTTTTTCAGGAAACAACCGGTGGATATTTAATTAAACAGTACTGACAACTCGTCGTCGTCAAGTCCATCGGGGCCGGCGCCGAGGGAGAACGTTGTGACAGGTAATTCCTCCCGGAAGTCACCATATGCCACCATATGCCGCAGCCATTTTACCAGGTTACCGGCAAAAGCCTGTATGGTGGCCTTTTCATAGGCTAAGCGATTGTATTGTATATCTATTTCCAGGGTATTTTTTAACACGATGACGTTAAGTTCCAGTTTGGCCGTCATCACATTGTCCGGGGCTATGTTACCTCCCTGGGTATCGCCGGAATACGTATAGAGGTCGTTATCGAATTCCTGGTCTAACTGTCCGAGGTAGTTAAGCCTGATGTCAGACAATTTCGTTCTGTTTACCTGCAATGCGTGATGCAGATACCTTAAAATGCCGTATCCTAATCCTTTGCCGGGGGTATGGTCCATCTGCTGCCGGATCTGCCAGATAACAGCCTCCAAAGATCCGTCCGGGACCTTTAGTTGCTGAGGATACATCCCCGTAAACCAGCCGACGGTCCGGGATACATTCAGTTGTTCTATGTACCTGCCGTGGTTCTCCTGTTCAATGATGCAGCTGTGCTTACCGGTCCAGTCCCTGATCGCCAGCGCCACCGCTGCGTTTAACAGGACGGCGGCATCGGTTTTAAATACCTGGCGGGCGAGTTGCAGTAATGCTTTTGTACCTTTTTTATCGATGATACATTGTTCATGGACAGCATTGACCATGCGCCAGTCTGCCGTATATTTCTCCAGGGGCAGTGAAAACGGGACGTTCTCCACGGACTGCCAGAAAAGCTGACCGGCAGCATCCCCTTCGGGATGCGGATACCGTAGCAGCGCCTCCCGCCATTGCCGGGCAGTGGCCGTTTTAGCGGGGAATTTTACCGGGCGGTGTTGCTGCAGGCTTTTGTATGCGGTATAAAGATCTTTCAGCAATATCCTCCAGGAAATACCATCCACAATTAAATGATGGGCTGTGATAAACAGCGTCCTGCGGTCTCCGGCCATACTGAAAACCGCTGCTTTCAGCAGCAGGTCCCCGGAGATATCGAAACTGCTTTTGAGGGACATACATATGGCTTCCATTTCCCGGCCCTGAGCGTCCACGTCATACTGTGCCAGGGTAAATGGCGTATCGGTGTGCAGCGGGTTATAGAACAGTGTTTTCGCTTGCGGGTCGTAATTGATCCTCACCCCATCATGTTGCCTGACCAGCGCCTGGAATGACTGTTGCAGCAGGTGAACATCTATCTCTTCGTGAAAGGTAAGCGTTACCGCATGGTTGTAGAAACCGGGCCGCTGAAAATCCTGATCGAAGAACCAGGCTTCAATGGGTAACAGTCCGCGGGAACCGGTTATATATCCCTGTTCGTATTCCTGTACGATTTCCGTGCGCAACAGGTTGGCGTTGATCTGCCGGATGGTTTGATAGGTGAGAATGTCTTTTACCGACAGGTTAAAGCCTTCATCCGCCAGCCGCGACAGTATCTGGATCGCTTTGATGGAGTCTCCCCCCAGTTCGAAAAAGTTATCGCCCGCAGTAATATTATCTACCCCAAACACCTCGTTCCAGGTGGTTATAAAAATTTCATCACGGGCGTCGCCCTGTTCTGCATTCTCTTCGGGAAGCGTTATTGCCGGCAGGGCGGCATGGTCTACTTTACCATTGGCAGTCAGCGGGTAAGCATCCAGCGGCATAAAGTAAGCCGGTATTGCATAGTAGGGCAACCGCTTTGCCAGGTAGGCCCTGAGTAACGGCTCGTCGATGCCCCTATGCGTTCCCGATGCAATGTAATACGCGATGATGACAGGCGCCTTTCTGCCCTCTCCGATGACGGCCACTGAAGAGGCGATCCCTTCATAGGCGGACAGCTGGTGTTCAATTTCCGTCAGGTCTATCCTATGGCCGCTGATCTTCAGCTGCTTATCTTTCCGGCCAAGGTATTCGATAAGACCGGAAGCGAGGCGCCGGGCGATATCGCCTGTCCGGTACATCCGCAGCCCGGCTGCGAAAGGATCAGCGATGAACTTCTGTGCGGTGAGTTCCGGGCTACCTAAATACCCCCTGGCCACGCCCTCACCGGAAATATATAACTCTCCTTTCACCCCGGCAGGCACCGGTTGCAGCGCGTTGTCCAGCAGGTAGATGCGGGTGTTGGCGGCGGGTGTGCCGATAGGCACCACCGGTCCGCTGTCTGCAGGGTTAAACAGCTGGATCATACATCCCACCGTAGTCTCCGTTGGTCCGTACTCATTACAGATCTCAATATGATCGCCAAAAAGCTGCTGTATTTCCGCTGCCACAGAGCGGGTCAGCTGTTCTCCGCCAACGATAAAGCGCTTTATTCTGCTGTTGCGCGCATCCGTCCGGGAGACGCAGGAGGCTATCAACACCAGGTGTGAAGGCGTTGCTTTGACGACGGTCACCTTGTTCTCCAGCAGCACTTTTTTCATCAGGAATTCGTCTTCCGCTGCGCTGTAAATGACCATCCTGTTGCCGGTCACCAGTGGTACAAACAACGTGGTGATGGTCAGGTCAAAAGATATGGAAGTAAACAGCGGGAAAGCAGCATCCGCTTCTTTCACATAGGTATCCGCTGCCCAGGTGATATAATTCACCAAAGAACGATGTTCAACCATGACGCCTTTGGGATTCCCGGTGGTACCGGAGGTATAGATGATGTAGGCCAGGTCCGTTGCGGTGGCCGCCGGATGGTCCGCAACGGGAACATCGTCCGGCAACGTGACCATGCCGGTATCCAATACGGTCAATTCCGGTAACTCCGCCAGCAGCGGGTTTAATTCCTCCAGGGTACTTACGGTGTTGTCTGTGATCAGCATGTTTGCCCCGCTGTCCGAGAGCATATAACTGATGCGGCGGACAGGAGTTGCCAGGTCAATGGGTAAAAAACAGGCGCCTGCTTTCAGCACGGCCAGTATAGCCACGATCAGTCCGGGACGTCTGTCCATCAGCACGGCTACAATGCTTTCTGTACCGATGCCGCTGCGACGGAGCAAAAAGGATAGCCTGCCGGCCTGTTCATCCAGTTGCCGATACGTGAACGTCTCATTTCCATACTCCAGCGCTACTGCTTCCGGCGTGGCTTCTGCCTGTTGCCGGATCAGCTCATGGATAGGGACGTCACGCGAGAAGCCTTTAACGGTGTCATTAAACCGGTGAATGATATCCTCGTACTCCGTTCCGTCCGGTAAAGCTATTTCATCGATGTAGCAGTCCGGCTTTTCCGTGATTTGTTTTACCAGGTTTTTAAAATGACGGGCCATCTGTTCCGCCGTTTCTTTTTTGAACAGGCTGGTATTGTATTCAATGGCGCATTGCAGTGTTTGACCGTAATGGAACACTTCCATTGTTATGTCGTACTTGGCGACGCCGGGATCGAAGAAATAGCGCTGCACGTGAAGATCGGCGGTATCGATGTCGTCATAGCCTACGTTCTGAAAAACGAACATGGTATCGAAGAGACGATTGCGGCTGGCATCCGCGGGCGCCGCTGCCTGCCGGATCATCTTTTCAAAGGGATAGTCCTGGTGGTGCAGTACCGCGGTCAGCAGCCGGTGATGTTTTTCCAGCAGCTCAGGGAACGAAGCACCGGCGGTGATATCGCTGATCACCGGCAGGCTGTTGACGAACATACCGGTGATACCGAGAAGATCAGGGTGGGTCCTGCCGGCCGCCGCAATGCCTATCGCCACCTGCTGCTGACCGCTGTACTTCGACAACAGCACACTATACAACGTGAACAGGAGCGTATTCATAGAGCAGGCATAACGCACGGCGATCGCAGAAAGGCTGGCGGTGATGTCTTTATCCAGCAGCACTTCCAGCTTTGCCCCTGCGGAGTTGTAAACAACAGGGCGGCTAAAATCGGTGGGCAGGTCCAGTACCGGCAGAGAGGACGCCAGCTGCTGTTTCCAAAATAACGTTTGCCGCTGGTCAGACTGTCGGCGCTCCCACTCCGTATAGTCCCTGTAGTTAACAGGGATAGGCGGTAACATGTGTCCCGCGTAGCAGTCGAATAACTCCTGTATAAGAATATTGGCGGATACCCCGTCACAGATGATGTGATGGAAATCCAGCAATAAAAGATGCTGTTGCTCCGCGATGTTGATCAGGCGGATTTTAAACAAGGGGGCTTCATGCAGGTTGAATGGCGTGATCAGTTCGCGCAGCAGCTGGTCTGCGTTCTCCGCAGAAGACGTTATGTATTCAAACGGTATCGCTATCGTATCGTGGACGGTGCATACCGGTTGCCGGGGATCGTTAAATGACATCCGTAAAGCTTCATGCCGGGAAATCAGTACGGCGATGGCTGACGCCAGCTTCTTCCCGTCAATGGGCCCTGCTATCTTCAGTACCACAGGTACATTGTAGGCAGTAGCTGCCTGATCTGCTTCCCAGGTGTAGTACATGCGTTGCTGTGCCGCAGACAAGGCGTAGGTGCGTGCCGGTGCGGTACGGGGAATCGGATCATAAGAAGCGGTATTCTCCAGGCTGGCTATTTCCGTGGCCAGCCCCGGAATGGTGGCATTGCCGTAGAATACTTCCAGGCTGAGCTCCGCTCCTAATTCCTTTTTCACCAGCATACATACTTCCGATGCTTTCAGGGAGTCACCCCCATTTTCAAAGAAGTGGCCTTCGCCGAAGATATGCGGGCGCTTCAGCACTTTCCGCCAGATGACCGCCAGTTGCTGCTCAACGGGCGTTGCAGGATGAAACAACTCAACGCGATCAGCCGCAGCTGCTGTTAATTGGTACAAAGCGTCCATAATAGCTTTGTAGTGACCCTCCAGGTATTCCGATACCAGTTTAAAGCGTTGCAGCTTGCCGCTGGTGGTCCTTGGAATGTTCTTTACGGGGATCACATGGTCTATCTCGAATCCGCATTGGGTATTGACCAGTTTCTTCAGCGCCGCCGCGATGGGAAGGAACGCAGCCAATTCCCCACGGTGCAGCACAAACGCGAGGACTTCGTCTTTCTGGGTGTCGTTGTTAAAAAAGCCGCCGACGGCGATCTTATTTAATTCGATGGTATCAATTTCCTCCGCCATGCGTTCGATGTCATGCGGATAAAAATTCTGACCGTTTACGAAAATGATGTCTTTGGCTCTCCCGGTAACGAACAGGGAACCCTGACTGCTGAGGAAGCCGAGGTCGCCTGTTTTCAGCCAGCCATCGGCTGTACGCACGTTGCCGGAAGCCGCTGCGTTGTTATAGTAGCCACTGGTAACGTTCTCTCCTTTTATGTGTATGTGGCCGATAATGCCAGCATCCACGGGAGCATCGTTGTCATCGGCTATTCTCAGCAGGCAGCCATCCACCGGTTTACCGACATCTACAAAGGAGACAGCGTCTGCGGCTTCGCTAACAGGCATGACTTTGTCATTGATATTGACTTGATGCCTGTTGACCATCATCGTTATCACGTCGGCATGCAGATCGGAAATGGTCACGGCCACACTGGCTTCTGCCAGCCCGTACACGGGGCGCATGGCCTGTGCTTTCAGCCCGAACCTTTTCATGCTTTCTGTAAACTCGTTGCAGATACTGGCAGCGATAGGTTCGGCGCCGTTATAGATGATCCGGACACCGGAGAGGTCCCAATCATGATGATCATCAGCCGTAAAGTGTTTCAGGAAGTAGCGGTAGCCGAAGTTGGGTGAGCAGGTAATGGTAGCCTTATACCGGGAGAGCGCCTCCATCCAGAGGGCGGGTCTGCGCACAAACAGGTTTGTTGGCATGAGGTATTGGTTCATTCCCTGCAGCAACGGATTGAGATGGAAACCGATCATCCCCATATCGTGGGTCAGTGGCATCCAGCTCAAAGTGGCATCAGCGGCGGTGTACCGGGCGGCGGCGCTGATACCTTGTATATTGGCGATAAGGTTGGCGTGGGTGAGCACCACGCCTTTGGGGCTTCCGGTGGAGCCGGAAGAGAACTGAATAAATGCAATATCTTCAGGGTTAACGGTGGCCGGTTCAGCGGCAGTAGCCGGTGACAGTGCCTGTGCTTCGTTGATGTAGCGCTTTTTAATGTTCTCATTGTCCGCCGCAGGTGTATTGGCAATGATATTTTCATAGTGCGCCGTCGAAGACATTAAGTACGGGTGGTTCAATGTTTTCCAGACATTCAGCAGCTTTTGCCGGTGCATGTCTGTTCCACCCATCGCCAGCGGAACCGGGATCATTCCGCCTAAGATGCAGGCCCAGAAAGTAATCAGCAGCGACTGGTTATCTTCTGTTTGCAGGATCACTTCATCACAACGATTCACGCCGTGTTGCTGTAGTATCGTTAAGCATTGCAATGCTTTCTGATACAATTCTGCATACGACAGGAAGTGTACATGACGATGGCTTTCAATAAAGGTGATACCAGTATTCCCAGATGTACTTTGTGCCCGTATAAGTTGAGTGAGGCTTGTTATACGCATATCTCATAGTTATTTCAAGTGTGACTTCCAGACTCAGTGGAATACTCGCGTGGAATGGCATGAAAATCCTGTCGGCATAAGTACTTACCGGCACAGCATTAGTGATGTCGCATAGGCTGGCCGGTCCACAGATTTTTTGCATTCTGAGAAACAAGTACGCGAGCAGCAAAAATGAGTGTCAGGTTCTGTTTGGATGGAGCAGGACACAGCTCCGCTGAGGGTTGTTACAGATCGAGGGTCAAATAAAAAAAATTGAGGAATTCGGGTTTAATATTTGCAAAATAATATTTTAAATGATAATTTCAAAATTATTAGAAAAGACAAAAATGCTTTTCTTTTTGCTGCATAATAACCCAACTTTTTTACCATTACTGTGCATACGCCTTCCTATGATGCACCACACATTTTGAACCTTCAATTATCCATTTTATGCGATCCAACGATACAAAAACCGGTTTATCCGCCACGCGCCCTACTTCGACCGTCACCAACGCCTTAAAAGAAAAAATCCTGCGCAAGATCCAGTCACGTTACCGGTTAAACGTAGACTTTGGAGCCATCCGCATCGCCGGCATCAACAGTGTCACCATTAAGTCTGTCCGTGCCAGTAATAACGCCGGGAATATGCTATTCGAAGCCGGCAGTGTCCGTGTGAAGTTCAGCTGGTCTTCTCTCTTAAAAGGGAGGGTTAAGCCCATCGCTATAAAAATAGCCGACAGTAAAATACTGGTTGACAAAAAAGAGCGCACACCTGCTCCTGCCCCTCCGACGGCAACGGTAAAAACGGAGGCGGCGGCCGTCAGTCCGCAGGATATGATCAGAGGCTTCTATAAGCGCATCTTCGGGAAAATAAATACTGCGCTGGGATCGGTTCCTCAAAAGATCGATATCAACAACCTGGAGATAGTGTTATCCAGTCCTAAAAATATACAGGTCAACATGGAAACGCTGGCCTTCAATCATACCGGCGGACAGCTGCAGGTGAATGTAAATAGTTTCACCATGGCCGCCCGTTCGCAGGCAACAGCGCCTTCTGTTACCATTACTACGCCACAAATTGCGTTTAGTCTTCACCGGAACAAAGGCGACTATGATCTTGACACGAGTACGCGCGGCCTCACCGTGCATAATAGTAAGGTGAGTAATCAACATCCCTTCACCTGCGATCTGGGCCTGGTGCTACATACAAAAATGACGCCCGACGGATTTTATATAGACCGTCAGTCCTCTTTCCATCTGAACAACCTACGGCTACCTTTTTATATGGACCATCTTTACCGGGAACATGATATTATCGAGCTGGGGGTAAGCCTGATCCCCTGCCAGATGGAAGATATCCTGACGTCTTTCCAGGACTTCACCACACAAAGCTTATACAGGACTTCCTTCTCCGGTACACTGGGCTTCCTTTCCCGTTTGCGGTTTGAATTGACCAGCTCTTTCAAGCGGGATTTTGAAATCAGGCTGGATAACAATCTTCGTGTGCTGAACGATGGCGGAACTGACTATGCTTATTTGAAGCAACCTTTTGTTCATACCGTTTATGAAGAAGGTGTTGCGGTAAAATCCATCCACCTGGGGGAGGATAATCCCCTTTTCCTTCCGCTGGACCAGATATCAGCAGACCTGAAAAAAGTAATCATCGCTACCGAAGACCCGCATTTCTATACGCATAAAGGCATAGACCCGGAAGCTATTTTCCTGGCGATGGCGTCCAACATAAAAACCAGGAGGCTCAGTCGCGGCGCCAGTACTATAACCATGCAGCTGGTGAGAAATCTTTTCCTGTACCACAGCAAAAATTTCCAACGGAAGATAGAAGAAGTGATACTGACCTGGTACCTGGAAGAAGTGTATGCCATCGGAAAAGACCGTCTGCTGGAGATTTACCTCAACATCATTGAGCTGGGACCTGGCGTGTATGGCGTGCAGGAGGCCGCCCACTTCTATTTCGACAAACCTGCCAACCAGCTCACGCTGACAGAATCGCTGGCCCTGGCATATATAATACCAAGGCCGAAATTCTTCCTGGAAGCGCTGAAAATGAATTCTCCCCAGCTGGTCAGGAACCTGACGGCGCATCTGCAACATCATTCCAGGGTGATGCTTAAAAAAGAGATCATCACGCCGGAGGAGTTCGAAAACATACAATACAAAATCACTTTTGCGCCTGGGTTGGGAGCGCTGGACCTGGCGGAAGCGGAGACCGTTGCCGCCGGCAGCTGATCATCCCTCTGCTGTCAGGACCGCGGCTGGTGTTGCAGGAAAGATATTTTCCGTATGTCCGTCGGCGTAAGCCGGTCTTGATAGCGTAAAATAGGTATGTTGCAGGAACCGGCCGTAAAGTGCACTGGCCCTGAGTTCTTTCAGTATATCCAGGCACCTGATTTCATAGTCACCGAACAGTTCGCGGAAGGAAGTCGTGTACACCTCTCCGCCCAGGTCCAGGAATTTCAGTTTGATCTTTCCCCTTGTCAGGAATTTCAATCTGAATAACCTCGCCGTGCCTGGCTTATATCGCTTGATGGTTGTCCACATGACCTCGTCGTCTTTCATGATGTCCCATTTAAACCAGTTGCGGTGGAGAAACAATATCTCCCCGTTCGGATCATGCTGCACCATGGACATACCGCAGAAACCGGCAGAGGCTTCCTCCATACCGCATAGTCCCACGGCATCAGCGATCATGTAATAAGGCGTGCGCAGGGCTTTCCAGGCGAACCGGAAGGTATCTTTATCCCCCAGCAGCATCCTGTAATAGTCTTTTTTGTTCAGGTTGAAATAGAGACAAAGGTTCATTTCCTTCCAGCATCTTTCTTTGTTGATCAGCAATTGCCCACTCTCCTGTTCTATCGAGCCATCTTCCTCACGGCCGATGATCTTCCATATAGGGTTGTTGCGGTCGGTGGTCCAGAAGTCCGGCCAGAAAATCGTTCCGTACTCTTTGTACGCTTTGCTTTCAAACAAAAAAGCGGGATCGCCCACACAGTTATTATCCGCATCCAGGTACAGCACTTCCCTGAAGTCACTGTTGACAATAGCGAATGGCTTCATGGCGTAGCTTGCCAGCGCCGCTCCATCCGTATAGTCGTGGCAGTTTTTACACCGCACATCCAGCGCTTCCAGCGCCGCGATAGCCTCTGTATTCAGCTCCGTCCCGGAATACCATACCTCTATCGGCAGCGTACAGCCGTTATTCCGCAGTGTATTGATGTTGATCCAGGCGCAGGTAAAATAGTTCACCCCGCCGGCGCAGATCACGATCCCCTTCCCGGAAAAATGACCAGGATAAGGCGGTATTTCAGCAACGTGTTTTTTCCATTGGAAATTGAGTTGCCGGATCCATTTGCTATCACCGGTGCAATGAACTTTTCTGATACAATCGTCTGTAAATGTGGACTTGCCTTCTTTGGGAGAGGTGGCAGCGCGCTTTTTAAATAGCTGAAGAAACTTCGTCGTGAGCATAGTGATAATGAGGGTTTAGACAGGTTAACCAAAAAGTGACATCAGACTAATATAAGGAATAAATCGGGAATTATTTTTGAAAATATGGGGAGTGATGATGTTATGAAAATCACTACACCTGTACCGGCAGCACGACCAACATCACTACCATTAGGAACTTTCTGAGCAGCAAAAGCACGGCTGCTACCTGGTGGGAGACAACAGGTTCTAAACAGGATTTGTTACCTTCTCACAGGGTTTTAAACTCTATCCCACATTGTTAGAGTATATCCTTAATCAACATAACGCTGTAAAACAGTCAGGGTCTGACTAAAAGAGATTTTCTTTTAGTCAGACCCTATAATATTTTGCTGGAATCGATGTTTTACATCGTTACTTTAAATATGAATCGGCTACCTGTCCGCGTAAGCGTAAACTGATGGTCCTCGATCGCCGGTTCAGCCACGTTGATATAAAAAGGTTTACATGGATTATCCGTTTTTACTTCACTATTGGTGTAAGACAAGGTAGTACTACCTATATTGGGAACGCTGATTTTGTATTTGAACGCGCCTTTTTTGGTATCCGCAATATGAAACATCAACGCTCCATACAGCGGCGAACCTGCTTCTTTCACAATCATGCCTTTTTCCAAAGGAAGATCTGCCGGTTCTGTAGTAATTTTAATAGTGGTTACGTCAATATTTTTCGCCAAAAGAATATTCTCCCCGGATTGTCCATCCATCAGCATCAGGCCCACCTGGGTAGGCATTCCTTCACTTAATACACTGTCGCAGGGGGCAGCCTGTTTTGATTTATGACATCCTGGTCCCAGGCTTATGGTAGCCAGCAATGTCAATAACAGGTAAAATCTCTTTGTACTGAAACAGGTTAATCGTCTCATTTTCATAAGGAATTTGCATTTAAATAGGGAAAGTCTCCAGCTATCGCTGCCATGCTCTACTAAACTTTTCTACCTCGGGTATTGAGGGGGCTGCTACAGCAACTATCCTATCCGGGTTGCATTTAATATAGAAAACTTTACTGGCTCGAATTTAATCATTTTAATAATAAAATGGTAACGTCAAAACTATGATTGTTCACAATCGTCTGGGGCGGTGACTAGTGATGCGGCGACGGTGGACGCTCAGATTTGTGTATGCCCAGATGAAGGTCTGACCGCGGATTTATTTTTTACATCCTGACGGTCTTGCCCATACAGACTGCAGTTTAGACTTCGTTATAAAAGCATCGAGTACAGCCAGCACATGTAATTTATCCTCCGGTGACAACTGGCCGAACTGTTGGAGCTGTGTTTTCTCCTCATTGGATATAGTCCCTCTTTCCGGCAACACTCCTTTAACCAGATAGTCCAGTGGACTTTGCAATACATCTGCGTTCCTGGCAGCCACCTCGATGGAGGGTGTTATAAAATCAATCTCATATTTACTCACTATAACATAGTGGCTCCCTTTTTATAACCTTAACTGTTCTTTACTACCATCCTACCTCCTATCTCTTCAGCCAAATAAGACAGATTTACATTGGCGGAGCACATTTATCATATCCACGAGTAGAAGTACTATACTTCCGATCTTCGTATTCAGCTTAAAGAAATATTGCTTATATTTATTAAACAAACCTCAGTCCACTATAAATGATAGCCTGTGAATAATCTAACTTCGTGTCCCAACTGTGGCGCCAAAATAAAGGACGGCGTATTTAGTAGTAACTCCCTGATGAGTGATGTAAAATCCGAGTTAATAGCGGAAGTAAATAATACTCCAAAAATTATTGGTTGCAGCAAATGCCTTTCCGACACATACGAACAAGCTTTTAGCAAATTTGTTGAAAACAGGAAAAAGATCCAGAATGAAATCCTCGAACACATCAAAAATGTTCCAGTAATTACCACACATTGTCCATTCAACTGGGATTATAAGATATTGGGGCTAGCTACTGGTCAAAGTACCACTGGTACTGGTCTGTTTACCGAAGTTGGAGCTTCATGGACAGATTTTTTTGGAATGCAATCCCAAGCATATAACAAAAAAATAGCCGGCGGAGAGGAGTTGTGCCTTCAACAAATCCGGTCCAAAGCTGTAAGAATGGGTGGCAATGCCATTATTGCCGTCGATATTGATTATTCTGAAATGGGAGGAGAAAAAGGCATGATTATGGTCTGCATGTCTGGTACTGTAATAAAACTAAACAACCTAGACCTACTTGATCAACACAAAATTGACTCGTTAAATATGATATCATCACTAACTGACAAACTACAAACCTCCAATGACAAATATGCTGAAATACTTGAAAAGCTCAATTAATCATTTACTCAAGTTTCGCTACAGCCAACCAATTTTTTCTATTATTATAGCGAAATCCTTTTTAAATGCCACCAGATCAAAGTCTTTAATTTTTTTTACAGTACTGATTGTATCCAGCGAGTTCATCAAATCGGTCGCGAACAGTGGCTGGGGTTTAGCCGCATTTAAGTATTTATCATACTGCATCCTTAGATCAAAAGACAAATATTTGGCCGGGCTACTTACCTGTAGTCCTTTGTGAACATACACCTTAGCTTCTTCCCTGTATGTAGGACGCTTCGGCTTGAAGAAGGCTTCAAACTTTGGAGAAACACATACCATCCTTATGATAAGATCATCGAGATCAGCACCATAACTTTTGCTTTCAAAAAAAACTTCTATCTTCTCCTCCGCATTCACTACAAATCTAACTATTGATACTATCTCATTAGAGATTTCTTGTGTAAAACCTATTTTCATTTTTATTATTCCCTGGTGGAATTGACATGCTTTAATAGCCGGTTCTATATAAAAATCAGTTACCGGAAGGGGCTATTATCTCCGAGCCCGCCAATTTCGTAGTTGATGTATACCTTAATTATTTTCCGGATAGTACTACCCACGTAACATTCTTTTATTTTCTTTGGGTGAAGATAAAAGGATGTATCTCGCTCATTGATGCTAATACTAACCAGGACAGAGTCTTTTGTTAAACACACAACCGCCAGCCGATTTTTCTTATCCCCGAAATTTCCCAACAGATCATTTTTTACTATTTTCTGAGCAACTACTTTATTGTCAACAGTGATTTGGATAGAATCATTTGCGTTGGCATAAATAAGTCCAAAGTTAATTTTTTTACCGGTACAGAACAGGTTACAGGAAGCGGTAAAAAAAATAGCCACTAGACTACATACAAGATATATTATATTCTTCATACTCATTCTGGATTATATTTAAGTCCTCCCCTGGTTTTAATGATGTTAATCCAGGGGATGGGCCCTGGAAGTGACATGGGAATAAAATACAAATTTGTTTTGAAATTTCGCTGTCTATTCAACTTCCCATCAATGTAGTTGGAATACATTAGTCTCAGCTGTGTTGCGCTCAAGCTAAGTGCATCTTTGTGGAAAATATGCCATCTATCAAGTGCAAAAAAAGGCCACATCAGATTATACTTGTTATCTGGGTTCACCGTAGTATTTAGGTACTGCTGCGAAGCACTCCAGCGACTGGTTTCATTGTATTCATTTGGATGTATCAATCCTGCAGTATGTCCCAGCTCATGCGGCACAGTATTGGGATCTTCTCCAGACATTATCTTATTAAGGTTATTATAGTTAATATACGACCTCAGTCCTCCGAAAGGAGATCTTCCTGTAGCTTCTTTCGCATTCCCCATTGGACTATTATCCGATTCAGGATCTATAATATCAATAATATGATCAGTATTACTTATCTCCTCCAGGGCGGACACCGTTTTAAGATTGACATCAATATTGGATGTCACCGTCTTTCCATCATCATCAAAGGTCTTTACATTAAAGACATACTCTATTTGTTTTTTTATGGTACTCTCAAACCTCTTGACATCATATTTTTTCCCACTCGAATTGTAAATCACCCCGGTAAATGTAATACCATAGTGGGTATCGCCATTCTTATCTTTAGTCATGGTAATTCTCCAGTCTCTTCCATCCGGATCAACTAAAAGCATGGGATTATTGACCACATAGTTATAGGGAGTCCAATTCGGATGTTTATCGGTAAGCTGATCTACCGAATGCCATCTTCCTAATTGGTGGTCATACATTCTGGCACCATAGTCATGCCACTCCAAACCACTTCCATCGGAAAACTCCTTATTTTGCAATTCCTTTCCATTATATTTGAATTTATTTTCCGGGTAATTAGTACCTCTAAGGGAGTTGTAGCTAATACCAGCCATGACCAAACCAAATGGATAGTAGTGTGCTTCCTCCAGCAATGGCCCGGAGTTAAGTCCTACAGTTACGTTATCAAAATAGACATCCTGAGGACTTTCATTGCTGGTGTAAGCATATATAAAACCTGTTTTCTTTATTATCATTTCTCCCTGACCTAGTGATTGCAACTGATCCGGCTCTGCCCGCAATTGTCTTACCCCACTATTTTCCTCCACCATTTTAAAGTCCTCATCGAACATAACAAAATTCAAATAAGCTTTAGGCCTTTGCTCCGTTGATTTCTCGACATTTGGGTTCTCCTTTTCTTTCAGGCGCCGATAGTCGTTATTATAGAAATTGCTGCTAAAAGGAGTAAAATTACTAACATCTCCTGCGTTGTGAATACCGTTATCCGTGTAACCTTGACCATTGAACGCATGAACAAGGTCGGCCAGGATATTTTCAGCATTACTTTCTGCCTTATTGTTATTCACAGGCCCACCAGATTTATAAAATGCCTTTGCACTTATTTGTATTGTATCTCCAGCCATCACACGTAACACAATAGAAGGTCCTACTTTTCGTCCAGGCCCAACCGCTGTCAATTTAGCCACCGATTTATTGGGTCCGGCACTCCTGTCATCAGGATACCCAACCGGCCTGTCCACTCGCGTCGCATCAATATTACTAAATGTAGCAGTCTCCCTGGCAGCAGCATCGGTTTCCATACTGGCTGCATATATCGTAAAGTCTGTTTGGTCTGTGAGTACAGTTCTAACATTCCCGAGATGATCCCGTAAAAAATAGTCATACACATACTGCGCCGGCTGATTGCCCTTCATTAACGGGCGTATTCTTCCTTCCTCGTGCATCAAAAACTGTAAGGTATCGTTTTGGTATACAGATCCGCCTATATAATCTGTGACAATTACCCGGGGCAAGCTATTCGTATTGTCGGTAACTATTTTACGTAACTTCCTGCCAGTCGCATCATACAAAAATTTGATTCGCCCTTTTCCCGCAACAACAATACTATCTGGCAAATTCAGGTAATTATAGACAACACTGGTAATATTTTTATTAAGGTCTTTGATAAGGTTACCATCAACATCGTAATCGTAGTCGTCCCCTCCATTTACCCCATCAACAAAGTCTCCTAGTTTAGCACTCGCCGAATTACAGGTATCCGAAACCGACTTTAATTTATTAGCGCCCGGCCGATAGTTATAAACAAGGCGATCAATATTTCCAGGTGTGGCACCTATCATGCCTTTCTGATCCATTGACAAAATATTACCATTTGCATCAAAAGTCAGATTACTCACCGAAAAGTCCTTCTGATCATTCGTCCAGGCATTACTACCACTATTTTGCTGGGTAAATGAAGCTGCAATTAAACGATTAAGCTTATCATAGTTGAAGCCATAAGCCCTGGCGATGCCATCACTCCTGCTCTTCCAGACGCTTCCCGCTATATTACCATTATAAGTAACATTCGTAAATCCCGAATCATAAGCAAGTGTTTGCCCGAACCAATTATCTGTGTTGCCCGAAGTACTGACAAAAGATTTATTAATACCAACAAGCCAACCCCGGACATTATAGTCATAAGTCAGGGTTTCAAGTTGTGAATTTCCAATAACACCCAAACGTTTTGTTCTAAGCTCCCCCATCTCATTATACGTATTAATGGCAACAATCTTATCTCCTGCGGCAGTAGTATCGTTCAGTCTTTTCTTAATTCTTATGAGCCTGCCCCCCGCATCATAAGCCAACATTGTCAATATCGAAGTTTGCGGATTTATTCGACTAAGCAGATTCTTTTGCCGATGGTACGTACTTATTACTTTGCCGCTAAAGTCATACATTGTGGTAACAACATCAAGCCCCCCGGAAATGTTTTCAGCCAGCGTTTGTATCGGCCGATGTTTATTATCATAGTAAAGAGTTGTCGTCAGCCACCTGTCCGTACCAAGTATTCTTACTTTTGTCCCTGTCGTAAGTCCCTTTGTATTATTACTTCCGGTAACCGGCAACGGCTGTGCATTGGGGCTACCATCAGATTGTGGCCGGGAAATATCTTTCATTTCATATGCCTGCACTCCGGAAAACGTATAACTATCGTAATAAGAATACACCATGGGCATAAGCGAATCACCAGAAATACCGGGCAGTGAATACGACGCTGCTATAATAGTACTACCACTAACTGCGCCAGCATTAATTTCAAACTGCGTTTCAGTACCAGCAAGGGTCTCAAAACCATCGACCAGATCAATACTACTGGTAGCTTGATAGAGAGATTTCCCATCAAAAGTATCCAAAATCAGATTTGCAGAAGCGGGGAAATTATAACTGATATTTTGAGTGTTTTTATCCGAATTATTAACTGCCGTTTGCAATGTTTCGCGACTAGCGTTATAGTTTTTATACTGAGCTACGAGTAAGGGTCGGTTCAGGTTGTCATAAAATGTAGCAATCCAATATTTACCCTTCATTTTACCGTCTCGACTAAAGACTAATCTGTCTCTCAAATCATATACCATCTCGGTAGAATCTGCACCGGGAACCTTTTTTACAATCATCCGGCTACGGTTGTCATAACGATATATAAAACAAAGCTCGTTTGCGATCTCCGGTGTAATCGTCCAATTACCGTTGATCGCCATCTCTGTTACTTTGGGGGGAATGACGAAGCGAAGATTGCCCAACTGGTCATAAACATAGTAGGTGCACAACCATCCCATATGTGCCGACCCAGGTGTAGTCGTTACTTGCCCTTTTTGCATCACCACTCTGCCTTCTTTGTCTTTGTATTCGACTTGTTGATTTCCTGCTTCATCAATGGTTATGTGCTTACTTAACTCCCCTGCCTGGTAAATCTGCCCGGTGCCACTTACCGGTATTATCTGACCACCGGCAAGATACCATGCCCTCACAGAATCAGCTGTGGTATTAGCATGATATCGGGATTCAATTGGTTTGTTGCCTCCTCGTTCCACACCTGATGGGTCATTTTTGGCCCAACTGGCTCCCGGCCCATATATCTTCAGGGTTCTGTTTAACGGAGAGGCTTCATAGTCCACCCTGTTATAGTATACCTGTTCCCCGGGCATCACAGACTGATAGAAACTTTTTTGTTCGTTAAACGGGTCTGTTTTAAAACGGCCATCACCAGTAGAGGCAGTATATGGCAGGTATTTAGCTTGCTCCCTTCCGAAAGCATCGTAAACAATGGGAGTAATCACATCTCTTCCGCTGATACTCGCTGCTTTTGATACAACTTGTATCGGACGACCGAGACCATCAAAATATTGCGTCATTTGTCGTACCTGGTCCGGTGTACGGGTCATCATGGTCACATACGCAGTATCGGAAGTAGATACTACCGGCTCCCATGTACGAATATAGTTTACTGTGGAGGTCGCATAAGGGCCAGGAGGAGCCAATGGTACAGCAACGGGCTTCGTGGTAGCTACAGGAGTTTGCGCAGTCACAGTTGTCAGCGCAGAAAAAGCCGTAATAAATCCTATGGTATAACCAATAAATGATTGTCGCAAAAAAAACGATTTATCCATACACTTGCACATACTTAATTAGTTGGCTGTTGATATTGATAATCAAATTGTTTTAATACTTTCCCATCATGATCTCTAATCAACTTCAGTCTTCCGAGGCTGTCATATTCATAATAAGTAGTTATCCCGGAAGGATCAGTCTCGGAACTTATTCCCTTTAATGGTATATAGCTATAAGTGGTTACCATTGCGCCTGGCAGGTTGTTCCTCAGCTTATTTACCTCAGCCCTCAGTTGAGCATCATCAATAGGATTATCCAGTATCTTCTGATCAACGAATTGTTTGGCAGTATTGTAATTTGCTCCAATTACCCGTGCTACCGGATAACGTCCCTTATACCCCCAGAAATAAGCTTCTTCGGCATCATTGGTTTTCTGCTGCTCCAGTAGATTTCCACGGGAATCATATTGATTGAAGGAGATACGTTCTTCGTAACGATCATCTTTGACTACGCTCCCGCCAACGTTACCGGAAGGAACAAAATTACCCAAAGGTATGGCTCCCTGCACGCTGAACACCTTACTCTTTTCGGGCACATCGGGCCTGTACATCATATAAAACGCTGACAACAATTGCTGGTTTGTGCCGTCCGCATTTGCGCGATATTTGCGCATCTCTATTTCAGGAGCATAAATATGTTGCTGCTGCAACAGTTTTATTCCTGTTGTCACAGCATCTGATCCGGTTAGTACGCCGTAATCTCCTGGCCTGGTGAAGTTGGTAATTACAAGATCCCCCCTGCTGTCATTGGTCCGGACCTGTTTTAACAATGTCGTTGTCGTATCATAGGTATAGTGCTCTTTTTTTATTATTACAGGACCATTCCCTCCATACTCCAGCATTACCACACTATCCAATGTACTATAAGCAGAAATATAACTAAAAGAGCTATGCTTGACATACTCCTGCAGCTGGTATTCATGGTGATTTGAATTCCAAAGGTAGGGGAACTGGCTGCCGGGAAGAAGATATGAAGTAGTAAAAAAAGCTTCCCCTGTGGCACTTCCTTTCTTTTTCAGATTGGAATAACTTCTTTTTTCCTCACTAATAAGGCTAGTATCGGTTCCATTAATCCTGTAGATGCGTTTACCCAAGGAACGGCCATACGTCCAGCTGGCACCAGTAAACGGAGGATAAGGTATCATCTTATATCCCTCCGCAGCGGGAGAATCATCTATCTGGTTATCAAATGATAGCAATGTATAACCGTTGACAGCGCCTGTAACCGGGTCTTTTTGGATTTCCTTTACATTTCCATACCCCACAAAGCCTCCAGCCATATCAAGAATGGGATAATGACTATTGAAAGAAATGACGCGCTCTTTCTCCTTTGAGCGTCGCTGTACTTCGGCAGTGGAATAATAGTATTCAGCATCCCGCTCATAATAATAGTCTCCTCTCCATGGGGGGCTAACGCCATTGCTGTATTCATAAACTTTCAAAATACTTTTCCCAGAAACATTGTCCACATCAAGTGCCTGTTTTAATCTTATTCCTCCGGCGGCAATACTGTCAGTTGTAACAATATATTCTGTATGGCAATTGAATGGAGGAATTTCAACTTTGCAATAAGCACTGCTGCCATCAGCAGGTTGTCCGTCATTCTTTGGATAGATATAATAAGTCCCCGGAGCAAGCGTCAAATACTTTACGCAAGTAGGATAAGGACTCATGGTATATTCATCACATCCCAACGAAGTTTTGTTCCAGGTATGAATCAGGTTATTCGTAGCGCTGTCCCTTATTTCAAAGTAGTAGCCGGGAGGAAAGCTATTATAATTAGCATCAAGAGACACCCTCATATAGGTACTTACCGAAGATCCGGAAATCCTGAACTTCGGAGGCGCAGGCGCGTCCGGATCATTAGGTCTGGGTGGCGCAAATTGGACACCGGTGAATACCGCATTTATGTTCCCTTCACACTTCTCCACCGCTGTCGTAGTAGACACCGGTGTACGGAAATGAGGCTCATACTCAAACGTAGTACGACCGCCGGAAGGATATCGTATTTCTTTCAGTGAGGCCTGGCTGGCAAATGTATAGTCAGGTTTTTTTAACCTGACTATGTCACTCTGATAATTCGGAAAATCGTCAAATCCTCTCGTATTAAGGCTATCACCTATTCCTGTATAGGTAATCCCATTGGCAAATCCCCAGATGTCCCCTCCGGACAAAAGCCTGGAAGGCAGCCCTTTGGAATGTTCGTATTCGAATAAATAAGGTGGCAGGGCCAATCCGCCGCTACCTGCCTCTCTTACGCTCCTCAACATCAGCCGGAGGTCTTCTTTTTGTGCAGTTCCCGGTACCTGTGCATCTGTATACATCCCTGTGTTATACAGATACTGGTAGTCGAAATTAAAGGCCCTGATCCGGATGTTCTGTGTATTATATAACGCAATACTGTCTAATCGTTTTCCCTGCTGAACGTCTTTGCGATCTGTATTGGTATAAAACTGCAGATACCCGTCACCGAAACGTATAAACTTAAGGCGTTGCGACCGGACCTGGTTTTTCAGGTTGGTACGGGTGATATAAGGTGACAAAACAGGCGTAATATTACCCTCAATCTGCTTGGACTGATGTACCTCACTTGAACCGGATGTCCAATAATAAGTATCTGTTGGTTCATACTCAAAACGAATTGTATCATTTTTGTTGGCACTAATGATACTGGTCAATTGCCAGTTAAAGATGTAGCTTTCTGATACGTGTATATAGTCGTCCGGAGGCAGCGGACTCGTCTCATTGTCTTTGTAGATGTATGGGGTTGTCACCGATAACTCAGGTGTAAAAAACTGGTATTGCACTCCATTATGATCCGTTAATGTAAACCCGACGATGGCGTTTCCTACAGTAATACCTGTGTAGGTATTCTGATAACTCGTCTGCTGTGTGGGGGTAATCTTCAACCCGGTATAAGGGAATTCATATACATTTTTGTGATTGTCAAATGCGAACCGCCCGCTCAACGACGAAACATTATAATTGAATAAATCAGGCTGCGCATCCAGCTTTCCGGAACTGTACAGGTTAATTCTGTCAAACTCCGCATAGGGATCATTGGGTATAAAAGTAATCGGGAATCTCGCCCAAAAGCCGTCGCTGGTGTTTTCGTCTACCTGCCCTCCCATCATTGTTCTGGTAATAACCCCGCCAGCTCTCAGCGTCCATCCTATCCCTACTTCTGAGCCCACATCGTTAATTCTGACACCTCCCGAATTATAAGCCAGAGTGACAGGAAAAGTCAGATCACCGGAGTTAATTTCAAACAATGGTATACTTATCGATGGAGTACCAGTAAAACTTCCTAACGGCCAGTTACCATAACGCTGTATCGCTGCCACACTTGGGGAAGGTAGTAACACGTTTTTAGTATTTAAATAACTGTTTTGTGCGGCCGAGAATAGTGGCAGGAAGTAGATTAGTATACATAGATAAATACTCCTGCAGCGGCAACAATGCCGGTATTGCATGGGGAAATCTTTTCTCTTCATAGTAGTATTGTGCGACTTTGATAAGGGATCTGCTAATCCGCAGGGAAAAGCCATTTAACATTCGGGATAAGTGCCATTGGCCTCCAACAAAAGTATCATCACGTCATTTGATGTACAGGAACGTTCACATTAAAGGGCATCATTCAAATAACAGGGTCAATCAACTATCTTAGATTTTTGGCAATTATTGTATTAAAATAAGGAAATCCTTTCAGTTTAACATGAAAATTTTATCTTAAGCGAAGACTGCGAAGCATCAGCGTCTATGCTAAAATAAAAAAACGCCATTAAGGCGTTTTCTGTGATCCCGCTGGGATTACAGAAGTCAGGAAAAGCCCTACACAACTTTACTTAGTCTTACTTTTATCATTTGATTTTCAACATTTTATAACACCGGCCAATTTTTCAAAGTCCTACCTTTATAACGATTACTGTTTCCAGTTTGGGCAGAAAATCACCAATAAAGATGGGCCGATAAAGAATGAAATACAACGGCAAATATGCTGTTATTCCCAGCATCACGCTGACAAGTATATACATGCCATTCAATTGACCATTGTAAAACCAGATAGCGACAACGGCTACAATGACTATAAGCAAATAATGCCAAAGCGCATTACTCCAATACTCGTTAATTAATTGGCGTCGTGTTGCCTCTGCCGGCCAACTTGCATAAATATCGCGCTACACTTCATGTGTTTTTGCGAAAACGGGAATAAATGTAACTGTATTTAACAGGCAGGTCAAAGGTGAAAAAAGGATTTCAACTGCTTCATGTTCAAACTTCTCATAACAATATCCTTTTAAGACAAAAAATAACTTTATTTACTAGATAAATTTACTTACACCTTTAGTAAAACTTAGCTGGCAACTAACTTACTGTTCTCAAATTCAGAACCAAATCCCTCAATTCTCTAAGCGAAGAAAGCAAATTAGCATGATCTCCCGCCGCATTTTCATATTCTAACAGCTTTATATTATAAGAATTTTTAATTGCTTTATTAAGTGCTGGGTGTCCCCCCATCGACATTACAGAATAGTGAGGATGAACGCTCGGTACCGCAATATTAGAATTTTCCAATGTGAGCAGTAAATCAGGATCACTAAGGCCGCAGCCAATGAAAACTATAGTATTAACAAGAAACAAACTATCTAAAAGATTGTAAAAAGCTGGGTACTTTTTTTTTGCTTCAAAATAGTTTGATCTCGTCAGTACAATATCATCCGGGCTTTTCACACAACCATGTGCTTTAATAATAAGTCTAGTTTGTGACCTAATCTCATTAAGGATATGCTGGTCTGTGTATAACTTCGTTATATATCCTCCAACAACACCATGCGGTTCACAACTCTTCTCATATATTATATCATAATTAGTTGTTATTACGATCTTTGCATCCAACTCTTGAATTAGCTTATGCAATTCATAATGTTGGAAATCTGGTACTAAAAATGAATCCCGATAATATCTATTTAAGTCTGGTTTGTCAACATAAGAGATTATTATTTCGGCAGCATCGAGATATTGTTTTGCATCAATTAATTTCTCCACAAATTCTTGTTCCGCTGCAGAAACGAATTTTTGACATGCGTTTCTGAGAAATTGTTCCCAAGTTGGGGGTCTTTCCCCACTAGCATTTTTGCATCCCGCTGAGGCACCAGCCCCGATAAAAATTATGCATCTCCTATCTGCAAGCTCTCTGACTAAAGAATCCGGCCACTTAATCATAAACCAATACTGAGTTTTATTTTGGTTGCAATATCTACAAATGTCTGATGTATATTTTTTGATGCCGCAAAGTGAGCACCGACCAATCCATCACTCGCATTTAATCCCCCGATTGGGGAGGCATTTGATTGAGCTAAAGGAGCGAGGCTATACATGTTAGGGATGTCTCCGATTCTTAAATCCTGGCTATCAACTGCATATTGCCCAAGATTAGCTAACACCTCTAACGGAAATTTAGTAAGGAGCGTCTCAAATGCTTGGGTTGGACGTTTCTCACCTTGTTTATATTTAGCGATGTACGATAGTACTGTATAACCTATGTATCCGTTATTAATCTTCAGCTCCTTTAAAAGGCCGAACTTATCAATTGCGCCCTTAAATTGATTTTCGCATAATTTAACACCCGTTTCATAAACCCCGTTCCACGTGGTTAACCATTCAGCAATGTTTCTCAGCCCAATCATACTAAAAATATCCGCTCCCATTGGGGTAAGAAAATAGTCAGAACCCAAGAGGCAGGATCTATTCAAAGCACCCAAACTAGGCCCAAGATCATACAGCACCACATCATAATGGCTTTCAAGTTGCTTGTTTAGTGAATGTACCCAATTAGTTCTTCGCACCCCTTCAATAATTCCAGATGAGGTGTCTCGCCAAGCTTGACTTAACCTATCTTCAATTATTGACATTCTTGGATGGCCAGGTAAAAGATCAACCAGAAAACGGTTCTCGTTTTTATTTACTAATGTAATAGTAGATTTAATTGACGAATCTCCTAACTCCAATGGGCTTAATAAATCGGCCAATGTTTCATGCGAGTGGTTAGTAGATTGTTCGTCACTCTGCCAATAAATCGGAATCGAATTTTCTTCACCAAGGATCAATATAGTTGCATTACATTGCGGATCACAATCTACTACTGCTACTCTTAAACCGTGCTCCTTAGCTAATGCATAGGCCACATTACATGTCAGCGTTGTTTTACCAACACCCCCTTTGTTATTGAAAAAGCAAATTGATTTCATCAAGTAAAATTACATGTTAATAACGCAATATACTATAATATGTTCAAATGTATATTTTCCTGTGATAGGATGAATTTTTCCGCAACTCCTAATATTAAGTATATGCTGAAACAATTAGTATGCTTATATTTTCTAGCTTAGTAAAAGCTGATTAACCTGTATAAGTACGGGAAAGAAATCGGGGTTATACAAAAGGAACTCAACTAAACGCTCAACTAAAAAACAAAACCCCGCGACTAGCGCGAGGTTTGTAAGTTGTCTGTGATCCCGCTGGGACTCGAACCCAGGGCCCATACATTAAAAGTGTATTGCTCTACCAACTGAGCTACGGAATCTTTCGCTGTAAAAGCGGGTGCAAAAATAGGAATATTTTATTTTTAAACAAGTTTTTGTCAAAAAAATTCGTCGAATCCAGTACCGGCAAGTATTACAACCGAAACACAGCAGCACAATTCTGTACCAGAGATATAATAAAATGCTGTTACTATGAACTTCTCACCTATTTTTGCAGTGCAAAAATATACCCATGAAAACTTTCTTTCAGAACAAGACAGTCGTTATTACCGGCGGTTCGTCGGGGATTGGTAAGGCTTTGGTGGCGGAGATGTTACAGCACGGCGCTAACGTCGCGGTGTGTGGCAGGAAGCTGCCGGCGCTGGAAGCGTTGCGCAATGAGCTCAACAACCCGAAGGGACTGTTCATCCATACTGCCGACGTGAGCATCGAAGCGGATTGTAAAGCGTTTATCGACGCGGTGAATGCGCAGTTCGGCCGGATCGACGTGTTGATCAATAACGCGGGTATATCGATGCGGGCATTGTTTAGGGACCTGGACCTGGCTGTGCTGAAATCACTGATGGATATTAATTTCTGGGGAACGGTCTACTGCACGAAGTATGCTTTCCCGGCGATCTTAGCATCGAAGGGCACCGTGGTGGGCGTTTCGTCTATCGCGGGGTACAGGGGCCTTCCGGGGCGGACCGGCTACTCGGCGTCCAAGTTCGCCATGCAGGGCTTCCTCGAGGCATTGCGGACCGAGAATCTGCATACAGGCGTCAACGTCATGTGGGTATGCCCGGGCTTCACGTCATCGAATATACGGAATACGGCGCTCAACCAGGAGGGACAGGCGCAGAGTGAAACACCGCTCAACGAGGATAAGCTGATGAGCGCGGAAGCGGTGGCGGAGGCTATCGCAAAGGCCATCGCCAAACGCAAACGTACGCTCGTACTCACCGGCCAGGGCAAGCTGACGGTCTTCCTCAGCAAGGTGATACCCGGTATCCTGGACAAACTCGTCTATAACCACTTTAAGAAAGAACCCAATTCCCCCTTACAATAAAAAATCAATTTTTCTGCTTAAAATAGGCGCCGTCGGTATTTTTACCTTTATTTGCAATGAGATTGCATTTAGGACCCCATGGCATCTTTTTTGGAAGGAGAGCGGACATTGAAATGCCATTCAGGTAACTGTTAGCAAAGAAGGGCGTTGAAACGTGAATTTAGAGCGGATTTAGAATTTCTGGCATGTCCATTATAACATTAACATCAGACATAGGGATGCAGGATTACCTGGTAGGTGCCATTAAGGGGCAGCTCTGGCACTACTGCCCGGAATGTCATGTTACGGACATCACCCATCATATCAGCCCGTTCAATCTCCCGCAGGCCACCTATATCTGCAAAAGCGCTTTCGCCTGGTTCCCGCTCGGCACCTTTCACTTTGTACTGATCAACCTGTTCGACCGGCGCCCGGACCATGTCCTCGTTGCAGAACACAACGGCCAGTATATCGGCTGTGCGGACAACGGCCTGCTCACCATGATCGCCGGCGGCATGCCGGAGAAGGTGATCAAGATCCCCCTGCCACCGGATGCGCCCAAAACTACTTTCACCATCATCCAGCTGCTGGCCATGGCGGCCCGGGAACTGAGCAGAGGCAAAGCCCTCGGCGAAATAGGCCCGCTCACGCAGAGCATACAGATCAAACATAACCTGCAACCCCTGGTTGGCGATGACTTCATCGAAGGCCAGATCATCCATATCGACAGCTTCGAAAACGTAGTGGTCAATATCACCCGCGACCAGTTCAATGCACAACGCAGGAACCGCCGCTTCCAGATATTCTTCCGCCGCAATGAAGTCATCAACCAGATCAGCGAAACCTACGCCGATGTGGCCGAAGGCCAGAAACTGGCCATCTTTAACGCTGCCGGCTACCTCGAAATAGCCATCAACAAAGGAAACGCCGCCGGCCTCTTCGGCCTGCAGGGATTCCGCAGGGACCAGCTTACCCAGCCCACCGGCTTCCAGCAACTGTCTTTTTACCAAACTGTCAGAATAATCTTTCAATGATCAACAGACTCGTTAAGATGGAGTTTGCCCCCGATAAGGTAAACACCTTCCGGGAACTGTTTTCCCGTCAACAACATCTCATCCGGAACTTCCCCGGCTGCCTCCACCTCGAACTGTGGGAACATCCGGCCTCCGGCAACACCTTCTTCACCTTCAGCAAATGGGAGTCCGAAACCGCCCTGGAAACCTACCGGCACTCCGATCTCTTCCGGGAAACATGGGCCGCCACCAAAGTGCTTTTCAACGCAAAACCGGCAGCATGGACGGTTACAGAAGCTTTCAAGGCCTAAAAGCCCGCCGGACGGACCCGGGGTTCTAATCACATTTTAATCCCCCGGGAAACCACTACAATCCAAGCGGATAGCTAACAAATAAAAAGATATTTACAAAAAGTTAAAACTGTTCAGCAGATTAGCATAATTTGCTACTTTTTATATTTTTGTCGGACCTTAAAACAACCTTATGAATTTTAAAAGGACCAACAACATAGTTGGCTGGGTGATTTGCATCATAGCCTGCTCTGTTTACATTATGACTATGGAGGCCACGGGCAGCTTGTGGGACTGCGGCGAATTTATTTCCAGTGCGTACAAAGTACAAGTCCCCCACCCTCCCGGAGCACCCCTGTTCGTGATGCTCGGAAGACTCTTCAGCATGTTCCTCGAACCCTCTCAGGCAGCCCTCGGCGTAAACACCATGACTGCCCTGGCCAGTGGTTTCACCATCCTGTTCCTCTTCTGGACCATCACGCACTTCGCCCGTCGTCTGATGGTTAAAGCCGGTGAAGAGATCTCCCGTGAGAAAATGATCGCCATTATGGGCGCCGGTATCGTAGGGTCCCTCGCTTATACCTTTTCTGATTCATTCTGGTTCTCCGCCGTGGAAGGTGAAGTGTATGGTATGTCCTCCTTCTTCACCGCCGTCGTGTTCTGGGCCATCCTCAAATGGGAACACGAAGCAGACGAACCATACGCCGACAGATGGATCGTGTTGATCGCTTACCTCCTCGGCCTGTCCATCGGGGTACACCTGCTCAACCTCCTCACCATCCCGGCCATCGTCATGGTCTACTACTTCAGAAGATTCAAACCTACTGCCTGGGGCACTTTCTGGGCCTTCCTCATAGGCTGCGCCATCACCGGTATGATCCAGAAATACCTGATCCAGGACACCGTAAAAGCCTCCGGTTATATGGACGTTATCTTCGTCAATAACTTCGGCATGGGCTACTTCTCCGGGTTCATCTTCTACTTCGTCGCCATCATCGCGGTACTGGTGCTGGGTTACAGAAAACCGAAACTCGGCCTCTATGCGCCGCTGATCATCATCGCCTCTGTAATCCTGATACCCGCCTACAACGACACCAGCGGCGGCGTAGTGTTCTTTAAAGTGTTACTGGCTGCGTTCTTCCTGCTCATCCCTACCCTGCTGAAAACTTTCGGCATCAAACTGGACCCGGGAAAAACACTGCACTTCAGCCGGCTCACCATCATGTTCATCCTCTTCACCCTCCTCGGATACTCCACCTACATCACTACCATGGTGCGTTCTACGTCTAACCCTTCAGTAGATATGTACAACGTGGACAACCCGATCTCCCTCGTAGGTTACCTCGGCCGCGAACAATATGGCGATTTCCCCCTGATCTATGGTCAGGTGTTCACCGCCCGCCCCGAACGGTATGACGAAGGCGGCAACATCTACGCCCGCGGCCCCAAAAAATACATGGTCGCCGGTAAAAAAATGGAGCCTAAATACGCCTCCGAAGATATGATGCTGTTCCCCCGTGTATGGGACGCCAGCAACGACCAGGGCCACGCGGACTTCTACCGCTCCTGGCTCGGACTGGAAGCCAATGAAAAACCTTCCTTCGGCGATAACATCAAGTTCTTCATCCAATACCAGATGAACTTCATGTACTTCCGCTACTTCATGTGGAACTTCGTCGGAAAACAAAACGATACCCAGGGCTATGGCAACGTACGCGATGGTAACTGGATCTCCGGTATCCCCTTCATCGACAACGCCATCTACGGCGACCAGAGCATGATGCCGGACAGCCTGAAAGACAACAAGGCACACAACACGCTGTTCTTCCTGCCTTTCATCCTGGGTATCATCGGTTTCTTCTTCCAGTACAACAACCACCGGAAAGACACCCTCGTGGTGACCCTCCTGTTCTTCTTTACAGGCATCGCCATCGTACTGTACCTCAACCAGGCCGGCAACCAGCCACGTGAACGTGACTACGCCTACGTAGGCTCCTTCTACGCTTTCGCCATCTGGATAGGCCTCGGCGTACTCTCCGTGTATAACTTCCTGAACAAAAAAATCAAAAACGCGATGACGCCGGTACTGGCCACAGGCTTATGCCTCCTCGCTGTACCCGTGCTCATGGCCGCCCAGGAATGGGACGACCACGACCGCTCTACCAAATACATCGCCCGCGATATCGCAAAAGATTACCTCGAATCCTGCCAGCCGAACGCCATTCTCTTCACCGTCGGTGACAACGATACCTACCCGCTGTGGTACGCACAGGAAGTGGAAGGCATCCGTCCCGATATCAGGGTGATCAACCTCAGCCTCCTCGGCGTGGACTGGTACATCGATCAGCAACGCAGAATGGTGAACAAAAGCCCGGCTGTGCCCATGAGCTGGACACCGGATAAATACCAGGGCGAAACCCGCAACTACATCCGCTTCTTCGATCCGGGAAATATTCCGGCCGACAGGGACTTCCCCCTGAAAGACATCATGGACTTCATGGGCAGCGACGATGAACACAGCAAAATCAACACCCAGGACGGCGGCGCGGAAAACTTCCTGCCTACCCGCAACCTGTTCATCCCGGTTAACAAGGACGAAGTGCTGAAATACGGCGTGGTAAACGCAAAAGACGCAGATAAAATCCTGCCGAAAGTGCCGATCAAAGTCACCAAAAGCTACCTGCTGAAAAATGACCTGGCCGTGTACGATATCATCGCCACCAACAACTGGAAACGCCCGATCTACTTTACCAGCCCTACCGACCTCGGTCTGAACGACTACCTCCAAACCGACGGCCTGGCCTACCACCTGGTACCGCTGCCTAAACCGACAGCTACCGACCCGTTAGGCATGGACATCAACGCCAACGTGGGCGTAATGTATGAAAACCTGATGCACAAATTCGCATTCGGCGGCGCTCAGACCGTAGGCACCTACTTCGATGAGCCTAACCGTAAAATGCTGATGTACCTGCGCCAGTCCTTTACCCGCCTCAGCGTGGCCATGACCCAGGGCGGCGCCGCTAAAGACAGCGCCATCGCCGTACTGAACTATATGGATAAAAACGTGAAGGAAGTGAACTTCCCTTACGCGATGACCACCCCGGGCAACATGCACAACTATACGTCCCTGCAAACCGTGTACGCACACTACATCGCAGGCGACTACAAACGTGGCGATGAACTGAGCAACCAGATCATCAAAGACTGCCAGCAGCAGATCCGCTACTACCAGTCCCTCCCTGCCAGCAGACTGACGTCCGACCTCCAACGCGATGGCCAGACCGCTGAACAGTTCATCCAGTGGCTGGAACGCATGAAAGTAGACTTCGGCCCCGGCGGACAGCACACCCGCGAAGGCCAGCAAAACATCAATACCACCGGAGACTCCGCAGCTGCCCAAACAGCTCCGGACTCCGCCAAATAACGGAATCACAAAAGTTCCTATAAAGGAAGCGCCCCTCTGGCAACCGGATCATACCGGACCAGAGGGGCGCTTGGTTTATATAGATAACTTAACGACTAGAGATTGCTCACCATCTGTTTCCAGAAAGCAGCGCTTTCTTTCACTTCCGGTACGTTGGTATCCCAGTTGTGCTCGTACTCCGCGGAGAAAAGACCTTTGAACTTCTGTGCTTTCAGTGTCTCCAGTACTTTAGGTATCTGGCAAACACCGTTACCCCAGATCACATCATGCCCTTTTTCAGATTTTTCGTTCAGGTCTTTGAAGTGCAGGCTCACAATATGGCCGTTCAGTTTCTTCAGGCATTCAACCGGATCGAGGCCGGAACGTACCCAGTGACCGATATCCGCGCAGGCACCCATTAATTTGCTTCTGCCCTGGATCGCTTTCAGCACGCTGTCAGGATGCCAGTAGTGGCTTGGTTTCGGGTGATCATGGATCGCCAGTTTAATGTTGTAACGGTCGCAGAGAGAAGAGATCAGGTCCAGGTACTCCGGTTGCGGCTCGCTGGTGATGCTCTGAATGCCCATCCTGTTGGCGAAATCGAACAACATGCGCCATTCCGCTTCGGAATTAGGTACTACCACCCCGAAAGCCATCAGCACCTTGTGTTTCTTTTTAAAGAGACCTTTTACCTGTTCCTGTTTTTCAGGAGACATATGGTAGTCCAGTTTACCTTCAATGCCGCCGCCAATGGTCTGGCCCGGGTAAGCTTCCACATACTGGATACCGCAGCTGTCCATCTTATCCAGCGCTTCCGCCAGCGTAAAATGGTTGAATGTCCATGCCTGGGCACCCAGTTTCCAGCCCAATGCATCTGCCCTGGCCTGGCCCTTAGCAGACTGTGCAAACATTGCCACCGCTAAACCTCCCGCCAGCAGCCATGCATTTCTCAGTTTTTTCATATTGTTATTTTTTTGATGATTGAAAGTAATAGCTTTCAACGAAAAATACAAGCACGCGAGGATTTTCTCGCAAAGAGCGCAAAGATTTTGTGTTTATATTAAGATCGCAAAGGAGCGCAGATCATCACGCAGATCATCACGCAGATCATCACGCAAAGGCGCTAAGCAGCAAAGAAACAAAGTAAACATCTCACATTGTATTAACTCACACCAACTATATTATATTATATAACAAAATATTATATAAAACAATATTATATTGTAAGATGCCATAGATAAACAACAAATTCCTTATTTTCTTTGCTGCTTAGCGCCTTTGCGTGATGATCTGCGTGATGATCTGCGTGATGATCTGCGCTCCTTTGCGATCTTAATATAAACACAAAATCTTTGCGCCCTTTGCGAGAAATATTTTCGCTAATTTTAATAACGAACTTTGATTTGACTTTTGTGCTATGAGAGGAATAACTTTTTCCCGGTACCAACCGGACGACGATACCCGATCTCCTTTTCAGAAGCTGCTGGACCTCTTCACTCAACTACTCACCTACACCAGCGGAGACGTTACAGAAGCGCTGCAGTGGATGACAGAACTGGACAAGGAATTCGGGCTGACCAACGATGAGTATGGCATGGGCGACTTCATTCAGGAACTGAAAGAAAAAGGATACCTGAGAGAAAATGAAGAGACCGGCGAGATCGAAATCACGTCGAAAACGGAACAAACCATCCGTAAAAACGCGCTGGAAGAGATCTTCGGAAGACTGAAAAAATCCACTGTCGGTAATCATAACATCCGGAAATCAGGCATGGGCGACGAGCTCAACGCGGAAACCAGGCCCTTCGAATTTGGCGATAGCATCGACCAGCTCGATGTGACCGCCTCCATCCGCAATGCCCAGATCAATCACGGCATCGACAGCTTCTCCATCCATCAGGACGACCTGGAAATTAAGGAAACAGACTACAAAACCCAGACGTCCACCGCCCTGATGATCGATATCTCCCACTCCATGATATTGTACGGAGAAGACAGGATCACGCCGGCCAAAAAAGTGGCCATGGCCCTCAGTGAACTCATCACCACCCGCTATCCGAAAGATACGCTGGACATCATCGTATTCGGCAACGACGCCTGGCAGGTGGAAATCAAAGACCTTCCCTATCTGCAGGTAGGCCCCTTCCACACCAACACGGTGGCCGGACTGGAGCTGGCTATGGACATACTGCGCCGCCGCCGCAATCCCAACAAACAGATCTTCATGATCACCGACGGGAAACCCACCTGCCTGAAAATCGGGAAAGAATACTACAAAAACAGCTTCGGCCTCGACCGTAAAATCCTTAACCGGACACTCAACCTGGCCGCGCAATGCAAAAAGCTGAAAATACCCATTACCACCTTCATGGTGGCCACAGATCCCTGGCTGCAGAAATTCGTGCAGGAGTTTACCGAAACCAACAGCGGCAAGGCTTTCTTCTCCGGCACAGACAACCTGGGCCAGTTCCTGTTCTATGATTTTGAAAACGGGAAACGAAAATTATTCTAACAAACCGGCAAGGAATTGCGTAACTTTTAAACATGGATACCAGCATTAAGACGTTAGGTGAACTGAAAAAGAGTGGCTATCAACCCGTTTCAGTCAAAGAGGAAATCAGACGGAACCTGATCAAAAAACTGCAGAAAAAAGAAACTTCCTTCCCCGGCATCATAGGCTACGAAGACACTGTCATACCAGACACCGAAAGAGCCCTGCTCTCCCGGCACAATATCCTGTTCCTCGGTCTCCGCGGACAGGCCAAAACCCGCATGGCACGCCAGATGATAGACCTGCTCGACGAGTACATCCCCGTCGTGGAAGGCTCCGAAGTCAACGACGATCCGTTTAATCCGCTGTCCCGCTACGCGCGTGACCTCATCGCGGAAAAAGGCGATAAAACACCCATCGCCTGGCTGTCGCGCGCCGACCGCTACGCGGAAAAACTCGCCACGCCAGACGTCTCCGTGGCCGATCTCATCGGCGACATCGATCCCATCAAAGCGGCCAACCTGAAACTCAGCTACGCGGACGAACGCGCCATCCACTTTGGCATCATTCCCCGCTCCAACCGCGGCATCTTCGTCATCAACGAACTGCCCGACCTCCAGGCACGCATACAGGTGGCCCTGTTTAATATCCTCCAGGAAGGCGATATCCAGATCCGTGGCTTCAAAGTGCGGATGCCGCTCGATATCCTGTTTGTCTTCACCGCTAACCCGGAAGACTATACGAACCGTGGCTCTATCGTCACCCCGCTGAAAGACAGGATCGAAAGCCAGATCATCACCCACTACCCGAAAAGCGTGGAAAACTCCCTGCTCATCACCGAACAGGAAGCCGCTATCCATGCCGACCAGGAGGCCCGCGTGACCATCTCCGATATGGTGAAACGCCTCATCGAACAGGTAGCCTTCGAAGCGCGTAACAGCGAATATGTAGACAAAAAAAGCGGCGTGTCCGCCCGTCTCACCATCGCAGCCTTCGAAAACGCCGTCAGCTCCGGCGAACGGCGCGCCATCATCAACAAGGAAAAAGAAACACAGGTACGCATCGCCGACCTGATGTCCATCATACCCGCCATCACCGGCAAGATAGAACTGGTGTACGAAGGCGAACAGGAAGGTCCGCTGCAGGTGGCCCACAACCTGCTCGACAAGTCCATCCGCACGCTGTTTGCCAACTACTTCCCCAACCCGGATTCCTTCAAGAAAAGGAAGCAGGCAGTGCCCGTGGAAAACCCGTACCGCAGCGTTATCCAGTGGTTCGACAAAGGCAACTACCTGCAGCTCCTGCAGGATATCAGCGACAAACAGTACGAAACCACGCTCAACAAGGTAGAAGGACTGAAAGACATGGTGAAAGCCCGCTTCCCGCAGGCCAACAGCCGCGAGACGTTGCTGATGATGGAATTTGTGCTGCATGGCCTGGCCTCCTATTCGCTCATCAGCAAAAAAGTAGGGGAAAACGATACCCGCTTCAGCGATCTGCTCGGCACCATGATGAACTTCAACATGAGCGGCGACGATGACGATAATACAGAGGAAGATTTTTAATCTTTATAACAATGTCTGACTGAAAAGGCTGGTTTCCTACCAGCCTTTTCTTTTTTTTCTTATTTTGTTGAGATAAAATTCCACTTATGAAACACTCCAGAAGGGACTTCCTCCGTTCCGCGTCCGCTTTGGCGGCCGGCGCCGGCCTGGTTTCCGTACTGCCGTCCGGTGTAAGGGCCGTAGCGCCATCCGACCGTGTCCGCATCGCCGCTATTGGTATCAATGGTATGGGATGGTCCGACCTCACCGCCATGCTGAAACACCCAGCCGCACAATGCGTGGCCCTCTGCGATGTAGACCGCAACGTGCTGAACAAGCGCGTGGGTGAGCTCTCTCAGCAGGGTATCAAAACAAAAGCGTATAGTGATTACCGTAAGTTGCTCGAAGACAAATCCATCGACGCCGTGATCATCGGCACGCCCGACCACTGGCACTGCCTGCAGATGACAGACGCCTGTGCCGCCGGTAAGGATGTCTACGTAGAGAAACCGTTAGGTAACTCCATCGCCGAATGCCGCGCCATGGTAGCAGCGCAGCAACAACACCGGCGCGCAGTACAGGTAGGCCAGTGGCAACGCAGCCAGCAACATTTTAAAGACGCCGTGGCCTTCGTGCATTCCGGCAAACTGGGACAGGTACGCCTCGTAAAAGCATGGGCCTACATGGGCTGGATGAAATCCATCCCCGTACAGCCCGACGGCACACCGCCTGCCGGCGTGGACTACAAAGCATGGCTGGGCCCCGCCAAAGAGCGCCCTTTTAATCCCAACCGCTTCCATTTTAATTTCCGCTGGTACTGGGATTATGCCGGCGGCCTGATGACCGACTGGGGCGTGCACCTGCTCGATTACGCCCTGCTGGGCATGAAAGCGGAAACACCCAAATCCGTGATGGCAGCCGGTGGTAAGTTCGCCTACCCCCACGATGCCGCAGAAACACCGGATACGCTTACCACCGTCTATGAATTTGACGGCTTTAACATCCAGTGGGAACAGGCACAGGGCATCGATGGCGGCCCCTACGGGCGCGACCATGGCATTGCCTTTATCGGCAACAACGGTACGCTGGTGTTGGACCGCGGCGGATGGGAAGTGATCCCCGAAAAAAAGAATATGGAAGCCGTGCCCCGGCAGAAAGCGGTGGACAACGGCCTTACCCTGCACACGCAGAATTTCATCGACGTGGTACGTTCACGCCGTCTCGACGATCTGCGCACGCCGGTGCAGGCAGGCGCGCATATCGCTGCCATGGCACAAATGGGGAACATCGCCTTCAGGACCGGGAAAAAACTGTATTGGGACAAACACGCAGGGCAGTTTACCGACAGCGACGCCAATCAATTGCTGGCTGCCGGATATCATAATGGGTACAAACTGCCGGTTATCGGCTAAGTCACGCAAAGACGCAGTGCAGCAAAGACGCAAAAATTGGGGTGTCTGTTGCCTGCGTCTTACCCCTGTCGCTGATCAGGAAGCTTTCTCCAGGCTCAGGGACAGGTATACCGCGCTGCTGATAGGGTTGTCGTAATACGCTGCAATAGGCTGGAATCCCAGCGACGTATACAGTTCAATCGCGGGCCGCATATGCGCCAGCGTATCCAGCAGTATACGTTTATAACCCAGGTTACGGCTCTCTTCAATCGCTTCGGCTGCCAGGGCTTTGCCTACGCCGTGACCTTTAAAAGCATCTTTCACAAAAAGACGTTTCATTTCAGCGGTCGTATTGTCGAAAGGGCGGATAGCCACGCATCCCGCTACCTGACCATCTACTCTGGCCAGTAAAAGGGCGCCGCCGGGAGCTGCATAAGCACCAGGCAATTCGGCCATCTCGTCTTCAAACCGTTGAAAGCTAAGGTCAACATTTAACCAGTTGGCATATTCTCTGAAAAGTAGCTTTACCTGTTCCAGGGCTCCGGTATCTGCTGCGGTTACTTTAATGATCTCTGTCATCGCCTCACTTTTAGAATTATCGGTAAAGCGCAAAAGCCTTCCGGAATAGGGCGTTCCAAATCTCTCTGACTGGTTTCCGGGAACACCCCCAAACTTTTGCGGGATAAGCAATTTACGACAAAAACACACGTAAATGATCAAACAAAAAATTAATTTTCGGAGAAAAAAGAGGCTGGATAAAAAACGAAAAAAGCCGCTACAGGAGCGGCTTCTTACTTTCCCATCTGAGGTTCCGAGCGGATTCGAACCGCTGTACGAGGTTTTGCAGACCTCTGCCTAGCCACTCGGCCACGGAACCATACAATCCGACTAAAACACTTGCTGTTGCTTGCCTCCAGCGGGCGTCCCCGTCGTTTTGTGGGATTGCAAAAGTAGCAAATTTCTGATAATCACCAAATATTATTTAAAAAATATCTGAAAAAATATTTTGATAATTATAGAGAACGTGGGAATATTGAAGTCCCAACACCGATTGTTGAATTAAAAAATAATATCATGGAGAATAAACGTATTGCTGAATCTGAGCTTATTATCAACAGCCGTGGAGCGGTATATCACCTGGACGTCAGACCGGAAGAACTGGCCCATACCATCATCACCGTGGGCGACCCCGACCGTGTGCCGGCCGTGAGCAAACACTTCGACAAAGTAGAACACAAATCGCAACACCGCGAATTTGTTACCCATACCGGTTATATCGGAAACAAAAGACTGTCTGTAGTATCTACCGGCATCGGTACAGACAACATCGATATCGTGCTCAATGAGCTGGATGCCCTCGTCAACATCGACTTCCAGACACGCCTCGTGAAAGACCAGCTGACCTCCCTGCAGGTCATCCGCCTCGGTACTTCCGGCGCCCTGCAGGACAGCATCCCGGTAGACAGCTTCGTCGTTTCTTCCCATGGCCTCGGCCTCGACAACCTCATGGCCTACTACGCCTTCGAGAACACCACGGAAGAAAAACAACTGCTGGAAGCCTTCCGCGGACAGGTAATGCTGCAGCCCGGAGGTGCCAATCCATGCCTCTTTTCCGCCGGCGAAGACCTGCGCAAACATTTCACCGACGGTTTTCATACAGGCATCACCGTTACCTGCCCCGGCTTCTACGCGCCGCAGGGACGCATGCTGAGAGGCCAGCTGTCTAACCCTAACCTGATAGACAACCTCACCGGCTTCTCCTACGAAGGGCACCGCATCACCAACTTCGAAATGGAAACTTCCGCTATCTACGGCATGGGACGCGTTCTGGGCCACCAATGCCTGTCCATCAGCGCCATCGTGGCCAACCGCATCCGGCAGGAGTTCACCAAAGACGGCGCCGCCGTCGTGGAAGCGCTGATACAGAAAGGCCTCGGCATCATCGCAGGATGGTAAACCCTGTATAACATATACCACATCCGGGCTGCAGCAGCTACCGCAGCAGCCCGGGTGTCAACCCGATATCATCTGCCGGCACTTTAACTTCCTGTTATATTTTACCCCCGCAATCCTATATCCGTGCTCATCCCAGCACCCTCCCCCAGCCCTATTTTCGCTCCCATCTCTGCTAATCAGTGAAATCAGCATTAATCATGGCAATCAAAGTTATATCTTTGCCCTATGCAACAGATCCATTTCTATAAATACCAGGGCACCGGTAATGACTTTGTCATCATGGACAACCGGGACGGACAATACGACTGGCTCACCAATGAACAGGTGAATGAACTGTGTGACCGCCGTTTTGGTATCGGCGCCGACGGCCTGATGCTCCTGAATAAAAGCGAAGATTACGACTTCGCCATGAAATACTACAACTCCGACGGCCGCGAAAGCTCTATGTGCGGTAACGGCGGCCGCTGCCTCGCCGCTTTTGCCCATAAAATGGGCGTAGGCGATGGCAACCTCTATTTCATCGCAGTAGATGGCGAACACGAAGCCACCATGGACGGCGCCAACTGGGTCAACCTGAAAATGCAGGACGTAGACTTTGTGGAACAAGGACCTATGCATTATTACCTCAACACCGGCTCCCCGCATTTTGTAAAATATGTGGAAGACGTACAGGCCGTAAACGTATTCGACGAAGGCCGCCAGATACGCTACAACGAACGTTTTGCAGCCGAAGGCACCAATGTCAACTTCGTACAGCCTTTTGAAAACGGCATCTTCGTACGTACCTACGAAAGAGGCGTGGAAGATGAAACGTACTCCTGCGGCACCGGCGTCACCGCCGCCGCTATCACCTCCGCCGGCAAAGAAGAGAAAGAATATGTAGTCCCCGTGCAAACACTCGGCGGACAACTGGAAGTGCGCTTTACCCGCACCGGCGAACGCTCCTTTTCCAACATCTGGCTCTGTGGCCCCGCCACCCTCGTGTTCGAAGGACAAATAACCATTGGCTGATAAACGCTTTTTTACCCCTGCAGCATGATCCAATACTTCAAAAACATAGATTCCAAGACAGTGGCTATCCAGGCGCCGGAAAACGACGCCTGGGTAAACATCACCCCACCGCTGAAACAGGCTGAATTCGAACAGCTCTCAGAAGCACTGGACATACCGCTGGACTTCCTGACCGACTCCCTCGATATCGACGAAAAATCACGCTACGAGCTGGAAGACAATGTAAAACTCATCGTTATCAAAACCCCCACGGAGAACAACTCCATCAACGAAAGCGATGCCTATTACATCACCATCCCCATCGTGATCATCCTCACGCACAACCAGATCCTGACGGTCAACTCTTTCGATAACGCCGCCATCAAACGGTTCCTCGACACCTTCCACAACCGTTCTCCCGAAAAGAAGAACATGATGGTGCTCAAGATCTTTGAGAAAGTGGTGGTCAATTTCCTCGATTACCTCAAGGAAATCAACCAACGCAGGAACATGCTGGAAGCAAAACTCTACGACTCCAACCGGAACGAGGAACTGCTTGCCATCATGCGCATCCAGAAAAGCCTCGTATACTTCGTCACCGCCCTCCGCAGCAATGAACTGCTGCTGATGAAACTGGAAAGGACCAACTTCCTCGGCCTCAACGAAGATGAAAAAGAATTCCTCCATGACCTGGTCGTAGACACCTCCCAGGCGCTTGAAATGGCCAATATCTACACCAACATCCTCAGCAGCACCATGGACGCCTTCGCCAGCATCATCTCCAATAACCTCAACGTGGTGATGAAAAGGCTGACCTCCATCACGATCATCCTTACTTTTCCCATGCTAGTGGCCAGTATCTATGGCATGAACGTAGAACTCCCCTATCAGCACAGCATACACGCTTTCTATATACCTATAATCCTCTCCGTCGTGATCTCCGTGATCATCAGCATGTATTTCATGAAGAAGAAGTGGTTCTAGAATCGTATCTTGCGGCAGATTTTATTCCCTATACACCATATGCCCGTACGCATCATCTATTGCATAACCCTGATGATATTGGCTGTCTGCCAGCCCTTCGTCAGCACCGCCCAGAAAGAGGGCAACATCTGGTATTTCGGCAACAATGCAGGTTTGGATTTCAACACCCTCCCACCCAAACCACTGTCAAACGGCAAGGTGATGACCCGTGAAGGTGTAGCCACCGTATCCGATGCCAACGGCAAACTGCTTTTTTATACAGAAGGCACTGCCATCTGGGACGCCTCCCACAACGTAATGCCCAACGGCTATGGCCTCCTGGGCAATTACACCGCCAGCCAGTCTGCCATCGCGGTACCTTTCCCCGGACATCCCGGTCAATACTACGTGTTCACCGCCGCAGAAAATAACGGCATGCGCGCTTCCCGGGTAGATATGTCGCTGAATAACGGTCTGGGAGACATTCTCTCCACGTATAAAAATATATCGCTCATCCCTGACTACCTCAGCACCGAAAAGGTGATGGCCACCAAACACTGCAACAATACCGACTTCTGGATCATCTCCCACTCCAAAGGCGATAATAACTTCTACGTATGGCCGCTCACGGCAGCCGGCCTCGGCACGCCACAGCTATATCCCGTTGGACAGATCATCGTCAACGACGGAGGCTGGGAAACCATCGGCTGCCTGAAAGTATCCCCCGACGGACAATGGCTCACCCACGTGAAAGGCAATACCATCACTTCCGCCACCTCCACGACCGAGATTTTCCGTTTTAACAACCAGACCGGCGCTATTACCGGCCCCGTAGCCGCGCTGACAGGGCTGGACCAGGGCTACGGCATGGAATACGCCCCCGGCGGAAAACTGATCTATGTCACCGCCACCAACAGCGGCGAACTATTCCAGTATGACCTCACCGCACCCGACATCAATGCCTCCAGGGTATTGATCAGCGCCTCTTCCACCATCAACTATGGCTCGCTGCAGCTGGCGCCCGACGGACTGATATACGTGGCCGGAGAAGCTGGCTACGACAGACCCGCCGATGCCATCAGCATTATCCGCAATCCCGACGCACCAGGCCTGGCCTGTAACTTCCAGGAGCGTGCGCTGAGCGTACTGCCCGCAGGCGCCAAACTGGGCCTCCCCACCCTCATGAGCAACTATGTGTACGATGCCAACAGTTTTACGGTGAAAGATACCTGCCACCAGGCCGTCACACAGTTCACGCCCAACAGCACCGCCAATATCACAAGCATCACGTGGGACTTCGGAGACGGCCAGACATCCACCGCCATGCAGGCCACCCACACTTACGCTGCAGCCGGCGTCTATACGGTTACCATGAAAACCACAGGCCCCTGCCATAACAATACCGCCACCCGCGTTATTCATATCATGACACCCGACGTTCGTAGTGAACAGGTTGGCCTGTGCAACAATAACGCCTATACGCTGCCCGACGGACGGGTAGTAAACACCGCCGGCATCTATACCAGCCGCCTGAAAAACAGGGCCGGTTGCGACAGCACCATCACCACTACCATCACACTCAGTCAGCCGTACGCAGTGGAAGTAGACACCGCCGTCTGCCAGAACATCGTCTTTAAACTGCCCGATGGCCGGCAGGTCAGCGCCAGCGGCGATTACACCAGCAAGCTCACCTCCATACATGGCTGCGACAGTATCATCACCACCCACCTTACCATCCTGAAAACATACGCCGTTACTGAATCCCGGCAACTGTGCAGCGGATCGGCCTATACCCTTCCGGATGGCCGTATCGTAAATACCGCAGGCGTATATACGTCATCACTTCAATCAATAGCTGGTTGCGACAGTATCATTACCACCACGATTACCGTCAACCCCAGCTACAACATCAACGTGGATACCGGCATGTGCAGAAACGCCACCATCCTGCTGCCCGACGGCAGCCCGGTAACCGTTCCCGGCGATTATACCACCCCCTTAACGACCCGGCATGGGTGTGACAGTATCATCCATACACACGTCGTTTATTATCCCGATTATCATATCAGTAAAGAAGCCGGTATCTGTAAGGGCGACAGCTATCTGCTGCCGGACGGCCGCCGTATCACCGTAGCAGGCGTCTATACCTCCAGCCTGCAGACAAAACGGCATTGCGACAGCATTATCACCACCACGCTCACCGTGTGGGACACCTATGCCACTACAGAAGAAAAAACCATCTGCCCCGGAACACCTTACCAATTGCCCGATGGCAGGACCATCACCCAACCGGGCACCTACACCTCCCGGCTGCGGTCCATTCACGGCTGCGACAGCGTGATCACCACCGTCCGTACCGATGCACCGGTGTACCAGTTCTATGAAGAACACGGCATCTGCGACGGCGCCGCCTTCCGTTTACAGGACGGCACCATGGTCACACGGGCGGGCAACTACACCGTGCGCTACACCACGTGGCGCGGATGCGACAGCACTTTCCATACGAAATTGACGGTAACCTACCCGCCGGCGATCGAACTGGGACCGGATACCTGCCTTTTTGATAACAGACCGCTGGTACTGTCGCCCGGAGCCGGCTTTGACAGCTACCGCTGGCAGGATGGCTCCACCAAACCCACCTTCACGGTTAACCAGGCCGGACGTTACCGTGTACAAGTTAAAAACCGCTGTGGCACAGCCGTTGATGCCATCAATATCACTGAATGCTCGCCGGAAATATTCCTGCCAAACGCCTTCTCTCCCAATGGTGACGGGAAAAATGATATTTTCAGGATCGTCAATTACCACGGCCAGCAAATCATTGACTTCAGTATTTATAACCGCTGGGGCGAATGTATCTTCCTCACCACAGATGCCAGGCAAGGCTGGAACGGTACGTTCCGCGGGCAGTTGCAACCGCTGGGCACGTATGTGTACAAGCTCCGCTACCGTAATATGCTGGGACAGGAAAAGCTGCTGAAGGGTACTGTAACGCTGTTATTGTAGCGTATTCTTACTTTATTCTGTTATATTTACAGCTGGATTTAATTTATAACCTGATCTTTGCCCATGGCATCTCTGTTAAAAGATATCATACGAAAAGCCAAAGCGCTGAGTGGCTACAATGCAATGAGAGCCGCCGCCGTTGAAAAGAAACTGATAAAATCACTGCAGGATACGGCCGACTGGAAACTGGTCATCGGCGCCAGCTCCGTGTTCGAAAAAGGATGGATACCCACCGAAGTGGAGCAGTTTAACCTGCTGGCCCCGGATTCCTGGAACAAATACATTCCCGATGCTTCTGTGTCCGTTTTTCTGGCAGAGCACGTGTGGGAACACCTGACTTACGAACAGGGCCTTACCGGCGCACGCACCTGCTACCGCTATCTTAAACCCGGCGGTTATCTGCGTATAGCCATTCCCGATGGTTTCCACCCGGACCCTGAATATATCAACAATGTAAAGCCCGGCGGCGCCGGCTGGGGAGCAGACGATCATAAAGTGCTGTACACCTATAAACTCATGAGCCAACTGCTGGAAGAAGCCGGCTTTAAAGTGAAGCTGCTGGAGTATTACGACGAAAACGGGGAATTCCATTTCAACGAGTGGAACAAATCCGATGGCATGATACACCGCTCTATCCGTTATGATGAACGGAATGTCGGCGGTAAACCAGTGTATACCTCCATCATCATCGACGCTGTCAAATAAGCATATGCAAACAGGATTCAACGTACGTGTTTACGGCATTATGATCAATGACCGTAAACAGGTACTGGTAACAGACGAATATATCCGCGGCGGCTACTATACAAAATTTCCCGGCGGCGGACTCGAATTCGGGGAAGGAACGCTGGAATGTATGGTACGCGAATGGCGCGAAGAACTGGCACAGGATATCCGCGTGGTAGAACATATCTACACCACCGATTTTTTTCAGATCTCCGCGTTCGACAACGAAACACAGATCATCTCCATCTATTACCTGGTAGAAGCCACCTCCCCCTTCACCGCGCAAACACTCAGCAAACCCTTTGATTTCAAGGTGCCGGAAGGTGTGTCTGAGGTAGAATATGCACGCTGGATCAACTGGGAGGATTTTTCGGCCGAAGCCGTTACCCTCCCGATCGATAAAGTAGTGGCAGACATGGTGAAGGCCCGCTACTAGCTGTGCGGCACCACGTCCGTTACCGGCGGTTCTTCCTTACCCATGGCGGATGCCTTCATACGGGCAGCCGTCTCAGGACCCAGGTATCGTACAATACGGTTCTCCAGCAGGTAAATGAGCGGCGTTAACGCTACCGCCACAACGAATTTATAACTGTAGTTCACCATACAGATCGCCAATACCCGCTGCCAGCTCCAGTCCTTACCCACTTTAAAGGCGATAAACAATACGATAAAACTGTCTACGAACTGAGATACAACGGTAGACCCCGTAGCACGCAGCCATACATGTTTCTCGCCGGTACGTTTCTTAATGCGGTGAAACACCGTCACGTCCACGATCTGGCTGATGAGGAACGCGGAAAGGCTGCCCAGGATGATCCACATCCCCTGCCCGAAAATACCCACGAACGCTTTCTGCATGTCCGGCACGCCTTCGGTGCTGCCGCTGCCTACCCACCAGCTGTCCGCCGGCACGTTAATGGCCACCAGGAACATCAGGAACGCATAGGAGATCAGCGCCACCGCTGTATACGAAATACGGCGCACCGCCACCGGTCCGTAGAACTCATTCACAATATCCGTCATCACAAACTCCAGCGGCCACAGTAACACACCGGCCGTGAGCGTGTACGATAACCCGCTCTCGCCAAACAGGGAGAAAGTATGTACCGGCAACCCCAGTAACCGCTCCAGCGAAAACAATTTGCCGCCGATACTCTCCGCAATCAGCGCATTCGCTACAAAAAAGCTGGCAAATATGACAAAAAGCCGTGTAGGCCTATCATTTAGTAATTGCTTGATCATTTAATAAGTGACTATAAGTTGAAATATTAAAATACCTACATTACACAGGAATAACCACGGCGGTAGCGGTTTCCACTGTATTTTCCTCAGCAGCAGCAACACGCCGGTGATCAGGCATATGGCCAGGTTCAGGGGAAACGCCACCCCTACGCCCAATATCAGCACATGCTCCACCATCACGTCCAGGCGGTGATCATATGCGGTGATCCGGAGCAGCTGCCCCAAAATAAAGCACAGGTTGCAGATAAATGCAAATTTTAACACAAATCGAATCCAACGCATATTGAAATTTCGGATAAATTACAGTTATTTTTGTTCCTTTAAAACTAAATACAAGATATCCGATGAAGCAAAACTGGCTAAAAGCCATTCTTCCGCATCTGGCAGCAATTGGCATCTTTATATTGCTGGCAACGGTTTACTGCTCTCCTGTATTGGAAGGCAAGATAGTAAACCAGAGCGACATGATGAACGTAAACGGAATGGCCAAAGAGGCGAGGGACTTTTATGAAACAACGGGTGAAACCCCTTTGTGGACTAACAGCATGTTCTCCGGGATGCCTTCCTATGTGATCTACACAGGCCCCGGCAAAAATGCTATCACCTTCGTGAACAAAATGGTCACCCTCGGCCTGCCCTCCCCTGTTAACATGCTGTTCCTCGCTATGATCAGCATGTACCTCCTCACCTGCATCCTGGACTTCAAATACTGGATAAGGATACTGGGCGCCATCGCTTTTGCTTTCTGCTCCTACAACGTGATCCTCATCGACGTAGGACACATCACCAAGATGTACGACATCGCGCTGATGCCTGCTGTACTGGCCGGTATCATCCTCACCTACCGCGGACGCCTCATCGGCGGCTTTGGCCTTACCGCCATCGCCACCGCGCTGCTGATATACAACAACCACCTGCAGATGATCTATTACACCCTGATCATGATCCTCATACTGGTGGTAGGCGCGTTTATCCATGCCTTTAAAACACAGACCATCCCGCAGTTCTTTAAAGCCTCCGTGCTGCTGGCCGTTGCCGGCGTACTGGGCATACTGCCCGCTGCAGACAACCTGCTGCCCGTGAAGGAATACACCGACTATACCATGCGCGGCAGCAAATCGGAACTCACACTGGGCAAAGAAGACGCGAAAGAAAATAAGTCCACCGGACTGGATAAAGACTATGCCTTCGAATGGAGCTATGGCGTTCCGGAATCCTTCACCTTCATGATCCCCGGCTTCGTCGGTAATTCCTCCGGCCAGAAACTGGGCACCGGCTCCCATGTATATGAACAAATGGTCAGCCTCGGCGCTCCGCCCCAACAGGTGGAACAGTTCATGGAACAAATGAAATTCCCGCTGTACTACGGCGCCCAGGAGAGAGGTACCTCCGGTCCCGTATACGTAGGCGCTATCATCTGCTTCCTGTTCATCCTCTCCCTGCTGGTAGTGAACAGCTGGCATAAATGGTGGCTGCTGGCAGTTACCATCGTAGGCTTTATCCTCGCATGGGGCAAGAACTTCGGCTTTATCAACGATTTCCTCTTCTACCACCTGCCGCTGTACAGTAAGTTCAGAGCGCCTGCACAAGCCCTCGTACTGCCATCCCTCACCTTCGTGATACTGGCCTGCTGGGCACTGCAGGAAATGGCCAACGGTAAACACAGCAAGGAAGTACTCCTTCAGAAACTGAAACAGGCCCTCTACATCTCCGGCGGTATCGTCGCAGTGATCGGCATCCTCGGCAGCATGTTCTGGAACTTCAGCAGCCACAGCGATGCGACCATGACGCAGTACTTTGCACAGATGATGGGCGGCGAAGAAAACGCCAAACTCATGATCCGCGCACTGGAAAAAGACCGGAGCTCCCTGCTGCTGAAAGACAGCATCCGCTCCCTGGTGTTTATCCTGATCGCCGCCGGCGCTATCTGGGCCTACCTGAAAGATAAACTGGCATGGCAGCCCGCCGCACTGATACTGGTGGCCGCCGTAGCGATAGACCTGGTGCAGGTGGACCGTAACTACCTCGGTAAAGACAGCTTCGTAGATGAATCCACCCTGATGGCGCAACTGCAGCCTTCCAACGCAGACCTGCAAATCAAACAGGACCCGGACCCTTACTACCGCGTGTTCAACCTCACCACCTCTCCGTTTGATGACGCCATCCCGTCCTACTTCCACAAAAACATCGGTGGCTACAGCCCCGCTAAACTGTGGATCTACCAGGACCTCATCACCCATCAGATCTCTAAAAACAATATGGGCGTTCTCAATATGCTCAACGCCAAATATTTCATCGTACCGGACCAGAAAAGCGGTCAGCCGGTAGCACAGCGTAACCCCGACAATAACGGTAACGCCTGGTTCGTAAAAGGGATCGTATGGGCGCCGGATGCCAATACGGAAATGAAAACGCTGGACTACCTGCATACGAAAGACTCCGCTGTGGTGGACAAACGTTTTGCGAAAGAACTGGGCGCCAACTACCAGCCCCCCGCCACGGACAGCAATGCAGTGATCAAACTGACAAAATACGGCCTCAACAGCCTCGAATACACGTCTAACAATACACAGGAAGGCCTCGGCGTATTCTCTGAGATCTACTACCCCGCAGGATGGAACGCCTACATCGACGGTAAAAAGACAGACATCGTCAGAGTAAACTACGCACTGCGCGGCCTGAAAATACCAGCCGGTCAGCATAAGATCGACCTGAAATTTGAACCGACTACCTTCTACAAAGCACAGAAAATCTCCTCCGTCACCTCTATCGTGCTGGTGCTGGTGGTGATCGGCGCCTTTGTATGGGAGATCATCGGCGCAGGTAAAAAAGAAGAAAAAGCCGCAGCGTAAGCTGTTGCGTCACATAACAACAAAGGGCAGACCGTTCAGGTCTGCCCTTTGTTATTTAAGATGATTTACGTTTAGGCTTCTCTGTCTGCAGGAACCGGGAGATAACGTCCTTATAGGCAGCGCCGACGGGGATGTCTTTGTCGCCGGCTCTGATGTAATTGCCCTCAATAAACACAATGTGCTTGCGGGCGACTGCATGGCTTTTATGCACCCGGAGAAAATCCGCTGCCGGCAACTGCTCCAGCAGGCTTTTCAGCGTATCGTTCACGAAATAACTGCCGGAGGTGGTGACGATGTTCGTATAGTCATCGTCGGTCGATAAATACAGGATGTCAGCCACTTGCAGCTGGTAGACCTTCTTATCCATCCGTACAAACAAGCTGAGGGGATGCAGCCCCTGTCCCGCAGGCTGATTGATAATGGAAATGGCTTTGTTGATCGCCTTCAGAAACCTTTCAAACGAGAAGGGTTTGAGCAGAAAATCTGCCGCATCCATTTCAAAACCGGCCACCGCATATTGCGGATAGGCCGTGGTGAAAATGGCTACAGGATGATGAGACAGCGTCTGCAGCAAACTAATGCCCGACAGCGTGGGCAGCTCAATATCCAGCAGCAAAATATCAATGGCCTTTTCCTGCAACGCCTGCTGCGCCGCCAGCGCATCTTTACACACGCCGGAAAGCGCCAGCGAAGGATGCGCATTCACAAAGCCCGTTAGCAGCTGCTGTGCCAGCGGCTCATCTTCAACGATTAAACAGGTATAGTGCTTTTTCATAAGGGAAGCGTAATGCTGGCGATGAATTTGCCGTTTTCGGATTGGGTGATCAGCGAATAGTGGCCAGGGTACAGGATCGATAATCGCCGGTCCACATTCTGCAAGCCCAGCCCTCCGCTACCGGAAAGCAGCTCCTCTCCTTTCCCCATGGTGTTCTCAATATAAAAATTAATATGGTCCCCTCCCAGCGTCAGCCGGATGTTTATTTCCACACTTCCCCGGTTGCCTTTTGCACCATGCTTAAAGGCATTCTCCACCAGCGGGATAATAATCATAGGCGGAATAGACTGCTCCTCAAAATCCCCCTCCGTTTCAACATTGATCTGAAGATGATGGTCTGTTCGGAGCTGCTGCAAAGCAATATAGTGTTTAACGATCTCCCATTCCTTTTCCACCGGCACTTTGAACTCCCTGATCTCGTAAATCATATAGCGCATCAACTGGCTGAGCTGAAGGATCATATCGGGCAACCGCTTGTCCTCCGCCAGAGACATGGCATACATACCGTTGAGGGTGTTAAAGAAAAAGTGCGGGTTGATCTGCGATTGCAACGCTTTCAGCTCCGTTTGTATCTGCTCTTTCTCTGCCATCAGTAGCCGCTGCTGCATTTCCTGCACCAGGAACCAGGACCTGGAGAAATGCAAAAGTCCGCTCAACAGGAGGTATACGCAGAAAAACAGCGCCACCTGCCAGAGCGTGAAATAGGAGATAAAGAAATAGTCGGGGAATACGTAGGCCGACCATTCCTGGAAGAATTTAAAATTCAGCCAGCTGCCCGCCAGGACCACCAGCGCCGTAAACAACACATAGCGGGTCCATTTACCGGCCTTCAGCAGCCGGGGCAGCAACAGGTATAGGTTAATATACACTACCGGGACCAGGGTTAGCTGAAACAGCACCGTATACAGGTAATCTGACCGCTCCGGCTCCGGCCCCTGTTTGAAGGTATACAGGAATATCACCGTGATGACACTCCAGAAAAGAACATGCTGGGCAACACGGGCAATAGTACTGTATAACCTGGATTTGTACATGCGTCACTAGCGTTTCAGGGTAAAAAGGTGGTTGGCATCGAACAGGCGCCGGTCGTTGGCATATTTTGTAACGAAGCGCTGTAATTCTGCTGACGATGCCGTTATGAGCGTATTCCCAAATAAAGCGTCCGGCACATGTGCTATCCGAAGCCGGCCGGCATCCAGCTGTTGCTGAATGAACGCTCCGTTGGCAAAAACAATGGAAAGCTTGTCATTGTCCAGCTCAACGATCTTGCCGATAAGATACGTATGAAAAGACTGAAAAGAAGCATCCATAGGAGTCAGGTCCATGTACAGGCGGTTATCCAGCTTTATCATTTTTGCAAACAGCCGTGTGGTATCTGTCTTTCGTACCAGCTGGACAAAGTAGGTTTGCTGCATCTCCTTTTCACTCATCATCTGATAATTTTTCCAGTCGTTGTACAAATCGCTTTTAGTAAACAGGTCAATGGTAACAGCACCTTCACTTGTTAGCCAGCGACCTTCCACTTGGGCATTGGTGGTCCCGGAATGCTCATCCCAGAGCGGATAATAGCTGGAAATGCAGGCGGAAAGGCTCATGATGATCACCAGGGTATATAAAAGCAGGAAGCGTTTCATAAATAAGGTATTAGGTAAGTGTATTATCTGTTCCAGATGGCGGGCGTATGTTTAAATGCGGCGGTTACGTGGGTATACTTTAGTACATACTGCTGTAGTTCCGCTGTAGGGGCAGTGACCAATATGGTGCCATCTGAACGGGTGAGATGGGTAATGCTCACTTTTTTCTGCCTGATCTCTTCTTCCAGGAACTCGTCATCCAGGTCGCGAAGCTCGATATTCTTGTCCTGTAGCTTCACTTTAAAGAATTTATGCCCGGGTATCACCATTGCCCGGAGCACGTCAGCGGATGTATGCTGCCCCAGTGGATAGAGGTCCATATAATACTCCTTCCCCAGCATCACCAGGAAACAAAGATATTGGCTCTCTATATGGCTTTGTCCTTCGATACTCCTGATCTTGTAGGTCCTGGCCTGTAATGCCTGCAACGCCTTGGGAAAACCAGCCAGGTCTTCTTTGGTGGCAACAGTTACGATTACTTTATCCTCCCCGGTGTTCCAGGTCCCCAGCAAACGGGGATCAAACCGGAGATCTTTGGCGGTGAATAGCGGGTTGAGTGTATACAGGCAGCCGGTGCAACAACAAACCAGCAGCAGTATGCCATAGAGCGTCCATCGTTTCATAAGAATCAGTTTAACGAACTAAAGGTCGGGGGGGCGGGCGGGGAGACAAAACTTATTCGGTGAACAGGGCGTTTACGGCGGTAAACATGCCGGTCACAGGGAAAATGCACCCGGGGCCACCTGTTTTACGGTGGCCCGGGACCATCACTAATATTTTTTAGAGAAGATATATCGCAGCCCGATGAACAGGTGATGCGTGAAATTGGGAATATGTCCGTAATAACGGCTTAGAATCTTATACCGTTCCTTCCACGCCAGTTGCTGGCGTTGCTTGGAAGTACCGCCTACCCTGAATTTCGACACGGTGACATGTGTATTGCAGATGTTCCGGGAGGCTTTCAACGTTCGGATCATCCAGTCAATGTCCGCACACACTTTGTATTGCAGATCATACGGAGGACTCAACCGCCTGCGGATGACGTAGGCCTGGTGAGACACCACCATGCCATGTTTCAGGCTTTTCCAGTTGAGCTGCGCCGGCACTTTGTGCGGCGTTTGTTCAGACCGCAGTCCCAGCTCCTTCCCCTGTTCATCCATGAACATGGCTTCTCCGTAATAAACGTCTGCATCCGGACAAGTGCCCAGCATCTTTTCGATGACGGTATCATCTGCCAGCGCGTCGTCCGCATTGAGGAACAACAGGTATTCGCCGGTAGCCAGCTGCATCCCTTTGTTCATGGCGTCATACAGGCCGTTGTCTTTTTCCGACACCACTTTCGCGATGCGGGAGCGGTAAGGCGCTATCACCTCCATGGTATTATCTTTCGAGGCCCCATCCACGATGATGTACTCGATATGCGGGTAGGTCTGCGCCAGCACGCTCTGAATGGTGCTTTCAATAAACCTGCCGGCATTGTAACATACGGTGATAATGCTGACAACCGGTGATGATCGTTTATCCGTCACTGTTATTTCTTTAGAATTTATTGATCACTTCCACCACTTTTTCGATATCTGCTGTCGTGTGACAGTAAGAACACGGCAGGCTGAGCGTGGTACGGTGTATCTCTTCCGAAATCGGATAGGAAGTACCTTCAATAATGCCTTTCATGGCTTTCTGATGATGCGGCGGCAGCGGGTAGTGGATATCTGTTTTCACGCCATTGTCCAGCAGGAACTGCTTCAGTTCATCCCGGCGCTCGTGGCGGATATTATAGATATGGTAGACATCAAAATAATCCGGATGTACCACGGGTTTGATAAAATCGCTTTTTAACCCCTGGTGGTAGATGTCTGCCAGCTTGCGTTTATGTTCGGTGATCTGTGCGAGATATTTGAACTTCACGCTGAGGAAAGCCGCCTGCACCTCATCCAGCCGGGAATTATAGCCCACCACCTCGTTGTAGTATTTTACGTCAGAGCCGTAGTTACGCAACCGGCGGATGGCGGTAGCCAGTTCATCGTCGTTGCAGAGGATAGCGCCTGCGTCGCCGAGGGCGCCGAGGTTTTTGGTAGGATAAAAGCTGAACGCCCCGAACTCTCCAAAGGTGCCGGTCAGCTGCCCTTTGAAGGAGGCCGCATGTGACTGGGCGCAGTCTTCGATCAATACGAGGTTGTGTTTTTCCTTGATGGCCATGATTTTGTCCATCTCGCAGCTTTTGCCGTACAGGTGCACCACCATGATGGCGCGGGTACGGGGGGTAATGGCCGCCGGAATTTTCTCCGGATCAATATTGTACGTATGGATGTCCGGCTCCACGAGCACGGGTTTGAGGCCGCACTGCGCGATAGACAGGATGGTGGCGATGTACGTATTGGAAGGCACGATCACTTCGTCGCCCGGTGCGAAGTTGAACGCACGCAGGGCCAGGATCAGCGCATCGAGGCCGTTGGCCAGTCCGAGGCAGTGTTTCACGTTATGATACTGCGCATAGGCAGTCTCAAATTCCTTTACTTTATTGCCCAGTATATACCAGCCGCTTTCCAGTGTGTCGCTGAAAGCAGCTTTAAATTCGTCGAAGAAAGGCTTGTTCAGCAAGCCGAGGTTTTCATAATCGATCATAACCTGTCAGCGTTGTCATAAGGTTCATAAATATAATCGGCCGGGTCGAAGGGGGTAGATGCCATTACCAGCAATACCGCATCGGGGGTAAAGTGGTGCATGGTATGCCAGTCTTCCGGTTCCAGTATCAGGCATTTGTTGGGATGGTCCAGCACAAAATCGGTCTTTTCTCCTTTACCGTTATTGTTGGATACAATACAGCTGCCATGTACGCAGATGGCGGCCTGTATGGTATGGTGATGGCGGTGGCCTCCTCTTATGGAATCATCCACGCCATAGATATAAAAGATCCTTTTGATAGAGAAAGGGATCTGTTTTTCGATGACGGTAAGGTTCCCCCGTTTATCACTGTGTGTCGTCAAATCAATAATATGTGCCATGCGTTGTATTTAAATCCCGGATTCCTTCAGGGGATATATATGATAAACATTTCTCAGTTTGCGCCAGATGGTCACCAGCGTGGCTTTCAGTCCGGCCGGCCGGGGCCTGGCGCCATGCGGGTCAAAAGACGGGTCTACCGCCTGTATCTGCCGTTTGCTTTTCTCCAGTTCCAGGACATACGGTTCATAGAACAGCTTTTTAACGGCCGGCGTAATGATACGTCTGCCTAGTTCTATGGTATTATCGGTAAAATACTTCAGGTAATGGAAATGGTAAAATATCGGATCAAACTCTTTACCGGTACTGATTTCGCGGCAACGTAATTTATCGCCGTTTTTAAACACGTCGTATTGCTGGATATTCCATAGCGCCAGGCCGCCGCCCAGGTTCTCCATCACCCATACGTTCATGAAGCGGGTGGTCCAGTCGTCCAGGTATTTCTGGTCGCCGAACTTACCGTCTTCGTGGCGGTCGTAACACCAGTCGAGGCACGCATTGCGCCACCACTGTAAAGCTTCCATGCCCCAGCGGTTGTTACGGAAAGTGATGTACTGCACGCAGTATTTGCCACTCAACTTGCTTTTATCGTATTGCGGCGTATAACGATGCTCGGTGATCAGCACGGAGTGGTTGCCCATCTCCTCCATCAGCACGCGGGGATCGTTGTAAAAATACAGGTCCGCATCGATATAGGTACAATGCGGCAGCTGAAACTGCTGAATGCAGTAAAGAATGGTGGAAGAGCTACAGGTCCAGCAGTATTCCGCCCGGTTACGGGAAGGTTTCACTTTCAGCAGCTCCGGGTCTTCAAATTCTGCCAGCGAGATTACCGTCAGGTGCGGCAGCGCCATCTTCCGTAATACGGACAGGCATTTGTCGTCGAAAGCAAAAACATACAGGTGAAAATCGGAACACACGGCCGCCAGCGAAGTGTACATGGCCAGCCCACGGGACAAATAATTACTGTCAAACAGCGTACAATAATATAATGTAGTATCTCTTTCGTTCATAATCAGGTTTTATGCCTTCACCGTTTCCAGGATGACCGTTTTGCGGAACCATCCGGGAAACAGGCCGCCCAGGAGGTCGATCAGCTTAAAGCCGGCCGACACGTACAGCTTCCGTTTCTTTTGTAATCCGCCCACCGCCTGTAACAGCTCATCATAGTCGCGGACAGACAGCTGGTGGATATGGCCGGTATTGTACCACCGGTAGCCAAACAGCATCCGCTGAGGCATCCTGCCGTTGAGGAGCATGTCAAAGCGGTTTATAAAGTACGCAAAGTTAGGAAATGAGACGATCTGATAACGGGAAACCCGTTTCATTTCGGCCAACAATTTCTCCGGGTACATTACCATCTGGATGGTCACGTTACACACCGCCACGTCAAACTCGTTGTCGCCATAGGGCAATGTCTCGTCAATACGCCCGGTGATCACGTCCAACCCCTTCTGCCGGCAGATGTCCACGCCGGACTCAGAAAGCTCCATGCCTTTGCACTGACATTTCTTTTCCTGTTGCATGGCTTCTATCAGCAGGCCGTTGCCACAGCCCAGGTCCAGTACTTTACTTCCCGTCTCCAGTAAACTGATGATCTTACTGTATTCCGGTCTTCTGTTGGCTGGAATCCCCGAATAGTCATAATTCCGGTTGTCATTGCGCATGTATATGGTGTTTAGATCGTTCCTGCTGCATTCCCGGCGCTCAGGCCCCGGGCTACGGCTACCGCTTTTTGATAAATCGCTTCAGCCGTTGAACGAAGCCGGGTTTGATAGATCTGAAATAGGTCTCAAAGGCGGCAGTGCCTTGTACACTGGCCTCCATGGGTAATTTCTGCAATATCACCGGCGTGGGGGACAACACCACTTCAAAATTCCCCGTATCGGCCTCATCCATGTGTGTGGCCGATTCATCGCCGCCGATGTTCTGTACCAGCGAACGGGACGGGTACAACGTCAGCATATTCTTCAAAAAGGCGGACGCATACCAGCGGATGGCCCAGGAGTCGTTCTGGCCGCTGATCTGCTTACGCAGCATTTTCATGTAACTGTAAGTGTCATTAAAGTCGAACGCCCTGCCTTCCCCTTTCAGGCGGATGGCATCGTACAGTTTCTGGCCATCCGGCTCAAACTGCTTCCAGGCGCGGGCCCAGGTAGCCCATCCCCAGCAGTCGGCCCCCCGGATAAAAAAGGTCTCCGGCATTTTCTCCTGTAACGGGTACACATACCCGTGAATAGAAGCCACCTGCGGCTCATCTTCATACAGGTCCAGCCCCCCGTTCATATATTTGAGAAAATAGGGCGACAGTACCAGGTCGTCTTCCACCACGATTGCTTTGCCATGTTTCTCAATGACTTCCGTCACGCCGGTGATCACTGATTTGGCCAGCCCGTAGTTCTGTACCCGCTCCGCAATGTGTACGGTGCCGCACCAGTTACGGCTGCGGATCACCTCCCGGGTAGCGGCTATCTGCTGCAACGCCTCTTCGGTTGCACCTTCTTTCGGCCCGTCCGCAAATACATACAACTCACTCTCCGCCGCCTCCGGATTGAGCGCCAGGCTCTCCAGGGCTTTCCTGGTGATCTCCGGCCGCTTATACGCGAAAAAAATAATCGGTGCTAATGTAGACATACGCTAATGATTATAATACTGCCGACAGCGCCGGCACTATTAGTACCTTACAAAATAAATTCATTATTGGGAGATCTGCAAAAACCATAAAAAAAATTACTTACTTGTTGTGCTTTCATACACAATTCCTAACACAAACCACCCCCGCTGGAAGATTCTTTCTATATTTGCGCTTCATAAAACAGGCAATGGGGATCATCCGAAAACAGAGCTTTTATTCATCCATATTCATCTACATAGGGTTTGCCTTCGGTGCAGTCAACCTGATCATGCTGATGCCGAAAATCTTCTCCAAAGAGGAAATCGGCCTTACCCGCGTACTGATCGATGTGAGCACCCTTCTTGCCACAGTGGCCTCCCTCGGTGCCGTACCGGTGATTAATAAGTTCTTCCCCTTCTACCACGACTACCTCAAACCGGAGAAAAACGACCTCCCCAAACTTACCCTGATCGTGTCGCTGATAGGATTTGCGCTGTTTATCCTCTTCTCCATTGTCTTCAAAGGGCTCATCATCCGCAAGTTCAGCGGCAACTCGCCCCTCTTTATTACCTATTTTTCTGCCATTTACCCCCTCACCTTCTTCATCCTGGCTTTTAACATGCTGGAAGGTTTCGCCTGGGGCCTGCATAAAACCGTGGCTTCCAATTTCCTGAAGGAAGGCGGCATCCGCATTATCTCTACCCTGATGCTGCTGGTATTCGCTTTCGCCCATATCAGCTTTGCGCAGTATATCAACGTATTCAGCCTGCCCTACGCAGTGGCGGCCATCGCGCTGCTGGTCACGCTCTGGCGCACCGGCCAGCTGAAGCTCAGCAGCGGCGGCATCAGCAACGTTACCCGCCGGCTGGGAAAACGTATGTTCATCTTCAGCAGTTACGTATTTTCTTCCAACGTGTTCACCCTGCTGCGGAAAACCAACGACATCCTCATCATCTCCAGTATCAGCGGCCTGGAACACGCGGGCCTGTTTTCCTACGCCACCTTTGTGATCAGCTTCATGGAAGTGCCGCAACGCAGCATGTACGCCATCACCACGCCGATCCTCGCCAGCGCCTGGAAAAACAGGGACATGGCCAAAATACAGGAACTGTATACCAAAAGCTCCATCACCCTGTCCATCGCCGGCGTCGGCATCTTCGGCGCCATCTGGCTGTCGGTCCACAACCTGGTACTGTACCTGGGGCCCGGCTGGGACATGATCGTTCACATTATCTTTGTTCTGGGACTGGCGAAAATGATAGATCTCATCACCGGTATCAACAACCAGATCATCCAAACGTCCAATTACTGGCGCTTTGATTTCGTCAGCTCCATCGTTGTCGTATTTATTTCCTTCTTCTTCAACTTATACCTGCAAAAGCGCATCGGCACCATCGGCGCGGCTTATGCAGACCTCATCACCGTCGCGATCTTCAATCTCGCGCGTTATCTTTTCATCTGGATCCGTTTCGGCATGCAGCCCCTGAGCCTCAAAACGCTGTACGCGCTGCTGCTGGGTGTAGGCGGCGTATTGCTGGTGCAACTGCTGCCATTTATGCTGAACATGTATGTAGACACCATCGTGCGCTCGGTCCTTTTCATGGGACTGTTCGGCGTTGCCGTGATCGGCACGCGGTTGTCGGAAGATGTCAACAACGCCTGGGAAATTGTCAAAAGTAAGATAGGGCTTCGCTACTAGAGGCGGCCGCCGCCAACGAAATACCGCTTCCAGTACGGCTCGTTCAGATCGCTGATCATCACGCCGTTGCTGGTGGAGGCGTGTACAAATTTATCGTTGTCGAGGTAGATGCCCACGTGGGAGATACGTTTGTGATGGATTTTGAAGAACACCAGGTCGCCTTCTCTCAGGTCACGACCTTTCAGATGCTGTCTTACCTTGCTGTATAATTCTGCTGAATTGCCGGTCAGCGCAAACTGGAACACGGAGCTCACCAGCGTGTTCACAAAACCGGAACAATCAATACCGTCGCGGGATTTACCACCCAGGCGGTAAGGCGTGCCCCACCATTCTTCTATAAAATTATACAGGCTGAAATTCAGTACATTTTCTACCGGCACGTCCAGCAGCTGCGCATATTTGAACTGCCAGCTCTGTGCGTTCTCCAGGTTGGCGCTGGCATAGGTAATATTTTTACCGATGCCCACACTTTTTGTTCCGCCGGAACCACCGTGGCCGCGGGACGGCGTATTGATATGATCAATGAAGGTAATGCGGCGGGACTCAGACACCGTCGGCGTATGATCACGCTTTGCGGTACTTTTTTTGATGGTAGAACAGGAACCCAATGCCATTGCACAAACCGATAATTTCATCCATAAATGTCCCTTAATACGCATCATAGTGTCTGGTTAAAAAAAATTTGCGCTAAAATATTGATTTATGACTAATTATGAACGCAAATAATCGATTTTTATTGAACCAAATTCTATCGTACTTTTGACGCCTGACGAAACAGCTTAGAGATGATCTTTTCCCACTTACACGTACACACGCAATTTTCATTACTGGATGGTGCAGCTGATATCAAATCACTGTACAAAAAAGCCATGGCCTCCAATCAGCCGGCACTGGCCATCACCGACCATGGAAATATGTTTGGTGCCTTCCAGTTTGTGGCAGAAGCGTACAACAATAAACTGAACCCGGGCGATCCCAAGGATAAAAGACTCAAGGTAAAACCCATCGTTGGCTGTGAGTTCTACCTCGTGGAAAACCGCCACAAACGTGCTTTTACACGCGAAGAAAAAGATATCCGTTATCACCAGGTGTTACTGGCCAAAGATGACGAAGGTTACCGTAACCTGATCAAACTCTGCTCCCTCGGCTATATGGAAGGGCTCTACGGTAAATATCCGCGTATTGACAAAGAGCTGATATTACAATACCACAAAGGCCTGATCGCCACCACCTGCTGCCTTGGCGCCTCCGTGCCCAAGACCATCCTGCGCAAAGGAGAAGAAGAAGGTGAAAAGGAATTCAAATGGTGGCTCGACATTTTCGGAGACGACTTCTACGTGGAAATGCAGCGCCATGGCATCCCTGAGCAAGACCAGGTAAACCATGTGCTGCTGAAATACGCCGCCAAGTACAACGTAAAAATCATCGCTTCCAACGACTCCCACTATGTGGACCAGGCAGATGCCAACGCACATGACATCCTGCTCTGTATCAACACCGGAGAGAAGAAAAGCACCCCTACCAATAAAGAATTTTCCGATGATGAAGCGGCGCCTAAAAACACCCGCTTCGCCTTCTATAACGATCAGTTCTATTTTAAGACCACGGAGGAAATGACCGCGCTGTTCCATGACCTCCCGCAGGCGATAGACAACACCAACGAGATCGTGGACAAAGTACAGCTGCTGGACCTGAAGCGCGACATCCTGCTGCCTAACTTCCCCATCCCGAAAGAATTCCTCACGCAGGACCAGTACCTGCGGCACCTCACCTACGAAGGCGCCCGCACCCGGTACCGGGAAATGACCGCCGACATTGAAGAACGTATCAACTTTGAGCTGCAGGTAATCGAAAACATGGGTTTTGCCGGTTACTTCCTCATCGTATCCGACTTCATCAAAGCCGGGCGCGACCTGGGCGTGTTCATCGGCCCCGGCCGTGGTTCCGCCGCCGGCTCCGCCGTGGCCTACTGCATCGGCATCACCAACATCGACCCGATCAAATACAACCTGCTGTTCGAACGTTTCCTCAACCCGGACCGTAAGAGCATGCCCGATATTGATACGGACTTCGACGATGAAGGCCGTCAGAAAGTAATCGACTACGTAGTACAGAAATATGGCCGTAACCAGGTAGCGCAGATCATCACCTACGGTACCATGGCCGCCAAAATGAGTATCAAGGACGTAGCCCGTGTAATGGACCTGCCACTGGTGGAATCCAACTCACTGGCCAAACTGGTACCGGAAAAACCGGGCATCCAGCTGGACCGTATCTTCAACGCACCGCTGGATGGCGATAAAAGCCTGGCCGATAAAGAAGGCCTCGCCGGAGAAGATATCGAAAACGTAAAACGCCTGCGTGAACTGATCAAAGGCGAAGACCTCCAGGGCGAAGTACTCCGGGAAGCCTGCGTACTGGAAGGGTCTGTACGTAACACCGGTATCCACGCGGCAGGTATCATCATCGCACCGCAAGACCTGTACGACCTCATTCCCGTGTCGACCGCCAAAGACTCTGACCTCCTGGTGACCCAGTTTGAGGGCAGCATCATCGAATCGGCCGGCGTTATCAAGATGGACTTCCTGGGGCTGAAAACCCTCACCATCATCAAAGGCGCGCTGGAACTGATCCGCATGAACCACGGCGTGGAAATTGAAATCGACAACATCCCGCTGGACGACGCTCTCACCTACGAACTGTACCAGAAAGGCGAAACAAACGCCACGTTCCAGTTCGAGTCGCCCGGCATGCAGAAATATCTCCGTGAACTGAAACCGGACCGTTTCGATGACCTCATCGCGATGAACGCCTTGTACCGTCCGGGCCCGCTCGAGTACATCCCGTCCTTCATCCGCCGTAAACACGGCCTGGAACCGGTAACCTTCGACCTTCCGGACATGGAGGAACACCTGGCGGAAACCTACGGTATCTGCGTATACCAGGAACAGGTAATGTTGCTCAGCCAGAAACTGGCCAACTTCTCCCGTGGTGACGCCGACATCCTCCGTAAAGCGATGGGTAAAAAACAAATCGCGGTACTGAACAAGATGAAGGCTCAGTTCATGGAAGGCTGCTCCACACACGGGTATGACCTGAAAGTATGCGAAAAAGTATGGACCGACTGGGAAGCCTTCGCCTCCTATGCGTTCAACAAGTCGCACGCTACCTGCTACGCCTTTGTGGCCTACCAGACCGCCTACCTGAAAGCCCACTACCCTTCCGAATACATGGCGTCCGTACTGAATTGCGCCAGCAACATAGAGAAGATCACCTTCTTCATGGAAGAATGTAAACGCATGGGCATCGACGTATTACCGCCGGATGTGAACGAATCCCTGAAAGGTTTCGCCGTGAACAAAAAAGGACATATCCGTTTCGGCCTCGGCGGCCTGAAAGGCGTGGGCGAAGCTGCCGTGGAAAACCTCCTGGAAGAAAGGAAAAAAGACGGCCCCTTCAAAAATGTGTTCGACTTTATCAAACGCGTCAACCAACGCGCTGTAAATAAAAAATCACTCGAGGCCCTGATCATGTCCGGCGCCTTCGACTGCTTCCCGGAATTCCACCGGGCGCAGTATTTCCATAAGCCGGAAAACGAGCCCATGAGCGGCCTCGACAGGATCGTGAAATTCGGTCAGCAGGTATCCGCAGGCTCTTCCAACATCGGCAGCCTCTTCGGCGACGCCGAAATGCCGGACGTGGAACCGCCAAAAATCCCGAACTGCGACCCATGGCCGCTGATCATGAAACTCAACAACGAACGCGATATCACCGGTATTTATATCTCCGGCCACCCGTTGGACGACTACCGTTTTGAGCTGAAGCACTATCATATGAACACGGTGCAGGAACTCATTGAGTATCAGGCAGAAATAAGTACCCCCGGCAGCAGCGGCGGCCGCTCCCGCGAGCGCAACTTCCGGCTGGCAGTATATGTGACCAACGCCCAGGAAAGGATCTCCCGCAATAACCGGCAGTTCGGTATTATGACCATCGAAGACTACTCCGGTAAGTTCGAATTTGCCCTGTGGAGCGAGGACTTCATCCGGTTCGCACCTTATCTCAAGCCCGGCCTCTGCCTGTTCATCAACGGCGGGTTTAAATCCAAGCGCTTTAATGACAACGAATATGAGTTCAAGGTAGGCAGCATCCAGCTGCTGCAGGAAGTGAAGAAAACACATACCAAACAGGTGTTTCTCGCTACTTCCCCCAAACACCTGAACCGGGAAACGGTAGACTTCCTCGTGGAGAACGTGAACCGCTTCCCCGGCAGCAGTACGCTACACATGCAACTCGTGGATATAGACGATAATATGCAGGTGAAACTGCATACTTTCAACAAGAACATCGAGATGAATGACGAGTTGGCACATTTCCTGCGAAAACAACCGGACCTCGATGTGTACATAGAGATAATCAATAAGTAAGATGTCAAAAAAGCAGTAATTTGCACTCGGTTCAAGTTTTGATCTAATACACCCGTAAACAATCAAAAACAATCATTAATAAACACCTTTAAATTATAATATCTTATGGCTTTAGAATTCACAGACGCGAACTTTCAGACGGAAGTGCTGAATTCGGATAAACTGACTGTAGTTGATTTTTGGGCAGAATGGTGCGGTCCCTGCCGTGCTATCGGTCCGGTTATCGAGGAACTGTCTAAAGACTATGCCGGTAAAGTAAACATCGGTAAAGTGAATGTAGACGTGAACCCTCAGATCTCTATCGACTATGGTATCACCAGCATTCCTGCTATCCTTTTCATCAAAGGTGGCCAGGTAGTTGACAAACAGGTAGGTGCAGTACCTAAGGCTGTTCTGGAGAAAAAAATACAGGCTAACCTGTAATGATATAAACGAAACTGAGTGATGAAGAGGCCCTTCCGTTCGACGGAAGGGCTTTTTTGTGCCCCGCCGCCCCCACTGTAAAAAAATTCCGGTTCTGCTCCGTATATTACACCATCATCAAAACCAGAAAAACCATCTGATTCATCTCTAATAACAACCATCTTTGCGCCACTATTTTATTATCCTGTTTACCTTACTTTACAGCGTGGCCGCCACCGGTCAGCGCAAATGCGGCACCGCCGTTGCCCTGCAGCAACGGGTGCTCCAACATCCTTCCCTGCAACAAGTGATCGACAACAATGAAAAGAAAATGCGGCTTTGGCAGCAGCGCCGTATGATGCGGGTGCAGACCGAAGCCGTGCCGCAAAACGTCACCATTCCCGTTGTCGTACATATCGTACTGGATAATCCGGACCTGGTCACCGATGCGCAGGTCCTTTCCCAGATAGCGGTGCTGAACCAGGACTATAACGCCGCCAATCCCGACATCAGCCAGGTGCCGGCGGTATGGCAGGCGGTCACCGGTAATGCCCGCATCAGTTTCTGCCTGGCGCAGCGTACCCCCGGCGACGAGCCCACCACGGGTATCGTCCGCGTTAAAACCACCGCAGGCCGCAGCTTCGATATCAGCGGCGGCGCCCCCGACGCGAAGTATGCGCAGTACGGCGGCTCCGACGCCTGGGACACCCGGAAATACCTCAACATCTGGGTCACCCGCCTTTCCGGCAACTACCTCGGCGTGGCGGCCCCTCCCGGCGTTGGTTACCCGGTAGAACAGGAAGGCGTAGTGGTGCTCTATACCGCCTTTGGCACCACCGGCAGCGTAGGCCGCATCTATAATCTGGGCCGCACCACCACCCACGAAATAGGCCATTACTTCGGGTTGAGACACATCTGGGCCGACGACAGCGGCGGCTGTGCCGCAGACGACGGCATCTCCGACACCCCCTTGCAGGGCGATAACACCTACGGATGCCCCGCCTTCCCCCAGACGGACAACTGCAGCCCCAATTTCCCGGGCATTATGTTCATGAACTATATGGACTATACAGACGACGCCTGTATGCACCTTTTCACCGCCGGGCAGGCAGGCCGGATACGCGACGTGTTGGAAAATACCGTCAGCCCCCTGATGTCGTCCAACGGCTGCACCCCCGTGGTGCTGCCGGAAAATGATGCCGCACTCACCGCCGTCGCCGGCGCCAGCGGCAAACGCTGTGATAACCGTATTGTGCCTGAAGTGACCCTGCGCAACAAAGGTACCCGCCCGCTTACCTCGGTGCGTATCCTCTACCGGCTCAACAATGGCGCCCTCGTCAACTACAACTGGCAGGGCAACCTGCCCAGCCTGCAAAGCATAAACGTTACCCTGCCGGCTTCACAGGCAGCGGTAGGCGCCTATAACCTCCAGGCCTATACGCAATCGCCCAACGGGCAGCCGGACGCCAATGTGGCCAACGATACCACCACCAGCCGCTTTCATTTTGACGCAGAAGTACAGCTGCCCTTTGAAGAAGGCTTCGAGCAGGACAGCTTCCCGCCGCCGGGATGGGACCTGTACAATCCCGATCACAGCTTCACCTGGGAACGGGACCGCAACGTAGGGCATAACAGCCAGGCCTCGGCGCTGGTACGCAACAAAGGGTATAACGTCAACGATCAGACAGACGATCTCCTCACACCCGTGATCGATCCGCAGGGGCATGACTCCATCTTCCTGTTCTTCGATGTGGCCGCAGCCGTGTATTCCAATCCCGATATGACCGGCAACGTGTGGGACACCTTACAGGTGCTGGTTACCAAAGACTGCCGGCAGACAGGGGCCGTAGCCTACAAAAAATGGGGCAAAAACCTCATCACCCGCCCTACCTCCGTGCTGGACGAATTCATCCCCACCAATAACGAATGGCGCCGTGATTCGGTAGACCTGACCGCCCTGGTGGGCAGGGACAAATTCCAGGTAGCTTTCCGGAACATCTCAAATGCGGAGAATAACATATATATAGACAATATCCGGATCGTGACGAAGGATATCAACCCGGAACTGCGCCAGGCCGGCGTACTGGTACACCCCAACCCAACAGACGGACTGGTATGGATCAGCTTTTACGAGCGGCCGGCCGACCTGCAGCAGGTGAACCTGTACAACGCCGCCGGGCAGCTGATTAGCTCCAGGCCGGGCAATGCCATCGGCGCCAACAACCGGATGACCTTTAATTTGGTAAATGAGCCAAATGGTGTTTATTTTGTAAAATTAATTTACAGGAACAGGGCCAACACCATTAAATTAATGAAAGTAAGATGACGATGAGACAAGATTATCCGGCAGTTCAGACACTTCTTCAGCAACCTTCTCTGGACACTGACCTGAAGAACATTGCAGAAAAAATCCTTCGCCAGGAAAGAATTACGCCCGCAGAAGGGCTGACCTTATTTGAGAAAGGCGACGTTGGTTTCTTAGGCGCACTGGCCAACCACGTGCGGGAACGTATGCACGGCGATAAGACTTACTTCAACCGTAATTTTCATATTGAGCCTACCAACGTGTGTGTATTCACCTGTCATTTCTGCTCCTACTCCCGCTTATATAAAAACCGCGAAGAGGGCTGGGAACTGAGCATCGACCAGATGCTGGACATCGTGAAAAGCTACGACGGGCAGCCTGTTACGGAAGTCCACATAGTGGGCGGCGTACATCCCAAGATGCAGCTGGACTTTTTTGTGGAACTGATCCAAAAAATCAAGGCACACCGCCCTGATCTCCATATCAAAGGATTTACGGCGGTGGAGCTGGACTATATGTTCCGTAAAGCCAAAGTAAGCGTAGACGAAGGGATGCGCATCCTCAACGAAGCCGGCCTGCAGTCCATGCCGGGCGGCGGCGCAGAGATCTTCCATCCGGACGTACGCGCTAAAATATGCCATGATAAAGTAGATGCGGACGGCTGGCTGGCTATCCACCGTGCGGCGCATAACCGCGGCATGGTCACCAACGCCACTATGCTGTACGGTCACATCGAAACCTACGAGCACCGTATAGACCATATGGAACGTTTACGGCAGCTGCAGGACGAAACACATGGTTTCAATACCTTCATCCCGCTGAAGTTCAGGAACCAGGGCAATGATATGTCCAATATACCCGAATCTTCTATCGTGGAAGACCTGAAGCTCTATGCAGTGGCCCGTTTGTATATGGACAATTTCCCGCACATCAAAGCCTACTGGCCGATGCTGGGAAGAAATACCGCGCAACTGACGCTTTCCTTCGGGGTCAATGACCTGGACGGTACCATCGACGATACCACCAAGATCTACAGCATGGCCGGTGCGGAAGAACAAAATCCTTCCATGAACACCGCCCAGCTGGCCCACCTGATCAAACAGGCAGGCAGAAGGCCCGTTGAACGCGATACCGTGTACAATGAAATAAAAGATTATACTGACGTGGTTTTCTCCGATGAGGAACTGCTCGTGACTAAATAACACCCTTATGCAGCTACCGTTCAAATACCTGTTGATAGCCGCCCTGTATGTGTCCGGCTGTAACAACAATACCGGCAAAAACAACAGCGCTGCCACCACAGAAACCGGTACCGGCACCACTGCCGGCACGGAGTCTCCGGCCCCGGTCACTTCCAACGGCAGCGAATTCAGAAAGGAAGCGTCGCTCGCGTTTCTGTCCAAAAGTAAGGCAGACACCATCCGCAAAATTGATATCCAGCTGGCACAAACCGATCAGCAGCGGGAAGACGGGCTGATGTACCGTAAATCCATGACCGATGATCAGGGTATGCTGTTTATCTTCCCGGACATGGAAGAACGTTCTTTCTGGATGAAAAACACCTACATCTCCCTGGATATCATCTACCTGGATGATAAACTGGAAATCGTGTCCATCCAGAAGTATGCAACGCCTTTGTCAGAACAAAGCCTCCCCTCTTTCAAGAAAGCGCAGTATGTGCTGGAGGTGAACGGCGGCTTCTGTGACAAATACCACATCAACTACGGCGACCATGTTGTTTATCACAAATAACGATATACTAAAAAGAGAAGCCCCGGCAGACGCCGGGGCTTTTTTTGCTTTGATACATATTTGATCGCTAACATTATAGCCTTTAAAGACTATCCTTCGTTGACCACCCGCAGGATATGCAGCTGGGTTTTGCCCGCAGGCACTTCCCAGTCAATGGTGTCGCCGGTACTGTAGCCCAGCAGGGCCGTGCCTATTGGCGAAAGGATAGAAAGTTTCCCCAATTGAAGGTTACTGGCCGCAGGTAATACCAACTGTACTTCACGTACCTTGCCGCTGCGTTCATCCCTGAACTGCAGCGTGGAATTGACCTGTACCACGTCGCCGGGTACTTTTGTCTTACGGATCACCGCCCTGTCCAGCTCCTCTTTCAGCTTGGATGTGCCGGGAGCATGGTAACAAAGCGTTTTCAGGATGTCGTAATCATGTTGGGACACGATAATCTGTTTCTTTTTCATGAAAACAGGTTTTTAATCAATTATTAACTGACTGCCCCGGAAACAGCGCCGCTCCTGCGGAACGACCGTTGTCCGGCGCGTAAATTTCTTCATATGATCGTATATCCGTTCTCGTTACTCTTCTGTAAAGTGCGGCCGGGTTTACCTGTTCAGGCGTAGCGAAACCGCAGGCGCCCATCAGTTCTGCCAGTGCATATATGGTGTTACGGTGGAAATTGGCCACCCTTTCTTTTTTGTCGGTCACATTCACACCCTGGTACAGGGTGGGGTCCTGCGTAGCTACGCCCACCGGGCAGCTGCCGCTATCGCACTGAAGCGCCTGTATGCAACCCAGTGCCAGCATCATGCCCCTGGCGCTGTAGCAGGCGTCTGCGCCCAATGCCAACACTTTCATGATGTCGAAACCGGTGATGATCTTACCACTGGCCATAATCCTGATATGCTGTTTCAGGTCATACTTCTTCAGCATGTTCACCACAAAAGCCAGTGCGTCGTACAAAGGCATCCCGATGCTGTCCGTGAATTCCAGCGGAGCGGCACCGGTACCGCCTTCTGCGCCATCTACCGTAATAAAGTCGGGGTAGATACCAGTGTTGGTCATGGCTACGCAGATACGCTCAAACTCATCCTTGCGGCCTACGCATAGTTTAAAGCCTACCGGCTTACCACCGGAGAGGGTACGCAGCTGCTGCAGGAAAGTCAGCATTTCATATTCGTTGCCAAAAGCAGTATGCGCTGCCGGCGATAATACGCTGACACCCGGTTTTACCTTACGGATAGCGGCAATTTCCGGCGTATTCTTCGCTGCCGGCAGTACCCCGCCCTTACCGGGCTTGGCGCCCTGGCTCAATTTCAGTTCCACCATCTTTACAGAAGGTTCTGCCACGGTCCCGGCGTATACCTCCGGTGAGAAATGACCATTCTCATCGCGGCAGCCGAAGTAACCGGTACCGATTTGCCAGATCAGGTCACCGCCGTGTTGCAGGTGATACGGACTCACGCCGCCTTCCCCGGTGTTGTGGGCGAACCCGCCCACCTGTGCGCCACCATTGAGGGAAAGGATGGCTGTCTTACTCAGCGCACCGTAACTCATCGCGCTGATGTTGAGTAAACTTGCGTTATATGGCTGACTGCACTGCTTGTTGCCGATCGTTACCCGCAGGGCTTCCGGTTTCACTTTCGTGGGAAACGCCGTGTGTGACGCCCATTCGTAGCCCGGCTCATACATATCTGCCAGGGCGCCGAAAGCAACGGTCTGTTTCACGTCTTTCGCACGCTGGTACACTACCGCTCGCTGGCGACGGCTGAACGGCCGTCCGTCCGTATCAGACTCGAAGAAATACTGACGCATTTCCGGCCTGATGTGCTCCAGCAGGTAACGCAGCCTCCCCAGCAAAGGGTAGTTGCGCAACAGGGCGTGTTTGCCCTGGAAACGGTCGATCAATGTCAGCAATGTGACACCTACGGCCACCGGTAATAAAATCCATCCTGTTAAATAACCGCGATAAAGGCTTGCAGCCACGCTCACATCCAGCAACAGGCATAAAAGATAAACTGCCCATCGTGCTATCCGATGATTCATAAAACTTATTTTATAAGATTGTTTTGGAAATTGCTAAATGGATTATACTACCAATACAAGCGTACAGGTATCATCCCCCCGGGTACAACTGTTACGATGCTATAAGTTGCCCGGGCTTAATTGTTGAAGTCTTTGGGACAGGATAAAAAAGGCAACAGGAACCCGCCCGTACAGATACGGTGTTGGCTACAGCAGGTTTGTATGTTCGTTGCCTTACTCACAAGTAATGGTATGAGCAGCAAAGATAGGCCTTTTATTGATATCCGCGCATTATTTGGTTAATTCTGCGGCAGTAAATGGCTTTTGCCGGCCGTTATATTGTTTACGTACATTTTTAATATCGTCTGCTGTCACTTTGCCGGCTTTGTTATTCCACGCGCTCCGTAAAAAAGTGAGCAACTCTGCAATATCGGCATCATTAAATTCATCACTGACGCCGATACCCGGCATGTCGCCATTGATCTCCGGCGCTTTATACAGTTTGCCGTGTACTTCCACCGGGCCGGTAAGACCATACAACACAATGGCGGCGAACTTATTTCTGTCGCCCGTCACCCAGTTGCTTTCATTCAGCGGCGGCGCCATGGAAGCAATACCATTCCCGTTTTTACCATGACAGGTCTGGCAAACAGTGTTAAATATTTTATACCCCCTGGGATATTTAGCCGCCAGTGCATCCATCTTTTTGGCGTTGGCGGTATTGTCCATATTCTTCAGTACGGCGTGCAGTTGCTTATTCAGCGCCAGCGTAGTATCGGGGTTAAAGGCCTCCAGTTGCTTCAGCAGCGCCGCTTCGCGGTTGACCGCATAATTGACCAATGCGGCCGATGTATAACGGTCACCCGCATACGCTTTCATCAGTTTATCCTCCAGGCGGCTGGCGGCAGCTTTGTCTGTTTTACTCAACGCGGGCAATAAGTAAGCAACATAAGGGGCAAAAAACGGTTTATCAGCCAGCGTATCCAGCTTTGCAGCCGCCGCTTTGGCGGATTTGTCGTCCAGCACGGAAGGCAGCGCCGCCAGTGCCTGTACTTTATACGCATCGTTGCCCTGCTCCAGTATAGTAGCCAGGTCGGCGTAGGTCAGCTGATGCAACCCTTCCAGCGTCCACAGGGCGTGCACCTGCAACAGCGGCGTGGCATTGCCGGCCAGTGCTGCCCGCAACTCCGGTACCAGTGCGGTTAAACGATGGTCAATAATATATTGCTGCGCCTTATCGCGCAGTGCACCATTGGGGTGGTTTAACAATTGTAATAGCGCCTCTTCCTGTACTAACGTTTTCTTCGGCTGCTGCCCTGCCGGAACGATACGGTAAATACGGCCGCAGCTGAGTGGCTGCGTCAGCTCCCGCATTTTGATTTCATTCTTCAGGTAGGAAGTGAGGTACGTCTTATGTTGCAGGATGCCGCGGTACATATCCGTGATGTACAGCGCGCCATCCGGACCGTTGTATAACCCCGTAGGCCGGAAACGTTCATCCGTACTGGCCAGGAACTCTTTGCCTTTATAGGCCTGTTCCCCGGTGACGATAAAACCGCTGTCACGCAAGATATTCCGCTTGATCAGGTTGGCCGACGGTTCCGCTACAAAAGCGTTACCGGCATATTCGGCGGGCAACAGGTTACCGCGGTAGATCACCGGCCCGCAGGCGGCGGTAAATTCCACCAGCCGCAGGCTGTCGTCCAGTATACCTTTCATATAACCCCTGTTGACGCCTGGCGTAGGATGCGCCGGATACACATGGTTATCTCTTACTATCTTCTGGTCATAGCCGGCAGCATTCTGCTGATGCGGGTTCTTGCCTCCCAGTCCGGCCGGGAAATAATCGCCCAGCAGGTTTTCAGAGTTGTTGTTATAATAGAGCCGTCCTTTATCATCCTGTGCGATGCCCCACTGTCCGCGGAAGGTGGTGGCTTCTTTCAGCCATTTGTCGCCCACTTTGCGGTAACGGCGGTCAGATTTAGCGTTGTATATCCAGTTGTCCAGCCCCCGTAGAAGGCCGTTGGGCTGATGTTCCACATTACCCCCTGCCGCATACATACTGTCTACCAGTACTTTTTTACCTGGCTTATCATTGTTGTTTTCGATGAACCACAGCTGCGGCGGCGTAGCAACCAGCACGCCGTTTTCCACGAGGCACACCGCTCTGGGCAACACCAGTGAATCGAGGAATACCGTCCGTTTGTCCATCACCCCGTCGCCGGTCGTGTCTTCCAGTATCACTATTTTACCGTCCGGCAGGTCTTCACCGGTACCGCTGGTATCCGGCATAAACCCCATCATCTCCACCACCCACATGCGGCCACGGTCGTCAAACACGGTGCTTACCGGCGCAAATACCATCGGTTCTGCCGCTACCAGCTGGACTTCCAGGCCTTTGTCCACCGTCATCGCGCCGATGGCGGCTTTACCGTCCATCACGGGCGACTGGGCGTACTGCTTTCGCATCGCCAGCGAGTCTTTTTCGTGTTTGCTGAGGTGGTCTTGTTGTTGTGTCTGTCCGCAGGCAAACCATGCCAGGGAAATCGTGGAAATGATCAGGTATTGAAGACGGCTCATGTATTTAATTCGATTGCAAACGATAAAAATACAGCTCCTGTTGATTTTTGCAACTATTTTTTGATCAGGGGTAAAATCATGGGGGTGAGAGTGGAGGGCCGAAGGCCGAGGATTGAGAGTTAAGAGTTGAAAGCCGGAGGTTTAAGAGGGTGGAGGGTTGAAAGCCGAATATTAAGATGCTGGTGGGTAAAGGTTGAAGGTCGATCAGGGGGTAAACGCATGGCTGGCGACTGGCAGGCATCGATATAAAATTCTCAACAGTTGCACTTATTTTAACATTGTTTAGAAAAAAAATCGCGGTTTATTATTTTTCTACCTATGTACGCATCCTCTCTTTCCACGTCATCTGCTAAACCACATTATGAGGTACTCGACGGCCTGCGCGGCACAGCGGCTATCACTATTGTCGTCTTTCACTTCCTGGAGCTGGTATGGTTCGATTACAGCAAGAACCCGCTGGGCCATGGCTTCCTGGCAGTGGATTTTTTCTTCTGCCTGTCGGGCTTTGTGATTGGTTATGCTTATGATGGGCGGTTATCCGGCATCGGTTACCGTGGATTTTTCCGGGGGCGGTTGCTGCGGTTACATCCGCTGGTGCTGCTGGGGTCTGTGCTGGGCCTCTTATCCTTCCTGTTCGATCCGTTTGGCGGCGATCCTTATGCGCAGGGGGTATGGCCTGTTGTGGCAGGTTTTGTCTGCTCCCTGTTCCTGCTGCCTTTCCCGTGGCTGCCGGGGCGAGGCGGCGCTTTGTTCCCGTTCAACTCTCCCACCTGGTCGCTTTTTATGGAATATGTCATCAATATCGTGTATGCGTGGGTGTTAAGCAGGCTGCACAAGGGTTTCACGCTGTTGCTGACAGTGCTGGCGGCGGGTTGGCTGGCGGTAACTGCCTATCGTGCCGGCACGCTGATCGGTGGCTGGGCAGATGCCAATATCATGGATGGCTTTGCGCGGGTGACCTTCTCGTTTCTGGCGGGGTTGAGCGTATACCGTTTTCAGTGGGTACTGCGTACGCGGGCGGGTTTCGTGGTGTTATCGCTGCTGTTGCTGGCTACTTTTATGTGTCCTTACTTCCGGCTGAACTGGCTGGTGGAATGGGGAATCGTGGCGGTGATTTACCCGGTAGTGATTGCCCTGGGCGCCGGTGCTGTGGCGAAGGGCTGGTGGCTGCAATGCTGCCGTTTCATTGGCCGGCTGTCTTATCCTTTATATATGACCCACATCTTCCTGATATGGCCTTTCGGTAACTACTACGCGAAATACAAGCCCGGCGCGGGACAGCTGACGCTGATTGTGGCAATGGGTACGTTGGTGCTCATGGGTATCGGTTACCTGGCTATGCGCTGGTATGACGAACCCCTGCGCCGGTGGCTGAAAGACCGCTTCAAAAAGGCGCCATCGCTTGCTGGTGGCCCGCCGGCGAAAGTCTCCGCCGGACAGGTTTAAAAGCACTGCTGAAATACGTCGCAAAGTGACCAGAAATCGCAAAATAACTTATCTTCGTCGCCTTATTGCATACATTTTACGATTTATTTGCATTTATGGAACGCTTTCAGGGCTTAATAGGCATCGTCCTAATTCTGGGCATTGCCTTTTTGTTTTCCAACAACAGGAGTAAGATCAACTATCGGCTGGTGGTGAGTGGTATTACGTTACAGGTAGTGATTGCGCTGCTGGTATTTAAAGTTCCTCCTATCACCTGGTTTTTTCAGCAAGTAGGCCACGCTATGGGTAAACTGGAAGGATTCGCACGTCAGGGCGCCGCTTTCGTATATGGCGGCATCGGCGTAGCCCAGCCTCCTACCGGCACCCTCGCCGATTATGCCAGTGGCGGATTTGTCTTTGCGTTTAACGTTACGGCCACGATCATCCTGGTATGTGTACTGGTAGCGGTGTTGTACCATTTCGGCATTATGCAGCGGGTGGTAGCGGTGATTGCCCGCGCGATGAACGTAGTGATGCGGGTGAGCGGCGCAGAAGCACTCAGCAATGTGGCCAGCGCCTTCGTTGGCCAGGTAGAAGCACAGGTGATGATCCGTCCTTACCTCAACTCCATGACCAAAAGCGAAATCCTTGCCTCCATGAGCGGCAGCCTTGCCTGTATCGCCGGCGGCATCCTCGTCGTATATGCCAATATGGGCTTCCAGGCCGGTATGGACATCGCCCCCTTCCTGATCACCGCCAGCCTCATGGCCGCTCCCGGCGCACTGGTGATATCCAAGATCGTATTTCCGGAAACGGAAGAAAGTGTGACCATGGGCCGCGTGAAAATGGAAGTGAAAAGCAACTATACCAACGTGATCGACGCCATCTCCCATGGCGCCGGCGACGGTTTTAAAATAGCCATGAACGTTATCGCCATGCTGATCGGTTTTATCGCCCTGATAGCGCTGATCGACTGGTGCCTGATCCATCTCGGCCATCTCGCAGGCCTGAGCTTCGATCTGAGCCTGGACTGGATCTTCGGTAAACTGTTCACCCCAATGGCGTGGGCCATGGGCGTTCCCAACCAGGATGTAAACAATGTGGCCACCCTGCTGGGACAGAAACTTACCATCAACGAATTTGTGGCTTTCAAAAGCATGACCAGCCACAGCGTGAAGATAGAATCCACCAAAGCCATCACCATCGTTACCATCGCCATCGCGGGGTTTGCCAACTTCAGCAGCGTAGGTATGCAGATAGGTGGCATCGGTGAACTGGCGCCCGGCCGTCGTACAGACCTGGCTAAACTGGGCCTGAAAGCCCTGCTCTGCGGCACGCTGGCCAGCTACCTGTCAGCAACGATTGCAGGTATCCTGCTGTAAAAAAATATTGCTATAAAAGCGAAGGCCCGTATGATAATTCATACGGGCCTTCGCTTTTATGTTTGATCGACAAAAAAAGCAACATTTTCCGTTTCTAATACCACTTCAGCTATGACAAACTGTGATACTTCGGTATAAAAACATTTCAAAACATTATGAACAAAAGTAAAAAACCGAATATCCCCAATCAATCAAAGTTCAACCCACCCAGAAACAATCAGCTTCCCATAGCAACCAGTTTATTGGATGTAATGGAAGATGAAAATGAATATGTAAGTCTGTTAAAATATAGATTTGACCAAATAAACATTGATGAACTACGTCGTGCCCTTCAGGAAGTAGTAACAGCATCAGGCAGATACACTATATGTTATCTGGCTAATAGCATAAATACAAAAATCAAGGAGAATATTTCCATAATGGCAAACGATGATTTACCATTTACAGAAATGATAAATGTGATTCCTCCTGAAATCGTCGATATTGATATTATTCTGGCAACTCCGGGCGGCTCTGCCGAACAAGTTCAGAAATTTGTCGATAAGCTAAGGCCCCGGTTCCAAACTGTTAACTTCATTATCCCGGATGCAGCTATGAGCTCGGGAACAATATGGGCAATGTCAGGGAATGAAATTGTCATGACGAAAAATTCATATATTGGTCCCATAGATCCACAGATACCAAACAGGGAAGGGAGATATGTTCCTGCTCAATCAATTTTGGCGTTTTTGGAGGACATAAGGGTAAGAGGGAACGAAGCACTTTCACAAGGAAGGCAGCCCAATTGGCTCGACCTACAATTATTACATAGGATCGACCATAAGGACATTGGAGCAGCTCACCTTGGAAGCCGCTATTCAATTGAATTGGTAAAGACCTATTTGGCGAATTATAAGTTTTCAACCTGGAACCATCATAGTAATGGCGTACCGGTGGCCGATAACGAAAAAGAACAGCGAGCACTGGAGATAGCCACCAAATTATGTGACAGTGCAGTTTGGAAAAGCCATGCAAGAGGGATTACGAGAGAAGTTGCCTGGTCATTATGTCAAATAAAGATTAAACATTCAGAAACAATTCCTAATTTTGACAGGGCAATCAGACGCTTTTGGGCCGCCATTTATTGGTTTTTTGATAATAGCGCAGTGTATAAGATGTTTATATCCCATCAATATGCCCTAATGAGACAAGACATTTCTTTAATGCATAAAACACAATAAATATGAACAAAATGAATGAAACATTAAAAGAACTTGGGTTTTCAAGCGATTTTATTAAATCATTCGATGAATATGTTCCTTGTGAAGGCATTGAGTCCACCTCAATTAATGAAATGCCAATGATTTGTGGTATCGTTGATGGAACTGATATCCATTTTGATAAATTTGAAACCCCCGATGTTACCAGCCTGGTAGTAAGTAACGTCGAGAGAAAACATTAACTGATGGCCGCTATTGCGGCCATTTTTATTTCAGGTAGTCAACTTCGGTTTTAAAGATAACTCAAGTATATAAAAGCGAAGGCCCGTATGATAATTCATACGGGCCTTCGCTTTTATATCTTCATGTTTGATCAAACAGACTGCATTGTTGGGCTGAATAAGACGCAGCACAATCCCTGCTTAAAAAAACCAATTGTCTTAAGCATCGTTTTCCTGCGATCAGATCAGTCTTAATTTTTCCGGGACCTTCCCGGTCATTACCGGTTATACTTCCAGTCTCTTTACCAGAGAAGCCTGTACGGCTGCCCAGGCTTCGAGTTGACCGGCTTCTTCCCAGTAATTTTTCATTTCTGACGTGCCCGTTATTTTGTTTACAGCATTGATAGCCTGGGTCCTCAATCCCTTGGTTGCGATCAGGTTCAGGATATCCAGTTTTTCCAGCGGGTCTTCCGGAAAGTCTTCGCTGGGTTTTCCCATCAGCGCTGCCACCAGTTCAGCGGCGGCTAATCCTTCTTCGCAATCTGCTGTTTCCAGTGTTTCGGTGTGGTTGATGATACGTGCCAGTGTATCAGTCACCAAGCCACCATCTTTGCTGTCGATCACGTCAAAAATCCAGTCTTGTGATCCATCATTTTCAAAATTCCTGGTGCCCCATGCGCCCATAGTGTGTAATGTTTTTTATTTTTTTAAAATAAAGAAATAGAGAATAAAAGTAATAGTCTCCTTTTACAACAACAAAAACCTTTCATCAGTTTAAACTTCTGAAGTCCACCGGGACCAATTTGCTCACGCCGGGTTCCTGCATGGTAACCCCGTAAATCACGTCAACAGCGGCCATGGTCTGTTTATTATGCGTTACAATAATAAACTGTGAATTATCAGAGAATTTTCTGATCATGTTCGTGAATTTGCCCACGTTGGCATCATCGAGCGGCGCGTCTACCTCATCCAGGATACAGAATGGCGCGGGTTTGATAAGGTAGATGGCAAACAGCAGGGCGGTGGCCGTAAGGGTTTTTTCTCCACCGGAAAGCTGGGTAATGGCTGCCGGACGTTTGCCTTTGGGTTTTGCAATGATTTCTATGCCGGTATCGGCCAGGTTCTCCGGATCGCTCAGGATCATATCACACTGGTCTTCCTCCGTAAAGAGGGCTTTAAATACACGGATAAAGTTTTCTTTAACAGTATTGAAAGTATCGAGGAACTTCTGGTTGGCGGTCGTTTCCACCTCCTGGATGGTAGCCAGCAGGGAGTCTTTCGCGTTCACCAGGTCTGTTTTCTGTTCCAGGATAAACTCGTATCGTTTTTTCATTTCCTGGTACGCCTCGATAGCGGTGGGGTTGATCTCCCCCATGTTTTCAAGGCGTTTTTTCAGGCGCTCGGCGCTTCCCTGCAACTCGTCTACCGGCAGCTCGGAAGTGCGCTGCTCGTCGATGATCTCGTCCAGGTTGACTTTAAACTCCACGCTGAGGCGCTCTTTCATGGACGCCAGTTGCAGCTTCAGCTCATTCACCTTGTCCTTGATCACATTCAGCTGCTGTTCCAGCTGCTCGCGGGCCCGCTGCTTGGTACGCAACGTTGTTTCCAGCTCCTGGAGATGGTTACGGAAATTATAGTATTCCTGGTCCTTTTCGTTGAGCGCTTTTTCCTCTTCTTCCCGCTGGCGGAACAGCTCTACCAGCCCTTCTTCCGCGGTGCCACGTTTTTCTTCCGCCGTGGCAATATTGGCCGCAGCATCTTCCAGCTGGGTTTTATTACTGGTGATCTGCGCGTGCAGGTCAGTCAGCTGTTTGCGTTTGAACTCCAGCTCCTGTTTGAGCGCCTGCACCTTACTGTGCTGACGGGTATGTTGCAGGTTCTGGTTATTAAACTGCACATTGGCCATATTGAACTGCTGTTCCACTTCCTGGGCCGTTCTGTCGGCCTCGGAGATGGAGTCCTGCAACTCCCCTACCCGGTCGTTGAGGTTTTCCAGTTCCTCGCGGACACCGGAAATGCTTTCCTGGTTGGTTGTCAGCGACTGCTGCATCTCTTCCAGCCGTTTGTCGCCGCCTTCTATCAGGTGATGGAAGTTCTCGATCCTGTTCTGAAGACCAAACAGCTGGTTGTTCAACTGGTTGATCTTTTCCCGGGCGGTATTGATATTATTTTCATTGAGCTGGCTGTTATAGCCCAGCACCTGGTTGTGTTTGTCCTGTATCTGGGTACGCAGCGCGCCTACAGTGGCTTCCAGGTCTTTGATCTCTGCCTCCAGCTTTTCCAGGTTTTTGGCCCGGCCCAGTTTTTTACCTTCAAACAGCCCTACGGAACCGCCGGTGATGTTAAACTTACCCCGGTGCATACGACCGGATTTCTCCACCAGGCAGATCTCGTCGTCGGATACCTGGCTGAATTCGAGGCGGGTAATGTCTTCCCCGATGAATACTTTGCCCAGCAACTGATACCCGAGGCCTTTGTATTTCTCGTCAATTTCCACCACGTCGAGGGCCGGGATGGTGCCCGCCGGCGCCAGCAGGCCGTTGGCCGGTACGCGGAACTGGTCGAGGATGAAGAAATTGGCTTTCCCCTTTTTGTGGGTGTCCAGCAGCTGGATGGCCTGTACGGCTTCCGCCACGTTATTAACCACGTAATAGTTCAGGTAGGGCTCGAGCAGGTTTTCCACGCAGGTGCGGTATTCTTCCTTACAGAAAAAGATATCGCTCAGAATGGGTGCTTCGTTATTCCATTCCGGGTTCTTTTTCAGGAACTTGATACTTTCCGGGTAGCCTTCGAGACTGTCTACCAACGACTTAAGCAGGTCGAATTCATTCTTTTTGGAGTCCAGCTTACGGTTTTCGTCCACCAGCTGGTCTCTCAGGCCTTCGATATCCGACTGGGTAGCCAGGATCTTGCCTTTCGTCTCTTCCTGGAAACGGACCATCTCGTCCAGCTCCGTTTTGCTGGTGGTGATGGTCTGTTGCAGCGTTTCTTTCTCTGCTTCCAGCTGAGTGATCTGTTGCAGGCGGCTGTTCTTCTCTTCCTGCAGCTGCTGGATGCCCCGTTGCAGGTTCTGCACGGAGGTATCCGCTACCGCCACCTTCTTTTCGGCCTCAAACTGCTGCCGTTGCCAGCGCTGCTGGTCATTACGCAGGGTTTCGAGGGCCAGTTTCTTTTGCTGGAAGCGTTCTTTTTTCTCCTCCACCATTTCGCGGAGGGTTTCCAGTTCGTCTTCCATGGATTCGAAGACTTCCGCTTCTTCCACCACCTGTTTCTCGGTAAACTCAATGGAGGTGGTCAGTCCCTGCAGTTGTCCTTCTGCATTGTTCAGGAAGTCGGTGATATTTTTTTCTCTCTCCCGCAGATAGGTCAACTGCTGGGCGGCGAGGTTCTTGTCATTTTCTTTGGTCCGGATGGTCGCTACCAGTTCGTTGAACGATTTCTGGAGGGTTTGCAGTTCCCTTTCTTTGGCGACAAAGTGCAGTTTATCTTCCTCCACAGCGGCCTCAGCAGTGGTAATTTCCGTTTCCAGCTGCAGTTTACGGTCGCTTTCCTCCTGCTGTTTGTCAGACAGCTCCCTGAAGGTGACATTAAATCCTTCCAGGGCGGCTTTCGCCAGCTCTATGCTGATTTCGCGGTATTCTTTTTTTACCTCGTAGAAGCGTTCTGCTTTACGGGCCTGGCCTTCCAGCGTTTTCAGGTTATTGTTGATTTCAAACAGCAGGTCCTCGATACGGTTCAGATCTCCTTCCGTCGCCTCCAGTTTGGATTTGGCTTCTTTTTTACGGGTTTTATAGATGGAGATGCCGGCCGCCTGTTCCAGCATGCGGCGACGGCTGTTTTCCTTGTCCCTGATGATGTCGTCCACCATGCCCAGCTCAATGATGGCATAGGAGTCTGTGCTGACGCCCGTGTCCATGAAGAGGTTATGGATATCCTTGAGGCGGCAGGCCACATCGTTGAGCCGGTACTCGCTGTCGCCGTTCTTGTAGAACTTGCGGGTGATGGTAACCGTCGTAAATTCGGTAGGAAGTACGTTTTTGGTATTTTCAAAGGTAAGGCTCACCTCTGCCATACCACTGGCAGAGCGTGTTTTGGAACCGTTGAACACCAGGCCTGACTGGTTCTCCGAACGCAGGTTGCTGATTTTGTGTTCCCCGATCACCCAGCGGATGGAGTCGATGATATTACTTTTGCCGCAACCGTTGGGTCCAATGACACCGGTGATCCCTTCGTCGAAGTTCAGAACGGTTTTATCGGCAAAACTTTTAAAGCCTTTAATTTCTAGTGTTTTTAAGCGCACGACTTACTCCGAGGTTTTTTTAAGGCGTCAAAGATATAATTTTACCCGAATGAAAAAGTAATTTAAGTGAGATGCCCGTATCTCTCCTAATTATTTATACACACTTTGGGCGAAAATAGCCGTCACACGACCACCCATTATCCACTAAAGGACTGATTATAAATATAGTAAAAAGCGCAATTATAATTTAATTCCCTGTGAGAAATTATTGACCGTTTATCCCTACCGCTCTGCGTTAGCAGTAACTTTTTATAGCTTGTGTAAGCAACCCGGAACGACCTATGTAGCTATGCCACTGTAACTTATGCCATTTACCACATAGGAGCGCCCGGGACCATACCTCAAAATAATCTACCCTGATCCATGACGCAAAAAGGCATATGGCTGTTGTTCCTGTTATGCATTTCCGTTACCCTGCAGGCCCGCCAGCAAAACGGCATCATTACCGGCCAGGTGGTCGACAGTATTTCCGGCAAACCCGTGGAATACGCCACAGTGGTACTTATGCAGGCTGCTGACCGGAAAACAGTGGCCCATACCCTCACAGACAACAAGGGTGATTTCCGGTTTACCGGCGTAGCCCACGGCACCTACCAGGTTGGCATCACCATGCTGGGCTACACGCCGCTGCTGCTGGACAGCCTCCGGGTGGACGCTGCCAACGCCTTCCACCGCCTCAGTCCCCGCCGCCTTTCCACTACCACGCAACAGCTGAACGCGGTGACCGTCACCGGCAAAAAGCCCCTGGTGGAACTACAGGACGAGAAACTGATCTACAACGTGGAAAACGACATCGACAAAGACAACAGCTCCGCTTCAGACATCATGCGCAAAATCCCCATGCTCACCGTAGACGCGGACGGCACCATCAAACTGAAAGGCCAGACCAACTACAAAGTACTGCTGAACGGCCGCGCCACGTCTATCATCACCCGCGACCCCAAAGAAGCCCTGAAAGCCTATCCGGCCAGCATCATCAAAAAAATAGAAATCATCACTGAACCCTCCGCCAAATACGACGCAGAAGGCATCGGCGGCATCATCAATATCATCACCCAGCGACAGGTGATCGGCTACAACGGCAGCCTATATACCAACTACAACACCCTCGGCAGATTAAGCGGCGGCGGCTCCATCAGCGCCCGCAAAAAGAAAGTCGGCATTACCGCCTATGCCGGCGCCAACAGCGACCAAAGCCGCAACAGCAACAGCATCCTCCGCGAGAGCTTCATCCCCGGCGACAAAGGCGTGCTGACCCAAAACTCGGAGTTCGAACGCAATAACAAAATGTACTACGGCAGCCTGGAAATGACCTACGATATCGACACCGCCAACAGTCTCACCATCTTCGGTAACGGCAGCATCAACAATATGGTCCAGCTATCTCCCCAGAACAGCCTGTGGAACGATAGTACCGGCAAACAAATACAGTCCGGCACCAACAACAGCAACTCCTATAACAAGGGCCATGGCATTGGCGTGGGACTGGACTACCAGCATAAATTCCGCCAGCAGGGCCACGAACTAACCTTCGCCGCCAACCTGGTCAATAGCTACGGAGACGGATATACGAATAACAGCCAGCGTTACATCCCGGGTACCGACAGCTTCTACCGGAACAACAGCCTATTCACCAGCCGCATGGTCACCGCGCAGGCCGATTATACCCTGCCCCTGCCACATGAACAGCTGCTGGAAACAGGCTTTAAAGGCACCTTCCAGTATAATGAAAATGCTGCTACACAGGAAATACGTAATAAAGAAGGGAACATGATGCCCAACCCCGCACGCGACAATATCTTCAACAGCCGCCAGGATGTGCTGGCGTTTTATCTCACCTACCGGTTTAAAATCGGCCCCAGGCTGAGCGTCAAACCAGGTTTCAGGCTGGAGCAGACCTACCAGACAGGGGATTTTGTGTCTACCAAAACCCAAATCAACACCAACTACCTCAGCGCCATTCCCACCATTAATATTAACTGGCAGCTGAAACCCATGACCAGCTTATCCTTCTCCTATAGCCGCCGGCTGGAAAGACCCAGCGTCTATGCCCTTAACCCGTATGTAAATGACAACGACCCTTACAATACCTTTTATGGTAATCCGGACCTGAAACCCTCTTATTCCAATAGTTTCGGCGCCTACTTCAATAAGATCATGGAGAAAATCACTTTCAACGCAGGACTGGACTACACCTTTACCAACAACTCCATCCAGAATATCGTGGAAATAGACAAAGAAAAAGGCATATCCTCCACTACCTACGCCAACATCGGCAAATCCAGCGGTGCGGGTGTCAGCACCAGTATGCGCTTCGCGCTCACCAAAAAATGGAACGTCAGCCTCAACGGACGTGGCAGCTATACTAAATTCAGCGATGGCAGCAGCCTTAGCAGCAGCGGGTTCTCCGGCAGCGGCTACCTCAACTCCGACTATAATATCGGACACGGTTTCCGGGCAGATGCCTATGGATACTGGTACTCCGGCAGCCCCAGCGTACAAGGCAGCAGTGGCTCCAACATAGGCTACGGATGCACCATACGTAAAGATTTCCTTGACGGCAAACTATCCACCAGTCTTGCCGCAGATCAGCCCTTCCGCAAGCACCGGCCGGTAATATCAGAAACAATCGATCCCTCTTTCCGCCGCGTATACACCTCCTATTTCCCCGGCAACTCCTATACCATCTCCGTCAGCTGGCGCTTTGGCAAACTAACGACCAGCGCTACACGAAATAAGAGTGTGGTAAATACCGGCATGTAATGATACAAAGGCCACTTTGCGGCTTTGCATGATTCCCTGTATCTTTGTATTCCAAAAACCGATTTACGTTTGCGTATAGAACAGCGAATCAACGATATTAAGAGTTTCCTTTACAGTTATCATTTCAGCAACGGTTTGCGCACCACCATCAGCGTGGTGGTCCCCTCCCTGATTTTTGCGGCCATCGGCCAGCTGGGCCTTGGCATCGCCATGTCCATGGGCGCGTTGTGCACCGCCCTGAGCGACGTGCCCGGCACCATCATCCACAAGCGCAACGGGCTGATCATCAGCACCGGACTGATTTTTCTGACAGCCATCGGCACCGGGCTGCTGCTGCCTTATCCTACCCTCATGGCTTTCTGGATAGTGGCCTGCTGCTTTGTCTTCGCCATGATGCTGGTCTATGGCAACCGCGGCGGCAACATAGGCACCGGCTGCCTGCTCATCATGGTCTCTATCCTGGGCGAAACCCAGCTCACACCCGGCATGGCTGTGGTATACGCAGCCATGGTTTTGCTGGGCAGCATCTGGTACGCGCTGCTGGCGCTGATACTATGGCAGATACGCCCCTATCTCAACGTACAGCAGGCGCTGGGCGATTGTATACAACAGACTGCCCGTTACCTCGAACTCCGCTCCAACTTTTATACTCCCGGCGTAGATGTGGCCGCCAACTATAAAGCCGTACTGGCACAACAGGTCATCGTCAACGAAAAACAGGAAAACGTAAGAGAGCTCCTGCTGAAAAGGCGCTCCGCCCAGCAGGGTACCACCAGTATCAACAAAAGCATGGTGCTCATCTTCCTCGATATGGTAGACCTGCAGGAGCAGATCATGGCATCACAGACAGACTACAACGCCCTCCAGCGCGACTTTAAACAGGACGACATCCTGCAGAAATTCCATGCGCTGATCACAGAGTTCGTGGAAGAACTGGAGAATATCGGCCTCGCCGTAGCCGCAGGACAACGTTCGCTGCCCAAAACCAATCTCAAATACGAGATGGAAAAGGTGAAAAAAGCCATCGCCGACATCACGCTGAAACTGCCCACGCTGGCAGAAAGGACCCGGACCATCCCGCTGACCAACATCCTGCAGAACCTGCAGGATATGGCGCAAAGGATCTATAACCTGCACCGCCTCACCCGGCTGGAGCGACTGAAAGACGAAACCATCGATCCTAAGCTGGAACTGTCAAAATTTACCACCAGCCAGAAATATGACCTGGAGACCTTCCGCGACAACCTCACCTTCAAATCCCATATTTTCAGGCACGCTGTGCGCGTGAGCTTAGCCACCATCACCGGCTACCTGCTGGGACTGGCGCTTCACCTCGACAGGGTATACTGGATACTGCTGACAATAGTCGTGATCCTGAAGCCAGGCTTCGGCCTCACCCGCTCCCGCAGCATACAGCGCCTGATCGGTACGGTACTGGGCGCACTCTTTGCCGCCGGACTGCTGTACATCACCCATAACGATACGGTGATCTTTATCAGCATGCTCCTCTGCATCCTCGGCGCTTACAGCTTCATGAGCTTCCAGTATACGCTCAGCGTCTTCTTTGTCACCCCGTTCATCATCTTCCTGCTGCACTTCCTGCACCCTGCTGACCTGCAGAACGCCACGCAGCGGGTACTCGATACCTTCATCGGCGGAGGCATCGCCTTCTTTGCCAATATGCTGCTGTGGCCCTCATGGGAGCACAATACCCTGCCCGGGTACATGCAGAAAATGATGCTCTCCAACCGTAAGTACTTTGAACTGGTATTGCGGGTATATGCCGGGGAAACCAATACGGTGACCGATTTTAAACTGGCCCGCAAAGCGACTTATGTAGATACCGCCAATATGATGGCCGCCTTCCAGCGGATGTTGTCAGAACCGAAAAGCAAACAAAAAAACGCCTCTAAAGTATATCACTTTGTGGTGCTCAATCATACCCTTACCTCCCATATCGCCGCCCTGGCAGCGTACAGCATGCATCACGGCGTGCAGTTCCCCAGGCCGGAATACAGGGAGATCACCACTTACCTGCTGCGATACATTGACCAGCTGTACCTCATGATTGATCCTGCCACACACGGCCAGGCACAACTGGAACCAGCCATCCACGCCTTCGACACACTGGATGAACACCTGCATAACCTCGTACACCTCCGTCAGCTGGAAATCAATGAAGGCAAAGGCGCCACGCCTATCCGTGACGAAATGCTGGAGACCAAACAAGTACACGACCAGTTGCAGGCCATCCTGTCACTGGTAAAAGATATGGGTAAAGCGCTGAGTTGATTTGGGGATTTTTTGATTTGCGATTTTTTGATTTTGGGGCGATTGGAGCGAACGAAATAAATAAAAAGATCGAAGCGATTTAACATCGCTTCGATCTTTTTATTTTAGCTATTTGTTTTGGTAAATCCCGAAATCAAAAAATCGCAAATCAAAAAATCCGAAAATCAACAATCTTTTAACGTACAATCGTAAACTGGTCGGTGACCGGCGTCAGCGACGCCAGCACGCGGTCCAGGAAAGCAGGACCTTCCGCCGCATACCAGGGCATAAAGTTCTCTTTACGCTCCTGTAACGAACCGCCGGGGAACAGCTTATTTTTCACCTGCTTGATCTGGTCTGTCTGCCACGCAAATTTTTTCTTCTCCGCCCGGAGGAACTTATGTTCCAGCTTACCGATGGATTTTAAAGCACGGCTTCTTTCCGCACCGGTACTGGCCACCAGGGTAATGTCAATGCTTCGGGCCTTTTCTTCCAGGCTGTCATACAGCTTTTCGATGGCTGCATACTCTTCTTTCAGCACCAGCGCTGCGTTGGTGTGTTTTTTCACATAGGCGTTCACGATATCGTCCGTGGTTGCGAATAACTCCGCCGTGGTGATGCCCAGTTTATCCAGCCGTCGGGCGGACTGCTCGTCTGCCAGCAGCAGGGAATTACGCAGCAACAGGATCGGGAAAGGCACGCCGTAGTGGGCAAAAAGGTCTTTCAGCTCCAGCCAGTAGGCAATTTCACCACCGCCGCCGATGAAAGCGATGTTGGGCAGGACCGTTTCCTGGAACATACCCCGCAGGATCACATTGGGGCTGAACCGCTCCGGATGTGCTTCCAGCTCCTTTTCCAGCGCGGCAGCGTCAAATTTCAACGGGGTGTGTAATACTTTCCACTGATCGCCTTCCTGCACGATGCGTTCGCGCATATCGTCTTTCAGGTAAAACAGGTTGATCTCCCGCGGATTAGCCTGCACTTTATAATGAGCGCCGAGTTGTTCGAGGGTCTTGCCAACGATACCGTGAGAAGCCTGATGAAACAATTCATCTTTCATCACCGGGATGTAAAGGCGTTTCAGGGCAGGGCTGTCCGGCACCAGCACTACCAGCCCGTAACGGCCGAACAGCGCATGCACCAGGTACAAAGTAGCATCCTGGATATTGGCATGCTCCAGGTAAGCTTTGCGCAGCAGTGCTATCAGCTCTTCTGCATGTGGCGCGTACCCCAGCATATCTTTTATTTGTCCGATCAGTTGCTCCAGCCCTTCGGGACGCATACGGCCCACAGCCCCCTGCTGTCCTGCTGCCCAGGTCAACGTTTTGCCTTCCAGGTAGATGCTGCCCAGTTCATCCAGGTCAGCGTCTTCACTGCCCATATAATACACCGGCACAAACTGATGCTGCGGGTACTGCTGCTGCAGTTCCTGGCACAGTTTGATGGCTTGCAGTATCTTATAAACAAAATACAGGTAACCGGTAAATACGTTGGGCTGATGGGCGGTCGTTACCGTGAACGTCTCCGCATCTGCAAGGCGCGAAATGTTGTCCTGAACGGCCTGCACCGGCTCCAGGTTTTCATATTGCTGCTGCAATGCAGCTACCAGTGCGGCTCTTGGGGTATTAAACTGCTTCCGGGCGGCTATCGCAGCTGTAAAATCCGGACGAGTGGAGGAATAGGTGTAGAAAGGTCTGATCTGTGGCGCATCTGCTAAAAAATCTGTTACCAGCTGATTAAAAAAGCCTGTCTTCCCGTAAGGAATATACTCGAGCATATTACGTGTCGAATTACAAATGATCAATAAAAGTAACAGATATATCTGGATATATCGAAACTTTTGAATGTACGAAGTTAGAGAAGAAATTGTGATTTCAGATTTTTTACTCCTGAAATTTGATGGGCGGGTGAATGTGGATTGGAATTTGCCGTAAAGGCTGATCGGAAAACCGGAACACTATGAAGATCGCAATCCTTTCGCCCGTAGCCTGGCGGACCCCACCCCGGCATTACGGCCCCTGGGAACAAATGGCTTCCAATCTCGCTGAAGGCCTCGTAGCCCATGGAGCAGATGTGACCCTCTTCGCCACCGGCGACTCCCTCACCCAGGGCAAGCTGGCATGGATCTGCCCGCAGGGATATGAGGAAGACCGCAACGCAGACGCCAAAGTCAACGAATGTATGCACATCAGCTACCTGATGGAACAGGCGCACCATTATGATATTATCCATAATCACTTCGACTTCCTGCCGCTCACCTACTCCCGGCTGATAGGCACCCCGATGGTGACAACCATCCACGGGTTTTCATCAGAAAAGATAGTCCCGGTGTATCAGCGCTACAACCACATAGGACATTATGTAGCGATCAGCAATGCCGACCGGCATCCCCGGCTGCATTATAAAGCCACGGTCTACAATGGCGTAAGACCCGGTGACTTTGCCTTCAACCCGGTGCCCGACGACTACCTGCTGTACTATGGCCGCATTCATCCGGACAAAGGCACGCACGACGCTATACAGATTGCCCTACAGTCCCGCCGCCGCCTGCTGATAGCCGGTATCATCCAGCAGCAGGACTATTTTGAGGAAATGGTAAAACCTTATATAGATGATGAACAGGTCCGGTACCTGGGGTCCGTAGGCGGGCCGGCACGCAGTGAACTGCTGGGCAAGGCCAGCGCCCTGCTGCACCCGATTCATTTTAACGAACCCTTTGGGCTGAGTGTGGCGGAGGCCATGTTATGCGGCACTCCCGTGATCGCTTTTAACAGGGGTGCTATGCCGGAGCTTATCATCGACGGACGCACCGGCTATTTAGTCAACACAGTGGCCGAAGCCGTGGCAGCAGTGGAAGCCCTGGGGCAGCTGGACCGGTACGCCAGCCACCTGCATGCACACGAGCACTTCACTACCGACCGGATGACGGCCGATTACCTGAAAGTATATCAATCGCTTGGATAAAGTTATACGCCGTCTGCTTTGATCTGGGCCAGCAGCTTTTCGAGGTTGACGGTGGCGAAACCGGAAGCATAATCGGAGAGGCCGTAAGGAATGATCAGTTCATCGTTGTGTACGATAGAGCCACAGGAATAAAGCACATTGGGCACATAACCTTCTCTTTCGTCCTTATTGGGCATCAGCAGCGGCTCCCGCAGGCGGCCGATCTCCGTACCGGGATCTTCAAGGTCCAGCAGGCTGGCGCCGATGCAATAAGTCCGCATGGGCCCTACGCCATGCGTGATCACCAGCCAGCCTTCCGGCGTTTCGATCGGTGAGCCGCAGTTACCTACCTGTACAAATTCCCATGGATATTTAGGGGTCTGGAGGATCTGTGGATTTTCCCAGATATTGATTTTATCGGAATACATAATATACCCGTTGATACCATCAATACGGGATATCATGACATATTTCCCTTTGATTTTGCGGGGAAAGAGGGCCAGGTTTTTATTCTGGGCCCCCTCTCCGTACAAGGGCATGATTTTAAAATTATAAAAGTCTTCGGTAGACAGCAGTTTAGGCTGGATGGTCACCCCGTCGAACGCCGTATAGGTGGCGTAGTAAGTGATGTTGCCATCTTCCCCTTTGTATTTCACGAAGCGGGCGTCTTCAATACCCCGGCTTTCTGCGTCGGAATACGGGAAGATCACCCGGTCGGAGATATCCGTGTCCAGCGAGAAATTCAGTTCGTAGTAAGAGTCTGCCAGCCAGAGCAATCTTTCCAGCGCTTTTTTCACCAGGTGGTCTACCTGGTAGCGCTGCTGCATTTCACGGATCACTTTTTTCAGGGACATGTACTCAAATTCATCCGGCAGGCTGTTCATCACCTCCTGCATCACGGGGTCCGGCAGTTTGATGGACACCGCATTCTGAAAGAAAGTATCCTTTTTATACATGGCATTGCGGATCACTTCCGCTTCGTCCACGTAGTTGCCGGCTGTTTGTAAAGTGATCTGGTTATTGCGGTCGATGATGCCGCTGCGGAACGCGATGGACGAGATATGCCCTTCGCCAACGGCACGGAAGCTCAGGATCACTCTTTTCTCCCCTTCTTCCAGCCCGCTCTGGTCCACATCTTCAATCATCGAAGGATTAAAAAAAGCGGCAGATTCAATAGAATATTCGTTGGTAAAATACGAGCCTGTCAACAGTTTTCTTTTCAGCGACAATTCATCATAGTTGACCTGGACAGCAGCAAAAAGGTGCCGGATCCTGTCTGCATGTTTCTCGAAAATACGGGTGATGTTACGGTGGCGCCGGGAGAACTCTCTCAGTATAGGCGTTATCGTTACATCCACCTGCTCATCGCTCATGGAGGCAACATGTTGTATAATGGATTTGGCCCTGGCTTCGCCATTGAAAAAAAACCTGGCTACCACTCTTTTCAGATCAGGATAGATCTTCGTAGGTTTCCGCTCAATTGACACTCGCATGTGTATTGTTTTGTTAGATGTTGAATCCGTCCGGCAGGACTACTCCTTTTTTAACAACAACAATGCCGTCTTTCACCGTATATTTTTCAAAGTCGCCATCCGGAAGATGGTCTCCGCCCTGAATATGTACGTTGTTTCCGATACTGCAGTTCTTGTCAATAATCGCTTTGTCGATCATGCAGTTTTCGCCGATGCCCATGGGCGGACGGCCTTCCGCGCTGGCCCTGTCCAGTTCGTCGAGGGTCTGGTAGTAGTCGCTCCCCATGATATACGTGTTGGAAACGACCGAGCCCCTGCCGATGCGGGTACGGATACCCACCACACAACGTTCCAACCGGCTTGCCATAATAATACAACCGTCGGCGATGATTGTTTTCTCCATGGTACCGGATATTTTGGCGGGGGGAAGCATCCGTGCACGGGAGTAGATGGTCTGCGATTCGTTGAACAGGTTAAACTGTGGGATATCGTCTGTGAGCCCGATATTGGCTTCCCAGAAAGAGGAGATGTTACCGATATCGGTCCAGTAACCTTCATACTGGTAGCTGAATACACGGGCTTTGGCTTCTATCGCTTCCGGGATCACCTGCTTGCCAAAGTCGGCCGCCTCCGGTTGTTTGCCCAGCATATCGAAGAGTACGTCCCGGCTGAAGATATAGATGCCCATACTGGCGAGGTACACGCGGCCGACGTTCTTCATTTCTTCACTCACCTCAGACGCCCATGGCGGCAGCACTTCCTGTGACGGCTTCTCCGTGAAGGAGACGATAGCCCCGGACGCATCTGTTTTCAGGATACCAAAATCCGATGCTTCTTTGGCGGCTACCGGGATGGTGGCGATAGAAATCTCCGCTCCGGTTTCGATATGATGGTTGATCATATCACGGAAGTCCATCTGGTACAACTGATCGCCGGAGAGGATGAGCACATATTTAAAGTCGAAATTCTCCACATGGTGCAGGCACTGCCTAACCGCATCTGCGGTGCCCTGGTACCAGGTGGGGTTGTCGGGCGTTTGTTCTGCAGCGAGGATGTCTACAAACCCTTTGTCGAAATGACTGAAATGGTACGAGTTTTTGATGTGTTTGTTAAGCGAGGCGGAGTTGAACTGGGTTAAAACGAAAATACGGTTCAGTTCCGCGTTCAGACAGTTGGAGATGGGGATATCCACCAGTCTGTATTTACCGGCAAGGGGCACGGCCGGTTTGGAACGGCGACGGGTAAGGGGATACAAGCGGGTACCTGCACCGCCTCCGAGGATAATGGATATTACATCTTTAGTCATAGTGTGGACGTTGGTTTAGATTAGGAAATCGCTGCGCGTTATCGTGATTAGTTAACCTTTCATACTGTTGTAAACATCGAGGTACTGCTGGGCCGAGCGTCCCCAGGAATGATTGAGCCGCATGCCACGCAGGCGGATTTCCGAGAGATGGGCGGTATCGCTGAACAGTTCCACGGCACGTTTTACGGAGTAACAGGCATCCCATACCCCTGCCTGATTAAAACGTATGCCAAATCCGCCGGGATCCCCAAAATCGGTCACGGTATCCTTTAATCCGCCGGTGCTGCGGACCATAGGCACGGTGCCATAACGCAGGGCATAAAGCTGGTTCAGGCCGCAGGGCTCCACCCTGGACGGCATCAGCAGAAAATCGCTGCCGGCATAGATTAGGTGTGACAGTGCTTCATTATATCCGATATGCAGGTTAAAACCATAGCTAACATCATGTCGGGTTTGTTGTAGTGCCCATTCCACATGTGGATCACCGCTACCCAGTACGAGGAAGTTTACCTCGCCCGGCAGCTCATGCAGGGTACGGCTGATGATCTCCGGCAACAGATCGGCGCCCTTGTCTCCCACCAGTCTTCCGATGAAGGATACCAGCGGCAGCGACGAATCGAGGCCGAAGCGTTCACAGAGGGCCTGCTTGTTTTCCTTTTTACCCTGCGCCACCGTTTCCAGGTCGTAATTGGCCTGTACCATATGGTCTGTCTCCGGGTCCCACACCGCTGTGTCTATCCCGTTGATGATGCCGGCTGTTTTGGCTCTTTCATGATTGATCAGCCATTCCAGCCCGTTGGCATCCTGGTACAGCTCTTCCATGTACCCGGGCGATACGGTGGTGACTTTCCAGGCACATTTGACAGCCGCGGCCAGCGGGTTGATAGCCCCGCCCCAGTCCAGCAGACCGGCTTTCCACAGATCGAAAGACGGGATGAGGTACAGCCTGTCCCACCCAAACTGGCCCTGGTACTGGGCATTATGAATGGTGAGCACGGAAGGGACTTCCCGCATGCGCTCATATTTATAACCGTAACTCATGAGGAAAGGAATCAGGCCGGTATGATGGTCGTGACAGTGGACAACGTCCGGCTGGTGGTTCCATTCGTTGACCCAGTCCAGTACGGCGATCTGAAAGGCCAGGAATCTTTCGGTATCATTAGGGTAACCGTAAACGCCGGGGGTGTCCAGCAGCCCGGGGATGTCTACCAGGTAAAGGTCAAAACCCAGTTCATTGTTCCGCTCCTTTAACACATTGAAATGATACCAGTCGTGCCCCAGCCACATCCCGGCCTGGTGCACCACATCAAATTCATGCGTATCATAATACTTATTCCTGTAGGCCGGTACCACCACCTTGGCGATAGCCCCCAGCTCGTATTGGTATTTGGGCAATGCCCCTACCACGTCACCGAGCCCACCTACTTTGGCTACCGGGTAACATTCCGCGCTAACGTGTAAAATTTCCATGCTAAATAATTGATAATCTATCTTAAGTTAACTTGTAAAAACAAGAAAACAAAAGGTTTCCACTATTTTATTTTAGCAGTGTGTTTTGCCGCTGCAGCCCCCTGCTTTTAGTATATTTGCAGTACCTACCTTATCCCTTTTACCGTGATCGTCATGTGCACCCGTTAAAACCTCCTGTTATGGATTTTGGCCGTGTTACGCCTGCGGAGCTGGAAGAACTGGACTTCAAACTGCCCGCTGAACCGCTTTTCAACAAAAAAGTGCTGAAAGGCAAGCCCGTTAAGAAACCGCAGGCCTGGCTGGGCTGCGCCAAATGGGGCCGCAAGGAATGGATCGGGAAAATATATCCCAAAGGCACCAAAGAAGCCCTTTTCCTGCCCGAATACGTACGTCATTTCAACAGCATTGAGCTCAACGCCACCCACTACCAGATCTACGGCCCGGACACCATCTCCAAATGGGACGCTTCCGCCAAAGGCATGGCGTTCAAATTCTGCCCCAAAGTACCACAGGCCATCAGTCACTTCAGCAATCTCAGTCCCGCTACCGCCGGCCCTAAAACCACCTCGTTCCTGGAGGGCGTGCTGGCCTTCGGCAACCACCTCGGCCCTATCTTCCTGCAGCTGAGCGACAAATACGGCCCTGCCAAACGGAAAGCACTGTACGATTACCTTGCCTCCCTGCCCACCGACCTACAGTTTTTCCTGGAAGTAAGACATAAGGAATGGTATGAAGATGAGGCCGTACGGCTGGAACTATTCGACAAACTGCGGGAGCTGAAAGTAGGCGCCATCATCACCGACACCGCCGGCAGAAGGGACTGCGCCCATATGCACCTCACCGTTCCCAAGATATTCATCCGTTTTGTGGGCAACAGCCTGCACCCTACCGACTATACCCGTATCGACGACTGGGCCAACCGTATCAAATACTGGCTGGACCATGGTCTGCAGGAGGTCTATTTCTTCATGCACATGCACGACGAGGCCCTGTCACCCGACCTGGCGGCGTATCTGGCTGACAGGATAGAAGCCGTTTGCGGCCTCCAGGTAAAAAAGCCGCAATTTGTAAAGGAATAGAGGAGCCCGTTTGCCCGGGAAGACGGGCACTCAGATAACCCCAATATCATTTTGTCATTTTATACGTCTAAGGCAAAGTACATTTCTCAGCAAAATCAGGGGAAAGATCGCCGAAAAAAAGTAGCCTGTCATTTCATTTATTGAACTTGTTTAATGGTGGCAGAAGAAGCACGGTCTAGTTTTGTGGTATCATTTAAAAAACATTTACATGTTTCACAAAATTATTTTATCTATTATGACTACAATAATGTTTGCAGGATCAGCTTTGGCAGGAAACCTGAAAATCAGCATTTACAACCCCGGCGCAAATGCCATTTTCCCGGTCACCTCCACCCTCGTATATGGTGATAAAGACGCTATTCTTATCGACGCTCAATTTCAGAAAAAATACGCCCTGGAATTGATAAAGGAAATAAAGGCTACCGGTAAAAATCTGAAGATGATCTATATATCACATAGTGATCCGGATTTCTATTTCGGTCTTGACGAATTAAAAAAAGCATTTCCCGGCGCAGCTATAGTATCCACCGCGCAAACCGCCTATTTAATTGAAGCATCCAAAGATCAGAAACTGGCGGTATGGGGGCCTCAACTCAAAGAAGATGCGCCATCTGAAATAATAGTTCCGAAAGCAATAACGGCATTGCCACCTCTGGAAGACCACCAACTCGAAATCATCCAGTCAAAAGAAGATCCGGCGCATAGTTTTGTATGGATCCCGTCTATAAGAACAATAGCAGGTGGAATCTCTGTGAGCGAAGGAGCTCATTTATGGATGGCAGACACGAAAAATTATAAAGCGCTGGACCTATGGATGGCACAAATAAACAAGATGAAGTCATTGCAGCCCCAAAAAGTAATCCCTTCCCATTTTACTAAACCGGATGAATCTCCTGAAGTGCTGGATTTTGTTGAAAATTACCTTAAGGATTATAAAAACGCTGCGCTGTCCGGTTCCAATGGGGAGGACCTGGCAAATAAAATGATGGCAAAGTATCCTCAATTACCGGGCAAAGAATCGCTGGAAATGGGAGCTAAAGTATTTAAAGGAGAAATGCAATGGGATTTAAAATCTCCCTATCCGGCAATTGGCCATCATGTGTTAGTGAACTTCGGTGGTGGGTTTGTATTTGATCTCAATTACCTGGATAATAAGCAGATGCGTTTTACAGGCAAATCAGAAAGTACAAAAAACCTTTCAGAATTGGTAGACTACACTGCCGTAGAGGTTAGCCCAAATGTATTCATGGTATATTGGACTGAGACCAGCACGAAAACAAATGTAGTGCATGTGCAAAACTGGAACACAGGAGAGGTATATACCAACATTGCTAATCCGGATGGTTCATTCAATCATTTTAAAGGAACGATGAAGCTGGTGGATTAAAGATCACAATGCAGGATACCAGGACGCAAAGATCCGGTAAATCAGACGATTTACCGGATTTTTGCTTTTTATGCAATTCCTCCGGTCAAAGCCCCGCCTCCGATAAAAGCCTGAGCAGTAGGGTAGTTTTTTTTGCCGAATACTTTACAAGAGATAAAAAAGCCGGACTGATGTATTAAATTTGCCCTTTCAAACCCGGTACATACCATGATGCGCGAAAAGCTGGAACAATTGGCCCAGGAACTGGAAGGAACGCTTTATACAGACAATACCATGCGGACACTCTATGCCACCGATGCGTCGGCATACCGTGAAATGCCGCTGGCGGTGGCCATCCCCGAATCAACAGACGACCTGAAGAAACTGATCTCTTTTGCGCGTACCAATAAAACATCGCTGATACCCCGTACCGCAGGCACCTCGCTGGCAGGCCAGGTGGTGGGCAACGGTATCATTACCGATGTGTCCCGCGGCTTTACCAAAATACTGGAACTCAATACCGCCGAAAACTGGGTACGCGTACAGCCCGGGGTGATCCGCGACGAGCTGAACATGTACCTGAAGCCGCACGGCTTCTACTTCGGCCCCGAAACATCCACCGCCAACCGCGCCATGATCGGCGGGATGGTGGGCAACAACTCCTGCGGCTCCAACAGCGTGGTATACGGCAGCACCCGCGAACACCTGCTGGAAGTGAAAGCCCTGCTGAGCAACGGCGAAGAAGTCACCTTCAACACCCTCAGCCCCGACGCGTTCCACGCCAAATGCGAAGGGCCGGACACACTCGAAACCCGCATCTATCAACAGATACGCAGCACCCTGAGTGACTATCGCAACCAGGAGGAGATACGCCGCGAATTCCCTAAAAAGAGCATCCCCCGCCGCAATACCGGCTATGCCGTGGATATGCTGCTGGAAACCGCTCCCTTTACCGCCGGCACCGAAGATTTTAATTTCTGCAAACTCATCGCAGGCTCCGAAGGAACCCTCGCGCTGATCACCGAAATAAAACTGCATATCGACCCCCTGCCTCCCAAAGAGACAGGCCTGCTCTGCATCCACTTCAACAGCGTGGACGAATCCCTGCGGGCCAATATCCAGGTGATGGACTTCAAACCCAGCGCCAGCGAACTGATAGACCACTTCATCCTCGAGTGCACCAAAGACAATATCGAACAACGTAAAAACCGCTTCTTCGTACAGGGCGACCCCGGCGCCATCCTCGTGGTGGAATTCTGCCGCAACACCCGCGAAGAAGTGACAGAAATAGCAGGCCGCCTCGAAGCCCGGCTGCGCGCTGCCGGACTGGGATACCACTTCCCCCTCCTGTTCGGAGAGGACACCAAAAAAATCTGGACCCTCCGCAAAGCCGGACTGGGACTGCTCAGTAACCTGCCCGGCGACGAAAAAGCCGTGCCCGTGATTGAAGACACCGCCGTGGCCGTGGAAGACCTCCCCGATTTTATCCGTGACTTCAACGTGATCCTGGAAAAGTATGACCTGCATGCCGTACACTACGCACACGCCGGCAGCGGTGAGATCCACCTCCGCCCGATCATCAACCTGAAAACGGAAGAAGGCAATCAGCTCTTCAGGACCATCGCGGAAGAAATAGCCACGCTCGTTAAAAAATACCATGGCTCTCTCAGCGGCGAACATGGCGACGGCCGCCTGCGCGGTGAATTCATCCGCCAGATGGTAGGCGAAAAAAACTATGAGCTGCTGCGCCAGATCAAATACACCTGGGACCCTGAAAATATCTTCAATCCCAACAAAATCGTGGACACACCGTCCATGAACAGCATGCTGCGCTATGAACCCGGACAAAAAACACCGGACTTCCATACCATCTTCCACTTCCCGGAACAAACCGTGCTGCAGCACGCCGAGCAGTGCAACGGTTCCGGCGACTGCCGCAAAACACCGTTGAGCGGTGGCACCATGTGCCCCAGCTACATGGCCACCCGCAACGAAAAAGATACTACCCGCGCCAGGGCCAACATCCTGCGTGAGTTCCTGACACACTCCACCAAAGAAAACCGCTTCGATCACAAAGAGATCTATGAAGTGCTGGACCTCTGCCTCGCCTGCAAGGGCTGTAAGTCAGAATGCCCGTCCAACGTAGATATGGCCAAGCTGAAGATGGAGTTCCTGCAACACTACTACGATGCCAACGGCGTGCCTATGCGCGCCAGGATGATCGGTAATTTCTCCAAACTGTCCGGCCTCGCGGCCATCGCCCCCGGCATCTACAATGGACTGATCAATAACAGCTTTACCGGCGGCATTATCCGGAAATTCAGCGGCTTTGCGGCCAAGCGCTCTTTGCCCGGCCTCCACGGCACCACGCTGCGGAAATGGTTTAACCAAACGTGGCCCAAAGAAAAACAAGGCGCCGGCAACCGCATCGTATATCTCTTCTGTGATGAGTTTACCAATTACAACGATACGCCGGTAGGCATCAAAGCAGTGCAGCTGCTGCACCGCCTCGGTTACGAAGTAAAAATGATCGACCACCCGGAGAGCGCGCGCGCTTACATGTCCAAAGGACTGCTGCGCCAGGCGCGTGAGCTGGCAGAAGAGAATGTGCGTATATTCAGCAACGTTATCAATGATAATACTCCCCTGCTGGGCGTAGAACCCTCTGCCATCCTCAGCTTCCGCGATGAATACCCCGACCTGGTACGGGAAAACCTTCGTCAGCAGGCGCAGACGCTGGCCAAAAACTGTTTCCTGATCGATGAATTTATTGCCAGCGAAGCAGAGAAAGGACATATCACCGCAGCGCAGTTCACCACACAGCCACAGCAGATCAAGCTGCACGGGCACTGCCAGCAGAAAGCACTGTCTTCCGCGCTGCACAGCAAGAAGATGTTGTCTATCCCGCAACACTACACCGTAGAAGTGATCCCCTCCGGCTGCTGCGGTATGGCCGGATCTTTCGGTTACGAAAAAGAACACTACGATCTCAGTATGCAGATCGGGGAAATGGTGCTGTTCCCGGCGGTGCGCAATGCCCCCACTGGCACCCTGATCGCCGCCCCCGGCACCAGCTGCCGCCACCAGGTGAAAGACGGCACCGGCGTAAAAGCACTGCATCCGGTGGAGATATTATTTAACAGCCTGGTTTAACCGGACGACTATATCTTATCAGCAAAAAAGCGAAGAGACCAGGTCTCTTCGCTTTTTAATTATGGCAGTACTACGTTTTATTAAATACCGATATTGTTTACCACTTCGTCCGGGTAACCATAAAATTTTGCATACAGAATTTTATTCAGCTCCACCGCCGTCCCCGGTTCCTTTACCTTACCTATTACAAAAGGGTTGCCGCTGCCAATCACATGGTCCGGCACATCTTTGCTCACCGTGGAGTTGGCCCCTATGATCACATCATCACCGACAGTAACCGGGCCGGCGATCACGGTGCCGGCACAAATAAAACACCAACTGCCGATGACAGGAGTTGTTCTGTTCCCTTTCGTTTTTCCGAAATTTCCACCCAGGGTCACATGTTGTCCGATGGTGGTCATTGCCCCTATTTTAACATTCCCTCCGATGATCACACCGTAGGGATGCGGTAACCGGAGCCCTCCGGCGATATCCGCGGTATGGGCCAGGGTAGAACCATAGCGCCGCCGGAGGCGGTTCGAATAATAAAAAGTCATGATTTTTATCCGCTTACTATGGAAGTAGCTGCATAATCTGAACAGGAGCACTGCATGGAAGGCTTCGCTTTTTAAAGCCCTTTTGACGGTGAGCAACAACAACTTCCCTTTTCCGCCACGAGGTACAGTAGGTACGCCGTTTCTAACGTTATACCATGACAGGTCCATCTTTACTTTATCCCAAAAACCCATATTGTTCTGATTAATAATAGTGTATGCGTCCAGGTACTTTCATAGCCGGCAATGGAAGCAAAACAATGGGATGTTGCTCCAGGTAAGATATGGCATATAAAAAGACCTGTATTTAACAGGTTATTAAAGGTTATTCAATTTTTTTATTAACTATCCGACGGCAACAAAGATAGAAAACAATTTCACATTCAGCGTGTGTGCGCTATTAAGCCTGTGTATAATTTTGTTTCGTACCGGAACAGGACCATGCCGTTTTCCTGGTATTTTTCAAAAATATCTTCCAGGTCCTTTACCATCGCTGTATAACCGGGATTTGTCCTGTCCGGCATATACGATGAAGAGGTTAACAGCCCCTTCAGCGCAGGAAAGTCAAAACGCTGCACATTCTGGAAAGTTTTCTCCCGGAAGGACCCTTGTGCAAAAAGGATGCCCAGCTGTGCCGGACCTATATTCCGGTGTTTCATGTCTTTATAGTCTATGCCATGCCGATGCAGCAGGTCTTCGTAGGCTTGTTCAAAGGGAGTGTTCATCTGCCGGACATTCCACATCAGTACGCCATAGGCATCTTGTTTTGCGATACGCCGGAATTCTTCGCCGGCGGCTTCCTGGTCAAACCAGTGAAATGCCTGGCCGGCGATGATCAGGTCCACAGAGTGATGTGGCAGGGTGGTACGTTCTGCCGTTCCCGTTACACTCCGGAAGTTAGGATACCTCAGCAGCAATTTCTCCGCAGCCTCCCGCATTTCTTTATTAGGCTCCACGGCATAAACGGTATTACCATTATCCAGGAAAGGTGTTGCAGAAATACCGGTACCGGAGCCGATATCGGCTATTACGGACTGATGGGTAAGCCCCACTTCAGCAGCCAGGTATGGTATGATGGCCACCGGGTAATGTGGCCGGTACTTTACATAGTTGTCTACCCTGTTGCTGAATCGTTCCGTATTTTTCATGACCAAAAATAAAACTATTCGCCCAGCCCTTTCGGTTTTTTCTCTTCGTTGCCGTGCGCTTCCAGTTCGGCCAGTTTCTTTTTACCGTAGGCCAGTTTGGTGATGAGCACATATAATACCGGAACGGTGAATACCCCCAGCACAGTGGCGGCCAGCATACCGCCAATAACGGTGTAGCCTATATTAACGCGGGAAGCAGCACCGGCGCCCTGTGCCAGGCACAGCGGCACCACGCCGAGGATGAAGGCAAAGGACGTCATGAGGATAGGCCTGAAACGCAGTTTCACCGCTTCCAGCGTAGCCTCCATCAGCGGCATCCCCCTGTCCACCCGCTCTTTACAGAACTCCACGATCAGGATGGCGTTTTTAGCAGCCAGCCCGATCAGGGTAATGAGACCGATCTGGGAGTACACGCTGTTGGCCTGTTTGGTAAGCGACAGCGCCACGATGGAACCAAACAACGCCACCGGCACTGCCAGCAGTACGGAGAAAGGCACGGACCAGCTTTCGTACAGCGCGGTGAGCAGCAGGAATACAAACAGGATAGACAACATGAAGATCAGCACGCTGCTATTACCTGCTTTTATTTCCTGTAACGACACGTTGGCCCATTCATAACCGAAGTTCTCCGGCAGCACTTTGGCGGCCACTTCCTGTAACGCCTTAATGGCGTCGCCGCTGCTATAGCCCACCTGGCTGTCACCATCTATCTCCACGGAGCGGTACAGGTTGAAGTGATTGATTACCGGGGCGCCTGCACCTTTTTTGGTGGTGATAAGCGCGCTGAGCGGCACCATCTGTCCCAGGTTATTGCGTACATAATAAGTAGCCAGGTTGTCGATGCTGGTACGGTACAGCGAGTCTGCCTGCATCACCACACGGAAGCTGCGGCTGAAACGGGTGAAGTCGTTGACATACAGGCCACCGAGGAAGGTCTGCAGGGCGTTGAACACATCGCTGACGGCCACGCCCAGCTGTTTACATTTGTCCCTGTCTACTTCCACGTTGAACTGCGGCGTGTTGGCGCTGAAGAAGGCGTAGGCGCGGGCTATTTCCGGCCGTTGGTTGGCTTCCATCAGGAACTGCCCCATCACCTGCATGAACTGTTTGATATCCGGGTTACTTTTTTGTTCGAGGATAAACGAGAAGCCGCCCGATGTACCCATACCACGCAGGGTGGGCGCCGGGATGGCGATGATGGTAGCGCCGATGATACGCGAGGCAGCGCCCTGGATACGGCCCAGCACTTTACCGATGTCGTCTCCGTGCGCGTAGCGCTCATCCCATGGTTTGAGGCTCACGAAGAAAGTGCCTGAGTTGGGTTTCACCGCGTTGGCCACGAAGTTCATCCCGGTGATACCGAAAAAGTGGTTCACCGCGCTGTCGGCGCTGAGGATATGGCCGATTTCATCCACCACTTCTTTTGTTCGTTCGGTAGATGCGGCTTCCGGCAGCTCCAGTGCTATAAAGAGGGCGCCCATGTCTTCCTGGGGCACAAAGGTGGTGGGTGTCTTCTTAAAAAGATAAAAAGCAACGGCGAACAGCACCCCCAGCAGGATAAGCACCACCGGCGTAAAGCGGATGGACCGCATCACCATGTTGCCGTAGCGGTTGGTGACCCGGGTAAACCATTCGTTGAATTTATAGAAGAACTTATTCAGCCCGTGTGATTTTTTGGTAAGATGGGCAGGCCGCAGCAGGATAGCTGTCAGGGCCGGTGTGAGCGTTAACGCCAGGAAGGCGGAGAGCAATACCGAAAATGCGATGGTGAGCGCAAACTGCTGGTACAACCGTCCGCTTACACCGGGGATAAATGCTACCGGCACAAACACCGCTGCGAGGATCAGTGCGATGGCGATTACCGGCGCCTGTACTTCCGACATGGCTTTGAAAGTGGCTTCCCGCGGCGACATCAGGTCGGCGTCGATATGATGCTGGACCGCCTCCACCACAACAATGGCATCGTCCACCACAATACCGATGGCCAGCACAAAACCGAAGAGGGTGAGGGTATTGATAGAGAATCCCAGCAGCTGGAAGAAGATAAAAGTACCGATCAACGAGATGGGGATCACCAATATCGGGATGATGGTCGCCCGCCAGTTCTGCAGGAAGATAAACACCACGATCACCACCAGCCCGAGGGCTTCAAGGAAAGTATGGAACACCTCGTTGATGGATATTTTTACGAAGGAGGTCGTTTCAAAAGGAATCAGCCAGTTGACGTCTTCGGGGAAAGATTTGGCCAGTTCTTCCATCTTGGCGATCACCCGGTCGTTCACATCGAGGGCGTTGGCGCCCGGCGCCAGGTAGATAGCCAGACCGCTACCGGTTTTACCGTCTGCTTTCGCGTCGATCGCATAGGTGAAGGAACCGAGGTTGATGCGGGCCACGTCCCGGAGGCGAATAAGGCCGCCGTTGGGATTTTTGGCGACCACCACATTACCAAATTCTTCCGAAGTGGCCAGGCGGCCTTTTACGCTGACCGTATACTCAAAAGCCTGGGTGCGGGACATGGGGGGCGCCCCGATACTACCTGCCGGCACCTGCTGGTTCTGTTCGGTCACCGCCCGCGCGATGTCAGCCGCCGTCAGGTTGAGCGCTGCCATTTTATCGGGGTTAAGCCATATACGCATACTGTAGTCCTGCGAGAAGGCATTCACGTCTCCCACCCCTTCAATACGGGCCAGTTCCGGTTTGAGGTAAATATTGATGTAGTTGTCGAGGAATTCGCGGGTATGTTGTCCTTTCGGCGAGTTGAGCCCGATCACCATCAACATATCGTTGGAACGTTTTTTAACGGTCACCCCTACACGCCTTACTTCGTCCGGCGTACTGGGGAGGGCGAGGCTCACCCTGTTCTGCACGTCGAGCGTGGCGATGTCGGGATCGGTGCCGAGGTTGAAGGTAACGGTGATACTCATGGAGCCGTCGTTGGCGCTTACCGACTGTATGTACATGGCGCCGGGCGTACCGTTCACCTGGTTTTCTATGGGCGTGGTCACCGTTTCTTCCACGGTGGTGGAGTTGGCGCCCACATAGTTGGCCCTTACATCGGTCACGGGGGGCGCAATATCTGGCAGCTGGGCAATAGGCAGGTTAAACATACAGATCAACCCTACAATCACCAGGATGATGGATATAACTATCGTAGTATTCTTGCGCTCTATAAAAGTTTTTGAAATCATACTGTGATGGTGATTTTAGGAATTAATGTTTACCTGCCGGCGGTGCTGCGGGCGTACCGGGGCCGGCCACGTTCACGGTATCTCCGGGCCTTACTTTCTGCAGGCCTTCCACGATGATGCGGTCACCGGCTTTGAGGCCGTCCTCCACGATCAGCATGGTGTCGGTCACAGGACCGGGCGTGATGTGCACCGGTTTCACCACATTGTCTTTTGTGAGGGTCATCACGGAAGTTTCGGAGAGGTTCTGAACGATCGCTTTGGCGGGGATGGCCACCTGTGTAGCCGGTGTGGCGTACTGCATGACCACTACGCCGCTCATACCTGATTTAAGCTGGCCGTCTTTGTTTTCGAACACCAGCCGCACCCGGATGGTACCGGTTTGCGGGTCTACAATATTATTGATGGCCTGTATTTTCCCCTGTTCGCCATAGGTTTCACCGCTGGTGAATTTCAGGAAGAATTTTTCATCGCCCTGTCCTTTCTGGATACGGTAGAACTGGGGAATGCTGGCCTGTGGCACGTCGAAGTCGGCGAAGATGGGATGTTCGTTCACCAGCGTGTTGATCAGCGTCTGGCCGGCGTTAACGATATCGCCGACTTTGATCTGTACGATACCGATGCTGCCGCTGACCGGGGCGCGTATGATCGCGTGGTTGACGTCGGTGCCGGCGCGGGCCACGGCAGCTTTGGCGGCGGCCAGGTTAGCTTTGGACGTCATCACGGCGGTGTAAGCCTGGTCAACCGTCTGTTTGGAGATGGCGTCATGCTCCAGCAGGGTTTTATATCGCTCGTAATCTTTTTCTTTCTGGGCGAGATCGGCTTCCGCCTGCTGCTGGGTGGCGGCTACCTGGCCATAGGCGGCCACATACCGGCTTTTGTCGATCTCATACAGCGGCTGTCCTTTTTTCACCATACTGCCGTCTTTCACTTTGATGGCGGAGAGATAGCCGGTCACATCGGAGCGGATGGCCACTTCATCGTGCGCTGTCAGCGTAGCCGGGAACTGGGTGTGCACGGTATAGGAAGCCGGCACCACTTCCTGTGCTACGACAGTTGCCTTCATCATGCCCATCATGGCTGCCTGTTGCTGTTGTTTTTTTCCACCACCGCAGGCGGTGCCCAGCAGCGCAACCAGAATTATGATCCAATTTGATTTCAGGTACATATGGAGAAAAAATTAATAAATGTTGTATTTGCTGTGATATTATTTGATTCTGCCCATGGCCTTGTCCAGGTCGGTTTTACTGATCAGGGTGGCCAGCATGGCATTGACGTAGTCCGTGCGGGCCTGGGTAAGCTGGCTTTCCGCCGAGATCACGTCCAGGCTGGTAGCCACGCCCTGCTCGAACTTCAGCACGATCCGGTCGTATATGCCCTGCGTTAGTGTCATATTCGTCTTCTGCGTAACGAACGTGGCTCTGTTGCTTTCGTAGGAGGTGTTAGCGCTCTTCACCTCCAGTTTTATCTGCTGCGACAGGTAGTCGAGATCATTTTGTGATTTTTTCAGGGTGATGCCCAGCTGCCTGATCTGGTGGAGCCTTTCGGTACCGGTGAAAATAGACCACGACAAGTTGAGGCCCAGCGCAGAGGCGCCAAACCCCTGTTTGTACAGGTCGCCGAACTTAGTGGAAAACCAGTTGACCCCATAGTTGACGAAAAAGTTCAGCTGGGGCAGATAGGCCATCTTTTTGCTTTTCAGGTTCAGTTCATTAAGGGCGATCTGGGTATTCTGGATGCTGTATTCCACGCGGTCTTCCACCTTATAGTTGAGCGTATCGGTGGAAAACGCTTCCACATTGAGGTCCTGCACGGTTTCCCGGAGTTCGAGGTTACTTTCCTGTGGCATACCCATCTGGAACTTGAGTAACTGCATCGTATATACGAGTTCGCGGATCTGGTTTTCGATCTGGGTCACACCATTATTATAGGACACCTGTATCCGGTCCACGTCTACCCTTTCGGACACGCCGGCATCGTAGCGGGCTTTGGTGTCGGAGAGGGTTTTACGCAACTGATCGAGATTGGATTTGGACAGGCGGATATTTTCCTGGTTGGTGAGTACCGCATAGTAGGCTTTGATGATGGCCACTTTGGTATCTATCTCTGTGCGGGTCAGGTTTTTGGTGGCCAGTCCGCGGTATACGCGGGAGGCTTTCAGTCCGAGAAAATAATCGCTCTGAAAGATGGTCTGGTTTACCTGCCCGGTCGCATTGGAAGAGAAGCGGGTACCGAATTGCACCGGTATTTTCCGGTCATAGTTACCGCTGGCGATGTCGGGGATCAGGGAGGTAGCCAGTTTCATATTGTCGGTGAAGTTGGCATTGATGTCCGCATGGGGCAACAGCTTGGCGGTTGCTTCCTTTACCTGTTCCCTTGAAAAATCCACATCCAGGTTGGCATTGACCATATCGTGATGATGCGCGATCCCGTATTGTATACAATCGGCCAGGTTAAAGGCGTAGTTTCCCCTGGTTGTATCCATCTGCCCGTAAGTGGTATTTAATCCTGACAAAAAAAGTGTAGAAATCAATATAAGGGTACAACGCATACTTATAACATTGAAAGTATATGATGATTGATAAATACCTAACAAATGAAAAAAGAAAAGGTTGCAAAACAGCTACCAGCGGATGACAAAGCCGCGACGCATAGATAATTCTGACCGGAGGCGGTCGCACAAGAGATGCTGCTTCCCCGAATATACGAAACTACCGGGTTTAAAAAAACGGTGGATAGCGGCTTTCTTTAGCTTTTCGTATATTGCCGAAAAGCCATACGTTTTTATATGTCTATGTCAGTTATCAAGGAAGCTAAAACCCCTCACCGTGAATTTGAGCTGGACAGGGCCGTGTTGTTCAGCGATGCTGTGTTTGCCATTGCCATTACCCTGCTGATCATCGAAATCAAGCTGCCACATATGCCGGACCACTTGCCTGCAGGCGGTTACCGGCAGGTGTTACATCCGTTCCTGATGGAGTTTTTCACCTTTGCGATGAGTTTTATGTTTATCGGGACCTTCTGGAAATGGCACCTGCATTTGTGCCGTTTTTTACAGCATTATGACGATGGGTTGATCCACCGCAATCTCTTTTTCCTGTTTTTTATTGTCACTTTCCCGTTTTCCACGGCATCGATGATGCATATGAGCAGTCATTTCATGCTGCCGTTGTACATCTATTTATTTAATCTTGCCGGTTGCCTGGCGGGGCTGTTCTGGATCAGCTATTATATTTTCCAGCGCAAACCCGGGCTGGCGGTGGTGGGGCTGCATACGGAAAAAGAGCTGCTGTACCAGCGGTTGAAATACAGTTTTCTGACGATGACTTTTGGCTTTACCGCGATCGCCCTCGCTTATTTTATTTATCCTGACAACCCGACTATCCAGAATATCAGCTTTTGCCTGATACCTTTGTTGATTTTCTTCAATCATTTCCGGTTGAAGATCAAAAAACGGAACACCCTGCGCCTGGTACATATAGGCGATAAATCCAGTTAAGCTTATGATGGAAGTAGACAAAAGAGACGGACAGTTTTTGCACCGGGTGATCCGGCAGTGGCAGCAAGACCAGCTGATCACGGACACGCAGGCGGAAGCGCTGCAGAAGAGCTATTCCGTCCGCAGCAACGACTGGCAGACGATCACCCTGTACATTTTTATTGCTGCCATCTCCTGCGCCCTGATGGCGTTCGGGTCGTTGGTGCTGGATGAGAAGTGGATCGAGGTGCTGCGGAAGAAGTTCTCGCTGACCGACGGCGTGATCGCCTTCCTGTTTGCGGGGCTGACAGCGTTTCTTTGTTACCAGGGGTGGCGCCGCAACCGGCATCAGCCCGCCTTTTCTTTCAACCGTGAATTATTCTGGCTGTTACCGATATTGAGTACAGGCGTTACCGTTGTATACCTGGGCAAGAGCATGGGGTACCTGGGCGGCAACTACGGGGTTTTCTGGCTGCTGGCCACGGTGGTATATGCTACCGTGGCGCTGACGCTGCATTCCCGGTTGCTGTGGATCGCCACGCTGCTCTGCCTGATACCTGCCTACGTGAAGCTGACCTATTATCTCACCGGCGACGGTCCTTATTTCCTGGGCATGAATCTCCCCTGCCGCATGGCGTTGCTGGCGGCCGTGATCATAGGCGCCGGATGGCTGATGAAGCGGTCCGCCATATTTCTGCCGGCCAAAGAAATCACCTGGGGCGGCGGCTGGCTGTTGTTTTTGTTGTCCGGCTGGCTGATCTCTGTTTTCGGGAATTGCGGCACCTGGCAGGAATGGCAGGCCCTGCGCCAGGTACACCTGTTGTGGTGGGTGGTGGTGTTCAGTGTACAGTGTATCCTTACCCTGCTGCTGGGCATCCGTACAAAAGACGACCTGTTGCGTGACCTCGGCGTTATATTCCTGCTGCTGGACCTGTATACCCGTTATTTCGAATATCTCTGGGACCGGACCAACAAGGGCCTGTTTTTTTCTATCCTTGCCATATCCTTCTGGTGGTTGGGCAAGCGGCTGGAGAAATACATCAATAAACGAAAAGGGACCCCGGGCTGAAGCCCGGGGCCGCCTGCCGGTTCAATATTTTTATCTCAACTGTTGACATATTCTTTCATCATGGCGCTATAGCGTCCGGTATCGTGCATGCTCCACTCAAAGTTGCCGGTGATCCAGGAGCGCAGTACGGCCACATAGCGCAGCAGTTCATAATCTTTCTCGTTGCCCGTGAGGGGCAGCAGTTTTTCCAGCACTACAAAAATGGCCACTTCCTCGTTGTGCATCCGGGCGGCTTCATCGACCGCCTCCTGGAGGCTGCACTGGTGTTCATGCTGCAGCACGAGCACCAGGTTATGCACGTCGCCGGCCTGGTGTTCTTTCGGAAAAGAAAACAGGTCGTTGGACCAGCATACGATGTTGTTACAGGCCTGTACCATACGTTTGAGCAGTGCATTCTGCCGTGTTTCCGCCGGCAGGTATATTTTCTCGATGATGTCTATGGCCTCCACATCGGCGAGGAGGGCTCCGGTGTAGGGGCGCATGCGTACATAGTCGGCCACGGTGGGGACTATACGATTTTCGCGGTTCTGCGCTTCCCAGAGGCAGGAATTAAAATAGTCTTCCATGCTGCGGATAAAACGTTCCTGCCATGCCGGTGTGCTGATGGCTTTCATCCTTTCCCAGATGCTGATGAGCGCGGCCGGCAGCGGCGCATTGTTGGCCGGCGTGCGGGGATCCGGATGGCGGAAGATGTCCATAAAACCTGTCATGACACTGTGCAGGAAACCGGATTTTTTACCGGCTTCCGCCTCATCGCACTGATCATCGAGGATAAACAACCAGGTGTTGAAGTCGGCAATGATACAGAGCTCATGCAGTCCTGCGTCCGGGAAGGCGCGGGCTGCCAGCCAGGCGAAACGGGCTTTGGCAAAACGGGCCCTCGCCTTGTCGGTGGACAGTAAACCATGATGATGCACCCAGTCTTCAACGTGTTGCTGGGCTGCTGCCACATGGGAATTCAAACGGGAAGGAAACGGATACTGGATCCGGGGAAACTGGATCGTTGTCATGTGTCTGAGGATTTAGCAGTTAACTATTAAGGGTTATGAAATGGCATAGGTAAAACCAGGGTAAACGGCGGCGGGCAGGCATATTAACAGCCCACCATACCTGTTGGCACAGTAAAAGTTGGCTTGCTTCGGTTAACAGCAAATGAGATGTAACAAAAAAGTACAGGGTGGCTACATACCTGCAGTGGTGACAGACATATTCAGATGTTTTAGCACCCTCGGTAATGCGAGATGGAACCAGCTGGTGAAGCGGGCCGGTTCCTGCTCCATCAGTTCCAGGATCTGATTGGCAGACATATACCTGTAGTCATTTACTTCTGTGCTGTCGGGGTGAATCGCACCGTTGTGAGTACCTATCAGCACATGATCAAATTCGTGCTCGATAAGGCCGTTGTCGAAAGCTGTTCTGTAAGTAAAAGAAAAAATCTCCTCCAGCGGGCAGTCGAAACCCATTTCTTCCATCAGCCGGCGGTGAGCGGCTTCCGGCGTGGTTTCGCCGGGAAGCGGATGGCTGCAGCAGGCGTTGGTCCACAGGCCGGGAGAATGATATTTCCCCAGTGCCCTTTGTTGTAACAAAATATCTCCGGCATCATTTAAAATAAATACGGAAAATGCGCGGTGCAACAGGCCCCTGCGATGCGCCTCCATTTTTTCCATGGTACCAATAGCTTCGTCGGATTCAGTCACTAGTATTACTTCAGGTTGATTCATAGTGTAGCAAAGATATTTAATAAAGCTGTTAGCTGTCTGAAATGATCGCGAATTACTGATAATGAGCCCTGTTTTCCTTAATGGTTACTTGAAATAAATATACAATAATAACGGGAAAAGTGAAAAAAAATTACACGTATACAGCCGCAAAGCAGTGATGCGCCCGGCGTGCGCCCGGTCATCAACAGACATAAAAGTGACAAAGGAAACGGCCAGGCAGACGACGCCTGTACCGGCCACGTCGTTGTGCCGGATTCCCTTATCTTTACCAAAAAAACAAATGGCAGAAGACTTACAGATCATCCGGGGAGATAAAGCCGCACAATACCGGTCGCTCATTCCGCAGATAAAAGGATTACTGGAAGGAGAGCCGGACCTGGTGGCCAACCTGGCCAATGTGGCGGCGGCATTGAAAGAACAATTCGGCTGGTTTTGGGTGGGATTTTACCTGGTAAAAGGAGAAGAACTGGTGCTGGGGCCTTTTCAGGGGCCCGTAGCCTGTACCCGTATCCGTAAGGGACGCGGTGTTTGTGGCACCAGCTGGGCACAGGGAGCCACGCTTATTGTACCGGATGTGGAGGCCTTCCCCGGGCATATTGCGTGCAGCAGCCTTTCCAGGTCTGAAATCGTAGTTCCTATAATGAAAGCAGGTGAAGTAGCAGGTGTGCTGGATGTGGACAGTGAACAACTTTCCTCTTTTGATGAAACAGACCAACAATTTCTGGAAGAAATTGTGGCATTGATTATGATATAGTTTTGTGATTTTTTTTGCCATATTCTTTAGAGGAAACCTATTATGTTTTTATTCCGCAACAAAACCAAGGAAAACGAGCAGCTTGCTCAGCTGCTTTCATTCATGGAAACAGATATCCATTCACATCTGTTGCCCGGTATTGACGATGGTGTCCCCGACACCGATACTTCCGTGCGTTTTATAGAACAGCTGCATAACATGGGAATCAGGAAAATCATCACTACTCCGCATGTGATGATGGACAGGTACCCCAACTCCGTACAAACGATGGCAGGCCCCTACCGCGAGGTAGCTGCAGCACTGGCTGCGAAAGGGCTGTCGATTCCGTTTCATCATGCAGCGGAGTATTTTATGGATGAACAGTTCGAAGAACTGATGCAGCGGCCTTTATTAACGCTGACGGGTAAACTGGTGCTGGTGGAAATCTCGTTTATGTCCGCACCGCCCCAGATGCACCGTTGGATCTTTGAGCTGGAAGCACAGGGATACCTGCCCCTCCTGGCACATCCGGAACGTTATAATTATTGTCACAACGATTTCGACAGCTACCACCGGTTCAAACAATGGGGCTGCCTTTTTCAGGTCAACCTGCTTTCCCTGGCAGGATACTACGGAAAACATATTCAACAGGCCGCTGAAAAACTGATAGCCCTTAACATGATTGATTATATCGGCACGGACCTGCACCATGAAAAGCATCTTCATGCCATTACACAGATCAGCAAGAATAAAAAGCTTCGGAATATGCTGGAGAAATATCCGTTTAAGAACCGTACCCTATAGGCGAAACCGTTATCTTACCAATACCAGTGGCCCTGTTTGTTTCCTCGCCTGGTTTTTACTATCGGTATAGGTGATCACCCACACATAAGATCCGTTTGGCTCACGTGCTCCGTCCCAGCTGGCCTGGGGATTGGTGCTGTCAAATACCACGGCTCCCCACCGGTTGTAAACGGTTAGCCTGAATGCAGACACGTCATCGTTTACTTTTGCACGGAACAGGTCATTCGTCCCGTCGCCATTAGGACTGAAAGCGGTGGGAACATATACCGCACAGGGGCGGTCGTTTCGTAGTACTTCCGCATTTCCGTTGGTGTGACATCCGTTCTTATCCTTTATTTCGAAATAATAACGCCCTGCATCCAGTTGGCGCCATTCATGCTCGTTTTGCCAGGTACCCGTCTGCAGGCTGAATGAGTAAGGCGCTACACCACCTGACATTTCCAGGGTGATACGGCCATCTCTTGTGTCACTGCAGCTCAGGGACTTTACATTCACGGCCGTTATCAACAGCGGTTCAGGTTCTTTTAGTTGTATGGACGATAGCTTATCCTCACAGCCATGGTCATCTTTTACGATCGCGGAATAGTTCCCCGGACGTAAATCTTTAAATGTGCCGGCATAGCTGGGATGCTGGGCACCATTGAAATAATAGCGATAAGGAGGGACCCCGCCGGTGGTGTTTAAGACGATCTCGTTCTGATTGTCGCCATGGCAAAGGGATGGCCGGGTAACCACTTCATTTTTCAGGTCAGTTTCTTCAATCATGACCTGCGCTTTGGTGCTGGTCCCGTTAGAAGCCGTAACAGTGACCTCATAGCGGCCGGCGGCAAGGCCTTCAATATGGCTGCCGGTTTGCCCGCCCGGCTCCCATTTGTAGGTACAGTTTCCCACGGAACTGCTCACCAGTTTTACAGTAGCCTCACCCGTAGCGGCGCCCTTACAGGTACGGACGGTGGAAATAACCACCTGCGGGACTTCCCGGATGAAGGCAGACAGGTTGTCTATCAGTACAACAGACCCGTACGCGCTTTTATCACAGGGGATAGCAGCATCGGCCCAGAACGAAATGTATTTGTAATCCTTTGACGGATTAAATACCGCCGTATATCGTTTCCAGTCGGTATGCGTAAACGGGCCCGAACGCCACAGCAATTCGGCAGAATCTCCCGGAGCATTCCCGCCATAAATGGCTATATTTCCGTAACAGGCCTTGTATGCATAAAAAGAGGTGAAAGCAAGGTCCATGGAGACCGTATAACTGCGGCCTCCTTTGAGGGATATTTCCTGGGCAATGGCTTCCGGCCACAAAGGTCCGCTGTGCAAACCGATGTAGGTGTTTCTGTCAGATGCGGGTAAGGTAACGTCAAAAATTCCGGGCTGAATATCAGGTGTATTCATGGCAGTAATCCAGGAAGGAGGAACCTTTCCCTGTCCCGGCACCCCTTCCAGCGAAGGATTTCTCAGGCTGATATCCTGAGCTTGCCCTGTTTTACTCCACAGGAAGAATAAAACAACTAACAAGGTTTTCCAGGAAAGATACGGACGGGTCGATAAACTGCTGTAAAAAGAATCCCTGCAAACATTCCAGCTATGACAATCACATAGCAATTTTTTCATAAGATAATAGTAACCACGTCACTTAAAACGCCCGGTTTTCACAAGTTGTTTTGTTAGTTAAAAACTAAATAAACATATAATTATTACAAACATACAAAACGCTTGAATATCAAATAAGTAAAAATGTTGTTCTTATAAATTTAACATTGCAAGCTTACCGGAAAAGCGCGTTTGTTTAACAGACAGGCAGGTAAAGGGAATCTGCCGCTGCCTGGTTATAAAAGGCAGCGGCAGGGTTTATTAAATTTAGTCTTGTATACTCATTTTACTTTCGCTGGCGATTGTTTTTTTCATCAGCATAAATTTTTCTGCATCCGGTTTGTCGCGGCCGTCTCTGTCGGTTTTCAAAACAGAGACTTTGGTAAACTTCACGGCGGGAGCATATCCATTGGGTTTATAGCTTCGGAAAGCCCTCTCCTGGTTATTTTTCCATACCGGATCTATAATCTCAATCGTGCCTTTCATAGGCGGCACGTCGTAATGCGGTTTTAATCCGCCCATCGCGAAGGCCACAGCGGAGCCATCGTCCTGGTGGTTCCGGATCGTTACGTTAACGTCTTTAGGGCTGGGGCCGATGAGCCTGAACAAGGAGATGTTGATACCATGCTTTGCATTATTCAATGTTACCGGGCTGTCCATCACTACGTTGTTAACGACATCGGTGTTATTGTTTGGTTCAATATCTATACCGCACATCGGCGCCTGGCCATAGGTGTTGGAAATAACGGGCCTTACCAGCTTCAGGCCGTCCACGGAAGAAACAGACATCCCGTTACGCCTGTTAAAATTGAGCCATGCATTGTAAATGCTGATACCGGAACTGGTGACACCTTTAAGTCCACCGATATAAATACCGTCCCCCCAGCAATTGGAGACCTTCGGAGCATAGACGTTTATATTTTTTGAAGCCCGGATGGCAATACCCATTCCCCACTGTCCCTTATTCCCCTGGTGGCCTTTACGATCGCCTTCCAGGACGGGACAGTATATATTTACGTTTTGCACATTATGCACCCTTAACATTTCGTAGGTATCCTTCGAAGTGGGCTGCAACAATAGCCTGGAACCCGGTTTAAAAATGATATTGGCGCCACTTCCGACGGTCAGTCCCTTATCGTTGATCAACACGGGAAAATCAGGGAATACCACCGTCTTATGCTGGTCCATTCCCGTTTGCAGATAGCTGGTGTAATCCACGGTGCCGTCTTTTACATACCCTGCCGGCAACACGCCGGTGAGGTCAAAAGCATCTGCGGACAACGCTGCAGCTTTGCTTCTGAAAGCAGCATCCTGTTTATTTACATATTTAGCCGTTATACCATCGTTGTATTTAAAGGGCAAAAATTGCGCACCGGATGAAAGACATCCCACACCCGACAACAACATCAGTGCCGCCAGCACGCCTTTCCCCCATTTGGTGGGAGAAAGGGCGGTATTGATTTTTAGTCCCATAACTTTTTAATATTTAGCACAATACTTTCCAATTGCTGTATTGTCAGATTAGAGCCGCTGGGTAAGCAAAGCCCGTCATCAAAAAGTTTCTCAGAAACCCCGTTCACATAGGCGGGAGCGCCGGAGAAGACAGGTTGCAGGTGCATGGGCTTCCAAAGCGGCCTTGATTCAATATTTTCTTTTTCCAGCGCCAGCCTGATCGTTTCCCGGCTTAACCCGCTTTCTTTCCTGTTGACCAGGATAGCAGAGAGCCAGCGGTTGCTGAAGCTGCCTTCCGGCTCGTGCAGGAAACTGATCCCCGGCAAACCTCCCAGCTCTTTCACATAATAGTCAAAATTCCGGCGACGTTTTTCCACCCGCTCATCGAGCACCATCATCTGTCCCCGTCCGATACCTGCGCTAATGTTGCTCATCCGGTAGTTGTAGCCAATATGCGTATGCTCGTAATGCGGTGCATTGTCCCTTGCCTGTGTAGCGAGGAACCTGGCCTTTTTTATCTGGTCCCCGTTTCTGCCGATCAACGCGCCGCCGCCACTGGTGGTAATAATCTTGTTGCCGTTAAAACTGAGGATACCCATTTCCCCCAGCGTGCCACAGGCTTTTCCCTGATAAAGAGAACCCAGCGCCTCTGCAGCGTCTTCCACTACCGGAATTTCATATTTTGCTGCAACAGCCAGTATTTCCGTCATCTTCGCGGGCATACCATACAGGTGCACCGGGATAATGGCCTTTGGCTTTTTTCCTTTTGCCAAACGGTCTTTAATCGCGTCTTCCAGCAACACAGGATCGATATTCCAGGTTTCCTTTTCACTGTCTACAAAAACCGGCGTAGCGCCCTGGTAAGCGATCGGATTGGCAGAGGCAGAAAACGTCATGCTCTGGCATAGTACCTCATCGCCATTTTTAACGTCCAGCAAAATCAACGCCAGGTGCAATGCAGCCGTGCCTGCTGATAATGCTGCCACAAAAGGGGAACCGGTATATTTCGCCAGATCTTCTTCAAAACCATCAACATTCGGGCCTAAAGGGGCGATCCAGTTACTTTGAAAGGCATCTTTCACAAATTCCAATTCCTGTCCACCCATATGAGGGGATGACAGCCATATCTTTTCGTTCATATTCTTAGGTTTTTCAATAATTCAATGGTCTTTTTGCCGGCTATTCAGCCGTACGGAGATGCCGGTCGCCTGATCCGGTAAACCGCTCTGCGGTAACATGTCCGCTCTGGCTGATACCTTCCGATTTAAACACCTTGGCGACGGTCATCCACATAATTTTTATATCCAACGGCAATGAAAGGCGGTCTGCATACCACACATCATACTCGAATTTTTTCTCCCAGCTGATCGCATTCCGGCCATTCACCTGGGCCCATCCGGTGATGCCGGGCTTAACCTCATGCCTTCTCTGCTGTTCTTGATTATACAGGCTCAGGTATTCTACCAGCAAGGGTCTTGGTCCTACCAGGCTCATATCTCCCTTAATAACATTCAATAGTTGCGGGATTTCATCCAGCGACGTTTTTCTTATCAATCCCCCGATCTTTGTCATCCGCTGTTCATCCGGCAGCAGGGTCCCGTCTGCCGCTTTTTTATCGTTCATCGTCTTAAACTTGATCAGCCGGAAGATACGGCCGTTCAGTCCCGGGCGGAGTTGCGTAAAAAAGGGCGTACCTCCGTTTGAAAACCAGAGTATAAGCGTTACCGTAAGGAAAACGGGCAACAACAGGATAAAGGCTGACAAGGCCAGCAGGAAATCGATCAGCGGCTTTAACAGTTTACGATACAACATCATTTAATATTTTCAGGTAATGCGCTGCGGCAATATCCAGCGAGTACGACCTTCTTGCCAGCAGTACCGCATTTTCCCGTTGCTGTTCCAGCAACCGGTCATCGTTGATATAAGTACAGAAACGTAGTGCTTCCCCGGCGATATCCTTTATATCATAATTCAGCACAAAGCCTACATTTTCCTGTTCTATCACAGCAGCCTGCCAGCCGCGGTGATTGATCACGACCGGGCGGCCGGCAGCCAGGCAGTCGAAAAATTTATTGGCTGAGTTAGCCCACAGCTGGGGCACCGGTATCACAAAAGACGAAGCCACGGTACATTCGTAATACAATTGTGACAACTGCGATTTGGGCACCGGGTCGAAAAAATAGATATTTTCATTTAACACCCCTTTCTCCTGTGCATACTGCATTAACTTCTCCTTCTCCATCCCGTCTCCAAAAATGATAAACTTGATGGAAGGGTCTATCTTATAGCTATGGATGGCCAGGTCTGTCATATATTTCAGTCCGTTCACCATTCCCAGCGTACCGGCATACAGTACCACTTTACGTGGCGTATATCCCAGCAGTCCCGCCAGCATTCCACCAGACCGGGCATACCTGGAAAAACGTTCTGTTTCTGAAATATTGGTAATGACAGACAGTTTTTTATCCGCGATGTTCACGCGCTGCTGTACGGACGCTTTCATATCATCCGACAGGGCGACAATATGTGCCGATTTCCGGTAGATATATTTTTCAAAGCCTTCCAGGAAGCGTATCACCATTTTATTTTTGATAATGCCCATCGCTACCGGAACCTCCGGCCATACATCCCTTACCTCGAAAACAAAAGGCCTCCGTTTAAAAATCCGGGCTATAATGGCAGGAACGGCCACGGTGATGGGAGTAGATGTTGCCAACACGACGTCCGCCCTGACTTTAAAAGTACGCAGGGAGGCAAATACCAGGAATTTCAAAAAGGCAGATATCCTTTTTGAAAAGCTCATTTTGTTACTGTATTCCACATGCAGCACGTGCAGCTCTATGCCCTCATGTTCCATTACTGTCCAGCCTTTCGGAAATTCGCGCATACTTTTCAGAAAAGAGCTGCTGGTAATTACCACCACTTTATGACCAGCCTGCGTAAAACGCTTCGACAGGTCATACGACCTGGTGCCGCCGGCAGCGGCGGGTAATGTAAAATACTGGTGTATATATAGGATCCTCATTGTAATTTCTTTATAAGCCCTGCGGGCGCACCTGCATACAGGCTTCGTATTTCCGTAAATGGTTTATTGAGCACAGAACCCGCACCCAATACAGACATGGGCGGCAACACGCCGCCCCCCACCACCGAGCAGTTACCCGCTATCCAGGAGCCGCTACCTATTTTTGCGGCCCGGGGTTCTGATTTACCGAACCGGTAAGCATCATCCAGGAAAGTATGATTGGCCGATGAAATAATACAATTAGGTCCTACCAGTACTTTGTCGCCAATTTCGATATCCAGTCCTATCAGCACGCAGTTGTGTGCTATATAAACATCGTTTCCCACTACCAGCCCTGACAGAGAATTCAGAATAGCCGTTGACGTTACCTGGAAATTATGGCCACAACGTTTCATCATGAGGGAATACAAAAAACCCCTGAAACGCATAAACACGGGTATATTCGGTAATAATAACGTAGCGGTACGCACCAGCCACGCATATAATATTGACAGCTTAACTTTCATAGGAAAAAATGTTTTTAATAAAATGCTGGATAGTAAACCCTCTTACTTTTTCCTGTGCCCTGTTCCTGACAGCATGTGCCTGTTCTGGATTTTCCACCAGGTAACAGATCTTCCTGAAAAATTCCTGGTCATCGTTGAACCCGGCATAGGTAATATCTACGCCGTCTTTAAACACCGACGGCAGGGAACCTACCGGTGTGCTAAGCACATTAATTCCGTTTGCCATCGCTTCCAGCACTACTCTTGGAGAGCCTTCAGACAGACTGGCAAAACAGAAAATATGATGGGTACGAAAAAGCATGTTAAGCGTATCGCGGTTATCTACGTGTCCGAGAAAAGTTATTTTACCATCCATTCCGGCAGTAGCGGCCATCGCCCTCAGCTCTTTTTCAAACTCCCCGGAGCCGGCAATGGTAAGCGTGGCGTCCGGATAACGTTGCAGTACCCGTTCAAATGCGCGGATCACGACTTCTACGCCTTTTGCCTTACGCAGATACCCCACATACAGGAGCTTCAGCCCCTCAGCCGGTATGCGCCTGCTTTCCTCTACATAAAAATCTTTATTATTCAATGTTGTTGAGATAACTGCTTTCGCATTTATTCTCCATTTACTCAGCTTCTGCTGCAGATGATAGCCGTTGGTAAATACCTTTGCGCCTTTACAGGCCCACATATAGGCCATATGTTCCGGCAGGAAGAAAGATATCAGCGTGAGTTTTTTAAGCATTTTAAAGTTGGGGTTCACCCAGGCAGCATCAATCGGATCCCCGACAAAATGTACAATTCGTTTTTTGCCTTTCATGTACCGTTTGCTGAGCCACCCTAACGGAGTAGGGTAACGCAGATACACTACATCATAGGCTGTTAGTTCCTGGTAGGCCTTCTTATAGGCGCCATAGTGTTTGATAGCAGACTTATAGCTGTCGGAGTAAGGCAGTTCATGTATGGTCACGTTACTGAAATCAGCAATGGAGACCAACCCGGAATCGCTTCCGTCAGCGTATTGTTTTACCGGTGAAAGCAGGCCCACGTTATCATAATATTGTACGATTTCCTTCAGGTATACCCAATGTGTATACGGGAGGAAATATTCGTTTCCCTTTTTAGATACCACCCAGGCCTGTAATAAAATGTTCGCCATATAGAGTTGATAGAACGGTCAATTAATTCAATTGTGCTTCAAGCGGCATCAGCGTCACCTTGCCGGTGTTCCCGGCAGCTTCGGCGGCCGCCTCATTTGCCCTTATCAATTTTTCACAGATCAGCATAAACAACAAGTATAGCTGCATACAGATCGTATTCTGAAAGTTTTCGATACTCATACCGATGACCAGCATAAACACCAGCGCCAGCGGAAGATAATGTCCGAAAATATCGGATAGGACTTCATGTTTATACCGGATCAGTTTACTGCTATATTTGATGGTCCTTATCACGATCACGAAAAACATACACACGCCCCATATACCGTTATAGATAACTGCACCGAGATAGGTGTTGTGAGCGGTGGCGCGGTAAATGTATTTGGACATAACGGCCCCTATACCGTTGAAGAGCAGTATCGGGTCAAATTTTTCCATGAACATGCTCCATACTTCCGAGCGTTTGTCCAGCCCGCTGTCTGCCGTAGCGCCGGTAGCGCCGGTAAACCTGGCCGTCACCAGCTCCCGCACGGGGTTGTCTGTTACCATCAGCAGCAGTCCAACCACCAGTGCTCCCACCAGTATGCCTTTGTTTTCGGACCGGAAAAGGATGATGGTGGCCGTCAACGCAAAGGCCAGCATCGGACCGCGGCTTTGCGTATATGCCAGTCCAAGCAGTATAATGATGAAAACCGGGATCAGGAACTTTTTGCTTTGGAAAACATAGTGTTTCGTCGCCAGCAGGTGCAATGACAATACCGACAGAAACAGGCAGATAGCAGAGGAAGCCATGGTACCAACAGATCCCCTGGCCCTCCTGGCAAGTTCCATTGCGCCTTCCATATTATCCAGCATTTCCCCTGCGGAGAGGTCCTGGTTAGGAATCAGGAACAGGCCAAACATGCGGGGCGCCACTACAGTGCCAGCCCCCAGCAACGCGGCAGCAGCGCCGGCTATCAGCAACCATTTGATAAACAGTTTTACATCTGCATAGCTGTTTAATAAAGAGGCTGCGATAGCAACAGTCATCGGCACATAGGCCGCTTTCAGCAGGAATTTCACAACTTCCTGGACGGCACCCCATCCGCCATACAGCATCCCGTTAATATTCCCGAGCAGGTGCAGCAGCCACCATACCAATGCGAGCCGGAAAGTACTCAAACCCCATACCCTTACACCGGCAGGCTTTTTATAGACACATACTACAAACGTAAAAAACACGAATATGTCATCGAACCGTATATTCAATGGCAACATTCCGTACAACAATGAATTTGGGTACAGCCATATTGCAAACCACATAAAAATGAACCCTGTCATTGGGTTCAATGCAGTTTTATACATCATGAACAAAAAAAACAATATCACTACAATAGCCATCCCAAAATATAATTGATGTTAATGTTTAAACCAGGCGTTCATATAGCTGTTCCATTTTCCTGCTGGTACCTTTTATGTCGAAATTTTCAGCAATATGCTGCCGGGCAGCCATTGCTATACTTTTTCTTTTGGGTTCATCCGCCAACAATTCCATGATAGCGGCCGCCAGGGCGGCGGGATCTTTCGGCTCCGTTAACAGGCCGTTTTTCCCATGCTCAATGATTTCCGGGAAAGACCCCAGTTTGGTAGCCACCACGGCCACGCCTGCCGCCATACATTCAGCGGCGGCCAGGCCAAAACCTTCTCCCAGGAAGTTCATATACGGAATAGTTGGCGTGCAGATAATTTTACAATCCCGGAGGTATTTATATGGATCAGCCACATATCCGAGGAACAAAATTTCCCGCTCCCTGTTCATTTCCTTTACTTCCTTTCTCAGTTGCGCTTCAAAGCCCACTTTTATTTTCTGCGTAGCAGATTCGCGGCCGATGATCACAAAGCGGACATCCGGATATTGCCGCAGCACAATATCTGCTGCTTTAATAAAATAGGCGTGCCCTTTAAAGGGGGATACGGTGCCAAGTATGCCTATCAGGGTAGTATTTTCATCTACGCCGGCTAATTGCAGCAAGTGGCCATTGACAACAGCGCTGGAAATTTTCGTGGTATCTACACCGTTATAGACCAGTTCGGATTTTTTTCTTGCCACTTCCGGCAGGCTGTTATGTACAAAATGGGTAATGGAGGCAATTTTATCGCAGAAGAACCGGGCGCCAAAGGCGGTCATGTTAGCCCGCATGCCTGTTGGCCTGCCAGCACCATGCCAGTGCCACAGGCATGGAATGCCCGTCATGCGGCTGGCTATTCCCGCCAGTATATGCAGCGGAAAATAGTTCACGTCCATAATATCAATACGGTGCTTTTTCATGGCGCGGGCCAGCAGCCGGGTACCATTCACGGCGGTGAGCAGTTTTGAAGTGTTCATTTTCAACCGCTGCATCCTGGTTTTACCACTGCCTACATTTACCAGGCGTTTATTGGTCAGTATGGTCGTTTCATCGAAGATATGTTTCAGTGCCTCATGGCTGGGGCCGTTGCCCAGGTAAATACCGATCGCCGTAAACCGGCTCCTGTCGATATTCGTCAACAGCAAACGCACATATTCCACTACGCCCCCTCCTTCTCCTCCGTCGAAAAAGAAACCTAGTCTAATCTTTTCCCGGCTATTAGTTTTACTCATATCTGTTACTGTTTTTTTCATACAGAAAAAGTCATCTTAATTTTAAGGATTTCATCAGAGTCTGTATGTCCGATGGCCTTATCCCTACACATTTTGCAAAATTGAGCCCATAGTGCCTGTTGCATACCACCAGGTTAGTGACAGCAGAAAAAATATTCCCGCACAGTACTGCGATGGCAGCCCCTTCTATTCCCAGCTTTCCCACGGTAAGCCAGGTCACCCCGGCCACTATGGCGAACGTGATTGCCAGGATGTACATGGTTATTGTTGCTTTGCCATCGCCGGCCAGCAGGTTATTGCAGATACTGGTGATGGTAATAAATACCAATGAAGGTGCAAGGATGCGTAAGGCAACATTAGCGCCATAAAACGCAGGGCCATATAACAAATGAATGATCTGCCGGCTAAAAATGAATACCACAGCGGAAATGACGAAACTGATGGAAGAGCTCACCCGCATGGCGAACTGTGCCTGGTTGGTGAGCAAAGCGCCCTTCAGCCCCGCCCATTTTGCGTACAACAGCGGTCCAACGGTGGAGGGAATGATGGTGATCATTCCACTGATAGCCACCGCCCTGGTATACAAACCTACCTGGCTGAAATTCTCCAGCTGGGAATAGCGTAGCAACATTACCGTTACATTGGCCGTAAGCACATACAGGAAGCTGGAGGCAGATAACTTGATGCTGTATTTGAGCAATGCGCCCAACGTTTTCCAATCAAACGGCGCGCGTAAATCAATATGTTCCCGCAGAAAATAAAAAAGCATACAGCAGGCTGTTGCATTTCCTATTCCCAAAGCGGTAATCGCAAAACCCGGGCTTTTCTGATGAACACACAGCATCAGCACACCGCTTAGCAAGATGATGATACGGGGCATCATATCCACCATTACCATTCTCTTGGAAGCCAATTGCGCCACCAGTACCGGCCTGAGGGTAGTAATATTTACAAGGGCGGCAGACCCCATCGCAAAAAGCAATGCTACAATAAAAGAGATCTTTCCGAAATAACCGGGATTAAAAAAAATCGCAGCGGTAAATCCTACTATCAGCAATACGCCGAACAGCAGGGAGACCTTTGTTGTATTGGATACGATATGGCGGGGTGCGTATTTCAGGTTGTTCAGGAAATAAATGCTGGCATTGCCCATACCCAGGGAAAGAAACGTAACGACTACCATTTGGGAAGAGCGAAATAGTTCATACTGTCCCATACCGTTAGGCCCTAACGCCCTGGAGTATATGACGCCGGCCAGCATGTTCAGCAGGATGCCTGCCATCTGGCCACCGGTAACAAATATACTTTTCCGTAAAAAACTCATAAACTATTTAGCATATTTCTTGTAAATCTGAACGATTTTTTTCGCCCAGGTTTCGGAAGAATAATCTCCTTCCACTTTCTCTGTGGCATTTTTTATCAGTTGGTTACGCAACCCGTCGTCTTTGAGGAGCAGGTCCATGGCGCCGGCCAGTTCCTGTGCATTCGCAGGCTTAACCAGCAGGCCTGTGTCATTATGTGCGATCAGCTCTGCCAGCCCGCCGATACCCGATGCCACCGGTACGGTACCTGCGGCCATTGCTTCTGTTACGGCCAGCGACGTGGCTTCAATAACACCACTGGCAGGCACGGAAGGCACTATTACGCCCTGTGCTTTCGCAAACAGCGGCAATAACCTGTTCCTTGGCACAGGCCCCAGGAACACCACGCGGGAAGCTATATCGAGGCTGCCTACCAGCTCTTCCAGCTCTTTTCTTAAAGGCCCCTGCCCTGCAATGGCAAGCTGGCACTGCGTGTCCTTCACCTGTGCCAGTGCTTCAATAGCATAACGCACACCTGTTTTTTCCACCAGGCGCCGGGGAACCAGGAAATAAGGCTGCTTTACCGGCAGGTCTATCTGTGCTTCTGCCAATCTCCTCACCTCTCCTACGTGCACACAGTTGAACATCACATCAATTTTGGCAGGTGATACACCGTAATCTTTTTTCAGGATATCTGCCTGACCGCTGTCTACAGCAATAAAGTGCTGCGCTTTTTTAAACGTGAGCGCTTCACAATCCATGATCAGTTGTTTATACGCCGGCAGTTTATCCACCCCTCCCATCTGAGCTTCGTACAGCGCCGGGCCGTGAACAGTCTGGATAACGGGCAGGCCGTTGAGGTTCCTGCATTGCAGCACAGCATAGGATGCATATACATCATGCGTATGAATAACGTCCGGTCTGAACCGGTCAATCTCTTGTTCTGCCAGCTGACGGAGACGCAGGAGCGCCTCCCGGAAGTTCCCGCTTACAAACTTGTTCTGATTGCCGAGCGTCAGCAGCATACGGAGGCCTTTTTTCCATTTGGGCGGCTGTATCATACCTCCCTGGATCATTCTGACTTCATGCCCGTTTGACCTCAGTTCCTGTATTAAAATTTCAACATGGGTACTTAGTCCGCCGGAATGGGGTATCCGCTGTTGTGTTGTTATTAACACCTTCATGATTTCCTATTTTGTTATTTTTCTTAAAACGAATCTGAAAGGCCTTTGCAGCTGTGTACCAAAACCTTTCATCAACAGTTTCCCGATCCATCCCAGCGCTGCCAGTTTATCCTTCCGGGAGTAGTTTGTTTTATTGTCCAGCACTTCCTGTACACCTGTAAAATTGGTACGGGAAAGCTGTTGCTGTATATCAAATGCGCCGGACCATTTCTTACCGGTATCTTTTACTTTCAGATCATCCAGTATTTTATCCGCAAACTCCGCGGGAAGTGCGTCCATGGCGATCATTCTGTCTTCCAGCGACAGTCTGCGCATAAACTCAGTCACTTTATGATCATACGGCACCGCATAAAAACTGGTCCCCATGGCTGCAGCAAAAACGCATCCGTGCAAACGCATAGAGAACAGGAAATCTGCATTCTTCACTTCCTGCATGGCATCTTTCAGGTCAGCAGGAATGTGTATACTGATTTTCCCCTGGTGCCGGGGTTCAAATTTCATGATCAGCTGTTCATAGAATTTCCTGTCATGAACAGACTCATACCCCAGCATCCTGATGTGCACGCCGTTTTCAATCAGCCTGCTGCAGATAGCTACCAGTCCGTCCTCATCAAGATCAGGCCATTTCCTGAACGCCAGCGCCACTACGGGAGCCGGCCCCGGTTCCTGCCGGGCAGATACGTGGTGTTTCACATCCAGTGAGGGCACTACGTCTGCCGTGACCGTTATTTTCTCTGCCGCTACTCCGCATTCGATCAATACTTTTTTACTTTTTTCATCTCTCACCTGGACCTTTGCCATCCTGTTACAGGTAAAGCTGATCAGCTCCTTCAACCAGCTATTTTTAACCGGCCCGACGCCGATTCCTACGGTGATGATGTTACGGTTGTACAGTATCCCGATACAGGCGGGAATGAGAAACGCCGGAATGGTTGTCCAGCTGTGTACATCCTGTAGTATCCCTCCTCCTCCGATCACGATCAGGTCACTTTTTTTTACGCTGCTGATATGGCTTGGCATCCGCAGCCAGAAGTCTTGCGACGGGTAAAAACCTTTTACGGCTTTTGCCGCCGTAATACCTGTAAAGTTCCTGGTATAGGCCGGGTCACGCGTGACGATGCTGAATTTTGCACCCGGTAATTGTTCTTTCACGCCTTCGTAAACTGCCAGGGAAACAGCTTCATCCCCTACGTTTCCGGCGCCGAAAAATCCAGTCAGCAGTATGTTGTCCGTGCTTTGTTTCATTGCTATGTATGTTCGTTTCAGGTCCTGTGGAAGATTCTACAGGATCACCCCTCTATTTCAAAATATTTTATCTGCCCCTTCTGTTTCAGGTGCATATAGATTTGCTGCTGTTGTTTCAATCGTTGATATGTTTCCTCATCCCTCATTTTGATCACTTTGGCCGGGTTTCCGCCAACAACTGACATGGGCGGAACATCCCTCGTAACGACCGCGCCGCCCGCCACGATAGCGCCTTCGCCTATCGTTACGCCGGGCACGATCATCACACTGCCTCCAATCCATACATTTTCCTTAATATGGACAGGTTTTACAATAGTGGCGCCATCATAGGGTATGGCTGTAGCGCCTTCATAGCGGTGGTTGGCGGTATAAATGCTGACATTGGGACCAATTACCACGCCGGACCCGATATGCAGGCCGCCCTGACTGGACAGAAAGGCGCCGGGGCCAATATATATGTGATCACCGAAGTACACCCTTTCCGGAAAAGTAGATTTGATCCCCTGCGCAATCACCACATTTACCCCAGTCTTAAATGAAGAGAGCGGGGTATCATTAGCCCAGCTATAGATTTTTTTTATCAGGGTTTTCAGTCTTCTGCTTAGGATACTCACTGTTATGATAATTATATGAATTGTTCAATGACCGCCTCTTTGTTAAGCATCCGGGCTATACGCTGGCAGGCCTTTCCATCTCCATACGGATTTACAGCCTGGGCCATCTGGTCATAAGCGTTTTTGTCGTCCAGCAGGGCGCTCACTTCATTGTATATTTTATCTTCATCCACTCCTACCAGCTTTACGGTGCCGGCCGTTACCGCTTCCGGTCTTTCTGTGGTATTACGCATCACCAGTACAGGTTTTCCAAGACCAGGCGCTTCTTCCTGTACGCCACCGCTGTCTGTCAATATGAGGGTGCTTTTGTTCATCAGGAAAACAAAAGGAAGATAGTCGAGCGGTGCAATGATATGCACATTGGGCAATGCCGCCCCTCCAAGAATCTCGTTTACCGGTTGACGGACGTTAGGATTAAGATGTACCGGGTAAACAAAATCCACCTCCGGATATTTCTCCGCCAGTTTTTTAATCGCGTGGCAGATGTTCCTGAAGCCGTCGCCGAAGTTCTCGCGACGGTGGCCGGTGATGAGCACTAACCGTCTTCCTTCGCTGTTATTGCCATTCCAGGCAGATAATAGCGGTAAGGTAAGACCATGTTGTACCAACAGTTCCTCTATACCTGTCTGTACTTCCGGATCATTTTTGATCCTCTCCAGTACCAGGTGCAAAGCGTCCAGTACGGTATTTCCGGTAACAAATACCTGCTCGCTGCTGATGTTTTCATCCAGCAGGTTTTGCCGGGAGATTTTCGTCGGTGCAAAATGATAGGTAGCAATACGTCCCGTGATGCTACGGTTCATTTCTTCCGGCCACGGACTATACATATTATGCGTTCTCAGGCCGGCCTCCACATGGGCTACCGGTATCTGTTTATAGAACGCGGCCATTGCAGCCGCGGTAGAAGTAGTAGTATCCCCGTGTACCAGTACGATATCGGGTTTGGCATTATCCAGTACCTCCCGCATCCCAGAGAGCACGCCAACGGTTACATCAAAAAGGTCCTGCCCCTGTTTCATGATCTTGAGATCATAGTCAGGTTGTACATTGAATATATTCAGCACCTGGTCAAGCATTTCACGGTGCTGACCGGTTACACACACTTTCACTTCGAAGATCTCCGGATACTTTTCCAGTTCTTTAATCAACGGGCACATTTTGATAGCCTCCGGGCGTGTACCAAATACTAATAATACTTTATTCATTTCTGTCCTCATGATAATAGCTTTAATCAGATACTGATACCTTCGAGCCAGCGGTAGGTGAGCTGCAGGCCTGCGGCCACACTTATTTCCGGGTCGTAGCCGATAAGTTTCCGCGCTTTGGAAATATCAGCCAGGCTGTGTTTCACATCTCCTTTTCTCTCTGTACCGTAGTCGGGTGCAATGTTGATTTTTGCGCACTCGCTCACCATCTGCCATAACTGGTTCAGGGTAGTCCGTTCACCGAAGGCGATATTGATGATCTCTGCGGTATTGATATTCTCCGCCAGCAGTGCTTTTATATTTGCCTGCACGGCATTTTCAACAAAAGTGAAGTCCCTGCTGGTTTCACCGTCTCCATTGATCACAGGCGCTTTTTTTTGCAAGGCGGCATCTATAAACAAAGGAATAACGGCAGCATATGCGCCCTTTGGGTTTTGCCTGGGGCCAAACACATTAAAGTATCTCAGTCCTACCGGATGAAAATCGTATACCCTGGAAAATACGGAGGCATACAGTTCATTGACATATTTGGTCACCGCATATGGCGAAAGCGGGCTACCGATGAAATCTTCCACTTTCGGCAGGCCCGGATGGTCGCCATAAGTGCTGGAGCTGGCTGCATAGACCATCCGCTTCACTTTGGCATCGCGGGCGGCTACCAGCACGTTCAGGAACCCTGAAATATTTACCTCGTTGGTAGTAACAGGATCATTGATTGAGCGCGGCACAGATCCCAGTGCCGCCTGGTGAGTCACATAATCCATACCTTCTAATGCCTGCCGGCAGGTATCGGCATTGCGGATATCTCCCTCCAGCAGTTCAAAGGACTTGTTACCGAGAAATGGTTTTATATTTTCACCGGACCCGGTGGAGAAATTATCCAGTACACGCACTTTTGCAGCTCCATATTTAAGCAGGTACTCAACTATGTTGGAGCCAATAAACCCGGCGCCCCCGGTTACCAGGAAGGAGGAGGCGGAAAGGTCTTGCGTATGGAAAGGTTTTTCGTACATAATCAGCTGATATAGTATTTCCTTTTTAAGGTATTGGGATTAGAGCCTTGCATCTACCAGTTCTTTGGGCAAAATGCCTTTAACATCATAGATCACTGCATTGTCTTTACACATAGATTTAATGTTCAGATCATTGAACTCATTATGCGCCACCGCCAGCAACACTGCATCAAATTTATTCTCAGTGCCGATGGACTTCACACACTCCCAGTTGTATTCATGTTTCACATCTGCGGGATCTGCCCACGGATCGTAAATAGAAATGTTAACATCATACCCTTTCAGCGTATTGAGAATATCTACCACTTTGGTATTACGCACGTCCGGGCAGTTTTCTTTAAACGTTACCCCAAGCACAAGGATATTGGAGCCTTTTACGCGGACTTCTTTTTTGATCATGAGTCTCACGAGTTCGTGCGCCACATATGCACCGATACCATCATTTACACGGCGGCCAGCCAGGATGATTTCAGGGTGATAACCGGCTTCCTGCGCTTTTTGGGCCAGGTAATAAGGGTCAACACCAATACAGTGTCCGCCCACCAGTCCTGGTCTGAATTTCAGAAAGTTCCACTTCGTACCGGCCGCAGCTAATACATCTGCTGTATCAATTTCGAGCAGGTTAAATATTTTTGCGAGTTCATTGACGAAAGCGATATTGATATCACGCTGTGCATTCTCAATTACTTTCGCTGCCTCCGCCACTTTAATAGAGGTGGCTTTAAATGTACCGGCAACAATGATTGACTTGTACAGCTGATCTACCTTTTCCGCTACTTCAGGAGTAGAGCCGGAAGTTACTTTCAGTATTTTAGTAACCGTGTGTTCCTTATCTCCCGGGTTAATACGTTCTGGGGAATAGCCGGCAAAAAAATCTATGTTAAATCGCAGTCCGGATATTTTCTCCAGTACAGGTACACACTCATCTTCCGTCACACCGGGATACACGGTGGATTCATAAACAACCGTATCCCCTTTCTTCAGCACTTTACCGACTGTTTCGCTGGCTTTGTATAATGGCGTAAGGTCTGGCCGGTTGTGTTTATCTACCGGCGTAGGTACGGTAACAATAAAGTAGTTGGCTGACTTAATGGCATCCAGTTCATTGGTGCAAAACAGTCCTGTAGCGGCTTCCGGGTCAGCGGTGATCACTTTTTTCAGGTCATCTTCCGCTACTTCCAGGGTATGATCAGACCCTCCCATTAATTCCGCGATCCTGGCTTTATTGATATCAAAGCCAAACGTTTTATATTTTTTCGCAAATTCCACTGCTAAAGGCAATCCCACGTAACCTAGTCCAATGATGGCAATCCTAGTTTCCTGATTCATAGTTGACTATTATTTTCCAGTTTTTTTTCAGATAAAAATATTATGATTTTCCGATCAATTTTTTAAAGCGCCCGGCCACACCTTTAGACTGTGTTTCAGCATACCCGTATCCGTAGCCATAGCCGTAACCGTAGCCATAGCTGCGGCCAGCCTTCACATCGTTTACGATCAGGCTGATCTTGGGCATTTTCCGCTGTGTGGCCAGGTCTCCGGGGATCTGCAGCTGTTGCTTAAAGGTGACGCCCTGACGGACAAGATACAGTGTGGCATCAGCGAAACGCGCTAATAACTGCGCATCCGTCACCAACCCCACAGGGGCTGTATCCACCACGATATAGTCAAACTTTGCCCTGAGCTTGGTGAACATCATTTCTGTCTGCTCCAGGAGTAAGAGTTCCGCGGGATTGGGCGGTATGGGCCCGGATGAAATAATACTGCAGTTCTCATGTATGCCCGAAGGTGTGATAACTTCCTCCAGCATACTTTTGCCGATGGCATAGGTGCTAAACCCGGTCATATTATTTACGCCCAGTTTATCGGAAATCTTCGGCTTACGAAGGTCCATTTCCAGCAACACCACTTTTTTGCCCGACAGCGCCAGCACTGCTGCCAGGTTTGCGGCTACGAAGGACTTCCCTTCACCGCTCATGCTGGATGTTAGCAGGATCACCTTTTGCTGCGGCCCTGCCAGTATAAACTGCAGGTTGGTACGCAGTGCCCTGAACTGTTCCGCAATAGGTGTTACGTTATCCCGCTTGGCCACCACCAGCTCTTTACTCTGCGCATGTCCGATTTCCCCAATGATGGGCACCTTAGTGGCGCCGGTGATATCTTTTTTATTGGTCACCCGGATGTTCAGGAGTTCTTTTACATAAATACCCAGGGAAGGCAATGCCAGTCCTGCCACCATTGCCAGCAGGTAAATTAAAAGGCGTTTGGGCTTAAAAGGAAGGGCATCGCTTTTTGCCGGATCGATGACCCTGGCGACTGCCAGGTTAGACGATTTTGACAAAGCAGATTCCTCTCTTTTTTTCAGCAGGAACAGATAGAGTTCCTGTTTGATAGCCTGTTGCCGTGAAAAATCCAGGAAGAGACGTTCCTTTGCGGGTACCTGTGCTATTTTTTTATTCAGGCTGCCGGAGCTGCGTTGCAGTTCGTCAATGCTGATCTGAATGCCGCTTTTCAATGAGCCGAGGCTCGTGTTCAGGTCTCCGCGGAGCCCCTGCAATTGCTGATCAATATTTTTTATCAGCGGGTTATTTTCAGTGGTAGACAACAATTGTCTTTCCCTTTCCAGCTGCAGCGTGTTATAACGTTCCACCAGTCCAAGGAAAGAAGGGTCCTGTACCACCAGGGAGGAAGGCACCACGCGTTTGTTGTTGGCTTCGTCCTGCATATACTTCTGCATAGACTCTACAATGTTCAGTCTTACCTGCTGGTCCAGCAGCTGTTTGGAAAAATCCCCGGTACTGGAAACCAGTAACTTGGCCTGTTCTTCCAGGTCAGCCACCTGGTTTGACTGTTTAAACTGCTGTATATCTTTTTCAACGCCGGAGAGTTCTTTGGTCACTATCACCAGGCGGTTATCAATAAAGGCGATGGTGCTGTCTGCGATCCTGTTTTTATCTTCCACGCTGGCCTTCATGTATTCTTCAATCAGTTTGTTGAGCACCGCTTCTCCCCTTTCAGGTATACCATCGGTGATCGTCAGGTCTACCGTGCTCACCTGCTTATTGGGGACAGCCATGGTCACCAGCGATCTGTATTTTGCCACGGCCTGGTCAATAGAAATCACTTTTACATAATACTCCGGATGAACGAATGCATACAACGGGTTCCGTTGCAGGAACACCACCCCTTCGGGCAAATGCAGCGTATCGTTCCATGTCCCCTCCCTGGTGAGATTGGCACGGCTCAGTGAGAATTTCTTTTCGTCTATCGGGCGGATGGTATAGTTCATGCCACCCAGGCTATCGCTTGGGCTGATCCACTTAAATGAAAAAGGCATGTTCTGGTACTGCTCTGTTTTTTTCACGCGGCCGTCAGCGACATACATCACATTCAGCTGAAGGTCTCTCACTACACTTTCCATAATAGAACGTGAGCTAAGGATCTCCACTTCGTTATCCACGCTGCTTTTGGTATTGAACAATTCCAACTGGCTGAGGATCTCTTCCCCGGGCAGGTTCCCGCCCTTTTTATCATCTTGCACCAGTATTTTGGCACTGATCTTATAGCTCGGCGTTGAGTAACGCAGGTACAGCCAGGCGGCGGCACCTGTCAGGAGGAAACTCAACAGGAAGAGATACCAGTATGATCCCAATATATCCAGTACTTTTCTTAAGTCAAGTACATTATCCTGTTGCGGGGCAACAGGAGTGTTACCGTTTAAAGAAAATGGATTATTTGAATTGTTATTCTCGTACATGTAAGTGCTTTAAAAATTAAAACTTGACCCTCGTTAATATTACCACCAGCAAAGTGATCGCAGAGGTGATAATAGTAATGTTCTTCAATCGCGATGCGTCCGTTGCAACAACCTTTGACTTGTTCGGTTCAACATATACCACATCTCCCTGTTGCAAATAATAATAGGGGGATGTAAACAGGTTTGTATTATTCAGATTAAATCTGACAAATTCTTTTTTGCCGTCTTTTTCCCTGATCAACAATACATTTTCGCGTTTTCCATAAATAGTAAGATCACCCGCCATACCAATAGCATCCAATAAGGTTACTTTTTCATTGGGCATCACATAGGTAGATGGTCTTGTTACTTCACCAAGTACAGTAATTTTAAAGTTAACGAATCTTACATTAACCACAGGGTCTTTGTAAAACTGGGCGGCCTTTTCGGTAACCGCGGCCCTTACTTCTTCTGTTGATTTACCTTTCACCTGCATTTTGCCAATCAATGGCAATACGATATTACCATCCTTATCAACCAGGTACCCGCTGATATTGGAGCCGCCTCCCGGGACGGTTCCCGCGGATGGCCATGATGGGGCGTTCTGTTGATTTAACAAGGCAGTCGTCCCTGGGTCCAGTGTCTGGATATTCACTTGCAGAATATCGTCCACCTGGATCAGCGGTGTTTTATACAGCGCCTGCTCTACCTCTTTTGATCCCAGCGAATCAGGGACATCTCTGAAATAAGTCACGTTTTTAGGCGCCGAACAAGCAAACAGGAAAAGGCAAATAATCCCTGCTAAATGGTAATACGTGACCCTGCACCTTTTTACAATGGTGTGTAAACGGGAGCCGAACTCCCTGTTAATAAGACTCATATCTAATTGACAGTTTTGCAAATGAGAAGCTGCAGCCGGGCAAATTTTATGCCCATCAGCAACAAAAGCTGCGCTTCCCCCTGTTACATTTTAATTTTATCTTTATCCAGTTCTTCGTATGCAGAGTTTTTACTGATAAACTCCGGCACCAGCATTTTCATTAAAGCAACTGTAGGTGTTAAATAGTGTTTTTCTGCAGATGCGATCAACTGCGTTACCTTTTTGTCTACTTCCGTAAAACTATAGCTCCTCACCTTTGCTATCAGTATTTTTTCATGATAGGTAGGCAATGTATTTTCTGCGTTATTTAATAACTCCTCATACAGTTTTTCTCCTGGTCTCAGACCTGAGTATACGATCTGGATATCCCTTCCCGGTTCTTTCCCGGCCATACGGATCATCTTCCTGGCCAGGTCAGCTACTTTCATTGGTTTACCCATATCGAATACAAAGATCTCTCCGCCCTGCCCCATGGCGCCTGCTTCCAGTACGAGCTGGCAGGCTTCCGGGATGGTCATGAAATACCGGGTAATTTCAGGATGGGTAACCGTGAGCGGACCACCGTTTTCCAGTTGCTTTTTAAAGCGGGGTATCACAGAACCGTTAGACCCGAGTACATTCCCGAAGCGGGTAGTAATAAAGCGGGTAGGCGGTAAGCCAAATACCGGACCGGTTTTTTTAAACTGTTCGTTTATCCTGTTATTGTAGGATTGTGTGAAGATTTCTGCGATGCGTTTGGAAGCACCCATAACGTTGGTAGGATTTACCGCCTTGTCTGTAGACACCATCACAAATTTTTCCACGCCAAATTCTACCGACAATTCCGCCATGACCTTGGTGCCCAGTACATTATTCATCACCGCGACAGACGGATTTTTTTCCATCATCGGCACATGTTTGTAAGCGGCAGCGTGGTACACGATAGCGGGCGCGTATATTTCAAACAGCTGTTGCATGCGGGACCTGTCACACACATTCCCGATAAAGGGAATGACGGGAATATTGATTCCCATTTCTGCCATTTCGAGCTCCAGCTCATGCAACGGCGACTCCGCCTTATCGCAGAGCACAATGACTGCCGGCTGATAGCGGATAACCTGGCGGACAATTTCGCTGCCGATAGAGCCGGCAGCACCGGTTACCAGGATACTTTTATCACGGATCTCCGCTTCCAGCTTTTCGTTTTTGATATCGATAACAGATCTTTCCAGCAGATCTTCAATATTGATGTCTTTCAACTGTATACCTTTATTTTGTGTACCGTCTATCCATTGATTCACAGAGATGATCTTCTGTACTCTTATATTCAATGTTATACATTCTTCTACCAGTTCATTCAGATGCTGCACATCCAGGTGGTCGTCCGGTATTAATAACAGGGACACTTTACCTTCTCTCAACATTTTGAATAACTGTCCTTTACGGGAGGCATATACCGGCAATCCTTCGATAGATTTGCCTGCATGTGCATTGGTATCGGCAAGGAAGGCCACAATGCGGATATCTGCTTCCGGGTTGTCGTTGATAGCCTTACGCAGCATGATACTGGAAAGACCGGTATGATAGATGGCAGCCCTGGTCTTATTGACAGCACGAAAGTTCTTATAATACTTAAATACCCATTTCACCATCAGGCGATAGGACAACAGCAGAAAAGAGGAGATAAAAAAACCGATCAGGACCACTGACAATGGGAAGATATTAACTTCTGCATCCAGTACATGACTATAATTGATAGTCACGAAAATGGCGCTGGCCGCAACGTTCATACAGGCGATATTACCAATGTCCGCCAGGCTCGTATGCCGTACAATACCACGGTACGTTCGCAACAGCAGCGACAACATCAGCGTTACACCTAATACGATAAAGGAAATTTCTTCGAGCGGATACGGAGTGAGGGCCTCCATATCAAAATTCAGCCTGAGCAAAAAGGCAAGATTGATGGCGATGACGGAGCACCCAAGGTCAAGCAGCAGTATGAGCCATGACGGGGTAATCCATGATGATCTGTTCACCATAGGTTTCAATAATAGATACGGTTAAGAAATATATGCTCGTCCAATCTGGTAAAGTAGCGCGTGGGTGGTTTTCATAGAGGCGCTTTACTCTCCGGTCAGATAGCTTACGGTTTGGTTCGCATTTTTCGGTTTTTCAAGTTATGCAAAGTAAACACTAAATTTTGACATCTACTATTATGAAAAAGTAAACTATTAAAATTTTTTTACTCTGCCGTTTGTAAAATAGCTCCAACCAATCCAATAACTGACAAGGTGATAAAGGCCGGCAAGAAAAGCCGCCAACTGTAAAGTGGCCCGTCCCCTGTGTTCGCATACAGGTTCATACGGACAACTAACTTTACAGGCTATTTAAAATAGACTACTTCAACAACAAATGCTGATATCGGGACAGGAGGACAGGTGCAATACCTTTACACATGATAGATTGTTCTGCAGACATTCATTCTCGATACGTACTCCTTCATGCGCTGGCACACTAAATAATTGATACATGGTCTTTCAATTTTTCCGGTTAACTATATTCGTTCGCTATATGGTTAAAGATATGTTCGGCAATATGGTCTAAATAGAACGTACTAAAGTGGTTCTTGTGACGGCCAGTGAAAACAAACACCATACCAACTTTCATAAAATGATGATTTTCTGGCGACAAACCATCTTTTCATTTATAAAAGTAAGTGATTTTTTGAACAAACGTACAGTTAATATGAATTTAACCTAAAACAAACACGACCAGACTTTTCGCGCCATGGGCGCCTAATACAAGGGATTGCTCTATGTCTGCGGTTTTGGATGGGCCTGCAATAAATACGCCGAAACCGGTTTGGGGTGCACCGATTTTTTCATAGGCATCGTGCATAGTTGCCAATATGCGTTCCCGTGGTAAGACGATAGCGAGATGCTGGCAGATAAAGGGCAGTACTCTCACGGCTATATCATTTTCAGTGAGCCAGATAGCGCCGTTTTCGGCTATCCCCCACTGCCCTGTCACGACAGCCATGTCTACATTTTCCAACTGATGCGGATCTTCGTGTACCCATTCCCGTTTATCATCAGCGAACACAACCCTTTCAAGATGAGGATAATGTTGTGCCAGCAATGCGGGCACCTGGGCGGTATCAGTAATCTCAAACAGGCTGCCACCGAGGCTTTCCAGCACTTTACGATAAGCTTCCGGGGTAGAGGGCATATCGCCTGCCAGTCCTTCTAAAGAAGGCAATGCAGCTGCACCAGGTTGATTTTTTTTCACGGCGGCCAGTATCTGTTCCCTGCTACTCATATGAATATATTATTTAGGGTTGTTTTATTTTTTTGTTGACTGTTGTTGTGCATACCATTCGGAGAATGACTGCGTGGGGGGCGCCGGCATCTCCCGTTGTTTAAACCATGGGTTAAAACGGTTATTGACCATGCCCGGGAAAGCGCGTAATACCCAGCGTCCCATCTTACCGGCCTTTTTATAGTTACCGGGTTTGGACAGTACGGCATTCATCATTTTCATACCGGCTGTCTTCATACCACTGGTATGTCCTTCCTGCACCAGTACCTGTCTCCATTTATATAACTGCTGGTGGATATCGATCTTTACGGGGCAAACATTGGAACAGGAACCGCACAGCGTGGAGGCAAAAGGCAGGTCGGCGTAATCTTTCATATCCAGGTTAGGCGCCAGGATGCTGCCAATAGGACCGGCAACGGCGGTATGATAACTGTGGCCGCCGCTGCGACGGTATACCGGGCAGGTGTTCATGCAGGCGCCACAGCGGATACATTTCAGGGAGTTACGGAAATCTTCGCGCCCCAGTTGCCGGGAGCGGCCGTTGTCGACGATCACGATATGCAGTTCCCTGCCGGGAGCCGGCTGCCGGAAGTGACTGGAGTAAGTGGTGATAGGCTGTCCTGTAGCGCTGCGTGCCAGCAGCCGCAGGAACACACCGAGGTGCTTGCGTTGCGGGATGATCTTTTCTATGCCCATACAGGCAATATGCACATCCGCGAGGTGGGCGCCCATATCGGCATTGCCTTCATTGGTACAAACCACCATCTCCCCCGTTTCCGCCACGGCGAAGTTCACGCCGGTAATAGCGGCTTTGGATTGCAGAAACTCTTTACGCAGGTGCTGCCGCGCGGCCGCGGTGAGGAACTGCGGATCAGCGTTGCCTGCCGGCGTGCCCAGGTGCTCATGAAAGAGTTCCCCTATCTCTTCTTTCTTTTTGTGGATGCAAGGCAATACAATATGGCTGGGCGGTTCTTCCGCCAGCTGCACAATACGTTCACCGAGATCGGTGTCGATCACGTCGATACCGTTGGCCTGCAGATGTGGATTCAGGTGGCACTCTTCCGTGAGCATGGACTTGCTCTTCACCATCCGCTTTACATCATGCTTCTTCAGGATCTCCGTCACGATGCGGTTATGCTCCGCTGCATCCGCGGCCCAGTGAACAACAGCGCCGTTCTGCAGCGCCTGCTGCTCAAACTGCACCAGGTAGTCGTGCAGGTTACCCAGCACGTTCAGTTTTATTTGAGAAGCGGTCTCCCGCAGCTGTTCCCATTCAGGAATACTCCAGGCCTGGCGGTCGCGTTTGGCGCGCACCCACCACAGCGTTTCATCGTGCCAGTTTACCCTTGGCTCGTTTTCGTTGAACTTGTCCGCCAGTGTGGCGTGATCAGTGGTTGGCCTGTTCATGGGATCTGTTGATTAAGGATTTCAGCAATATGCATCACTTTTACCGGCTGATGCTGCCGGCGGAGAATACCTTCCATGTGCATCAGGCAACTAACGTCTGTACCGGTGATGACTTCAGCGCCGTGTTTAACGTGATCGGTTACACGGTCTTTTCCCATCTTCACGGAAACAGCCTCTTCTGTAACACAGAAAGTGCCGCCGAAGCCACAGCATTCATCTTTACGGTCCAGTTCCACCAGCTCCAGGCCTGCCACCATACGCAGCAGCTGCTCCGGCTTGGAGAAAGGCGCCGCCACCAGCTCGCTCATCTGTGCCAGGCCGAGGCCGCGTTGGCCATGGCAGCTCTGGTGCAGTCCCACCTTATGCGGAAAACGTGCAGGCAAGGCCGTTACCTTTAATATATCTGTCAGAAAAGCGGTCAATTCATATATACGTTCCCGTATGCCGGCAGCTGCCGGTTCCTGTGCAGGATCGTGCAGGTGCTCTTTGATATGCAGCACACAGCTGCCGGAAGGTCCCACAATGTAATCGTAGGCCGCAAAATTGCGGACAAAGAGGCTGTTGCACTGGTGCGTCAGATGCTCATAGCCTGAATTGGCCATAGGCTGACCGCAACAGGTTTGTCCCTGCGGGTATTCCACTTCACATCCCAGCTTTTGCAACAGCTGCAGCGTGGCAATGCCTACCTGCGGGTAAAACTGGTCAATATAACACGGTATAAATAATCCTACTTTCACAGTGGTAGCGATTTTGATGGTCATTCCTTACGTGCAAATTTAGCGGCAGCCACCGTAGTAATCCTACCTCTTTTTTACCGGTTACTGGCTTATTTTTCACTGGTACAAAATAAAAAGACCGGATGGTATTACCAACCCGGCCTGTCATGTATTATAAACTGCTTGTTTTATGGCTGTACTTTAATGGTGACTTTCACCCGTTGCCCATCGGCAGCGGAGACCCTGATCACACCTGTTTTTCCTGCGGCATTTTTGAACAGCACCACGCCCCTGTAGGTAGTAGAGAAAAAACTGTTATCCTCTTTCACGGACAGGTTATTGAGCGCTGAGCCATGTGACAGGGTATCAAACTTAGCAGGGTCAAATGCCTGTACCGACGGGGAGTTCATGATCTCCGTAATAGCGGCATTGTCAAACGTAAACCCATGGGAAGCGGTAGCTGTGGCGCTGCTGAAGAACAGGTTGCCCGGGTCTACCCCGGCAAATACCAGGTCGATGTTTTTACCATCCTTCGGGAGGTTGGTACGGTAATACATTTTACCGTCTTTGGTGGAGAAGGCGACCCCCACGGTTGAACTGGTGCCCGTCACGTCGAACTCAAGGTCTTTATATATTGTCAGGGAGTCTTTGGGTGTTACCGCGGGCTGCTCCGGCTTGGGCACATTATCGTCGTTATTGTCGTTTTTGTCTTTCTTGGAACAGGCGGTCAGCATGGCGGTAAGAATAACCGCGCCTAAAATGAGTTTTTTCATAGGGAGATGGTTTAGCTCAGGTTTTCAGTCTATTACAGGATATAAAAAAACGGCTATATGCATAGCCGTTACAAATATAAAAATATTTTAATGATAAAATACGGGTATTTTATCGTTTTAACCGGAAGGCCTCTGCCAGCAGCTCATAAGAGCGGAGCCGGTCGGCGTGTTCCTGGGTAATGGTGGCGATCACCAGTTCATCCACCGCATAGTCTGCCGCCAGCTGTTCGAGGCGGGCTTTTACCTGCGGTGGCGTACCGGAGATACGGCGGCCGCTGTTGGCCCGTATCCGCGCCAGTTCTTCCGCGCTGTATTCTATGTCTTTGATTTCTTCGTAGGTGGGGAACACGTCGTATTTCCCTTTTTCGAAGCTCAGCAGGCGGTAGTCCATCACCGCTTCCAGTTCAGCTGCTTTCTCCTCCGTATCGGCGCAGAACACAAAAATGCCTACGCTGGCCAGCGGGGCGGCGAGGTGCGGGGAGGGACGGAACTGTTCGCGGTACCTGGCCACTGCCTGTGGGCCGCCTACCGGATAGATAAAATGTGCAAAAGAGAGGGCCATACCGAAATGTGCCGCCAGCAGGCCGCTTTCGCCGCTGGAGGTGAGCATCCACAGGTCGGGCGAGGAAGGAATGACCGGAATGGCCTTTACTTTTTCCTGCAGGCTGCCTGGGGTGACTTTATCGGTGAGCCATGCCTGCAGATCTACCAGCTGCTGCACAAACTCTTTAGGATCGAAGGTATTGGAGGGATTAAGGATATGCGCCGTGATACGGTCGCCACCCGGTGCGCGGCCAATGCCCAGGTCTATACGACCGGGGTATAACGCTTCGAGCAACCGGAAATTTTCTGCTACTTTAAGGGTACTGTGATTAGGGAGCATCACGCCGCCGGAGCCGATGCGGATACGTTCCGTTTCTGCAGCCAGCCGGGCGATCAGTATCTCCGGGGAGGCGCCTGCCAGGCTGTTGGTGTTGTGATGTTCTGATAACCAATAACGGGTATAACCCAGTTTGTCTGCCAGCCGGGCCAGCTGAACGCTTTCCTGCAAGGCTTCCGTGGCATTGCTGCCGTTTCTGATCGGTGATTGGTCCAATACGCTAAGTTTCATCGTCTGTCGGTTTAATCTTTCATAATCTCTTCTTCCTGCTGTTTTTTAAGATACCATTGTACTGCCCTTATTTCTGCGAAGGTCACGGCGGGGCCTACACGCTCTTTGATAGGTCCGGCTGCCGTAGCGCCCAGTTCGCGGATATGGGACATGATCAGTTTAACCGTTGCTTCCGGCACAAAGCGGAACAGGTCCAGCTCTCCGGCCTCTACACATTGGGCCAGGTGGCTTTCTACCGTGCTGACCGCCAGTTGCCGCGCTACGGCAATATCGGGGATGTTCTTACCACCCAGGTACAGTTCCAGTGTACCCCGGCGGCTGCTCCCCTTCTCTACTTTACCTTTGGCTTCCGGTTTGCCGCCTTTTTTACCGGCGGCGGTTTCTTCCGCCCCGGCACTCCTGAGTTTCGTATAGTCTTTCAGCCCTTTGGTAAAATCCAGGTCGGCGTAAGATACTTCCCATACCTGCTGTAACTTCTGCCAGCAATCCGCTTCCAGCGACATCAGCTGCAACAGGTACTTCTTTGATTTTTGTTTTTTGACTGTCGATATGTGTTCCTGCAAAGGCTGTATCAGGTCTTCGTATATGCTTTTGGTGAAGTAGCCGATAGCCTTGTTCACCCGCTCTTCCAGCTGATCGGTCTCTCCTGTTTGCACGGTTGTGTCGAGCAACTGGTGCAGCTGCACCACAAAGCGGTTGGCCACTTCCTGTTGCTGTTCCGTTTTCGCCGTCAGCTGCCGGCTTACCTGTAATGCCGCATCAATGTCCGGAACTTTTTTGTCCTGTATCCATACCGCATGACTGCGGATATTGGCCTGCATACGGTACCAGTCAAACAGCTGCAGCAGGGAGGTAGCCTGGAACTTCTTACGCTCCATTTCCAGCAGCACCACTAACTCGTTGGCCGCCACTTCCTTCTCGGCAAACTCAATCACCTGGCGGTCTGTTTTGATGCTGCCGTAGGTAATGCGCGAATGCAGCACCAGTCCTTCCAACGATGTGCAGCGGCTCAGCGCTACGTATACCTGTCCGGGTGCAAAAGCATATCCTGCATCAATGATCGCTCTTTCGAAAGTAAGCCCCTGGCTTTTATGGATGGTAATAGCCCACGCCAGCCGGATAGGAAACTGTGTAAAGCTGCCGATTTCTTCTTCTTCGATGCTGTTTTCTTCCTGGTTGAAAGAGTAACGGATATTGCGCCATGTTTCTTTCGCCAGTTTCAGTTCTTCGTGGGAACCGGCCAGCAGCAAGGTAATTTCTTCATCGTCGATGTCCGTTACCGTCGCCAGCTTACCGTTATAATAACGGCGGGGCTGTGCCAGGTCGTTTTTCAGGAACATCACCTGCGCGCCGATTTTCAGTTGCAGCACCAGTTCTGTCGGCAGCGCCTTATCACTGAAGTCTCCTTCTATCTTACCTTCAAAGCGGAAGAGTTTTCCCGGCATTTCCGCCAGGCGGCGGGCATTGATATCGTCCGCTTTTCTGTTGTGGGTAGACAAGACGATGTATTCTCCGTCCTCTCCTTTAAAATAAGGATCGTAGCGGTCGTTGAGCAACATCAGGTCTTCTTCTTCCACTTCACTGTTGCGGATGCGGTTCAGCACATCGATGAACAGCTGTTCGTTCTGCCGGTATATCTTTTTTAACTCGATGTATAACGGGGGCGCCTGATCGATGACGTGGGCGTCGAAGAAAAAGGAGCTGTTGTAATATTCCGAGAGCAGCTGCCATTCGGAGTCCGGCACCACCGGCGGTAGCTGGTACAGATCCCCGATGAACAGCACCTGTACGCCCCCGAAAGGCAGCAGCGGTTTGTTACGGAAGTGCCGCAGGATGGTGTCGATCGCGTCGAGCATATCACAGCGTACCATACTCACCTCATCGATGATCAGCAGTTCCAGTTCCTGTAACAACACCTTTTTGTCATTCGTAAAGCGGATGTTGCGGAACAGGCTGTGTTTGTCCGTGCTGCTGATTCCATCCATGCCAAACCCGCGTTTGCTGCCCGGGATAAACGGTCCGAAGGGCAACTGGAAAAAGGAGTGCATGGTAACCCCGCCGGCATTGATCGCTGCCACGCCGGTAGGCGCTACCACCACGGTATTTTTCTTCGTATGTTCTTTGATATATTTCAGGAACGTAGTCTTCCCTGTGCCGGCTTTACCGGTCAGGAACACGTGGCGGTTTGTCTGGTTAATGAAATCTGCCGCCAGGTGGAAGATGATATTTGTATTATCAGGTTGGGGCATGATATTTAAAATTGAAACCGCAAATATAATTTATTTTCCATCGTTACCGGGGCTCATGCCCGGGCATAAAAAAACTGCCCCGGCAAAACGCCGGGGCAGTCCTTAACAAAACTATTATTCAATAAGTTATGCCAATCTTACGTTAACAGCATTCGGGCCTTTTCTGCCTTCTTCCACGTCGAATACTACGCGGTCATTTTCGCCGATGCTTTCTTTGATACCAGAAACGTGAACAAAAATTTCTTGTCCTGTTCCTTCGATTTTAATGAATCCAAAACCTTTAGCTTCATTAAAAAATTTAACTACACCTGTTTGCATTTTTTATTAATATTTAATTGTGAACGTGTTCTCGCCATTTTTTTAACAGGCGGCTACCTGGGGGCAACTAGAAGAAAAAATGTAAGAAAAAAGCTGAATGTACCCGGAGATCACCAACAGAATTGAAATACAATATTCTTAAGAAGCGGAACGAAGATAACGGTTTAGCGTATACCATCCAAACTTTTTTGTAACAGCACTGAAAGCAAGTTTATTTATATATTTTTGATACCCATATGAAAAACACGGACGCATGGCGCATTAAGGCCATTTTAACCGGCTCTGCCGGCAACCTCGTGGAATGGTACGACTGGTACATTTACACTACATTTTCGCTCTATTTCGCCCCGGTATTCTTCCCGAAAGGGAGCTATACCGCCCAGCTGCTGAACACCGCCGCCATCTTTGCGGTAGGTTTTCTCATGCGGCCTATCGGCGGATGGCTGTTTGGCCGTATTGCCGACCAGAAAGGACGGAAAACAGCCATGACGCTCTCTGTACTGCTAATGTCACTGGGCTCTGTGCTCATTGCCTTTACGCCTTCTTATAATACCGTAGGCGTGGCTGCCCCTGCCCTGCTGCTGGTAGCACGGCTCCTGCAGGGCCTGAGCGTAGGCGGTGAATACGGTACTTCCGCCACCTACCTCAGCGAAGTGGCCACCGCCGGCCGCCGTGGCTTCTTCTCCAGCTTCCAGTACGTAACGCTGATCGGCGGGCAACTGACCGCCCTGGGCGTACAGATGCTGCTGCAACGCGTGTTCCTCACGCCTGAACAGCTGCATAGCTGGGGATGGCGCATTCCCTTTGTGATCGGCGCCCTGCTGGCTTTTGTAGCCCTGTACCTGCGTACCCATATGCAAGAGTCCGGTTCATTCGAACAGCATAAGACTTCCAAAAACAAAGGCTCTGTCAAAGTCCTCTTCCAGCAGTATCCCCGGGCGGCTTTCACGGTGGTGGGCCTTACCATGGGCGGTACACTGGCCTTTTATACGTACACCACCTACATGCAGAAGTTCCTTGTCAATACGGTGCATCTGACCATTGAAAGAGCCACCACCATCACCTTTTTTGTAATGCTGATATATGCTTTTTTACAACCTTTATTCGGGTGGCTGTCAGACATCTACGGCCGGAAACCGTTACTGATCGGGTTTGGTGTGCTCGGCACTGCGCTGACAGTGCCCATTCTCACCGCCATCAGTCACACCAGTTCCGAATGGACGGCTTTCTGGCTGATACTGGCGGCGCTGGTGATTGTGAGCGGCTATACGTCCATCAATGCGGTGGTAAAAGCGGAGATGTTCCCGGCAGAACTGCGGGCGCTGGGCGTGGGCTTCCCCTATGCCATTACGGTAGCGCTCTTTGGCGGAACGGCAGAATCAATTGCCCTCTATTTCAAAAAAATCGGCCACGAACCGTTGTTTTACTGGTACGTGACCGCCTGTATCTTTATTTCCCTGCTGGTATATATCGCGGTGCGCGATACCAAGCATACTTCTTACCTGGACAAGGATTTCACGGAACCATCGGCATAACCGATGATAACGCGGCTGGCGTAGTGGAGAAACAACCCGTTCTCCACTACGCCAGGAATATCATTCAGTTGCTGATGTAAGGCTACCGGATCTTTGATCCGCTCATAATGACAGTCGAGGATAAAATTACCGTTGTCGGTCACCACGGTTCGGCCGTTGCTGGTACGCAGCACCGGCGCAGCATCCAGGGCTATGAGCCGCCTGAAAGTCAGCTCCCAGGCAAACGGGATAATCTCCACCGGCAACGGAAAACGTCCCAGGTGTTTAACCACTTTGGACTCGTCCGTAATCACGATCATCTCGGCAGAAGCAGCGGCCACGATCTTTTCCCTCAACAACGCCCCTCCCCCTCCTTTGATCAGCCGCAGGTGCTCGTCCACCTCATCAGCACCGTCAATGTCCAGGTCTATCCTGTCTATTTCGCTAAATGGAATAATAGGAATACCCTGTTTACGGGCCAGCTGCTCGGACTGTTCGGAGGTAGCGACCGCCCTTAACGGCATCCCGCCACTCACCATCTCGCCTATACGCATAATAGCATAATAAGCGGTGCTTCCGGTGCCCAGCCCGATGGTCATATTCGGTTTGATGTATTCGGTGGCTTTCTCGCCGGCGGCCTTTTTGGCCAGGTCCTGTTGTTGCATGCAACAAATATAAGGAATCAGAGGGAAGACAAAACCTCGTCCAGATGGGCCAGCAAAGCGTCGGTATTGGCTTTGTTAAACACCATCGGCGGCTTAATCTTCAGCACATTGTGCAACGGGCCGTCTGTGCTCAACAGGAAACCGCGTTGTTTCATGGCCTCTACCACCACATCAATCTCGGGCACGGCAGGTTCCAGCGTGTTGCGGTCACGTACCAGCTCCGCCCCGATGAAGAACCCATGTCCGCGCACATCTCCGATGATGGCGTGTTTTTCTTTCAGCCGGCGCAGGCCTTCCATGAAGTAGTTGCCGGTCACCCGTGCATGCTCCTGCAGGCCTTCTTCCCGGATCACATTCAGCACGGCCAGTCCTGTAGCCATAGATACGGGGTTACCACCGAAGGTATTGAAGTACTCCATGCCATTATTAAATGCATCGGCGATAGCCCGTGTTGTTACCACCGCTGCCAGCGGATGCCCGTTGCCAATCGGCTTCCCGAGCACCACGATATCCGGTGTCACTTCCTGCAGCTCGAAGCCCCAGAAAGCGTCCCCCACGCGGCCGAAGCCTACCTGCACCTCATCGGCAATGCATACGCCGCCGGCAGCTTTCACCGCAGCATACACCGCTTTCAGGTAACCCGGCGGCAATGGTATCTGTCCGCCTACGCCCAGCAGTGTTTCGCAGATATAAGCCGCTACGCCGCGGCCTTGTTCTTTCAGACCGGCAATAATATTGGACACATCGGCGGCATATTTTTCTCCTGCCTGCGGATCGTCTGCCCGGTAAGGACCGCGGTACATATCAGGATTCAGCGCTTTATGGGTATGTTCCGGTTTACCGAAGCCTCCTTTGCCGTCGAACTTATACGGGCTCAGCTCCATGGCCACCGTGGAAGTGCCGTGATAGGCATGGTCCAGCACGATCACGTCTTTCTGCTGCGTATAATGGCGGCTCATACGGATGGCCAGGTCATTGGCTTCAGAGCCGGAATTGGTAAAGTAACACACTTCCAGCGAGGGCGGCAGCGTAGCAATCAGCTGATTGGCGTAATCCACCAGGTGGTCGTGCAGGTAACGGGTATTGGTATTGAGCCGTGCTGCCTGCTGCTGCAGGGCTTTTACCACTACCGGGTGGCAGTGTCCTACGTGACAGGGATTGTTCACACAATCGATATACGTATGGCCTTTGTCGTCGTAGAGGTATTGCAGCGCGCCACGGATGATCTTCAGCGGTTCTTTATAGCTGATGCTCAGGTTGCGGCCGATGTGCGCCTTTCGTTCGGCGAGCAGCGGCGTATAGTCGGCCTCGTTATTGATCACTGGTTGGAAGCCGCAGGCAGTACGAAACGCCTGTTGCATCGCGAGCGGATTGATGGTGATCAGGTGGAAGAGCAGCTTCCACGCGCCGTTTTCGGTAATGAAATGAAATTCATTGTCGCTGCCTGCCGCCGCCTTCTCTGCGGAGGTAGTCACGCTGATGCATAAACGGGCAGCAATCAGGTAGTACAGCAGGTCTGTTTCTTCCGGTGTCAGCGGGTAAGCTTCATGGTATCCTTTTACCACAGCCACAGCGGCCTCCATCGGGTCGCCGGCTTCCAGCATGGCATAGGTACAGGCAATGGCCACATTATTGACCAGCTGCGTGTACACCATATCACCAAAGTCTATCAGGCCACTCACCAGATCGTGCTGCACCAGTATATTATAGTCGTTGGCGTCGTTGTGAATATAAGCTTTGCGCAGACGGTGCTGCAGCGGCAGCACTTCTGTTTCATACTGCAACAGGAAATATGCTGCCAGGCGTTTCTTTTCCGGGTCTTTAATGCAGGACAGTTGATCGCGGGCATCGAGCGCGTGAGCGATATCCCAGCGGATATCGCGATGCATGGCCGGATGGGAGAAGTTCTCCAGCGCCTTGTCCATTTGTCCGAGAAAACTTCCCCAGGAAGTATACAGCTCGCGTGTGCCCTTTACCGTTACTACCGGCTGTCCTTCCAGCCAGGTGTACAAACGGAGGTAATACAGCTCTTCCGGCGTAGCGAAGCGGGTCACCGGTTCGTCTTTCGCGTTACGCACCACCTGCTGAAAACGGCCTTTGGTGTCTCCTTTGGCCAGGTGTTCCAGGATGCGGACCTGCGCATCGAGGAAAGCGGGATGCTGGGACTCACCGGCGATCTTACAGATCCAGGCGTTGCCCTGTTCATCTTTCACATAAAAATTGGCTTCATCGTAGCCTTCCAGTTCTTTCGCAGTAACGGTAAGACCGTAGTGCTCCTGCAACAGCTTCACCACCCCGTTGGGAGAAAAAGTATAAAACATAGCGTCTGTATTAAAATTTATCTGACAGCAAGAGCAGCACATGTGCGGCTGTCCAGCTGAAATTCACCGCATTCAGGCCTTTGCCGGTCAACGGATGATAGTTTTCGCGCAGCGGCTGATCATCTTTCATCCCCGCTGCATGTTGCCACAGTTTATTCACCAGCGCTCTCGCGGCGGCCTGCTGTTTGTACTGCTGCAAGCCTTTCACGCCGAAATAAAACTGGTCTATCCATACCGGTCCGCGCCAGTAACCCCGTTGGGGGTCAAAAGCCTTCTCGCTGGCATCCAGCACCGGCAGGGGCACTAAAGTATTAAAAACAGTGGTATCCAGCATGTATTGCGCCATCTTTTTTACGCGGGACGCCGGTGCGATGCCCGCCCACAGCGTTACCCAGGCTTCTGCGCCTTTCACCCGGACCAGTTCACCGGTCAGCTTCCTGTCATAATAGTAACCGCTGGCGGTATCGAAGAAAAGGTGGTTGATCTGTTGGTTCAGGATGGCCGCTTCTTTGCGCAGGGCGCCTGCCACCGGTTGACCGATGACCGTCGCTATCTGTGCAAGTATTGTTTTTTCTTTGGACAGGTAGACGTTCAGGTCAACAGACTCCTGGTCGAGCGACCAGGCGCCGGGACCGTTCTGCAGCATCTTTGCCTTATCGAAACGCACAGCGTTGTCCATGCCGCTCTCCCATGCTGCGGCGATGCGGGTGCCATCGGTAGAACCGAACTCACAGAGGCCGTTGCGGTCGTGGTCCCGCTCAGCGTACCACCACTGGTGGTAGCGGTACAGTGCGGGATACATCTCCCGGAGGAAAGCGGTATCCCGGGTGGCGACAAATATTTCCCATACTGCCCAGGCAGCCAGCGGCGGCTTGGTATCACGGAAATTGTTTTCGGTACTGTCGGCATACACGCAGTCAGGCACCATGCCGGAAGCTGTCTGGTAGTCAAACATAGAACGGATGTTATCCTTCGCCAGCGACGGCGCAAAATATACCAATCCCACGGCCTGCTTCCAGCTGTCCCATGACCAGAAGCCGTAGAAGCCCTGGTAGGAAGCGGAAGGGAATACGCCATCATGCCGTAAGTGTCCGGCGGCGCTGCGCCAGTTGGTGAGCAGCGTGATCATACTTTTCACCGCCAGCCGGCTGCGGAAACGGTCTTTTTCTGTGAAAGGCATGCGGTGGAACAACTGTTGTAAATAACCGTTCCAGCGTTGTTCGTTTTGTTGCAGCACGGTAGCAAACGGCTGGCCGGGCGCAGCGGTCATCTCCCCACCAGGCCAGAAACCCTGTGTTTGCAGATCTTCCACCTGGCCGCCGGCCGGTATCGAAATATCTCTTGCGGCCGTGTATCCATCAGCGGTAGTCTGTATATCCCAGCCCCCCCCGGAGGACCAGTGCAAACGAAAAGCATGCTTTGTACCGGCAACGGCTATCCGTACCGATTTATCGTCCCGGGTAAACTGCGCCCTTTTCAGCAGCGCCGCGCCCTCCCATTGCAGTTTCAATTGCATCGGCTCTGCGCTGTTATTCCTGATAACCGTCTGTATCACTGACTCCCGGTTGTTGCTAAAAACCAGCTGCATCTTTACCCGCACCGCCCCCGATCGAAACCCAAGCTCCAGCAGGCCGGGATAGTAATGCGTAGCGGCGGTATCCTGTTGCAGCGGCAGTTCCTGCCCATCGGCATACAGGTGCAGCTGGGCGATCGCTTTAGACAGCCACTCGCCTTTCATGTCCATCAGCAGCGGACCGGCAAAACCGGTAGCGGTACCGGGTACCGGCAACGCATAGGCGTGCCATGCGCCGTTATCCGAAAAGAAGGAGGTAGCAATGCGGTTTGTATCCTTTACAGCATAACGGACGTCCAGTACATCCGCAAAATGGTTCCGTTGTGCGCTGACTGTTTGTTGCGTCAGCAACAAGGCCAGCAGCCATTTAATTTTATTCATATCGCTCTTTCGCCTTTCCTGCAGGTTCATCACCGGACCGCAAAGGTCTTAATGTAAATTGATATTGATAAGGTTTATACACCAGCGTATAAGGCGCATGGGGTTTGGCGCCCCAGCTGTTATCGCCACCGAGGCCGGCCTGCTGGTAATCGATATTCCACCAGATCAGCGGATCGTTGTTCATGGAGCCGCCGTGCACGTTGTGTTTGCGGTTAAAATTGAGCCGGTCCCGGTCAAAATGCAGTACGCCTGTATTCAGCAGGGAATCGGTACGCACCATCCATCCGCTGCCGGAAGCGGAACGCAGCGTCATCCAGTGCACATCGGAGCGGTAGCCGCTTTCCTGGGCACGGGGATAAGGATGGAACAGTGAGTCAGCCGGCAGCGTGTATACGTCTACGTCTGCTGCATACTTGCGGTCCTGGTAGTTATCGAACGGACCGCGGCCCAGCCAGGTTACTTTATCCAGTGCGGGCTTGAGCACCATCCGCATGCCCATACGGGGCATCTCCGGCATCATCTTCTCTCCTGGCTGGAAGTTAACGTTCACTTTAATATCCCCGTTGGCGAAAATCGTATAGTCTACTTCGTAAATCGCATTTACCAGCGGCAGTGCGTGTTTCGCGTGTACCTGCACCTGCTGTTTATCTTCCCGGACGATACTGGCGGCCACTAATTGGGTACTGTCGCCGGCATGTTGCCATACTGCGCAACGCATCTGCTGACTGTTGCCGATGTCATTATCTGTAGGCGCGCGCCAGAAATCGGGTTTTAATGCCTGTTGCATATAGGCGGCGCCGTTGGTCGTAAACTGTTCCAGCCAGCCATTTTTAATGGTGGCCGTAAAGGCCGTATTACCGATCTCCCAACCACCGCCGATTTGTTTTACCTGTAAGGCGCTACCGGCAACAGCCTGTGTCTTCACGGGGGTATACCACGGCAGTTCAAACTGATCGGTAGCCAGCGTAAAGCCGGCTGGCAGCATACCGTCGGCTTTTTTCAGCGTGGCTGTCAGGTGCAGGAAATAATGAACGCCAGGTTGCGGCTTCACCTCGGGCAGGCCGATACGCAGGGTGTCCTGGTGATGCGGCAGCAATAACCGGTGCGGCAAGGCAGCCGATGCGATCACTTTCCCATCTCCCTTCAGTTCCCAGGCGAGGTGGATATTGTCGAGTTGGTGAAAGTCGTACCGGTTGGTGAGCTGCAGAAGATCGGCAGACAAACCGATGGTCGCGAACTGCACCGGCTGATATACTTTCTTTACTTCAAATGCCTGCGGATGCGGTGAGCGGTCGGCCGCCAGCATACCATCGGCACAAAAACTGGTGTCGCTGGTAGCGCCTACAGTGCCCATATCGGCGCCGTAAGCCCAGATAGCCCTTCCCAGGGAATCATGTTGCAGGAAAGTCTGATCGGTGAAATCCCAGATAAATCCTCCCTGTAACTGTTCGTATTTATTGATCAGCTCCCAGTCGTCACGCAGGTTACCACCGCTGTTGCCCATCATGTGCGCATATTCGCACTGGATCAACGGCCTGTCGCGGTACTCTTTCACGTATTCCTGCATCCAGGCAACGGATTTATACATGGGCGCCACAATATCTGTCCATGGTGTGTTACGGGCTGGCTCGTATTGTACCGGGCGGGTATTATCGCGTTGTTTGGTCCATTTGTAAGTGCTGATGAAATTATCGCCAAAGTCGCTTTCATTGCCTAACGACCAGGTGATAATACTGCAATGGTTCTTGTCGCGTTCCACCATACGGCGGGTGCGGTCGAGGTAAGCAGCCTTCCATTCCGGTTTATCGGACAGGGTCTTCAGCGGATGCATGCTCATGCCATCACATTCTATATTGGCTTCGTCCACCACATAGAGGCCGTACCGGTCGCAGAGCGCGTACCACTCTTCCCTGTTGGGATAGTGACTGGCGCGCACGGCGTTGATGTTGTACTGCTTCATGGCGAGGATATCTTTCAGCATGCCTTCGCGGTCCACTACTTTGGCGGAACGCATGTCATGTTCGTGGCGGTTCACTCCCTTGATGGTAATGGGTGCTCCGTTGACCATCAACAGACCTCTTTTGATTTCCACGGTGCGGAAACCGATCGCGTGGGTAAAGCTCTCCACCGGGCGGCCTTGTTTATCTTCCAAAGTAACCACCAGCTGGTAGAGGTTGGGCCGTTCCGCGTCCCATGTTTTAACGCCGGGCACCAGCTGTTGTAGTTGTAACAGGCTGTCGCGGCCGATGGGCAGCACTTTGGTAAAAACAGGCGAGCCGTTGTCCTGCAACGTCACGCGGATACGTTTATCCTTGTCCGTTGCCGCTGGTATTTTATTGAGCGCCAGGTCCAGCTGCAGGGAACCGTCTTTGTAATTATTGACCAGCAATGGTTTGGCGAAAAAGTCGTAGATAGATAAGGGAGCGCGGGCCACCAGGTAAACGCTGCGTTCTATGCCGCTGAGCTTCCACATGTCCTGTCCTTCAAGATAGGAACCGTCACTGAAGCGGAACACCTGCATAGATACGGAGTTGCTGCCCGGTTGTACAAAAGCCGTTACATCAAATTCGGCAGGGGTCTTACTGTCTTTGCTGAAGCCGGCGTATTTACCATTGACCCATACATATACAAAGGCATTGGCAGCGCCGATATGCAGAATGGTTTGTTTGCCTTTCCAGGTGGCGGGCAGCTGGAAGTTGCGGCGGTAAGAGCCGACGGGGTTCTGTTCTTTGGGAACAAAAGGCGGGTTGGGCGTGAAAGGATATTCCACGTCTGTAAAAATATAAGGGGCATAGCCTTCTGTTTGCCAGTTAGCGGGCACACGGATGGTTTTCCAGTTCGTTACATCATAAGCGGGTTGTTCAAATCCCTGGGGGCGGGCAGCGGGATTGGCTGCAAGGTGAAACTTCCAGGTACCGTCCAGTGACAGCCTGAAAGGAGAGCTGTCGCCCTTCATGGCCGAAGTGGCGTCGGGGAAGGGAATAAAATGTGCGTGCGGGAACAAAGTGTGTTCGGAAGGCTTCTGCGGGTTCTCCCAGTCATTGGACTGCGCCAGCAGGGTAGCCGGTAAACACAGCAAAGCGAGTAAAGCAGTTTTCATCATGGTACCGTGATATAAAACCACCGGCGGCTGCAAGGCCGCCAGTGGGATTGTTTAACCGTTATGGATCCTAAATTATTATTGGGCCAGTGGGTTGTTCAGCGTCTCTTTCAGTGGCAGTGGATAATAACTTTTATCTGCGGTGAAAGGTCTGCCGGCTGCCTGCATCTCCTGCTGCAGCAAGCCCCAGCGGCGAAGGTCATAAAAACGGCTGCTTTCCAGGGTGAATTCCATCACCCTTTCATGCATCAGCTGTTTAAATATATCGGCCTTGTTAGTCAGGTTCAGTGGCCGCATAGCAGAGCGGGCGCGCACCTCGTTGATCTCTGCCATGGCGGTAGCCGGTACGCCCAGTTCGTTCTGTGCTTCGGCGTACAGCAGTTTCACGTCCGCATAGCGGATGACAGGCATATTGATGGCGTTGGCGTTTCCCAGCTTATCGAGGCTGGCGGGCAACCATTTGCGGAAAGCAATGGTATTATTTTCGAACACCTCGTTGTACGTATAGCCGTATACGCGGGGGTTGGCGGCATCGTTGAAATAGTCGTCTTTAAAGAAAACGGTGTTGTATACACGATGGTCGTACAGTCCGTCGGTAGCCACCTTCCCTTCTTTCAGCATTTCAGTCAGCAGTCGTGGTATGCCATAGATTTCGCCGTACCCACCCAGTTCGGAGGCGGCCATCCAGTCGCTGAGATAGGATTTGAAGTAGGCGCCGTTAGACTCGTCCATGGTCTGTTGCAGTTCAAACACAGATTCAGTGGTGTTGCTGGTTGTACCGTTGAACATGGACATATAATTAGACACTAGGCTGTATTGTTTGGAATCGATCACTTTTTTCAGCCAGGTGGAAGCCTCGGTGAAATAAGCGGTGGCTTTGCCTTTGTCTTCGCCGGCGCGGTACATGAGCGCTTTGCCGAGGTAAGCCTGGGCGGCTCCTTTGGTAGCGCGGCCCAGTTCTGTGCCCGGCCTTTCGCTGCGCAGCGGCAGATCAGGTTCCGCCGCTTTCAGGTCGGAGATGATCATATCCCATACTTCGGGACGGGAGGAAGGTGCTTTCGGCAGATCTGCTTCACCGTTGGGTACTTTATCGCGGATGATCACTTTTTCGAAATTGGTGATCAGCTTAAAATAATAGTAAGCGCGGAGGAAGTGGGCTTCCGCGAGGATCATTTTCTTGCTGGCGACATCGATCTGTTTGTCGGTCATGATGTTCACGTTCTCCAGTACCTGGTTGGTGAAGTTGATGCCGCGGTAGTTATCTCTCCAGAGCAGGTCGATGGCGTAGTTGCCGGAGTTGTAGCTGTAGTTATAGATCTCCGTCCACCAGCTGTAGTTGTAGGCGTCGGCGCCCGGCTCCACGAAATCTTCCCGGTAGTATTCGCGGCAGGAACGGGCTTCCACGAAGTTGTCCCAGCCGGCGAAGCTCTCGATCCTGGAATAGGCCGCGGCCAGCCCGGTGAGGGCGCGGTCGCGGGATGTCCAGAAGTTATCCGATGTCAGCTTGTCGGGCGAAGCCTGTTCAAGCAGCTCTTTTTTACAGCCGGTATTAAATACCATGGCTGCGGATAATAAGGATATATATAACAAAGATTTTTTCATAACCATTTTTTTAGAATTCCAGCTGTGCCCCAGCCATCAATACTTTGTTTTGCGGATACATCAGGCGGTCCAGACCACTGTTGAGGATATCTGTACGGCCAATTTCAGGATCGGGTCCGGAGTATTTGGTGAACGTGAGAATGTTCTGTGCGCTTACGTAGAGGCGTAACCGTGTTACTTTCACCTGTTGCAGCAGCTGCGGGGAGAAAGCATAACCGAGGGTTATGTTTTTCAGGCGCAGGTAGCTGCCGCTTTCGAGGAAGCGGGTAGATTCGCGGTTGTTACCGTTGGGATCGCCCAGTACGGCGCGGGGTACGTCG
>NZ_CAMLHC010000010.1 GCF_946479755.1 uncultured Chitinophaga sp. | reverse complement strand
TAATTGGCGAATCTAACTACGCCATGGCTGCCTAATCAGCGATTAGACACCCATTATAGCCGCCTGGAGTTGTCGCCTTATGCGACTCCCGCCGCTGAATCATCAAACCCATAGGGATAGGTGCTCATGGTTTCTGTGAGTGAGCACTGAAGCTAAACGGATAAGGACAAGGTTGGTTCGTTGCGCCCCTGCCAAGTCCCGACAAACCAATGCGTAAATAAGCATGTAGAAAGCTTTTGAGGAATATGTTTGGACGCGGGTTCGATTCCCGCCATCTCCACAGAAGGGGAGCAGTCGGAAGATTGCTCCCCTTTTTTTGTGTCTTTCAGCGTTTGCTATTTGAGCACGTTTGGTTGCTATTTGATAACCGTAGTTTAATCGTGAGAAAGGGCGTTTAACCTTTATCGTGATAGTTTCTTAAATTAGGGTATCAATTGTACTGTATGAGTGACTTACAAATGCTAATAAACAAAATCCGGCAGTTCAACACAGAACGTGACTGGAGCCAGTTCCACAACGCGAAGGACCTGGCGCTGGCAATAAGTATTGAGGCTGCTGAACTGAATGAACTGTTTCTATGGAAAAAAGCTGAAGAAGCGGATGCTGAAAAAGTGAAAGAGGAATTGGCAGATATCTTTACTTATGCGTTGCAGTTAGCAGATAAGTACGGGTTTGATGTCGGTCAAATCGTAGCTGATAAAATTGAAAAGAACGCCTTGAAATACCCTGTTGATAAGGCAAAAGGTAGTGCTAAGAAATACAACAAGTTATGAAAACCCCTCAGGAGTACGCCATTAAAAAGCTTGGCTTTAGCCTGAACGCCATCAATGAGCTCTCTGCCGACACTCTAATCGGAAAGTTCTGGCCTATTGTTTACCTGTTGAAAGAAAAGAATAAACAAAAGGCCCTTGCCTATGTTGGCGAAACGTATGATGTAAAGACCAGGTTAACAACTCACTTAAGTCATCCCGAAAAAAACAGGCTGCAGGAAGCATATTTAATCTCTAGTAGAAAGTTTAACAAGTCGGCGACGCTTGACATAGAAGCATATTGCATTAAGTATTTGGCCGGAGACGGGCGATACAGACTGTTAAACGGCAATTTAGGAATTCCTAATCATAACTATTATCAAAGGGAGGAAGTGTACTTCAAGATTTTCGAATCTATCTGGGAGGAGTTTCGCTCGCTGGGCATAGCACAACAGGCATTGAGCAAGATTAGTAACTCAGATCTCTTTAAGTATTCTCCTTATAAATCGCTAACTCCTGAGCAGACAGCCAGTTTGATAATGATTCTTGAGTCGCTATTAGAAGACCAATATGAAAGGATAGTGATTGAAGGCGGCGCTGGTTCGGGAAAGACAGTGCTGGCTGTTTTTTTGTTTAAGCTGTTGCATACGGCTGAAGAAGAATTTAATTTCAGCGTTTTTGGCGAGGAAGATAAGAGAATAGTGGAACTGGTAAATTTATTGAAGCAGAAAATACCCAATCCCAAAATGGCATTGGTTGTTCCTGTCGAATCCTTTAGGTCTACAGTTCAGAAAATATTCAGGCATGTGGAAGGACTAAGTGCGGATATGGTAGTAGGACCGGCCGATCTTGGAAGAAACCGTTACGATATTGTTTTGGTCGATGAGGCTCATCGTTTACGGAGGAGGGAGAATTTAGGCAGTTATTTTGGTGGATTTGATAAGGTATGCAATGAATTGGGCTTAGATAAGGAAAAAAATGACGAGCTTGATTGGGTAGTGCGACAGTCAGATAAAAGCATTTTCTTTTACGATGAGTTTCAGTCAGTGAAGCCTTCAGATGTACTTCGGGAGAGGTTCGACATGTTGAAGAATAATCAATACACCAAAGCAGCGTATCTGAATTCGCAGTTCCGTGTGAAGGCTGGATTGAGATATGTAAATTTTATCGACAGGTTATTACAAGGCAAACCTATCATCGGTAAAAACACGAAATGGGACGAAGACTATGACTTCCGGATTTTTAATGATCCAGCGCAAATGATAGCTCATATCAAAGAAAAGAACGATAAGGAACAGCTGGCAAGAGTGGTGGCAGGATATGCGTGGCCATGGCCCTCAAAGAAAAACAAGAAGGCAATAGATATCAAAATTGGTGAGTTGGAATTACGATGGAATAGTGTGATGAAAGACTGGATCAACTCACCCAATGCCATTAATGAGGTAGGGTGCATTCATACCGTACAGGGATATGATTTAAATTACACGGGTATAATTTTCGGCAATGAGATTGGTTATGATAAGGACAGAGGCGAGATCATCATCAGAAAAGATAATTATTATGACAGAAATGGGAAGAACGGCGTTAAAAACCCTCAGCAGCTGAAGAATTTTATTCTAAATATTTACAAGACGTTGATGCTACGTGGTATTAAAGGGACTTACCTGTATGTCTGTGATGAAGCACTGCGTGAATATTTTTCCCGCTATATTCCTTCTTTTGAGGAAGCAGGTGTAGACAGCAATCAAAATCCGGGCGAAATGCTGGTTGCCGGAAAAAGTGTCCCATTCATAAATTTGAAGGTTGCCGCAGGCGGTTTCAGTGAACAACAACAGTTCAACGGGGAAATAGAGCGCTTTCCGATACAGGACGGCTTAAAGATATCAGATGATCACTTTGCTTGCGAGGTAGTGGGGAAATCTATGAATAAACTAATTCCTAACGGCGCCATTTGTTTATTTCGCAGATATACAGGAGGTACCAGGAATGGAGAGGTTGTATTGGTATCTCACACCAGTATACAGGATGCTGATTTCGGCTCGGGTTATACCGTAAAAAAGTACTTCAGTGAGAAAGTACACTATCCTGATGGGACCTGGAAGCATAATCGCATTATACTTAAACCTTCCTCCACAGACAGGTCCTACAAGGATATCGTACTTGAGGGGGATGAATTGTCCAGCCTTCAGGTTATTGGAATTTTTGAACGGGTTTTGGATTAAACGGTGTTTCCTCAGCAAATAGGGGAGTGTAAAACAAACTGTATCAAATAGTATTTTATAATCGTAATTTCAGTCGATCGCCAAATATAATTGTCAACTGTGACACAGTCAGACTCCGGTTTTGGAGGGACTGTGACTATTTCCTCTGAATGTTCCGGGCGGCGACGTAAATTAATTTTAACAGGGCCATATCAGAGGTAAAAGTAGCTTTGATTTTGGTTACTTTTTACGGACTTGGCGATGGAAACCTTCGATAGTATTAGTAGTGTAGGGTTTATGTCTACAACTTTGTATTTCACTTTCTCTGGGAGATATTTATCGTTTTCGTTATGCCTGACCGTATTTCATTACCTGGTATATCAGACAACCTTTACGGGTTCCCGTATTTTGATGTCTTACGCTTCCTGTACCTTCGAAAGGTACCTGGTTAAAGCCATGTCCGACAATGTCATTAGTGCCAGGACCAGGAGCTATATTCATTTAAATTTAATGTTTATGTCTGATGATTTAAGTAAAAGAAGGCCGCAGGATTCCAGTAAGATCAATCTTAGCGAGCAATGGGAAATTGATTACTGGTGTAGAAAATTTGGTTGCACTGAAGCTCGGTTAAGAGCAGCAGTAAAAGCAGTTGGCAACTCCTCCGCTGCCGTAGAAAAGTATCTTAACAAATGAGAGCGGTGGCCTTTGAGGCCACCACTTTAGATCTTTTAATTACAATTAGTTAGAACAGGAATATCCGTTTCTCAATTTATAACCCACTCACCCATTCACCTCTGCCGATACCGCTTGCATTGAAAGCCGTTGCCCGGACACCTCCACCTTCCTATCCTCCCCTTCTTTCCACTTTGTTTTCAGCAAAAAAACAAAAGTAACCACCGCTATCATTCCGTAAGCTATCCCCAGCGTAACCTGGTTGGTAATAGCAATCGTATTCACCATCAATGAGCTAAGAATGGAAGTGACTACTGCAAACCCGCCGCCGGTTAGCCCGCTGGCTTTGCCGGCATACTGCGGGAAGCGGATCAGGCAATACGACATCAGGTTGTTGAAGATAAAGCCGGCGGTGCTGTGGAGGAGGAATACGTAAATGAGCAGCGTCGTTAAATTGTGGTAGTAGCGCGTCAGTGGTATCATCAGGGCGACGGTGATCAGTTGCATGATGCTGGCGGCTACCAATTTTTTGCCCAGGGGTTTGCTCACCAGTATTCTGGATACCGATCCGCCGATCATTACTGATACGCCGGAGAACAAGGCGCAGTAGCCTGTAGCGGCGGCGGAGAACTGCAACTGCCGTTCGATCAGGAACGGGCTGCACATGCCATACAGTAATATCATTCCATAGGCCAGCCCGAGTAGGACGAGGCCGGAAGTAAAGTCCGGTGTTTTGAGCATTCTGCTGTACGTTTGAGCCATCGAGGCTACGCTGAATGGCTGGGCAGCTTTCATGGATTCACCGCCAATGAGCAGTTCGATGACAAAGAAGGCCAGGCCGAAGTAACCGAGGAACATGAAGTTGGATGACCAGCCCCAGGTCGTCTGGAAGTATCCACCCAGGAAGGGCGCTACGATGGGCGCTATGGCCCAAATTACCGAGAACATGCTCGTGTATTTTTTTAATGCTTCTCCTTTATAGAGGTCGATAAAAAAGGCGCGTTTGCTGATGGCGATCACCGCTACAGTAAACCCCTGTAGTATACGCATGGCATAGATCATCTGCAGATTGGTGGAATAGGCGATGATAAAGCTGCTGGCACTGAACGCCAGTATGGCGATCATATTGGGCAGATAGCGGCCGTAGGTGTCGATCAGTCCGCCGACGATCAGTTGTGAAATACCATAACTGACGATGAAGAGCGACAGCGTTAGCTGAATAGCGGCGGGGGAGGCGTGCAGTTGCACCGCCATATCGGGTAGGGAGGGGATAAATATGTCCATGGCAAAACCTGATAGCGGCATCAGGCATAACGACATGACCGTATTCCATCCTATTCTTGATTCCTGGATCCTTCTCATACTTGTTGCTTTAATTAGGCAACGTAAAGTTAGGAAGGCGGGTGCCTGTGGTAATTACACGTTTCAAAGAGATGGTTATACAAATCAAAGGTGTTTTTATACCGTCGTTTTTTTGCCCATGCGAAACTCCAGGGGGGTACGGGTGGTGGACTGTTTGAAGTATTTATTGAAGTGGGAGGGGTATTCAAAACCCAGCGCATAGGCGATCTCCGAAATATTCCAGTTGGTATTGCGCAACAGTGTTTTCGCTTCGATGATCACCCGCTCATGGATAATATCGCGGGTGGTTTTATGCGTGTGCTTTTTCACGACGCTGTTGAGGTGGTTAACATGTACGTGCAGCAGACTGGCGAAATGAGCAGGGGTTAATAACTTCAAAGGCGATTCAGGCGAGTCTACGGGGAACTGTTGGTTCAGCAGCGCGAAGAAATCGTTCACCAGCCGGTCGCGGACGGCCGTAGCCGGTATCTCCTGGTGCTGTTGTAAACGGATGCCTTCGTGGATGACCAGTTGCAGCAGGTGGCGTATCATATCCCATTTATGGGGATAGTCGCTGTCCTGCAGCGTCTGCATTTGCGTGAAATAAGTGCTTATCCGCAGCCTGTCTTCCCTGCTGATGGGTATGACCGGCATAAGAGATGGGTTGAACAACGGGCAGGCATATTGTATGTCAGCGGGGATGGACCCTTCGATAAAAGGGGTATTGAACAGGCAATAGAATCTGTTGAACGGGATATTTATTTCTATGGCCGTGGGTACAGCCGGATTGTTGAAAATCAGGCAGCATTGGTTGATCGGTATCTCCTGGTCATTATACAGCAGCGTGCCACTGCCTTTTGCCGGCGTCTGGCTCATGCATATTTTGAAGTAGTCCCGGCGGTTGAAAGGGGTTTTGCGGGTGACGGTAAGCGCTTCCCGGACATTAAAATGCGCTTTGCCGGATTCGAGCCCCGGGGGAACATCCTGACCGGTACGCCTGTAAAATTGCGCCAGTGACTCTGTAGGAATGAAGTTATCTGCCATGATTTTCGGCCTTATATAATTCAAAGATACTGATTTTGAGACAGAACGACCGCCTTCACGCCGGATGTATCAAATACTGACTTGATAATTTTCATCGTGAACCGTTCAAAATTTGTCTGCACACCAACCACCAGACGCTATTGCACTGCAGGATTGATGTTTGAGCGCTGCTGCCGGCTTTATGTACTGTGCTTATATTGCAGTGGCTCGTTTGTTGCCAGACTCTGAACAAAAAACCTTAATTTAATTACCAGTCGAGCGCATTCACATTAACCCATTAATAACCAGGAAAAGTAATGAATACTCATCTTTGGAACTACGAACCCAGTTAACATCATGACGAAGAAGTAACTGATATCAGCATAACTCCGGTTAAACAGCTTTGAAATCTTAGTCACGTCCCGTTACCCGTAATTCACACACAGTCTGCACAAGCCTGCGCCGAACACTGATATGTATCAGGGTTGCGGCTAAGTGACCTTTGTGTAAACAGGCTGCATTATTAACCCATAAGTCCAACAAATCTACTATCTATGCAAGCAGTCATCCTAAGTGCAGGCCTCGGCTCCCGCATGGGCGTCGCCGGGGAGCAGAGCCATGGCATTAAAACAATGACCAGCATCAACGGCAAACCACTACTCGAAAAGACCCTTGAAAATCTTAGCGCCTATGGTATAACAAAGGTGGTCATTGTGGTAGGTTACAAAGCCGGTTATATTCAGGATTATTTTGGTGAATCTTTTAAAGATATTCACATCACCTACTGTCTTAACAATGACTACCAGTCAAAAAACAATATTTATTCCCTATGGCTTTGCCGTCAGTACCTCTGCGAAGAAGATAGCTTTATCATTGAAGGTGACGTAGTGTTCGAACCTTCGATACTGGCCAATATGGACCATGCCGGGAGCAATGTGATAGGGGCTATGCACTACCAACCCTGGATGAACGGCACCGTCATTGAGCTTGGCGAAGATGACGCTATGTGTTTTACAAAGGCTAACCTCTCCCGGCCAGACGCCACGAAGCTGAAAACGATCAATATTTATAAATTTTCCCGTGAATTCTCACAGTTTGTCTATTTGCCGCAGATACAGGAGAAAATAGAGAAACAGGAATTCCACCTCTACTATGAAGATGTGATCACGACTGAAATGATGCGCGTGCATTTTGATATTTATACGATCAACGGGGAGAAGTGCTTCGAAATGGACAACCCTCATGATCTGCAAATTGCTAAGCTGATGTTTGCGTCCGACAATGAAAGGTATGATCTGCTGATCAACTCCTACGGCGGACTCTGGAAGAGCCCGGGGATATACGATTATTATTTCCTTACAAATCCCTACTTCCCTACAAACGGCTTTTTCCAGGAAATAGGGGCGATCGCTAAAGAGGTGATCATGAACTATCCTTCCGGCAGAAAAATGATAGATACGATGGCCGCGGCTATGTTTAAAGTTTCGCCGGATTACACCGCTGTTTCCAACGGTGCCTCCGAAATCATTGATCTGCTGATCCGTACCCTGCCGGGGAAATTCGGCACCTTCATCCCCACTTTTGAAGAATATATTAACAGGGCTGGGGTACAACAGATGCTCACCTGCCCGACACTGGAAAATGATTTTCATATCAGTATAGCAGACATCATTTCCTTGTCTGCCGCCGTAGATAATATTATACTGGTAAATCCCAATAATCCCACCGGGCAAATTATTGAGAAAGAAGTGCTGGAGGAAGCATTAATGCTGCTGCAAGGCACGAATAAGCGGCTTATCATTGACGAATCCTTCGCGGATTTCTGCGACCATGATATATCGTTGCTGGACCATGACATCCTGGAGCAGCACCCTAACCTGTTTATCATTAAGAGCCTGGGCAAGAGTTACGGTATTCCGGGTTTAAGGTCCGGCATGCTCTTTTCCGCAGACCGGCTGATCATTGACCTGGTAAAAGCCGCGCTACCGATATGGAACATTAATTCCTTTGCTGAGTACTTTTATGATGTCTTCCCCAGGTACAGGAAAGATTTCCTGGCGTCCTGCCAAAAGCTGGTTGCCGACAGGACCTACCTGGCGGAAAAGTTACAGGAAATGGAGGTATTTAAGGTGTTTCCTTCTCAGGGGAACTTTTTATTATGTGAGATGCTGATCGATATGAACGCACGGGATTTCGCCATTGCGCTCCTGCGTCGTCACAATATCCTCATAAAGGATTGTCAGCAGAAAATAGGGTTGGACAACAGGCGTATGATCAGGCTGGCGGTGCGCTCCCATGAGGAAAACCAGCTGCTGCTCAACGCGATTCATGCGGTATGCAGCCATTATGGAGTACTCTCTGAAAATCTATCACTTTAAAAACAGCGCACCCCGGATGACTGTCCGGGGTGCCGGTATTTATTGCCAGTGCAGCACTTCCTTATGATCACAGGGAGAGGTTACTTCAACATAGGGCGCTACCTGTTCTTCCAACGGCGGCAACGAAAGGTAGTCGCCATAGTTTCTTTTCAGGTAAGCATCATAGCCTACCGGAACAAGAAAGACCGTATCCGCAAAGTCCATCATCTGCAACTCTTCAATTTCTTCCAGTTTGAAAAAAGCTTTTGAACCGGTAAGTACCCGCTCAAAATTGTTTAACAGGATATATTCCTCCTCATCGATGCTGTACAAATCGTAAACAAAAATATCTACCTGGATACCATTGTGCCAGGCAGCGGTAGGTTCCTTTTCCTTAAAGTCGCTGTAGTTGCTGTATTTATCCCGCAGCTTTCCTTCCAGGAATACCGAACAGGGAGCATAGGCAGGGTCGGTATCTTTTGTCTGGAAGAAAATATCCGGTGGAAATTCGTGAACTACCTGTAATAATTTGTCATAGTCATCACGTGTCATGCCGATGTCCGCTTCATAATCCCAGGGTATGAAGCCCTGATGTCTTACGGCACCCAACATCGTACCGTATTCCAGCCAGAATTTAATATCATGCGCATCACAAATCTGTTGCAGAATTTTGAGCATGCGTAACAATACGTGATGTACCTGTTGAATGTTGGAGGGAGCGCTGAGGCGATCGTCGGCAGGGAATGTGTATTTCATATGCTGATAACTGGTTACGGGTTTTGCAAACATTTTTGGGTTGGGCTGATGTTATCAGGGATAACCATCGGCGCTGCTCGTTGAAGCGTTGGCGCCATGTATGTAATATAGTAAGCTTTGTTGGCTTTTTTGATTTTATTTTTATGAAAGACAGCCCACCAAGGGGCTGTCTTTTTATGTCGATCTTTATTTTACACTTTTGAAAAACGCATCCACTTCCTTTACCCATATTTCCGGCGCTTCCAGCGCAGCAAAATGCCCGCCTTTTTCCATCACGGTAAACCGTTTCACATTCGTTTTCCGCTCGGCCCATTCCTTCGGTGTAGGCGCATCGCCGGCAAATACCGCTACGCCTGTAGGTGTATTTACTTTCTGTCCGGAAGCCAGCTGCTGAAAGGCGCCTACCTTATAGGTGCGCATGGAGGAATTGATCGTCTGGCTGACCCAGTAGATCATGATGTTGGTCAGCAGCTCGTCTTTGGTGAAATGTTCTTCGATAGCACCACCAGGTGTCCCCCACGCATTGAATTTTTCCACGATCCAGGCGGCAAGACCGGTAGGGGAATCGTTCAGGCCATAAGCCTGTGTTTGTGGTTTGGTAGCATGCAGCATGGCATAGGCGCCTTCCTGGAACAGCCACTGCTGAATAACCTGCCCGAAGGTCTGTTCGGCAGGAGTCATGGTACTCCAGTCTTCCGAACCGTTCGGGTAACCGACATCGGTCAGGTGGATGGCCGCTACATTGTCGGGGTACAGGTTAGCGAGTGATTTGATGATGCCGCTGCCTACGTCGCCACCGGCCGCATAGTAGGACTGGTAACCAAGCACATCTTTCATCAGTGTAGCAAAGACTTTGGCGGAGCCATCATCAGTCATGGCTACATGACCGGAGAAACCGAAGCCGGGAATGGAAGGAATCACCAGGTCGTAGTCGTTTGTCAGCAGGGGGATGACTTTGTAAAAACGATAGAAACAGTCGGGCCAGCCGTGTACCAGCAACAGGGGTTTTGCATTGGCATTCGGGCTTTTGATGTGCAGGAAGTGAATGCTGACGCCGTCTATTTCCACGGTGAACTGCGGGAACTTGTTGAGCGCAGCTTCCTGTTTGCGCCAGTCGTAGCCGTTTTGCCAATAGGCGACAAGGTCCCGGAGAAATACAGGGTCCGTGCCATAGTTCCAGCCGGCGTTATCAGGCGCATCAGGCCAGCGGGTCTGGCGGAGGCGGTTGTTAAGATCGTCCAGTACAGATTGTTGTACATCGATTTTAAACGGTTTTACGGTAAACATACGGTCTTGTTTTGTAGGTTGTGAAAGTGCGGAAATCGCTATAACAGTGACAGAGAATAAAAGAACAAGCTGCTTCATGGGATTTTGTATTTATTAACACAAAATTCCAACCGGGAGATGACAACCTTATGTCAGCAGTAAAACCAGATTTTAAAAAATATTTCGGCGGTTGAGATAGATCTGTTTTACCGGGGTAAGGTAAATAGTAGCTACACAACACAATATAACTATTTTGTCTATTTTTATTTTAAAAAAACGGGGCGGTATATCCCGGCGAAAGTTTCCCACCCATGAGTAAGTCAACTGGTCATTGTTTATATCGGATAACCCGGGCAGCCTGCATAAGCCTGCCATTTTTCTTTTTACTCTATGCCTGTAACCAGGGCATACCCGGCAAAACGACTGCCGACAGTACCACCGCTGCTGGCCGGAAAGATACCGTTGCAACGACTGCACCGGCGCCAGGGCAATTATCTGTTGAGCTCACCGGCATTACAGAAACGGAATTCGACCGTCACCAACCGCCTGCGCCTGACCAGGTTGAGTACGATACCGCCAGGTTCCGGGTTACCAGTGGCGAATTGACCCTACCTACCGACCAGGCGGGAACGGTAGTGCTGAAGAACAATGCCGGCGTCCCCCACGATGAAGACAGGTTGTCTTACCGCTACCTGGGTTATTTAAAACCCCTGCACAAATACCTGGTGGAAGCAAATAGTTATGAACAGGATTACGTCCTCTTGATAGATAAAACCACCGGCAAAAAAGATACGGTCAGCAACTTCCCGGTCCTGTCGCCGGACGGAAGACTGATCGTGAGCAAACGGTATAATCCTTATGAGGAGTACGAACATATTCCGCCTCCCACTGAGGATATCAGCATTTATACGGTGGATAACGATGTTATAAAAAGGATCTTCCTCCAGCCTTCCCGCTGGATGGCCAGGGAGCTGTACTGGAAAGACAACCATACGATATATATCAAAACCTGGCAGAAAGAAGGCGATGATGCCGCCACCTCAGATTACCTGCGGATGACTGTTGCCACAGAAAAAGACACGCTCCGTGCGGCTCCTGTCAATGCTTCCTGGCAAGGAACATATGTTACGGTTCTCCATGCATCCAGTGACGACGCCAGGGACCATATTGAAGTGGCGCTGAAGGTGGAAGGGAACACAGTTATCTTCACTGAATCCGGCTTCCAGGTGAATAACAAGTACCTGCTGGCTGCCACTGCGATGGATAGCCAGCTGTTTTTTACCTTCAAAAAAGTATTGGAAGGAGGGGATGCACTGGTGAAAAGCGAAAAGCGGTTCGGGCGGATCGAAAAAGAAGAAGGAAAATATATCCTGTACTGTCCCTATCTGGATGGAAAGGAGAACGGCGGTCACCGGATGTCTTACCCATTGAAGAAGAAATAATCATTATATTTACTTTATCCTTTTCAACCAAAATAATAACCGCTTATGTTACCCTGTAATGCCATCTTCAGGATGTTACTGCTGATTGGTTTCAGTACCCCCGTCTGTACTTTTGCCCAACAGCACGATACGATCAGATACTCACTCATTTTAACAGGAAATATCAAAGGCGAAAAGAAGGTGATAGAAACATCGCCCGGCACGTTCGAATCCTGGTACCAGTACAACGACCGTGGCAGGGGCGACAGCCTGCATACGATCTACCGTCAGGACAGTGACGGGTTTCCCACTTATGTCCACGCCATAGGAAAAGACTATTTCAAAAAACCGATATCGGAAGATTTTTCCCTGAAAGACGGTGTGGCCACCTGGAAGAATACCGCTGAAAATGAGTCCCGGCCCGTTACCGGAAAGGCTTTTTACACCTGCCTGAATGGAGAGAGCGGAAACATGATCAAAGCGCTGAAAGCCGGTCAGCATAAAATAAAGCTGCTACCGTTCGGAGAAGCTACTTTGGAAGTCGTACAACAACACAAAGCGGGCGACCAGCAGTTGCAGCTGTGTCGCATCTCCGGTATGTACTACACACCGGAGTATATCTGGGCAGATGAAAAGAATGTCACCTTTGGGTATATCGGCGACTGGTTTTCGATGATCCGTAAGGGTTATGAACCCTATGTGAAAGAGCTGCTGGCAGTGCAGCAAAAGATAGAGCGGCAGCATGATAGTCAACTGGCGAAAACGATACCCGAAAAGGTAAACGGAGACATACTGATCCGCGATGTTACCCTCTTTGACGCAGAGAAAGCGACCTTGCTGCCCCATACGGATGTGCTGATCGGCGCCGGAAAGATCAAAGCGGTATCTGTCGGAAAACCGATCACTGCGAAGGCCGCCAGGACCGTAGACGGCCGCGGACAGACGCTGTTGCCCGGGTTCTGGGACATGCACGTGCATATGGGCGACGGACCGGAAGGTATCATGCACATCGCCGCCGGCGTCACGCATGCACGGGATATGGGCAACGATACCTCCCTGCTCACCCTCCGAAAAGCAATTGATAACGGTGAACTGATAGGCCCGCACCTGGAAGTCATCAGCGGACTGATTGACGGGGCCGGCCCTATGGCTGCTCCCACGGGTATATTGATCCACAACGAAGAAGAAGGCAAAAAGTTTGTCCGCATGTTCGCTGATAAAGGCTACGATCAGATCAAACTATACAGCTCCATCAAACCGGAATGGGTAAAACCGCTGATTGCAGAAGCAAAGAAATACCACCTGCGCGTATGTGGCCATATCCCTGCGTTCATGACAGCCGCACAGGCCATAGAAGCCGGATACAATGAGGTGACGCATATGAACATGCTCCTGCTGAATTTCTTCGGCGACACCATCGATACCCGTACGCCGCAACGTTTTGCTATCCCGGCGCAACGGGCGGCTTCGCTGGACCTGAACAGTGCACCGGTGAAGGAGTTCATCGCGCTGATGAAATCCCGGAATATCGCATCTGACCCTACGCTGGTAGCTTTTGAACCGATGCTGACCGGCCGCGATGGCGTTATAGAAGAAAAAAACAAAGACATTATCACCCACTTTCCGTTGCAGATACAACGCGGCATGCGTGCCGGTGGCAGCGGCCTGCCGGTCCCGCCGGGAATGGACTCCACCTATATGCAGTCGTTCGGCGCCTTTTTGAAACTGACAAAACTGTTATATGATAATGGCATCCGCATTGTTGCCGGTACAGATGGTACTGCCGGGTTTGATTACCAACGGGAGCTGGAACTCTATGTGAAAGCAGGTATCCCGGCAGAGAAGGTGTTACAGCTGGCTACTTTCGGTACAGCGGAATATACGGGGAAGAGTAAAGAGCTGGGGAGCATCAAAGTGGGAAAAACAGCCGATGTCGTGCTGGTAGCGGGTGATCCTGTCCAACAGATCAGCAACATCCGGAAAACAAAACTGGTGATTAAAAATGGTGTGATCTATGATCCCGCGAAGTTGTACAAGGCGATTTCGGTGGTACCGTTTTAACCAGGGATGGTCTTAAATTCCTATAATATATCAAGTGGTCCGGGTACTATGCTGCATACCCCGGAGCACTCGCTTTTTTGCCGCCGCATCCGGATAGCATCCTGGAGAAGTACATTCGTGCATTCCCAATTCAACCCAAAAATCCCCTATCATGAAACCCACAATTTTTAAGCTACTTCTTTTTGTACTGGTGGTGACCGGATATGCCGGCTGCAAAAAGTACCCGGGCACTGACGTCAGCATAGACAATTCGGGGCAACACTTTATTCAGGAGGCGAGAAATTATTTTAATCATGAAGTTGCCGGCACTGGTAGCATACCAGGCCAGTCTGATCATTATTCAATTCAATCCCTTTCTAAAACTGCTCTTTGGGACAAGGCCTATACGCAGTCGTCCCGTATTGGAAAAGTGGTAGTAGTCCCGGTGATGTTCAACGATAACGTTTATCTGAGAAAAGGGACAGACAAGCGGACAAATCTCCCTGTTAACAACCTGTCGAGATTGGTTATATTCAGGGACAAGGAAAAAAAACTACAGGCACAATTGCTCATCTCTATTCCGGATTCGGCTTACCTGGGAGGAGCAAGTAAGTACTTCTCAGGGCTTGTCTTATCTGCAGACTGGTCTTTAAAGAACATCAGTTCCTATAAATATGATAATAATACGGTAAAGAGAATCATTCCGAAGAATGAAAGCATCCCTGGCAATGGTACGCAGTCAAGGTTAATAACAGTTTGCAATACCTTACAATGGGATATCTATGTAAATGGTGAATATTCTTATACCTATACGCAGAATTTAGGCTGCCATACAATGTATGAAGAAGACGGCGGGTCCACATACCCTGAGCCAGGCCATGGGCCGGTACTTCCGCCTCCCGGGGCTCCGGATGACAATGGAGGATCGCCTGTTCCGCCCAAGCCGGAGGGTTTTGCACCGGAAGATGCCGGCAGGCTGAGTTGCCATACCTTTGCTTTCATCAGTACCGCCAGTAACTGGCAGGAGTCCGGGGTGTCTGGTTTGCAGTTGGTAGGTGACTGGTTTGGACTCTATGCTGGCTTTAGTGTTAAAGCATACGGCAATGTGTTTGTCGGGATACCCAAAAAATTGAGTGGTGGGAAAGTGATTACCAGCGGAGCAGCCGCCACTGCTGCTGCCAAAGCGGCTAACAACGCCGCTGATGTGCAGCGCGCTAAGTATTTCGGTATGACGAAACAGCAGTTTGATCTGATAACGCCAACTGCGATGGCCGCAGAGTTCAGGAATCTTATGCAGGGATTTTTGAGTGATGAAATTGGAGGTGGGTGCACCGTTTCCAGGATGGCTTCCAACGACAAGGTGCCGCTTCAAAAGGCCAAATGGAACAATGGATTTGGAAATCGCGAACCTTGTGAATAAGTTTATTACTATAAAAAAATCCCCCAACAAACATTTACTTGTGGGGGATTTTTAGTTTGTCTGTTTTTCTATTTTAAGGCTTCAGCATCCACATCACATCGTTCCGGGTATCAGAGCCGCCAAACTGCCGCTTGAGGGCATCCTGCAGGTTGGCTTTGTTGTTCTGGTACTCCGATTGGGGGTAGATGAACCGCGTAGGTATTTTACCGCCGTTCTGGTTAGACGGGCCAACGGAGAACACGGGCACGCCTGTACGACGATGATTGTAGTAGGCCTGCCATCCGGCGTTGTTAAAGAAGGCCACGTATTTCTGCGTGAGCACCTGCTTCAGCCCTGCGTCGTTGTTGCCGGCATATTGCATCGCCGGCTGCGCGAGGAAAGTAGCCATGTCTGCATCGCTCACACCATAGAACTTCATAGAGGCGGTGATACCGTCTTTATAGTGCTGCGCGGCGTCGCCGCCGATCCAGCCGCGGTTGATCGCTTCTGCGATCAGGAAATGTGTTTCGAAAGCGCCCAGCTGGATGTTGGGAACACCGGCGGGACTGCTCAGCCAGTAGTTGATATTAAAAGTGCTGTATTGCCCTTTATTGATATCGATGTAGATCTGGTCCTGGCGGTCGCCGGTATTGGCGCCTTTATAGCGGGCGAACGGATTACCGGGAACTTCAGGCAGGGAATCGGCAGGAGCCGCCACGATGAACACACGCGGATCGCGCAGGGAATCCAGGATGTTGATATAGGTGCTGCCCAGCGCATTCCTTTTGGCGGACAGGACGCCTACTTCCATTGGGTACAACGGATAGTTGTTGCTCTTCTGGCTGGCGTTGTAGTTCAACTGAAGGTTATCCGTATTGTCGAGTATCAGCGGGTATTTCGCCGGATTGCTGACGATACGGTTAAAACGTCCTTTCAGGTCGAGGGAGGCATCGTTCACTTTGATGCTCAGGTTCATCAGCTCACGGAGGTAGCAGGTGTTGATGGCTTTTCTCCATTTCAGCAGGTTGCCGGCATAGAAGATGTCGCCGTCTACCGTGGCTTTAGCGTTACGCTGACTGATAGCGGCGAGGGAGTCGTTGGCTTCTTCCAGCCATTTGAAACACTGCAGGAACACTTCTTTCTGTGTGTCGTAGCGGGGAGCGTAGATACCGTCCGTAGCGCCTTTGATGGCTTCAGACATGGGAATGTCGCCCATCTGCGAGGTCATGGACAGGAAGAAGAACGTACGGATAAACTTGTTGACGGCGTAGTAGGGCGCTGCCAGTGCAGGGCCCTGTTTGGCTGCTTCGAGGTCCAGTTGTGCGGCGTTGCGGAGACTGCCATAGTAGCTGGAGCCATCATCCCAGGCGTAGTCCTGGCTACCGTAATAATCGTGGCCGAGTACAAGGAACTGGTTGCTCATATGCGTGTAGTTCCAGGGGCTGTTGCTCATATCGCCGCTGAGGTCACTGCCGGAGGAGAAGCCGCTTCGTGCAGAGCCCTGCCCGCCGATCATATCCATCTCAAGCCCTGTCAGCAGTAGTTTGGGAGTACCTACCACAGACACGTTGGGGTTTACCCGCAGGTCGTCAAAGTTTTTACAGCCTGTCATCGCCAGTGGCAGCAGGCAGGCGGCTAATATATTTCTCGTTGTACGGTTCATGTCTGATTTTTTAGAAAACAAGGTTAATGTTGAAACCTACGCTGCGGGTGGAAGGCATCTCCAGTCCTGCGTTCTGATCTATCCACTGGTCTACGTCGATATCTCTCACCCCTTTATGCGCCAGATAGTACAGGTTACGGCCCACCACGGAAATGCTGGCCCTGTTGATGATTTTGGCCTGTTTCAGCAGGGAGGAAGGCAGGTTGTAGGTCAGCACCACCTCACGTATTTTCAGATAAGAGCGGTCGTACAGGTTGGTGATGGCATTGCCGTAATAGTTTTTAGACCATGTCTGCCACAGCACCGGCGTGGTGTTGGGAGCGAACTTACGTGTGTCGGAAATCACGTTGCCGTCGCCATCCACCTGCAGGGAGCCGCTGGTCACCTGCATACCTTCCGGCACGTAAGTGCCTTTGTAGCCGGCAGTATTACGGTTTTCCCAGTCGGCCTGGCGGTACTGGTTGGCGGAAAGCGGATGGTTGCCACCCTGCCACATTTTCTGATCGAGGTAGTTGATGATCTTACCGCCATAACGGCCATCAACCTGTATTCTCAGGGAGAGATTTTTGTAGGAGAAGGTGTTGATCACACTGGCCACCCATTTATCGTTGGCATGTCCTACCATAGAAACATAGGAATTGGAGCGTGGCTGACCATTAGAACCTAATACCAGCTGACCATCGGGCGTACGCTGGAAATCGGTCATAAAGATCTGGTCCATACGTTCGCCGATTTTCACACGGTTATACACGTTGAGCGTATCGTATACTTTGTTGAGATACTTCTGGAAGGTAGACCAGTTCACCAGCACATCCCAGTTGAAACCACCGGCGGAACGGACCGGCGACGCGTTCAGCGATATTTCAATGCCTTTACGCATGGTTACCAGGCCGTTCATCTGGCGGGTTTTAAAACCGGAGCCTTCGGAGATGGCCGGGTAGAATATCTGCGGACCGTCCAGTGTTTTATAGACGGATACGTCGAGACCGAGACGGTTATCGAGCAGCCGGATATCGGTACCTACTTCATACGATTTACTGAAGGCCGGTTTGATATTGGGATTGTAGAGAATATCGCCAAACACTTCGGCGGGGTTGCCATCCCAGCGGCTACCCACGGTGTAACTGGGGTACAGGTTGTATTTGGCGGTACCGTCGTCGTTCACCATGTCGCCGCCTACGTTGGCATAAGAAGCCCGTACTTTCCAGAAGGAAATCGCTTTCGGCAGATGGAGGATGTCTGACATCACCGCACTCAGGGACACGGAAGGGTAGAAATAAGCGTTTTTGTTGGCCGGCAGGGTGCTGGACTGGTCCATACGGCCGGTCATCCCCAGGAAGAGATAATCGCGGAAGGAAAAGTCAACAGAAGCGTAGGCGCTTTTCACCTGGCGTTTGTTTTTGACAGAAGTGGCGCCCGGCGGGTCCACGCTGTTGTCTACGGTCCACAGCTGAGGCAGCAGCAAACCATTGTTGGTATGGGCATACAGCCGGTTGTATTTCACGGTACGGAGGTTACCACCGGCAGATGCTTTCACATCGAAGGACTTGCCGATTTTGTTGTTATAGCTCAACAATACATCGGTGTTGTTGTCCCAGTAGTTTTCGCCGGATTCATTATACCCGCCTTTGATGAAGTAGCCGCCATCACCGGAACGGTAGGAACCGGAGATAGGATAACGTTTATTTTCAGAAAGATCGTAGGTGCTGACGTTGGTACGGAAATAGCCGCTCCAGTGGTCGTTGAACGTATAGTTCAGTTTGATGTGGCCATACAGGTCATTCTTGTAGTAGCCGTGCAGTGCCTCATAGGCGGTGAGATACGGGTTGGTATACTGGTACGACTCGAAGTTACGTTGCTGTATCCCTTCCTTGCCGGGTATCCAGTAGTTTTTGAGATCGCGGATATCGTAGTCGGCGCCGCTCCAGAGCATCAGTGTATAGATGGGGCTGGAGGGCTGATAGGTGGCATCGGGATAATTAGGCGTATACTGTTTGTCGTAGTTGATAGCGGTTGACAGCGTCATTTTTTTGCTGACGTTCAGCGTACCGGAAAAGTTAACGTTGGTGCCGCCCAGCTTGGTGTTGGGCACTACGCCTTTCTGATACAGCTGTGTTACCGACATGCGCATATTGCCTTTGTCGTTGTTGGCGGAGATGGCGATGTTGTTGGAGGACAGGAGGCCTTTGCGCAGGAAATTACGCAGGTTGTCGTGACCGCGGCGTTCCCAGGGAATAGGTATCAGTTTGCCTGTCTGCGGATCTACCGGGCTGTTATACTGCGGAATGAGCTGTCCTTCAAATTTAGGTCCCCAGATATCGTAGTCGGCATCGTTGGTGCCGCCGCCCATACCGTCTACATATTCATACTGGAAGTTGGAACCGGGACCATATTCTTCCTGTTTGGTGGGGATGGCGAGGAAGCCCATCTGGAACTGGGTGCTGGAGTTCAGTTCTACGGAGATGCCTCTTTTATCGGTAGTGCCTTTTTTCGTGGAGATGAGGATGGCGCCGTTTTGTCCCTGTGAACCGTAGAGCGCCGCGGCGTTGGGGCCTTTAAGCACGCTGTAGGATTCGATATCGTCGGCGCTCAGGTTCCAGGAGTCGGAGTTGATGGGCACACCGTCTACTACAATGAGCGGCTTTACACCTCTCAGGTAGATGCCGGGGTTCTGGAATAAACGGGTGGGCGTAGTGATCACCAGGCCGGACACCTTACCGGCGAGGGAGTTGACCGCATTGGGCTCACGGGCTTTCACCGCCGTTTCCCCTTTTACTTCCTGTACGGCGTAACCAAGCGCTTTTTTCTCTTTTTTGATGCCCAGTGCCGTCACTACTACTTCATCCAGTTTTTTCTGATCTGTCTGCAGCTGTACATGGACGGTGGCGCTGCCTTTGACAGCTACTTCGCGGGGCTCATACCCGATGAAGCTGATGAGCAGCACGGCGTTTTTGTCGCTTACAGCGAGGCGGAAACGGCCGTTTTCATCGGTGCTGGTGCCGTTGTGGGTGCCTTTTTCCAGTACGGTTACCCCGGGCAGGGCATTGGCGCCATCGGTAACATTACCGGTAACGATGAATTTTTCCTGCGCGGTGCTGCTGCTATTACCATTGCTGGCAGCGGCTTTGGGATGACGTACCGAGATGATCACCTGGTCGCCTTTGATGGAATAGTCAAACCTGTCGGCAGGGAAAAGTTTGGTCAGTACTTCTTTCAGTGGTTGTGCATCGATGTTCAGGTTAATTTCCCGTGGCGGGAGCATGCTGACATCGTAAGCAAAAGACAGGCGGGTCTGTTTTTCGATCTGTGAGATCACTTCCGCCATGCTGGCCCTGGTCATATGCAGGGACACCCTTGGATTTTCGGGGTCCTGCTGCTGGCTGGTAGCGCCGGCATACACCAGGTTATGCCAGGTCAACAGGGAGCCTGTCAGTAACAGGCAAAGGAGTTTCCTGCCTCCGCGGCGGCGCGGTTGCATGCTTAATAGCACTCTTTTCATTAGAGCTGGTTTTTTTTAGGTGAATGAGGTCCCATCGGATGCATGGCAATGCATCACCGATGGCCTGGAATTACGATTGAAATGGTTGTTTGCTGATGCCGGATAGCAGGACGTTGTTCACTGTTCGTTGCTTCGGCGGTTACTTTTGGTTGAATTTTTTACTGATGGAATTCAAGTGTTTTTTGCTTTTTGGTAATGTTGACATTTAATGCTTTCCCGATGACATCCAATACTTCGTCGAGTGGTTTATTGTTAAAAGTAGCTTGTAATATTTTGTGTGACACTACGCTGTCTGTTACCACCACATCCAGCTGGTAGTAGTTGGCCAGCACCACGGCTACATCGCTGAGGGGCATCCTGTTGAACACGAGGCGGTTTGTTTTCCAGGCCAGTACATTTTCCGTGGAGGTGGACAACGGCATGATGTCGGGTGTTTTATCCGACGAAGTGGCCTGTGCGCCCGCGCTCAGCACCATGCTTTTGCCGCTTTTGTTTTCCGCTTTTACGCGGCCGCTGGTCACGAAAATAGCTACCTGCCCGTTGGCGGCGCGGTGCACATTAAAGGCGGTTCCCAGCACTTTAATATCCACGGCGGCGGCATGTACGGTAAAAGGACTGTTTTGCTGCTGCGCCACTTCAAAATAGGCTTCGCCGCTGTCCAGTATCAACTCCCTGCTGCCGTTGCCGTAGTTGCGTGCATAACGCAGCGTGGTATTGGCGTTGAGAAATACCCGTGAACCATCCGGCAGTAGCAGGCTGTCTTTGCCGCTGGTGGTGGCCAGTGTTTTCCAGGTATGGCCCAGCCACCAGTTGTAGGACAACAGTCCCATCACCACGATGGCGGCAGCCCATCCGGTACGGATTAACAAACGACGGATGTTGGAGCGGGCAGGGGCAGGTGTTTCGCCGATTTCCTGTTGCAGCTGTCGCCAGCCATGCAACCGCATATCGTCGGCTGCATGTTGCACCTGCGGGGTGAGCTGCAGCGCTTCGGCGGCCAGTATGGTTTCCCGCAGCTCAGGGTGCTGGTCCATAAGGGCCTGTAACTCCCTCTCTTCCGCTTCGGAGACTTCTCCGGACAACTTCCGGGCTACTATTTCCCAAATATTTTCAGGCAACATATCCTTGGTTCTGATAGCTCTGTCAAAAGATGCCTCTATGTATAAGGCAACCTGTTTATTCAAAAACCCCTAAAAGGGACAAAAAAATTTTTTAGCTGTTCTTAGGCACGGTCATATCCTGCAGCTGCTCATGCAGTTTTTTGATGGCGATGGCCATCTGGGCTTCCACTGTTTTTACGGAAATATCCAGTATGTCCGCCACCTCCCTGTATTTCAGGCCATCTTCCCGGATAAGCTTGAAAACGAGGCGGCAACGGCCGGGAAGGGCGCCCACGGCTTTTTCTATCTTCCTGATGGCTTCAGTAGAAAGATGCAACTGCTCCGGGGAGGGGGAAAACTGCAACAGCTCCGGCTGAACATCGTCCAGCGGATCAGTGGCGTTGCGTACATTTTTTTTCAGATAGTTATAGGCGGTATTCCTGGTAGCGGTATAGAGATATACGCTTACTTTTTCCACTGCCGGCAGGGTGTGCCTGTTTTTCCAGGTCCAGAGCATCACATCGTTCACCACTTCTTCTGCCGGCTCCCTTGCGCCCAGCAAAGTGCAGGCGAAGTGAAAAAGCCGGCTGGCATAGTGATGATAGAAGTTTGCAAAGACAGCCTGATCACCCCCGGCCCGCATCTTTTCCCATAACTCTTTCCCATAGTCGTCCGGGAAATCACGATTTGGTTTTGGCATCTGGAACTCCATTTCACAAAGCCAAAATAGGGATTTTAGTTAACAGACCCGGTTTTTTTGAGAAGAACGGTGGAAAACGAGCGGGACTAAAACGGCAGCGGCGCCGTTGGAAGGCGCCGCTGTTGCTAATATCCGTCGTTGTTGGGAGCGAGGTTAGGGTTTTTCTGTATTTCAATGGCCGGTATCGGATACCGTACATGGAAATCCTGGATGTTGTTGGCAATGTAGGTGTCTTCCGTGGCGGCGGCTGTTTTTACGGCGGTCACCAGTTTGCCCCAGCGGATCAGGTCCAGCCGGCGTTGCCCTTCTCCGTACAGTTCCACGGCACGCTCCCTGAACAGGTAATCACGCATGGCCTGCTGTCCCAGGGGTGCGGTAAATACGCCGGTAGCGCCGAATGCCCGCTTGCGTACTTCATTGACGGCCCACAGCGCTTTGTCCGCATCGCCGCTTTCATTGGCGGCTTCGGCCAGCATCAGCAGCACATCGGCATAGCGGAACACGTACATGTCCAGCCCGCCGTCGTTGTCCTGCTGGGTGTTGAGCCGCCAGAATTTAGGGCCGCTCCATACTTTGATCTGTTCCACGGGATCTACCTGGAAAGGCTGGTTGTTGTAGCTGGTGGCGATGATGGAGGCGCGGCGCTTGTCGTTCTCCTCGATGGTGTTCACGAAAGTGGTGTACGGAATATAGGTGCCATACCAGGAGCGGCTTGCAAAAGGACTCACGCCCACCTGTTTCTGCGGCTGGTACCAGGCGGAGTGGTCATGACCGTTCAGCACCGGTTCAAAGTCTACCTCAAAAATAATTTCAGGGCCAAACTCGCTGGTCTCCAGGAAAATATCGGCATAGTTAGCCTGCAGCACATACGTCTTACTGTCTACGATGGCCTGCGCTTTTTGCTGCGCGAGGTCCCATTTTTTTTGCCAGAGATAAATTTTGGTGAGTAGCGTCTGTGCGGCGCCTTTGGTGGCGCGGCCTGCATCGGCGCCGGAATATTTGGCGGGCAGTTTACCCTCGGCGTCTGTCAGCGCATCGATCAGCTTCTCGCGGATATCGGCAGCGGATACACGGGGCAGGCTTTGCGTGTATTCGATGGCGTAATTGGTTTCGTCATAATACACCACATCCCCAAAGAGGCTGGTGAGATAATAGTAATACAGGGAGCGCAGGAATTTTGTTTCGCCGATCACCCGGTCTTTGATGTTTTTGCTGACGCCGGCGGACTTGCTCACTTTGTCGATCACCAGGTTGGCATTGCTGATGCCGCGATACATGGTGGTCCAGATGGCGGAGGTATATCCCGGATTAAAAGAAGTGAGCTGGTAGGTAGGCACAGGGTCGTTGGCCCAGATACGGCCGCGGATAACGTCGGTGCCTTCGTCGAGCGCGCGCCATAAGCTGCTTTTGAAGCCGCCGGAGGTGCCCAGCCAGGAGTATACGCCGTTGACACCGAGCACAGCTTCTGCATCGTTCGAGTAAAAAGTGTTGGTACCAATCGCGCTCTTCGGATTTTCTACCAGCTGCTTTCCACAGGAAGAAGCCAGCAATATACAGGCGCTAAAGAGGATATATATCTTTTTCATGTTTTTGTGCTGATTTCGGAGAGATTAAAGATCTATTTTGATGCCCGCCACATAGGTCCTGCTCTGTGGGTAGTTGGTCGCGTCAAACCCGCGTACGGTGGAATTTCTGCCGTAGGCGTTGGTTTCCGGATCGAAGTACGGATAGGAAGTGAGCAGGAACAGGTTGGAACCGGAGAGGTATACGTTGATATTCTGGAACCAGCTTGCGTGCAGCGCTTTGGCCGGAATGTTATATCCCAGCGTGAGCGATTTCAAACGCAGGAAAGAGCCGTCATATACCCAGCGCGTATTGGGAATATAATCCCTTGAAAAGGCCGGTATATCAGATGTGGGGTTCTGCGGAGACCAGCGGTTGACCAGCGTTTTGTACTGGTTGGACAACAGGTCGCCGGAGTTGTAGAACGCATCGGCGATGTTCATGATCTGGTTACCTTCAGAATAGGAGATGTAGAAATTGAGCGTAAACCGCTTAAAGGTGAGGTTGTTGGCCAGGCCGCCAAAGAAGCGGGGATTGGCGTCGCCGATCACATGGTAGTCGTCAACGCTCAGTTTACCATCGCCGTTGCGGTCTACGTACAGCGCTTCTCCCAGTCTTGGGGTGGCATTAGGAGAAACGGCGCCGGGTATTTTATCCAGTGTTTTACGGGTACCGTAATAGTCTGCTCCCCAGAAAGTGCCCACAGGATCGTTGAGCGTAAGGCGGCTCACATTGCCGGCATAAGAAACGTTTTGCGTAAGAATATAATCCACGCCGCCCAGGTCTACCACTTTGTTTTTGTTATGGGCGATGTTAAACGAAGTATTCCATTTAAAGTTTTTCCGGTCGATGTTAACGGTGTTGATCATCAGTTCCACGCCGCTGTTGCGGATAGCGCCGATATTGGTGCGGATACTGGAGTAGCCGGTTTGTTCGGGCAGCTGTTTATTATTGAGCAGGTCGTTGGTGCGTTTGGTATAGAAATCGGCTTCGATGGTAAGGCGGTTATTGAAGAAGCCCGCTTCGATGCCGAGATCGTATTGCCCGGTCGTTTCCCAGCGAAGATCGGCGTTGCCGTAGTTGCCTTGCACATAACCGAGGGTATTGTTATTGTTGCCCAGTATGTACCGGGAGCCGCTGAGGGTGGGCAGGGAGCCATAGGGGGCTATCGCCTGGCTGCCTACTTTACCATAAGAGGCACGCAGTTTCAGGTTGGAGAATACGTTCAGGTTTTTGATGAACGGTTCTTCGATGGCGCGCCATGCCACCGCCACGGCGGGAAAGAAAGCATATTTGTTGTTGACGGCGAAGCGGGAGGAGCCGTCTACTCTGCCGGTGAGCGTCAGCAGGTAACGGTCTTTGTAGCCATAGTTGACACGGCCGAGATAAGAGACAATGGCAAACTGGGAATAAGAGGAGTTGATGATAAAAGTACTCTGATCGGTGCCATTGAGATTATTGTATTCCATGCCGTCTGTCGGGTATTTGGAGCCCTGTGCCCGCACATATTCCGTATTGGCGCTCTGGAATGTCATACCGGCTACCGCATCTACCCGGTGGTGTTTGCGGAACGTCTGGTTGTAAGACACGGTGTTTTCCAGCAGGTACATCATGTCCTGTGTGGTGGCTACGCTGGCCACACCGCCGCCGTTGCCGTTTTTAGCGACGGGCAACTGTCCGGAGGAATAGGAGTTATTTTTGGTGAAGTTCAGTTCTGTACCGAAAGAAGTTTTAAAGGTCAGGTTTTTAACAGGTTTATAGTTGATGGTCACATTGCCCAGCAGGTTGTTCCTACGGATAGGGTTGCTGATATAGGTAGCCTGTGCCAGGGGATGGTTGAGGTTACCGGAGCTGTATTCCCTTTTCAGGGCAAAAGTGCCGTCCTCTTTATATACCGGCATGGTAGGCGCTACGCCCAGTGCGGAAGAATAGTAGTCGAGGCCGCCGAGGGATACGGGGTTGTTTTTGGTAAGGCCGCTGCCGGCGTTGAGGGTGGTGCTGACCTGTACTTTGGAGGATATGTTCCGGGAATAGTTCAGGCGGAACTGATAACGTTTGAAGCCGGAGTTGAGGATGATACCTTCCTGGTCGGCGTAGTTGCCGGAGATCATGTAGCTGGACCTGGCGTCGCCGCCGGAGGCCTGTGCGGTGATGCTGTTTTGCTTTGCCGCACGGGTAATTTCTTTCTGCCAGTTGGTGTTGGGCACATTGTTCACATCGGGATAGAAGGGGGCTTTGCCTTGCGATGCCAGCTGATCGTTGACCATCTGCGCGTATTCCGGTCCGCTCATCATATCGATGAACTTCGGCAGCTCCTGGTAGCCGGAGTTAACGTTAACGGATACACGGTCTTTCCCTGTCTTTCCTTTTTTGGTGGTGATGAGGATAACGCCGTTGGACCCACGGGCGCCGTAGATGGCGGTGGAGGAGGCGTCTTTCAGCACATCGATGGAGGCGATGTCTTCCGGGTTGAGCAGGTTCAGGTTGAATTCGTCACCGGCGGCAATGATACCGTCTACCACATACAGCGGCTCATTGGAGGCGCTGAGGGAGTTGCCGCCGCGGATGCGGATACTGGTACCGTCGCCGGGCTGGCCGCTGATAGCGGTAACCTGCATACCAGGCGCTTTTCCCTGCAGCATCTGGTCCAGCGTAAGGATGGGTACATTCTCAAAGGTCTCGCCTTTGATGGTGGCCACGGAGCCGGTAAGATCTTTTTTGGCTACCTGGCCATAACCTACCACGATCACTTCATCCAGCCCGGTGGGTTTTTCTTTCAGGATAATGGTGAAGCCATCCTGGCCGCTGTAGGGAATCTCCTGGGTAACGTAACCTACGTAGGACACCACCAGTACGGCGTGGTTATCTGCTTCCTTAAATACGAACTCACCGTTGCTGTTGGTGGTGGTGACGGCCGTGCTGCCTTTGATGCGGACAATGGCGCCGGGAAGGCCGTTCCCCTTTTCGTCGGTGACTTTCCCTTTAACCTGCAGGAGCGTCAGCGGATTAAAAGGCGCGGGTTGTTTGGCTGTCACCACGATCACGTTGTCCACAATGCTATAGGTGAGGGGCTGGTCTCTGAAACAGGCGTCGAGCACCTGTTGCAGGGAGGCTTCCTTCACCTGTATGCTGACAGGCCTGGTGCGATGGAGGCTGGTATTTTCGAACCAGAAGAGATAGTGGCTCTGTTGCTCGATTTTTTTGAAGACACGCTCCAGGGGCACGTTCTGCTCAGACAACGTCAGTTGCTGGGCATAGCTGGCAGCGCTTAACTGCAAACAGGCCACAAGGAGTAAAAATACCGTCAGTTTCATGATCATCAGGATTTTGAAATGCTTCTTCCATTGTCCTTTTGGAGGAACATAAAGCGTAGAAAATTTCATACTTTTGAAAAGTTTGAGTGAAGTGTTTAATCGTCTGTTGCAGATTGTTGACATGCGCTCAAAAGGGCAGTTTTGAGAAAACAGCTCCCACCGGTAGTGTTCCCAGCACTACCGGATTTTTTTTGAACAGCATGTGTTGTTGGTATTGTAATCTTATTTCATATCAGGCTGGTTAAGGTGTTACAATGATCTTTCGTCCTTCTATGGTAAAATGAATATTGCTCAGTTCCAGTATCTTCAGCACTTTGGAGACATTGGCAGTGCGGGGTATTTTACCGGTGAATTGCCGCTGCGGTATCTCTCCCTGGTATACGATGTCCACATCGTACCAGCGGGCTATCTGCCGCATGATGCTGTGGATATCGGCATCGGTGAAAACGGTCATCCCGTTTTTCCACGCTACGGCTGCCCCGGTGTCCGCTGTCCGCACCTGCACCCTGTTACCGGCAACCGCCTGCTGGCCGGGCTGCAGCACTTTGCTCACATTGCCTTTGGTGACGCGTACGGCGCCTGTCAGCAGGGTGGTGTGGCTGTTTTGCTCGTCAGCATAGGCCATCACGTTGAACTGTGTGCCCAGTACATCGATGGACAGGTCGTTTACGTGGACGGTAAATGGTTGTGCGTTGGCGGTGGCGGCGACTTCAAAATAGGCCTCCCCGTTGAGCGCTACGGTACGGCTGCCTGTGCCGAAGGCGGCAGGGAATGTCAGTGAGGTGGCTGCGTTCAGCCATACTTTACTGCCGTCGGGCAGGTTCACCTGGTACTGGCCGCCTTTGGGTGTCTGGATGGTGTTGTAGCCGGTGTCTGTCAGCCGGCTATTGTTAGTGACAGTATATACCAGTTGACCGTTGGTGGTTTTCTGAATGCTGACGCCTCCCTGGCTGGCGACGGTGCCATTGGCAGCGTCGTCGAGCACAATACGGGCGCCGTTGGCCAGCGTCAGCGTGGCTTTGTGGCCACCGGCAGGGATGTCCTGCATGGTGCTGTGGTGGGCGGCAGGGACGGGCGCCGTTGCCGGTTTTGTCAGCGTGTAAGCACCCCATAACAGCAACGCCAGTACGGCGGCAGCGGCAGGAATCCGGTACCAGGTGCGGCCGCTTTTGCGTGGCAGTGACGTATAGGCGTGGCCCATTTGCTGTTGCAGCAGCTGCCACTGTTGTTGCGCCTCCTGTTGCTTCGAAGCGGTGGCGAGGGCTATGACCAGCGGTTTGAGCGCTGCGGCTTCTCTGGCCAGCACCGGGTCCTGACGAAGCCGCTCTTCCCAATACTGTACGTCAGCAGCGTTGCGCTGCAGGCAGTAGTTGATGAATCGCTCGTCGTGAACGAGGTTGGAGAAGTCATTTTCAGACATATGTCATCCGCTGTTTAATCAATAGAGCAGGAAAAAATTCATTTTCACTACTCAATGGGAAAATAAAATGTGAAAGAAGAAAAGCAGGTAGATCAACACGGTGATCAGCTCCTTGTTGATACTGGCTTTTAGCTTGTCCAGCGTTTTGTAGATAGTATTGTAAACGGTGTTGACAGACACGTCGTTGGCTGTGGCTATCTCTGCATAGGAGAGGTTCAGGAAAAATTTCTGGTAGATCATCTGCCGCTGCCGGGAGGGCAGGCTTTCCAGGTGGCGGTTGACCGTCTGTTGTAACTGTGCGTTTTGTTCACGGGCGATCAGCTGCTCTTCCGCGGAGTCGGACAACAGCCAGTCCGGCGCTTCGGCCGTCATCACGGTGAGGTCTGCGGCGGGGCTTTCCTGCCGGAACAGCGCACGCAGGAAGATGGTGACGATATAATTGTGGAAATGCGTTACCTGCTGTAATTTGTGGCGGCCCTCCCAGAGCTTCAGGAAAACATCGTTGATGATGTCTTTGACCTGTTCACCGTCAAACCCTTTTTTCAGACCAACATAAGACAGGTAATGGTAATAGTGCATGTAGATGCTGTAGAAAGCTTCCGGGCTTTCCTGTGTTGCAAATTCCCCCCATTCTTTCTTTAAATCTTTTCCTGAGATCATGAACTGCGATGCGCCTTTAAAGAAAAAACAAAAAATAAAAGTAGTATCTCCACTGGCATATTTCCCTACCGTGCGTTAGTCTTAACAGAAACTTTACATGACCGGGTTGATGGCGGTCCGTGGCTTCATTGTTCGTTTTCCATTCCCTTAAAACGTGGTTACAGGATGCCATAATACGACAAAAAATCCGGTATTTTACAAAGGGATTTGCCGATGTAAGGGAAATATCTATGGGTATCCCAAAGGTAGTAGAGATGGGGGAAAATGAGATACCGCTATCTCAGCACTGAGAAGTATCCAGTAAGTAAACAAAAAATTTATATATATTATTGGCCGGTCAATTAAAAGAAAAACATAACTATTGGTTAAAATAGCAGCCCTGGAACAAATTGTGGGTTTGAGGTTTTTGTTTTCTTATCAGGAGCTTTTTTCTTTCCCGTGTTTTTAACCGGTTTACGTTTAACAGTACTTTTCTTTTGGGTTTTAGCAGCAACACTTTTTTTCCTGGCCGTGTTTTTTCTTGCTCTAAGTGATTTGGCTCTCTCTTTGTTTAATTTGTCTTCCCGGAGGCATTTGCGTAATGTGTCGGCGATTTCCTTAACCTGTTGCTCCACATTACCATCAACCTTATATGTGTATCCTCCATATTTCCGGGATTCATCAAAAATGCCTAACTGGCAATTGCTAAACCATATAGGAATAACATCATGTTTTTTAAACCGATGCTGAAAATGATCAGATTCAAACTTTGTCCATAGCTTTTTGGGATAGTTTATACTGAGAAACGGAACAATAAATCTAGCCTTTGATTCATATATGGGAGCCAGATAGTCTTCCACATTGTCGCTTAGAATCCGATATTGCTCATTATGGTCATAAAAGACAGCTATCTGGTAGGTCTCGAGCAGATCGGTAAGCCGTTTAGCCAACTCCCGTTCTTCTCCGGCGAACGAAAGGGCAAAGTCATAGTCATGCTCCAATGCAACGTTAATATAACCCAGTTGAGTGACAAATTTTTCCCAATCAAGATTCCGCAGATAGAACATAAATTTGGGATCTTCAATTGTTAGTACTTTTGAATTGGTGTCGTAATGGATAACTTTTTGCAGCTCTGTATTACGATTGATGTGCCTGGAAAGGAAGCCCTTGTCTACAATCTGATTGATGCTAATTTTGTGCTCGGGATGTTGTCGTACAATTAAATCTAGCCGCAGCGTCCAGTCGTCAGACTGCGATAACCAAAAAAGTAAACGCAGATAAGGTGCTCTTCCTTCACTCCTCAGTTTAGAACCAACGGCAAAAGAATGAGCTTGTTTGTAAAAAATTCTTGAAAATTCTTCTATCACCTTTGTCAATATCGCATCGATATCCATACCGAGCACCTTACAATTATCCTGGGCTTCCAAGACATCTTCATTAACACAAAGCTCATTACAAAGTAACTGAGCGATGTGGAAGCTGCCCTTGGATAATTTGATAATTTGCTCTTTTGCAGCAATTTCGATATTCAATACTGATTCGCCCAACTTGATAAGTTGACGAACTTTGTCATCTTTATTCCGCTCCAATTTGACTGTGTCAATGCGATTGTTGAGGTCCGGCGCCAGCTCTACCAATGAATCTCCTGCTTTGTTTATGCCAAGAAGGATAAGTTTGTCGGTTTCCCGTTCTTCATCAGCAAGTACTTTCATATAGTTGGCGATAGCCAGTTTTGATTCTTGAGGTAGAATATGAAAGTCATCAATGATAACAATACCATTACCTGTCCAATTAGTCAGATGGTCTATGATTGCCCTATCGGCCGCTTTTCTAGAAGAAAGCATACAGACTTTATCCTTCATACCCAAGTCTTCAATGACTTTTTCTACGCAGGTAGTTTTACCAATACCAGATGGCCCTTCTACAACGAGACATCTTCCGTGCGTGCGTAGCGATTGAAGAATGGTATTGTATTCTTGTGGTTTTACAAATGTATGTGTCGGAACACCAGATTTTTTATAGACGTCCTCTAGTCTAATTTTCATAAATAAAATAATTGTAATACACATTTAACGCACTCATTTACAAAAAGTACTATCAGATTGAGAAATATTTTGACAGGTATTAAAAGTGTCCGGTGAGTTTATTTAATTTGGCGATCGAAATTGTATTTTCTTGAACTAAATAATATGTCAGAACGTCAATTCACGAAATGGAACATAAAAGAATATCTGTGCATTTAGGTCGAAGGCGGATAGGGATAAATCTTCCGGAGGAGGTGGTACTGTATCCATACACAATGTATCTTATATTAAAAAGTAATGGTTATAATCTCTTCTTTAATATTAGGATGAAATATATCGGCGCAGTAATGTTGTTGTCCATAGGAATACAAGCGCAGGCCCAGTTTGGCGTGATACAGGACAAAGATGGTTATACCAATGTAAGAGCGGGCGCAGGTATCTCCAAAAAGATAGCAGATAAGGTGCCGGATGGTGAAATCGTGTATACGTGGGAGCAGGAGGGAGAATGGTATAATATCAATTATCACCGGAAAAACGAAATAGAAGCTGGTTTTGTGCACCGGTCCCGGGTGAAAATGGTCAATACCTTTGAAAAGATCAAAGTGAGACAGCAAACCGAAACCAATGTAGTGTTTCAGCAGGACTCTGTAACGGTGATGTTTACGACGCGGCCTTTTGTGGAAAAAGACCACCAGGTGCACCATGGTAAGTCGGAGGAAGGTTTTTCCTTCGTTGAAAAAATTGACGGCAAAGAGTTTTACGGTTGTGACGGTGGCCTGCCCACACGGGAGTACAACACCTTCACGATACAAATCGGCAATCGTGCCGTGGCTATACCGGATACGGCTATCCGCGATCTGTACCAGCCAAACCCTGAACTGACGGAGGTGTTTTATGACCGTAAAAATGACCGGCTTTATATCACCGCCAGTAACAGTGACGGCGCCGGCGGTTATGAGGTAATATTTCAGTTTGACCGTGGTGTGTATACAAAAAGGGCGATTTACTACGGATTTTAGGACCTTTATCCCGGAACAAAATAATCGCCATGGAAAAGAGAACGATCACCGTAGTGCCTTACACTGCCGAATGGGCCGATACTTTTAACCGCCTGGCCGGTATTTACCGGGCACAGCTGGGTGACCTTGTCACCGGTATTGAGCATGTAGGCAGCACTTCGGTACCCGGACTGGCGGCGAAGCCTGTCATCGACATAGATATCCTGATAAAGGAGTCTGCGGGGTTACCCCCGGTGGTGGCGGTGCTGGAGCGGCTGGGATATACCTGGAGAGGAGACCTGGGCATCCCGGGCAGGGAGGCTTTCGGCAGAAATGCGGATACCTCGCCGCTGGATGGAAAGGATACGGTATGGCCGGCGCATAATTTGTATGTTTGTGTGGAAGGATGTGTGAGTTTGAAAAACCATTTACAGCTCCGCAACTACCTGCAGCAGCATCCCGACGCAGCCCGGCAGTATGGCGCACTCAAACAGGAGCTGGCGGTTAAATATCCTCATGATATTGACAGCTACGTAGAAGGAAAAACAGCGTTTATCACAGGAATACTGGCGCACACAGGCATGGGAACGGACGTGCTGAAAGACATTACGGCGCAGAACAAGGCCACAAAGTAGAGAGAAGGGCGCCTCATAAGATGCTTATATTTTTCACTATAAAACAGCTTATATGAGAACATTATGCCTTCTTCTATCTTTCCTGTGCGCCTTCGCGACCATCGGGAAAGCACAGGATAACTTCCAGGGCGCATGGAAGTCTTCCCACGGCAATGTGAACAGCATCCTGCTGATCACGCCGGGCTATTTCTCCATCACCACCTACCAGGACACCAGTTTTATTGATACCATGGGTGGTACCTGGAAAGCCGACGGCGGCGACGATGTAGCCGTGAAAATAGAATTTAATACGGAAGAGCGTAATCAGATAGGCTGGGAAGGATCTGTACCCCTCTCTTATGCCGACGGAAAACTCACCACCACCCAGAGCGGCGGTCAGCGGGTGGAATGGACCCGCGTAGATAACGGCGACGGTCCGCTGGCCGGCAGCTGGCAGATCACCGGGAGGGAGCAGAACGGAAAAATGAACACGATCACGCCCGGTGCCCGCAAAACCATTAAAATCCTCACCGGCACCCGCTTCCAATGGGTGGCCATCAATACGGCTACCGGCGAATTCTTCGGCACCGGTGGCGGCACTTATACCTTCCGGGACGGTGTGTACACAGAAAAGATAGACTTCTTCTCCCGCGATAACTCCCGCGTGGGGGCTTCCCTGACCTTCAAGGGAAAAGTGGACGGCAACTCCTGGGACCACAGCGGTCTCAGCTCCAAAGGAGAGCCGATCCATGAGATCTGGCAGAAATAATTACGAATTACGGATTACGAATTACGAATTGAGGGCGTTCTTTTTGAAAAGTTACTAAGTAACCGCTCTGAAAGGAAATCCTCAATTCGTAATTCGTAATTCGTAATTCCCAATTGACTACCAGCCTATTCCATAATCTTCGCCATGGTTACTGCTGCCGCCCCACAGCGTACCATGTTTCCGGTCAAGGTAAATAGCATTGACAGGGCCGCTGGTGCGCTGTTCGAAGCTGAGGTGATAGCCCATGCCTTCCAGTATGCTGCGCGTTTTTTCAGGCGTATTGTTGTTCAGCAACAAGCTTCCCGGCCGCGGCATACGGTCGCTGACCTTACTGCCGCCGAGTGATAGCCACAGCTGGTTAGTATTGATGTTGGCCGCTTCTGCGGCCTGTTGTACGGTCATGCCGAAATCCACCACGTTCACAAAGAACTGCAGCAGGTTCTGGTCCTGCGTATCACCACCCTGTACAGCAAAAGAGAGGAAGGGTTTACCATCTTTCAGCGCCATGGAAGGGGTGAGGGTTACGCGGGGTCTTTTACCCGGCGCAATAACGTTGAACGGGCAGATGGCGGAATCCAGCACGAAGCTCTGCAGGCGCTGGCTCATACCGATACCGGTGCGGCCGGCGATGCAGGCGGGCAGCCAGCCGCCGCTCGGCGTGATAGATACTACCCAGCCGTCTTTGTCCGCTGCTTCCACGCTGGTAGTGCCACGCCACAGCCGGTCGTGGTAGGCGCTGTCGGCTGACTGCTGCGCGTACAACTGCTCCATGTCTGTTCCGGTATGGAAAGTGGTGGCGTCGTGTTTGGGCACGAAGCCACCGGGTTTGCGGCCATTGGTAGTATCCATATATCCTTTGCGTTCTTCCAGGAAATGCAGGTAAGGGTTGCTTTTACCGATATAGGGATACGGATCGCCGGGACCGGCGGTAGCATCATTGCGGTCAGGAAGGATCTGTTTGGCCCGCGCCTTTGCGTAGTCTTTGTTCAGTAGTCCCGTGATAGCCCTGTTCTTATTGAAATAGGGGTCGCCATAATAAAAATCACGGTCGGCGAAAGTAAGGTTCATGGTCTGGTAGAGCGTGTGGATGTACTGCGGTGAATTATAGCCCATGGCCTTTAGGTCGAAGTTCTCGAGGATATTGAGGCTTTGCAGCAACATCGGTCCCTGGGTCCATTCCTGCAGTTTGTATACTTCAACGCCGCGATAGTTGACATGCAGCGGTTCTTCTTCTATCGGTTTCCAGCGCGCCAGGTCTTCGAGTGTGATGAGGCCGCCCTGTTCCTGGCAGCCGCGTACAAATTCCTTCGCGATATCTCCTTTGTAGAAACGGTCGTAAGCGGCCATGATAGCCTCTTTACGGATTTTGTGTTTTTTTAGTGCTTCCTGTTCGGCCTCCACCATTTTGGTAAGGGTGGCCAGCAGGTCTTTCTGTATAAACATTTCCCCTGCTTCCGGCGCCTCCCTTTTTTCACCCGGATGGGTAAGGAAGACAGCTTTACTATAAGGCCACTGCTGTATGTATTTTTTACCGCGTTCTATGCTGTTGGCCGTCTGCGCTTCTATGGGGTAACCGGCGGCCATATCCATGGCGGGCGCCAGCACTTCTTTGAGGCTCATGGTGCCGTATTGTGCCAGCATATGACATAGGCCGCCAGCGGTACCCGGGGTAATGGCCGCCAGCGGACCGTATTCCGGTGGAAAATCATATCCTTTGGATTTGAAGAACGCCGGCGTGGCGCCGGTGGGCGCTACGCCCAGCGCGTTGATAGCGATCACTTTCCCCGTCTTTGGGTTGTAGATCAGCGCCTGCGTTTCCCCACCCCAGCTCAATACGTCCCACATGGTGCAGGTGGCTGCCAGCATGGCGCAGGCGGCATCTACGGCGTTGCCGCCCCGCTGGAAAATCATGGCGCCGGCGGTGGCAGCCAGCGGTTTGCCGGTAACGGCCATCCATTTTTTGCCGTGCAGCGGTGGCTTCTGTGTTTGTTGCGCCTGGACGCCCGTCCATAAAAGAATGGCAGCCAGCCATAAAAGAAGATGTCTCATAAAGCAAATTTGCGATTTTGGATACTGGTTTTGATAGCGGGCAGCACATGAGTGTGCCGCCGGGAGACTAAAAATAATAAAGTATCCCTGATTGTGTGAGTACAGGTTGCACCGGAATATTCTTTTTATTACTTTTTACCTTTCAAAAGCACGCAAATTTATCAACCATGATCAAAAACACCTGGCTGCTGACAGCCTGTTTGTTAATAACGGCGAGTGTATCCGCCAACGTTACATTACCCGCATTCTTTGGCAGCGGTATGGTGCTGCAACGTGACCAGCCCGTCTGTATCTGGGGCTGGGCCGATAAAGGGGAGAAAGTGACGGTACAGTTTAAATCACAAAAGCTGTCCGTGAAAACCGGTAGCGACGGCAAATGGATGGTAAAGCTGAAGCCTGAGCAGGCCGGCGGCCCTTTTGTGTTGACCGTCACCGGTAAAAACAATGTCACTTATGACAACGTCATGATGGGCGATGTATGGATCTGCTCCGGGCAGTCCAATATGGAATGGCATGTAAAAGATGCTGTCAAGGGCGCAGAAGAGATAAAAGCGGCCGATTATCCGCAGGTCCGGGAGTTTACCGTGAAAAGAACCGTGGCTAAAGAACCGCAGGACAACGTAGCCGAAGCCGCCTGGGTGCCGGCCACGCCAGAACATGTAGGTAACTTCAGCGCGGTGAGCTACTTCTTCGGACGCGAACTGAATAAAGAACTGCAGGTGCCGATAGGGCTGATCCATACCTCCTGGGGCGGTACCCAGGTAGAAGCCTGGATCAGCAAAAAAGGTTTCCTCGGCAGCGAAACCTTCCGGGCTATGATGACAGAACCCCTGGGCATCGATTCCATCACCGGGCCCAATGGTTATCCCGCCTGCCTGTTCAACGCCATGATACATCCTTTGCTGTCTTACGGCATCAAAGGGGCTATCTGGTACCAGGGCGAAAGTAATGCCGGCCGGGCTTACCAATACCGTCAATCCTTTCCGCTGATGATCACCGACTGGCGCAACCAATGGAAACAGGGCGATTTTCCTTTCTATTTCGTACAGCTGTCCAGCTACGATCCCACCCGTGGTAAAGGAGAAGGCAACAGCAACAACGGCAGCAGCTGGGCGGAGCTGCGGGAAGCACAAGCCATGACACTGTCACTGCCGCATACAGGCATGGCCGTTATAACGGACATCGGCGAACGAAACGATATCCACCCCAGGAACAAACAGGATGTTGGCAAACGCCTGGCGCTGAACGTGCTGAAGAACGTATATGCCAAACCGGTAGTCCCCGCCGGACCATCCTACAAATCCATGGACATCAGCGGTAATAAAGCGGTGATATCTTTTACCGATCCGGGATCAGGGCTGATAGTCAAAGACCGCTACGGCTACCTGAAAGGCTTCGAAGTAGCCGGTGCAGACCAACATTTCTATTATGCCAAAGCAGCCATCGTGAATGGAAAAGTGGAAGTATACAGCGACCAGGTAACAACCCCTGTGGCTGTACGCTACAACTGGGCCGATGATGCGGCCGATGGCAATCTCTTTAACAAGGAGGGACTTCCGACAGCACCCTTCCGGACAGACCAGTGGAAAGGGGTAACGGAGAATGTGGTGTATCAGCTACCGAAGGCAGGAAACAGATAATGATAATACTATTTTGCAAAGGCGCCCTAATGGGTGCCTTTGTGTGTTATTCATTTTTAAGAGGCAGAAAGAAGTGTAGGCTTAATTTTGCTTAGCTTAGGGTTATTAATTTCTTCAATTACTGCACTAATCCTGTCTATTTTTTCAATTGAAAGGTATTTAGGGACTAAAGAATCAATATCCAGTTTAAATATCTTGCTGATGATGACGAGATCCTGTAAGGTAAATGGTTTGATACCATTGATTAGCTCAGACATATGTGTCTTGCTTTTATGTCCGAGCAATAACCCTAACTCGGCCTGTGTTAAGCTAAAGTCTTTTAACCTGGCCTGAATTATCTTTTTTCTCTTTTCAAGAAACATTCTTTCTTTCTCAATAATTAACTGGGCACGGTCGCTTTGCGCTAACAACTCAGCATCTACTGCATCCTCGTTACTCCAAACACGTTTTTCATATTCCACAATTAAATCTCGCAGTTTGTTTCGCAGATGCTTAAAATGAGTATTTGTTTTCGCAAGTAAACGCAACTTGCGATCGGCAACCATCGCTCGTTCGTAGTCCAATTCATTCATAATAGAACCAGATTCAACGAGCTTTTCAATATCCATATGCATAGCCATTATTCTATATATCCATTTTTTCTAAGCCATTTTTCAATTGTTGACTTATTGTTTTTAAAGGTTCGTTCATATTCATCGTGAGAGCCAACCCAAATTATCGTGGCGTTTCCCTCTCCATCAAAATCAATCATAACGAAAGAACGATGAACATTGATATTAAAAAAGTAAAAGCCATCATTGTGAACACAATCCGCGTCCTTTCGTACATCAGTCAACCTAGAATTAGCAGGACCAAACTGTTGTAAATCCCTTAAAAGTTTATCTATCTCTTTACAAAGATTTTTATTACCTGCGTTCTTTTTTTTAAGCTTAACCAGTTTACTTATACCAGTAACTCTCATCTCAAAGTTAATTAAAGTTCGGAAAAAAACCGAATTTTCTATTGGTTTCCTATAGACTTTAATACAACTTTGGATAAGACAAGTGGTAGCCATACTACGAAGAAAGAACCCTCACCGTTACCAGCAGCTGCCCGGTATGCCGCATGGTATGCTCGGCGGCGTGGAACAGCAGTCCCTGTACAGTGGAGGGCAGTTGTTTGCGACCTACGCCCCGGAAGTCCGTCAGCGTGGCGGGGTCTGTCTGTGACAGTTGTGTCAGCGCTTTATCCACCTGCTGGTCAAATGCTGCCAGCAGCGTCGCGATGCCGGCAACAGGCTGGCCTTCGGCGGCCAGTGCTTCGAGTTGCTGCGGCGACAGGAACTGTCCCTGCGCATAGGTGAAAAGTCGGTCCAGTACGCCGCGGAGGTGCTGCAGGTGAAAACCGGGAGACGCTACGCCGGCCGGTTGCTCCCATAGCCGGTCTTCGGGGAAACCGGCCATCAGGGCGTTGATTTCCGCCCGGGCCTGCAGCAGCGTATGGGCTACAGGCTGCAATAAAGCAGGGATGCCCTCTACAGGCCCCTGCATCCAGTATTCTGTTGCCATGATAGTAAGGAGGTTTATACTTCCTGTATGTCGTACACCACGACTTTTTCCCACAGGTGACTATAGTTTTTGATAAAATCGAGGTGGATAGGATGCGTCTGATAGGCAGCCTGCGATGCCAGGTCTTTAAAGAACATCAGTTCAGACACGGCCCAGCTGGCGTCTACCACGTCTCTTTTTTCGGTGGCGGCCACTACGCCTACGTGCAGCTGACCTATCGCCGGGATGGCAGACAGTGTTTTGATGCCTTCCACCAGTTTATCGCGGTCGGCGGCAGAACCGGTGTTTTTCAGCCAGAAAAACACATGGTGTGCGATCGGAAATTTGTGGTTGCCGGCGGGCATTGGCATAGCGGTAGCGGCGCTGGCGGCGCATAACGTGGCAGCGGTACCGAGGAATTTTCTTCTGCTGGATGTTTTCATAAGGTGTAAATTGTGGACCTGAAAATAATAAAGATTCGGGGATTCGTCCCATAATCCGGTGTTTTCATCCCATTTTGGCCGGCTGCACCTTTTCAATAGCTAATATTGCCGTAAATATTCCCGCTTATGGACCAGTTCAGGAAATTAGAGTTCGGTGTGGCATCAGGGATCGCCCTTTTGCTGCTGTTTGGCCTGCTCTATCCCAGTATTATCTACAATGTGTTTGAGTTACAACAGATCTATGGGCATAAGTTCGCCCGGTATGATCAGGTGTTCGATTATTATATCCACTACCTGCTGCCCTCCATGGCGCGTATTGTCTTCGTTTACACAGGTTTCCTGGCTATGAATTTTGTGGTCGTTCCCCGCTTCCTGGAGCAGCGGAAATGGTGGACGGGCATTTTATTGTTACTGCTCACCGGGTTGATATTTTTCCTCGGGATGATGGTGGCCGGCTCTTACTATAATGGTTACCTGTTCGGCGTATACGACACCATCCAGGGCGCACATACGCACTTCGCCAAATCAGCCTTTATCACCACTATTTTTTGTGGCGTATTGTACGTAGTGTACTACTATGTGCGGAATGCCTATTTCGATTACCTGCATCAGCGGATGCTGGTAAACGCGCAGTACCGGAAGATCGCCCGGGAAGTGCTCATTTTCTCCGGTATACTGCTGGCGATGATGGCGCTGGTTTTCAGCGATTCGCGGGACGCTTTCTGGCTGATGTTTTTCTTCGGCCCCGTTATTATCAGTGTGGCTTTCATCCTTTTCTATAAAGTCATCCCGGACTTCCGGCTGGTGCATCACAACAAACGGATATTCATCCGGGATGTGGCGCTGCTGATACTGGGTGCTAATTTCCTGATGGCGATGGTTGTCAGGGCTGTCCACCACGGCGGCGTTGGAATGCTGGGACCTATCCTCACCTTCGGTGTGTTGATATGTGCCGGTATCGTACTGCCGGTCACCTGGTTCTTTTACCAGTCCCGCCAGAAACAGGTCACCACCGTGAAGAAACTGCAGACAGCCTTGGGGCACTCCACCGCCAATCTGGATTTTTTACGGGCACAGATCAACCCGCATTTTTTATTTAATGCACTCAATACCCTGTATGGTACGGCTTTACAGGAAGAGGCGCCCCGCACCAGCGAAGGTATCCAGAAGCTGGGGGATATGATGCGGTTTATGCTGCATGATAACCATCTGACCAAGATAGCGCTGGACAAAGAGGTGGCTTATCTGCAAAACTATATCGATCTGCAGCGCCTGCGGGTATTGTCTTCCCCAGATATCCTGATCGAAGTGAACATCGACGACAGCCAGTGCCAGCACGAAATAGCGCCCATGTTGCTCATTCCGTTCGTGGAAAATGCTTTCAAACATGGTATCAGCCTGCGCCACCGGTCACGCATCGTGATCTCGCTCAGTTGTAACAGCGAACAGCTCTTTTTTGATGTGTATAACAGTGTGCATCAGCGTCCGGAAAATGATCCGGAGCGTGACAGCATGGGCATCGGGCTTAATAATGTGAAAGAAAGACTGGCGCTGTTGTATCCCAACCGCCATGAACTGAGCATACGGCATACCACCAGCGAATTTTTTGTACACCTGACGATAGATGTTAAAGACTGACCAGCATGTTAAAGAAAGATATGAACACGAAAGAAGATGTTAAACCGCTGCCGGCGCCGGACGGGATCACCCGCTTCCTGTGGTGGCTGGCGGCTGCCGATGCCGATATCCTGGCAGAATGCAGGACGGAGCGGGAGCGGTACCGTATCATCGGGCTCTCCGTTTTCGTCACCTGGATGTTTGCCACCCTCGCCTGGGGATATTTTTTTTCCACTATTGTGAAAGATGATATGATCGTACTGGCGTTAGCGTTATTTTTCGGTTTCGCCATCCTGTCGATCGACAGGACATTAATTGCAGCCATGTCCCGTGGTAACGGTAATATGCGTTTTATGCCGGTGGCATTTCGTTTATTGCTGGCCGTTACCATCGGGCTTTTTATATCTCAGCCCGTTGTGCTGATGTTGTTTAAGAAAGACATTACGGCTCAACTGGAGCTGAGCAAACAAAGTAAGCTCGATGCTTACCGCAAACAGCTGACCGCCATGAATGCCGGGCAGCGGGCGGAGCTGCAGCAGGCGCTGGACCGCGGCCGGCAGCAGCTACAGCAGAAAGAGCGGGAACTGAAATTTGATAAAGATGCCTATATCAAAGAGACCGACGGTACCGGCGGCTCCGGCCGGATAGGGGAGTCCTCCATTGCGCGGGTGAAAAAATCGGCTTATATGAAGTCGGAAGAGGAGCTGGCCCTGATGAGGCATGACTGGGAGCCCAAAGAACAACAGCTGCAGGCGCAGGTAGCCGCCATGCATAGCGCCGACAGCCTGAAAGAAACGATCTACCAGGGTACGCTGACGGACGGTTTCCTGGCGCAGGTGGAAGCCCTGCACGAACTGACCGATCAGCATCCCGCCCTGCAGCAACGGTACCGCCTCATCGTATTTATCATCACGCTGATAGAGATCATGCCGCTGCTGAGCAAAGTGCTGATGCCTAAAGGCGAGTACGAGGAAAGGCTGGCCAGCGCCACGGCGCAGGGTACCGCCGCCGCGAGGCTGGAAACCGAAGCCGGAAAAGAACTGCTGCATCATTACCAGGAAGCCGCGCTGACGGCCGATAAGGAAATAGTGGACGAAGTGTTTGAAAGCACCCGGGAACTGCGCCGGGAAGAAGCTGCGGCCATCGTCAAAGACTGGCAGCGCCGGGATAACCGGCAGTACCGGCAGCTGTGGCAACAGGTGAAAAACCTGCTGCTCGGCAGAATATCGTAAATCCCTATCTTGTTACAGGAAAATGTAGTGTTATGAAGCTTGCCGCCATTGCAATTGATGATGAACCAGTCGCCCTGGCCGTGATAAAGAATCACGCCGCCATGGTGCCTTTCCTGGAAATGAAAGGCTATTTTACCAACGCCTACGAAGCCATGGAGTTTCTGAGCAGGGAGAAAGTGGACCTCCTTTTTCTCGATATCAAAATGCCGGATATATCCGGCCTGGACTTTATTGCCAGCCTGCCGCAGCCTCCCATGACCATTTTTACCACCGCCTATTCCGAACACGCGGTAAAAAGTTTTGAGCTGGATGCGGTCGATTATCTCCTGAAACCGTTTTCCCTGATCCGTTTTATCAAAGCGTGCAACAAGGCCCATAGCCTGTGGCAGCTGAAACAACAGAGCCCCCAGCCTAAAGATGCGCCAGCCTACATTTTCCTGAAAAGCGGCTATGAACAGTTCAAGATCATGCTGGAGGATATCCTGTACCTCGAAAGTGCCGGCAACTACGTGAATTTTATCCTGAAAGACCGGCGGCTGATTTCCCGCCTGTCTATGCAGGAGGCTATGGACCTCCTGCCGGCCACGCTGTTTACCCGTGTGCATCGTTCCTATATCGTCGCCAATGATAAAGTAGAACGGGCCGACCGCGCATCGCTGTACATCCGTAATGTGGCTGTTCCCATCGGCGCTGCCTACGGCGCCGCCGTGGATAATATACTGGGCTCCTCCGGCCGGTAATATGTCAGGGGTAATGTTCTCCACCTGTTGAAAGCAGGCGTTTATGGCTGACCCGTAAAAGCTTCGGGAAAATCAATACCGCCATTACACCTCCTCCTTAAAATTAATCAGGAAAGGACCCGCGTTTCCGTTGATTATCTTACCTGGAATGGATGAAGAAAAGATTTACCGCTTCCTTCATCAGAAAGTGTACTCCCCTTATCAATCCCTGCTAAAAATGAATTTGAATAACATCGTATCCCCGGGCTCACGCCCGGGGATGTATGGTATGGGATAAACAGCATTCAAAGGGAAATTGAATTGAATCCGAACGAAATGCAACGGGGAAAAATATTTATTTGTTAAATAAGACCGAAAGGTCTAATTTTAGTATTATGAGCAAAGCAGCGAGAACGAGGCAGTTCATCATCGAAACCGCCGCGCCCATTTTTAACCAGAAAGGAGTGGCTGGTACGGCCATCAGCGACATTATGGAGGCTACCCGGCTGGCCAAAGGAGGGCTGTACGGCAATTTCTCTTCCAAGGAAGAGATCGTGGCGGAGGTGTTTGATTACATCGCGGAGCAGGAAAAACAACGACTCAAAGCGGTGACAGGACCAGAGCCGACAGCCATGGGAAAATTTGAGGCCCTGTTTACGTACTATGCCCGTTACCCGCTCAACCGCGATATTGCCGGCGGCTGTCCCATGCTCAATTTCGGTATAGAAGCCGATGACACTAATCCTGTGCTGAAAAAGAAAGTGCAGGAACTGGTGCAGTACTTCCAGCAGCGCATCCGGCTGTTGGTACAGCTGGGCAAAGACAACGGCGAGTTTAAGAAAGACTGGGATGAAGACAGGTTTGCCATCCTGATGTTCACGATGCTGGAAGGCGCTATATTCGTCACCGGCCTGATGAACAGCAATCGGCAAATGTTGGTGGTACTGGATTTTTTGAGAAAAGAAATCAAACGTCACTGTAAATGATGCAGGGCATCTTCCACAGTGATTTTTTTAGTCCAAATAATAAACCAATCGGTCTGAAAATGCAACACCAGGTTTTACCGCTGTCATTGCGGATGACAGCCTTCCTGCTATCCGGTATGAGTAAACCCTTTCCGGGGCTTACCGCCCGGCTGTTTTACCGCCTGTATTGTACGCCGCCCGGAACAAAAATCCGCTCGTCCCACATGGAGCTGCGTGATACGGCCAAACGCGATCAGCTGACCGTTACCCGTTACCCTTTCGATGAACGGCCTTTAGCTATTACGACCTATCGCTGGGGCAGCTCGGACAAAAAAATATTGCTGTTACATGGCTGGGGTGGTAGCCCGTTCCATTTCAAACAACTGATCCATACGCTGGTGCAACAAGGATATGAAGTGATATCCTACGACGCGCCGGCACATGGTGGTTCCGACGGCAAACGTACCAACCTGGTGCAATGGGGACATGTGCTGGAACAAGTGATTGCACAGGTAGGCCCGCTGTACGCCATTATAGGGCACTCACTGGGAGGCCTGAACGCTGCGCTGACACTCTCCCGTAAAACAGTAGCCGTACCCCGGCTGGTCATGCTGAGCTGCGCACTCAGCGCCCCGGTATTTTTTAATGAAGCACTACAGCTGTTCCGGATACACCCCGTGGTAATGCCACCGCTACGCCGGCTGATACACACCCGGCTGCGCGACGATCTGGAAACGATGGACCTCCACCGCTATATCAACCAGATCAAGGCGGAGAAAATATTTTTTGCCTACGATACCACGGACACGCTCGTGGATGAAAAAGAAGTCACCGCTTTTGTGGAACAATACCCGGCCATCCGCACGCTGCGCATCACAGGGGAAGGGCACTTCCGTATCATGCGCCAGGAACCGGTAATCCGTGGCGTGATACAGTTTCTCGATAATAATAATTGAAAATCTGCTGGCCATAACAACACTGCCCGGGGCATTCGCTCCGGGCTTTTTTATCATTTCTGGCAACAAACTTGCTTTACCCCGCTGAAATCAATATTTTTAGTCACTCTTAATTTCAAAAACCCACGTTATATGAGTAACATCAACAACCGCCGTCAGTTTTTGCGCCAAATGGGGCTGTACACGATGGGCATCGGTTTCCTGCCATCCGTACTGGCAGCCTGCAATGAAGGACAGTCCACCAAAAAGGACAAAGACAGCACAGCGCAACCAGGCGCCGGCACCGAAACAGCGAAGGAACTGTTCTTCAAAATTTCACTGGCCGAATGGTCATTCCACCAGGCCCTCTTTGCCGGAAAAATGAACCACCTCGACTTCGCAGCCCGCGCTAAGAATGAATTCGGTATCACCGGCGTGGAATATGTGAACCAGTTCTTTAAAGACAAAGCCAAAGATCAGGCTTACCTGGCCGATATGAAAAAACGCGCTGACGACAACGGCGTACGCAGCGTCCTGATCATGTGCGATGGCGAAGGTGAAATGGGTGACCTCGATGCTAAAAAAAGAATGCAGGCGGTGGAAAACCATTACAAATGGGTGGAAGCGGCGCAGTTCCTGGGTTGCCACGCTATCCGCGTAAACGCTGCTGGCGAAGGCAAAGCGGAAGAAGTATCCAAAGCAGCGATTGAATCTCTGACCAAACTGTCCGCTTTCGGAAAAGACCATGGCATCAATGTGATCGTGGAAAACCATGGCGGCTTCTCTTCCAACGGCAAATGGCTGAGCAATATCATGAAGACCGTGAATATGCCTAACTGTGGCACCTTACCGGACCTGGGCAACTTCTGCATCAAGAGAAGCAAACCGGAAAACAACACTCCGGAAGCATGGGCTAAAACCACCTGCCTCGAAGAATACGACCGCTATGAAGGGGTAACGGAACTGATGCCGTTTGCGAAAGGCGTCAGCGCTAAAACCTACGACTTCGATGATGCAGGCAATGAAACGACCATCGATTATAAACGCATGCTGCAGATCGTAAAAGATGCCGGCTATAAAGGCGGCTTTATCGGTATCGAATATGAAGGTACCCGTCTGTCTGAAGAAGAAGGCGTGAGGAAGTCAAAAGAGCTGCTGCTGCGCCTCGGAGCCATATAAGCCGAAGATTTTTTGATGTGCGATTTTTTTGATTTCGCGGAGATAAAAAACGAATAAAAAGACCGAAGCAACGATCACTTGCTTCGGTCTTCATTTTTTGTCCGGTCTGCGAAATCCGGATGCCTATAGCTTGAACTGTTTCTTCAGAAAATTCAATGTATGCGAATACGCATCTTTCGTGGCTTCGCTGTTGTAGATAGGGTTGCTGGGGTTGGCGAAGGCATGCTCCGCATCGTAACGTTTAACCGTCAGCGTTTTACCCGCCTTTTGCATGTTTTGTTCAAACTCATCTACCACCTGTGGGGTGATGCCTTTGTCCTTATTGGCAAACAACCCTAATACCGGCCCATGCAGCCGTTTCAGTGCGTTCACGTCTTTTTCCGGCATACCGTAATACATCACCGTACCCAGGTTCCTGTCACCATTGATCAGCGCTGACTGCAGCGCGATCGCCCCGCCAAAACACCAGCCCAGCGTGACGATATGCGCGGGTTTGCCGGCATAATCACGGGCCCCTTCCATGATCGCTTTCAGCCGCTCCCGGGGGACGGACTGCATGGCCTTGGCCGCTTCCTCGCGGTTGGTAGCTACTACCTTGTCGTACATGTCCACCGCCAGTACGTTCACCGCTCCGCCCAGATCGTTGTAAAGCTTTTCGGATTCTTTTTTGACATAGTCGTTCAGCCCGTACCATTCCTGGTATACAAACAGGTATTTATCGGTAGGTTTTTTCGCCTTAAACAGGAAGCCGTAGGCTGTTTTGCCGTCGGGGGCCTGGAAGCTCACTTCGGTACCGGCTGTTCCCTGGTAGGTATAGGGGAGAGGGTCCTTGTGTGCCATCCGGAAGTCTTCCCGGTTAGCAAGCCCGGTAAATTCTGTGACGGCGTCTGTATGGCAACACGGCGCTGTCTGTGCCGACAGTCCGAGTGCGCTGCCCAGCATCAGCAGCAATAAGGATAGCTTTTTCATAATGGAGCGCTTTGATTGTACTAAAATTACAAAAATGCCGCGGGAATCGGCGGCGCAGGCCGTCAGGTCATCATAAAAAAAAGCCCGGTGTGGGTACACCGGGCCTGTATAACGTTGAGGGATATACTAAAAGTTGAGCATCACTTTGTTCTGATCAATCTTGTACTTAAAACCCTGCTGGTTGCCCAGATCATTGAGCACGTCTTCGAGGGTGGCGTTGAAATAAAGGGCTTCGGTGATGATGCGGGCTTTGGAGGCATCGCCGCGCATCTCTACTTCCACGCCGAACCAGTCCTCCAGCGTACGGGACACGGCCATAGGATTGGCATTTTTGATACTAAGGATATCTGACAGCCAGGTCTCCAGTTCATCCGGCTGATAGGTCTCTTTCTCCATCAGGTCTATCTCCCGGTTTGCCAGCACCATTTGTCCGCGTTCCAGCACTTCCGGCTGGTTGTCGGTGGCGGAGTGATAGGACTTGCCCACCCGGCTGGAACCCGTCAGCTGGTAATAGGTGGCTCCCTGCTGGCTGGCAAAAGAACGCATCCGGAAAGAGGCGCCCAGTACGGTGGCTTTGAGGATGGAGCTGGTGACGGTAAAGCTGTCTTTGCCGGGTTTAACCTCAAAAAAAGCGTCCCCGTCCAGCACCACAGCGCGGTGCCCCGACGCATAATCGGCCGGAACATACAAGGTAGATGCTGAATTCAGGATCACTTCCGTGCTGTCAGGCAAAGTGATCTCCGTACGAACGCCGGTCTTGCCCTTGTGTTGCTGATATTGAACACCCGGTACCTGTAACGCGGCAACGATTTCTGCCGGTGTTTTCGGCGATGCCGGTTCCCGTAATTTCCAGGTCAGTAGAACAATAACGCCTAAGGCCACTAAAATCAATGCATAAAGCCAAGTACGGGATTTCTTCATATTTTCCGGGTGTTTATCTGCAAAAGCCTAAAAATAAGTAAAATAAACCGGTCCCTGCAAGATTTCCACAGCCGCCAGAAGGACCGCCGGCCCCCCGCCGGTATTTTTTTTCGGTATTACGTTTAGATGTTATATGCTGATTAAAATATATTTGATGGAAGGACGGCGACCAAATTCCACTGCGGAACAGCCCACTTTTTCGGGGGCAACAATTTTTGAGAAGCAATAGACAATTTCGGTTTATGCTATTAAAAATATCTGCTGATATTATAATGATTTTTGTTTAGAATTCAGGCGCACCCTAACTTTGCGCCCCATGGAAAAGCAGCTAACTTTATCATTCGATAATACGGCTATTGCATTCGAGGCAAAGACCGACAAGGCGTTAAAAAAAGCCAACTTTCTCTTCAGCAACATTGGAAAGCCATGGCTGGTGAAAATGGGGGCAGTACTTACTCCGCTGGCGTTCAAACTCAGGCTACCGATCAAAGGCATTATCAAAAGCACCATATTCTCCCAGTTCTGCGGAGGTGAAAGCCTGGACGAAGCTGCACACACGGCGCTGCAACTGGGAAATTACCATGTGGGCGTAGTGCTCGACTATGGCGTGGAAGCTATGGAAGGGGAAGAAAGCTATGATCATGCGGTGCCGGAATTTATCCGCGCTATACAGTACGCGGCCAGCAAACCGGACATCCCTTTCATCGCTATCAAAATCACCGGTTTTGCACGCTTTGAGCTGCTGGAAAAGGTGCACCGCGGCGATACCCTTACACCACAGGAACAGCAGGAGTATAATCGCGTCCGCTCCCGCGTGCATTCCGTAGCGGAAGCAGCGGCACAGTACAAAGTGGGCCTGCTGATCGATGCGGAAGAATCCTGGATCCAGAAACCGGTCGACGACCTGACGGACGAAATGATGTCGCTCTTCAACCGCAACGAGGTGATCGTTTACAATACCTTCCAGATGTACTGCCACGATCGTTATCCTTTCCTGCGGCAGTCACTGGAAAAAGCGGCAAAAGAGGGATACCTCCTCGGCGCTAAACTGGTACGCGGCGCCTATATGGAAAAAGAAAACAAACGCGCGGCGGAAAACAACTACCCGACACCGATCCAGCCCAGCAAAGAAGCCACTGATAAAGATTACAACGCTGCCGTACAGTTCTGTCTCAATAACCTCGATAAGCTGGGCGTATTTATCGGTACCCACAACGAAAACAGCTGCATGCTCGCCGCCCGTACCATGGACGAGAAAAATATTCCGCACAACCACCCGCATGTGAGCTTCTCACAGCTGCTGGGCATGAGCGATAACATCACCTTCAACCTGGCGCACGCCGGCTACACCGTAACCAAATACCTGCCTTACGGCCCTGTAAAAGACGTGATGCCTTACCTGATCCGCAGAGCGCAGGAAAACACTTCCATCGCTGGTCAGATGGGCCGCGAACTGTCGCTGATAAGAAAAGAAATGAAGAGGAGAGGAATATAATCATACACCAACAAGAAGAAAAAAGCGAAAACCGCCTGATACACTATCAGGCGGTTTTCGCTTTTTTATACCCTTTTCTTTGAGATGAATTACTGGTTTGTTTCGCTCATGGGCAGTGGATACCGTGACCATACGTCATCGCCTGCGCGGTCTACCGGGAGCTGGTTAAGCCGTTTGTACCGGCGCATGTCTATCCAGCGGTGGCCTTCCATGAACAGGGAATAGCGGCGGTTATAGAGCAGCTCGTTGATGAGCGCGTCCTGTGTAACGGCGCCGGTATAAACCGGCAGGTTATGGCCGGTCCTGATCCTGTTGAGCGCCACAATCGCATCGGGGAACTGGTTGAGTTGTATTTTGGCTTCAGCGTAAATCAGCAACAGCTCCTCATTCCGGATGATGGAGATAGGGCTGCTCAGCGTAGGCCAGATCGTCAGGTCGCGGTTGCCGGTAAGTCCCACACTGCTCGCCGCGGCATTACGGAGCGCCGTTTTGGTGTTAAGGCGGTTATCGTTGAGAAGAATATCTGCTGCAAATGACGGGTGGGCCACCCTTACTTCACCGGTAGCATTAGGCTGCAGGTACATAGGATTGACCTGGTCGCCGCCATTGGTAGAGAAGGTGCTGTATATCCCCATGGTGAAAGAACCATTCAGGTCGAAGAACGATTCATTCAGGGCGGTCAGCGCGGCGGCCCAGTTTTTACGGTAGATATGCACTCTCGCAGCGATCGCACGGTTGAACTTCAGCAGGCCGGCAGCTGTTTTGAAGTCCTTGAACCCGTCGGAGAGCGGGAAAAGCACTTCGGACCCGGTGAGGCTTGCTTTACCGGCATCCAGGAATTTTATCACAGAATCCAGCACCGTGCCGGGGTTGGTGATGATAGGGCCCAGGTTGGCGTTGTCGGCCACCGGGATCCTGGCGCCATTGGAATCGGTCATGTTGATGTTCATCAGCAACTGGTAGCCGATCAGCGTTTCGGCGAAGCCCTGAAAGGCTTTTTTCTGTGCGTCGCTGGCCACTTCGGCGCGGGTGGTTTTCAGCGCCTGCATGAGGATAAAGCACTGACGCGCCACCTGGTAACGGGCGGCAAATGGGTTAGTAATGTAGAAAGTATTGTTATCCAGTTGTTTGGAACCGCCACCCAGCATATCGGTGGTCCAGCGGGGCTCGGAGCCGGAGAAACGGTATTCCTCGCGGCCCATCACGCCTACCCCGTCGAGGTAGGTGCCGGCGTTGTTACGCAGCCCCGATTCTGCACCGGTAACGAGGTTAAAAAGATCGCTGCGGCTGGGGTTGACCACGATGCCGCCTACCACCGGCGTATTCAGACTGTTGATTTCTCCTTTCTGGCAGGCGCTTAGTGCGAGCAGGGCGCCGGACAGGCATATAATAAGCTTTTTCATTTGTTTCAGTTTTGATAGTCAGATAATGATCAGAAGTCGACGCCTATGTGGAAGCTGGCCCTTTTGTTGGACGGGAAAGGCATTACGTCCACGCCGGTAGATAAACCGTTACTGCCGCGGCTCTGCGCAGTGGTAATGGTGTTGCTGCCGAAGTTGGACACTTCCGGATCATATCCCACATATTTTGTCCAGGTGAAAAAGTTATTGGCGGAAACGCCCAGCCGGATACCTTTCACGGTTTTGGTATTCTTCAGCGGAACATTGTAATACAGGCCGATCTCACGGATACGCACGTAGGAAGCGTCCTGCAGGTATACGCCGGCACCGGCGCCAGGGCGGTATGCACCCAGCTTCACACCGTTGATCATGTCGTCATAGTCAGGCGAGGTGCCGCCGCCGTCGTTCAGCAACTGGCTCAGGTTGAGGTTGTCACCACCTTTTTTCCAGTGAATCAGGAAACGCAACGAGAAGTTCTTGAGGAATGTCAGATCATTATAAAAGCTCATCTGGAACTTCGGTTCTGCATTGCCGATCAGTTTCAGCTGATTGTCCACAATACCTTTGATCTGGGTAACCGGTTGACCTTCTTCCAGGTAAAAAGTGCCCAGTGAGGCGCCAAAAGCACCGATGGCGTAAGGCGGAATGAGCAGCTTGGTCATTTTGGAGCGGTTCCGCCACCAGTTGATATTGGAAGTCCATTTAAAATTGCTGGTATTAACAGGGATAACGGTCAGACCCAGTTCTATGCCGCTGTTGGTAAGATCGCCGCTGTTCTTCCATTCTGTGGCGTAGCCGGTGGAAGAGGGGATAGCGTGTCTTAACAATACGTCGTAGATGCGTTTGTTATAGTAGGTAGCTTCCAGCGACACACGGCCGTTGAGGATGCTGATGTCGAGACCGGTTTCCAGCTCTGACTGTCTTTCCGGTTTGATGTCCGGATTGCCCAGCAGGTTGTCTACCAGTACACCGGGGAACCCGCCGATGTTGCTGCCCAGCATGCCAGTGAATTTACTGCCGTAAGGCGGTACGTTGCCGGACTGGCCATAGGCGATGCGCACTTTCAGGTTGTCCACTTTATCCACATGCCAGAAAGGCATTTTGCTGATGTTCCAGGAGAAAGCGCCTTTGGGGAACACGTAGTATTTGAGATAATCGCCGTTGTTGGTGGAACGGTCGAAACGCACGCCGGCGCTGATGGTGAAGGCGTCCATCAGGGAGAGGTCTTCCTGCACAAATATACCGTTGTCCCGGTATTTCTGCCGGAACTGGCGGGTGGCGGTATTACCGCTGGCATCGAGGTTGGTCTGGCCGGACACGAGGTTAGTGGCTACCGTCACGATATTGTCCATATAGCCTGTTTCCAGTGTGGCGCCTGCGGTGCTGGTGAGACTGAGTTTATCATGCGGTGTCCAGGTATTGGCCACAAAGCCCAGGATATTGGTGTTGATGTTATTCGTATTACCCTGGATGGAATGCCCCTGCTGGGCTTTTTCCTCAAACTGGAGGTCGCGCGGGAATACGGCGATGGTTTTCAGGTTGAAGTAGTCCACACCGGCCCTGACAGCCACTTTGGTGGTGGAGTGTTCGCTTTGCTGGAGGCGGTATTCGATGTTGCCACCGCCTACGAAGCGGTTCACGCCTTCGTTGTTGATCATTTTGTCGCGTGTTTCTATCGGGTTGGAAGCCGCGAATGCGTTACGCGGGTATTCGCCGAGGGAATTGGGGTGCAGTTCCACAAAGCCCGGTGTGGTGGAAAGGGCCACGCCGAGAGATACGCCGTTGTTGTCGTTGTTGCCAAGACCTCTGTCGGCAGAGGAGTTGATATAGTTGGTGGTAACGCCAACGGACAAACGATCATTTATCTGGTGATTGATATTCAGCCGGAATGAGTTGTTGAAGTAACCGGTGTTTTTAACGATGCCCTGTTCCTGCCTGCGGTTACCGGCGAGGTAGAACGTGGTTTTTTCTGAACCGCCGCTGAGGGATACGCCGGTATTGAGAATGAGGCCGGTCTCACCGAAGATTTCTTTCTCGTAGTCATAAATTTTACCGGCAGCCTGGGCGGCTTCGAACTGGGCTTTCATGGCGGCGCGGGCGGCGATCACATCCGGATCGGCGCTGGCGGCGCTGCCTCCCAGGTCGGCGGCTGTTTCGGCGGTAAACTTCCGCACGCCTACCAGGTGGCGTACTTTGGCGAAGCCCACTTCCTGGTTGACGGTAACTTTGGTTTTACCGGTTTTCCCTTTTTTGGTGGTGATCACGATTACGCCTGCTGCTGCTTTGGCGCCATACAGGGCGGCAGCGGAAGCGCCTTTGAGCACTTCTATGTTCTCAATGTCTTCCGGGTTGAGGTCCGCGATACGGCTGGACGGGTTGTCCTGGTTGTTGGGGTTGCCGGAAGTAGCGGCGCCGGTTACATCATTGAGGCCGGCGGGGATGCTGCTGTTGTTGAAGAAGATACCGTCCACCACATACAGCGGTTGTGAGTTACCGAAAACAGAGGTGATACCACGCAGCTTCACGGAGATACCGCCGCCGGGAGCGCCGGAGTTGGCGGTGATCAGCGCGCCGGGGACTTTACCACTGAGGGCGGCGTCAAAAGTTTGGGCCGGCGCCACGCCATTCAGTTCTTTGCCTGAAATGGTGGCCACGGCATTGGCCAGGTTACTTCGTTTGATATTGGTCGCCAAACCCGTCACCACGATCTCGTCCAGCCGGGCGAAATCCTCTTCCAGTGAAACGTTCAGGGTAGTGGCGCCGGGAGGAATGGACACCGTCTGTGTTTTGTAGCCGGTATAACTGACGATCAGCCGCGACACGGATGCCGGTACACTGATCAGGTATTTACCGTCAGCGTCCGTAATGGTGCCCTTGTTACTGTTGGGCACGCGCACGGTAGCGCCGGGAATGGCATTGCCATTGGTGGCATCTTTGATCCTGCCCGAGATGTTCTGTTGCGCAAATAAGGCAAGAGTACTGCATAAGCAAAGCAGCACCAGCATGCTGGATTTTGGTAGAAGCATAGCACGAATTGGTTTAGATTAAAATGATGGCGTAATCACGTTAGCGTAATTAAGATTTTGGTGAATGGGGAAATATGGCGTTCAAGTTTGATTTGATTTTGGTTGAATCTTTATCTTCTGTTTTCTGCTACCGGGAGGCTCGTATCAGGCTTTTCAATATCGTGGCGCGCCGTCCGGCAGTGGTCTTCGTAGTCTTCGTAGTTTCCTGTAAAATGCTGTTGTAACTTTTGGCTATTTTGGACGCCAGTTTACGAAAATTCAGATTGACTTTAACTTTTTTATTTGACTTATTTAGGTTATATTTTTCTCGTAACTTGCCGCCTGATTATGGAACAATATCTCACTTTATTACAACATATTATTAAGGAAGGCGCTGTTAAAACCGACCGCACCGGCACCGGTACCACCAGCTGCTTCGGATACCAGATGAGGTTCAACCTCAGCGAAGGATTTCCGTTGGTGACTACCAAAAAATTACATCTCAAATCCATTATATATGAACTGTTGTGGTTCCTGAAAGGTGATACCAATATTGCCTGGCTGAAAGAACATAACGTCAGCATATGGGATGAATGGGCGGATGAAAATGGTGACCTTGGCCCCGTATACGGTAAACAGTGGCGCAGCTGGGAAACTACCTCCGGAGAAGTGATCGACCAGATCAGCATCGCGGTGGAAACGATTAAAAAGAACCCGGACTCCCGCCGTATCATCGTGAACGCGTGGAATGTGGGCGACCTGTCCAAAATGGCGCTCAGCCCCTGCCATTGTCTCTTCCAGTTTTATGTAACACCTCCCGACGCTTCCAAAGGGGAAACCAGGGGCAAACTCAGCTGCCAGCTCTATCAGCGCAGCGCTGACGTATTCCTGGGCGTACCTTTCAATATCGCTTCCTACGCGCTGCTGACCATGATGATGGCACAGGTATGCGACCTCGACGCGGGTGACTTTATCCATACCTTCGGCGATGTGCACCTGTACAGCAACCATATGGAGCAAGCGCAGCTGCAGCTGGGCAGAACACCTTTCCCGCTCCCGGTCATGAAAATAAACCCGGACGTGAAAGACCTGTTCGCCTTTAAATTTGAGGATTTCGAACTGGAAAACTACCAGTTCCATCCTGCTATCAAAGCACCCGTAGCGATCTGATATGAGGGTATCCATTATAGTGGCCGCATCCGAAAACAATGTGATCGGCATCAACAACCAGTTGCCCTGGCGCTTGTCAACAGACCTGAAGTACTTTAAAAGTACCACGCTGGGCAAACCCATTGTCATGGGAAGAAAAACGTTCGAATCGCTGCGTAAACCGCTGCCCGGACGACCGAACATTGTCATTACCCGGCAAACGGACTTTCAGCCGGACGGCGTGTATGTGGTGTCTTCTATTGACGAAGCCATCGGCAAAGCCAAAACCTTCGAAGGTGATGAGCTCTTTATCACCGGCGGTTCCCAGATATTCGAACAGGCCTGGCACCTGGTAGACCGTATCTACCTTACACGGGTATACGCCGTTGTTCCGGGAGACGCGTTTTTCCCCGCCGTACACGGCAACGAATGGACGCTCGTCAGCGATGAACGCCATGAAGCGGATGAAAAGAACGAATATTCTTTCTCCTTCCAGGTATGGGAACGCAACCAATAAAATTTATTTGAAAATAACGGTACCGAGGCCCTGGGTGAGCTCTTTCTCCAGGGCTTTCAGGTGCACCTGCATCTCCAGGCAGCGCATCACCTGTTCCATGTCAGTGGCTCTCTCGGCCTCTTCCTGGTTTTCCGTGATCAGCTTCTTGATCTTCCGGAGGATCAGATAGTTGGTAGTGGATATCGTGTCTTTCAGGTAGGCATTGTCTCCATAAACAGTGTCTATCTCGAACCGCTCCTTCCAGTTAGTGCTTAATTCAGCTTCTTTATCTTCCAGTATCAGCGCGGTATACTTGCTCATTTCCGGGTCCTGGTGGTACAGGAACCATTTTTTATCGGGCAGACTGCCTTCATCGTACAGCTGTTTGTATTCCCGCAGGATACGTTTCACCATCTCACTGTCAGCCAGCGATTCAAAGTCATAGGGCAGATGGAAAACATAATCGGCCACGGTGCTGTTCTCTTCTTCGCTGAAAGGCTTGTCGCCAAAACGCAGTAATATTTTCACCAGCTCCTTCTCCTGCTTTTCATCCCTGTTGAGCAGCGATGAAATGGAAACGCCGGTTTCGGCGGCCTCCATCGCGGCGATCGCTTCTTCACTGAGCACATCGTCCTGTTCGGACGGCGCCGGTGTATTACGGGCGTTGGCCTGCTCCCGCTTTACCAACCTTTCACGGATGAACTTGTTGACCAGCGCCACCAGGCCCTGCTCATCGATCCTGAGCAACTGGCTGCACTGGCGGATATAATCCTGCTGACGGGTGAAATCTTCGGCTTTGTCGATCTTGGAAATAGTTTCCGCGATCTCGTTGACCAGCTGTGATTTTTTGTTGCTGTCGTTGCCGGCTTCCTGCATGCTCAGCTGCAGCTTAAACAGCACGAAGTCCTGCTTGTTCTCCTCGATGAACGTGCGGAAGGCGGCGGCGCCGATGCGTTGCACATAACTGTCCGGGTCTTCTTTATCGGGCAGCAGTACCAGCTTTACGTTGAGGCTTTCCTCTACGGCCATGTCGAGGCCGCGCAGCGCTGCTTTGATACCGGCGCTGTCACCATCGTAGATGATGGTGAGGTTGTTGGTGTATTTTTTAATGAGCCGCAGCTGGTCCTGTGTGAGGGAGGTGCCGCTGGAGGCGACCACGTTTTCCACCCCTGCCTGATGCAGGGAGATCACGTCGGTATACCCTTCTACGAGCAGGCATTCATTGAGTTTGTCAATGGCGTGCCGCGCGAAATAGGTACCGTACAGTACCCGGCTCTTGACGTATATCTCGTTTTCGGGAGAGTTGATGTATTTGGGGGCACGGTCAGACTTGACAAGGATACGGGCGCCGAAGCCGAGGATCTTGCCCGACTGGTTATGGATCGGGAAGATAACCCTGCCGCGGTAGTTGTCGGCCGGTTGCTCGTTGCGGATGGTCACCAGGCCCGTTTTCTGGAGATACTCCAGGTTGTAGCCCTTGGCGAGCGCTGTCTGTGCGAAGGCGTCGCGCGTATTGAGGCAGTACCCCAGCTGGAACTTGCGGATCGTCTCTTCCGTGAAACCGCGTTCTTCAAAATAGCTGACCCCTACGTTCTGCCCCTCTTCCGAGTTGAACAGGGTATCGGTGAAATACTCCCGGGCGAAGCTGTTGATAATGAACAGGCTGTCGGACATCAGCTGATGCTGCCGCAGCTCAGGGCTCACCTCTGTCTCTTCGATCTCTACCTGGTACTTCTGCGCCAGCCATTTGATGGCTTCCACATAGGAGTACTTCTCATGCTCCATGACAAAGCTGATGGCGTTGCCACTTTTACCGCAACCAAAACATTTGTAAATCTCTTTGCTGGGAGATACGGTGAAGGACGGGGATTTCTCGTTGTGAAACGGACAAAGCCCCATGTAATTGGCGCCCCGTTTTTTCAGTTTCACAAAAGAACCCACGATCTCCACAATGTCAATGCGGCTGAGGATCTGTTGTATGGATTGTTGAGATATCACGGTCTGATCGATGCAACTGCAAACATACGGTAATTTCTCCGGAGCTGGGAAACCAGGTGTAAAAACAATTGGTAAGTATTCAATAAAAGGCGGCATTTCGCGCCGGGGGACCATCAATACCCGGCTATACATTAAACAGCTTTCAGTTTTTGCTGTTTTTCGCTCAAAAATCGTCATTCGCCTGCGGTTTTTTCCAAATCTGCTTTTCTTATATTTGGTAGATTATCCAACAAGCCAAATCAATCTTAATTAAACCGATGAAAGAAGTTTTTATAGTAGCCGCAGTCCGTACCCCTATTGGTGGTTTCAACGGTACGCTGTCTGGTGTTTCGGCCATAAAGCTGGGTTCTACCGTTATCAAAGCTGCCCTGGAGCAGTCAGGGATCGATGCCGCTAAAGTGAATGAAGTCTACATGGGCAATGTGCTCAGTGCCAACCTGGGCCAGGCGCCTGCTACGCAGGCCGGTCTGGGCGCGGGCTTGCCGAATACCGTGCCTTGCACGGGCGTCAACAAGGTATGCGCTTCCGGTATGAAAGCCATTATGCTGGGCGCCCAGAGCATCCTGCTGGGAGAAAATGACATCGTGGTGGCCGGCGGTATGGAGAGCATGAGCAACGCGCCGTATTACCTGGACAAGGCCCGTACCGGCTACAAGCTCGGTCATGGCGCGGTGACGGATGGTATCATCCGTGACGGCCTCTGGGACCCTTACAAGGATTTTCACATGGGCAACGCTGCTGAACTTTGCGCTGCTGAATATAAGATCACCCGGGAAGACCAGGACGCGTATGCTATTGAGAGCTATCGCCGTGCGGCAGTAGCCTGGGAGAAAGGATACTACAAAAAAGAAGTGGTGCCGGTGGAAGTGCCGGGCAAAACAGTGGTGACGGTATCAGAAGACGAAGATTACAAAAAGGTGATCCTCGAAAAAGTGCCCGCGCTGAAGCCTACCTTCCAGAAAGACGGTACCATCACCGCGGCCAATGCTTCCAACATCAATGACGGCGCTGCCGCCGTGGTGCTGGTAAGCGGCGAGAAGCTGAAAGAGCTGGGCCTGAAGCCACTGGCTAAAATTATCAGCTTTGCCGATGCCAACCAGGCGCCGGAATGGTTTACCACTACGCCGGTGAAGGCCGCTGAGAAAGCGCTGGCCAAAGCCAACCTGAAAATTTCCGATATGGATTTTGCAGAGGTGAATGAAGCCTTCTCCTGCGTACCCATTGCCAATGCCAAAGACCTGAACATGCCACTGGAAAAAGTGAATGTGTGGGGCGGCGCGGTGTCTATGGGGCACCCGATCGGTTGCAGCGGCGCGAGGATCGTGGTGACGCTCAATTCTATCCTGCATGAAAATAATGCCCGCTATGGCCTGGCTGCTATCTGTAATGGCGGCGGCGGCGCCAGCGCGATGATCATCGAAAAAGTATAATCACATTTATGGATGTACGATTTTAGAATGTTGGAATTTTGGGGACATACCTGCAAAATTCCAACATTCTGAAATCGTACCTCTCTGACTCAATCCAGTTCCAGCAGCGTATCTCTCCGCATCTTACCGTAACCCCATTGTATCTGTACGCTGTCAGCCCCTTTTTTCTTCATGCGCAGGTTGCTCACAGCGCGCTGGGGTTTTATCACATCCGGCGTAATTTCTTCAAACAGCCAGTATTTGTCCGTCACCATGCTGTAGGTAGGCGTCACCGACAGGATGCCGCTGGTTTTGCTTTGCAGGGCGTGGTCCTCATCGATGGTGTACCGTTGAAAGTCGCTGTCGGACAGCAGGGTAAGCGTGGCCACCAGTGTGAGGATGCGCAGGGGAGGGATGATCAGCCCCAGCAGCAGCACAAACGGAAACCCGAAGAGGACCGTCAGGTAGGCGTAGCGGGCGTCGGTCCCGGGCTGGCTCAGGCCGTACAGTACCATGCCGCTGCCGGCATAGAGCGTGAAGAACACCCTTTCCGTCTGCGTGCCTTTAAAGCCGTAGCCGTTGAGCATCAATAGCAGGCACACGACAGAAAAGAACAGGAAGATGAGGTGGATGTACCAGGTGAGGGCCAGCGCCACCGGCGATTTTATCTTCTTGATTTTACAGGAGATGGCCGTCAGAAAACAGATGGTCAGGATGGTCAGGGTCACCATAAGTCCAGGTATATATTTAAATGTGTTAATATTTATCGGGATGGAATTAACCGTTAATTGGTTATTTTACATAAATATAAAATTAAATATAAAAATAATTAAATATTTAATAGATCAAATGATTAAATATTTATGGGCTGGCTGTCATATTAATTATTAATCCTTTGCTTTTTCGTCAACAAACAATATTTTTGCCCTGCCTTACGACAATCAGGCACTTAAACTTTCACACTTTATTAAGAATAGCATGCGTCAGATAGCTTTCAGACAAGCCTTAAGAGAAGCCCTGCAGGAGGAATTTCGCCGTGATGAACGGGTATTACTGATGGGGGAGGAAGTAGCCGAATACAATGGTGCTTATAAAGTGAGCCAGGGAATGCTCGATGAGTTTGGTCCAAAACGTGTGATCGACACCCCGATCGCTGAACTTGGATTTGCTGCCATTGGCGTTGGTGCTGCGCAGAACGGCCTTCGCCCGGTAGTGGAATTTATGACCTGGAACTTCGCAACACTGGCTTTAGACCAGATCCTGAATACGGCTTCCAAAATGCTCGCCATGAGTGGCGGACAGGTTGGCTGTCCGATCGTTTTCCGCGGACCTAACGGTTCTGCCGGTCAGCTGGGCGCTCAGCACTCTACTGCTTTCGAAAGCTACTATGCCAACATCCCGGGCCTGAAAGTGATCTCCGTTTCCAATCCATATGATGCTAAAGGTTTGCTCAAAGCGGCTATCCGCGACGACGATCCGGTTGTTTTCATGGAAAGTGAAGTGATGTACGGTGATATGGGCGAAGTACCGGAGGAGGAATACATCATCCCTATCGGTAAAGCTGATATCAAACGTGCCGGTAAAGACGTGACCATCGTTTCTTTCAATAAAATGATGAAAGTTGCCCTGGGTGCTGCGGAAGAACTGGCTAAAGAAGGCATCGAAGCGGAAGTGATCGACCTGCGTACTATCCGTCCGCTGGACTGGTTCACCATCCTCGAGTCTGTAAAGAAAACCAACCGCCTCGTGATCGTGGAAGAACAATGGCCGTTCTCCAGCGTTTCTTCTGAGATCGCTTACCGCATCCAGAAAGAAGGTTTTGATTACCTCGATGCGCCTATCCGCCGTATCACTGCACCGGACGCACCAATGCACTACGCGCCGAACCTGGTGAAACTGTACATGCCGGATGTAGAGCGTACCGTGAAACTGGTGAAAGAAGTAATGTACATGAAGAAATAATTCCTCCGGGATATAAAAAACGGCGAAGAGATTCTCTTCGCCGTTTTTGTTTTTATGGGAATTCAGTTTTTAAGCAAACAGATCGCTCGACAGGTAGCGGTCGCCCCGGTCGCAGATAATGCCCACGATCACGCCGCTGGTCAGTTCCTTTGAAAGGCGCAGGGCCGCCGCCATAGCGCCGCCACTGCTCATACCGCAGAAAATAGCCTCTTCTTTCGCCAGTCTTTTCGTCATCTCTCTCGCCTCCTGTTCGGAGATGTCCAGCGTGACGTCTACCCGCGATTTATCAAATATTTTAGGGAGATAGGCCTCCGGCCATTTGCGGATACCCGGTATTTTGGAGCCGTCGGTAGGCTGGCAGCCCACGATCTGCACCGCCGGGTTCTGCTCCTTCAGGTACCGCGATACGCCCATAATGGTGCCCGTAGTGCCCATAGCGCTCACGAAGTGGGTGATCTTACCGGCCGTGTCCCGCCAGATTTCCGGGCCGGTGGTTTTATAATGCATCCCGTAGTTATCGGGATTGGCAAACTGGTTCAGCATCACGTAGCCGCCTTTGGCCACCTGCGCATTGGCAAAGTCGATGGAAGTCTCCATAGATTCTTCCAATATCACCCTGGCGCCGTAGGCCTGCATGGTCTGCACCCGTTCCTGGGTAGAATCTGCCGGCATGACCAGGTCTATCTCGATGCCAAATAAATTGGCGATCATCGCCAGGGCAATGCCGGTATTGCCGCTGGTAGCCTCTATCAGCCGGGTGCCGCTGCGGATCTCGCCCCTGTCCAGCGCCCCTTTGATCATACCATAGGCGGCGCGGTCTTTTACACTGCCGCCGGGATTGGTACCCTCCAGTTTAGCATAGATTTTAACATCCGGGTTCTCCGGGATTCGTTGTAATTCCACCATTGGCGTATTGCCAACGAGGTCCAGTATTGTCGCCATAATCGGTAGTTATTCGTGATTGCTCTCCAGGTATTTGTGCTCCGCTTTGTAATAGATACGGGAAAAAGGCTCTACGCTTCGTATCAGCCATACGTTACCACCGATAACGCTGTGGTGGCCGATCACCGTGTCGCCGCCCAGGATGGTGGCGCCGGCATAAATGACCACATGCTCTTCAATGGTAGGATGCCGCTTGCTGCGCGCCATGGTTTTTTCAATACTCAGTGCGCCGAGGGTCACGCCCTGGTACAGCTTTACATGCTGACCGATGACCGTCGTTTCCCCGATGACGATGCCTGTGCCGTGGTCTATACAGAAGAAGGGCGCTATCACCGCGCCGGGATGGATGTCAATACCGGTGCGGGCATGCGCCAGCTCCGTGATCATCCTGGGCAGCAGCGGGATTTTCAGCTCATACAAGGCGTGCGCCATCCGGTAAAATGCGATGGCATAGAACCCGGGATAGGCACGTATCACCTCGTACAGGCAGGTGGCCGCCGGATCGCCCTGGAAAATGGCGTTCGCGTCTTTGGTCAGCTCATCGTATATCAGGGGCACCCTGCTCATGAAAGCGCGGCTGATATGGCCGGCTTCTTCGGGCAACTGATGCTGCATCGGCAGCAGCAGCGTCTCCAGCTGTTTCTCCAGCTTGCGGCCGTACTCTTTCAACAGTACGGGATCGGCCATTACATGGCCGGTATGCTCGGGGAATAACCAATTAATCAGACTATTGGCAAAATCACTTACAACACTTGTGGCGGGATAAGCATTTGCAGCAGCCAATTGGTGTCTTCGCGCCAGTTCTTCCAAAAAATCGCTCATATGCGGAAGGAATTACAGATCTGTATTCGTTTGTATGCTAAAATTACTCATATTCCCTGTAAAGTTAGTAGACTTTTAGTTTGCACATTTTTATATTTTGATATTCGGTTATTTACAAAGGGCGGAGGTAGCAGATGGGTAATTTACGCACATTTAATGCAACTATTCTTCAAGGCATTAGCTAAATACCCGGCGACAAAATGAAAAAATCGGCAAATCTCCTTTATTTTTGGCGCTGATTACTACCGGACTATACCGGTATCATAAATCTCAACAATCGCTATGGCAAACATTTTAATTATTGACGACGAAAAAAGCATCCGTAAAACACTCACTGAAATTCTGAGCTATGAAGGTTATAAGGTAGAAGAGGCTGCGGACGGCTTGGAAGGATTTAAAATGTTCCAGGCAAAACAATACGATGCCGTATTGTGTGATATCAAAATGCCTAAAATGGATGGCCTGGAATTCCTGGAGAAAGCCCGGGAAATCAACCAGGACGTGCCTATCATCATGGTGTCCGGCCACGGTAACATCGATACTGCTGTAGACGCTGTGAAAAAAGGCGCTTATGATTATATTTCCAAACCGCCGGACCTGAACCGCCTGCTGATCACCCTGCGTAACGCCATGGATAAAACCAAGCTGGTGACAGAAACCAAAACCCTGCGCCGCAAGGTGAACAAGGTGCCGGAAATGATCGGCGATTCCGCTCCCATCCTGAAAATCCGCGAAACGATCGAGAAAGTGGCGCCTACCGACGCCCGTGTACTGATCACCGGCGAAAACGGCGTAGGAAAGGAACTGGTGGCCCGCTGGCTCCATGAACGCAGCAACCGCGCCGCCGGACCGATGGTGGAAGTGAACTGCGCCGCCATTCCCAGTGAACTGATAGAAAGCGAACTTTTCGGCCACGAAAAAGGCTCTTTTACCTCCGCGGTAAAACAACGCATCGGCAAATTTGAACAGGCCAGCGGCGGCACCCTTTTCCTGGACGAAATCGGCGATATGAGCCTCAGCGCACAAGCCAAAGTGCTCCGTGCCCTGCAGGAAGGAAAGATTACCCGCGTGGGAGGCGATAAGGAAATCAGTGTCGACGTACGGGTGGTAGCCGCTACCAACAAAGACCTCCTGAAAGAAGTGGAAGAGAAAAACTTCCGCCTCGACCTTTACCACCGCCTGAGCGTGATCCTCATCCATGTGGCGTCCCTCAACGACCGCCGCGAAGACGTGCCGCTGCTGGTAGATAACTTCCTCGACGCTGTATGCAGCGAGTACGGCATCGCCCGCAAGGGAATTGATAAAGACGCCATGAAAGCACTGCAAAACCACAACTGGTCCGGTAATATCCGTGAACTGCGCAACGTGGTGGAAAGACTGGTGATCCTCTCCGGTAAAACCATCACGACAGAAGATGTGGAAGACTTTGTTGTGCCTGTCCGTGAAAGAAAAAAAGCAGGTTCCTGAATCTGAAACCATATGCCCAGACATCTGTATCTCATCAGCGGCCTCGGGGCCGACGAACGCATCTTCAACAACCTGCGTTTCCCGGACGGCTATGACATACATCACCTGAAGTGGATATCCCCGCTTCCCGATGAGCCCATCAGCAGTTATGCCACCCGTATGGCAGAAGGCATCACGGCCGATGGGCCCATTTCTTTATTGGGCGTGTCTTTTGGCGGCATCATGAGCCTCGAGATTGCCCGTGTGCGGCCCATTGCACAAAATATCCTCGTGTCCAGCATTAAACACACGGCCGAAAAGCCGCCGTACTACAACTGGGTACGCAAGCTCCGCCTCCACCAGCTGCCCGACGCCATCATCTACCGGCAGCGGGGCATGGTGGTGAAGAAGTTCCTCAACATCGAAACGAAAGCAGAAGGACAGCTGGTAAAGGAATATCTCTCCAAAAAAGACTTCACCTACACCCGATGGGCGGTAAACACGATCCTGCACTGGCAGAATGACGTCATACCGCCCCACCTCGTACATATCCACGGCGGTAAAGACATGCCCTTCCCCATCCGTTTTGTAAAGCCTACCCATGTGATCCCCGACGGAGGCCACTTTATGGTGCTCAACCGTGCCGCCGAGATGAACCGGATCCTGGCAGAAACCCTGCTGCGCTAGCTGCTGCCGGCAGTACCGCTTATCAGTCCCCCGCACCCTCCAGGGAATTTTGCGCGGCAGAATTAAAACATTATTTTTAATTTTAATAGCTATAGCTGTATTATTTAAGCTATTTTTAAGAAAACTTTTCCCCGCGAAAAGCTACTCACTAACAACAGAATATTATATTTGCCTTTTTAAGCATCTAATAAGCGTATTTGAATGAATCTGGCATTTTGGAAAAAAAATAAAGAAGGTCAGCCAAAGAAAAAGAAATCTACGGCGAGAGAATGGTTGGACGCTGGTATCTTTGCTATCATAGCAGCCACGCTTATCCGCACTTTTATTTTTGAGGCCTATACCATTCCTACACCTTCCATGGAAAAGACCTTGCTGGTAAACGACTTCCTTTTTGTCAGCAAAATCAGCTACGGGCCCCGTATTCCAATGACGCCGCTGGCCATGCCTTTTGTGCATCACACCATGCCGTTCACCAAATCCACCAAAGCTTACTCTGAAGCCATTAAATGGAAATACAAACGCCTCCCGGGCTTCTCCGATATCAAACGTTATGACGTAGTGGTATTCAACTTCCCGGAAGGGGATACGGTTGCTATCGATGCACCGGACCCCAGCTACTACAACATGGTGAGACAGGCCGGTTGGCAGGCAGTCAACAACTCCTATCAGATCATTCATCGCCCGGTAGATAAAAGGGAAAACTATATCAAACGCTGTATGGCCGAAGCCGGCGATACCATCAAAATCGTACACGGCGTTGTATATGTGAATGGCCAGCCAGCACCGGTGCCTCCCGGCAGCCAGCACAAATACGTGGTGGAAACTACCGGCGACCAGCTCAATACCAGCCGCCTGGAAGAACTGGGCATCGTTGGCCCGGAATATACTTTCGACAACAACAAGTATGTGTATAACCTTACACCGGAGAACGTAACGGCGCTCAAACAATTCCCGATCGTTAAAAACATCACGGTCTACGAAGAGTCCAACTATGTTGATTTTAACTACAACATGGTGTTCCCGCACGATACCACGCATGCCAAATGGACAGAAGAAAACTTCGGTCCGCTGTATATCCCGAAGAAAGGCGCTACCATCAAACTGGATGACAGTAACTTTGCCATTTATGACCGCGCCATCCGCGTGTATGAAAACAATACGCTGGAAAGGAAAGAGGGTAAAATCTTCATCAACGGTCAGCCGACAGACTCCTACACTTTCAAAATGAACTACTACTGGATGATGGGGGACAACCGCAATAATTCCCTCGATTCCCGCTTCTGGGGCTTCGTTCCGGAAGATCACGTGGTAGGTAAGGCATGGCTGATCTGGATGAGCTATGGCGAACATGGCATCCGCTGGAGCCGCCTCTTCAGAGGTATCAAATAACCACTGGCTGAAAATATTTTTTAAAGTAAATTACGGACTGGCATATTGCCGGTCCGTAGTTGTCTTTACCCCTTGATAGCCCCATAGCAGGCGTATTCCGGTAAAGGCTATACGTAACAGCTTCACACTTTTTTTATGGAGAAACAACTACAGCAATTCGAATACTTTGTATATGATGATATTACCGGTCTGGATGACAGGGACGCATGGCTGCTGAAAGAAGCCCGCGATGTGACCCGCCATGCGTATGCGCCCTATTCCCACTTCCAGGTAGGCGCAGTGATCCGGCTGGTCAACGGGGAAATAGTAGCCGGCTCCAACCAGGAAAATGCCGCTTTCCCTGCTGGTTTATGTGCAGAAAGAGTGGCGTTGTCCGCCGCTTCCTCGGCTTATCCCGATGTACCGGTAGACACCATCGCCATCAGCTACAACAATATGCATGGCGACAGCGACCATCCTATCTCTCCCTGTGGCGTATGCCGCCAGACACTGGCCGAATATGAACTGCGGCAGGAAAGCCCTATCCGCCTGATACTGGGCGGCCTTAGCGGAAAGATATACGTCATCCCTAAAGCCAACGACCTGCTGCCACTGGGCTTCTCCGCTTCCGATATGTCAGAGAAATAACTTCAAGCAGCTGAAAATCATAACTTTATTATCTGAATAATAAAATATATAAATATTTAAATAATATTATCTTTGTAGGGAAGCCTACACATGATGACCTGTCGCCTTATCCTATGTCTGCCTGTGGTGATGCTCACCATGGTACTGCACACTGTCAGCGCTATGCCGTTGAACAAATCGTACGATAAAGCCCGTGATCTTTACCGGGAAGGCATCGCCTTCAGAAAATCCGGTCAGCACGAAGCTGCCCGTCAGCGCTTTACTGCGGCCATCAAGGCCGACAGTGCGTTTACTGCTGCCTATAGTGCGCTGGGAGAGCTTTACTTTGAGAAGAAATTATACGCTGACGCGCTGACCTGTTGCCGCAAAGCGCAGCAGCTGGGAGCCGCCAATATGAGCCGGCAGATAGGGCTGAGTTATTACTATCTGCATCAGTATGACAACGCGCTGGAAGCACTGCAACAGGCCTTGCAGGAAGAACCGGAAAATAAAATGGTGCCTTATCAGCTGGCGCAACTCTATGCACAGCTGGGCAACTACCGGGAAAGCATATACTATTATCAGCGGGACCTGTCGGTAGACAGCACACATACTGCCGCCTGGTACGAACTGGGCATGATGTGGTTTAATGTAACCGAACCAGCCAAAGCGGTGCAGGCCTTTGAAAAAGCCGCTGCGCTGGGATGCCGGCAGGATGCAGTTTTCCTGTTCAACAGTGGCGTGGCATGGCTGCAGCTGCAACAGGCAGAGAAAGGTATCGCCTGTCTGCTCAAAGCGCAGGAGCAGCAGCCGGGTGATGAGCAGATCGGGTTCAACCTCGCCCAGGCTTTTTATGGCAAAGGCGACTTCGAAGCGGCAGTTTCCCAGTGGGAAAAGGTATTACGCTTGCAACCTACAAATGCTTTTGCTATGTTTATGCTCGGAAAGTCGTATATGGGTAAGGGTGAGATGGAAAAAGGCATGGCCCTTTGTGACAAAGCCACGGCTACCGGCACGATTAAATAATATTCGGCTAACCTATTTGCCACAGTGAAGGAAGGATTAGAAAACAACGTATCAGGGAATGGCAAGCTCCTTTTTCGTTGCTGCCAGCTGTGGTATTTTCTTCGGCAGTTTCGGCCACGGCGGCCGTAAGCTGCTAACGCTGCGGTCCGCGAGGACCGCAGCGTTTATTTTTTTTACGTGAATTTCGCGTGATTACATACGCTCCGGCACATTGATCCCCAGCAGCTTCATACCCTGACGGATAGTGCGTGCGGTAAGGGTGATCAGTTGCAGCCTCAGTTTTTTCTTGTGCTCGTTTTCTTCCCGTAATACAGAATACGTGTATACGCCTTCCACTTTCTCTGCATAGAAAGAGTTGAACACCTGCGCCAGCTGGAACACGTAGTTGGCGATGACAGACGGGCTCATTTCCCGGTGCGCTTCTGCCACTACGCCGGAGAACTGTTCATTGAGTACAATCAGTTCTTTTTCCAGTGGCAGCAGTTCGCCGTTGTACCGGAAGTTGGCAAGGCCTTCCACAGGTCCAACTTCTCTCAAGATAGACTTGATACGGGCATGTGCGTATTGAATGAACGGACCGGTGAATCCCTGCAGTTCGATGGATTCTTCCGGGTTGAAGATCATTTTTTTCTTAGGGTCTACCCGCAGCAGGAAAAACTTCATAGCGCCCAGGCCGATGGTTTCGTATAGCCCCTGCAGTTCTACTTCTGTAATGTCGTTATACCGCTGGAAAGCTTTCTCTGTCGCTTCTTTGGCGGTATTCACCATTTCCTCCGCCATGTCGTCGGCATCCACTACGGTGCCTTCCCGGCTTTTCATCCGGCCATGCGGCAGTTCCACCATGCCGTAGCTGAGATGGAAGATGCCCGGGGCGGAAGGTTCGCCCAGTTTTTCCAGGATCAGCTGCAGCACTTTGAAGTGATAGTTCTGTTCATCGGCTACTACATAGATGCTCTGCTCCATGTGATAGTCGTTGTATTTCAGCCGGGCGGTGCCCAGGTCCTGGGTCATGTATACGGAGGTGCCGTCGCCACGCAGCAGCAGTTTCTCATCCAGTCCGTCGGCGGTAAGGTCTATCCATACGGAGTTGTCCTCTTTTTTGAACAGTACGCCTTTGGCGAGGCCGTCTGCCACCAGGTCTTTACCCAGCAGGTAGGTATCGCTTTCGTAGTACATCTTGTCGAAATCGATGCCCAGGCGTTTATATGTTTTCTCGAAGCCTTCATACACCCAGCTGTTCATGGTTTCCCACAGGTGACGTACCTCCGGGTTGCCGGCTTCCCATTGCTGGAGCATGATTTTAGCCTGTTGCATGATCTCCGTTTTATTACGGGACATCTCTTTGATGTCGCCCATAATTTTAGCGGTTTTATCAGCATCGGCTTTTACTTCCGGTTTATGCAGGGCCGTCACCAGTTTAGTGAGTTTTTCCACGTCGGCGCCTTCAAAGTCCTGGAAATCGTTTTCCAGCACTCTGTCGATGATAGGTTCCGCCTGTTCTTTTACTACGCTTTCAAATTTCACGTAGTAGTCGCCCACCAGGTGGTCTCCTTTGATACCGGTGGATTGTGGCGTATCGCCATGCGCAAACAGCTGCCATGCGAGCATGGACTTACAGATGTGGATACCGCGGTCGTTGACGAGGTTGGTTTTGATAACTTCGTAACCGTTGGCTTTCAGGATCTCTGCGATGGAATAGCCGAGGAAGTTATTACGCAGGTGCCCGAGGTGCAGCGGTTTGTTGGTATTGGGGGAGGAGTACTCCACCATGATCCGTTTGCCGTTGGAGGGCTGTATACCGATGTTGTCGTTGTTATAGTTGTCTTGCAGGAAAGCAATCCAGTAGTCCTGGTTGATGTCCAGGTTCAGGAAGCCTTTCACCACGTTAAAACCGGCGATCAGTTCCGGCTGGTTGGCGGTGAGCCATGCGCCGATGTTTTGCGCGGTTTCGTCGGGTTTTTGTCGGCTGAATTTCGTGAATGGGAAAACAACAATGGTATACTCACCCTGGAACTCAGGCTTGGTCACATTGATCGAAACGTCGGCCAGTGCGATGTCCTGGTTGTAAAGTGATTTGATAGCGGCTACGGCTGCCGTTCTGATAGATTGTACAACACTCATGCTGAAAATGATTAATACGAGCAGCAAAGATAGTGGGTTTAATGCGAAGGCGCAAAGGAGGGATTTTGGGGACAGCGGTAAAACGGGGCCAATCACAACGTAGCGGGGCCCGGAGCTGCTGAAACAAAAAAGGCCGGCCCGAAGGCCAGCCCTGTAATGATCAGTATGGTCCAACCACTAGAACATGTAGAACAGGCCTATCTGTGCTACGGAGTTTTTGTTGGTTTGTTTGTCGGATTCATTGAGGTTGGTCAGCCCGAAATTATAACGGCCGGAAACACCGAGGCCCATATCGAATTTATAGCCAAAACCTACGCCGATGCCAAAGTCGATGCTTTTCATCTGGTCTTTCACATCTACGGACACGTTGCCGCCTTTCAGTTTGGCGCCGGCCAGGATACCCAGCTGCGGACCGGCTTCGAGGTAGAATGCCGGAACGATGGAGTATTGCACCATCACGGGGATATTGATATAATCTGTTTTGAGCGTGCTTTCCGTGGTGATCAGGCCACCGAGGTAGCTGGACTTCATTTTGGTGCCTTGTCCGGAGTACAGCAGTTCCGGCTGGATGGCCCAGTGCTGGTCCAGTGCAATGTTTACCAAACCGCCGGCATAGAAGGAGGCACGGGTTTTAGATGAACTTTCGTTAGTGATTTTAGCCAGGTTAAGACCGCCTTTAACACCGAATTTTACGGTTTGTGCTTGTACTGCCAGTACAGTGCCCATGGCCAGTATACCAGACAGAATAAGTTTTTTCATGATATGAGTTTTTTGCTTCGCCCCTCATACCAAGAAATATGCCGGTTTTCGTCAGTGCACGAAAAACTACGGAACGGGGAAATCCTATAAATCCTTCAGCATCCAGCTGTCACAGCCAAAATGACCGGTGCTGCCCATCGGGCCTGTCAGGTACCGGAAGCCGAATTGTTCATATACCTGTCTCGCCCTGGCCAGCTGCGGATCTGTTTCGAGATAACAGTGGGTATAGCCGTTGGCCTTAGCGTATTCGAGGCACAGGGTGATCAGTTTGCCGGCGAGGCCTTTGCCTCTTGCGGCAGGGACAAGGTACATCTTCTGCAGCTCGCAGACATGCGCTTCCCCGCCGTCCAGCGGATGGACGCCGGCGCCGCCGAGGATCACGCCGTTCTCTTCTGCCACAAAATAGGTGGCCCGTGGTTTACTGTAGATGTCCGACAGGTGGTCGGTCGTAGGATCGGTATAAACGGTCCCGGGTCTGTCCATCCCAAATTCTGCCAGGGAGGTCCTGATAATGTTGGCCAGTGTTGGATTGTCGGCAGGTGTAATTGTTCTGATAGTCATAGTTTCCATATCCCTAAATTACAAATTAGGGGCATGAAAAAAGCGAAGGTGATATAAACCTTCGCTTTTTTCTATGGGGAGATGATCAACCAATATTAGAATATGGTGAATTCCACCCTCCTGTTTTTCTGTCTGCCTGCAGCTGTTTTATTGCTGGCGATGGGTTGTGTCATACCATAACCCACGGCTTCTATTTTAGAGGCATTCACCCCCTGGCTTACGAGGTAAGCTTTTACTGACTCGGCTCTTTCCCTGGAAAGGGCCAGGTTGCGTGATTTGCTGCCTACGTTGTCGGTATGGCCACTGAGTTTAAGGTTCAGGTTTTTGCGTTTGAGCAGTTCTGCCACCCTGTCGAGTGCAGGATAGGATTGTGGTTTGATGGTAGCTTTCGCGAAGTCGAATTCCAGGTTCTGGATGGCTTCTTTTACGATGCGGTTATCTTCCTCTGTGATGACCACCTTTTCTTCTTTTTTCTCGATAACAGGGGCGGGCAGCGGGCATCCTGCACCATCTACAGCAGTATTGGCGGGAGTGCCGGGGCATTTATCGAAGAAATCGGAAACACCGTCACCGTCGCTGTCTTTGGTCAGTTTGTCCACATCGGCCGTCAGCCTGGCATTGTTCTGATTGGCAGCGTCGAGGGCCGTACGCAGCGTAGCTTTCTGGGCCTCCAGCTCGTCGTAGGTGGCGGCGGCGGGGTTATGCCATTGCAGCTGTGGCTTGCCTTTTTTGCCAAGGGCAAATTCCAGTCCGGCGTAGCCGTAGGAGAACTTATCCTTATTAGGGCCGTAATTGTAGCCGTCGAGGTTATCGCTGTCAACATAATACATAGTATAACCCAGGTCCAGGTTGATGAATTCAGACAGCCTGAATTTCAGGCCCGCGCCTACGGGGATGATCAGTTCCTTGATGGCGCCGTCAGGCTTATAATCGAAGGACGTGTTGCTGCCGGCCCGGGTGAGGGTGGGGCTGTAACCGGCAATACCACCGCCGACAGAGCCGTACAGCATGACGAAGTTCTTACGGAACAGCCAGTTGACCGTTGTAATATTAAATACCGCGTTCAGGGACGCAGACCACTTCAATTTTGTCTCATAGGAGCTGTAGGGGCTGATGGGCGTCTGACCGTTGCCCCAGCTTTTGCTGTTGTCAGCCTGGAGTTTGCCGCCCACATAATCGGCCCGCAGGGCCATAAAATGAAGCAGCTGATATTTTACATAGGCGCCGTAACCGCCGGATGCCTTCCACTTGGTGAAGTCGTTACTGCCGCCGGTGGCAGCCACAGGGGCCAGGATACCACCGTTTACACCAATAGACCATGTTTTGTATTCCTGGGGGCCTTTAAATAACTGTACGGTGGGAACAGCTGAAGAAGATGTTTGGTCCTGGGCGTTGCTGAAGAGGGGCAAAATGGCCATCAGGGCACAGGATGCCCGCCAGATAATGGATTTGTTCATAAGAAAACACTTAGGTTATACAATTTGCTTTTTGTCTGATAAAATGATTCAAATACAGGCTTAGAGATGAATAGCAGCTAAAGATGGGCGAGGTTAAGAACGGGTAACATTACTGCACGGATGGCCTTCTGCCTGGCCATTTTGTCGGGTTCTGCAAATGACTAAATAACCAAATAATCAATCCACTTGTTCAAATATAGGACACCTGACTGACATAATTTCATATTTTTTTGCTTGGCATAATCATTGACAAACCTAAGACAAATACGACTTTTAACTTACAACTAAAGGAGAATCTTAATACTATGGGAAAAATAATAGGCATTGACTTAGGAACTACCAATTCATGCGTTGCCGTTATGGAAGGTAACGAACCGGTAGTGATTGCCAATGATGAGGGAAGGAGAACGACCCCGTCAGTAGTGGCATTTTTGAAAAACGGAGAAAGGAAAGTAGGTGACCCTGCAAAGCGTCAGGCTATTACCAACCCCGTGAATACCATTATGTCAGTGAAACGTTTCATGGGCCGTCATTTTGACGAGGTGTCCAACGAATTGACGCACGTTAGCTACAAAGTGGTAAGAGGTGATAACAACACCACCCGCGTTGATATTGATGGCAGATTATATACGCCGCAGGAAATTTCCGCAATGACCCTGCAGAAAATGAAAAAAACGGCTGAAGACTATCTCGGCCAGGAAGTAACAGAGGCGGTGATCACCGTTCCTGCTTACTTTAACGACGCACAGCGTCAGGCGACCAAAGAAGCCGGTGAAATCGCCGGTCTGACTGTCCGCCGTATTATCAACGAACCTACCGCAGCCGCCCTGGCATACGGTCTGGATAAAAAACACACCGATACTAAAATCGCTGTATTCGACCTTGGTGGCGGTACCTTCGATATCTCCATCCTCGAACTGGGCGACGGCGTATTTGAAGTAAAATCCACTAACGGCGACACCCACCTCGGTGGTGACGACTTTGACAAGGTGATCATGGACTGGCTGGCCGACGAATTCAAAAAAGATGAAGCGGTAGACCTGCACAAAGACCCGATGTCATGGCAAAGGCTGAAAGAAGCTGCCGAAAAAGCTAAAATCGAGCTGTCTTCTTCTGCTGAAACAGAAATCAATCTTCCTTATATCACCGCTGTTGACGGCGTGCCTAAACACCTGGTGAAAAAACTGACCCGCGCTAAATTTGAACAACTGAGCGACAGCCTGGTGGAAAGAACACTGGAGCCTTGCCGCAAAGCCCTGAAAGATGCCGGCATGAACACCTCCGAAATCGACGAGATCATCCTCGTAGGCGGTTCTACCCGTATCCCTAAAATTCAGGAAGTAGTAGAGCGGTTCTTCGGTAAAAAACCCAACAAAGGTGTAAACCCTGATGAAGTGGTAGCCGTAGGTGCTGCTATCCAGGGCGGTGTACTGACCGGTGAAGTAAAGGATGTGCTGTTGCTCGACGTAACCCCTCTGTCTCTCGGTATCGAAACCATGGGCGGTGTGTTTACCAAACTGATCGAATCCAACACCACCATCCCGACCAAAAAATCCGAAACCTTCTCTACAGCTGCTGACAGCCAGCCCAGCGTGGAAATCCACGTATTACAGGGTGAAAGGCCAATGGCTGCCCAGAACAGGACCCTCGGACGCTTTATCCTCGGTGACATTCCTCCGGCTCCACGCGGCGTTCCGCAGATCGAAGTGATCTTCGATATCGACGCCAACGGTATCCTGCACGTTACTGCCAAAGATAAAGGCACCGGTAAAACGCAGAATATTAAAATCGAAGCTGGTAGCGGCCTGAGCAAAGATGAGATCGAAAAAATGAAAGCGGAAGCGAAAGCCAACGAATCATCCGATAAAGAACAACGTGAGAAAATCGAAAAGCTCAATAAAGCAGACAGCCTGATCTTCCAGACAGAAAAACAACTGAAAGAATACGGCGATAAAGTGCCTGCTGATAAAAAAGCCACTATCGAAACAGCGCTCAATAAACTGAGAGAAGCCCACAAATCCCAGGACAGTGCACAGCTCGACACTGCGACTGCTGAACTGGAAGCTGCATGGACCGCTGCTTCTGAAGAAATCTACAAAGCCACCCAGGGCCAGCCGGAAGGCGCCACTGCAGGTGCCGGTCAGCAACAAGGCCAGCCTAACGCAGGCACTGATGGTGTAACCGACGCGGAATTTGAAGAAGTGAAATAGTGATATATTTTCGATGGGCGATTTTTGATGTCGCCAATCGAAAGAAATTAAAAGCCGAAGCAATCATTGCTTCGGCTTTTTTTGTCCGCCCCTGTCATTCCCTTTGGTCATCACATATACCAAAAAATCGTACATCAAATCCGTAAATAATTTTTACATTGTTCCCGTTTAGCCTGGGAACAGATGCATCAGACCATACGTTTTTACCTTCGTTACCACACCCATTACGGGCAGGATGTTTACCTGCTGGGAAACATTCCCGCACTGGGCAGCGACGTGCCGCACCAGGCCCTCCGCCTGCAATGGGAAAACGACGAATGGTGGAGCGCTACTATCCGGACCACCACAACAGAACCCTTTGTTCTCCAATACCAATACATTCTGCGGGAACTGGAAGAAGTGACCTACGAAGGCGGCATCCGGGAAATACTGCTCGACCCCGCCCGGGAAACCTGCCAGTTCGCCGATACCTGGAACTATGCCGGCCAGCCACAGAACGCCTGGCAGACAGCGCCTTTTACACGCGTGTTTTTCCGTCGTCCGGTACAACAGCCGGACAGCCGTACCGCCACCCACCAGTTCCGTGTACAGGCGCCGCTGCTGCCCGCGAACAAGACCATCTGTCTCCTCGGCAATATCCCCTCGCTGGGCAACTGGAACATAGAAACGCCACTATTGCTGCAATACGATGCACAGGGCTGGTTTACCGCAGCGCCGCAACTGCCTGTCAGCGCCACCACGGTACGGTATAAATACGGTGTTTACGATCTTGACAATCACACTTTCGAATATTACGAGAACGGTCCTGACCGGGAGCTGCCGGCCTTCGCTACCACTGAGCATACCGTCCTGCATGATGGTTTCGTACGGCTGGACTATCCCCATTGGAAAGGCACCGGCGTATCCGTGCCGGTATTCAGCCTGCGCAGCCATGAAGGCTTTGGCACCGGTGAATTTGCGGACCTCGTACCGCTGGCGCAATGGGCCCGGCAGGGTGATTTGCAGCTGATACAGCTGCTGCCGGTGAATGATACCATCAGCACCTGGACCTGGCGCGACTCCTATCCCTACAACGCCATCTCTTCCTTTGCCCTGCATCCGCTTTATATCCGGCTGCAGGACGTAGGACAGCTGCCGGCTACGCATCCGCTGCAACGGCAGTTTCATTCCTTACGGCAGTGGCTCAACGAAAAAGAGGCGGTCGATTATGAAACCGTCCTGTCCTATAAACTGGCTTATCTCAAAGCACTGTATGAAGAGGAAGGCGAGAAGCTGCAGACACGCGCTTACTGGCAGTGGTTTGCCGCCAACGAGCACTGGCTGCTACCCTATGCTGTTTTCTGCTACCTGCGTGATAAATACCATACCAGCGATTATTCCCGCTGGCCGGAATATAACCAATACGACTATACGGCTATCAACCAGCTGGTGATCGCTGACCGTGCCGCCGCAGATACCGCGCACTTCTGGTTTTTTGTACAGTACCATCTGCATCTGCAGCTGCAACAAGCCGTAACGGCGGTGCATAACGAAGGGATAGCGCTTAAAGGAGACATCCCCATTGGCATTTCCCGCCACAGTGCTGACGCCTGGATGAACCCCGGCCTTTATCACCTGGATATGCAGGCGGGCGCGCCTCCCGACAGCTTTACCGCGGAAGGACAGAACTGGGGCTTCCCCACGTACAACTGGAAAAAGATGATGGCCGATGGCTGCGAATGGTGGCAGCAGCGGCTCCGGCATATGTCCGTTTATTTCGACGCTTTCCGGATCGATCATATCCTTGGTTTCTTCCGTATCTGGCAGGTACCGCAAGCGGCGGTACAGGGGCTGCTGGGGTATTTTCATCCGGCCATTCCCCTCAGCCGGGAAGAGCTGCTGCAAAAAGGTATTCCTTTTGATGAAGCGCGCTTCTGCCAGCCATGGATCACGGACGTGGTGCTGGACCAGATGTTTGGCAGTTATGCGGGCATCATCAAAGACCGTTACCTTCATGCGCTGCCTCACGGGCGTTATGCTCTCCAGCCACATTGCGATACCCAGCGTAAAGTCAGGGAGCTGCAGCTACCCGAAGCCGTGGAATCCGCCCTGTTCCACCTGATAGCAGATGTGCTGCTGATAAAGGTCACCCAGGGGGAACGGGTGATGTACCATCCCCGGTACGATCTGGCTTCCACCACCTCCTTCGCCGCACTCGACGCTGTTACCCAACAACGGTTACAGGACCTGTACCACCATTTCTTTTATGTCCGGCAGGAGAGCTGCTGGCGCAAAGAAGCCATGCATAAGCTGCCTCTGATCAGGAGGGCCACCCGTATGCTGATTTGCGGGGAGGACCTGGGAATGGTACCGCATTGTGTGCCGGGTGTGATGCGGGCGCAAGGCATCCTCGGACTGGAAGTGCAGCGTATGCCCAAACATGCGGGGTATGATTTTGCCGCTATCTTTGAGGCGCCCTATCTCTCTGTGCTGACCCCGGCCACCCACGATATGAGCACCCTCAGAGGATGGTGGGAGGAAAACGCAGGCATCTCCCGGAAATACTATCAACAGGTGTTGAAACACCACACCCCGGCGCCTGCACATGCCAATGCCGCCCTGATAAAGGAAATTGTCAACCAGCACTTGCAGGCTAACGCCATGTGGCGTATCTTTCAAATACAGGACCTGCTGGCGGCCGCCGGCTATATTTCCGGCCAGCATCCTGATAAGGAAAGGATCAATATTCCCGCAGTGACACAACATTACTGGAGATACCGAATCGATAAACCAATTACGGATTACCAACTACGAAAGTTTTAAAATGAAACTCACACTTTATCCTTTTGAACTGAAATTCCGCCACACGTTTACCATTTCACGCAAGTCAAAAGACGTACAACCCCTACTGGTAGTGGAATTGCAACAGGACGGCCTGTCCGGCCTCGGAGAAACGGCCGACAACTCCTATTACAACATGACTGTTCCCCGGCTGATGGAGGCGATCAATGCCCACCGCCCGTTTATTGAAAACTATACGCTCGACAAGCCGGAGGCTTTCTGGCAGGATATGTTCCCGTTACTGTCGGATAATATGTTTGCGCTTTGTGCGCTGGACCTGGCAGCATGGGACCTGTACGCCAAACGCCAGCATAAAAAGCTGTACGAAGTGTGGGGACTCAACATCTCCCATAACCCGCTGACAGACTATACCATCGGCATCGATACCATTGAGAATATGGTGAAGAAATTAAAGGAGTTCCCCTGGCCGATTTACAAAATAAAACTGGGCACCAGGGAAGATATTGAGATTATCACGGAGCTGAGAAAGCACACCAGCGCGGTATTCCGGGTAGATGCCAACTGCGCCTGGGGCGTGGAGGAAACCCTGCAGAATGCTGCGGCCATGAAACCGCTGGGCGTGGAGTTCATTGAGCAACCGATGCCGGCAGCAGACCGCGAAGGAATGAAAAATGTTTTTGAACAATCTGTTCTGCCCATCATTGCAGATGAAAGTTGCATTGTAGAGCAGGACGTAGCCCGCTGCCATGGCTATTTTCATGGTATCAATATCAAACTCACCAAATGCGGTGGTATTACACCGGCGCTGCGTATGATCAAAGAAGCACGGCAATGCGGCATGAAAGTGATGACCGGCAGTATGAATGAAAGCACCGTTGGTACTTCTGCTGTGGCGCACCTGTTGCCCCTGCTGGATTATGTGGATATGGACGGGCCGCTGCTGCTGGCAGAAGACACCGCAGACGGTATCCGTATTGACAGCGGCCGTATCATTTATGCCGACAGGCCGGGTGTGGGCGCGGTGCTCCGGCAAACACCCTCCGTCTGATAAATTAGCGTATATACTATTCCGTTAGTGCATGGCGATAGCTAATCCCGGAAGCTGTCATGAAACCCGGGCCACAGCAGGTGGGCGTAGCTGCCAAGGGAAGCCTTGACGGCGGCCATCACTACCGTGTCGTTGCATCTGCCGGTGTCTTTGCTGGCAATGATGCGGTCGGTGTAAGCCTGCAACAGTGCCGGGTGTTCTGTGATCACCGTCATCGGTGTAGCAGGGTAGATATTCATGCCGGTGGAGGAGAACGGCCACTGGGCAGCTGTTTCGGTGAGGCGTTGTACCAGCGGGTCAGTAGGCGCCAGGTTTTTGGCGATGCTCAGCAGGTCGGGCAGATAGCGCAGGCAGAGGTCGGCGGAGTATACGGCTTCCGGTCCGGTTGCTCCGGCGTGTTTGGGCAGCCATTGTTCAATGCCGGTATTGCCGGGTGGCCGGGACCTGATCAGTTGCGCCGCCCTGTAAATGAAGCCGGCGGCCCAGAGGGCGGTATCGCTGTCGAAGGCAGGTGCTTCGCCGGGCATATCGGTAAGATCGTGCTGATAATAATGGAGCAGTACGTTCCGGGTGGCTGTCAGGTCGTCTGGGGAAAAGGAATGAACCGCTGTGTCTACAGTCACTTGTCCGTCGCGGACCAGGGTCGTTATAAAAGAGGATAGATTCATAGGTTGCTGTTGTCATCTATGCGTGCGGGATGCATGAATGCCAAAGTAATAAAAAACCACTAAATAGCAGCATCCGGTCGCGGATCTTCTTCTCCCTCTTCCCAGGAGCGGGCCAGGAATACATAGTCTACAATATATCCTTCAGCGGTGATGGTTTTACCCGCCAGTTTCATCAGCGGGTTGTTCATGAAAGGATTGGCGCCGGCGGGGCGTATCAGGTAGTCGCCCTGATCGGTCACCAGGTATACGCCAAGGTGCTCACTTTTGGAGCGCTGGCCAAAAGTCCGCAATACCAGTCGACCGGTAAGGCGGATGCTGTTTTTTTCGGAATAATTATCTGCTGACATATTCACGGTAGCCCAGTATTTGATTGTTTTTTTCTTTTACGACCAGCACTTTGGTGCTGGTACGCTCTCCACTGACTGCTGATTCCGAAAATACATGAAATTTTACAGATGGCATGGAAGTGCCTGATGCAGCACCTGGCAGCGGGTTTTTCCGCTGGCTGATAAATGTTTTGGCAGGAGGGGGCACCGTAAACAGTTTCTCTCCCAGCAGGGAATGCATGGCCGCCTCCAGGGCCGGGTCGGTGGCATGGGTTTCTGTTGTGTGCGCGGGGGTGGACAGAAAATCGTCCAGCATTTTACCCCGGGCCTCCAGGTTATCGCGGCGGTTCTGCAGGCTGTTCACAAATGCCTGGGTGATGCCGTCGGTGCTCGGGTCTCTGTCGTTGATCACCGGCTGTAGCGACGGGTCTCCCAGCAGATAGAACTGGGCGGCTGTTTTAAGCTCGAACGGGTCGAGGGTGGGACCCATTTCATGCAGAAAACGCTGCCGGGCTTCGAGCAGGGCCCTGCCGGTGGAGGCGCCGTTGAGCACGTTGATCAGGAAGAACTGTGTAAGCAGGTCTGCCAGTCCCTGCCCGGTGGGTGGCCCATAGGCGATATTGGAGGCGCCTACAAAAGCGATGGCATGGTTAAGCAGGTAGCTGTTGGCCATGCTCATGAGTTTCGCTGCGTTCTTCTGCGGATCATAGAGCTGGCCGCCATAGCAGCATTCTGCCGCTACTACCGTGCCGGTGCTCAGTTTGGCGGTGATGGTGTCGGAGCGCATGGCCAGCGGGAAATTGGTTAGTTTCTGGCCATAGTAGCCGGGATTATACACCGCGCCATGGCAGTTGATGAAATGTGTTTTAGGCAGCATCTGGGTGGACCAGTTGGTACCGTCCAGCGTATCGGCGCCGGGAAAAATCAGCAGGCTGCCTTTATCGCCGAATATGTTCTGAAGGCTGTTCTGCGTAGAGTCCTGCCAATCAAACGTGCTGGCAGAGAAATAAGGTTTGTACACGTGCACCGGTTGCGGCGTTGTGTCCAGGATATCTTTGATGAGCGATCGCAGGTAAGCGGGGTCTGCTACTCCGGGTACGTCCGGGAGGCGGCCCACTACCCGCACCGGGGAGATGAACTTGCCCGGGTCGGTGTCATAAGGCGTATCGCACGCATAAGGAAGGTCACTGGGGATAAGGCTGTCCGGGTCGTTGTCCTTCAGGAGGTTCTTCAACCGCTGAAAAGGGATGATGTCCTGGGCGCCTACCAGCATGATGTAGCCGGGAGAAAAAAAACGGTACAGGTCATCGATCGCCTTTTTATGCTGGGCTTCGTCTGTTGCATCAGTAACGGGGGCCGACTGGCAGGCCTGCATCTGTGCAGCATCATCCAGGAAAATCAGTTGGGTAGACAACTGCCTGCCCGCATCAAATGCCTGCAGTGCTTTCAGGTCATCTAATATGGCCTGATGCCGGTCTCCATACTTCTGCTGTAAGGCCGTTTTATTGGTTATAATGAGTTTCGTCGTCAACATATGAATCGCGGGGCTTGCCATATATCTTTCATTAAGCGCTAAAAATATTAAAATAAACGGATAACCGGCAAGCTTCCGTTGACAATATTAAGTTGCCGCTACGCAAAGTACTTGCATAGTGAGAAAGGAAACTGTATTTTGTTGCAAACGATTGCACATGAGAACATCCATCCGCACCCTTTGCCTTCTTGGCGGCCTGCTGGCCGGTCTTCGCGCACCGGCCCAGGTAATTGCCCGCTATACCGTACAGGCAGGAGATATCGACCGTCATAACAGTATCGTGCATATACGGCTAGACCAGCCGGCGGACACGGAAGATCTGCTGCTGGAAGAAGTGACAGGGAAAAAGCGTGTGCCCGTCCCCGTTACCGCGGCGGACGGCGCCCTCTGGTGGGTACTGGAAGGACATACCCCCGCGGGCGCCCGGAGGTCTTACGAACTGAAAAAAGCCAACCGGAAATTATCTGCGCCGCCGGTGATGGCCGTTACTGATAATCACAGTGCGCTGATACTGCAGCAGGGAACGCAGAAAATCCTGCAATACAATTATGCTACGGTAGCACCACCAGCCGGCAGCGATACCGTATACCGCCGCAGCGCCTTTATTCACCCGCTGTGGGCGCCCAACGGCGCCGTCCTCACCAACGCCTTCCCCAACGCGGGCCATCGCCATCATATGGGCATCTGGAACCCGTGGACGCATACTTCTTTCGAAGGAAGGATAACGGACTTCTGGAACGTGCAGAAAAAAGAAGGAAAAGTACGGTTCATTAAAATGGAAGCGGTGACTTCCGGCAACGCCTTCTGCGGTTTCAGCGCCCGGCAGGAACATGTGGCCTTCCTGAAAGACGGCACGGAAAAAACTGCCATCCATGAAACCTGGACGGTACAAGCCTACCCCGCCACGGACAAGGGTAAACGCCGCCTGTGGGATATCACCTCCCGTTTCACGCCGGCCGCCGCCGATGGGATCACCCTCCTGCAGTACCGCTATGGCGGCGGGTTCGGACTGCGTACAACACCGTCTTTCACCGCCAGCACCAGCCAGGTGCTTACCTCTGAAGGGAAAACCCGCAAAGACGCGGACAGCACCCGCGCCCGCTGGGTAAAAATCACCGGCACTACACCACAGGGCCAGGCGGGACTGCTCATCATGAATGCGCCGGCCAACTACGACTCGCCGGAACCACTCCGCGTATGGCCCGAAAATATGGAAGGCGGTGAACTCATGCTCAACTATTCCCCTACTAAAATGAAATCCTGGACGCTTACTAACGGAAACGAATACACGTTAACCTACCGGGTGATGGTATATGATGGCGATCTCACGCCGGCAGAGGCCGAAGCCGCGTGGAAGGATTTTGCCTTCCCGCCGGTAGTCCGGAAAGAGTAGATCTATTTTGCGATGTCATGCTTTTTACTTTACTTCGTCACGGAAAAAGGTTGACCCATCCTCGGATTTCCTGATATTGAAAAACTAACTACCATATGAATAGTCTACAGGACCTCAAGGCAACGTTGACGGCCATCCACGAAAAAGATAAAAAGCAGATATTCCAGGCGCTGATCACCGCGGAAATACTGGCGCTACTGCTGCTGGCAGTGGTCCTTACCTCCGTGCTGAAAAGCAGCGCTGAGATCCCTCTGCTGCTGATCGTGATGCTCGGTCTCATCGGCATCGGCCCGGTAATACCCTATGCCATTATGCTTTTTCAGGCCAGCAACCGGCAACAGAAAATCGACGAGTTTGTGGAATGCCTGCGGAGGGGAGAGGCTGTCAATAACCTGAACACCTATACGGACTATAAACTGATCCTGCCACTGCGTATCATCCGTATACGGTTGTTTCCCATGGAATATGCGCACATGGTGGTGGGGCCCGGCAGAAAGGCTTACAAGCTGCCGCTCTCTGAAGAAAATGTACAACCTTTCAGAGCTTTTGTGAGCAGGACCGGCGCCGGCGCCATCGCAGGCAGCAACCCCTCTGCCAACTGGTCCGCCAATTAAACAACGATGCCGCGAGGCTGTTATAACAGTATGAAAACATTAGCCGAATTCAACACGTTTGTAGACCAGCAACTGGACACACAGCTGCAACAGCTGGAAAACCAGCGCAAAGCCGGGCAGGCCTGGGTGCGCCGTATGCGTATCCTCGGCGTGGTGCCGGTCATCGTTTTTTTTGCTTTCCTGATGTGGGTGGTCATCCCCCGGCAGGAAAACAACGCAGGCAACAGCACGTCCGTTATCTGGATGCTGGCCGCAGGGATTATCGTCACACTGGGACTGAGTTTTGCGTTCCGCCGTTACATGGCGAAGCAGAAAGGCATGCAGGAAATGGTGGATTATAAACAGGATTTTAAAAACAAGGTGATACAACCCATCGTCCGCTTTATAGACCCGGCTTATACCTATCAGCCGCTGAACCATGCCAGTTATGAAGAGTTTACCGAAAGCGGGCTGTTCTCCCGGCAGGAATACAACATCACCGGCAATGACCAGGTATTCGGTAAAACGGGGGACCTGAATTTTCAGTGGTGTGACCTGAAAGTAACGCATATGCCTACCGTTACCCTACGTGGACTGGGCGCTGATGTTATCTTTGAAGGCACTTATTTTATGGCGCAGTTTCCCCGCTATTTCAATACGCCAGTGTATCTCGTGCCACGCAGCACAATGATGGAGAAGCTGACGTCTGCCGGGCAGACAGACAGGGATTATATTGAAACCTGGAACCTCGGGAAAAAAGTGACCACTTCTGATACTGCGTTCAACAAACTTTTTATGGCTTACGCCAAAGATACAGAGGAGGCGCAGCAGCTACTGACAGCGCCGTTGCTGGAAAAAATCATCCGCCTGCAGGAACGTTCACAGGCGCCGGTATTTATCTCTTTTTATAACAACCGTATCTGTATCGGTATCAGTCACGGTGAAGATTACTTCGAAGCGGGGCTGCAGGATTCGCTGACCGACCGCCGGATGCTGACCAATTTTTATATGGACTTCACCGCCCTGCTGGAGATCGTGGACGACCTGCGGCAGAACGGCAATATCTGGACCTCCATTGCCTTTTCCCGTTCTTAGGTGTTATCGTTTTTGGGTGGGAGAATCAGCGGTTTCCTCGGTTTCTTCTTCCTCTTCTTCACTCAGTTGCGGCTGCATCAGTGATTTTACTTTAGACTTTTTCAGTTTATCCACTTCCTCTTTCCAGTTTTTGCCAAAGATGCGGCTCATGCGTTCATCAATCTCGCTGACAAGGGTAGATTGTTTATTCGTATAGGCGTAATCGTAATAGTCGGCTGCAAGAAAGCTATACACCGATGCGCTGATTTCATCGTCTGTCATGGGGATACCGCATTTGTAGGCCTGTTCCAGCAGGGTGTGATAACGGCTGCTGTCTTTGCGGCGGCTCAGTTCCACAGCCTGGTACCAGGACGTTACCGCCTGTGCCAGGAACTGGTGTTGTTCTGCCAGCGCTGCCTGTTGCAGGAACCATTCGATGGCGGGGCCATAGTTACGCCGTATTTGTGCATAGGCGCCCTGGTAGCCGTAGGCCTGTATCAGGAGTGACAGGCAGGCCTGATCGCCTGTTTGCAGTCCCTGTTTGGCGATGCGTGTTGCTTTTTCCAGCAGTTGCGGCAATTTGGGGTCCCGTTTGAAATTAAATAACATGCCGGCATAGGAGAGGTGCGCTGTGGCGAAGAGGCCTTTGTTGCCGCTGCGTTGTGTAGCTTCCAGCATCCGTTCTCCCCAGTAATGCAGCCGTTTGATGTCTTTGTCTTTGGCGGCGTTGCCCATTTCGAACAGGCATTTGCGGTACGCTATTTCCGGATCGTTGGGATTGCCGGCGGTGGCGAGGCGCTGAATGGCGTCTGCCAGTTGCAGCGGCACATGAAACGAAATGATCTGCCCGGGGAAAGGGCGGTCGTTGATCAACAGGTAGTCTTTGCCGACGTGGTCTATTACGGCGATGCGTATTCCCGCGGGGATGCCTGTTTTGAGCAGGCGGATGAGCCAGTTGGTAAGGCTGCGGGTGTCGCTTACCTGCCATGGCAGCAGCGCCAGTACCAGCGTACGGGGCTGTTCGGGTAATGCTGCACGGAAAGACTGCAGCAGCTGCAGCAGCTGTTTATCCTGCGGGAGGGAAGCATTCAGCTGGCGGTAGGGAGCAGGGTCCCATGCCAGCGCGTTGTCTTTGGCTTCCATTTCCTGTAGCAGCGCGGTGCTGTTGTCGTAGGTCGTCAGCCAGTCCCTGATGATGGCGGCGCTGAAAGTGTCTTCGTCTTCAAATGGGGTGAGGTGCGTAACAAATACTTCTTCCAGTTGACCGTGAGGGGAAGACTCCAGTTTTAAAAAACCTTCATAGAGCCTTGCCTCTTCGGGTAATATCATGAGGCGGACCAGGCGCAGCGCATCTTTTCCGGTGACAGCCTTGCGCCAGTATGCCTGAATTTTGTTGATCTCCAGTGCTATCGGATTGTGTTCGTTCATCAGCAGTTTAAGTTTACCATGCCTCCTTTAATGTCTGTTGTGGTGCCTCCGTCTACTTTAATGGAGGTGCCTTTGATCATTACTTCCGTGCTGCCGTCTGTCTGGTGATGGAGGGCGCTCATCTTCATGTTGGCGAGGCTCTTCAGTTCATGCAGGGTAACGGCCGTAGTGGTTATTTTGTCAGCGTCGCTGGTGATTTTGTTTGCTTCGTTGTCTATCGTGACTTTCGCTGGTCCTTCACCGATGACGACTTTCTGTGTGCCTTTCAGGTGAATTTCCTTGGACATGAATTCTATTTTATTGGGAGCGTCCACTACGATTTTATCTTCCGTTTTCACGGTAACGAGCGTCTGTGATTTCACGGTGATGTTTCCTGAGCCGTCCATGATCATGGTACTGCCATTTTTGTCGGTCACAGTAACGCTGCCGGACTGGTCATCCAGCTGTATGAGGCTGCCGCTGCGTGTTTTGATGGCTTTCATATTGTTCTGGGCGTCGCCGTAACCGCTTTTGGATTTGCCGTTGAATTTACTGCCGAGGACGAAAGGCATTTCGGCGTTGCCGCCTTCAAAGCCGATCACCACTTCTTCGCCTACTTCGGGCACAAAGTGGAAACCGGTGCCACCGCCGGCGGCGGGTGCTGCCTGCCGTATCCAGGGGCTCATATCATTTTGTTGCTGCCAGAAGAACTGCACTCTTACGCGGCCCAGTTTTTCCGGATCGTTATTGTCTTTCACGATGGCGCTCTGCATATCTGCTTTGGGCACCAGGTGGGGGTTGCTGTAGGGAGGCACTTTTACATCTGCCGGTATGGCGGTAAAAGTACAGTGGTAGTTACCGGGCGTATCGGCGTAGTGGGTGGCCGATATGACGGTGTAGGCGTTTTGTCCGCTGTCGCTGGCGATGCTGATCTGCTGGCCCGGCATTACCGGCAGTTCGCTGATGCCGCTTACACGTACAAAGGCAGCGGCGTTGACTTTGTTCTGTACTTCCTTCACCTGTTTGAGTTCATCCTGTGTATAACCGTGATGTACAAACGTTTGTTTCTGGGAAGAGGAGCTGTACAGGTCATCTGATGCTGCGGAAGACAGGTGCATCAGGGGATGGGACCCTGTGTCTGCTTTTTGTGATTTTTCGCTGAGGGGAGCGGCTTTCATCACATCATACGACACGTAGTTGAAACGTTGCGGGGTGACGGCGGCTACTGTTTTCAGCTGATGGAGCGTTACATTTTTGGTGAGCTTCACTTCATTTTTCTGGGTGTCACCGATCACGAGGGCGCTGCCGTCGTAGTACATCCATTCGCCGTAGCGGGCGGCGATGCGGGCGAGGAAGTTGAAGTCGGTCTCGTTATACTGCACGCAATAGGGGAGGGTGCCTTTATGCGCCGGTACCACCTGTGTTTTCAGCAGGCCGGAGCCGGCGTCCTGCAGGGCGCCCTGGATCACCTGTTGCAATGATTTCTGATAGAAGGAAGCGCTCTGCGGCACATCGTCCAGCAGGATGGTAGGGCTGACGCCAGATACCTGGAAGCCGATGGCGGCGCCATCTTCTTCGATCACCGCCATACTGGTGATGAGTCCTTTGAAGCGGAAATCATCGAAGCTGATGGAGATCCCTTTACCGATATATTTTTCGATGATGCCTTGCTGGTAGGTGAGGTTGCTGCTGAGGCTGCCGGGGCGCCACAGGAAGCTGAAGTAGTGGTGGCTGCCAACAGCCTGTTCCAGTGTCACATTTTTAAACTCTACCGGTCCGGCATAGCCTTCGATGCCTATTGTTGACTTATTCAGGAATTTATCGTCGCCCATAGTATTCAGGTTTAAAAATTTTTATCAATGAATGTGTGTGCGGGTCAGTCTTTCGGGTTGATCCTGATCACGCCGGTCTGATGGAGATCGATATCCCTGGTAGGAATATCTTCTGTATGCAGGTAGATAAAATATTGATGAGGTTGCCCGGTGGCTTCCCTGGGTTTGGGGTCAAAGCGCCGGGGGAGGTTTGCCACTGCGGGCGTGTAACGGAATGTCCTTAACGGGTCTGTTGCGACATTGCTGACTGGCCTGATCCCTGGTCCGGCGTGGGGGCCGGCCGGATGACCTGCTAAGGCGGGAGCGCCGGGCAGATAACGGGGACGGCTGTCCGCAGTTGTATATTTCTTTTCTTCCGCCGGCCGTGTAAAGGTGATCATACAGGCGTGTTGTATATCGAGCAGGAAGGTACCTACTTCCTGCACGTCAACGGCCAGCAGGTTGTTCTGCAGCTGGCAGTGGATGTGGGAGGCCGGTAGCAGTGTGCTGGTGAGCCCTGCGTTGTGCAGTACCGCCGGCAGGTGATAGGTGAGGATGGTCAGTCCCTGATGCAACTGCCGTTGCTCCGCATGATCCGCCAGGCTACGCTGCAGGGCCAGCAAAATAAAGCGGGCCGCTACTTTAATATTTTCAGGGATATACTGCATGGTTTAGTCCTCCCATTTTCTTTTAAAGGCGACGTTGCCGATTTTCAGTTCCCTGGCGGAGATCACGATATGGGTGATCATGGGGCTGGCCCCGGAATGGTGATAGCTCTCATGGAACTGTACGCAGATGCCTTCGGTGAATTCTACCGTGCGCAGGCTGGAGTCGTGATCACGGCGTTTGAATATGATGGTGCCGTCACGTTTTTCTTCCGGGGAGATCATCCATTGTACCAGGTCTGTATCACGGGCTGATTCCAATACGAGCGAGATGGTGCCGCCACGGGGCATAGTGCTGGGTTTGCCGATGGAGTCAGTGCCCTGGGAAAAGCCGTAGTTACATTCCAGCACGTTGGCTGACTTTCCGCCTATGATCAGTTCTGCCTTAAAAGACATAAAAAAAGTATTTTTTTAGTGTTAACAATCCGTTGTCCTGTTGCTACATGGTAGACACAGGCATAACAGGTGATATCTGAAATTTATATGGTCGTTGTGATCTTAATGTTGTAACAGGTAAATTGTGTGATACCTATGAAAGTTAATGGTGACGCAAGTTTCCGGGCAAAAGGTCTTTCTTATGGGTCATTTGTTCAAAGGTGTTTAAAGGTTTGTTCTTTCAATAAAGGTTGGTACGAAAATAATTATTCTCGTGCATAAATGGTGTAAGTGAAGTGATTTATTTTCGATCATGAATAATGTCTGTTCCTATTTAATAGGTAGACATCCTTTCGATTTACCAGTATTTTTTTGTCAGATAAAAAATTTATGTATTAATTTTATGTTTAAAATAATTGCTGATTTTAATGAGATAAGATAGCAGTAGATCTTCCGGGATATATACTGGTATTGTGTTTGGAACTCCTTTAAAATCGTATGCGGTTATAGGTTACCCCCATAATAGATATTTATGAAAAAGATAATGTTAGCCTCCGGTAAGAATTTCTTGCAGATTCAATTTTATGTAAATGTTTTCGCAGTATCTTTACCCAACTGCTTTTGTTAAGCAGCCGCGTTGTTGTAACTGTTAACTTGATTAGAAAAACCTTGAATCATCCAAATGACCCTTTCAACATTGACCATATTCAGCGTTGAACTGCAATCTGCCATCCGGATTGCGAAAGCAATTGCAAAAGACCATCATCATGTGCAGTACGCCCCTGCACACCTGCTTCGTGCAGCCATGCATAAGGAGGTGGGGCTCGCGCCTGTATTGTACCAGATGAACATCGACGTATATTATCTCGAAGAATGGGCCGACGTGAGACTGGATGAGTTACCCCGTACCTCCCGCACCGTAGATGAAGCTGAACCAGACGACGCTGCTGCGGTAGTGTTGCAGGAAGCCCTGAATATCGCCCAGGAAGCAGACAAGCCGGAGACAGACGCCTGGAGCCTGCTGATTGCCTTGTGTACGCCCGGCGTAGGCTTCTCTTACGAACAATTGAAATCGTTCCCCTTTACCCGTGACCAGCTCATTGCCGCCAGCGAACAGGGCCGCACCAGGCCGGAAAATAACATCAACGGCAATACTGCGGCAACAGGCATCAAGCCGGCGTCGCTCAAGTACGTGTACAGGATGACGGACCCGCAGCTGCTGCAGACCTATCACCCGGTCATCGGCAGAGACGGTGATATACGCGCACTTTCGGAGGTACTTACCCGTAAAGACCGCGCCAGCGTACTGGTGATCGGCGACGGCGGCGTAGGCAAGACCTCCCTGGTAGAAGGACTGGCGCGCGCCATCGCGCAGAAGCAGGTCCCCCTGCAGTTACAACAATCCGATGTGTATGCCCTCGACTACGGCGCCTTTATCGCCGGGGCCGCTTATAAAAATGAACTGGAAGACAGGCTCCTCCAGGTCATCCAGCAGCTCAAACAAACAGGCCGGCATATCCTCTTCATTGACAATCTTCACACCCTTCTCGATAAACAGTCCGGCGGCGGAATGGCCAATGTCATCAAAGCAGCGCTGGGCAAAGGAGAAATCATCCTGATCGGCACCACCACCCCGGAAGGTTTCCGTAAGCTCATAGAGCCGGATGCTATCCTGCGGCACCGCTTTGAAACCATCAACCTCGCAGAGCCCGATGAAACACAGGCTGTGCGTATGATGACGGCCGTAGTACCGGTATACGAAAGCTTTTATCAGCTACAGGTTCCCCAGGAAGCTACCCGCGAAGCAATACGCCTCTCCCGGCGCTACCTGAAAGAACGTTGCCTGCCCGACAGCGCCATCAATCTGCTGGACCGCACCATGGCCGCCATCCGTGCCATGCAGGACACCGGCGCACCACTGCTGGCCTCCCTGCGGGAAGAACTGGAAACGCTGCGTAGTAAGGAGGACTTACAAAATGAAGACCTGCACTGGTTTTACCGGCAACTGACTGACAGGCTGGGCGCACTGATGGCTGGTAAATTGCAGGTAGATACAGAACTGACAAAACTGACAGACAACACCGCCCTGCTGGAGGCCCTGCAACAACTGCTGGACCAGCTGGCCGGCGTAGTGTCTGTACAACATAAAGCCGTAACTCCTGTAGATCTGGCTACCATGATCGCAGGGATGACCGGTATCCCGCTGGGCAAGATCCAGTCACAGGAAAGAGAACGCCTCGTGGCGATGGACCTGCACCTGCGCAAAAGAGTAGTAGGACAGGACCACGCCCTGAAAGCCGTCGCGGACGCCATCCTGGAATCCAGGTCAGGCCTCAGCAGGCCCGGGCAGCCCATCGGTTCCTTCTTCTTCCTCGGACCTACCGGCACCGGTAAAACGGAGCTGGCAAAATCTCTGGCAGACTTCTTGTTCCAGGACGAACGTTGCATGATCCGCTTCGATATGTCCGAGTTCAAGGAAGAACATGCAGCGGCCCTGTTATACGGCGCTCCTCCGGGATATGTAGGATACGAAGAAGGCGGCCTGCTGGTCAACAAAATACGGCAGCAACCCTACGCAGTAGTATTATTCGATGAGATAGAAAAAGCCCATCCGTCTGTATTTGATATCTTTTTACAGATCATGGATGAAGGGAAATTACACGACAGACTGGGAAAAACCGGAGACTTCTCCAATGCGCTGGTACTCTTTACCTCCAACATCGGTAGCGACGCCATCGCCGCTTCATTTGAGCAGGGCGTGATCCCGCCGTCACAGCAACTGATGGAACTGATGACCCGCCACTTCCGGCCGGAGTTCCTCGGAAGGCTCACGGAGATCATTCCTTTCGGCCCGATCCGGCAGGAAAACGTAGAGAAGATATTCGATATCCATCTGCAACATCTCCTGCAGCTGCTGCAACAACAGCAGATCACGCTGACGGTTACACCGGCCGCCCGGCAACACCTCGCCATGATGGGCTATTCGCCCCGCTACGGCGCGCGTCCGCTGCGGGAAGTGATCCGCGGCCAGCTGCGCAAACCACTGTCACGCATGATCATAGACGGAAGCCTCAGCAAGGATATGACTGTCACGCTCGACCTGAAAGACGATCAACCGGATTGGTCTATCAACAAGTAAAAAAACCTCAAACAATAAAAGGGACAGGAGAACCTATCGCCCGGCCCTTTGCTAATTTGGAAAATCTCAAAATGTTTTGTTATGAATGACAACTACGGAATTGGTGGCACAGAAGTCAAACTGGACGCCAATGAAGCCATTGCTGAAATATCGCATAACCGTACGCTGTTTGCTGAAAAGCTCACCCAGCAAGCACCTGTAAAGCCTGAAATCGTGGAAGGGCTTACTTCCGTGGAAGCCGTTTTTGAACACTTCAAACCCGGCGTAAATGTGAGTTTTCATGACGCTGAAGGCCGCCCAGTGCCGGAAAAATTGCAGTTCCATCACCTCGGCGATTTCGGTGTGAAAGGTATCACTGAACAAAGCGCTTTCCTCAACGATCTCGCCACTGAGAAAGAACAGTACCTGAAAATCATGAAAAACCTGAAGACCAACAAAATCCTGAAACAGGCACTGGCAGATCCGGATGCAAGAAAGGCCATGCTCGGTGCTATCCGCAGCATGCTGAAAGACCTGAACACAAAATAATTAAACAGTTCCCCTATCCCGGAACATAATATCATTTCTTATGGCAGAATTACAGAAAAACCAGGAAGAGCTGCAGGACCTGCAAAATGCAGGGCAACAGCCTTCAGCCAAACCAGAAGTTAACCTCTCCCAAAATATTGAGGAACTGACCAAATACGGCGGCTTCGATCTCATCGAAGCGGCGGTGGAAGGCGCCCAGAACCTCAACCCCGACCGTAAGGCACGCCGTAACATCTTCCTCACGGAAGCCGGCAAAAAATCGGAAAGGGATAAACTCAGGAAAACACTGTCCCTCTGGGAAAAAGTGCTCTCCGAAGCTACAGACCTGCCCGATATGGTGGAGTTCTGTAATAGCCATGCTGCCGAAGCGGAACAGGTGCTGAACAAAAACCTCGGCGAAGCGGTGGAAAGCACCCGCGAACTGGAACAGGCTTATCGCAACGTAGCCCTGTTCTTTAAAAATACCGAGTCCGACAAGATAAAGAATATCTCTTTCATCAACGTGGAACTCGAACAACTGAAAGACCTCGATAACACCCGCTTTATCGATGCGATCCGCGAAGAACTGGTGGCCAACTACGACCGCCTCGATCTGCGCGATAACTACAGCCTGCTGGTCATCCCGGGTTATCTCGGCTCCAACAAGGTGCTGGAAAAATGGGCCAAGATCGCCCATGAAAACAAAGCGATGCTGGTGACAGACTTTGCGCATCTCGATGCTCCGGATGACGTGATGGAGATGTTTGAACTGGCCAACCTCACCGGTGGCGAAATACACCGCTCCAACGTGATCATGTCCTGCAACTGGCTGGTGGGCCGTGGTAAATTCGACGAAGTGGGAGAAGAAGATAATCTCTACGTTCCGCCTTCCGGCGCACTGGCAGGGAAAATTTACAAAACACTGATGTCGCAGGTAACCGCCGGTAAAAAATTCGGTGGCATGAACGAAGTAGACGGAGTGCGTTTTGAACTGAAGAAAAGCGAAATCGCCAGCCTCGAAAAAATGGGCCTCGTACCCATGGTGAAAGAATACGGCAAAGTAATGGCCTTCAGCGCCAAAACCTTGTTCAACGGCGACAACCTCGGGCTGCAAACTTACTCCGTGGTACGGGTGTTCGACTTCGTGACCAAGGTACTGATGGACTTCCTGAACCGCCGCGCTTTCGAAAACTTCAATGCCAATACCCGGAAAGACCTCATGAAGCAGATCATCCGCTTCCTCGATAATATTACCGGCCCGGATAAACTGATCGAAGATTTCAATATTCGCCGCTTCGAACAGGACCCGATCCAGAAAGACCGTATTCACCTGGATATTCACCTGAAGCCTTACTTCCCTGCCAAGAACTTCCTGATCAAAATGGAAGGCCAGAAAGGAGACGATGCGGCTGAATGGGATACTACCTATGAACAGGATAAATAAACAGGTCATTCATCTGACAGATGCTGGCAGTGGTCATCGTTGAACAACCGGCAGCATGCCTTGTACAACGGTGATCATAGCGGCACAACATAAATTTTATTACGGTTGTTTTTCAGGTAGACAAAACAACCTGGAAGCCAACTCAACTGTTAAGTGTAAATACTATGAAATCGGTGCGCAGTATTTTATTTTGTTTGTTAATTGGAACGGCCCCCACAGTAATGGCACAGCAAGTCGGAAGAACCGATACTGTGCTGACAAAAAGAGGCGCTTCGACCCTTATCACCAGCGGGTCCGCCATCACTACGTTCCAGATCGGTGACGGAAAAAACACGGATTATGATTACCGGATCGTGGACGGCAATATGGCCGTAGTAAGACCGGTAACAGCATCTCCCAGGCCTACCAATCTGATTGTCCGTGAAGGAGACAACATTCACTACATGATCCTCGCGTACCGCGAGAATGCAGACTTGTCCAAACTGAAGTACGTGCTGTCAAAGAAACCGGCAGGCGGCAAGGAACCGGTTATTGCCGGTACGCCTGAACCGCGGCATGGTGATAAAGACTCCGGCAGTAAAACGACTACTACTACGTTTAAACTGCCCGAAGAAGATGAAAGCGCACCGCTGATCAGCGTGGATACGGTGACTGTCAGCGACCTGGCGGAAGACTTCAAAAAAGACAGTAAAGTCAATCACAACTACGAAGTGAAAGTGGACGGTGTGAGCCTGGGTTACGCCAAAGCGATGACCCTCAGTTCACTGAACTATTTCTGTTTTCACATCCGCAACAAAAGCAAGGAACCTTACGAATTTGTAAAGGCGACGCTGATACACAAGGAGAAGAAAGACACTGCGGAGCTGCATACGATGCCACTGTTGTACAAGAAAGGCCCCACTACTGTTGAGGCCCGGGGTGAAGCGGAAGAAGTGTTTGTGGTGCCTTCCAGGACATTCAAAAAAGATGATGAGATCATTATTGTACTGGAACCGGCGGAAAACAAGCCGCAGTTGGTATTGTATGTACCTGCCAGCACATTGCCGAAGTATATGTTGACAAAATAGGAAAACGTGTCATGAGACGCTGGTATCTTACAGGGTTGTTTGTCTGCCTCTTTACCGTTCCGGTGATGGCGCAGCAGATCGACTTTTGCGGTGAGATGGTGCCGATGGAACGGGACTTCGTATCGTCCCGGCTCATGGACGTCATCAAAAGGAACCTCCGTTACCAGGGATATCTGCCGGTGCTGCGTTCCAAAGCGGAGATGTATTTCCCGGTGATAGAGCCTATTCTTCAGCAGTACCAGGTACCGCTGGATTTTAAATACCTGCCTATTGTAGAGAGCGGACTTACCAATGCCACCTCTCCGGTGGGCGCACAGGGCGTTTGGCAGATCATGCCCGGTACCGCCGCAGAGCTGGGGCTGACCGTTGCGGGTGAATACGATGAGCGTAACCACCTGATCAAGTCCACACATGCCGCCTGCAGGCTGATACGTATGTTGCATGACCAGCTGCAGTCCTGGACGCTGGCGGCGGCGGCCTATAACTGCGGAGCGGGCAACATCTCCAAAAACATCCGCCGGCAGGGCAGCCGCGATTATTATCAGCTGATGCTGAATAATGAAACGGCGCAGTATATCTACAAAATCATCGCTATCAAACAGCTGTTCGAAAGCCCCGAACTATATCTTCCCGGCTTTGGGTATAACGTTTTTGCCAAAAGGGACAGCAAGGGTTCTGTATTTGCCAACCCGCAGACACCGCCTCCGGGCAATATCCGGGACTTTAACACCATCCGCATTACCATTGGAAAGAAAGCACTGCCGAAACAATCCAGCAGCGTGTATGCCGCGCGTTTGCAGATCAATGCCGCCTTCCGTGACGGAGAGCTGATCAGTATCCACATGCTGGAGAACATGCAGGCGAACGGTGTATATGTGGGCCGCAATGCCAGTTTATCCGGCAAGGGATGGATTATCAGTAACCGGGTGTATGTGGACCTGGGCTTTGGCAATACGGTCGTCCTTTGTGCCACCGATGGCAAAAAAGGAGTGCCGCTCGATCTGCTGAAGACCGGCGGCGAAGTAAAATTGCTGAGTACAGCATCTCACATCAGTACATCGTTGATGAATACACGAAACGGGAACGTATTGGCCGACTTTTCTTCCAGCTGGAGCAGCAGTTCCTCTTTTAAATAATGCAGGTTGGCGGATGGATATTTAGCGATGGGCTGTACCAGTTGCAGCCTGATGTCCATCGTTCTGATGTAACCCGCGTTGCCGCCTGGTTGCAGGCTGACGCCTTTGGTGACCCCGCTTGATTTCAACTCTTTACCAAAAATAGTACGGCATAATGCCTTGATGTCTTCCGGCGTCACGATCCTGTTGTGCGACAACAGGTGAGACCGGTAAAGATTTATTTTCTCATCGATGTTCAGCCGGTCTTTACCTCCCTGGGTATTGGTCAGCAAGGTGATGCTGCCCGGTTTGGTCTGTATGCTGCCGTATTCCAGCAGTTTGCTGCCCATACGGATGTTATTGGCGGCTGTGCCGTTGGTGGAGTAAAATTCGATGAAGATGTAGGCGGCATTTTCTTTCGGCTTCACCATCACATAGGGGATGTTGCCTTTATTGGAGCCGGGTTGCAGTTGTTCTTCGAGGGAGGCGATCAGCTGGTGCAGCTCCCGCATGCGGTTGGTGACGTAATCGTTTTTCACTTCTTCGAACAGGGAGCTTTCATCCCTGATGACTTCCATGAGATAGGCGATCACTTCCTTGGCTTCACGGGTATCGAAGCGGCCGATGCCGCTGCTGCGTACGACCAGTTCCCCCTCCTGCATCTGGCCGGCGGTGGCGAAATTGCGGACGTAGTAGTCGGTTCCCTCCAGGTCGTACACCCTTTTGATATCAAAAAAGATATCTGGTGTTTGGAGGGGGATGATATTGAGATAACGGTTCAGTTTCAGGGACTGTTCGTTATTTTTTTTGTTGATGACGGGAAAGCAGTTGATGCTGCAGTAGAGGTCTTCCAGCAGGGTGTGATGGAGCGCTTCGGGGAATTCGATTCGGATCCATTGCACTTCTTTCTGCAGTTTCTCTGCTTCCTGTCCGAAGAGGCTGACCAGCGCGGCGGGCAGGGATGTGTTTCCTGTTTTGTGAACGCGGTTGTCCGTGATGGTGAGGAAGTGTCTGCGGAAACGTTGCAGTACATGCTGGCTGTAGCGGGCATTGGTGTCTACGGCTACTTCCACCATGCGTTCTATTTCTTCTTCGTCTGCCGGGCGGCTGTGATGGTAGCCGGCTTTTACGGTCACTTCTGCATCGTTGATGAAAAAGCGGGCCAGCGGCAGGTAGTGGTAGAACATTTCCTGCTGATGGATATTGCGCAGGTCAAAGAAGAACGACATGCCTTCGTAACTGAGGCTGGCATCTTCCATGGCCAGTCCGAGCCACAGGTGGTTGGAGGGAACGTCCGGCAGGGCTTGTCCCTGGAGGATTTGTTCTTTGAACCAGTTGTCCCGTGTTTCGTATAGTTTGGCGCCGATGCCCAGGTATTGCACGTGACCTTTGAAGAGGCGGTGGGTGGTGACCGGCGAGAAGAAGAGGTCCTGGCTGTTATGCCCGGCTTTGGTATGATGGTAGAATTGATGATCTGCCTGGATATCGGCGGTAGTTTCGGTAGATGTGGCGTGGAGTATGCCGAATGCAGGCTGGCTGCTGGTGATGGGCTCCGGCATCATGATCTGGGCCAGTCTTTCCACGAGGCGTGCGTGAGACACGTCCACTTCGCCGGATATTTTTTCCAGTTCACTGGCACAGGCTTCCAGCAGTAATTGTACGATGGGGTCAAAAGAGGTTTCCACTTCCGCGTCGGGGTATCCCCACAGGCGGGCAGCGGTTTTCAGCATACGGTCTTTTATCCTTTCTTTTTTTTCTTTCATGTGTCGGATGGTTTCACGCAAAGGCGCTGAGGAGCGCGAAGGCGCAAATATTTTGATCAGTAATTAAGCTCGTATTAAATCCCTGGATCTCTAAATTTCAAATATCCAATCAATCATAGGACAACGGGCTGATGTAGAAATAACTGGTGTACTGGAAGGGGTTGTTGTTTTTGGCCAGTGTGCCGCTAACGGTGACCCTTATCTTTTTTTTCATTTTACGGGCCGGCGCCAGCGTCAGTTCTTCCTGGTTGACGGCCGCTACCACACGGATCTGTGCCAGTCTTTTTTCATAGCGGAATACAGCCGTTTTAACAGCGGATTCCACTTGTTCCTTTACCTCGTTGTTAGAGGCTTTGATATCAAAATCACTGTCCCACCACTGACAGCCATACTGGGGGTCGTCTTTATTTTCCCCCAGTACGGTAGTGATCAGCAGGTGAATATGTTGTGCCACGGATTCTTCCAGGTTGACAGCCGGTATGTCTTTCTTTTGCAGCAGCTGGGAGAAGTCCATGGGCAGCTTATAATATTTTCCTTTCATGGGAATCGGTTAAAAAATGCCCAATACTCTTTTCCGGTCGTACATGATCCTGATTTCTTTCACGCAGCCGTTGGCGTCTTTGATCAGGTTTACTTTTTCTATTTTGAATTTCTTTTTGCCGTAAATGCGTGAGCAGAAGTGGGCAAAGTTGTCTGTTTCCTTATCGTTGAGCAGTACGCGTGCCGACAGGTTGTCGCACAGGTACTTGGAGAAATCGGCGGCGCTTTTTTGTTTGGTGGTCACCTGCGACAGCATGAACAGGAATTCGTCATCGGCCACGGCGGGTGCGGTGGGTCCTTTGGGTTTTTCCGGTTCAGGCGTTGGTGGTGGTGGTGGCGGTGGTGCGAATCCCGGATCTGGTGTGGGGTCTGCTGCCTGTGGTCTTGCCGGGAATACTGTGATGCGTTTCATCACCATATGGGCGGTGTCGCCATTGACGATGAGCGACAGGGTCCTTTCGCCAGGTGAAGAGAAGGTGTAGGTAACGGCAGCGCCTGAATGCGGTTCGGCGTTATCCTGCAGCAGGCGCCATGTCCAGGTGTGGGCGCCCGGTGTTTTGTTGGTGAAGGTGACGGGTCTGCCGGCAAACACTTCTCCGGGTCCGTCGATCACGGGGAAGATATCGGGGCCTGCTTCGGCAGGTGCCGCAGGTGCGGCGATGATGATGATCTCTTTGTTCCACGCGCATTTGCCGGACACGAGGGTCACCATATAGCTGCCGGGTTTGTTAAAGGAATGGTACACCTGTGCGCCGGTCTGCCGGGCGGAGGAGTCACCGAATTCCCAGGCGTAGTCCGTCCTTTTTTTATCGCTGCTTTCGGCGTTGAAGGTGATGACCTGGCCTACCGTGTAGGCCTTGCCGGAAGTATGTTGTTTGTTACTGAGAACGATATCGGTGGTAGTGCAGTCTTCCCGGGTGTCCAGCTGGAATGCAAGCAGTACAGCGCTGATCAGGAATAAGCCAAAGAAAGTCCACAGTACCATGGGGTCAACATGACTGGCAATTTTACCAAAGGGTCTGAACGAATTTACCTTGTGTTCATTTTCGGGTTTACGGGGGGCCATTGGTTTTTCAGGTTTTTACAATTTCAGATTTTACAATTTTACTGTTTTTTTTGGATAACTTGCCTATGTGTCAGGAGCGTTTTTTCTTTTTTCAGAATTTGAGTCACATATAAACGCAATATATTATTTTTGGGGCAGATCGTTAGCCCGGATAACCATAGAACAGTTGAGATTAGATAGTTATGCTAACAACGAAACACCCGAAAAACCTAAAATCATAACCTCATGGTAAACAACGCCCAGAAGGCTGCGGTCCTGGAAGATGTTATAACACACGTTGCGGAATTCCCTTATGATGTAAGGGCGGAAGTGGTGGTGGGCGAGTTGCTGGACAACCAGGTACGCAGGGAAGAAGTGGTGGTGCAGTTGCAGAATGTGTTTACCCGGTCATTTAATAAAGATATTCTCCATGTAAAACTGGATGACAGTCAGCCATATCAGCCCTATGTATTGGTGTCACTGTCACGGGATGGCATATATGACCGGTTGCCGGAGGGATTGTTTCACGAATTTTCAGAGCAGCGGAAAGTGCGGGGCACTGCGGATATGGTTGCCCGTTACAAGCGGCAGCAACAGGAAGAATTGCAGGCGCGGCGTTTTTTTCAGCCATTGGAGAATGAGTTTTTTCTGCAGCGGGTATTTTTAGAGCAGCGGGAGAAACATTTATTGTTTGATGTGTTTGGTAAAGATGCTGATCAGTTGTTCAGCCAGTTCTGGGACCTGCCGGAGGGGTTGCCGGGAGCGGCGGCCAACAGGCTGGTGAAACTACTCCCATATATGCATCGTATTGCGGGCAATTACCGCATGATCCGGCTTTGCCTGCAGCTGGTGCTGGAGCAGGAGGTGGAGATAGCGGTAGACCATACGCCGCAGGCTGTACGAACAGAGGCCAGTGTGCCGTTGGGCGAATGGCGGCTGGGAGTGGACAGCATGATGGGGGAGGTATTTTATACAGATATGCCCAGGGCCACAGTGACGATCGGGCCGCTGCAACGTCAGCGCATATATGACTACCTGCCGTGGCAGGCATATGGGAAGTTGCTGGAAACCTGCTATGGTTACCTTTTCCCGGTAGACACAGACATTAATACTGTACTGGTGCCCGATCCGGCCGATAAGAAGAAGACACTGTCCGACCAGCAGGTGGAAGACGGGCTTATGGGATATAATTTTTTCCTGTAGCCACTTTTTTATGCTGATGTGGAATTATTTTTGTTAACATTGTTAACGCGTAAAAACGCTGTTATGTTAAAAACCCAAAAAAAGAAAAACCTGACATACCGGAAGAGCTATGAGATACACCGCTAAATTCTATTTGATGTTGGCCGGCGTTATGGCCGTAGGATCTATCATAGTGGCTTTGCTCAGCAGATACATTAAAAATTTCAGTCTTTTTAAAAAGAAGGCACTGTGGTATTTAGCATGTATGACGCTGGTATTTGCCGTGATTAGTTCCATCCCTTTCCTATTTACCCACAAAAACCTGATGGACCAGTATCTTTTTTATCAAGTATGGTTTTTGGGTTTGGGGATACTACACTGTCACTTTATGTATACCCGTTTCTGGGCCAATGAAACCACGCTGGGGTCTGAGCTGGCCTTTATCGTTGCGATCTGGTTGTTTGGTGGTGTCGGATTTGTACTGGTAAACCGCTTTCTCGACAAAGACGCTTTCCTTTATTACCCGATGCTCACCAGTATGTTTTCATTTGTGCTGCCCACTTTTGTATACAAAACTTTCGAGCGGATGATGGCTATTCCGGTGAAAGTGCATAAGTGGTGGCAGTATCCGATGTACAAAGAAGTGCCGGACGTGAACGACGAGGATATGCGCGATCTGATCGTTATAGGGCTGGAAATGGAGAAGGGCAGAGGTGACCGTAACCGGACCTATTTCAGGGCCCGTACGCCTATTAAAATGGACCTGGGCGACCTGTTTTATCACTTCATCAATGACTACAACGACCGATATCCAAATACGCCGATTGATTTTGTGGACGATAACGGGCAAGCTTATGGCTGGGTGTTCCACCTGAAGCCGAGGTGGTTTGGCGCTGCCAAAACACTGGACCCTGCAAAGGCAGTGTTTATGAATGGGATCAAAGAGAACAGCGTGATCATTTGCAACAGAATTATGTTATCCTAAACGTATTATTATGGCAGAGCCATTAAAACACTTTCCTGTCAACTGGGTCGACGGGATGAAGATAAAGAAGCAGCATTTTATCGATACGGAAAATGCCCTGCTGGACCAGATCAGAGATGCCCTTGCCTGCGGTGTGAATGCATTGAACTATGGTTTGTTACCTCCCAAAGCGGAACATAAAGAATCGCTGCGTTGCTGGTTTGTGACCGACAATCAGCACCAGTGGCGTATCAAACTGACAGAATGCAGGGCCGTGACCCCCGGTGGCGCCCGCATAGAGATACCGGAGCATACCGTGCATTCGCTGCGTTATGCCACCACCTTCCCGGAAGCTACCTATAGCTGGGACCCTGAACATACAGAAAGCACTTATTATGTATTGATACAGGTAAACCCGTTCAACCGCCAGCCGAGCGGAGAGCCGTTGCTGGAGGAAGATCCGCCGCGGCTGCCGTACGCCACGCCGGAATATAGCCTGTACGTATTGCCGGCCTCCCAGTTGCCACAGGGACAGCTGGGCAGCTATCAGGCGGTACTGGCCAAGATCACGGTAACGGACGGACGGCCGCAGATGGACGATGATTACATCCCGCCTTGCAGCATCGCCGTTGCGCATCCTGCCCTGGTGGACCTGTATCACGAACTGGACCAGTTCCTCGGACAGATGGAATTGTATGGCGTACATATCGTGCAGAAGATCTATGGCCGCAACCAGAACAACGACCTGGCGCTCGTTGTACTGTACATCACGGAGAAAATGGTGCAGTTCCTCGGTACGCGCATTACACAGTTCCGATGGCTGGCGCTCAATCAGCCGCCGGCACAGATGCTGGAAGTGATCGCAGGACTGGCCCGCACCATGAAAAACGCGATCGACCAGCGCGCCGGCGCCGGCAAAGAAGAATTGCTCAACTATCTTTCCGAATGGTGTGAACTGCGACAGGGCGAACTGGAAAACCTGATGGTGAATTGCGCCAATATCCGGTACAAACACCTGGACGTGCGGGAGTGCCTGCAGCCTATGATCCCGTTTGTACGTGCCGTGAATAAGCTTTTCGAAAGCCTCAGCAGACTCGATTACATTGGCCGCAAACAGGACAGCAATATTTTTGTGAAGGAAGAATCTGCAGAGGATTCAGAATACCTGCGTAAACATAAAACCAAACGTTGGTTCTTTACCGATTGATAATATTAGTTGCAGGCTTTTGGCAGACAGCTTTTGGCGTTTTTTTTCCATTACCGGGTAGTGATGGGGTTTCGCCCGAAGCTGCGTCCAAAGCCGGAGCCGGCAACTATCTGCGATATTAAATTTATCTAAACCAATAACAGCTTAAAGCTCAGATTCGTATGCAAGTATTAAACAAGCAGGAGAGAACAGCTTCCTTCCTATGGTTCCTGTTATTCTTTTTGGTCACCGTGGCATTGTTCGTATTGGCCATTTTTTTTAACTACCAGGTGCCCTCAAGGGAGAATGCCTCTCTGCGCAAGGAGTTGACCGCTTTCCGCCAGGAACAGGCGTTTCAGGCGGAGTTCCTGCAAAAGCTGGACAAGGTGAAACACAACCTCGACTCTATTAATCTCCCTAATCAGAACGCGAATTACATGGACCAGGTCATCGCGGGTTCACTGGCAGAAATGCGGAATTCCATTCCAAAAGATGTGGTAACACATTATGCGTTGTATGATAATATCGTGCAGGCATGCCTGTCATTGCAGCAAACCAAGCAGCAGCTGCGTGAACTGCAGAATGCACAGCAGAACATCGCCGGGCTGAAAGAACAGGTGCTGGACCTGACCAGCAAACTCGAAAGCAAGAGCAGGGACCTGGACAACTGCCGTCAGATGATGTTGCTGAATAGCCGTACCCACTAACGATTCCGGATATATTGTTGTTGAGATAAAAAATTTTTGTTAACGCACAAAAAAACTAGTTAGGATTGTTGACCGAAACGAAAAAAGAGGTTATATTTGAAGCTCATACTTTTTCCTTTTTAATAGGTATTTTCTTTATTGTAACCTTAAAAATTAACCCAACATGTCCTTCAAAGCAGTCTTTACAGTAAATGGAGAGAACTACAATGTTCAGCATGTCTCCTACGACCTCAGCCAGGAAACAGATGCTACAGGCCGCCCTTCAGCGATCACTCGCGGCGGACGCATCAGAATGACCGTAGAGTCTACTGGTAAAACAGAGCTCTTCGAATGGATGGTAAACAATTTCGAAAGAAAGGATGGTACCGTTACATTCTACAAAAGAGACACCGATTCCAAACTGAAAACGTTGGAATTTAAAGAAGGCTACCTGGTTAGGTTTGAAGAGTCTTTCGACTACGAAAACAAAAACCCGATGGTCATCACTTTCACCATTTCAGCCCGTGAAATGAGCATGGGTAGCGGTAAACATGTTAATGAATGGGTGTAATAAACTCCAGACATTATTGATTTAGCAGGAGGGGCTTTCGCAAGAAAGCCCCTTTATATTTTTAGGGAATACGCCATGTTATCCTGATCGCATAGCGCGTTGTTCTTATCCGATAGTTACTGCATGATGGCTGCAGTTTATTAATCATTGGGGGGGCGTACATGGTGGCAGACTGCTTTTTACAGACACGGGAAGATAAATCAGCAGCAGCAGCTTGTAATACGTTTATACGTTCACGTTATACAGACAAAAAAATGCCGTTGCAATTTTATTGTCATGCGTTGCTTTTTTCCGTTGCCGCCAGTAAGTCATTTGTGGCGCCGGACCTTGCTCCGCTTACGATGGCGGGCATAGCCGCAGCAAAATAAATTCAAATATTGGTCAACGTTGTAATGTTTAAAGAATTGTGTTTGCCTGTAATTGGCCGCTGCGGCGCGTTTGCGGGAACGATTGTAGGATTTGTCTACCCACTTTGGGGATCAGATACCCGGTGTCTATAATAGAGGGTGTATTACTTTTTTAATTATAACTAATTTAAAAACAATTAGTTGTGTGTTTGTTGTAGTACTTGGTATGTCAATTGCAAAATACCGGTTAACCAAAACAGATGTTATGAAGTCAATGCTGAAAATTGTTGGCGCACTAATGATGGTCGCGTTCCTGTTTGCCGCCTGTAGTAAAGATACTGACCCCGCTGATGTAGACGTGTTTGCCGGAACCTTCAAAGGAAAGATCAGTTATAAGGACGGTACTACAAACACAACTAAGGATAATGGAAGTGTTTTCGTTACCAAGGTGGGCACCCGTTATGATTTCAGGTTTTCTGATGGCATCCCGGATCTTACCGGTGTTGAATTTGAGAAAAAGGATGATAACACAATGGTGAATATAGGCTCCTCCGGAACGGGCGTTATTACCATCACCAAAGACAAACTGGTGATTGGTTTTACCAGGGATAATAAGATATGGGGAGCTGATTGTACGAGATAGGTTTCCGCATAGTAGTTAAAACAAAGCAGCCGGGGTGTATGTCTCCGGCTGCTTTGTTTTTAATGATATTATTCGTCCTCTTTGTTAACAAGGCTAACGTCCGCCCGGTAACCCGGCGAGCCTGGCAGGTGGTAATTCCTTCCGGTATCGCTGGCACTTTCATATTTAGTTTTGATACTGATCACAAAATCGCCGGATGTCAGGTTCCTGGCGGAGAGTATCGCACCAAACCCCCTTTCAATATAAACGGTTTTGGTAAAGGTACCTTTACCGCTGATTCCCCAACTCTTAAATGTTGTACCGCGCATTCCGGGCGTGTTCTCGTGCATCTCATTGTATTGTATAGTGCGGAAGGGAGCATCGGTAAATGACCTGATCTCATACGTAACAGCTACCATTTCGGTGACCGCAGGTTTCTCTTCCGGTACGACGGCGCCGTTATTGAGTTTGATCTCAGCATAATGGCCCGGATCGCCCGGATAGGCGGGATAATCCTTTGCCTGGATCGTGGCTGTTTCATACTTGGTGGAGATCCGCAGGGTGAAGTCTGCCGATGTAGGGTTTTTGGCGCCAAACCCAATGGCCTTACCTCTTTTAATCAATACTTTCCTGATAAAGGTGCCCTTCCCCGCATCCAGTTTCCATCCTTTTGCTTCGTTGCCGTTTTCGTCTTTCATCCCCTGCTTTCCAGCGGTGTAACTGACAAGTTCGAAAGGGGCATCTGTGAACGACTGAAGCTCATAGGTGACCTCTACCAGTTCCGGTTGGGCAGGTGGCTCAACCGCCGCTTTCTCCTCTTTTTTGCAGGCAACTGTGAGGGCCAGTGCTGCCAATACTACATATTTTCTCATGGCTTCCTTGTGTTGGCGATCATTTGAGAGATGTTTCCTTGTACGAAATTAGGCCAGACGCATGAAAGTTCACCAGGTATGGGAATAAAATCTGAAACAGGATAAGATGCGATCGGGTGTCCGTTAAATAAGAAGGCTCCAGGTAGCCATGCCTGGAGCCTTTGTTCACTTATTATTTTCTGCATTCTTTTGGAGCCAATTAAGCCGCCGCTGGTCGGGCAGATGTGTTACGGTGAAGTTTTCGAACTTCGCCTGGAACCCTTTCCCATCGGGTGAAGCGGCCATCAGGCCGATCATAACGGGATGATTGTCTTTCAGCGGCGCATTGCGTGTCATGACATAGGTCTTATCGTCATAGGAGTAATAGATCTCCACGGCGTCCAGCCTCCTGACAGCCTTGATCCAGATAAACGGCGGCGTTTTGTCCAGCGGCAGCACGCTCCAGTCGCTCGTCTGGTTGGTGACCACAGTGCTGACGTTAAACTTCCCGTCGTAAAACTCCACGCCGGTTTTAATGTAATGCTCCTGGTCAACCCTGATCATCAGCCCCATCTGGTCAAATCGTGCCTTGTAGTCGCCCGTGAGCTTTACCTTCGCTTCAAACTCTCCGCCATAGGTAGCATAGTAAAAGGGGGCGTCATCTACCGTAAAACCATAGTGCGATATACGCCAGTAATCCGTTTGGGGGGTAACAAACATGGACAGGGCATTTTGTTTTATTTCCCATTTGGCCGGCTCATTAAACCACTGCATTTTCTCAAGCGATTGCGCGGAAAGGGTGTGCAGCACACCCATCAACCCTACACTCAGTATAAGTTTCTTCATATAATTAACCATATAAAATGAATACCTTTGCAAAGGTAAATCCCTGTAAATGAATGAACAATGGTTAAAAATAACCATATTTGCTTATCATGAACATCCTCGACACACTGAATGACTATCTGCTGCAGCAGCCATTTGATGACAACCATGCATCGGTGAAACTTTCCCGGTCGCAGATGATAGCACAGGTGTATGCCCGGATGGAGAATTCCATCAGCGTTTTAAGTGATCTCAAAGCCAATAAAAGTTATATCTATACCGGCGGCGCCGCCACCGCGCTGGGGATTGAAGGACCGGCAGGTATGAAGGAGATCGGGTCTATCTGGGAAGAAGATATCCTCCGGAAGATAAAAGCGGAAGACCTGATCGAAAAGTATGCGCTGGAGCTGCGCTTTTTCCACCTGCTGAAAAGCTTGCCGGTAGCGGAGAGGACCGACTATCAACTGGTGAGTTATCTTCGTATGGAGGACCGGCAGGGTGTTTATATTCCCGTACAGCACCGCATGTTTTATGTGCAGAGTACGGAAGAAGGCAGTATCTGGCTGGCGCTGTGTCTTTATAACCTGTCGTTTGAAGCAGGCAAAGCGACGGCTTACCATGGGTCGATCGTCAATACCCGTACCGGGGATGTGATCGGGGACGATGAATACCAGGTAGATGATATCCTGACTGCCAGGGAGAAAGATGTGCTGATGCTGATAAAAAAAGGGAAAAAGAGCAAAGACATTGCCGCACAACTCTCGATCAGCGTTAACACTGTACACCGCCACCGGCAGAATATCCTGGAGAAACTGCATGTGGCCAATTCCATGGAGGCCTGCAGGATGGCGGAGTCGCTGAAACTGATTTCCTAATCTGCCTGTTCTCCGGCAAGGAGGGCGATGTCCTTTACTTCGATGGTGTGCTGTGGATAGCCGTTGATCGTGATATTGATCATGGCTTTTCCTACTTCTTCCAGCGTAAGGAAATAGTTAGGGAAAACAGCCCTGAGGAAATATAGTACGCTGAATACTTTGTAGAGAGACGGGATATTTTTCGCTCCTTTGGTGGCTTTCATAAATGCCGGCCGGAAGTTGTAAACCGCTTTAAACGGGAGCTTTGTCAGGTCGTTTTCCGTCTTCCCTTTTACCCGTGCCCACATGCTTCTTCCTTTTTCAGTACTGTCAGTACCCGCTCCGGAAACATACACGAACGTCATGCCCGGGTTTACGGCGGCCAGGGCGCCGGCGAAGTTCAGCGTCAGCGTATAGGTGACCGCGTAGTAGGCAGGTTCTTTCATACCAACCGAAGAAACACCCAGGCAGAAATAGCAGGCGTCATACCCTTTCAGTTGCTCCACCACCGGGGAGATATCGCTGAAATTGCTGTGGAGGATTTCTGTTACTTTAGGATGTACCACGCCCGTAGGCTTGCGGTTGATCAGCAGGATTTTCTCCACTTTGGGATTGGCGATGCATTCCTGCATAATGCCTTCTCCAACCATGCCGGTAGCGCCGGTAATAATTACTTTCAGTTTCATTGCAGACGACTGTTATTTGTGTGATAAAGGCTCCCACCATTTTTCCCATGTTTTCCCGAGATGGTCGAGATCTACTTTTTCCCCTATTTTCGGAGTGGTAGCGGGTATATGTGCGGCTTCCGCCAGCAGCGTCACCTGGTGCAGCGGCTCATACCACGGATGCTGCGCCAGTTTGAATTTGGAATGATGCACCGGCATAAAGTTCGCTGCTTTCAATTCCCCGGCTTCTTTCACTACTTCGTCCGGAAGGGAGTGGATATATGGCCATCGTTCGTTGTACTGTCCGCATTCCAGGATGGCGAGGTCGAAGGGACCGAAGCGTTCGCCGATTTCTTTGAATTGGGGACCGTAGCCGCTGTCGCCGCCGAGGAAAATCTTTTTGGTAGGAGTTTGCAGCACGTAGGAGGTCCACAGGGAGATGTTGCGGTTAAACAGCCTGCCGGAGAAATGTCTCGCCGGCGTGAGCGTGATATGAAAACCTTCCATAGGGCTGACGCTTTCATACCAGTTTTTTTCTATCAGTTTATTTTTGTCCCAGCCCCAGTATTCAAAATGCTGCGCTACTCCCAGTCCGCATACCACTTTGCTTACTTTGGGCTGCAGCTGTTGTATCGTTTCATAATCCAGGTGGTCCCAGTGGTCGTGTGAAATGAGCAGCAGGTCGATGTCCGGCAGGTCTGTTACCTGGTAGTGATTGGAGCCCGGGAAGGCTTTTACGGAGCCTCTTACCGGGGAGGCGTTACCGCTGAAAACCGGATCTACCAGTAGTTTCCGGCCATCTACCTGTATGAAATAGGAGCTGTGCCCGAACCAGATCAGCACATTTTCTTCCGGGGTCAGCTGCCGGATGTCTGTACTGACAAAGGGGATCGGGGAGGTGGGGGTGGTATCGGTATGTTTACCGAAAAAGTGCCAGAGCACTTTCAGCATATTTTGTCCTTCTACCAATGCGGGCGTGAGGAGCTGGTTTTGGAACTGTCCGTTTTTATAGTTGGATAGTGTATTGAAAAACGTTGTCCGTGTTGTATCGGGCGCCAGGCCATATTTTTTCTTCATTATCCCATGTTTAGTTTTTCTTCCTCCAGATCGATGTGGTGGAGGAATTTTCTGATGATTTCTTCGTCAATCCGTTGTTCTGTTTTATTCTTGTTTAACAGGAAGGCACGTTGTTGTTCCAGGATATTTTTATAGATCGATTTGATGTTTTCCGGGACGACCGCGTTATCGTCGGACTCAAGTTGTTTTTGCCATACGGCGACCAGCTTACGCAGGTGGAAGTTTTGTTCCATATCGGCCGGGTGATGTTTTTCCAGGTAGGTCAGCGATGTTTTAGCCAGTTCATCCCGGATCATGCTTTCGGTTTCTTCTTCCGGCAGGTGATCGTTAAAGTCCGGCAGGTTTACTTTCCTGATCAGGACCGGCAGGGTCAATCCCTGTAATACCAGCGTTACCAGTATCACGATGAAGGTGATATAAAGTATGAGATTACGTTGCGGGAAGAGGACGCCGTTGTTGAATGCTACGGGGATAGAGAGCGCCGCGGCGAGGGACACCACCCCGCGCATGCCGGTCCAACCCATGATCAGCGGCGCTTTGGCGCCGGGGTTTTTATCGGCCACGGTGATGAAGTGGCTGGCTATTTTGGTAAATATCAGGGCGCCGTATCCGGCCAGCATTCTGCCTACGATGAGCGTGGCGGTTACCAGCAGCCCGTATCCTGTAGCCTGGTAGAAACTGATGCCTTCCGCCTTTAAAGCGCTGGTGATCTCCGGAAGGTCGAGGCCAATAAGGATGAACACCAGCCCGTTCAGCACAAATACCAGGCTTTGCCACACATTCTCTCCTCTCAGCCGGGAAGAGCCGCTTAAAAAGCGGTGCCGGTGATAGGAGAGGAAAAGGCCGCCGCTTACGACGGCGAGCACGCCGGAGGCATGGGCGGCTTCCGCCCCCATGTACATCGCATAAGGGGTGACCAGGGTGAGGATGATATCCATGTTGACGTCCGTAGGAAGCCATTTATGTGCTTTGAGGAAAACCAGCCCGATGAGCAGGCCGATGACTACGCCGCCAGCCACCATCCATACAAAGGTGAGGGCTGCCTCGTGCAGTATAAATTGACCTGTTCCCACAGCCACCATGGCAAACCGCATGATGATCAGGGAGGAGGCGTCGTTGAGCAGGCTTTCTCCTTCCAGGATGGAAGACATCCTTTTGGGTACTTTCACGAACTTCAGGATGGCGCTGGCGCTCACCGCATCCGGCGGCGAAACGATGCCACCCAGCAGGAAACCCAGCGCGATCGAAAAGCCGGGAATGAAAGCGTTGGACACCAGTGCTACTGAGATAGCCGTGAGGAACACCACTACAAAGGCGAAGCTGCCGATGATCCTCCGCCAGTGCCAGAGTTCTTTCCACGAGTTGGCCCAGGCGGCTTCATATAACAAAGGAGGAAGGAAGATAATAAAAATGAGTTCAGGATCTATCTTGAGCACAGGGATGCCGGGAATGAAGCTGATGGCCAGTCCGGCCAGCACCAGCAATACCGGGTAGGCGACCTTGATCCGGTTGCCCAGCATGATTAATAATACGATCAGGACAATGATGGCCAGGTAAAACGGAAAGTGTTCGAGCATATGTTTTTATGATGACGATTGTTAGAGCACAATATTGTTTCGGGGAACGATGGGTTCGGGGAGATGGGTTTCATCCAGCATATCCCGCATGTCAATTTCTATGGTCCGGCTGATCTGGGCGATGGGAATATCGTTGGCGCTCCCTTCGAAGGGGTTGACGGCGCTTTCGCCGACGTTGTCCAGGATATGAAACGCCCATGTCACTACGGCGGAGAAAACGATATTCAGCCAGATCGTATAACCTTCCAGGAATGTACCTTCTCCCATTTTGCTGTATTCCTTTAACAGGCCGAAAGGTAATAAAACAATAAAAATAAAAAGGATGTAACTGGTGACAGAAGCGAAGTTTCTCGGGTAGGGGAAGTTTTTGATGCGTTCTGCTTTTCCCTGGTTGTCGGTGAAGCGAATGATGCTGTTCTGCAGTTCCATCCACTGGAAGTCGTTGATCCGGCCTTCGTTCCTGAGTGCAGCCAGCGTCTCAGACTGCAGGGCCATCAGCTGGGTGGCTTTATTTTTTTTCGCCAGGATGTATTGCAGTTCGTCCGTGGTCAGGTATTTCGCCAATTCGTCGGCTACTTTGCTTTCCCATTCCGGGACGGTGTATCTGCCGGAAAGGAATTCTTTGTTACTGCGCCGTTGCATGTTTTCCCAGCTGCGGGGTTCCCTCAGCTGGAACCGCAGGGCGGTGAGCCAGGCATAGTGGCGGCTGAACAGGTGCTTTACCAGTTCAGACTGTTTGCCGCCTAAGGCATCCCGGAGCGTATAGGCGAAGGTGCGGCTGTCGTTGATGATAGCGCCGTATATCTGCCGTGCTTCCCATATCCTGCCGTAGCTGGCATTGTTTTTAAACCCTACGACAAACGCCAGCGCAGTGCCCAGGATGGCGATAGGCTGCCATGGCAGCGCGATGAAATGAAGACCTGCGGCGTATAAGACAGTGGGCACTGCGGCGATTAAAAGCAGCCAAAGGGTGTCCCGAGAGGACCATTTGAAAAACTCCAGCGGAGTATAACGTCTTCCGGTGTGCATTGCTCGAACAAAATTTAAAGTATGTAGTGGCTGGGTTAAGGTTACATATTTTAAATTTAATACTTTCTTTTAATAGAACGATGGTTTATCACCATATACGCCGGGTTTATTGACGCCAACGCTTGCCCTTACATCTTTGGCCGGATGTTTAATAATCTCTGTGATATAAGCTGCTACTGCTTTACGGGATACTTCGGTGCCGGTGAACGGTTCTCCTTTTTGCGTGGTTTCGTAGTCGTTTTCGTTTTTATCTGTCAGCCAGGAGGGCCTTACGATTGTATATTCCAGGGCCGAAGCTTCGATGGCGTCGGCAGCCTGCCGGTAACGGACCAGGTCTTCACCGATCATTTTTTCATTCCATACGCCGAACTTGCCCGGAATTTCATGATAGATACCCAGGGAGGTGACGAAGATGAGCCGCTGAACGCTATTGGCCTTCATGGATAATATAATGGCTTTGGCGAACTTCTCCATGGGACCGGCAAGATTGGCGTAAACGATATCCTGGTCTTTGATGGCCTTGTCCAGGGCACTATGGTCCAACACATCGCCTTCTATGATAGCTGCCGCGGCGGGCGGATGTTTGAGTTTTTTCCGGTTTCTGACGAAAAGTGTCAGCGTGATATGCTCCTCTTTTTCCAGAAAATGAATTACATGTTGTGCGATGGCGCCGGTGGCGCCTAATACTAATACTTTGGTCTTTGCCATGATGGGTTGTTTTAAAATGTGCTGTAATACACGTGCATCCGTAATGTCATTAACCTGATGCTGATCAGGTTAATGACAAAAAGCAGGTGCTAAAGGTTTTCCCTGAAGAAAGGAATTGTTTTTTCCAGTGCCAGGGACACCGCTTCGGGCTTATCGTACAGGTCGTAGTGCGTGTATCCTTTCACGATCTGTAATTCCTTTTTCTCAGACTTAGCCCTGCGGATGATTTCAAAACCGTCCCTGTAGGCGCCGAATCCGCCTGGTTTATCACCGATGATGACCAGTATGGGCTGGGTCAGCAGTACTTCTGCCAGGTGGAAGGCGTCCCAACCCAGGCCGGTACTTAAGCGGGAGAATAACACGCTGGTGGCGCCATTAGGCTGTTGGCCCCGGGGTGTTTTGTAATAGTCCGTCGCTTCCAGCACATCGATGTCCCGGATGCCTGCTTTTTGACCTTCGGCCACGGAGGTGGGCAGCATGTTATTTACCATAGGGGCGCCGCCGCGGGCTTCTGCGGTACGTTGTGCCGCTACGGCTTCCAGGCTTTCTACAGCCGTGCCGCCGGCGAAGCCTTCCCGCAGCAGTCTGCCGAAGTTGACACCGGTAACAGATACGACGGCTTTGATGCGTCTTTCGGTCATGGCGGCATTCAGCGAGTAGGCGCCGCCGCCGCAGATACCGAGGATGCCTATACGGTTTTCATCCACATAAGGGAGCGTGACCAGGTAATCGGCCGCGTAGCGGATATCTTCCACCCGTTCGTAGGGGTCTTCGATAAATCTTGGTTCGCCACCACTGTCACCCTGAAAGGAGGCGTCGATGGCCAGTACCACAAAGCCTGCTTCTGCCAGCGCCTTACCATAGATATTACCGGAAGTCTGTTCTTTACAGCTGCCGATCGGGTGGACGCTGATGATGGCAGGATATTTTCCGGATTCGTTGAAATCGTTGGGGAGCAACAGCAGGGCTGCATTCTCCCAGGCCCGGTTTTTAAACTTTACTACTTGTGACATGTCTGTTTTTTAAAGATTTTTTTTGAAGAAAGCTACCAGCACGGCAACTGCCTCCTCCACATATTGAGGTACGTCATAGAGCGACATGTGGTTGGCGCCTTCCACGATGTGGAAGTTTTTGTCTTTACTGGCCACACGGGCGAAGAGATCATCGCTCATCCACTTGCTGCCGGCCACACTGCCGGCTACTATCTGCAGCGGCTGTGTGAAGAATGCTTCTGCTTTATTGTAAGCGTCATAAGAGATGATCTGTGTGAGACTTCTGGCGGTGGCAAAACCGGGAGCGGTGGGGTACTGGCACCTGTCAGTATGATAGTATTCCCAGGCTTCCCGGAGCTCTGCATTGGGAGCATCTTCTTCTTTCATGGGTGCTAACGGCATGGTGGCGGTGGCGGCGCTGGCGTCATTGGTCCTGGCGTTGGAGCCGGCTACGAGGTAGGGAAGGGCGTCAGCGTCTTTTACGTTATTATCCCAGCCATTGCGGAACATAGAACCAATGTTGACAGCGCTGACGGTTCCGACTGCTTTAATGCGGTGGTCGTTGATGGCCGCATTGGCGGTGTAGCCTGCGCCGGCGCAGATACCCATGGCCCCGATTTTTTCAGTATCGATGTAAGGCAGGGTGGTCAGATAATCGATCACCGCGCTGATATCTTCCGTTCTGATGTATGGATTTTCCAGCTGGCGCGGTTCTCCGGTGCTTTCACCCTGATAGGAAGCATCGTAGGCGATGGTGATGAAGCCGTGTTCAGCCATTTTTTTTGCATATAAGCCGGCGGTCTGTTCTTTTACACCGCCACCGGGATGGCTTACGATGATGGCCGGATATTTTTGCTGTTGACTGAACCCCTCGGGGAAATTGATAACAGCGGCCATGGTGATGTTACCGTTGTTGCTATTTTTAAAGTTTACTTTTTGCTGTGACATAATTGTAAGTTTTGTACTGTTATTGATTTTAACAATACAAAGGTAAATGTGATCATCCCCGGGAGACGTAGACACTTTACGCTAAAACGGATACATTTTACTTTTTTTGCCACCCGGGCTTTCAATAGAAACGAACACAACAAAAAAAAGCAACCGGCAGGTTGCTTTAGTATCAGGGAAAGTAAATCCTGAAATATTATTGGTTACGAAATACACGGGGGGAAATCCCGGTTTTTTTCCGGAAGAAACGGGCAAAGTAATTGGGATAGTCAAAACCCAGGCTGTAGGATATTTCGCTGACAGACAGGCTGGTGTTTTTTAACTTGTCTTTCGCCAATTGCAGCACATAGTCATGGATATGATCAATCGGCGACTTACCGGTAAAATGTTTGATCAGGTCTCCAAAATAATTAGGGGAGAGATTGGATTTTTGGGCGAAGAAAGCCACGGACGGAAGCCCTGCCACACTCTCGTTTTGCGTAAAGAAGCCATCCAGATTTTTGTAGAATTCATCAATCACCTTATGATAAATTTTACTCCGGGTATCAAACTGGCGGTCATAAAACATCCGGACATAAGATAATATCAGGGTGATGTAGGAGGAAATTACTTCCCGGGAATAGAATTCTTTCTGAAATTCAGTATATGCTTTTTTGAAGATGTCCCACAGGATGGTTTCTTCATCTTTCGTCAGGAAGAGGGCTTCATGATTATTATAATGCATGAAGCTATAGTCTTTGATATGTTTATTCAGAAATTTCGGGCTCACCATGATGGTGTAGCCCGCATTGGGCGGCGTGATGTCCCAGTCGAGGGAGTTATGGGGGCAGTCGGCATACAGATATGATTTAGACTGGTCTTCCAGCAGGTTGACAGGCACAAAACGTTTGTCGAGTGGTGGTTTGATGGCAATCAGGTAGAAGTCGATTGTGACCGGACCAGACTGTAACCGAACATCGTCCTGTTCTTCAAAATTAGCGATATGCAGCGCTTCGTTTTTAAAACCTTTGCTAATGTTGAGGTAGTCACTGAATTCACGTATGTTGAAAATATGTTTTGCCATAATGTACAAAGTTAAGGCGGGGAAGTTTTCCTGAATAGATACATATTCATGGTAAACGGATACATTTTACTGATTTTTGAGCATTTTTGAATATTTATCTCCGTAGTCATCATTTAATATATTGGTAATATTCGCCTTTTATCTTTGTTGCTGTGAATCATCTGACAGATCAACAACTGTTCGAATACATCCAACGTGATAATGAACAAGCTTTTGAAGTACTGTTGCAGCGTTACAGCAGCAGGCTTTATAAAGTAGTCTTCCGCCATACCCGCCACGCTGACACTACCAAAGACATATTACAGGACATCTTCCTGGGCGTATGGAAGAACCGCCGGAAGATGGTGGTAACTGACACTGTTTATCCCTATCTGTACCGTTCCGCAAAAAATGCGGTCATTGACCAGGCGCTTGCTACGGCACGGCAGGTGCCTTTCGACGCTGAACAGTTTGAATCGCTGCCAGGCTACGCCGTCAGCGGCGATGAGCCCTTGCAGGTAAGAGAACTGGAACTTGCTTTTCAGCGCTCTGTTGACAGTCTCCCGGAAAAGATGCGCGCAGTAATATTACTGAGCAGGGAGCAGCAGCTGAGCGCACGGGAGATTGCGGCAAAGCTCAATATCTCCGAACAAACCGTCCGTAATAATATCTCCATGGCGCTGAAGAGCCTGCGCAAAAGCCTGGGACTGCCCGCTTTATTGTTCCTGCTTCCTTCCACCTGCTTCTTCGATTATTTGGTAACATTATCTTAATATACTTCGTCGGTACATCGGCGTTGTTTCCCGGTTATCTGATGTATGGAACCGCTATTCCCTGAACAACCGCCCCGCTGGTTGCTGGCAAAATACCGTGACGGACGATGCTCCGCCGGGGAAACCGCTATCGTTGACGCCTGGTTCGACGGAGAAGCTGCTGATATCACATCGCCCACCGAACGGCAGGATATTGAAACCGTGCATCTGCAGGTGATGCAGACGATCATCGCTGCGCGGCGTTCGCGTAACCGCCTGTGGGGCGGACTGTCGGCCGCGGCGGCCGCGTGCCTGCTGCTGATGGCCGGCGCCTGGTATTTTATGCGTGCTAAGACCGCCCCTGTTTATCCCGCCAATATGCTGACCGTTAAGGCCGATGCCGGCCAGCAAAAAAGAGTCACCCTGCCGGACGGTTCGTCCGTATTGCTCAACAGCTGTTCCCAGATCCGTTTCTTCCCGTCGTTCCTGGAGTTCCGGCAGGTATACCTGCAAGGCGAAGCTTTCTTTGATGTGCAACGGGCGGCGGACAAACCTTTCCGCGTAGTGACCGACAGTGTGCAGGTGATGGTGCTGGGGACGAGGTTTAACCTTGCAGGGTACGCCGGCAGCAGTGTACAGGTGACGCTGGAAAGTGGAAAAGTAGCGGTATACAAAGCTTCTGACAAAAATCTTACCGGTAAGAATGCTGTGCTGCAACCGGGAGAAATGCTGCAGTATGTTCAGGATGAACTGCGGGTAAAGCCTGCTGATATGGAAGCGGCGCTGGCATGGCAGCAGGGATTGCTGTTGTACAGGAATCTAACGTTGTCGGATATCTGTAAAGACCTGGAGCGCCGGTATCACGTGAATATTCAGATCAACAGCCGGCAGGCAGCCTCCCGGCGCTATCATTATAAGTCCCGCCAGATCCCGCTGGCAGCAGTATTTAAAGTGCTGAGTGAAACCGGAAAAGGTTTCCGCTATAAGATCAACCAGCAGGATATCATCATCTATTAATTACCTCGTCAGCCGTAAATAAAAAAAGCGGGAGTGGTTGCAACACGCCCGCCTGTAATAGTTTAACGGTCATATAGTGCCTAAACAACCAATGCTAAACTATGTCCAATTTTACAAAAAAAAGTCAAACAAAATTGTTTTTGTTTATGGGGAGGATCAGTTTCATTTCCCTGGTCGTTGTCTTATCTGCCGGCAGTATGTTGTTCGCCACCGGGAGCCGGTCGCAGGACCTTACGAAAGTGCCTGTCAGCGCTCAGTTTGACCGTATCCGGCTGGGGCAGGTGTTTACATTGCTGGAAAATCAGTCGGGCCTCACTTTTTCCTATCCGGGAGATATGAAGGACCTTGGACCTGTGAGTATGCACCTGGTGAAATCCAACATGCAGGAGGTTTTGTATCAGCTGTCAGAAAAATTTGCACTGCGTTTTTCCCGTACCAACAGCCAGATTGCCGTGAGCCGTGTTCTCACATCACAGCAGCCCGTTGCCGTTAACCTGCGCGGCAGGGTGGTGGACTTTGAGACGTCTATGCCGCTTCCCGGCGCCAGCGTAATGCTGCTGCCTTTAAACAAGGGGATGGCTACCGATGACAGGGGGTATTACCAGCTGGCGGGCATCACCCCGGGAAAGTATCAGTTGAAGGTCCGTTTTATTGGTTACCAGGAACTGTTGCAGACCATTGTGGTAAGCGATAAAGACCTGGTGATAGATGTCAAGCTGCGTGCCGCCGCTAATCTCAATACCGTGGAGGTGACCAGCCGGCAGCGTTTCAGTCATTCGCCGGTTTCTTATTCCAGCGATAAGGAGTTACTGACAGAGATCAGAAGCGCCCGCGGGGTGGTGTCTGGTATCTCCAATGAACAAATCGCTAAGTCGGCCGACAGGAACGCAGCAGAAATCGTCCGCCGTATTTCGGGTGTTACCGTAGTAGATGATAAATTCATCGTGGTAAGAGGGATGAATCCCCGTTACAACCTCACTTATCTGAACGATAATATTGCGCCATCCACAGAAGTATACAACCGGTCATTTGCCTATGACCTGTTGCCCGCCCCTATCATTGATAAGATACTGGTGTTCAAGTCACCTGCCGCGGAGCTGCTGGGCGATTATGCCGGCGGTGCGGTGAAGGTGGTCACCAAGAATACGCGGCCTGTCAGGCACTTCGACCTGGGCGTGCAGCTGGGCTACCGGGAAGGGACCAGTTTTCAGCCGCTGAACGCCGCGCGACACAGCAGTACCGACTGGCTGGGCTTCGACGACGGTTCGAGAAAACTCAACGCAGGCATCCCGGGTTATCGCGAATCCGGGGGAAACTACCAGATGAGCCAGGCAGCGATGATCAGTAAGTTCTCCAACGAATGGACCTACGGGCGTCGCAAAGCGCTGCCCGATATGCAGTTCTTCCTGAATTATTTCGATAACCTGCGGCTGGGCAAGTGGAGGCTATACAATCTCACCGCGCTTACTTATACCGGCGAAAGCCGGCACTACCAGCAGGAAAGGCAAACAGGCAATACCTATGCCTATATGCTGGACAAATGGGGCGTGAACGTAGGCGGCTCCAATACCATTGGCAGCAACGACCTCAGTACGGAAATTGCGAAAGTGAACCTGCTGCAGAATTTCACCCTGCGGATAGACTCGCTGAACCGTATAGAATGGAATAACTTCCTGCTGAATGAAGGGCGTAACACCGTAGCGGTGCAGGTGAACCACGCCAATATTTTTCCCTCCCGTCTTTCTTTTACCAACTACCAGGAGAACAAACAGAACACGTTGCAGTTCCAGCAGCGATTTCTGTACAACGGTAACCTCGGTGGTTATCATACCCTGAATACCGCTGTGAAGCAACAGCTGCACTGGAACCTGGGTTATTCCTACAGTATGCAGCATACGCCGGACCAGCGGGTTTCGCGCTTTATGCGTAACTATTCTCCTTTCGGCCGGACCAGTGGCGAAGATGCTGACCTGCGATGGGTAGTGGACTATGGTGTAGATCAAAACCATTTGTTTATGGGGATGATGAACCGGTTTTTTGTGAAGAATATGGAGAACACCTATAACGGATCACTGGACTACACGGCGCAGCTAACATCCCGTTTGCAGCTGAAAGCAGGTACTTATCACCTGTTCCGCAACCGGGTGGTGGACCGGAGGTTCTTTAAAGTCAACCGCGGAGGGCTCACCGGTAATGAAGTGGACCTGGTATATACGCCCGGCGGGTGGGACAACAGCGGCCTTATTGATCCCAAGCTGCTGACGTTCCGCGAACAGGACCTGGGCGCTATCTGGCATACCGATAATTTCCGTGACAACGGCACAGGCCTGCAGTTGTATGATGTGAGCACGCCGCTGGACCATTATGTAGCGAGCGAGCAGAATAACAGCGGTTATGTACAGGGGGAGTGGAGCGGTAAAGATAACCGGTTTTCCGTGCAGGCGGGTGTCCGCTTCGAGCACAACATGCAGCAGGTGTCCGGCGCTGCGAACCTGCAGAGTGTATACGTGCCCGTGCATGTTAAACTGGAACAGAACAAGCTGTTGCCCAGTGTGCAGGTCAATTACCGGCCTGCGGGCAACTGGACCCTGCGCAGCAGCTATGGCCGCACAGTGAACAGGCCCGAGCTGCGGGAGATCTCCCCGTTCAGCGATTTTGATTTCGTGAATATGGAGCAGATCACGGGTAACGTAGTGTTGGTGGGGACTACCATTGATAATTATGATTTCCGTGCAGAACTGTATCCTGGTACCTCGGGCAATGAAACAATTAGCGCCGGCGTATTTCTGAAGTCGCTGGACAAGCCTATAGAACGCCTGCGGTTTGCCAACGGCAGCGAGATTTACGGAGGTCTGACAGGTATCTCTTTTGTGAATGCTGATAAAGCCACGGTATATGGCGCAGAGCTGGAAGTCAGGAAGAACCTGGGTTTCCTCTCCGAACGGTTGCTGCGTCACTTCTCGCTGGTTGTCAATGGCGCATTGATAGAGAGCAAGGTATCCCGCACCTATGTACCTGATGTTAATAAGCCCAGTGCTCCGGGACACCGGCTGGGTTCCTTCTCCGGACGGCCATTGCAGGGACAGGCTTCGTATGTGCTGAACACTGGTCTGTTCTATGAAAATGCAGCCTGGGGAACCAAAATGGGCGTGCTTTATAACGTGAATGGACCGAGCATCTACGCTATCGCAGACGGCAATGCGGAGGAAATCAACAAGCTGCGTGCACAAACCGATGGTTATAGAAATGACGATTATATCACCCTGGCAACGAGACCAGACCTGCTGGAGCTACCGCGACACCTGCTGGATTTCTCTCTTACACAGCGCCTGTACAAATCGCTGCAGTTGCGTGTGAATATCCAGAACCTGCTGGACCAGCCGGTGCGCATCGTGGAAGACCAGAACTACAATCACCGGTATGATAAGGAGGTGCAGCTTGCGCCGGCAAAAGACGAACCGGCGGCCGCAGGCCAGTATCACTTCGGGGGCGATAACATCTTCCTGAAATATAAAACAGGGAGGTACTATACCCTGACCTTCACTTATTCCTTCTAACTTTTACAACATGAGCAACAAGATTCAGCTTTTAATATCCGTATACACGTTGGCGTTATTCCTTTCTGCCTGTTCGCGCCAGCCTGATGCCATCGCTCCGGAAGACGCGAAGGTCGCTTTCTACAATGCTTCGCAGCTGATGCGTAAGGAGGTGGAGGCCAAAAATCAATACGTTCCTTCTAAACCGGCATTTATCCTGCTGAATACGGCGGTGCCGCATACGCCGGACACACTGGTGCATATGTCTATGAAAGACCATCCTTTCTTTGCGTTGAGTACAGGTGGGCAGCAGTTTTACCCGATGCTCAATACGAGCACCACCAGCGTACCCTGGATGAGTTACATGCGTGTAGCGCCCGGCAGTAAAACGATTAATTTCCTGCATACCGACACTACGCTGGCAGTTACTTCATCGATTAACCTGGCAAGGGGAAAGGAGCATACGATATTTCTTGCGGACAGCATGGGGCGCTATACCGCCATTACTACCGACGACGCGCATACGCCTTTCGACAAGGGTTTCAGCCTGCGGCTGGTGCATGCGGCGCCAGATACGGGCAGGCTGCGGCTGCGGGTGAACGGTCAATGGATGGAAGGCGACTGGAAATTCGGGGAGGCATCTTCGTTTATGGACATTGCCATACCGGATAGCCTGCAAAATCAGGTGGTCCGAGTAAACCTGAGCCCGGCTTCAGATACCGCGCAGGTTATTTATCGCATGATCGTAAAATGCGGCCGCCGTGAAATGTACACCATCATTCCGAACGGTTATATCAGCGGTGCTCCTGCCAGTGAATGGATCGCCGATTTCAGATGCGCTATTATCAGGAATAAATGATTTTAAATAAAACACCAGCTATGAAATTGTCTGTCATTAACTATATACTTTTTTTGCTCATCATAGTTTTCAGCGCCTGTCACAAGGTGGAGGACGATCTGAGCGCACAATACGACCAGCCCAGCGTGACGCTCACCGGGATAACACTGCCGGACGGCACTTATTTAAGTTATCCCAAAGATGCGCGGGCGGGGGATACGCTGACGATCACAGGAAGGCTGAACCTTTCAAAGGGCGCTACTGTCCGCCTGGGCAAACAGGATGCAGTGATCGTAGAGCAGGGCAGCTTCCAGCTGAACTATCCCGCCACCGGTGGCAGCTACCTGATGGAGAAAGCGCGTTTTGTGGTGACGCCGGGAATGGGCAGCGGTCCTCAGCCGCTGATAGTAACCTGCGGTGCCTATCACGTACAGGCGCCGGACATCAACATTATTACGCAGGGAACAGGTGGTAGTCAGCCGGATACCACACTGGTGGTAACGCAGTTGTTCGATGGTCATGGTACGGAGGCTTTTATGGCCCGGTACAAGGAGTACGGATCAATTTATATTGACGTGGCGGTGGGCATGTCTAACGACGGAACGGTGTATTTTGCCAGCAAGCAGGATATTTACCGCATCCGTAATAATTCTTTCGAGTGGGTGCTGAAGAAGGAAGATGGTATCACGCTGGACGGAACAAACTATCCTATCGCGGAAATAACTGGTATGGCGCCTGATCCGAACAACCAGGTGCTTTATTACTCCGGTTATTCCGAGATGTTTGAACCTGGTTTCAGGCGGATCTATTGGCTGATAAAAAAGGACTTATCCACACAGGTTGTCAGTATTGTGAATAAAACCGTGCTGGAGCTGGACGAATGGGGGCTACCCATCAGCATACAGCCTTCCGGCAATACCTATGGCCGTGTACCGGTGGACCAGATGCCTGTTTTTGCCTCTCAGCTGAAAGTGGATATTAAAGGCCGGCTGCTGCTGCATAATTATAATCCGTTTAACTATATGCAGGAGATTGACTTTTACTGCAGGGTAGATCCTGCGGCCGGCAACCTGGTAACGCCGCTGTATGAAACGAGACAAAGCCTGGCTGGCGTGTTTAAGTGTGCTAACCATATGGCTTATACGAATGACGGTCTTGCTGCTTATGTAGCCCATGAGCAGAACGGCAACTGGCCTTTTTCCACCGGTATCACCGTGATGGACCTGGAGACGCTGGAGCCGGGGGAGTCTGTCGACGCCAGGGTGAACATTACGTACGCCTCTTTTGATCCCAATCCGCAAAGGAGGATGAAAGTGAACTCCGCTTATGTGTACTTCGATGTAAATGGTATTACGGCGGGAGACCTGTTGCCCCTTTCCAAAAAGGAGCTGTTGTTTGTCAACAGCTACAGTATAGCATCGCTGAATCCTGAAACGGCTTACTTATATGCCTATGCCGGTATGGAGCCAGGTTGTGCGCCAGCTGGCTCTTCCAGCGCCGTGTTGCTGCCGGAGCAGCACAAGATGACTGGTCCTGCAAAGTATGTCAATTACTACAATGGTCCGGACGCAGGGGGCAGGGTGCGTTTCCTGGGTAAAGATGCTTCGGGCGCTGTTTACTTCCTGCGCGGCGGCGAGTATATGGCTATCTACACCGATATACTCCGCCGGTATTATATACCACCGACAGTGTATAAACTGGCCAAACCATAGACATCATTAATGCTAAGGGCCGGCAATACGCCGGCCCTTAGATTTCGCGGAGAAACCTTCATATATATTGTAACTGATGAAAATGCCGTGTATACATGACAGTTACCCTATCATGCCTGCTGGTGTTGTGGTTATTGATACAGGTATCTCAATGCAATGATGTCATTAGCATTGAAAGGACGGTTTACACCGTTGGGGATACAGGCCAGCATCCAGCTGTTGGGATCTCCGCCGGTGGGAGTGCCCGGGATGTGAACTGCGCCTACGCCGGCAGAACCTTCGTTACCGCCGGAACCGCAACTGTAAGCGCGGTTGAAGTAATCAGTGTGTCTGAAACCGATAGTATGACCGATTTCATGGGCAATAACGGTGGCCAGGTAGTTCTGGTTAGGGTTACTACCCAGTGCGTTTGCGTCGGAATTCAGTTTAATCGGGCTCGGAGGATTACCGGTAGAGCAGTTAGGGAAACCAGCTGACTGACCCAGGATGCCGGCGCCAAGGCTGGCATATTGGATTTTGATCTGGCCACCACTGGCTACGCGGGTAAATTTGAGCCGCAGGCCCAGCGCGTTGTAACGGGCGATAGCAATATCAGTCGCTGTTGTATAGCCAGCCGGCAGACCACTGATAGAAACAGTGATGGTCTTCGGCAGCGGCGTGATCAGACAGTTGGTACGATATTGCTCATCATTGGCAATGCGTAATACAGGAGAATTGGGTTTGTAATTCAGTGATTCGTGTGTCAGGTAAATATCACCTTCCACTACATAACCACCTTCCACATTCCGAATATTATCGGTGTTGTAACCGAGACTGGCAATCTGTTTCTTTGCTTCGTCAGAAACTGTTTTTTGTTCCTGCTGAACAAGATCCTGGTTGTTATCTCTTTTACAGGAGTATACCACCCCGGAGAGAATGGCAACCATCAAAGTAAGGCCGGCGGCCTGTTTAATAGTGATTTTCATTTGTCAGGTTTTGAGGGTTTGGGTTTACATCAAGTCTGAAGCAGGTTGACAGATTTTGGTTGCTATCATTGAATTGGGCTATCGATTTTGCTCGCTACAGATATGTATAAGGGCTCTCGTTAAAATGAAGTTAAAAAGTGTCACTGCATTAAATTTGCAACTCACCACTTTTTTATTTCAGTTGTACGTTCATAGCGTTGATTGGAGCGACCGGAAATAGCTGTTAACAATTCGTTTAGTTATTAAGTTGTTAATGCAGGTATTGGTTAAAATGCTGCTGCAGTGGCTTGTTTCGTGCGTTGTCGGCTGGTGTGAAAAGGACCTTTTTCAGTTTCTGCCGGAGATCACTATACGTTAAACCGGAAAATTGGTACTTTCCCTATTTACTTTTTATTATTGGCAAAAAGTTTTCGCAGGCAGTGAAAACCTGTCTTAACTTTAACTCAGTATCACATACATCCAAACATCTCCATGTAGTAAATGCCGGCAGCATTAAATATAAAAGCTAAAATTTAAAAACAACCGGATACTCAGACCTCTTTGAAAACAACGCGATAGTTGGACGGAATGCGCCAATTCATCGTATCATTTTCTCCGCCTGTTTCAGGTTTTTTCTTCTCGCTATGATGGCATACGGGCACGTATTGCTACCGGTAGTATACTGCCTCCCTGCGTCATAACATTCTCCTCTTTATTCTTTCTCGGCTCCCTGGGCTGTCTCTCTTTATCCTTTTACGGTTCATCTTTAAATCGTGAGTTATGAAGTGTTGGATTTTTACAGTGATGTTGTTCTTTCTTGGCTTGTCGGCTTCGTTCGCTCAGCTAAAAGTTGGTGCTAATCCCAGCCAGATCAACAAGTCCTCCATTCTTGAGCTGGAGAGTACCCGGCAGGGTCTTTTGCTGCCGCGGATACCCGGTGCCAATCTTACTGTCGCACCGCTTAATACCGCTCCGGATGGTATGATCATCTACGTGACGGATTCAGCCAGTCTCTTCATCCGTAAGTACGGCCAGTGGCAGCGGATGTCGGCGGACAGTGTCAACAGCTGGAACATCACCGGCAACGCGGGATTGGATTCTGCGAAGAATTTTATCGGTACCACCGATCAGCAGCCGCTGATCTTCAAAACCGGAAATACAGAACGGATGCGGTTTACAGCCGGAGGTAGTATCACGATGGGAGCAGGGACCGTTCCGGCAGGTACCAATCAGCTGCAGGTGCTGGTCATAGAACCTGCTACCGGGCAGGTATTACAACGCACGATGGCAGCTGCCGCTTTCAACAACGCCATCGCCTCGCTGAACGGATTAAGAGACACTGCACAGACGTTTGCCGTTGACAGCGCTGCCGGCAAAGATTTTACGATCAATTCGGCCGGTGGGGTACACACTTTTAACCTACCCACACAAGCAGGCAATGGCGCTACCTCACGGGGGCTGTTGTCTTATGCTGACTGGCTGCGGTTTGATTCCTCCGCACGCTTCCAGATATTACACACGCTGTTTGCGGTTACGCCGGATGCCAACGGTATCAGTGTCAGCAACGGAACGCTTACACTACATGCTGCCGATGCCACTAACCCCGGCGGCGTTTCCACAGCAGATCAGACGTTCGGGGGCAACAAGACCTTCCAGAACAACTTACGTGTGGCGCAGCAGGCCACTATTGACGGCAATTTGCTGTTGACCACTATTGGCAATGCATCTCCAACAGACAGCAACAATGTGCTGATCCGGCGGGCAGACGGCACCGTGGTAACAAAACTGCTGAACAGTAATGCCTTCAAAGCGCTGGTGACAGGCAAAAGTCCGGGTACAGTCAATGATGTCAACATCGACAGCAGTTCGGCCACGCAAATCGTGATTAACATTCCCGATGCCGCCACCACCGTAAGAGGCGTAGTGAATACACTCAGCGGGCAGACCTTCGCCGGTTACAAAAGCTTCAGGGATTCGCTGGCAGTGGGAGTGGCCGAAGGCACAAAAGCTAATTCCAGTTTCCAGGTTAACGGCTCTATGGCAACCAATCTGACAAAGGTAACCAGCAGCTATACCGTCACAGCCAGCGACAATACGATACTGGCTGATGCCACCGGCGGAGCGCTTACCATTACGCTGCCCAGCCCGGGCGCGATCGCAGGCCGTATGTATACGATCAAGAAAATCGGCAGCGGGGGAATTGATAAAGAAGTTACCATTTCCACCAGTGGTGGTACGATTGATGGTTCCGGTAACTATATTATCTACAACGACTGGACGTTTGTGACCCTGCAAACAGATGGCACAGACTGGTATGTGATCAAGAAGTAGCGGTTTTCTACGCTGCTTTCATCATTCAACTAGCTGTTATGGGAAGGACAAGTCATTTGTGCCGTTTGATGATGGTGCTGTTGCTGCTGCCGATATTTTCCGTTGCACAACAGCTGAAGCTGGGTAAAAATCCGGCCGTTATTAATAAATCATCCGTACTTGAACTGGAAAGCCAGTCACAGGGGTTGTTGCTTACCCGGATACCTGACACGGCGATCGCTCCATTGACCGCTGCGCCGGATGGTGCTATCCTTTTTTACCAGGGAGATAAAAGCCTCCGCGTGCGCAGCAGTGGTGCCTGGAGAAAAGCACTTTTTACTGTCGATACCACAGATATCACAGCGTTTTTTCTCAAGGTCCGGTCCCTCTTTAGCGCCGGTAGTGGTATCGTCTATGACAATGTCACCGGCGCCATTTCGGTCTCAGGTGCAGCCGGAGGGTCCTGGTTGCTGGGTGGTAACGGGGTGACGGCTTCACAGAGCCTTGGCACCACCACCGCTTTTGACCTGCCGTTTATTACCAATAATACCGAGAGAATGCGCATCAATACCGCCGGTAGCGTAGGCATTGGTTCTTCCGCCTTCAACGCCACCAACCCGGAGCGCCTGCTGGTGGACGCGGGAGCCTCTGCTTCCAATAGCCTGATACGCGGACAGGGCAGTGTAAATAGTAACCTGCAGCTGAGTATTGCCAATCTTCACGGGGGACAAAGTGCCAGAACAGACATCGTAGCCTATGCCAACAACGGCAACAGCGCCAATAATTTCATAGATATGGGCATTAATTCCGGCGGATACAGCAACGCCACGATCATTGGTACGACTAATACCGCCTACCTGTATTCCACGGGTAACAACTTTGTGATCGGTAATGCCAGCACCAACAAGAACCTCATATTTATCAACGGCGGTATCGCCGCAAACAATGAGGTAATGCGTATAGATGCCAGCGGAGAGGTAGGTATCGCCAACTCCGCTCCGGCAGCAAAGCTGGACGTGGGAGGCAACTTCAAGCTGGGCGCCGCCGGTACTGTTATGAGCAGTATGATCAAGTCCAGTTTTTCCCTGTCGGACAACACTGCCAGTATTACCAACACCAGTAGTCTGACTAAAACAGCCAGCGTTACCGGGGCCAATGTCAATGCTTCCGTGATCCTGAACCCCAGGAGCGCGTTGCCGCAGGGCCTGGCCATAGCGTACGCCTTTGTGAGTGCGGTGAACACTATTACTGTCAATATTATCAACAGTGGCGCAGGCACCGGTGGGGTGCAGAAACTGGGCAATGTAACTTTTGATGTAACCATTATCAATCCCTGATGCGTAACGCAATATTCCATATGGTGGCCTTGCTTGTTATCGGGGCGAACGTGTGTGCGGCGCAGACGGGTGTTTACGTGCCGCAGGGAGGTGATGTCAGCGTGCATGGAAAGGATACTGTCGCTATCTTCAGCGACGTACGGAATGAAGGCCGGTTTGGATCTCTGAAGGGGAGCGTGGTGAATTTTTATGGCAACAGGTGGGAAAACGCCAACGGCGCCACCCTGCCGGATGAAAATGAATATGACAGTATCCACCGGCAACAGGCGGGCGGTGTTTTCCGCTTTTTGCAGGTAAAAGGTATTAATAGCGGAGCACAGCATATATATGGGGGCTACAGCGCCGGTGACGGCACCGGCGCCAGCTTTCCCAATCTTAGTATCGGCAATGCGAATGATGTGTACCTGGATGATTTCAGCGATCTGAAAGTGCGTAGCCGGCTGCACTTCGAAACAGGACATCTGCAGCTGAATGGCTGGAACGTAGTGGTGGGGAATGGTCATCCCGGCGATATCACCGGTTATTCAGACAAGTCTTTTATTGTAACGGGCGTTCAGCCGGGCGGAGGTTTCCTGTTCCGGGAGATGATCACCGCGGCCGACGATATGGTGGCGTTTCCCATCGGTACCGCTGCCGGAAGTTACGCTCCCATGGCGTTGAGAAACGATGGCGGCAACGCAAAGACCATACAGGCCAGGGTATTTGACAGCGTATACCGGTATGCGCTTTCCGGCAATATGGATGCCTCGGGCTTTGTGTTGAAAACCTGGCACCTGAAACAGGGCCAGGAGGCATTGAAAGATGTTACCGTCGTGCTCCAGCACCAGGAGGCAGATGAAGGCCGTGATTTCTCTTTTAACCGCGACAGCAGTTATATCACCCGCTACAGCAGCGGTGCCGGATGGGACACGGTGCCACCTTCAGGGACAGAAGCTCCCGGAAGGATCACCAGCGGGCCTTTACGACGCAATACATACATGAACAGCCGTGTTTTCCATGGTGACGGAGAAATCAATACCTATCTGTCAGTAGCAACATTCAAAAATGTAACATCCGACGTGTCGTTGTTTTTTGAGGCCTACCGCGAAACGGTCCAATGGGTGGGTACACATTGGCGTTCCACGAAAGAACGCAACCTTGACCATTACGAATTGCAGCGGCGGAGGGAAAATGAGGACAGTTTTTATACCGTGGCGCGAATGGCGCCACACAGCCTGAATGGCAACAGTACAGGGCCGCTGGATTACCATTACCGGGATGACAATCCGTATGACAACTGGACATATTACCGGGTTAAAATATACGGCCGCGACGGAAAAATATCTTACAGCGCTGTTAAACCAGTGCCGTGGCTTATCCAGGTCAATATATCTCCCAACCCCAATGGTGGCAATTTCCGGATTGACCTGGTGGGCATTCATCATCAGCTGCGCATGGTGATGCACGATGCGGCCGGCCGGGAACGGGACAGCCGCATCATCAGCAGCAACAGTACTTTAATATCAAGAGCAGATCTGCCTGCGGGATTATATATCCTGACGTTTTATGACATGGAAGATGATAACCGTGAAGTGGTGACCGCTAAAGTGGAGATTGTACATTAGTCAAATGAGGCTTGACCAGCGTAGCGCGGAGCCATCGCCTGGCTTGCCTTTGGAGAAACGATAAAACCGGTTTTCAGTAAACAACACATCCCAAAAGCCTGTGCAATGCCACAGGCTTTGTGTTTTTTTACATTGTTTTGTATCCTGACAATTTATGCTGTATCAATTTCTTTGTTTTGAAAAATTATTCTATATTTAGAACCAACTACTATTCCGGATACATCACCATTAACCAGGACTCAATAGCCAGAAGTATAGCCGTAACAGTTATCAGATGAAGCCCTCCGGTATTTCCCGGTGAATCCCTCAAATACACGACTATCAAATGTCTACAAAGATCTGTAAGGAAGGAAGCCCTTTTTTCTGTTGTCATGGTCAACACATGCACCATTTCTGTTTTTATAGGATTGTCCCATATGAATGGACGGATGCATAATCATGCATTACGCCTGTAGTAACGTTATGTGCTGATGTTATGCAGCCATCGGGATAGTCATGCCCGGTAGCTTGCGACACTACGTGCCTGCCTGAATCTTTTCAACCCTCTAAATAGCACTCTATGGAGAAAACAACTGCCGGGCTGGATGCATTTCTTGCCATCTCAGTACCGCTTACCGGCTACGCAAGGGTAGCCCTGTTGGCCACCGGGATGGCGCAGCTATACCTGGACGCCGTTCAACGTGTCATTGGCGCTGCGATGACAGAAGAATACCTGACCCTGACGGCCAACATATTACAGGAGCACGGGAGCAAAGAACCGGAGCTGGACCGTGCCATACGGCAACAGCTGCTGGCCAGCCTGAAATACGGGCCTGTTACCCGTAACATCATCCAGTTGTGGTACTGGGGATCCTGGCTGCAGCTGCCGCCTGCATGGATGGCAGAATACGGCAAAGGCATCAAAGGAAATGAAACCCATTTCGTGACGTCGGAAGCTTATCAGCAGGGACTGATATGGAAAGCCATGGGCAGCCATCCGCAAGGCTCCGCGCAGCCGGGCTTCGGCTCCTGGAGCACCGCGTCCACGGTATCATAACGACCAGGTATAAACGGATACATCTCATTAAACACCCACCACAACAATGGAAAACAAAGAATATGATGTAGTCATTGTAGGCTCCGGCATCGCGGGCTCTATTGTGGCCAAAATGCTGACACAGGCCGGTAAACAGGTACTGTTGCTGGAAGCCGGACTGGAAGCGGGCATGGCCTTCGACGAAGAAGGCGCCTATAAAAATTACCAGGATTATCTGCAGTCCTATTTTATGGCGCAGGCCAAAGTGCCCAACGCGCCCTACCCGGACGTGAAAGATGCGGAATCGCCCAACGTGCTGGACATGACGCAAATTAACGGCAAGCCCGACACCAACGGATATTTTGTGCAGAACGGCCCTTTGCCTTTCGCCAGCGACTATGCCCGCGCCGCCGGCGGCACTACCCTGCACTGGCTGGGCACCTGCCTGCGTATGCTGCCCAATGATTTTAAGATGCGCAGCATATATGGACAGGCAGTGGACTGGCCCATCGACTACGAATACCTGAAACCGTATTACGAAATGGCCGAACGGGAGATAGGCGTATCCTGCGATGTGAGCGAACAACGGTATCCGAATATGGGGAATAACTTCTTTGGTAAAGACTACGTGTTTCCCATGTACAAAATTCCCCAGAGCTACATCGACAAATCCTTTATCGAAGGCATGGAAGGCCTCAAAGTATCGCTCAACGGTCACGTATATACTCCCTGGTGTACCAGCACGCCACAAGGCAGAAACTCCACGCCCAACGAAAAATACCGTTATGCGAATACCGCATGGAATGCCGCCAAACAAAAGCTGGAACTGCAGCCTTTCGCCAAAGAAAGCGATGTGTACGTACCGGTAGGCGCCATCTGGGACCCTTACTCCGGGCAACGCTGTGAAGGCAACGCCAGCTGCGTACCTATCTGCCCCGTGCAGGCGAAATACAATGCGCTGAAAACGTTGAAAAGCGCCAAAAAAGAACACCTGACGCTGATCAGCCAGGCGGTAGCCACCGAGATCCACATCGACACGAGCAACGGTAATATCACCGGTGTATCCTACAAAAAATATCCACATGCCAACAGCAAGGAGTATACGCCCGGCACGGCTAAAGGGAAAATATATGTGCTGGCCGCCAACGCTATTGAAAATGCCAAGATACTGCTGGCATCAGGCGCTTGTAAGACCAGCCAACAAGTGGGATGCAACCTCATGGACCATACGGTGCTGCTCACCTGGGGGCTTATGAGGGACAAGGTCTTCCCCTTCAGAGGACCGGGCTCCACGACCAATATCCCCACTTTCCGCGATGGCGATTTCAGAAAAGACCATGCTGCCTGGATATCGCCGATCGACAACTGGGGCTGGGGCTGGCCCACCGGTTCACCGGATACGGACCTGGACCACGCCGTGTCTACGCTTAACCTGTTCGGCAAAGAACTACGTACTTACATCGGGGATACGCTCGCCAGGCAGCTGTTGCTGCATTTCGAATGTGAGCAGCTCCCCATGAAGACGAACTGCGTCACTATCGATAACAATTACCGGGACAATATCGGCAACTACCGACCCGTCATCAGCTATAACGTGGACGAATACACACTAAAATCCTTTAAAGCCGCCAAAAGCGTGTCTGACCAGATATTTGCCGGCATGGGCGTACAGGATTTTACCAACTATCCGTCTACCGAGCCTGACTATGTTAAGGGGTATGTGTTCCGCGGCGCCGGCCACGTAGTAGGCACGCATTGCATGGGCACCACAAAGAAGAATTCGGTGGTCAACAGCCAGCAGCAGGCCTGGGACCACAAGAACCTGTACCTGGTCGGCGCCGGTAATATGGCCACGCTGGGCACTTCCAACCCTACGCTCACGCTGGCGGCGCTGTCTTTTGCGGCAGCGGAAAATATTTTAAAGGCACTCAAATAATCATTCATCTTAATCCACCATCCATATGGAAGCCAATCCACTCATTTCCGGTGTACGTCACCGGTTGACGCGAAGCGGGGCACCTACCCTTACAGAATTTAACAGTATCAATACGATAGAAGGACTGCGTAAGCATCTCCAGGTGGCGATCGAACTGGAACACTCCACCATACCACCTTACCTGTATGCTTTGTACTCTATACGCAACCGCACCAACGACGCCTCCTCCCGGGTCATCAAAGGCGTAGTCATGGAAGAGATGCTGCACATGATACTGGCCTGCAACATCCTGAATGCCGTGGGCGGGAAACCGGATATATCGTCTCCCAGCTTCATCCCGGAGTATCCCACCTACCTGCCGCATAGCAACAAGGCGTTTGAGGTGAACCTGGAAAAGTTTTCCAGGCAGGCCATTGATACATTCCTGAAAATAGAAAAGCCCGGTGGTAAGGATGCGCCACCGCAGCCAGACCACTACGCTTCCATCGGGCAGTTTTATGAAGCTATCGTGGACGGCTTAAAAAGACTGAGCGCCGAAGGGAACATCTTTACGGGAAAACGTTCCCGGCAGATCAGGCCCGAGCAGTTTTACGGCGGCGGCGGCGGACTGATAGAGGTGTACGACCTCGCTACCGCGGAAGAAGCCATCTCCGAAATCGTAGGACAGGGAGAAGGGATAGACGATACCATTGAAGACAGCAATCATCAGCTTTTCGGGGAAGAGGTAGAATATGCCCACTACTTCCGTTTCAATGAGATCTATAAAGAGCAGTATTATAAACCTACTGACACGCCCAAAGGTGGCCCTACCGGGGAAAAATTTCCGGTGGATTGGACAATGGTGCAAAATGTCAAAGAGAACATTAAAATGAAAGATTTCAAAAAAGGCACCGAGGAATGGGACATGATGTACCAATTCAACAAGCGCTATTGTGACATGCTGAAGATGCTGCACCGTACCGCCAACGGCGAGCGGGAAAAGCTGGAAGAAGCGGTGCTGATGATGTATGAGCTTAAATATCTCGCACAGGGACTGATGAACGTGCCCATGGGCAACGGTTTATATGCAGGCCCCAGTTTCGAGTATGTAACATGATGGTTCAGTAAGCGTAACATCCATAACCACGGCCGGGTTTACCGGTTGCAGGGAACCGTAACAGGTTCCCTTTTTTTATCTTGTGGGCGTCGCGGAACGTTTCCCCGTTCAAGGATATTCCAATTTATAGTATTACTTTGCCGGCCGGAATTTTTTACAGACCTATATGGAATACCAACCAGGATTACACCTGTTAGCGACATTGTATACCCAAAGAACCGATTTATTATTGGAGAGCAGCAGCTGGCGTGTGTTTATCGATGCCCAGATCAAACGCCATGAACTCACGGAAGTGGGTCATACGGTACATGACTTCCCCACCGGGGGCTATACGGCGGTGCACTGCCTGACAGAATCGCATATCTCCGTACATACGTGGCCGGAGTATGGTTTGTGTACCTGTGACGTGTTCCTGTCCAATTTCAGAAGAAACAACGATGCTATCACCACGGCTATCATGGAGGCTTTGCAGCTTTTTTTCGAGGCCACGCGTCACGAATCCCATTGTATCAGAAGATAGAATCCTTATACATTCATGAGCGACCACTTTCCTTCTTCCTTTAATTGTCCTACCTGCCAGCGACACCATCAGCTGGTTGACGCGGAAAAGACAGAGATGTACGTGTGCGGTAAATGCCATGCAGTGATTGAAGCCGGTCCACGGGGCCTTTTTACAGCTTATAAGCTGCACCGGCCCAAAGGGAAGCAGATGTTGCAGACCTGGCAACGCGGCACGCTGAACGGACATGCCTATACGGTGATCGCCGTAGCGGAGCGGTATGAGGTGAATACACCCTATAGCTGGTTTGAATATACCCTGCTGCGGGACGCGGACCATCAACCTGCTTTCCTGTCCAGTTACGACGGTCACTGGACTTTCCTGGAGCCTCTACCCGGCAACCAGCTGCCGCAACCTGCCAGCGATGGCGGTGCCACCGGTCTTACGGTGAACGGCGTTTTCTTTGAGCGTTTCAGCGCTTATAAGGCCAACTACCGCTATGCCGAAGGAGAGTTTCACTGGCTCGACGATCTGAGCAAGTCAAAGCACTGCGAGGATTTTATCCACCCGCCGCAATTGCTGGCGGTAGAGAAAGAGCCGGACTATCAGCAGGAAAAGAATTATTTTCTGGGCACCTATATACAGCCAGACGTAATCAGCCAATCATTCCTGAAAGGAGGGTTTCTGCCTGCGCCGGTAGGCGTGGCGCCCGCACAGCCCCCGCGTTTTAACCTTCATCCACGGCGTTTCCTGAAAGGTACGCTGGTATTCTGTATCCTCGCGCTGATCATACAAACGGTCTATTCTTTCAACAGCAAAAAGCTACCGGTGTTCAATGACCGGATCTATATGGATACCGCCAACGTCAGTAAACCGGTTATTTCTCCGTCCTTTAAACTGGAAGGAAAGACTTCCAACCTGGAAGTGCAGCTGGAAACGGATGTGGATAACAGCTGGTGCGAGGTGGAAGTGAACCTGGTCAACGAACAAACCGGAAAAGAAACCGCCTTCGTGGTAGGCGCTGAATTTTACAGTGGCGTTTCCGAAGGCGAGTCCTGGAGTGAGGGGTCGCGTATGCAGAAAGAGTTTGTGTGCAGCGTTCCTGAAGGAAACTATCACTTTGTGACCACCTTCAGCAAGGCCGACGACCGCCGGCCGGTGAATATCGGGCTGACCGCCTGGTGGGACGTGCCTTCCTGGTGGAATGCCGTGTTACTATCCCTGGTGATGACGTTTGCCGCTATTATTGTATGGGCCATCCACCGGTCATTTGAAGCCCGCCGATGGGCCGGAAGTAATCTTTAAAACCGCTGCTAATGAACACTATCATTCACACTATGAAAGGGCTGTGGCAGACAGACAAGCTGCTGATATGCCTGTTTACCTTGTGCCTGGCAGCCCTGCTGCTGAGTAACCACTACGGTTACCGGATCTGTAACTGTACCAGCACCGACAAATGGGAACCCGGCGGAAACCGCAACAGCCGGTCACATGGCGGTATTAATCGTTTTCATCATAAATAACATCCTTTTTATGGAAGTATTGCAGTTTAAGTACATCCTCGCCTCTATTGTGTATTCTTTGCTGGGCGTCATTATCCTGGTCGTGGCCTTCTGGCTGGTAGACCGGATCACGCCGGAGAATGCCTGGAAAGAAATTGTGCAAAACAAAAATGTTGCGCTGGCGATCGTGGTAGGGGCCTTTATCATTGCGATGGGGCTTATTATCAGTTCAGCGATTCACGGTTAAATCATCGGGAGCGAGTGGAGGTATTATTACTTTTTTCAGTATTTGTCATTGCTACCTGCGGGTTGATCTACGAGCTGGTAGCCGGTACGCTGGCGAGTTACCTGCTGGGTGATTCCGTGACGCAGTTTTCCACCATTATCGGTGCATACCTGTTTGCGATGGGGATAGGTGCGTGGTTATCGCGTTTTTTTAAGAAGGAATTGTTAAGCTGGTTTATCCAGCTGGAGATAATGGTAGGGTTTGTGGGCGGTATCAGTTCTGCTGCGCTGTTCCTGTTGTTCGAACATGCGTTGTCTTTCCGGCTGGTGCTGTACCTGCTGGTAGGACTTACCGGTGCGCTGGTGGGGCTGGAGCTGCCGCTGCTGATGAATATCCTGAAGAACCGGTACGAGTTCCGCGACCTGGTGTCGAAGGTGTTTACCTTCGACTATATCGGGGCATTGCTGGCGTCGATTGTATTCCCCTTGCTCCTGGTGCCTCACCTGGGCCTGATCCGCACGTCCTGCTTCTTCGGCATCCTCAACGTGCTGGTGGCGCTGATCGTGCTGGTAAAGTTCCGGCAGGAAATCAAATGGGCAGCTTACTTAAAGATAAAGGCGGTAGCAGTGATCGTTTGCCTGGCCGGTATCTTCTTCCAGGCAGATGCTATCATGAGTTTTGCCGAGGGCATGGCTTTCCGCGACCCGGTTATCTTTGCGCATACTTCCCCCTATCAGCGGATAGTATTGACCAGTGGGAAATCGGACCTGCGGTTATACCTGAACGGTAACCTGCAGTTCAGTTCATCCGACGAGTACCGTTACCACGAGGCGTTGGTGCATCCGGTGATGATGTACAGCGGCCGCCGTCAGCGGGTGCTTATCCTCGGCGGCGGTGATGGTATGGCGGCCAGGGAGCTGTTGAAATACCCCGATGTGGAGCATATTACGCTGGTAGACCTGGACCCGGCCATGACGCGGCTTTTCAAAGGCAATACACTGCTGACGAAGCTCAATGCGCATTCTCTGCAATCGCCCAAACTGTCGGTCGTCAATGCTGACGCTTTCCAGTGGATCAAAGAAAACAAAGACCCTTACGACGTGGTGATCATCGATTTCCCCGATCCGGGTAACTATGCCGTAGGGAAATTATATACCACTGCTTTTTACCGCCATCTGCGACGTTCCCTGAACGACAGCAGCGTGGTGGTGGTACAGTCTACCTCCCCTTATGTGGCTCCCCGTGCTTTCTGGTGCGTGGACACTACCCTGCGGGCCTGTGGCTATCAGACGATCCCTTATCACACGTATGTGCCGTCTTTCGGAGAGTGGGGATATGTAATGGCTTCTCCCGGCGCATTGCATCAGCAGCAGGACCGTGTACCGGATGGCTTACGTTATTTCGCGGCGGGCGTATTCCCGCAGATGCGGCTGTTTACAGCAGACATGGATAAAAGGGATGTACGTCCCAATCAACTGAATAACCAGGTATTGGTGCAATATTTTGAAGATGAATGGGGGAGATACCAGGAGTAAACCACTGAGCAGGAAAGACTTCCTGCGCTATATGGCGCTGGTGGCCGGGGGAACGGTGACCCTTGGCCAGTACCTGGCATGTGCCGGTAAAACAGACCGATACGGCCATATCACGGGTAAAATAAACGGCGCATCCGCCGCCGTGGGCCATCGTTTGCGCGAGGGTGGTTTTCCGGAACCTACCGTTGTGGCCCATACGAACACGGTGATTGCCGGCAGCGGTGTGGCGGGACTAACGGCTGCGCGCAAGTTGCGGCAGCATAATATCCCTTTTAAAGTATTGGAACTGGAGCCCCGTGCCGGTGGTAACGCCGGCTGGGGAGAGAATAGTTATTCCGCTTATCCGCTCGGTGCGCATTATCTTCCGCTGCCCAACCTGGATAACAAGCCACTGCTGGAATTCCTGGAGGAAGCCGGCATTCTTACCGGCTACGATCCTGCCGGGGTGCCGGTGTATAATGAAACGGACCTCTGTTTCGATCCGGAAGAGCGGTTGTTTATTCACAACCGGTGGCAGGAAGGATTGATACCGCAGCTGGGTATTTCCAACGACACGGCCGCGGAGATCCGGCGTTTTCTTGCGGAGATGGAGCATTTGCGCGGGGTCAAAGGCACTGATCAACGTTTTGCCTTTGACATCCCTGTCGCCGCCAGTTCCACGGACCCGCAATTCACTGCGCTCGATCAGCTCACGATGAAGGCCTGGATGCAGCAGCAGGGATATGTTTCCGAAGCGCTGAACTGGTATATTGACTATTGCTGCCGGGATGATTACGGTGCTGCTGCAGATGTTGTCAGCGCCTGGGCCGGCATTCATTATTTTGCCGGCCGTAAAGGCAGGGCGGCGAATGCGGAGTCGTCGCAGGTACTGACATGGCCGCAAGGCAACGGGCGGCTGGTCCAGCATCTGCTGCAGTTCAGTGAGGACGCGCTGTTGTCCGGCAGCCTGGTGTACCGGGTAACACCTGCCGGTGACAAGGTGCATGTAGATTATTATGATGTAAAAGAGCACCGGACCAAACGTATCATCGCAGACCATTGTATCCTGGCTGTTCCCCGGTTCGTTGCGCACCGTTTGTTGCCCGGCATGGCGCCTGCCACCGGTTTCGTATATTCTCCCTGGTTAGTGGCCAACGTTACGCTGGATGAAGTGCCTTCGTCCAGTGGCTATCCGTTGAGCTGGGACAACGTAGTGTATAAAGGACGATCGCTGGGGTACGTCAATGCGCAGCAACAGACGTTGTCCACAGCGGCTCCCCAAAAGCAGGTCATCACCTGGTACCTGCCGCTCGACCACCTGGAGCCGGTTGCCTCCCGGCAATACGCGCTTGGGCTGGATCACGCTCATTGGGTGAAACTGATCACGGATGAACTGGAGGTCGCGCATAGAGGTATCCACCGGTTGATCCGCCAGATAGACATACAGGTGTGGGGACATGGCATGATAAGGCCATACCCGGGATTTATCAGTGGCCAGGCGCTGAAAGAGGCGCATCAAAGCCTTTGCCCGAATGTATTTGCTGCACATGCTGACCTCAGCGGGATTTCTATTTTTGAAGAAGCTTTTTATCATGGCAACAGGGCGGCGGAAGCCGTGCTGGCACGTTGCTGAACAATAAAAAGCCCCGGAAAGCAGTTTGCTCTCCGGGGCGCCATGGGTATACAGATCAATCGCTAGTTCCAGCCGCCGCCGAGCGCCTGATAAATATTTACCATCGCATTCAGCTGCTGTTTTTTGGTTTCTATGAGTTCAAATTTTGACTCGAGTGCATCGCGTTGTGTCATCAGCACCTCCATATAGTCTGCCCGTGCAGATTTGAACAGGTCGTTGGAAATGGTGATAGACTGCGTGAGTGCGGCTACCTGCCTGGATTTCAGGTCGTAGCTTTTCTCCAGGTTATTGATTTTAGCCAGCTGATTGGCTACTTCCACATACGCGTTTAAGATAGTGCGTTCGTAGTTGTAGACCGCCTGTAACTGTTTGGCGTTAGCACTGTAGTAAGTGGCTTTTATCGCGTTCCTGTTGACCAGCGGCGCTACCAGTTCCCCGGCCACGGAGTACAGCATGGATTCTGGTGTTCTCAGCAGGTACCCCGGGTTAAAGGCGTTGTATCCGAAAGCGGCGGTGATGCCCAGTGACGGATAGAATTGCGCTTTGGCCACTTTGATATCCAGCTGTGCTGCTGCCAGCGCCAGTTCCGCCTGTTTGATGTCCGGGCGGTTGGCCAGCAGCTGAGAGGGAAGCCCGGCATGGATAGCCGCGGGCACCAGTTCATCGAAATGTTGGCCATCTCTTGGAATGGGCTGCGGATACCTTGCCAGCAGGAAATTGATCCTGTTTTCCGTTTCGGTGATTTTCTGCTGGATATCGTATTGCAGGCTTTGTGTTTTCAACACTTCCGCTTCAAATTTACGTACAGCCAGTTCCGTTACCCGGGTGGCTTCTTTCTCCAGCTTTACGATATCGAGGGCGTTTTGCTGAATCTCCATATTCTTTTTCACGATCTCCAGCTGGTTGTCCAGCGCCAGCAATTCGTAGTAGGAGTTGGCTACTTCGGCCACCAGGTTGGTGATGACGAAGTTCCGTCCTTCCACGGTGGAGAGATAACGGGCAACGGCTGCTTTTTTGGCGTTGTGCAGTTTATGCCAGATATCTACTTCCCAGTTGGCGTATACCCCTAACAGGTAGTCGGGCAGGGGATCGGGCATTTCTTTCCCCGGTTTGATTTCTGTATTTTCTTCCAGTGCGCCGATGTTGGTATAACGGCCTACCTTGTCCAGCCCGGCGCCGGCCCTCAGTCCTACAGAAGGCAGGTATTCCCCTTTTTTAGCCCTTACTTCGTTGCGGGCGATCGCTATTTCCTGTAAGGTGATGTTCAGTTCCTGGTTGTTCTTCAGCGCGGTGTCTATCAGCGCCGCCAGATGCGGGTCGGTAAAATAATCTTTCCACTTTATCTGTGCTGTGTTGACGCTGTCCTGCGAGTTGTTGTAACTGGCAGGTGTTTCTTTGCTGGCTGTCTTTCCCGTCAGCTCCGGCACTTTACAGGCCGCGTAGGTGAGGGAAAGACAGATGATTCCTATATATGATTTTTTTCCTGGCATGATGATCAGTTTCTTGAGTTTAAGCTGTCTTCTTCCATGATGATGATCTTGCGTTCGGTCAGTGGTTTCTCATCTTCATCTTTGATCAGCTTGCGTTTGGCGGCGATGGTGCCGAATATGTAATACAGTCCCGGGATGAGGATAACGCCGAAGATGGTGCCTATCAGCATACCGCCGAGCGAGGAGGCGCCGATGGTGCGGTTGCCGATGGCGCCCGGACCGGTAGCGAAGATCAGCGGTATCAGCCCGGCGATAAACGCGAGGGAGGTCATCAGGATGGGACGGAACCGGGTTTTGGCGCCTTCGATGGCGGCGTCAAATACGGATACGCCTGAACGGTGTTTCTGCGCGGCGAATTCCACGATCAGCACGGCGTTTTTGCCGAGAAGGCCTACCAGCATGATCAGGCCTACCTGCGCGTAGATATCGTTGGACAGCCCCATCAGTTTGATCAGCATAAAGGAGCCGAACACACCGGCGGGCAGGGAGAGTACTACCGCCAGCGGCAGTACGAAGCTCTCATACTGTGCAGCGAGGATGAGGTATACGAAGAACAGTACGATCAGGAAGATGTACAGCGCTTCGTTGCCGCGGCCTGCTTCATCTTTGGAGAGGCCTTCCCAGTCTATGCCATAACCATGTGGTAGCGTTTTGGCGGCCACCTCCTGGATGATTTTGATGGCTTCGCCGCTGCTGTAGCCTGCTGCTGGCTCTCCGCGGATAGCGGAAGAGTTGTACATATTGTACCGGGTGATCTCATTGAGGCCGTGTGTTTTTTTGATGCTCATGAAAGCGGAGTAGGGCACCATTTCATCCCGGTTGTTTTTTACGTAGAGGTTCATCAGATCGTCCGGCAGCCTGCGGTATTCAGGGGCGGCCTGCACATATACTTTCAGGAAGTTGCCGAAGCGGATGAAGCCCAGTTCGTAGGTACTGCCGATGAGGATGGAGAGGTTGTCCATGGCTTTGCCGATGGAAACGCCTTTCTGCATAGCTGCCTGGTTGTCTATCTGCAGTTCGTATTGCGGGTAGTTGGCGCTGTAGAAGGTGAACAGGCCCGTCAGTTCTTTGCGTTGTTTCAGCGCGGCCATAAATTCATCGTTCACTTTCTCCATCTCCTTGTAATCATCGCTGTTGGTTTTATCCAGCAGGCGGAGGGAGAAACCGCCGGCGGCGCCATAGCCCGGTACGGCGGGGGGACCGAAAAATTCGATGGTGGCGCCGGGTATCTTTTTACATTTTTCTTCCAGTTCAGCGATGATCTGGTTGACCGAATGTTTCCTTTCAGACCAGCCTTTGAGGTTGATCAGGCAGGTGCCGGCGTTGGAGCCGCGGCCTTCTGTGAGCACTTCATAACCAGCCAGTGCGGAAACGGACTGTATGCCTTCCACGTGTTCGGCGATCTCCTGTACTTTTTTGGCCAGATCGTTGGTACGTTCCAGTGTGGAGCCGGGCGGCGTCTGGATGATGGCGTAGATCATGCCCTGGTCTTCGCTGGGGATGAAGCCTGACGGCAGTACCTGGCTGACGCCGAAGATACCTGCGCCGAATGCCAGCAGGATGCCGAAGGTGATCACCCTGCGGCTGACGATTTTTTCCATCAGGCGGGTGTAGCGGCCGGTGAGTTTTTCGAAGCCATTGTTGAACGCGTCGAGGAAAAACTGTATGGGTGTTTTCTTCTTAGGCTGGCCGTGGTTGTTTTTCAGCAGGATGGCGCAGAGCACGGGAGTGAGGGTGAGGGCCACCACGCCGGAGAGCACGATAGAAGTAGCCATGGTGATGGCGAATTGCCGGTAGAAGATACCTACCGGGCCGGGCATGAACGACACCGGGATGAATACGGCAGCCATGACGAAGGTGATGGCTACGATGGCGCCGCTGATCTCATGCAGCACTTTTTTGGTAGCTGCATAAGGGGAGAGGTGTTCTTCTTCCATTTTGGCGTGCACCGCTTCTATCACCACGATGGCGTTGTCTACCACGATACCGATGGCCAGTACCAGGGCAAACAGGGTGATGAGGTTGATGGTAAGGCCGAAGACCTGCATGAAGAAGAAGGCGCCCACCAGCGATACGGGTACCGCGAGGGTGGGGATGAGCGTAGAGCGCCAGTCGCCCAGGAAGAGGAATACCACTACCGCCACCAGTACGAAGGCTTCGCCGAGGGTGTGGATCACTTTTTCGATGGACGCGTCGAGGAAGGTGGATACGTCGTAGCTGATTTCGTAGTCCATGCCCGGCGGGAAATCGGCTTTCATTTCCTGCAGTTTGGCTTTTACTTCCTTGATGACATCGCTGGCGTTGCTGCCGTAGGTTTGTTTCAGTACAATGGCCGAAGACGGGTGGTTGTTGAGATTGGAGTAGATATCATAGAATTCGCTGCCCAGTTCCACGTCTGCGATGTCTTTGAGGCGCAGGATCTCGCCGTTGGCGTTGGCGCGGATGATGACATCTTTATATTGTTCGGGCTGATTATATCGTCCCTGGTAGGTGAGCACATATTCGAGGGCTTCCGAGCGTTTGCCGTCGCTGCGGCCGAGGCGGCCGGGGGAGCCGATGATGCTCTGGCTGCCGAGGGCTTCCATCACTTCGTCGGTGGATACGTTGTAGGCCCGCATCCTGTCGGGCTTCAGCCAGATACGCATGGCGTACTGGCGGCTGCCGAGGATCTGGGCGCTACCGATACCTTTTACCCTGCTCAGTTCACGGAGGATATTTACGTTGGAGTAGTTATACAGGAAATTCTCGTCCGCTTTGGGATCTTTACTGTATACGTTCACATACATCAGCATGTTGGGCTGGAGGATGTTTACCACGATGCCTTCGCGTTGTACCAGTTCAGGGAGACGGTTGGTCACCTGTTCGATACGGTTCTTTACGTTCACCACGGCCTGATTGGGATCGGTACCGAGGTCAAAGACCACTTGTATATTGGCCTCGCCGGCGCTGGTGGCGTCGGAGGTCATGTACTTCATGCCCGGGACGCCGTTGACCGACTTTTCCAGCGGGATGAGCACGGATTTTACCAGCACGTCTGCGCTGGCCCCCGGGTAGGCTACGCTCACGATCACCCTTGGCGGCGCAATGGAGGGGAACTGTGAGGTAGGGAGGGTATTGATGGCCAGTACGCCCATGAAGATAATGACAAGGGATATCACTATCGCGAAGACGGGCCGTTTCATGAATATATTAAACATGTCTCTTTTTCTTTAGGTGGATGCTTACGTTATTCCGTTGGTAACTTCAGGTGGGAAATCACCTTTGCCGGGTCTTCATAGTCGAAGGTGATTTTGTCTTTGTCTTTCACCTTCCGTAAACCTTCCAGCAGTATTTTATCGTTTTCGGCCAGTCCTTCCTGTACTACATACAGGTCGGGCATTTCGGCGCCGATGGTGATGGCTTTCAGCGTCACCACGTTGTCTTTACCTACAACGAAGACATATTTTTTATCCATGATCTCCATGGTCGCTTTCTGGGGGATGATGAGAGCATTTTTCAGGGGCACGTCCATGAGGATGCTGCCGGTTTCCCCGTGTCTCAGCAGTTTGTCGGGATTAGGGAAATTGGCCCTGAAAGCGATGTTACCGGTTTCGTTGTTAAACTCTCCTTCGATGGTTTCCACTACGCCGGGGTATTTGAATACCTGTTTGTTGGCCATCAGCAGGTTTACTTTTACTTCGCCTTTAGATTTTAAGCTGGCCTGGTAGTCGAGGTATTCCGGTTCGGACACGTTAAAGTACACCCACATGTGACTGTTGTCTGAGAGGGTGGTGAGCAGGTCGCCTTCGCCGACGAGGCTTCCCAGCTTCAGGTGCAGGCGGTCAACGATGCCATCGAACGGCGCCCTGATGTCGGTAAAGCCGAGGTGTACTTTAGCGAGGGCCAGTTCTGCATTTGCTTTTTGCAGTTTGGCATTGGCGAGGGCCAGTTCGTTTTTGGATACCACGTTTTTGTCGGCGAGGCTTTGGGTGTTTTGTACTTCAATGGCTGCCGCCTGTGCTTCCGCTTCAGATTTTGCCAGTTCCGCCTCGTAGAGTTTGGGCATGATCTTAAACAGCAGCTGGCCGGCTTTTACGGCCTGGCCTTCATCTACGTTGATGCCCTGCAGGTAGCCTTTTTCCTGGGCTCTCAGTTCAATGTTACGGATGGAGCGTATCTGGCAGACATATTCCCGGGTGATGGTGGTATCCATTTTCAGCGGACTGGTCACCAGGAATTTGGTAGCTTCTTCTTTTTCTTCTCCTTTGGACGATTTACAGCTTGTATGGCACAACAAGGCATACAAGCCCATGAGCATGACGATTCTTTTCATATAATTATGATGCTTGGATTCAGGTCGGTTTTGAACACATGACAGTGCCGGTCCCATAGCGGGAATGCTATGCAGACAACAGGACGGCTGTTTCGATCAGTATATAACAGAGAGAGCAGGCGATAGTCGTTCGCCTGTAAGTGCAGGAAATCAAATCCTGATGACGCGGTTCACAATAAACTTATCAGCGGCCGTACAGGAAAAGTGAGGGAAATTGGGTCGGCGGTTGCTGAAGAGGATGGGAAAAATACATCCGGGCTGCAGGGCATAAAAAGAGGTAATACGGCAGATGCCGGTCTCCAGCAGTTTCCTGAAGGATTCCGAATCGCAGTCCTCTTCGATTTCCGTTGCTTTCATCCTGTCACCTATGCTGTCTTTTCCGGGAGGAAGGGAGCAGACGAGGGCGTCGTAGTTTTGCATGGCGGCCAGCGTGGTGAGTACCGGGTTTTCGGTAGTCTGTTGGCCTGGCTGGTCCAAACGTAGTTCGTCCGCATATGCATAGCTTCCCAGTAAAAGAAGGCATAATGAGAGGAGATATCCTATAAATAGTCTCGTCATCAGAAGCCAAAATTAATATCAAAACAATTAAGTAGGTATAGTTTAAAATTAAATTTGCTTTAAAATCGGTGAAAGAAGGAGGAGCGATCGATAGCAGGAATTATAAAAAAATGTATAACTTAGGGCTGTAGCCCATCTTCCCCATATATAAAGTTAACGACCATATGAAAAAACCGTTCATCGCCATCTTCTTAATAATAGGTCTGGCAGGCTGTAAGCCTAAAAAAGCCATCCGGCTGCGGGAGGCCATCGACCAGAAAGAAAAGACCGCATTCAACATCGTGGTAGGTACAGGCGGCGCCGAAGAGCAGAAACTACAATGCCTGGTAAAAGGCGATTACCAGGGTGCGCTCGCAGCGCTGGACAGAGAAGAAAAAGATTTTGACCGGCTGATAGACAGTATTAAATCGCTGCCGGTAGCCGATATTAAGCAGGGTGAGCCGCTAAAATTGGCGGCCGTGGACTATTACACGGCGCTTAAAACGCTGCAGTTGTTTGACCGGGGTGAAGTGGCCCAACAGGAAATTGCGCGGCGCATGAAAGGCGATTCCGCCATGAATGCCTATAAAAAGATTTACGAGCTGAATGTGCAGAAGCAGGAGATGTATAAAGTCGTGTATGAAAAAGATTCAGTATTCCACGAGGCTAAGAAAAGGTTTAATGCGGAGCATGGGATATAAAGGAGTGTCATATCTTTAGCCAATGGACGCTAGAATTATCTTTATAGCCAGCCAACGATATAAGGGGAGCATCCAATGGGTGTTTACCGATGGAAGTGAATGGCATTACATCGGCGTGGCAGACGACTATCATGAAAGCAAAGCAGATACTCTTATCAAACGCCATTTTGGGGCTGCGGAGCTTTATCTTATTCTGGACAGGCACCGTGTGGAAGTATGCCATTCGGAGGTCGCAGCCGTAACAATAAAACCGCTTTTTGAGAAAGAGGACCTTACCATCAGTAATAAAGACTTCACCAAAATGATGGTATTCGGCCGGATCGGTATCGTGAAATACGGAAGCCGGGGTTTACCATTGCCTTAAAGCCCCTTCTCCAAACACCCATTCCGGCGTATACAGTTTGCCGCTGAAATCCGCATCATACCATGGCGTAGTGCCAGCCGGGTTTTTCAGGATATGTATATTCTGGGCCGGCATATAACTCTGCGCGAGCAGGAATATCTTTTTACCCGAACGGTTTTGCGCCACATCCATCACGATAACAGCATGACCGGGACTACCTCCCTGGATAAAGACATCCCCCGGTTGTATGTTTTTAGTTGTTTGCACCTGTTTTAGTTCCCGGCTAAGAGAAAGCGTGCCGGCGTAGGAGAATACGGTTTCGAGGTATTTTTCAAATTGTGCTCTGCCCTGGGCCGGTGCTGCTATCCGTTTCCGTAGCAGTTTACCCTGTTGTAGCACAAAACGATCTCCCTTCAGCCAGCTGTTGTAGTCTATTCGTGTGCCGTCCGTAGCCTTGAAAGTAATGGCTTCAGTACGGCCGTTATTATACAGGTATTCTGCGCGCAGGCGGATCACAGCATCGGCGCATTGTTGCAGGTCTTTTTCTCCTACAGATATATTGAGTACGGCATACTGTGCCTGTTGATTTTTTTTGAGCGCCCCGTTATACAGATATACTTTCTTATCAGATTTTAATGCGCAGTTCCGTAGCCATTCCCCGAAAGAGTGCCGTTCCTGTGCGATTCGTGTATACCCTGCCGGTAGTGGGATGTCACTCACTTTCTGTTGTCCGTAAGTAGTGATTGTCACTGCCATCGTCAGTAGCATAAAAAGAAATGGTTTCATATATCCGTTTTCTGGAAGATGCAGGTCCCGCGAAATTCCATAACTGCATGCTCAATACAGATCAGGTTTCATTACCCCCTTCTCCTGGTAAATCTTCTTATTCATTTCATAGTGCATCTCCGTCATCTGGTTCAGATATTCCTTTAATGGTGATAAGGTATATTCCTTCCTGATCTTATCCACATTCGCAGAGTCGATCAGTCCGATTTTAGGAAAAGCCCTGCCGGTGGTGTTGGCCTGGTAAGTGACCTGTGTACCGAATAGTTGTTTTTTACCGGCATTGACCTGCACCCGGTCATACAGATAGGCGTAGTTATTGGGATTGGCATTCTGCTTTTTTACTTCCTTTTTCATCGCTTTCAGCACTTTAACCTGGAATTCGGGGAATTTATCGCTGTGCTGTACCAGCAGCCAGAAGTGATTGGAGCCGTCTTTACCTACCATGTCGATGCCAGGGAACCCGTACTGCCGGAAGATAACGGCGATTCTTTTCTGATGTGTCGTATACACGCTGTCTTTAAAGCGGTCCCATTGCTCCTGGGAATATTCCTTGTACTTGCCCTGGCGAATGAAGGCTGCGATCTGGTCGGTTTTTACCATTTCCGCCAGTTCGTTTTTCAGCGCAGTTTTTTTGTTGTCGGTCAGCCTGGTAGCACAGCTGGTCAACAGGAAAGCGGATAATGCCAGGAAGGTTACTTTTATCATGTGGAATGGATGTTAGGGAAAGATACAGGAATTTATGCCTGCTTTCTCCTAACATCCTGTTAATTAATGATAGGTGCCTATTTCGCAAAGGACGCCAGCAATGCGGCGGTTTCTTTTGGCATGGTGATCATCGCATCGTGATCGGTTACCAGTTCATCGTACTGCCATGTCGGAGCTGGTGCGTGAAGGATTGGTAGAGAAGGAGTCGGTTGCTGAAACAGTGCCGCCGCAGACCCTTTACAAGCATACCGACAAAGCGAAGGAGCTGATTGAAATATTGCAGCAGCTGCATGTATGGGGAAATAAAAATTGGGAGTGACATCCTGCTCCGGTTTCACTGCAACTACCGGCGGAAATCAGCATGGCGTTAAAGTACTAAAAGAGAAGAGGTTATCTGCTTCCGGCGGATAACCTCTTCTCTTTTAGTATTTATTGATTGAGTGGTTGTTGATATTGATAGCTGAACTGTTTGAGTATTTTACCATCCTGATCTTTGATGATCTGCAGGCGCCCAAGGTTGTCATATTCGTAATAGGTGACTTTGCCACTGGGATCTGTTTCGCTGGTGACACCAACGGCCGGCTTGTACGTATAGGTGCTGACCAACGCTGCTGTATTTTTTAGGCCGGTACGGATCTTGTCCAGTTCGGTACGGAGCTGCGCATCGTTCTGCGGATTCCGGATAACAGCCGGGTCAACATAACTTATCGCCGTCTGATAGTCGGCCCCGACGATTTTGGCGACGGGATACAAGCTGTTGTAACCCCAGACATATATTTCCCTGACATCATTTGTCTTATGCTGTTCCTGTATATTACCTGTGCTGTCATACCGGAGGAAATTCAGTACCTGCTCGTAATTGACGTCTCGTTTCAGATCATTGTTGACAACATACATAGGTACAAAAGTAGCCAGCGGAGAGCTAACATTAAGCTTGTAGGCTGCAGACATTACCGCCCCCTGATTATTGACTGCTGGCTGTATTCTGTATTGCACCTGCGCTCCGGACAGTGTGGTAGTGGTTCCTCCGGAGATCTGTTGCGTATACTGCTCAATAATGGTGTTGTGCATATTGCTGTCCTGCATAAATTTCAATGCCTGTAATCCTGCGGACAATGCACCGGCAGGAATATTGTAATCTGTGGGATACTTATTGTATGTCCACAGATCGTCCATTTCCGACGTGGTCTTATGTATACGCGTCGGCTGTATATGCTGCATGTTATCATACAGGTATTCGGTGGCAGTGGTCAGCCACTCGGTACCCAGATACTGTTTTTGAGTAGTTTTTTTCAACAGCACCCCACTACTTTTGTATTCATAATAATTACTTCTGAATTTTTCGAAATTGGGACCTGTATAATTGAACCCTTTTTCAAGATAACCGGCTTTCCATCCCTGTACCTTTCCTTTTTCGTACACCTCATATTCGTTGATCGTCTCTACCACACGTTTTCCGCTTTGATCAAACGTCAGCTGTTGCTTCAGCATTCCGTTGGTGATGTTCACATTGGGGGAAGGGCCGAAGGGATAAATATTCAAGCCGTCGGCGTTATTTTCCAACTGGTAAACATACCGGATACTCCCGTTTTGTTTATTGCTGCCGATGCTTTCCAGCACCTCTTTGTATACTACCGCACCCTGCCCGGATTCTATTTCGTTGTTGGGAGCCGAAGTACGGATAATCAGCGGACAAGGAAAGTTTGGATTGACTATACCGTCGGGATTTTTGATCCCTTTCAGTGCTACGTAGGAATAGCTGTATTTAGGCCGGTTGCATAAATAACCGCTGGACAGCGTATCGCTGCCGTAGTTATAAGTGTATGTCTTAATAATATCGTTGTCATGACTCACGCCGTCGTAAGTGGTGATTTTGCCAATCCGAAGCCCGCTGGCGGTACCTATGCGGGTGTAACCGGTAACAGTGTTATAAGTAAGGGATACAGATACTCGTTCATCGGAGGCGGTTTCCTCGCTGTGCTGCGCTTCAAGGACCACCAGGTGTTCTCCGGCATTAAAAGAGACATAAGGTATATTGGCGGAAAGAATCTCTCTTTTCCCTGTCGCCACCTCGATGGCGGTAGCCCTGGCAATATTGCCGCAACAGGAATTTATAGTGGCGGCCAAACGTACATACTGGCCTGATGTAAGGCTCAATCTAATGGTATCATATTTAGGGCCGCGCTGCTGAGGGTTTGTAATGACGCTTTTATAGACGGTGACCGGCTGGTATATGGAATCCACCACGGCGTCGCCGCCACCGTAATTGCTATAGGTATGGTTTTCAAACTCAAAAGCAGTATACCCGCCTGTTGGATATTCAATTCTTTCAAGGATGCCTGCTTTGGTAAAGTTACTGTTCGGTTCCCTGTCGGCGCCCAAAAATCCCTGTCGCCAGTCTGCCGGGATTAACGTGGTATTGTTTGCGCCGTTAAAATACCCCCAATGGTCTTTGGATTTGGCGTTGATGGCCGGGAGAGGTGTTGATTCATAATATAGTTTGTATGCGGAGATCACATTGCCGGTCAAATCTACGGTGTTCACGGACTGCAATTTTAAACGATCGGGCGTAGTGTAGTCCAGCCTGTACTTATGCACATCTGCGTAAATCCCGCCCACATTGGAGGATACCGTAATCTCACTTAGCGCCTTTCCGGTACCAATATCTGTTCTCGGATAGGTATAATTAAAACTGATCCTGCCACCTGGGTAATCGATTTTGCTGATTTGTTGCTGGGAGTACGTCCGGTTAGTAACGCAGGTGCTGAGTGCAGGCACCAGTCCAGGACACCCTTGTGTTGGGCCGCATCCAGCCAGACACCCGCTCCGTGATTCTGTCTCCGAGGTGGAGGAGACGGAGACACTACCTGAAATATATTCAAAGTTAATAGTACGTTTACTTACAGGCAGTATAATGGTGGTCAGGTACCAGGCGGAGGTATAGGAGTCGTAGGAATCGCCACAGTTACTGGTAATCCACGTTTTGTCAGCTGTTTTAAAAATATATTTTGTTCCGTTCTCTGTGGTGATGGTGAAACCGGCATCGTTTGCCCAGTCCCATTTGACACGGATATTTTTATAGGGCATCAGCTGTACCCGCCCGTTGGTATCTACAACGAACTTCCCGCTCTGGCCACCAAAATTATAGGAAAACTCATCCGGCTGACAGTCAATGATGCCTACTGCACATGACCTGAATTGTGGAAAATTGCTGGAATCGACCGTCGTTGTACGCACCGGAGAAATCAACTTACCATGCCCGGAGCCAAGGTAACCATATTCATCCGGCAGGCCCCGCACGGTCCTGGTAACTACGCCGCCGGCGTTTAACGCCCATCCCAGCCCCACATAGGAGGCTACATCATCTACCCTGTTACCTGCAGCATGATAAGTTAAGTTGACAGGCATATTAAATTCACTACCAACGGCGATAGCGGTCAGGGGAATTTCAATGTTCGGCAAGCCATTAAACAGGTTGACCGGAATTTCACCATATTTCCCCAATGCGGCAGCGTTCGGGGAGGGTGGGATTACATTGAATTTTGTCGGGTTGAGCGATTCTTCCTGGGCAAACAGACGGGAGCTGAATATTATCAACAGGAACAGAGAATATTTTAATGCTTTCATCGGTAAAAATTTCTATCAGAACGGGCTCATGGTATTGCTAATCATCCCACCGGGAAATGAGACGTTTTATCAGTTTCCGGGAATCAAACCGGAAGTTGCACTCCAAGGGCATTCAAGCAGGTTAACATTTCACAAGTATACTACATATTAATTTTTTTAAACCACCGCAATATACTGTTTTATTTTATAGAATTAAACAGCTGACAGATCACCGGGGTTAACCAAAACAGGTTGTCCGCTAGCGGACAACCTGTATCTCATAATCTTCCATCAGACCATAATCATAAAGATCATACGCATCGCCGGAAGGCTGTGTTTTGACATTATACCATCTGCCGGGATCTACCAATCCCGGAGCAGGCTTGTTGTAAAACGGCCCCAGGAGATTCTTCAGGCTGCCGATCACGGTCACCGCTACTTTATTGTTCCCCTTTTTTACCCAACGCCCGATGTCCAGCCGGTTAGGTTCGGCGGTGATAATACCGGCAAATACACCATTCACTTCCACCGCTGCCACAGTGCCCTGCCATTTGCCCAGGGTTACGGCGTAAGAAGCTGCCCGTCCGTCAGCGGTAAAAGTTTTCGTATAGACGATACCCTGACTGTATAACGGCAACCCCTGTTTGCGCCAGTTGCCTATCTGCACCGGTTGGGGTGGTGTAATGTCCCATCCCCGTGCCGCCGGTTCGAGGTTAAAATCGCCCAGGATATACACCGGCTCAATTTCTGCATATACGCTCATGGGCGCTACGGTCACCGCCAGTTCATTATCACCGGCCTTTACGTGGCGGCCGATCCGGTATACGCCGAAGGAGCGGTCCAGCCACCATTGACCGGGTTCGTTTTTAACGGTTACCCCGTTGATTTTTACACTGTGCCAGAGACCCGGCTGCTCTATCACGGCTTTGAAGTTATGCCCGTCAACCCCGTCTTTCAGGTTAAAATGATACACCACCGTATAGCCGGTGCCGGTAGAGAAGGTATCCCTGCTCACAATGGCATCTTTAAATTGCGTGCGGTTGTTCCAGGGGTTGCCTACACCGTCGGTAAATCCGTGGTGTTTGAAGGCGGTATTGGAAGCCTGCCCGACATGCAGCCGCAGATAAGCGGTATCGGGCTGATGTAAATAAAGATCACAGAAATCAATCGTCAGCGTGTTGTCTGCCGGCCGGGATACTACCGTGGCGGAAGCATTGACAGCCGTCCGGTTGCCGGCCTGCGGCGTCAACGGGTAACCGGTCTGTTGTTTGTTCGCGATGAACAACATCAGGCTGCCGGCAGGCGGCACATTAACATCAAACTGCACCTCCCCGTTTTGTCGCGCGCAACGATACCGGGCAATCTTCCCGGAATGCATATCCATCTCCAATACATCGTTACCCTTCATCCCGATACTTCCGGAAGAAGCATTGGTCATGCTGGCATTGGTCAGCAGCAATAACTCGCCATCGGCCAGCTGCCGCCGCTGATGATAAAGCTTGCCACCAATACTATCCCTTCCGGTTATACGAAAACCAGCATTTTCAAACGGCGTTGTGCTGACAGCCTGTATCTTATCCGGCGGCAACATAGCCGCCAGCGCCTTGTTCTCCGCACCGTCCACCAACCGTAACTGCTCAAAACATACTACCTTACCACCAGCAGCCATATAATCTTTCAGCAGCCGGAAAGTAGCGCCATTGATATTTTCCATGCCAGGCGGTATGACCACCATCCTGTAAGCCCGCTCTCCGATGATAAAGCGGTCTCCTTTTACCCGGCCGTTGTCTTTGATAATGTTTTCAGAGCCCAGATCATACTCCAGCTGCGCCCGCTGCATCAGCGTCACAAAATCATTAAAGCTTTTGGTGATGTCGAAGAAACGTTTGTGCTCTCCGTCCCGGGCATAGTACATCCAGGCGGAGGTGGTGGGTTCGATGATGAGGATGTCATTGTACTGCTGCCCTTGGGTCAACAGATAAGAAAGCCGTGTAAAATAGTGGTTCATTTGCCGGTAGTAGGGCCACCAAGGCTCGTGATAGGAGAAACTGGGTGGATAGTCGTATTTACGTGCACCCGTCAGCGTCATAAACGACAAATGCTGGTTCATGAAATTGACACCCAGTACAAACTGCCAGTCGGCCAGCCGTTTCATGTCTTTAAAGGTCAGCTCCCAGCCGGCGCCGCCATAGGTCTCAGACAACGTACGGGTTTTGCCCAGCTGATTGGCTACACTGCTCAGTTCCTTCACGGCGCGGATATTGCCGAATTGTACCGGCTTGTCTTCGTTGAACTGGTTGAACAACATATCGATGCCCGGCATCTGATGCCAGGCGTACATCGCCATATTGTCCGGACCATGATAGGGACTGGGCCAGCCATGTTCCCAGTAATGTCCGGTCCACACCAGCTGGTGCTTTTGCATGTAGTCTGCCACCGGCTTGGACCACCGGTCTACGAACAGCTGCAACAGCATCTCATAGTAGTTGTGGCGGACCCGTTTCCAGTCGCCCGTTTCTTTGAAAAGGGAAGGCAGGTGCAGCCGGAGATCATATCCCCAGTTTTTATAGAAACGGTCGAACAGGTCAGGCGTCCAGCGGACACAGTTGCGCCCCTCGTTGATAATCGTCGGTTCATCGGAGAACACACCTTTAATGGCCTTGCCGAATTCCTTGCCCATCACCTGCTCGTAACCTTTGTAGGTCACGTCAATGAACTTTTCGGTAACGCCTCTGGCCATCAGGTCTACATAGGATACCCCGATAGGACCGGCCACAGAGCCCCGGTTGGAGCGTTGGTAGTTTACCTTTTTGAAAAGCTGATACTGTCCTGTTTTGCCGGCTTCGGCCTGCTGCTGCCCGGTGATATCCTTGTTACCACCATTTTCTTTTTTCAGTATAAGAAAATAGGGAGACAGGTCTGCGGGCAACTGGTTCACTTCTTCCATATACAACATCTGGCCCTGGTTGTACGCTTCGGGCATTTGTTCTCCCACCAGGCCGCCGCCAAAGCCGGTAGGGTAGGAGTTTTCATCGTATATCCAGATGTTCAGTCCCAGCTTTTTCCCTTGTTGTACGGCATAGGTAAATAAATCGAACCACTCTTTGGACAGGTATTCGGTAATTAATCCCGGCCGCGGATGAATAATAACGCCACCGAAATCATTCTTGCGGTAGTCGTTCAGCATGGAGTCGATATTACGTTTGGTAACTTTGGTGTTCCATACCCAGAAGGGCACTGTTCCATAATCAGCGCCGGGTTTTTTAAATCCGGCGGCCACCTCTTCAAACCGTGGCAACTTTTGTTGCGCGTGTGTATCGGAAGCAACCAATACGGCTGCGATGATCAGTGTACGGCATAAGAATCGGCAAATGCTTTTTTGCATGGCTAATGTTCGTTTTTAGGTTTGTCACTATTGTCCAGTACAGTGCGGGTGGTAATGCTTCTGCGGCCCGCTGGTGTGATCACGATGGTTTTTAAGGTGATGGTTTTGCCTTTCGGCACAGTAATGGTCACCGGGCCAGTGTACAGGTGATCATAATCTCCCGGCGGCCGGTTGTTCAGCGTGTAATAGATATGGGCGCCCGGTACGGGTGGCTGCGTTACTTCAAACCGGAAAGAACCGGTGACGATGGTGCTGTCGGTATAGGGAAAAACAGTGGGCACACGATAATTCATACCGGTTTTGTCGAAACGCGCCAGGTGCGCCGGCAGCGCGGTAGTAGCAAAACGCTGGTAATCTTTGTTCTCCATAGCTGACCACCCGGTTTCTGCCAGCGCCAGCATACGGGGCAGCAGCATGTATTGCAGTTTGGAAATGTCAGGGATGTTCTCCGTCCACACGCAGGCTTCCACGCCCATAATGTGTTTGCGTTCCTCGCCGGAAAGTGCCGCGTAGTCAGGATTGTATTGATAGGCTTTCCATGCGGGGGCATTACCGCCATGACTGGAAGGCTCCTGTTCCGAAGGACTCTGGGCGTAATCGAAATAGAGCCCGTTGCCGCCGGGCGCGAGTATAATGTCCAGTCCCTTTTTTATTTGTTGTACCGCGCCTTTCTCTCCGAACCGGTTCATCACCACAATATCTTCCTTGAAATCGCCTTCGGCGATTTCATCCCACGCGATCATCTTTTTGTTTTTGGATTGAATGATCTTGTTTAACCGGGAGATGAAATAACCCTGCAGTGCATGGCTGTCGCGGATGTTGTGTTGTTTCATAAACCGTTGCACGCTGCTGTCTTTCTCCCAGAAAGCTTTGTAACATTCATCGCCGCCGATGTGGATATAAGGGTAAGGAAACAATGCTGCCACTTCTCCAAACACTTTGTCCAGCCACTGATATACCCTTTCGTCAACAGGATTCAGGGAATTGTCTGTATACATTTCAAAGCCACCGGAGGGGAACCATTTGGCGAAGCTGCTTCCCGGATTCACTTTAATGCTGCTGTCACGTGTTACACACAACCAGGGGTACGATGCGATAGCGGCCATGGAATGCCCCGGTACGTCTATCTCCGGCAGTATTTCAATATGCCTTTCGGCAGCGTAGCGGATGATATCTTTTACTTCTTCCTGTGTGTAAAAACCGCCGTCGGTAGCTTTTTCGCCGGGCTGTGGTGGGAGGGTGTTACCGCTGAATTCAATGCGGGGCACCCGCCATGCGCCGGTGCGTGTGAGCTCAGGGAGACTTTTGATCTCCAGCCGCCAGCCCTGGTCGTCTGTCAGGTGCCAGTGAAAGCGGTTGAGCTTATAGCAGGCCATCAGGTCGAGCAGGTCTTTGATCTGAGCAACGGTAAAGAAGTGCCGGGATACGTCCAGCATCAGGCCGCGGTAGCCGTAACGGGGCGCATCGGTGATGCTGACACAGGAGAGGGTGGTTTGGTCAGAAAGCAGCTGTAATAAGGTCTGCATGCCGTAGAACAAACCTGCGTTGCGACCTGTCAGCAGAATGCTGTCTGGTGTTACTTCCAGCCTGTACCCTTCTGGAGGAAGCTGCACTGTGTCGCGGTCAGAGATCACGAGCGCAGGTGTTTTTGAGGCAGCGGCGACTGCTTTGTTGCCGGTCGTATGCATGCCGGACAGCCGGTTGGTGAACCAGGCCAGGGCGCGCTTGTCCTGCACGTCCGCCCGGACGATGGTATGAGGATGAAAGGTAAAACTGCCGGCGCGCTTTGTCACCGATCGCGGCATGGGTATCAGCGATTGTGCGTTAGCGCTCAATAGGCTGCTACAGAGAAAAGCGACACAATACGCATAGGTTTTGAAGTGCATTACTGATAGTTGTCGTAAACGATTTTTATTTTATAAAAGCAGGCGCCGTTCACCGTTCTGGAGCCCTGATGTTGTCCGCCGGACGTGTAGAAATCTATGGTGCTGGAGGACCAGTTATTAAGGGAGCAACTTACCGGCGGCCGCGGATTTTTATTGGCGTCAGGACGTACCAGCACAATCTGTCCGTTGGGTTGGTTACCCATGCCTTTGACGAACGTGAGGTTGTTGGTGGGCGCCATAGACAAGGTCTTTGTGCTTTTATTAAACACATATTCGCCACCGTTAGTCGTTACCCATAGCAGGTTTTTATTACCGTAGTAGGCGCTTACTTCATGCCCCCAGGGCGTAGGTAGGGTAACGCGGTATTGTTTTAATTCGTTTAGTTCCGGCAGGGCGTCGGTACCGCCTACGGCGAGAGCGGTGAGGATATGCGCATTGTTTGACTGGTCCTGGCCGGTTACCCACAGTACATTGAGCTCGGGGTCCCACAGCACAGCATGTGCTGCGCCCAGTGGAAATTCTGCATAGGTACTGTTGCTGGCGCCCTGGGAAGAAGCATATACCCTGATCCAGTTGCCGTCGGATGCTGCCAGCGCGATGTTACCGTTGGGCAACAGCTCCGCGGAATGCAGGTTGCCGCTGATAATTTTAGCCCATACCCGTTGACCTGCAGGGTAGGTCATTACAGCAGCCATACTGTTATCGCTCATCACGGCGTAGTTTTTCCTGACTTTAAAATCGGTGCCTCCGCCGAAGCGGTTGATTTCGTCGGCACTGAAGCCCAGGGCTGTCGTGGGTGACCAGCTCCACTTTTTGGCGTCGGCGGTATTCCAGTCGGTGACCATAGGATCATAGATTTCTATCTTCCTGACGGCATCGTTGGTAAGCGCCAGCGGCAACCCGGGATAGGGTTCAGGCTTTTGTACGGGCGGCGGATTATCAGGGGGCGCTGTGGCCCCCTGTTTTTTGCTACAGGCTAACTGGAAAACAAGCAATGCAAATGCTGTTCCTGTCAGTATTATTCTTTTCATAACCTCAATAGTAGTTTGGATCAAATGTTTTCGCTTTGTAGATGGCGGCGCCGCTGACGGTGCGGGAGCCGGCGGCGTTGCCGTTGGTGGCGTTGTAAAAATTGACGACGGAGGTGCACCAGTTGTTCAGCGTGCAACCGCTGGAGGGTTTGGTTTCTACCAGTGTGTTCTGTCCGGGCTGGCTGCTGATGGATTTTACGAAGGTGTCGTATGCGGCCCCCGGTATGTCGCTGAAAGTGCCGGTGGAGATATGAAAAGTATGCACGCCACCGTTAGTGGTGAGCAGCAGCTGATCGGGATTATTGACATCGGCGGAGAGGTCGTGTCCCCACGGCCTGGGCAGCACACTGTAGGTCATCAGCAGGTCCAGTTTGGGATTGGTGATGGTACCGCCGGAGCGGGGCGTGTTGTAACCGTATTTCCGCAGTTGATTGCCCAGCGCCCAGAGTATCTTATGGGTGTCGTCCCACAGCACCGCATGGGCCGACGGGAAGTAATACTGTGTATTCACCCCGTGATTCGGTACAGGCTGTGACGATGAATAAATGCGTATCCAACCCTGTGGCCAGTCCTTGCCAGCGCTGGCCACCACGCTGTTACCGTCGGGGAGTATTTCCATCGCATGCAGACTGGTGGTGTCGTTAAAACCCATCACCCATAGCTTCTGTCCGCGTGTGCCCGTGCCCGTATACCGGGCGATAGTGGCCAGCCGGTAGGAGGTAGCGGTGATCACCTGCGCCGTATTGGCGAACACGGTGTTGTTACGGACTTTGATGTCTGTAGGTACGTCCCATAGCGCTATCTCACTGGCAGCGTTATACGAAAGCGCGGTGGTGGGCATCCACGACCATTTGGGGGTAGACCAGGAAGCGTCTGCGGGATCATACACTTCAATTTTTTTGGTAGCCTGGTTGGTGATGGCTACCCAGCAGCAGGTGCTTTCTGTCTGTGCCTGCCGGTCTTCGGGAGCCGTGGTGGCCTTCTCCGGTTGTACTTGTTCGGCTTGCCGTGAACAGGAAACTGTCAATAAAACCATCACCACTATCATCCAATGAACACAGGCGAACCGAAGGCAGGAGTGTCCTGCCTTCATCATCATGTTTTTCATGAGCGTAAAGTTTTAGTTTAATTAATAACCCGGATTTTGTGTGAGTTTATCGTTTAGCAGTATTTCCGCATTCGGGATGGGAAACAACAGCCGGTTCTGGGTGATGTTGTAACTTCCTGCCTGCAGGTAACTGTACCGTGCTTTCTGTTGTATGCCGAAGTCGGTCAGCACGCTGATGGCTTTGCCGGACCGCACCAGGTCGAGCCAGCGTTTGTTTTCAAATGCCAGTTCCACTCTTCTTTCTTGCAGGATTGCCGCCTGCAGGGCAGCTGGGTCTGTGGTGCTGATATCATGCAGGGCATCGCCGAAGGCGCGCTGTCTTACAGTGTTAAGGTACACCAGCGCTTCGCCTGATTTGCCCTGTTGGTTAAGGCTTTCGGCCAGCAGCAGCAGCACTTCCGCATAGCGGTACACCGGCCAGTTATCGTTGGTTTGATTGCCGATGGCGTGCGTATGCAGGAATTTTTTCGGGAACGGACGGCCCACTTTACCGGCGGGCGGTGTATAGCCGACCACTGATTTTACCGCTGTAGCGGTGAAGTCATCGGAGGCGTTAAAGCTGCCTTCCGCGATGGCGATGGAGGCGTCGAGGCGCTGGTCCCCTGTTTCATAAGCGTTGATCAGGTCTTGCGTGGGGGTGTTAAAACCGCCGGTATTGGTAATGCTGTTGAAGTTAATGCCTGTTACCACGGAGGTGTTGGCCATGCGCGGCAGGAAATTGTAGACAGAAGCGTCTGTATTGGCCTGCGGCACTGCCAGCCCGGTGTTGAACTGGATTTCGAAGACAGACTCTTTCCCGTTTTTATTGTTTAACTGGAAAGCGTCGCCGTAGTTTTGAAACAGCGTGTAACCCATGGCAGTTACCTGTTTTAGCGCACTTTCTGCCTGGTCGTATTTTTTCAGCGCCAGGTACACATCGCCCAGGAGGGTGAGCGCAGCGCCTTTGGTAGCGCGACCGGTTTGCGGAAAGGCCGGAGCGTCCAATTTGGCGGCGGCATCGGTGACGTCGGAGAGGATGAGGTCATACACTTCCTGTGCGGAGGCGCGGGGGATGTACGTCTCTTCGCGGCTGAGCGGTGCATGTTTATAAATAGGCACGCCGCCGTAGAAACGCACCAGGTCAAAATAGACAAGGGCACGGATGAATTTCACCTGGCCTACGATGGCGTTACGGGCACTCTGGGACAACTGGATATCGTCAATATGATCGAGGATCAGGTTGACGGACGATATGGTGTTGAAACCGGCGTTCCACTTGGGCGGCGTCTGGTTGTTGTATTTATCATCCAGGAAATCGGCGACCGCATACCTGTTGACGGTAGCTACCGCCTGGTCGGAAGATTTGTAATCGTAGTGCGTGTTGTCAGAACGCATTTCGCCCATCACCCAGGCGCTTTTATTATTGTAAAGACCGCGCAGCTGGCTATATGCGCCGTTGACAGCGAGATCAAAATCATTTTGATTTTTAAAATAGCTTTCCGGCGTGGTGAAGTTGGGATTGACTTCGTTCAGGAATTTTTTACAGGACGTTGTTGCCAGACAGACTCCCACCAGTATATAACAAAAAATCTTTTTCATTTTACTCATTTTTAAAGGCCAAGGTTCAAACCAAACGTAAAGGTCCGCTGCAGCGGATAAGCGCCCAGATCCTGCCCCTGTTGCGTTACAAAGGCTATTCCGCCGGCGCTTACTTCCGGGTTGCCGGGATAGCTGGTGAAGATGTATACGTTCTGTGCGGAGGCATACAGCCTTAAGCTTTTGATGTAGGGTGTCCTGAATTTCCGCAGCGTATAGCCCAGCGCGATATTGTTGATGGTGAGATGGGACGCATCGTGGATAAACAGGGTATGGTCCGTACGGTAGGAGGCGGTGGTATTCGCCAGGGTGCGTGCCACGCGGCCGTTACCTGGATTCTCTTCAGAGCGCCAGCGGTCCAGCAGTTCCGGAGGACCGTTGAACACGCCGTCCAGGTTATAGGTGCTTTCCTGCATACCGTTTTTCAGTTTGTTGCCGTACGTACCTGACATGGCGATGTTCAGGTCGAAGTTTTGATACTGGAAGGTGTTGGAGAAGCCGAAAATAAATTTCGGGTTCGGATCACCGATCACGGTCTGGTCATCCGGGAAAGTGATTTTACCGTCTCCGTTTAAATCTTTGAACCGAACGGTACCTGCCTGCGACAGGGTAGTGGTACCTGTGCCGTAGTATTTAGGGCCGGCGTCGGCTTCTGCCTGGTTTTTGAAGATGCCGTCAAAGATGTAACCGTAGAACTGCCCTACGGGCTTGCCTACGAGCGTGCGGTAGTCAGTAAATTCCGACAGGGTAATGTTAGGGTTGTCTGCGAAGGGAATGTTGTTTAAGCCGATCCTTTTCACGACGTTCCTGTTGAAGGAGATGTTGAAGCTGGTGTTCCATTTGAGTTTACCGGTAAGATTTTGGGTGTTGAGGGTGATCTCATGGCCCCACTGGCTGATATCGCCGAGGTTGTCCTGCACATTGGTAAAACCGGATGATTGCGGAACGGGCAGGATGAATAACAGGCCGGTCGTCAGCTTGTTGTAATAGTCATATGACAGGTTGATCCTGCCGTCGAACAGCCCGATGTCGATGCCGGCGTCAAACTGGCGGTTGCGTTCCCAGGCGAGCAGTTGGTTGCCCAGCGTGGTCTGCACTTTACCGGGCGCCAGACCGCCGGAGAAGCTGTAATTGGAGTTACCGATGCGGGCGGAGGTAGCGTAGTTGTCGATTTCGTTCATGCCCGTGAGGCCGAAGGTGGCCCTTACTTTCAGCAGGCTGATGGCTGGTACGTTTTTGAGGAACGCTTCGTCGCTGACGATCCAGCCTGCGCCCACAGAAGGAAAGGTGCCCCATTTGTTGCGGTCGCCGAAACGGGAGGAGCCGTCTCTCCTGATGGTGGCCTGCAGCATATAACGGTCTTTAAAGGTATAGTTCAGCCGGCCGAGGAACGACATCATGGTCCAGGCGCCGGCGCTGGAAGTGTTGGTGGTGAAGCGGGTGGCAGCGCTCAAATAGGTGATGCTGTTGTCCGGGAAATCGCGGCCTACCACATCGCTGAAGAAACCGGTGGAGCGCTGGAGGGTGAAACCGCCTAACAGATCGAGCGAGTGATGTTTGCCGAACTGCTGCCGATAGTTGAGCGTGTTTTCATTCAGCCAGGAGTAGTCGTTGTTAATCGTTGTCTGCCCGATGGCGGTATTGTTGCCCGGCGGCGGGTTTTCCATTGGCAGGGCGTTGAAGCCGCCTACGGAGGTAGAAGGGATGAACTTCTTGCGGGTCATGCTGGCGATGTCTGTGCTGCCGGAAGTACGGAAGGTCAGGTGATCGGTCAGTTTCACTTCGGTGAACACGTTGGCCAGTAAACGTAAGCGGTTGGCGTCGTCCTGCACTTCCATCAGTTGCCGCAGCGGGTTGGCCCATACAAACTGGTTGGTGAAGCCGGAGATACCCAGTGCGAGGGAGCCGTCGGGATTATAGGGAGAACCCATGGTGGGCATCATGGAGGCGGAGGCAAAGATAGCCCGCTGTCCGTCGATGTTGAAGCCGGGGCCCTGGCGGTTGTTATGTTCCAGTTGCAGGGAGGGGGCTACTCCCACGCCTATTTTCACCCGTTTGCCCGGGTTAAAGTCGGCGTTCACGCGCAGGGAAAAACGTTTGTAGCCGGTGTTGAGCAGGATGCCCTGCTGGTCAAAGTAACCGCCTACTACGCTGACTGCTGCTTTTTCGTTGCCGGCGGTGACAGAGAGGCTGTAGTTCTGTACCGGTGCGTTTCTGGTAAGTACACTGAACCAGTCGGTGCCTTCGCCGTACTGCTCCGGGTTTTGATATACCGCGGGGATACCGCCGGTATATCCTTCGTATTTGATTTTGTCTTCGTAGAAGCCTTTCATATAGGTGGCCAGCTGGGTGGCGTTCATCACGGGCGGGATCAGTTCGCGCATGAGCGAGGCGCTGCCGTAGTAGGAGTTGAAATCGATCCTGGTGGCGCCGGCCTTTCCTCTTTTGGTGGTGATCATGATCACGCCGTTGGCCGCACGGGAGCCGTACAATGCGGTGGAGGAGGCATCTTTCAGTACGGTGAAGGACTCGATTTCGTCCGGGTTGATGTTGTTGATATTATCCGGGTTGCCCAGCATCGGTTGACCGTCCACTACCACCAGTGGGCGGACGTTGGAGGTGAGGGAGGCGGCGCCGCGGACGCGCAGGTCCATGCCCTGCCCCGGCCGGCCGGTGGTCTGTGGTACCTGTACACCGGGCAGTTTGCCCTGTAATCTTTCTGCGAAGGTGCCGGTAGGCTGGTCTTTAATATCGACAGCGGATAGTTTGGCCACCGATCCCACGATTTCGCGGGTGCTTTGTTTACCGTAGGCCACTACTACTTCATTCAGCTGTGACGAGGCCTGTTCCAGTTGCACGTGGATGACCGTCTGTCCGTTGATGGGAACTTCCTTTGGGGTATACCCCATGTAGTTGAATAACAGTACTCCGCCTGCATCAGGCACAGTAAGGGTATAAGTACCGTCAGCCAGCGTGGCGGTACCGGTTTGCGTGCCCTTAAGCCTGACGGCCACGCCGGGAAGGGGACGGTTGCTGACGTCTGTCACGCTGCCTTTGATGGTGATGGCCACGTCTGTTGCGCCGGACCTGCGCGTGATAACGATGGTATTCTGGTGGATGGAATAGGTAAAGGGCTGTTGTGCGAAACATTGTTTCAATACATCTTCCACGCTGGCATTGGTAGCCTGTATCGCCACCGGCTGTGCATCTTTCAGGATGTCGACATTCCAGAGTACGTTGTAGGCGGTTTGTTTGCGGATCTGACGGAATACATCGCTGAGCGCGATATTTTTAGCTGATAACGTTACCTTCTGGGCGTAGCTGGTGGCGCTGACTTCCATTAACGCTGCGATCATTAAAACTAAGGTCAGTTTCATTATCAACAGGAGTTTTTTACACGTGGCGCCGGCTTCGTCAGGGCACACGTCAGGTATGTAAAATTTCATTACATTTGGATGTTTGGGTTTAATAAAAACTGTGACGACAATAGCGATTGAAATTTGTTTTTACAGGTAAGCTCAAACCGGCCGGGGGTGCGGGAACACTCCCGGTTATTTTTTATAGCACCTGTTTTGCGGCTGTGTTTTATGGCATAACGGTGATCCTCCTTCCATTGATTTTAAAGTGAACAGTACCGGTTAATTCCAGCATATTTAATACTTCGGAAACATTCTTCGAGCGGGCCAGGCTTCCCCCGATGGCTTTCTTTGAAACATCCCCCTGGTAGCTGATCTCCACGTTGTACCAGCGGCTGATCTGCCGCATGATGCTCTCTACTTTTTCATTGTCGAAAATGAAATAACCGTTTTTCCAGGCGATGGCAGATTCTGTGTCGGTGGCGGCTGTCTGCAGCCTGCCCGATGTTTTGTCCACGACGGCCTCCCTACCGGGCGACAGCAAGGCATTGGCGGCGCCATAGTCTACTTTTACAGCGCCTTCCACGAGTGTAACGGTATGCTGCTGCTCCTCGGGATAGGCGTTGATATTGAAGTGGGTGCCGAGCACCTTTACGGTCAGGGGAGTGGCGGCGCCGGTGCCTACGGTTACCAGGAAGGGTCTTGTTTTGTCTTTCGCTACCTCGAAATACGCTTCGCCGGTGAGTGTTACCTTTCTGTCATCACCGGAGAACGCTGCCGGGAAACGCAGCGAGGAACCGGCGTTGAGCCATACTTTGGTGCCGTCCTGCAGGGTAACCTGGTACTGGCCACCGTAGGGAGTGGTAATGGTATTGTAGACGATGTCGGCAGCGGCGTTGCCGGTCGACTGGTAGGACAACTGACCGCTGTCGGTTTTATTGACCGACGTATTGCCCTGTTGTGATATGAAACCATTTTGGGCATCTTCCAGGACCACTTTCTCGCCGTTGTCCAGCGTTAAAATGGCTTTATTGCCACCGGGGCTGATGTCATGGCTGGCCAGCGCCGGCCGGGCAGGCGGTGCGGACGGACGCAGTGGCGTCAGGTAGAAATAACCGGCAAGGCCGAGGATAACGAGCACCGATGCGGCGGCAGACAGGTAGTACCACAGCCGCCTGCTACGGGCCGGTGCTGCTTCCGGGATATTGATTTGCTGTTGCAGCTTCGAAAGCATCCGCTGACGCACCTGTTCTTCTTCTGCTTCGTGCTCCGACAGCCATTCCACATCCACCTGGTTTTGTTGCTGGTACCAGGCCATCAGGGTTGCTTCTTCTGTCGGCGTAATGCTGCCGTCCAGGTATTTCTCAATGAGGTGAGGTATGTTGTCCTTCAACGTGTAAGGTTTATCGTTATACACGTATGTACCATAAGATGGGGACTTACCCTTAGTGCGGATGAAAATTTTTTTCGTTTAGGGCATCAGGGCTTTGAGGAGGAGAATTATCCAGATATAGGGCCGGTTCAACTTGAGTTTCAATACTTTCAGTGCTTTGGTCAGGTGCGCTTCCGCGGTCTTTTCGGCGATGCCCATGCTGCGGGCTACTTCCGGGATGGTGAGGCCTTCATCCCTGCTGAGTTTGAAAACGAGGCGGCATTTTTCCGGCAACACTTCCACTACGCCATTGATCTGCTGTTGCAGAAACCGGGTGTAGATCTGTTCTTCGTCGAAGGTGGTGATGTCGGGAACGGCTACCTCTTCTTTTATTTCGTCTCTCCGTTTCTGCCGTGCATATTGTTTGAAGACGGACAGCTTTACGGCGGTGGCCAGGTAGGCGTTTACATGGTCGATATACAGTTCGTTGCGCCTGTTCCAGAGGCTGATGAACACTTCCTGTACAATTTCTTCCGCCATGGTTTTATCCTTGCAATGCAGGTAGGCAACAGCCAGTAGTTGTTTCCAGTAGCGGTGATAGATTTCGGTAAAAGCACCGCTGTCGCCCTCGCGGAGGGACAGCATCAGGTCAGCATCAGATGGTGTTTCGTACCGATTCATGTGACAGGAGTGGTACGCAACATTATAAAAATAAATTCAGATTTTATACCAGGAAATGAAAAGATAATATAAAACAGCCAGGGGCTTTAGCCCCCGGTTGTTATAATATTTCCACGTAACCGTCGGTGCCGTTTACGCGTATGCGCTGACCGTCTTTGATCAGTTGCGTAGCGCCTTCCAGGCCCACCACGGCCGGGAGGCCATATTCCCGTGCGATCACGGCGCCGTGTGTCATCAGGCCGCCTACTTCGGTGACGAGGCCTTTGATGGAGACAAACAGCGGCGTCCAGCTGGGATCGGTGAAAGCGGTGACCAGTATATCGCCTTCTTCCAGGTCTGCGTCGGCGATGTTGAGGATCACCCGCGCCCGTCCTTCAATGACGCCGGTAGAAACAGGCAGTCCAACGATGGCGCCTGCAGGGAGGTTTTCCCGCCTGTAGCTGCCGGTGATGATTTCCCCGTCAGATGTCATGACCCGCGGAGGCGACAGTTTTTCATATTGTTTGTAAGTTTCCTTTCGTTGATCGATGATCGTGGTGTCCAGCTGGCGGGTGCTTACCACTTCGCGCAATTCTTCGTAGGTGAGGTACCAGATATCTTCTTTTGCCCGGATCACATGGTCCTGTACGAGCTTTTCCGCTTCCCGCAACAGTGCCTGTTTATAGATAAAATAACGGTTGACGATGGCGTATTTGGGATATTCCCTGTAACCGAGGAAGTTTCGCATGAAGCTGATCTTCTCTTTTGTCTCTGCCGCTTTTTGTGCACCATCCGGCAGGGATTGCAACCGCTGCAATATCTCGTGTTCCTTTTGCAGGGCTTCTTGTTTTCCCTGTTCAAATTTCCGCTTGCCGGCGCCGGGCCCGAAGTTCCGGATGTTGCTGAGGATGAGGGGAACAAGGCTGAGCGGTTTTTCACGCCAGCGGGTTTTGGTGATATCGATTTCGCCGACGCAGCGCATACCGTATTTGCGGAGATAGTCTTCTATGGCGTTGCGGGCTTCCTGTCCGCCTTGCAGCTGGGGCAGCGCTTCCAGGAAATGATCGTCGGAAGTTTGTTGCAGGTATGCGATGACCTCCGGATACGGGCGGATAGCATCTGCCACATCCAGCAGGGCCAGTCCCATTTCTGATGTGATGTTATTGGGGACGGACTGAGAGAGCGTATCGGCGACTCCTTTTTCACCTAACCATTTTTCTATGTGGTCGTTGAGCCACCATGCTGCGTCCATGGCAGCCATGATGACACGCAGACTTCTCGGATCGAACATGGTTGTCTGCACTTGCCGTATATGTTCAGGGATAAAATCCAGCAGCGCCAGGCCTGATTTGGTTTGGATATCCTGTTTCAGCTGCGCTATGTAAGTCTGGCTATTGCTGATTAATTCCGTAGCGATGGCCGGGTCGTTTTCCAGTGGCGGCTCGCCTTCGAATGTGGGAAGGGGGCGTTCCGTTTTATGGTCGGGTAACTGTTTGATGAAGCCTTCCCGCGCGGTGATGATGTTCAGGGCGTCTTTAATCAATGGGTCAGATTTGCCCAGGGTGTCCATCATGGCTTGCCTGCCACCGGCGGTGGTCAGGAAGCGGGTGACGTCGACAAATAACCTTCCGCCGGCCGTATACATCCGTCCGGATGCTACCATCATGAAAAAGGACAAGCCCAGTGGTTTGATGGCGTCGGTCATCATCTGGTTATGGCCAACGGATATAAATACGTGGTTTTCGGTATCGTTTATTTCGGGGACAGGGTACAAAGTGGTGATGGGCCTGCTCTGGACGATGTAGAACGTGTCGCCGGCAAGGCACCATTCGATGTCCTGCGGGCTGCCGAAATGTGTTTCGATGTTTCTTCCGAGGCGGTTTAAGGTCAGTACCTGCTGGTCTGTAAGCGCCGGAATATTTTGTTGCGCTGTTGCCACCGGCTGTTCTTCCGTGCCGCCATTTTCTACGGCCAGTACTGCCAGTTTTTTGTTGGCTATCTTCCGGTCGATGATCTCCTGCTCCCTGACTTTATAGTTGTCGGCATTGACAAGGCCGGATACCAGCGCTTCTCCCAGCCCAAAGCTGGCGTCGATAGATAATACTTTTCTGTTGGAGGTTACCGGATCAGCCGTGAACATGATGCCTGCCACTTCAGGAAAAACCATTTGTTGCACTACTACCGCCAGGCTGACTTTATGATGATCAAACCCGTTCTGCAGGCGGTAGGTAACAGCCCTGTCGGTGTACAACGACGCCCAGCAGCGGCTGATATGTTGCAGCACCGATGTGGTCCCTATGATATTCAGGTAGGTATCCTGTTGGCCCGCGAAGGAGGCGGTAGGCAGGTCTTCCGCGGTGGCGCTGGACCGCACGGCGAAGGCTGTTTTTTCGCCGAAAGGGCGGAGGTGGTCGGTGACCGCCGCGGCGATATCGCCGGGAATAGGCGTGCTTTCAATGATGGCGCGGACCCGTGCGCTGATATCGCTGATATTTTTCCGGTCGTCTGCTTTCAATAAGGTCAGCTGTTCCAGCAGCGCCTGCAGGGTGGCATTGCCGGCGGTGACCGCCTTAAAAGCCTCCGTGGTCACGCAGAAGCCCGGAGGCACCGCTATACCTTCGATGTGACATAATTCTCCGAGGTTGGCCCCTTTACCGCCGGTGAGCGCAAGGGCCGTCTTATCGATTTCCTGAAAATCCAATATGTAGGCAAGCATAGTTTTTTTATTTATCGTTGAGGGTAGTAGTGGTTTCCTGCATGATGGCGATGGCCTGGGTGAGATACCGTTCGATGACTTTGACTTCCTTCTCTGAGAATGTCGCCGTCAGTTTTTCCGATTTACGCCGGAAGTCCCTGTACAGCGGCTCAAACAGCGCCATGATGAGTTTGGTGTTGGGCTCGATGAGCACCTTTCTTCTGTCACCTTCCGCAAACTTCCTTTTCACCAGGTTTTTCTTTTCAAACCGGTCTATCAGGCCGGTGATGGCACCGGTGGTAAGGCCGGTGAGCGCTGCCAGCTCTCCGGCGGTCATTTCGCCCCGTTCCAGCAGGAAGCCGAGGTATTTATGGTCGGTGCCGGAAAGTCCTGCCTTCCGGGCCACTGCTTCATGCATCTGGAGCGAGGTGTAGGCGTATGACTGGGTCAATTTTCTGATCTGTTTGATGATTTCTGGTTCCATTTTATATCTTATCATCTAAATATCTTAGTTGCTAAGATAAATTGAAATGAAAAAGTATCCAAATAATTTCTGAGGAAATACAGTTAATGGTGGAGTACGGTGCCATCGTGAAAGTCCTCTTTGTAGTGAACAGCACACCAGCCCGGCGGAATTATAGCCCGCATATTTTTACTGTATATCCGCGAATGATGGTCCATCTCCCGCGAATGTTAAATTCGGTGGATGGAGTGGCTTTTTTTTCTCATTTTTGACTGTACAGGAATAAACAAGATAAAATGAGAAGCAGGTTATTATTGCTTCATCCAGGGGAATCATCAATAAAAAAATTATGGCAGTAGGATTATTTACAGCGCCCATTTTCCATATCATCGGCACCGGTGACTTTTTGCATTCTTTTTTTTCCACTATCGCTTACCGCTTGGAGGGAAGTGACTGGGGAAGCCGTTTCCCGGTATTGATGAATGAACTGTTTATTGACGGCATTGCGCCCGCACAATGTGAGGCCGTGTTGCAGGAACTGGCAGTCATTAAAACGGAACTCTCTGTCATGCCGCCCGCCCTGGTAGTGTGGGATATTGATGATCTTGCCAAACAACCGCCGTGGGGAACGAATATCGCATCGACCATTGACAACCTCGCAGATTATTTTGTGACCAGTGATGGCAAAAAGCTGATAGCCGTCTTTGAAACGGCTTTAAATACCAGCATCAGGATACAAAAACCGCTGATCATCCGGTCTGTATAAGATTGTTCAACAAGATATCATGATTAAACAACTGTATTCAATCATCACTATATTTACAACAAGCTGTATGGGACAGGCGAATCCGCCGGCAGCAGTGGACAGCAGCTGGCTGCAAAAATCGTATGATCATGTGATCATGATTGAGAACAAGCATGTGGCACAAGCGGGAGACAACTGGTTGGTGGATATTCCACTGGTGGAAAGCCCGGACTCGCATTACGTGTTCTTCATGGAAGCAAGACTACCGGCAGCGCTGTTTACACGTTCCGGTGCTTTTTATCCTGCAATCAAAGAATTTACGCTGATCGTGCCGGACTGGCAGTTTTATGATGAGATAGCGGAGCAGGCCAGTCGTAATGGTATGTGCATAGAACCTGCTACGACCAATATCTATTATCATATCCGGAGAATAGATACTACCGTGAAAGTAGACAGTGTCCGCATTTCGGGAGAGCAGCCGGTCGTGACTTCCCACCAGCCGAAGGTGCCGGCTGGTAACCTGGTGGTATACCGGAGTGAAAGCTACGGGTCTTCCTGTTGCCCCAGAGACCCCCGGTGGGACCTGGTGAAAGAAGATGTGGGGGCGATCAAAGGCTTTGAGCAACAACACAAGGTGTCCATTACTGGTACTTATCGCCAAAATCAGGGAAAGGAGGGAGAGCATACGGATTATTATACGCTGCCCCACCTCACTCCAAAGCAGCGGCTGGACTTTATCCTGATGAAACGTTCGCAGTGGATCGTTAACAAGGAAACAAAAAAGATCACTTTCAGCCCGCAGATATTTACCCCATGGCTGGAGCCTTTTATCAAAGAAGGGTTCAGGGAGATGCGCGAGGTGAAATATCACCCATGATGTTAACAGCTAATTAACCTCCGTTTACAAAACTTAATACTTTGGTAATATTGAAACCATGAATTTTGCATCGGTCATTTTTATAGCCGATGGATTACAAACAAGCTTCTGACTGGGATTTGTGGCAGGGTTGTCAAAACGATGACATGCAGGCGTATAATGAGCTGTTCAGCCGGTATTATCCCCGTATGTTCCGGCTTGCCGGCCGATATGTCCGTGATGCGATGAGGGCCGAGGAGCTCTGTATGGACCAGTTGTTTCATCTCTGGACCAAACGGCATGAACTCCGGATCAGCAGCCATTTTTCCGGTTACCTGTTTCGTGCTGTGCGTAATCGTATCATCAGTGAAATGCGCAGGAATATACCGGTGATGGCCGGCCTGGATGCATTGCAGGATGATTTGAAGATGGACAGGCCGTCAGATTACCGCCTTCTGTCGGAAGAGGCGGAACATACTTACCGGAAAGTACTGAATGAATTAAGTCCGCAGCGCCGGCAGGTGTTTGTGCTCAGCCGTGAAGAAAACCTTACCTATCCTGAAATAGCCCGCCGGATGAATCTTTCGGTCAATACCGTAGAGAATTACATGGTGGCCGCCTTGAGCAGCCTGCGAAAAAGGCTGAAAGAAGATGTACCTACTGCAGTTATCCCGCTTTTGATACTGAGCGATTTTCCTTCTTTTTATTGTTGATCCTTCCTTCGTTTTTATTTTTTGAAAAAATTATCGCCCGCATAGGTGGTACCTGGTTCGTTTAGGCGTCATCGTAAACAGAGGGTGTATAAAGCACGGCTCAAACCAGGAGGGACCGTATAGCCGTTAAGGTTGGTTCATCCGCATTCATACGAACCATGGGGAAAGCAGATAACTATTTACTTCAAAAATTCCTGGAAGGCCGTTGCACCGCTGAAGAAATGCGGCAGGCGGCCCTGCTGCTGGATACCGAAGAAGGCCGTGCATGGCTGAATGAGCTGATGCGCCGGCGGGAGACCATGGTGTGGGACAACCCGCCGGAGGAAGCCCCGGCAATGCAGCAGCTGATAGCACTGAAGCAGTACGAGATGCAGCAGCGGATCCATGCGCATGACAACAGCCTTCAGGCGGTCCCGCAGCCAGTTATCCGCTGGCGGAGAACGCTGCGTTATGCCGCCATATGGACCGGCTTGATCATGCTGTCGGGGCTGGCGGTATGGAGGTTCGGAAAAGGCCATAAACCACTGCAATATGTGGAGATGGTCAACCCCAAAGGCGCCCCGGCGCGTCACGTACTGCCCGACAGCACAATCGTGTACCTGGGAGCCGGCAGCCGTCTCACCTACGCGGTCACTTATCCCCAAACGGGTCGTGATATTACTTTGACAGGAGAAGCTTTCTTTGATGTGGTGCGGGATGACAGGCATCCTTTCTCTATCCGGTCGGGCGCCTTGATCACCCGGGTGCTGGGCACCTCTTTCCGGATTACCGCCTACGATGACGGACAGCAGGAAGTGGCCGTGGCCACAGGCAGCGTAAGCATCAGCGCCGTACGGGAAGAAAAGCCCATCGAGCTGGCGCAGCTGACGGCCGGCCGCAAAATCACCTATCAGCCCGGAACAGGGAAGGCGATATCTGGCATAGCGGATGTCAGCAGCATAGAACAATGGAAAGCCGGGGACCTGATTTTTGCCGACCGGACGATGGGAGACGTCGTGATCGCACTGGAGCGCCGGTATGGAGTAACGTTCCGCTTTGAGAAAGCAGCAACGGCCCTTCGTATCGTGAGCGGTACTTTCTCCGCCACCGACTCCCTGACAAGCGTGCTGGATATGCTGGGCTTCGTCGGCAAATTCAGCTACCGCTTCTCTGCCGATGAAAAAATATGCATTATCCGATAAATACAAAAACAGCACGCCTATGAACAGTAACGTTACCTGACTACTCACTATTATGAAAGTGTCCCGCCGAGGCAGGACACAGGTAGCTGCGCAAGCCCAACGATGTGGAAGTCCGGCCGGCCTGACAGCGATTATCTACCAACTAAAAAATTAATCAGTAAACAGTCACAATAATATGCAAAAAAATATATCCTCCTCAGGATTATTGGCAGCCGTATGCCGAACGGGAAAGCATTTCGCTGTAGTTGCCCTGCTGCTCCTGGTGATGCCGTTGATCGTGCGCAGCCAGGATGCCGAAAGCCGGCAGATCAGCCTGCAGTTGTCTAATCGCAGTATCAGGGAAGCTCTTGCCGAAATACAAAAGCAAAGCCATATTAAATTTGTTTATGGCGACGATATCAATAAATACGCATCTGTAAAGGTGTCTGTCAATGCCGGCAACATCACTGTTAAAAATGCCATAGAGCAGGTGTTACGCAACACCAACCTGCGATACACCCGACACAATGATCATGTAATGATCGATGAAAAGCCGGTGAGTAATACCACCGTGCCGCAAAAGGAACAGGCGAGGCCCGGCCGCATCACCGGTAAGATCATCAGCGACCGCGGAGAACCGCTGATAGGCGCTTCTATCCGTATTTCCGGCGGCAGCGCCGCCACACAGTCCGCCGTGGATGGCAGTTACCTGCTGACAGTGACGCCCGGCACCTATGCGCTGGAAGTCAGCTATATCTCTTTCCAGTCCCAGCGCATCACGGATGTTGTGGTGAAAGAAAACAGCAGCACGCCGCTGACTGTGGCCATGAAAGCAAAGACCAACACGCTGGACCAGGTGGTGATCACTTCGGGCTATAAAAAAGCCAGCGTATCCGGACTGCTGACCAAACAAAAGAATGCTGTGGAACTGTCTGACGGTATTTCAGCCGAACAAATTTCCCGCAGCCCGGACAACAACGCGGCAGACGCCCTCGGCCGCGTGACAGGGTTAACAACGATCGATAAAAAATACGTAGTAGTGCGCGGTATGGGAGAGCGCTGGAATGAAACGGCGATAGACGGGGTTACGCAACCCAGTACAGAACCACTCCGGAAGTCGTTCTCCTTCGACCTGATACCCGCCAGCATGATCGATAATATTGTGGTCAGCAAAACCCCCACGCCGGATATGAACGCCAGCTTCACCGGCGGATATGTGCAGGTAAATACTAAAGACATTCCGGACGAGAATTTCCTGACCGTTTCCCTCGGCACTTCTTACAACGATCTCAGTACCTTCAAAGAACAGCTGGGACGTAAAGCCGGGAAATATGATTACCTCGGTTTTGACGACGGCCGCAGAGCGCTGCCGCCGGGCAGCCAGCTGAGGACCCTGGTACAGCTGGAGATGGAAGACGGAGGTAATGCCGTAAAAAATCCCCGCCTGTACGAACAGTCGAAATTATTTACCAACGATAACTTTACCACATATTCCAGTACCGCTCCCCTGGGGCTCAACATGAAACTGGCCGGTGGCAGGGTGTTTCCATTAGGAAAAGAAAAGCGTAACCGGTTTGGTATCGTGGGTGCATTGTCGTTCAGAAACTCACAGGAGACAGAGAAAATTGACTTTATCAGCAGGGGTGGCTGGCAAAACGCACTGGGCCTGAACCTGGAAGAGGATCATCCCAACAGTCAGTATAAGAATACCGGTAATACTTACAACTACAATTCCACGATCGGCAGCTTGTTGAACATGGGACTACAGGTAGGTAAGACAAAGCTGGCCTTCCGTAATATTTACTCACATATTTTCAACCAGGACTTCACCCGTGTACAAGGCTGGAGCAGGGACCAGGTAGACTACAAAACGGATATTCCGGGGATAGAAGAGGTGAACAGGCCATTGTTTACCGGCTTTATTCAGAACAAGCTGGAAGGTAAACATGAGCTGCGTTTGGTGAATATTGACTGGAGCCTGGCACGCACGGAAATCAGGAGAGACCAGAAAGACGTGACCTATCTGGGCTATTCCAATGTGAAGATCAACGACGAGGTGATTCACTTTCCGGCCACCAACGTGAAGAATTCTACCAGCAGGTTTCCCTTCAGCCGCGGTAACTATAGTTACCGGGGGAGAGACCTTAACTGGAGCCTGGCGGCAGCTTTTCCTTTTAACATCGCCAGCAGGAAGCAAGTTTTCAAGCTTGGTTATTTTGGGGCGAAGAGAAACGGTGTACAGGACTATTTTGAAGCGGGCCTGTACAGCATTCCCAATAACCTGGACAGGGAATATTGGTATCTCTCCGCTGCGCAGTTGCAGGACCCTAAAAACTTTCACGAAAAAGGGTTTGCATGGCTACCGACGTTCAGCGGGAATTCAAAGTATGAGGGGAATATGTTCCAGCACGCACCTTTTGCCATGTTTGATAACCGCTTGGGTAAATTCAGGGTAGTATGGGGACTGAAAGCCGAATACTTTAAATATGAAGAGCTGGAGAACCCGAACGACGGCCGTTACGGAGCGTCCGACGCCGCGCCTCCCGAGGAAAAGAAATGGCAGTATTTACCGTCTGTTAACTTTACGTATAGTCCGTGGAGTGATTTCAGCTTCCGGATGGCCTATGCTAAAACCGTTTCCAGGCCGCAGTTTGCAGAGAGAAACCGTTTCTCCTACTACGACCCGGTGTATTCTGCATACATCTGGAATTCACCGGTAGTATCTTCCGTGACTGATGGGTATGACTTCAAGGCAGAATGGTTCCCGGAACCCGGTGATCTGCTGTCCGCCGGTGTGTATTACCGGAATATTGCAGACCCTATTGAAATGTATAACTTCTTTTCGGCCACCAACAAGAGCGAGTTCTCGCTGAAGAATTCAAAGCGGGCGCAGGTGTATGGGCTGGAAGTGGATGTTCAGAAGAACTTCGGGTTTATTCATGAGATATTGCGCCCGCTCCGTTTTTCCGGTAATCTCTCTTTGAACAACAGTACTGTGGATACTTACGGAAGCACTACCGTCGATGAAAACGGTCAGTTCTTTGAAAAGGATGCTAACGGTTCGCCCGTATCCCGGGAAATAGTATACCGCGACAACCGGCCGCTGTACGGCCAGTCGCCTTACAGTTATAACATCGGGCTGGCTTACGTTACCGATCGATGGGGCGTGAATGTGCTGTATAATAAAACCGGTAGGAAATACATGCTCGTTGGCGCCGACTTAAAGTATTCGGAACTGCAGAATCCCTACGGGAAAGTGGATGCGCAGCTGAGCTATAAATGCCTGAAAAACAAAAAACTGGAGGTGGTGATGAATATCTCCAACCTGTTCAATGAAAGCATCCTGTACTATAACAATGCGGCCAGCTACGGATATGATAGCGAAGTGAAAAACGAAAATAACAGCATGGACCCACGGTTAGGCAATCCGGTTTTCTACACCCAACATATCGTGTTGCAACCGGGTAAGTCCGATAACTACGACAAAGGGGACCAGGTGACCTATAGAGCGCATACAGGGCGGCGGTTCACGTTGAACCTGAATTATAAATTTTAAAAAAGGCATGATGAAAATATCTCAGCAACTGGCGGTGTTAATGATGGGATGTTCCCTCTTTTCCTGCACCAAGCCACAGGAGGAGTTTTATCCTCAAAACAAAGTGATTGACATCAATATTAATGGTTATATCGCTGCAGATTCTTTGCAGTTCAAACTGGGCGACAAAATCGTGGAAGCCAGCGAAGATGGGGCGTCACTTTATTTCCAGGGCAGCGTAAGTACCAGACGGGTGTTTAACGGACCTGTCACTTTTTCTATGTTTGACAGCAAGGGCGTGAAACTGATGGAGCAAAAGATAGACGCCACTGTGCTTTCCAACAGTATTAAGTTCTACTATGATGGAGCTTCACTCATCGATAAACTGCCTCCCATTCCCAAACCTACTCCCGGGAATGCGGGGATGCTGGTGAATTTCCCGGAAAGAAAGTATAGTAAGATTCCGGCTAAGGACATCCTGGTGGAAGTTACGCTGGCGAAAAGGGGACAACCGACTATCAAAAAAGCATATCCGTTTAATGACGAAGGAAGTGTTTTTATAGACATGAATGTACCGCCTATTTATACGTCTATGGCTTTCCGGCTGATGAAAGCGGCCAGCCCGGCTGAGCCTTACCTGGACAACAGTAAGTCGAGCAACTTTATCCTGACACCTCCCAAGGCGGATAAGGGGTACCTGGTGTTGATAAAGGAATACGCCGATACAGAAGGTACTCTTTTGGGTGTGCAGGGCGTGGAACTGACGCAGTATCTGCAGTAGCACCTGCCATTGATATATTAACGAGCCATCCCATTTGGGGTGGCTCGTTTTTTATTTTTAACTTTAGTAAGGGATGATTTCAGGTCCCGCTTTACATGCAGCTTTTGCCATCTGCCATCCTGGCGCCCTACATAAAGAACTATACAGTGGTCACGATCGGGGAAGATCTTGACAACGAGGTGTTTTATCCCAGCGGGTACATGGATTTTGTGATCAACCTGTCCGGAGCGGCGGCCACTATTATCAACGGCAGAAAGAAAGACCTGCCGGAGATGGAGCTGCTGGGGCATCTGACGCTGCCCACCCGGCTGACGGTATCAAAAGGCACGGTGGTGCTGATAGCCCGTATTTATCCCCACGCGGGCACTTTGTTTTTTGCCGACCCGATTTCTGAATTTACCAACTATGCTACCGATCTGTATGACATACGTTTGCCGGAGATCAGGGAACTGTATGGCCGGATCATGGACGCGGGCGCTATCAGGCACAAGATTGCGGTGTTGGAGCAGTTCTTCCTGGAACGATTGGCAAAGCAGGAAAAACATTTGCAGAAAGTGACCATGGTGCAGCAGTTTTCCCGGCTGCTGTTATCGGGGAATGATAAGCTGGACTTACCCGCTATCGCCCGGCAATCAGGGATGTCGGAAAGATATATCCAGAAGCTTTGCCTGCAGCATGTGGGTATCAGTCCCGCTGCACTGGCCGCGGTAGTACGTTTCAACAGGACCCTGCGGCTGGTGCTGGACACGCCAGCGTCGCTGACGGCCATCGCTTATGAGGGAGGCTACTATGACCAGGCGCATTTTATCAAAGAATTCCGGAAGTTTACCGGTATCACCCCTTCTGAGGCAAGGCATCGGCTGGCAAAAGATGATGTGGCGCTTCAGCAGGCCGTGAACATTGGGTTTTAGTTATTTCGCCGGGTGGTTGCTGCTGAACATGTCCCTGTACATTTTCCATCCATCGGCTGTCTTTTTCCATATGACGATGACTTTACCGTCGTCTATTTTATGGCCTTGCTGGTCAGTCATTTCATAATAACTTTCTTCGGTAACATAGGTCTGTCCGTCGCCATACAGGTGTTGGATGATGAATTTGGAGTTTACTTTCGGTCCGTCTTTGAAAAACTTAGCCATGTTGTCGCGGCCGCATACCGGCGCCGCATTAGCAGGGTATAGGCAGGCATCGTCGGTATAGCGTGTCAGGATACTGCCGTCATTTTTATTGGCCAGGTCGGAGTACATGGCATTGCTGGCCTCAATCGCTTTCCTGGCGGCTTTTAACGATGGGTTTTCAGACTGGGCCTGCACGCCGTAGCAGGCGGATACCAGCAGGATTAAAAGAAGGAGTTGTTTCATTGGTCTTTTTTCTACAAAACAAGTGCTTTTGGGCAGCCTGGAATTGTAAAATTGCGAACAATCTTATTCGGAAGCGATAAACGTATAGTCGTGCTCCATGAGCTTCAGCAGGTATTCGTCGAAACTGCCGGCGATGACACGGTAGTTGTCGGGGTCGTGCAGGAAACGGATCACCTGCCCCGAAACGCCACCGGGGGCGGGGTTAAAGTCGAGGTAAAGTTTGGAAGTGCCGCCATTGTTCGTGCAATCGGAGAAACACAACCACCGGTCCATATTCACCCTTGAGTCGATACCGGTATCCACCAGTTCCGGCGCGTCGTCGGCGTCTTCTCCGTAGATATCCCGGATGCTCAGGCCGTATTTGTCATCTTCCAGTATCTGGTCAACGGACTTCAGGTAATACGGGTACCGATGTACGTCAGAGCCTAATATCAATACGGCAACGGTATGGTCGCCATATTCCCGCCAGTAGGTACCGTCAATTTTAGTGAGCAGCTGCAGCAGCGATGCGGGGCAGTCGGGATAGGTTTGCTGCAGTTTTGCCAGTTGCGCTGCGGTGGCGCCGGAAGCATAGGCTAACTGTGCTTTGTCTTCTTCAGATAAACGCTCCTGCAGACCGGCCAGGTATTGTTCAACGATGTTTTTCATCTGCGTAATTTACGGCAAAAACATATTCCATGCCGTCCGTTTCATCCATGACTTCATCTACTTTGGTAAAGCCGAGGGAGGTCACCAGATTCAGGGAAGGCAGGTTATCCGGCGCGATGGATGCCACAAAACGGTGGACCTGGAAACGCTCCCGCGCCCAGTTGAATGCGGCAGTCACCGCTTCCCTGGCGTATCCTTTTCTCCGGTGCGGTTCATAGACCTGGTAGCCGATTTCCACGGCGTTTTCCAGGTAGTCTTTGGAGGCATGGGGATCGGGACTGGTGTGAAAGCGGATAAGGCCGATGGTTTTATTTTCCCCGGTGAGAATAATGGCACGTGAAGACCAGGGTGCGTAGTTCGCATCGGTGGCTAGTTGCTTTTTGTCGTGACGCAGGCTGCTGGGGTGGTCCAGCATGGCGGCGGGGATTTCGGCGCCGAGGACGAGGGAGGCTTTAGTGAGGTCGCCACTGAGGCAGGCGTCTCTGGCTTCGTTACCTAGTAAGCGGAGGGTGAGTCGTTGGGTGATGATGTCTGCGGTGGAGGACATGTGAGGGGGTTTAGGTTTAACACTTAAAGGTTGTTTTGTCAAACTATTGTGTATTTGAATTCGAGAGGTGGATCTGCAAAGGATCTTTCTTATGGAAAGATAAGATAAACCGCCATAGTAAATAGCGGTTTATCTTACGCAAGCGTATCTTAATTGTGGGTTTGTTATGTTAACGGTGGAAGGGACATTACTTCAAGAAAGTAATAGGTCGATTCAACTCCGGCCACGTTTTTACATATGCAATGTCAATGGAGTCGCCCACTTGAAGCTTAGCGTCAAATGAATTCCCTGTATAGCTTTTTCCTTCAACATAAAAAAGGTAAGAATAGGTAAAGTCATGACTCACAGGGCTGTTGCCAGTTTGGTTTTTTTCGTCAATAATAACAGCTCGGACATATTGCGCATCACGTTTTAACATGTACATTGTTAAATGCCTTTTTCCTATCTTATAAATTATGCCACCTAGTAACATGATTACTATGATGACTGAGGCTATATTCTTTATTTTAGTCATTGTCTGGAGAATTTGTCTTTGTTTTAATATTGTCGGCGTAGGGATTTATATAAGCTTTGAATCCACTTTCCAGGGTACTACGAGTGTCTTTTATCGCTTTTTTCACGCCATTGTGGATAACCTGGCTAGTGTGCCTTGTAACATCGCCTCCCGCGGCTTTGACTACCTTTTTTACTCCGCTGACAATTTGTGTTTGATTGACACCAGCCTTGGAAATCACCTTCCCTGTATTTTTTAACGTACCAGATATCGCTGCTTCAACAGTAAGGTCAATAATTGTATTTTTTGAGACGTCATAAGCACTATTTGCAACCTTTACTTTTATTCCATCGGAGGATGTTTTAGCCTCAATCGAGTTGTTAATTACTGTAGCTGTTAATTTAATAGCAGTTTTTCCAACAAGCCTGGCTACAACGCTTCCTCCACTTGTTATTGCGCCTGATACGGCGGCCGTTCCTATAGATACCAGATTTATATCATCTGTCCATGGGTCTTTTTTCCCTTGCATGTAGTTTGCTGCGACTTGTTCCCCATAGTCAGTTATCGCTCCAACAACTGCCCCAATGATGTTACCCCACAACTTGCCACTGGGATCATTGTTTTTTATTGGATTATTTATCGCATAGTGATACGGTGCCCAAGATTCCTGATCTTTTTCATCGGGAAGGGGATCAATTTGTAAAAATCTTCCTATCTGCTGATCATAGGTCCGCGCATTGAAATCGTACAACTCTAATCCCGATCCATCGTTAAACTCTCTATGTTGTAATTCATTCCCATTATATTTCAGCTTGTTCTCCGCATAATTACTTCCTTTGAGTGCATTGGAACTAATCCCCGCCATCGTTAACCCAAACGGATAATAATGCGTCTCTTCCAGCACTGGTCCGGACGCCTGTGTCACCACTAAATTATCAAAGAACACATCCTGCTGCGATTCATTACTGGTATATACATACAGGAAGCCGTTTTTGGTAATCGGCATTCTTTCTGTGCCGAGGGTTTGCAGTTGATCGGCTTCACTGCCTACCTGCTTAACGCCACTGTTCTGATCGACTAATTTAAACTGATCGTCGAACAATACAAAATTAAGGTATGCTTTGGGCTTGCCTTCCGGCTGGTCGGGACTTTTTTCTTTAAGCCGCTGGTATTGATTATTGTAGAAGTTGGTGTTAAACGGCGTGCTGTTGTTTCCTGTCTCAAATCCATGCTGACTGCCAGCCTCTGCCTGTCCGCCGAACGCCTGTACCAGTCCCGCTACCATGTCTTCCGGCAGGGGCGCTGTATTTTTGGTTACGGGCCCTTGGGATTTATAGAAGGCGCGGGCATTTACCTGGACGGTATCGCCGGCCATGACACGCAGTACCAGCGACGGCCCGATTTTATTTCCGCCGGGATTGGCGTTCAACTTCGCAACAGCAGCATTTTTGCTATCTATGTCGTCGTTAGGATAGCCTGCCGGTTTGGGTACCCGGGTTTCATTCACATTGCTGAAGAGCGCCGTTTCAACACCGGCGCGGGCGTTTTCCATGGTGGCGGCATACATGGTGAAATCTGTCTGCTCGGTAAGTACCATGCGGATATTGCCCAGGTGGTCCTTGACGAAATAGTCGTATTTGTAGTCGAGAGGCATTCCTGCCTTGGCAATAGTACGGATACGGCCTTCTTCGTGACTGATAATGCGTAACGTATCATTGGTATACTGGAACATGCCGGTATAGTCGGTAATAGTTGTTTTACCGGTACCGGTTTGGTCCACCACTGTCTTTCTTAATTTATTCCCGCCGGCGTCATAGGTATAGGTGATATAGCCTTTACCGGTAACGGTTATATTTTCGGGGAGATTCAGATGATTGTAACGGATGGTCAGCTGTTTATTTTGATCAAGGACCAGGTTGCCGTTGAGATCATACTGATAGTCGGGCGATTCGTCATTTTGTTTTTCCCGGAAATCACCCAGCAGCGTGTTGGGATTATTTTGTTTATCTGTAACGAAAGACAATTTGTTGCTGTTGGAGAGATAACCATATTTCAGGCTGTCTATCTGCTTGATAACACTGCCTTCCATGCCCTTCTGGCTCATGGACAATATGTTACCGTTGGCATCATAGGTTAGATTGCTGACGGAGAAATCCATTTTTGATTTTGTCCAGGAGGCACTTCCTTCCAGCTGACTGAAGTCCGCAGCAGTCAAACGATTAGCAGGATCATACCGGTACCCAAAGGCCCGTGCCACTCCGTCGGAGCGACTTTTCCATTTCGCTCCGGCGATGTTGCCGTTGAACTGTTTCCCCGAGAACCCATAGTCATAGCTGAGCTCCTGGCCAAACCAGTTGCCGCTGGTCTTGCCGGCAGCGAACTTTCTGTTGATACCTTTCAGCCATCCGCGGATATTGTATTCATAGTCGAGCGTCTCCAGCTGACCGGTGCCGGTTACACCCAGCCGCTTTGTTTTTATTTGTCCCAGCTCATCATAACTGTTGGTAGCAATGGTCCGTTGCAAAGCGGGGTTGTCATTAATACGCTTGGTAATTTCATCCACCCTTCCTGCATGATCGTAATGCATCATCGTGAGTACTTTGGTTTCCGGTGTGGCGCTACTCTGTTTGTTGCGGTGATGCACATACGTGCTCAGCACTTTACCACTGAAATCGTAGAGGGTGGTGGCTACGTCCTGTCCACCGCTCAGGTTGTCACTGATCGTCTGTACCAACCGGTTGTCATCATCATAATAATTGGTGGTGGTCAGCCAGGTATCTGTCCCTAAGACCCGTATGCGGGTTCCTGTAGCCATTCCCTCAGGGGCAGTATTGGTTTGGACCGGTTGTGCGTATAAGTTGCTTCCGGCCTGCGGTTTAGTGAAGTCGGCAGCCACTGCGGTCTTCAGACCGTCATACGCATAATGGTCGTAATAGGTGAAAGTAAGTGGCGTTAGCGCCGCCGCGGGTATGTTGGGCAGCGGGTTGGCAACGGGCAGGTAGATGCTGCCGTTTGACAGTGCCGGATCAACACGGAAGTCCAGGTTATCGCCGCTGGCGGATTCAAATCCAGGCTCTATGGTGATACTCTCCCGGGCTTCATAGAGCTGCCGGTCATTGGTTTTAACGACCAGGTGAGTGACACCCGGGAAATCATATTGTATGCTGCCTGTACCGATGGAGGTATTTAACTGCTGCTGCAATACTGCCCGTGTGTAAGTATTGGTGTCAGCTGTGTATAGGGCCGTTTCCACCACGCGATTAAGGCCATCGTAAAAAGACATGAGCCATTGGCGCTTGCTTTTCAGGTTTCCGTCACGGGTTAGTACCAACCGGTCGCGGATGTCGTACACCATCTCTACGGGGGCGGCGCCGGGTACCTTTTTTATGATCATCCGGTTACGCTCATCGTACTGGTACTGAAAACAGAGCTCTGCCGCCACAGGAGAGAGGTTCCAGTTGCCGTTGATAATCTGTACCGCCCGCGGAGGTATCACAAACCGCAGGTTGCCGGAGTCATCATAAACATAATAAGTGGAAAGCCAGTCATTGTTCAACTGAATTTTCTTCAGTATCAGCCGGCCGTCTTTATCGGTAAATGCAATGGTGGTCTGGCCCTGTTCGTCGGACGTGATAACTTTATAGAGCTGTTTGGCGGTATAAGTACCCGGACTAACCGGTATACTCTGGTCGTCTGCTATCTTCCAGATGCGAACGGCGTCCTCCGTACTGTTAGCATCATAGTGCTGGCTAACGGGATGATTACCGCCTGTTTGGGCCCAACTATTACCTGGACTATAGGTCTTTAACACCCGGTTTAACGGCGATGTTTCAAATTCAACCTCGCTGTAGTAAACAGTTTCATTGACCGCTCCCGGGTTTAATGTCTCACTCTGATAAAAATCTTTCTGATCTGCGAAGGGATTTAGTTTGAATTTACCATCGTTGGTATTGCCGGTTTGCGATGCGTATGGCAGGTATTTCAACTTTTCCCGGCCAATTGCATCATACAGGAACATCGACACCATATCTTTCCCGCTGCCGCTCATCTGTTTGTTGACCGTCTGCAATGGCCGGCCGATGGCATCAAAATATGCTGTGGTCAATTTGACCTCTGCCGCGGGGCGTCCTGCATTGGAAACATCTGCAGGATTGGTTAGTGGCATCGACGGCTCCCAGGTACAGATATAGTTCCGGAGAACACTGTCATACCCGTCGGCCGGCGACAATGGCGCGGCTACCGGCGGTTTGTCGGTTTCCGCAGGTACATTCTGGGCGGAAACGGTTTCACAAAAGCTGAATATAGGGATGACCAGTTTTATGATCAGGTTAACTGACTTTCTGAATTTCATATTGTATAGTGTGCTACAATGTTAGTAGAATAAGCGTTTACGATGGCACAGGGCTATTTTGGCAGACAATCGGTGGCCTGTCCGTAATAGTTGTAACAGAGCATTTTCAGTATTCTGTTATTTGCATCGCGCACAATCTGCAATCTGCCCAGTTTGTCATACGAGTATTTTCTGAGGATGTTAACGGGTGAGTTCTCGGACGTCATCCCTACCAGCGGCAGGTAGCTATAAGTGCTTATGGCCGCTCCTTTAGGATATATCGTAACATCATCGATAGGCTCGGTGGCGTTCACTGTCGGATTGTTAACGGTTAACGGCTGAATCACTTTTTTCCAGCTGCCGCCGGTGTACTTCCAGTAGGAGAGCAGGTACTCCTTGTTGTCGGGCCTTACAAAATTGACAGACAGCGTGCCCCTGAAAGATTTATTTCCCTGGTGGGACACATCAGAGGCTACTCCGGGCAGCGTGCTGTTTTCAAATCCTTCGTAGTATATTTCATTCGCTTCTGCATTATCTGCTTTCATGACCGGGTAGGCATCGTTGTAACTCCATACAATGGAGGAGGTGAAATTACTGCCGGCGCTCATGGACCTGATATTACCCAGTGGATCATAGGATTTATAAATGACCGTAGGATACATCGTTTTGCCCAGGTTGGAGGTAAATACGGTGTCGGGCTTGATGATTCTGCCGTTATTGTACCAGTCTCTATAGCTGACGGTCGTTTTATTACGTTGGACCCCGTTGACGATATTTTCTTCTTCCACAACAGGGAGGATCATATTCCGGTCGATCATTTTCTGGTAAATCCCCTTCGGGTCCTGCCCGGCCCATACCTTATCGGAAGGGTATTTCAGGCTGATAACGGCGGTCTCGTTCCTGCTATTGGTCCGCTCTTCCCTTGAAATTAACTGGTTGGAACTATTATAGCTGTAGTTGGTGGTGGTAGTGACGCTGTCGTTCATCATTGTTTTGCTGGCCAGTGTTACCCATGGAGATTTGACATCGTAATAGCTATACCCGAATTCATATACCCTGTTTTCTATTCTTTCGGCGTCGGTGTAAGTTCTGGCGCAGCAGGTTTTCAGGGAGTCGGCCAGCCGCACCACCCGGAGATAACGCGAAGTAACGAGATTAGGGTCGTTCTCTTTGTCATTGAGGTTGTACTTGTTTACTTCCTGTGCTACCAGCTTTTCGGCACCTGACGGTGGGATAGCAAAGACATCTTTCTGCAGGAGCAAGCCCCTGGCATAACTACGGTCGATTAAAGGGAACTGAAGTCCCCATCCATCGGCCTCGAAACCGCTGTAGATACTGTTCATATTCACCGGGCTATACCCGTTGTATGCACTGCTATAGTAATAGTCGGTTCTCCCGGTGTTCCTGCCATAGTCAATGACTTTCTCTGTTACCTTGTCATAACCCACGTAGCCACCGCCTGTCATGCCCAGTACTGTCACTGGTGTAGAGCTGAAGGTGCCCACCATGATTTGTGAGAAACTACAAGCCTGTTGGCCATTTGCGTCGTACATAGGCCCACATGAGAATGCTCTTCTGCTGATGGAGTAATTGACCGGGGTGCTGATCAGTGTACCGGAGGATATTTCCTGTGGTTTGTTGTCTACAATGCCCATTTTCGTATAAGTATACTCTTTTTGGGTCAGCGGCCTGTTATCGTGACTGTAAGTCGTCATTTCTTTTATCCTGATACCACCGGCGGTGTTATATTGCGCCTGGGATTCGGTAGTAGGTGGATACCATTTCATGTATTGATAGCTAACCGAAATGCTTGGCATTTTGGGATATACAGGACATTCGCCCCATCTTTTAATGCAGACGATCTCGAGTACGAACCTTATTTTCCCTTCCGGAAAACTTTCAAAATAGCCCTCCGAATTATAACTGAGATTTTCTGTGCCGTCGTCGTTATAGGTGTAATCGCTGGTCATTTTATTATCATGCGCGTTCCATTGATAGAATATACTTTCTTTTCCTTCTTTGTCTATTGAATAGATGATAAAGCGGGGTAGCCAGGCATCTTCAGGTTCTACGCCTCTCATATAATTATTTACTTTAATCGATATTGTGGTTTTCCCGGCGGCCCGTTCCCTTGCATCAACCGTGCGTTCGGTGTGGCGTGAACCTATAAACGATGCGGATGTGCCAAAGCCTCCGGGTGCATAGTAACCAGGAATCTCCTTAGGCGGTTCAGCTGTACGGTCATACCGGTTCACTTCATAGGTAAAAGAAGTGGACCCGCCGGTTGGATATTTTATCTTCACCAGGCTGCCAACGGCTGCCTGGTTAGAGGCAACCCTGTCTGCCTTAGCCACGGGGAATGGGTTTTTGTATTTTGTCATCGCCGGATGGCTCTCGATCATATTGGTATTGCTATTGGCGCCATTATAGTATCCCCACCGGTCCTGTGCATCGGAGAACCGGTTGGGCATAGAATTTTTATCATATTCGAAGGAGTAATAGTCCTGTGTTACTTCGGGCGACGGACGCTGCACAATACTCAGCAGATAAGGCCGGTTAGTGTTGTTGTCGTATTTAAACTCATACTTGTTGATGATGTTTTGTTGAGCATTCCGTACCACTATGCTGTCCAGCAATACGCCTGAGATATCCGCACGCCGTGTCTTTGCATGAAAGTCGACCCTGCCGTCTTTCCAGGTGATAGCCCTGAGTTGGGTTTTACCGCTGACCGCATTGGTAGCGGCGCCCGGGTTAGTGGTGCCGTAATACCCGAATCCGGCGTTTTCCAGCATGGTGGTGGTCAGAAAATCATTCGGTACTGCCTGTGGCAGTACCAGCGCCTGTGATCCTTTTACGTTATAAAATTCGCTTTTGTCATCGTAGGTGAAGACAATGCTGTCCTGTTTGTTGGGAGATACGATTTTGTTCAGGTACCATCCATTGATATTACTCCTGCGTACCATTTTATCATCATCCTGGTAGGTGGTTTTCTCCTGTGCCCCATCCTGGCCAAGGAAGTAAGTGACACCATTGTCATCCAGGATCTCCCAATAACGCTCGCTGAGGCTTCCGGAAAAGAATGCAGGGTAGTGAATCACTTTCAGGTTACTGGCAGGCATGGATTTCATGGAACCATCTTTATCGATAAAGAACTTTCCGCTTTTACCTGCGAAGTTGAAGAAGTACCAGTCCGGCTCCGTGTCATAAGGCGTAGCGCCGGTCTGACTGGCCTCGCTCAGGATCTTGTAATCCCGCGGCTGCCTGGCATCGAATACTTTCGGAAAGTTATCCAGTTCGGTACGCGTTCTCATATAGCCGTTCATCTCATCATCAGGTATGCCCTGTACGGTACGGGTGATCATCCCACCGGCTTCCAGCGCCCAACCCGTCCCTACCCAGGAAGCTACGTCTTCCACTTTGATACCGGAAGCGTGATAAGACAATTGCACCGGCAGTGACAGATCGCGCAGTGAAATGTTGTAAAACGGAACGTTGATATTGGTGGTGCCTGTATGTAAACTCACCGGCCACTCCCCGTATCGCCCCAATGCAGAGGCTTCCGGCGAAGAGGGGATCACTTTTACAGGTTCCTTCAGCGGAGGACGCTGGCCCTGTGCCAGGGCGGATAAGGTTCCAAACAATGTACTGCCATATAGCAGTACTCCTAATATATTTTTCATGGTACAAGAAATGGCCCGGCTGCACATAGGTTCACAGCGGGTCGTATAGCATGGTTATCAAAAATATTTCTGCAAAAGAATAGCGTGCACTATTTTTTCGGTGGTGCAAAGTACCTCCTTTTTTAAATCCGGCCAAAAATAGTATAGCTGTCTGCGATAGACAGGATGCAGGATATCAGGTAGTTATATAATGAGTACACGCCGCCCGCCCCGTCGCAAACGGCCCTTTAAATTGTCTTATCCGGCCCCCTTCTTATTCCCATCTTATTCCCATCTTTGTTGTGTTGAAAATAACATACCAACAAGTGGAGCAGCGACCACTGTCAAAAACGGGCGGAACCGAAAAGCCAGACGAGTAGGAAAGCAAAAAGTATATCGTATGTCAAACAATACCGTTTCCTTGCACAGAATGCTGAAAACAACTCCTGAAAAAGTTTTTCGCGCCTTTACAGAGCCGCTGGCGCTGGCTGCGTGGCTGCCTCCGTACGGCTATCTCTGCACTGTTCATGAATTGAACCCGGTAGCCGGTGGTTCACATAAAGCGTCTTTCCATAACTTCTCCACCGGTAATGGTCATTCTTTCGGTGGCACTTATCTCGAAGTAAAGCCCAATGAGCTGCTGAAGTACACCGATCAGTTCGACGATCCAAATATGCCCGGCGAAATGATCACTACCGTCTGGCTTCGCAAAACAGTGGCCGGTACGGAGATAAAGATCACACAGGAAGGTATTCCGGCCATGATACCGGTTGAAATGTGTTATCTGGGCTGGCAGGAATCGCTGGAGAAACTGACTAAACTGGTAGAGCCACAGATACCGGATGCCTGATAGCACGGCTATACGCTTTTTAAACGAGAACGGTTATGAACGCTATTAATGATACTATCGCAGGACTGGAGCTGGCACAAATAGGCTGGGTGGTGCCTGATATACATGCCGCGGTGAAGTTCCTCTCAGGGGCGTTGGGCATCGCTGGTTTTCCGGAACCGGAACATGTCCGTGCGCAGGACCTGGCTATGACCTACCACGGAAAGGTGGTGGCTGCCGAATGGCTTACCACGCAGACATATAACGGAGGCACTTTTATTGAGCTGGTCCAGCCGCTTTCCGGTCAAAGCATGTTCCATGATTACCTTGCACAGTATCCCGCCGGCGGAACGCAGCATCTGGCGTTCCGGCTGCCCATAAGCGGCTTCCGGCAGGTGACTGACGAGCTGCGGGAACAAGGTTATACCGTCATCAGCGAGGTGGACCATCCCATCGCCCGCATGGCTTTCTTCGATACTTATAAAACGCTGGGCGTGGTGACAGAGATTATGGGGATTACGCCGGAGGGATGGACGGCGGTTGAACACATGAAGAAGGGAAATAAGGCATAAGCCACCTGCAACAGGTGGCTTATGCAGAGAGGTGCAGGAAATTCCTGTTTGTTCATGATATCGTTCTGAAGATAGCAGCTTTTATTTTTTCCTGTGCATACCTGAAGAAGAGACGATAGTGACATCCGCAAACCGCCATGCTTCGTCAAAGGCGGCCTTCGTCTGCTGTGCTTCTTTGTTTTTTTTCTGCGCCATCAGTGACTGGTATAATCCCATCAGTGCCCATCCGTTCTTTTTCCATATCCGGAGATCCTGGCGGTACACGTTTTCGGCTTCGGTATATTTTCCTGCGTCGAGAAGTACCGCTCCCAGGTGATGCCTCACCGAGAAAAACCAGTCTGGCGGCTCGTTGTAATTCAGCGCATCTTCCAGGGCCACCGCTGCCTTCAGCTGGGAAATGGCGGTATCGGGCTGCTGATGCCTGGCCGCTGTTTCAGCACCTAATACCTTCACCGCTATCTGCACCAGGTCAACGGTAGTGTTGATATCCCAGACGGTGAGGTGCTGCAGTGTGGTATCTGCCGCCAGTTGCTTCAGGGTGCCCAGCTCTTTTTGTGCGTCAGGTATCCTGTCTTTCCCCAACAAAGCCATGCCCCGTGCATAGTGCCAGAGGGCTTGCGGGTATACCAGGCCCTGCGGAGGTGCAGGAAGCGAGAGGATGGTGTCCCACAGGCCAAACTTCACTGCGATGTGATAGGGGATGGTGTAGTAATGCTGCAAGGTTCCCCATCCAGGCAAACGCATAATATCCGTCGCCGTATGTTCCTGTAGTTGTTTGGCTGACTTCCAGGCCAGTGCGGCATTGCCTTCCAGCGTGGCTGTCGCTGCCAGGAAATGGTAGTTGTGCGGGTGGTAAGCCAGGGGATAGGCGCCCTGTGCATGACAGGCGGTGGTGTAGTTGCTGTCTGCTTCTACCGCATGAACATTGGAGAGGCTTCCAGCGTGGTAGTCGCCGGTATTGATATAGATATGTGAAGGCATGTGTAACAGGTGTCCGGCGCCGGGTACCAACGTATCCAGCAACAGGGCGCTGGCCAGCGCTTTTTCCGGTGTGGCGGACGTCTCCAGGGCATGAATATAAAAATGATGTGCTCCCGGGTGGGTAGGATTAATTTTTATCAGGTGCTCCAGCACCGCCACCAGCTCCGGAGTCCAGGCGCGGGGCTTTTTTGTTTTCTTGTCATAGAGGTCCCACGGATGCAGGTCCATCAGCGCTTCCGCATACAGTGCGCCAATATCGGGGTCGGTAGAATATTGCGCATATACTTTTTTCATGGCCGCAGCATAGGCGCTATCCAGCGGTTTCCGGTCTGCCGGGGCAGGCATCGCATAACGGGAGGCCAGTGCTGTAATAAGGGCTTTTTCCTTTTCAGTGCAGCCGGCTGACAGTGAACGGGCTTTGGCTGCGGCTTCCCAGGCACGTTGAAAATTATCTTCTTCCATGCCTGCATTGTAATTCGGCCCCAGAACATACGCATATCCCCAATACGCCATGGCACAGGAGGAATCCAGCCGGGCAGCCTGGAAGAAAGACCGTGCCGCCTCCGCATGATTGAAGCCGTAAAGCAACATCATCCCCTGGTTGAAATAGTCCTGCGCTTCTTCACTGGCTGTGGAAACGCGGAAGCGGATACCCGCCAGCCCCGGCAGTTTTGGCGCCTTTTTGCCGGAGGTGTACCAGTCCTTGTCAGTCGTCCTGGAGGTATAACAGGGGATGTCCTTTGTCTTTTTGCTGCCGGGTTGCACGCGCTTGGTGGTGGTGCTGTTATGGCACGCAAAGAGGAACAGCAGGAGGAGCAGTGTAAGGTAGTTTGATTTCATTGGAAGCTTATTAGATTGATTTACTGTATCATAAGCTCCGCATTACGCAATGGATAGGTATAACGTAGTATTAGCCAATACTAATATACAACATAGATCGTAGAAATGAAATAATAAACCGGGGAAGGGAAGCGGCCCTTCCCCGGATATTGTTAACCAACAATATCATTCAACGCCCGGAAGACATTCATCGGGTATTCCGCCAGCCGGTTGCATAAATAGAGATACCATTCTTTGCCGTACACGAAATACAATTTGGTGGGATAGCCCTCCGCTTTTAATGTTTCCAGTTGTTCTGTCTGAATGCCATACAGGCTCTCGAACTCGTATTTTTCTTTGTCCGGGTTATATTGATGGATCAGCGCTTTGGCTTTTTGCTGTATTTTATCATGGTGCGTGGCAATAGAGCACAGGTGCCCGTTGGACAGCAGCTGGGCTACATAGTCCAGGTACACTTCGTCCAGTGCTTCACCTCTCGGCATGGAGAGGTGAGGGGCGGTTTCAAAGGCGCCCTTTACGATCCTGATACGGCCGGGTGTTTTCAGCAGTTCGGCAAAATCACTTTTAGAACGGTAAAGGTACGCTTGCAGGGTGATACCCAGACCGTCATACTCTTTTACTGCACGTTGATAGGTATGGAGGATGGCATCTGTACGTTCGGTGCCTTCAGCGCTGATGATCACTTCTGTCTTTCCGTTGGCTGCTGCTGCACAGATGGTCATCAGGTTGTTGTAGCAGAGGTCTTCAGAAACCGCCAGCCCTATATGGGAGAGGTCCAGCGATACCGTTGAATACAGGTTTTGCCGGTGGATACCCTGACAGATCTTCACAAATTCCCCGGTGGCCTGAACAGCCTCCTGCTCATTGCGGGTACTCTCGCCCATGAATTCTATAGAGCATTTAAAGCCGTTCCCGTTTTGCTGCAATACCTTGCTGACCGTTTCTTCCAGCGTTTCTCCGCCGATGTACCTGTCAGCCGCTTTCTTTAATACGCTGAATAAAACCTCGTTCTCCAGCAGAAATTCCTTTGCCTGTTCATTTAACGCCGCTTTCCTGAGTGCCGTTGAGCCGATACTTAATAACTTATCCATTAGTATTGCATTTTAGTAACTAAAGATAAGCATAATCTGCCCGATCGGCGTTACCGGCGATGGCCTGGAATTATTTGTAAGAATGCAGTCCCAGCTTGTTGCCTTCTGTGTCTGTAAATACGGCAAAGAAGCCATTCTCGGCATCGATGGGCGTTTTAGGCAGGAGCACTTTTCCGCCGGCAGGTTCAATTTTATTGAGCACGTTTTGCAGATCATCGCCACCGTTAAAGTAAACCAGCGTGCCGGTCGCGGAAGGCTTATAGTCATCTCCCTTTATCAGGGCCACATTTACCGGGCCCTCGCCGCCGGGGAATAGTCCCATCTGCGTTCCCTGCATATCGATCTCCTGTATACTGATGTTGAAAACAGCCTGATAGAATTTTACCGCCCGGGTAAACGAGCTGGTGGGGATTTCCACGATTGAAATGAAGTTTTCCATATCTCCTGAAGTTTTTGATAAAACTACAGTACGCGGCAGGCCTGAAATTGTAAAATTGCGACACTAGTCCCGGGAGTATAACAGCGATGAAAGCGCCATGGAATCGTCGTTCAGAAAATACCGGGGACTTACGCCCGTAAATTCTTTGAAGTCTTTGATAAAGTGGGCCTGGTCATGATAATCCCGCTCATAGGCGATGTTGGTTAAATGCCCCGGCTGTTCATTCAGCAGCATTTTCAATACGGCCTGCAGCCGTATGACTTTGCCCAGCTGTTTGGGGCTTATGCCGATCTGCTTCCGGAACTTCCGTTCCAGCTGCCGCCGTTTGGACAGGTCCTCGTCCAGGATGGAATGGATGGAGGTGCTGCCTTGCTTTTGTAGCAGGGCGTCTACCGTCGATTTCACCACCTGGTCGATTGTCGCCTGGTGGTTCAACCGGTCCATCAGAAACGCTTCCATGACCTGTATCCTTTGCGTGGTATCGCGTGCATGGATAATATCTTTCGTTAGCGCCGCCGACGTTTCCCGGCCGAACAGCCGGTCGAGCGGTGTTTCTTTATTGGCCAGTTGTTGAATCGGCAGTGTAATAAAATTGGCAAAGCCATAGGGGTAAAAACGGACAGCGAAGGAGTGGACCTGTCCTGCGGGCTGTATAAAATATGGTTCGGTGATTTGCCCCAGCACCATTTCGCGGGGTTGGACAATGAAAGCATCGTCCGATACAAACCGCCGGATGTCATCTCCCAGGATAAAAAACAATTCGATACACCCGTCCGGTAACACCCGTTGCCGGGGTGCATTCTTATCGGCCGGGACCGTTAATGTCCAGTAACATTTGACGAACGCGCTTAGATCCGGGTGCGGCGGAAAGGTTTCGTAGGTCATCGATCTTAGTTCCAGTTATCGATCTTCACATCCTCAGGGAATGGGTTTCCTTTCCCTGTTTCCACCAGCGATTTCAGGCTCATCAGGAAAATAGCCCATTTGGTACTGCAATGATGCATGAACTCCACCGGTTCTTTCCAGTTCAGGTGCTTAAAGAGTAAGATAACGTAGTCGCCGTCCTGCTTCAGCTCAAAACGGAGGGTGGTACCAATCCATTCCTGGTGGCCGTTGAGCACTTCCCATTCTACCAGGCCGGGCGATTGGAGGTTTTTTACTTTCATGTCAAACCCATCTGTACCAAACCTGAATATAACGGTGTTTCCGGTCTGGTCGCCTTCGCCCCGCGTGTCGGTGGTCCACCAGCCGGCGAGACCGTCCCTGGTGGTCAACGTGCGGTACACTTCCTCCACGGAGGAAGTTTTGATCCCTATACGGTGTAAGATGTTTGCCATAACGGATTGTTTTCTCAAATGTACCTTTTTATGCCAATGTCCACAGCAGGTATTATAGACAAAACCAGGGGGCGATATGGACAGCCGATACATTCATATTACCCTAGTTTCTCTATGTAATAAAAATAATTATCTATCTGAATTATCACTGCAGTTATACACGGTAATTTCATAGCTCAACCAATAATCATTTTGCCAATAACTGATCACTTGAAACCCAATTCCTAAATTCCCTCAAGTCAAAACTATGAGCATTAAATCCTTCTACGTTGCAGGCGGCGTTGCCGTGCTCCTGCTGCTCGGTGCATGTACCAAGCAATTGAAAAACGATCTTTCCGATCCTTCCAATGCCTCTGAAAAAATCGCTGCCAACGCAGCGCCGGCACCGGATCCGGACGGCTTAAAGCTGCACACCTTCCTGAGAGCCAACGGACCGGCATATGAAAGCTATACTGTAAGCCTCCAGGAGAACGCTTCCTTTACCACCAAAAACGGCAGGAAGTACACCATTTACCGTAACGCACTGGTAAAGCCCGACGGCAGCCCTGCTTCCGGTACCATCACCTTTACTATTAAGGAAATCAGTAACGCTGCCGGTATGATCTTCGCGGACAGGCCCACCGCTACCAACACCGGTGCGCCGCTGGAATCCTTCGGTGAATTTTTCGTAGCTGCCTCACAAGGTACCACACCGCTTAAATTGCGTAAAGACAGCGCCATCAGGGTACAGGTGCCTGCCAAACCAGACGCCCAGCGTATCCCGATGTGGAACGGAGATACCTCCATCACCGTTAATACCAGTGGGTATACTTATTTAAACCAGTTTATTACCTTGTCTACTACCGTGAGCGCCAACAAAGGGGTGGACTGGCAGCAGGTAACCAATCCGGCTTCTGCCTATGCGCTGTTTGACGGTACCAACGGTACGCTCAACTTCCGGCTGGACAGCCTGATCAAATGGACCAACTGCGACCGGTTAATGAGCCTCCCAAATCCGAAAACCACTGTACTGGCCTATTTTAATTCCAATTATAATCCAGCCACCGGCAGCAGTTTTGGCGGGGAAGAGCCTACTATGCTGTACTTTAAACCTACTGGTATTAATAGCATCATCAAATTCTATAATACCATCTTCACGCCACCGGCTGGTTTTGAGGGCTTCCTGAGCTATCAGAACGCGATCCCGGTTGGACAGAGCGGCACTTTCCTGGCCATCTCTTCTATTGGTGGTCAGTTCTATGCCGAACAGAAAACAGTAACGATTGCTGCTCCCCCTGCCGGTAAGAACTACACTACCGTCACTTTTAACCCGGTTCCGGTTAGCGCGACCACACTCATTTCGCTGATCAACAGTATGAACACCAAGTAATCAGGTAAAATAAAATAGCCGTTAACGGGTTGATTAACGGCTATTCTTTTTACCTTCTTTTTATACAGATCGCTTAATCTTTTCTCTTCTCCATCTCCGCCACCCGCTTTTCCAGCGCTTCATTCTTTTTATTCAGCTGGATGATATACAAGGTCAGTTCCTCCACTTTCTGTAACAGGGTAGCGTTTATATTGCCAATATCGATACCGTTTTCCTCCACCTCTTTTGCCGTCGGTACATCGGGGAGATGTTTGTGTTGCTGAATATACGCCTCCAGTTCCTGCAAAGAAGGCAGCCGGTAGTTATCGTGAAACACAAAGTCGGCCCAGGTAGTCTGCTGTGTTACTTTTATTCTTCTGGCGCCTACGGTGCCTTCCACAGCAAGTTTATACGTACCCGGGTTAAGGGTGCCTATGCCTACATTACCATCTGCCCGTACACACAGCAGGCTTTTGGCTCCTTCATTGGTTACGCCTGATCCAAGAGGGCTGACACTACTGGCAACATTCAAAGCATAATAGTTGGAAGAAGTACTTTCAACGCCTATCATTACACCATATTGTTGTCCCCATAATAAGGCTGCGGCAGCCCCGGAGTTGTTATAAGCCACAGTATGCAACACATATCGCGGTGAGGGAAGCCCTATGCCTACCTTTCCGCTGCCATCCCGCTGTAATACCAGATTGCCACCGGCCGTTGTACCGTTGGTAAAGGTCTGTATGAGCCCATAACCATCCGCGCCTTCGGCAGTACCGGCTATCCGGATATTGGATTTGGCGGCATCCCCGATCTTCAGCCCGAAAGTATTGGTGGTAGTAGCTACATCGAGCGGAGCAATCGGTGACGCTGTGCCAATGCCAATGTTGCCATCAGACTTGACCACCAGCCGCTCCTTCGGTGTACTACCGGTAACAAACAAAATGTCTTTGCCTTGCAGGCCTGCCTGTAAAATGAGGTTATCATACACATTAAACGGATAGGCCATCGTGGGTACGCCACTACGATAGATGGTGGGCTGGTTGCCATCAGCGCCTGTGGTGTAGGCATCTGCCGCTCCCAACAGTTTTATCTTCCCGCCGATGTTTAAGGTGTTTTCTGCTACACCCCCGGCAGGCGCCATACCTATCCAGACGTTTTTAGTGGTGTAGTTGCCATTCGGGCTTTCGGTAACGGATTGAAGAGTCTGGGAATACGCGCATACAGCGCTGCAGAGTGCTGCTACAGTAAGGGATATAATTTTCATTATGGATTAACTTTTGGGGTAAAAATAGTCGTTTTTGGGGTTAAAGCGGGAAAAAAACGCAGGTACACCCCGCTTCCGGATGTTTTTAAAATTTTTCTCCGCCCTGCTGACATAAGGTTGTCAAACCCGGGGTCTACTTTTGTTAAACAATCACTTTAAAAAACTATCCAAATGGCACACTCATCAGTATTACGCGGCATGGCAACACTCACCTTTTACGCCGCCGACCACGCAGCAGCAAAGAAATGGTATTCCGAATTCCTCGGTATAGCGCCTTATTTTGACATGCCCGGCTATTTCGAGTTCCGCCTGGGCGACTATCAGCACGAGCTGGGGGTCATAGACAGTCAATACGCTCCTCCCGGCAGGTCCGCAGACACCGGCGGCGCAGTAGCTTACTGGCATGTAGATGATATCAAAGCTACTTTAGACCGGCTGGTAACGTTGGGAGCTACGGTATTCGAGCCCATTACCCAACGGGGCCAGGAGGGGAGCGGTTTTGCCACCGCAGCGGTCACCGACCCCTTCGGAAATATTATCGGCATCATGACCAACCCGCATTACCTCGAAATTCTGCAGAAAAAAAATAATTTATAGCCATGGAAACACTTGACGGAAGACAAGCCGTATATGCCCCCACCAGAGCCGAATGGCGGAAATGGCTGGCGGAGAACTGCCAGGATGAAGCAGGGGTGTGGCTTATCCAATATCATAAAAAAAGCAAGGTGCCCTGCATCTCCCTTATTGAGGCAACGGAAGAAGCACTGTGCTTCGGTTGGATAGACAGTAAAGCCAAAAAGCGGGATGCTGAAAGTTTCTACCTGACATTTACGCCCCGCAAAGCGAAAAGCAAATGGAGCAAGCCGAATAAAGAACGGGTGGGTCGGATGATCGCGGCAGGGCTCATGACAGCGCATGGCCAGGAGAAGATCGACCTGGCGAAGCGTACGGGGATGTGGGGAGACTAAAAGGGAGGGCATAAAGTTATCTTCTGGAGAGGATTATTTATAGTTCTTACAAATCTGCCTATCTTCATTTTGAAGGTTGGAGTAACCCTTCAGCATACATCCCTTATTTTCAAAAGGCGCCGTTATGAATTGTATTTCTCCTTTTTTACATAAGAAGCCTGTCGTAAAATTCACCAGGCTTCTTTTATTTATTTGTTTACTTTATGCTGGCGTCAATGCCCAATCTTCCCGGGATTCACTTACCCAGTTGTTAAAAGACCAGTATAACCAGTCCGGGTTTCCCGGTTTTAGCGTAGCTATAGTGAATAAGGATACTGTTCTTTATCAGCATGCCTTTGGGTATGCTGATATTAAAGCGCAAACACCCTATAGTACCAATACCTTGCAGCCAATAGCTTCGGTAAGTAAATTATTCATAGGTGTAGCCGTGATGAAAGCCGTGGAACAGGGGCTGTTTACCTTCGATACAGACATCAATGATATTTTACCATTCAAGGTATCTCTTCCCGGCATGCCGGAAGCACCCATCAAGGTAAGACATCTGGTTACACATACATCCGGTATTATAGATAACCAGGACATCTATAGAAAGACTTACATTTATACCCCTCCTGCAGATCAAAACAGCGCTTTCTACAAACTGCTTTTGTCCAAAGGTTACGGCGCAATGGGGGGAGATACCAGCCTGGCAATATTTTTAAAGAATTATTTATCGGCAGATGGACAATTTTACAATAAAAGGAATTTTTATAGAGCATCTCCCGGTAGCCGGTATGAATACTCCAACATCGGTTCTGATCTTGCTGCATACCTGGTAGAAATAACATCCGGGCTGTCTTTTGCAGCCTATACGGAAAAATTTATTTTAGATCCCCTGCAAATGAATCATTCAGGATGGTTTAAGTCCGCAGCGGATGAGAACAACACTGCCATCTTGTATACAGGAGTAAAGGATCCTTACCCGCCTTATAGCACTGTTTGTTATCCCGACGGGGGACTTATTTCCTCCTGTCATGATTTAAGTCTTTTTCTTAAAGAGAGTATTGCCGGGTATGAGGGCAAAGGAACACTCCTTACCCCTGCATCTTTTTCTGTTATGATGCAACCTGCCTTTTCGGAGAAGTATAAACCTAAAAATATCAACCCTGACGAGCCTAATATTGGGGTGTTTTATGCGATGAAAGGAAATGGTATCATCGGGCACAGTGGTGGTGACGGTGGGGTAACATCGTTTCTCTTCTTTAATCCGAAAAAAGGTTATGGGATGCTTTTTATTTCGAATACAGAACTCGAAGGGCTAAATGGCGTTAATAAAAATCTGTTGTCCGACTTTGAAAGAATATGGCGTATAATGGGGCAGTATGGAGGGAGGATGCATGCAGCCTACCATCGTTAAAGAGCGTAAAAATACCAGTCGCAATACCGTAGGTATTGCGACTGGGACCCTGTTTAGTTGGTTTTGTCCTGTTTCCCTTCCACTATTTCCATCCGCTTCCTTAAATCTTCATTCTCTTTTTTCATCTCAATCATGTACAGTGTTAACTCCTCTATTTTCTGAAGTAATTTTTTATTCATCTCGCCAATATCCTGCCCGTTTTGTTCTATCTCCTTTTGGGAAGGTATCTCGGGTAAATGCCTGTGTTCTTTGACAAAACGTTCTACTTCCAGTAATCCGGGCAGTTTATATTCCGGGTGGAATACAAAATCGGCCCATCCTGTTTGGGTAACTTTAATCCTTTGGGCAAAGATGTCGCCTTTTACGGCCAGCTTGGCCTGTGGTACTGAAGTTCCGATGCCTACATTACCATCGCCCCTTACATACAGGAGGGGCTTGCCTCCTCCTTCTGCACTGGAACCATCAGTTTTGGCGTTATTCAGTACTGCAAACGCATAGTGGGCCGCAGTGGCATTGAGCGTACCTATCGCCGTTCCGTAGTTTTCTCCCCACAGGTACGCCGCCGCTTTGCCCGTATTGCCGGGAGAGAGTACATGGAGTGCATAATTAGGGACCACTCCGGCACCTATGTTACCGGGAACGGACAGGTTGCCGCGCATATCCTGGTAGGAGAGCTGGTAGAATTTATTATTGTCGAAATCGCACTTCAGGCCATAGCTGCTGGTAGTTGTTAAAAATCCTGCCGGTGTTGTCGTTGTCTGAGCGTAGGGGGCTGCCACAATGGGGGACGAGTGAAACTGGGCTATCGTGCGGTAAGCGATCAGTCCCCATTTATAGTTGGATTTAAGCCACAATGCATCATTATATACATAAAAAGTAGCAGCAGCCGGATTGCCCGATACACACTGGATTTCGAGCCCGTCAAACCTGCCGGCGGTACCTTCAAACTTATCTACCCTGATCTGGTAAGTGCCCTGCTGGTCATAAAAGTTGGCATCTCCGCTGACAGCCAGTTCTATCACCGTAGCATAACGTGCGGCGCTACCGTTTACCTGTACCAGTTTGTAGTAGTAGGGGTCATTAGGACTGGCAGCTGCCTGGGTGGGACCCATTCCGACCCAGCCGGTGTCGACAGGTGCCGCTGCCCTGGCGTAATGAGTGATCGTCGTCAACAACAGACAAAGGAATAAACAAAAAATTGATTTCATAGATAATGTTATTTTAAAAAGTTGTATCCATTTGGGAAACGAGGTGGCATGTTTCTTTGCATCCCGGTTAGGATTTCGGGTCAATGACATGTTAGCTGTTCTATAGGTACAAACGGGTTAAAAAATTGGTACGCCAGGCGATTACCTTTGTAAAGGTAGTACTAAAAACAAATTTTCTTGTCAATTACTTCAGCTTTGATGTAGCTGCGGACCACTGCGTAGTTGTCGATCGGTTCACCGTCAAACCTGTCGTCGTTAAAGTCATGGTGCACCGTCCTCTCCCAATACACTCTCCGTTCGATTATTGGAAGGTATGGGGATGTTTCCGTAATCCAGAAATTGCCATAACCTCCCGCGTATGCCCCGACCGGCTTAAAATAAGCGTTGAACAGCCGTCCATCAACCGACAGGTAATAGAAGCTGCGCAGTTTAAAAGTGTCCAGGGCAAAAGGGCTGAAGAGATGTAAGCCGATAAGTCCAAAAACGGTGAGTGAACAAAGAATATTTGCTATTTTTAGCGTAATTCCCTTGTTTCTAAAAGACAGTTTCAACGACAGGATGGAAAGCAGGACTGAAAATATGACGTCGGTCCAGAAGCCGGTGAGTGAAATGTCGGTCAGTAATACTGTCGCCAGATAAACGACGAAGAGAATGGTCAATAATAGAGGTGCGTGTTGTTTCATTTGTCAGGTTGTGGGATCTGTTTGTATTGAAGGTTGGGATTGGATCTTTACCCAGGAAATAGCTCGCTATATTTGTGATAGCAGTGTAGTACTTTCCAAAGTGGCAAACTATAAATCTAATGAATTTAACATCATTCATAAATAAGGAAATCTTACGAATAGACAACTATATTAATACTTGTTTACTTAAAACAAGTATTGAATTATTGGTAAAGAAAGAGGTAATTTATGGGAAAAAGAACAACTTTATACTTCATTCACTCGAAGGAGGTAAAAAAGAAGTTTTTACGTTTTCTATATCATATACATTCAAAGAGGACATAGAAGAGGAGAACGGGCAGAGACCTAATGACATAACTTTAAGCATCATATTGCAAACTGACGATAATAAGAACTATACAATTAACCAGGAAATTATTTTTGGAACCGGGCTGGATAATATTGGGTTCAAAGAAATAGATATAACCAATGTAAACTTTGAACAAAGATTGAATTTTGATGCGCTTAGGGAAGCTTTTGAGGTAGGGATGGTGAATTTTATGAGATTATTATAGATCGCAATGAGAAGAATACTAATCCTGACACTTTTATTTACTTGCTCGTCGATACCCTTGGCTACAGCGCAGGAAGCAGTTAATACTTCTGATGTATCGTGTAGACTGGATAGCTTTCTTCAAATGGCCACGAAGCTATCGCAATTTAATGGCAGCGTATTGGTCAGTTATCGAGGGGCTGTACTACTGGATAAAGGCTACGGATTTAAAAATGTAACGGACAAAATTCCCAATAATGCCCAAAGTATTTTTCAGATTGGGTCAATTACGAAGGAATTTACCAGTACCGTAATCTTATCCCTTGAATCCCAGGGTAAACTATCCTTGCAAGATAAACTTTCCAAGTACTTCCCTGGTTTTCCATCTGGCGATCAAATCAGTATTCACCATTTGCTGACCCATACTTCCGGACTGTATAATTACACCAGTGATATAGAGCGTGAAGATGCTGCGGTAATCGGTCGTCCGGTAGACAGAAATCTGATTATTCAACGCTTTATCAATCAACCCCTGGCATTCAAACCCGGAAGTGCCTACAGTTATTGCAATTCGGGGTATTTTTTATTGGGCATGATTGTCGAAAAAGTTACCGGAACATCGTGGGAAGAAAATGTAAGGAAACTCATACTTGCTCCACTGGAAATGGGCCATAGCGGTTTTGATTTTATCAGCCTGAACGATAGAGATAAAGCTACCGGCTATCAGGTATTGGATGAGGACCGTCAGCAAGCGGACATTGTTTGGGATTCTACGGTGTCTTATGCAGCCGGCAGCATGTATGCGACAACAGGCGATATATTACGCTGGTCAAAAGCAATTGTTGAGAAGCAGTTGTTGCCACCGGCAAGCTGGAACGAAGCATTTACGCCTCGTCTTCATGGTTACGGTTATGGTTGGAGCGTGGATTCTCTTTTAGGGGAGCATTGCGTCGGACATGGTGGAGGTATTCCGGGGTTTTCTTCCCACATGCTTATATTTCCTGAGAAAGACCTCGAAGTTGTAGTGCTTTCCAACGTTCACGAAAATACCTTTGTTGAACCCATCAGTAAAATTTTAGCTTCTCTGGTTCTGGATAAGCCTTACGTTTACCTCGCGCCACGTGCTATTCTGCCGGTAACAACCAATGAAATACAAGCCATTGTCGGAACCTATCGGTTAGACAATAAACACCAAATTAATATTTTAACCAGAGGAGGAAAATTATATATAGAAGCGCCCTCGAATATGCTCCCTTTGACCAGACTATATAAAACGGAAGAGAACACATTTTTTATAGGCAATATCACGCTGAATATTCAAATCAAAATTGAAAAAAGCCAAGCTGGAAAAGTCAGTGGATTGATAGCGATACAGGATGGTAAAACATATAGATGGAAAAGATAAAGGGCTTTCAAAAGTATTTATTAAAGCTGTTGATTATGGCAACAGTGCAGCACACGGTAAAGCGGGGGCAAACGATTTTAGAATGAAACATAAAAATCTGTCATAATCATTCCGTTTCTTAATCTCAGTAATCCGGAAGTATTTTGCGGCTGAGAGAAAATTCAGCTCGTTCTCTATCGAATCTAATGCTGGCCCAAATCGGCGCCTTGCCGTCCTTGCTTGGGAGGAATGACTTCTTGGGAAGTGTATAAATTTCTATTTTTTTTTACACACTTCCTGAAGTCTAATGAAAACGCACACCGAACTGTCTCGCTGATTAATGCAAGTGAATTGTATCGTTAGTATGTTTTCCTGGGAACAGTCGCCAGGGTAATATAAGGATTACTTTTCTCATAAAGTTTTACTGCGCTGCCGGAATTTTCGGGGTCTGAGCCAGGTACTAAAACCGGATCGGAAAAGCTAACTTCTACCGAACCAAGATCTTTACTGCCAGATGTAACGGCAACAGAATATGTTTGGGATTGCGTTTCCCTACTGGAAGCACCAAATTTTAATCCGATCTTCACCTTGTCTCCCCAGCCTGCATCAAATCCAAAATTTGTGGCAAACTCGGAGCTGTACGTTTCTGACCTGGTGGTTACTACAGTTTCATTTTCTTCTGTAAAACTGAGTTTCCAGGTAAAACTTCTGCTTTCCAGGTCCCAAGTCATAATATCAAGGTTTGTAGGGTGATAATATTTAGGATCGATTCTCTCAACCTGGTACTTTAAAAAACTTAACTTTTTGTAGGTCACTGCAAATAAATCGTTGGGAGAAACATTGATGTATTTAGTTATGGTTGATCCTGCGCCAGACTTATCATTGATTAAGATTTCTATCTTAATCTCAAATCTTCCGTCAGTCCATGCCGGACCATTACGTATATAATCGAAGATGCTTATTTCCCATTTTAATTTAGGTCTGCTGGGATGCTCTGTTAGTTTTGGAAGCGCATCAACTGCAAACTTTATTCTGTATATGCTCTCCGTAATACTACTTTTTAAAGGACCTTTTGTGGCTGTGGGGGTAAGACCATAATAAATATTGTCTCTCTGCCAATTGACATCTCCCGTGCCCATAATGTTGTAGGCATCCGTGAGTATGTTGTCGAACAACGGATTTATACTTGCTACCTGGATTTGTTTGCTGCTGTTGGGTTTGTGACTTGTTGTGCCGTTAAAAGCCGGATCGATGAACTCGAATTCCGTTAATGCAGTAACGGCACCTTTGGGGTCGATCGTCTGAATCCGTTGGTTTTTAGTTCTACTTGCGTCGTAACGCCTGATTCGTTCATTATTCTTAACAACAAGTGTAGGAAATCCAGGTATTTCATTTAATTGCATTGAAATAGCCTGGGCTCCCGCTTTGTAAAATGTTAGCTTTTTTTCATCGGTGAACTGTTTGAAAAAATAGCTGGCTCATCCTTGTAGGCATTCCACGTGGCAGCATTAAAACCGGAGGGTAATTCAGGAATGAATATGGTCAAAAACGGTAGCGACGACTCAATAATTGCAAATGAATCCTTATTCGGTGCTGATTTTAACAACTCGTCCCGGAAGGTAGTACCTGTTCCGATATCTGTATTCCTGACAAAGTTGTAAAAAACATCATAGTCATTGTCGATTTGTTCCAGCGCTTTTTGTTTAATAAATACCCGTAAATCAGGTGATTTTGATACTGCTGCTGACAGAATACCAGAAAACGTCTCGATGTACTTGGCTTGGGTATCGACTTGTTTGTCACGGACTTCAATATTTTCAGCGTTTTTGTTCAGTGCCAGATCATTCTTTTGGCAGGATGATATTAAAAGCAGGAGGGCGCTGCAAAGGGCGATAGTCATCCAGATACCGCCTCTGATACTTTGTGGGTTGTACATAACTGTTTGGAAATTGAATTGAAAAAGAGGGTTAAATCTTCAAAGATTATTACATTATTTATGCGAATACTAAGGTTTGGGTTCAAAAATAAAAGAGAGTACTGCAATTGTCTTGCAGAAGATATGATGGTCATATGTTGTTATGGCAGATACAAAATAGCATAGCCGGGGTTAACATTAAACATGGGCTTCATTCTAAAATAGATATTCTGTATATCGGTAAAAGCTGATTTACCCTGTATAAAGTACGGGAAAGAATTGGGGTTATACAAAAGGAACTCGACTAAACGCTCAACTAAAAAAACATAAAACCCCACGACTAGCGCGAGGTTTATAAGTTGTCTGTGAACTTTATGAGACAAAAATCGAATCCTTTTGTATACGATCTAAGAAAGCTGACAAATATTTCATGATATCTGTAGCTTAATGTTAAACTAGCTTTTTAACAGAAAAATCTTATTTTACCGGCAGTTGTAACACTTTAAAATGGAAACAAGGACTACCATAGATGAATTGTGGAAACGAAAGTTTTATGATTGCCTGGCAATAGAATTTTCCGTTCCATCTTATTTTGAAGTTCATCATTTACTTGTAATCACGTATATGCTGCAAACAGATGGTTATAGTCCTGAATATTTTCCTGAGGCAGTCAGATTACTCGAGGGTTTCCTTTATGAAGGAGTATCCCCGAAACAATTTATTAAAAATAAGCAGGGCAATATTGAAAATAAGCAGCAAGAAAAACTGAATCAATTCGATTGGGAAATAGATATACTAAGTATTAATACCTCGAATGCTGCCACCTACTGCCGGGATGTTCGACACTGGGCCGAGAATGTTTTACATGTGATAAAAAGCGCAGCTCAGCAGCGATAAGAACCTATAAATGGATGTTCCTGAAGCACAAATCCGTTAGGAAGCCTTGTTCAGGGATGAATTACTTTATGGATTGATGAAATTCATAGCTGGGCATTTGCTTTTTCAGCAACGGTCAAATGGTACGCCTGGCAGTGTTAATGATACCCATTTTAATACCTTTGGATTTTAGACAGATGTACATGCGACTTTGTATGTTCACTATGCAAAATCCTGTTGTGTGAACCGATCCAGGTAATTAAAACATCTACTAAATACATAATAAAAAAGAAAAACCCGTCTCTGTAATTTAGAGACGGGTTTCAATCTTTATCCAGTGATCCCGCTGGGACTATATCAATGGCTTAATTACCGCTATTTTCCAAGGATTTTTTAGCTAGTGTATCCGAATTTGTATCCTTCCGGAATAGCTTATTTTGTAACGGACTGTAAAGAACTTATACACTGTAAAGATATACGAAAAGAATGCTAAATCCGCATAAAATAAGCGAAAAATATCATACCAATTAACTATGCATTGTACACTAATAATAGAGAATTCAGATTAAAAATGAATCTGTTTGATTCAAAGTCTCAAACTAGCTTCCTAATTTTAGATAAAAAAACAGAAAAATACACCTAAATTAAAGAATTAAACATTAAATCATTTAGATTTACATCTGAAACTTAACCTCAAGTAGAAAAATTACTTGATTTACCTGAAATTTAAATATGGGAATTAAAGTTGCTTACCAAACGAGCAAAGGAACTTTCTACCAAGGCAAAATAGAAGATTTTCTTAAATCATCGAAAACTGAGAAATACAAAGGAAAGGTGAATTTAATCTTCACCTCCCCTCCATTTCCATTAAATCGCAAGAAAAAATATGGCAATCTTCAAGGAGAAGAATACATAAGATGGTTGACTGATATTACCTCTGAATTGGTTGATTACTTAAGTGATGATGGTTCAATAGTCATTGAAGTAGGAAACTCTTGGGTGGAAGGTATACCTGCAATGTCAACATTAGCTATTGAAACGTTATTATCTATCCTTAAAACCTCGAATCTAAATTTATGCCAGCAGTTCATTTGGTACAATTTGGCCAAATTACCTAGTCCCGCTCAGTGGGTAAATGTTGAAAGAGTCCGAGTAAAGGATTCTTTTACTCACATTTGGTGGATGAGTAAGTCAAAAAATCCCAAAGCTGACAACCGAAATGTGCTTACTGAATATAGTGAGTCCATGAAGAAACTCATTAAAAACAAGAAGTACAATTCAGGGAAACGGCCATCTGAGCATAAAATTGGCCAAGAATCGTTTTTAATAGATAATAGTGGGGCTATCCCATCAAATGTATTAGTTTCGTCAAATACTCAGTCTTACAATGATTATTTAAATTACTGCCGTGCGAATAGTCTTGAGCCCCATCCCGCAAGAATGCCAATTGATATACCCAATTTTTTTATCAAGCTTCTCACTTCTGAAAACGATCTTGTATTAGACCCTTTTGGTGGTAGTAATACTACAGGACAAGCCGCAGAATTGTTAAATAGAAATTGGCTTGCTGTAGAATTAAATGAAAATTACATCCTTGGATCAAAAGGTAGATTTTAAAGAACTAACTATGGCACAGATATTAGTTGTCAACGAATTATCCTGGTACCAAGCTATTGCAGCCTTAGACAATTATTATGAAATTGATGTAGAAAACAGAATATTGAAACATGCCGATGAGGTATTCGATGGCTACTATTCCTTAAAGGGAAAATACACTTTCAATAATAGTGCTGGCGAGACATCGGATGGTGACATCCTTCTTATAAGTAAAGATTTTAGCAAGTGGGTAATTGTAGAGGTCGAACTTGCCTCCAAGGCGTCGTTAGGTCATACAAGAAAACAACTACGGGTATTTACTTCTTGCGGGTACGACATAGATAGCCTAGTAAAATATTGTCAAACACATCATAATGGCTTAGGTAGTTTTACTACGCAGCTCAAAAATCTATTTACTAACAACACACCTGAAGTCTTAGTAATGTTTGACGCATACCATCAAACTCGGTTAGGTCAATTACAATCTGAATTTCCTAGTATTAAAATTTGTGTTTTTGAAATCTACAAAACAGCTTCTCATGATTTTGAGACATATAGATTAAGTGGTGATTATCCGTATGTCCATTCTGGTTATACTTTTCTCAAGGACACAACTGGATTTGAAGTATATGAAGTACAACGGCCAGATTTATTAACAGGAATTCCAGCGGGATCCTTAAATATTGAATATAAAATGGGAACTTACAGAGTACAGCTTATGAGCGCTAAGAGCAAGTTGTATATGAAAATCCCGAGGAATCCATTTCCCCCAGGCGTTAAACTACTTTTATACAAAACAATAACAAACAAATTTTTCATTGATACTATAAACTAGCACTATGGAACTAAAATTAGGATATGAAGTAATCGATTCCTATAAAAGATTATCATACAAAGCTTGGTATGCATTAGCTGAGTTTGTTGATAACTCTACCCAGTCCTATAGGAACAATGAAGGATTACTCAATGAATTGTACCAAAAAGAAAGTACTTGTCTCACGGTAAATATTAGCTATCAAAATGGCGAAGACGGGTATATAAAAATCGAGGATAATTCAATTGGAATGGATTATGAAGACTTATCGAGAGCGCTCACTATTGGAAAAAAACCAGCTAACTCTCAAGGTAGATCCAAATATGGTTTAGGATTAAAAACAGCAGCTTTCTGGTTTGGCAATAGGTGGGAAATAAGAACCAAGAAATATGGGACAAGCGAAGAATATCATGTAACCGTTGATTTGGCTGAACTTATCAGCAAGCAAGTAATAAAAGAAGAATTATTAAAAGTAACTGATCGGGAATTAACCCCAGCCGAAAAGCTACAACTTGAAGATAGTGCAACAATAAAATACTCTACTACATTTATCGACAATAAAGATGCACATTATACAATTGTCAAAATTCACGATCTAAACCGAGGCATCCCGTCGCGCACTGCATCCAAGACAAAACAATATCTCAGATCTATGTATAGATATGATCTCGCTGAAGGAAAACTTATTCTTTTCTTCCAAGGAGAGACATTGAAATGGTCGAAGGATGAAATAATGAGTCGGGTATTAGTAGATGATTCAGGCAGACCATTCTTAAAAGAATTTGTATTTTATGTTAATGGAAAACGGGTTCATGGCCACGCAGGGATTCTTGAAAAAGGCAGCCGAAAAGATGCTGGGTTCTCTTTGCTACAAGCCCAAAGAGTAATTCAAGGTTGGCCCGAAAGCTATCGACCGCATAGGTTGTTTGGAGATCAGGAAGGGGGCACAAACAACCTTGTAAATCAAAGATTGTTCGGAGAAATTTTCTTAGATAATTTCGACGTAAGTCACACCAAAGATGAAATTCTTTTTTCCGAGGATGAAGAAGAAATTTTGGAGAACGAGCTTTTCGCTGCCCTAGCTGATTATAAAAAGGCCGCGGAAGAATATCGGAAACCTGAAATAACTGAAGATGAAGAAGACGATATAGACTTCAAGGGCATTGTCTCAAATCTCTTTCAAGGAATGCAATCACCTCGTTTTTCTGTTGCAGTTCAAGAAACAGATGTGTTGCCTGCTGAAATCATCCAATTGAGTAATGAAGAATACTATGAGAGAACCATTGCGTCTGAAATAAGGGACATTTATACCGCAAAAATTGCAGGGATCACAATCACAGTGATTATAAACTCAGAATCGTCAGTTTGGGAGCCTTATTTAGTAGTTCGATTTAGAGCATCAAAAGAAGAACTAGGGATTTTAATTAACAAACAACATCCTCATTGGAGAACTATGACAAATTCTGAGACTATCTTAAATTTTGTCAAACATTGCATCTATGATGGAATTGCCGAATGGAAAGCCAATTGGAAAATAGGTAGTCTTGATCCTGACACAATCAAGATGATCAAGGACAATTTATTAAGACAAAGCTTAATTGTATCATAAATACAACACTGACCTTGTTTTAGTATTAATGATACAATCTGATTGCCAAATCAGGAACCATCTTGTATCGCCATAAGTTTTCGCAGTTCAACACAGATCTAACATTTATAAATATTCTAGAAAAAAGGATACACTAAAAATAAGCTGTTTTGTGTATCCTTTTTTGTATCCTTTCAGATTCGTTTGATATGGTTTACCTTTCTATGGTAAAAGCAGAAAAGCCGCATAAATCCTACGATTTAAGCGGCTTTAATTTCCTTTGATGATTTAGTAGTGATCCCGCTGGGACTCGAACCCAGGGCCCATACATTAAAAGTGTATTGCTCTACCAACTGAGCTACGGAATCGTTTTCAATTGATTGGAGCGCAAAAGTATATAATTATTTCATTCTTCCAAAAAAATATTTTACGGAACAATCAATCTGTCTCCGAAACTCTCACCGATAGTGGCTTTCAGCTTTTCTTTTGTCAGGTAGCAATGATTGATAGCCTCCATATGCACTGCGGTTACGCGGGTGTGTGCGGGATGTTGCAGCACTTGTAACACATCTTCTGCTGTCATAGTGATAGGGTCGCCGGTAAGGAACTGTGCGGCGCCGGCGTTGACGATGGTGTCGGTGGGTTGGTACTGGTCCAGCGCGGCTTTTACTTCGTCGCACCAGATGGTGTCGCCGGCGATGTAGAGGCGGTCGGCGCCTTCTTCCAGTACGAAGCCGGATACGGGCGCCATCAGTTTTCCGATGTCACCGGTACCGTGTTGTCCACCGGTGCGGGATATACGAATGCCTTCCCAGGTGGTGGTGTGGTGAACGGGGATCAGCTGTGTGAAGCCTTGTGCGGTGAGCTTTTCCACGTCTTCAGGCTGACAGAACAGCGGCAGGTGTTTGGGTACCAGCTGTTGCGCGGCCACATCCCAGTGGTCGCGGTGGAGGTGTGTGACGATCACTGCGTCGATGGTGTCCAGCAGCGCTGCCAGCTCGGTGTGACTGAGCGGCAGGTCGATGAGTGGATTGCGGCGGGTGTTGGCGGCGTTGGGCACGGTGTCGAGGGCGTCTTTATGACTGAGCATCGGGTCGACCAGTATCTTATGTGTACCCCATGCTACCACTACGGTAGCGTGGCGGAGAAAATGAATATGCATGACAGCGAAAGATTTGCAACAAATATAACGCAAAAAATAGTCCGTGCCTGCTGAGCACGGACCGGTTGTCATATAACGCTAATGAATAAACGATTAGGTCTTCCGCAGTTTTACCGACTGCACAAAATGATGATGTCCTTTTTCGAGGATCAGGCTGGCGCGGTAGCGGGTAGGAGCGATGTTATGTTCCAGGTTGGGTTTGTTGATGTCTTCCCATATCTGGGTGGCCAGTTCCACCGTGGCGGTATCTGACAGGTGGGCGTAGCGGTGAAAGAAAGACTCCGGGTTCTGAAAGGCGGTGGCCCGTAGAGATTCAAACCGGGAGATGTACCATTTACGGATATCTTTTTCTGCGGCATCTACATAAATGGAGAAATCGAAGAAATCAGACACGAAGATGGCCGGGTCTTTCTGTTGCTGGCGTGGTCTTACCTGCAGTACGTTCACACCTTCTACGATCACGATGTCGGGTTGTTCTATCCACTGCAGCTGGCCGGGGAGCACGTCGTATTCCAGGTGGGAATAGAGCGGGGCTGCCACGCGTTCCTTGCCGGATTTTACATCGGCCAGGAAATGGATCAGCCTTTTGATATCATAACTTTCGGGGAAGCCTTTGCGGTTCATGATATTATTGGCTTCCAGCGTTTTGTTGGGATACAGGAACCCGTCGGTAGTGACGAGGTCCACCCGCGGATGGTCCGGCCAAGCCTGCAACAGCCGTTGCAGTACGCGGGCGGTGGTGCTTTTGCCTACGGCCACGCTGCCGGCGATGCCGATGATATAAGGCACTTTCAGCACCCGGCTGCCGAGGAAGCTGCTGGTGGCTTTATGCAGCGCCTGTGATGATTTTACGTATAAATTGAGCAGGTGGGCCAGCGGCAGGTATATCTGGGTGATTTCTTCCTGCGTAAGCGGTTCGTTCATGCCGTGCAGCTGTTCCAGGTCGTAGTAGTCCTGCAGCTGGAGCAGCGCGTCACCGCTTGTCTCTGCCCATTCCTCACGGGAGAAAGTGATATAGGGAGTATACCGTTCTCGTTTAAGGGACGTGGTCATTGTACAGTTATTGTTGTATATAAACAGTCTTGATGTTCAAAAATTCGTGTGTGCCTTCGAGTGACAGCTCCCGGCCATAGCCCGATTGCTTTACGCCGCCAAAGGGCAGACGCGCGTCGGAACGTACCATGGCGTTGATAAACACGTTACCGCTTTCTATCCGTGAGGAAAGGCGGGCGGCTTTATCCAGGTCGCTGGTCCAGAGCGCGGAGCCAAGGCCGAAATCGGTCTCGTTGGCCAGCGCAATGGCCTCGTCTTCGTCGGCAGCTTCAATAATCACCGCCAGCGGGCCGAAGGTCTCTTCCCGGAAAGCGGTCATTTCGCTGGTGACACCTGTCAGCAGCGTGGGAGCAAAGTTACATCCTTCATAGGTGCCGCCCAATTCCAGTTTGGCGCCCTGGCTGATGGTGTCCTGTAACTGTTTGGCCAGTTCCTCCGCCAGGTCCGGACGGGCCATCGGGCCCATATTGGTGCCCTCCAGCGTAGGGTCGCCCTGCCGGAGGTTCTCCAGCAGCCGGCGTACTTCCGCAGTAAACGCAGGCACGATCTCTTTCTCTACGATCCACCGTTTGGCGGCGATGCAGGACTGGCCTGCATTCTGCATCCGTCCCTGTACGGCTGTCCGTGCTGCCGCTTCCAGGTCGGCATCTTTCAGCACGATGAACGGATCGCTGCCTCCCAGCTCCAGCACCGTTTTCTTCAGGTATTTACCTGCCAGCGCGGCCACACTTTTGCCGGCAGGAGTGCTGCCGGTCAGCGTTACGCCCTGTACCCGCGGATCGGCCACGATCGGCTCCAGGTCTTTGGAAGATACAAGCAGCGACTGAAAAGTGCCCTCGGGAAACCCGGATTCCATAAACACTTTCTCGATGGCCAGCGCACAGCCACTCACGTTGCTGGCATGTTTCAGCAACCCGGTGTTGCCGGCTAACAGGTTGGGAATAGCAAAGCGGAAAACCTGCCAGTAAGGGAAATTCCAGGGCATGATGGCCAGGATAATGCCCTTCGGCTCATAACTGACATAACTTTTATAGGCGTCGGAAAGTATCGGCCGCGGCTGTAATATCTCAGCGATATTTTCGGCGAAGTATTCGGCGGAAGAGGCACATTTCAGCACTTCTGCCCGGGCTTCCTTCAGCGTCTTGCCCATCTCCTGCGTGATCAGCGCAGCATGTGTTTCCACGTTCTCCTTCAGTGAACGGGCAACCTGCATCATCCATTCCCGGCGCTGTTCCAGCGGTACCTGCAACAACGTACGGTAGGCCCTTTCTCCTGTCTGTAGCTTCTGTTCTATTTCCGCTTTGGTATGCGGTGTGTATTCAGCAATGGTCTTCTGTGTAAACGGATTGATACTTGTAAACATAGCTGTAACCTTTTTGCCCGTAAGCAGTGAAATAATGACAAATTTAGCCATTTCATATTAAACAGACTTTCAGGCAGGGATGAACGGAGAACTGTATCTTTGCACCTCCAAAAGATAGGTTTTATGGCATTAAGCAGATGGAATATCATGATCATGGCCCTGTGTACAGGCCTGATCGTCGCTAATATTTATTACAGCCAGCCGCTGCTGGTACTGATGAGCCAGGAGTTCGGCGTATCGGAAGCCAATGCCGGCCAGGTCACTTTCCTTACCCAGGTAGGCTACGCGCTGGGACTCCTCTTCTGCGTACCGCTGGGTGACAAGCTCGAGCGTAAAGGGCAGATCATCGCCATGACCGCCACAGCAGTGGTGGCCCTCGCCGCTGCAGGCTTCTCCCAAAACATCCTCATGCTGAAAATCACCGGCCTGCTGATCGGCTTTACGTCGGTGGTACCCCAGCTCATCCTTCCGCTGGCAGCGCACCTGACAGATGCGGCCAACCGCGGAAAAGTGATCGGTACCATCATGAGCGGACTGCTGGTGGGTATTCTCCTGTCCCGCACCCTGAGCGGGATCGTAGGGCACCACTGGGGCTGGCGCGCCATGTTCTTCATCGCCGCAGGCATCAGCGCATTGCTGGTGGTCATTATGATCGTCTCCTTCCCGCAAAGCAAACCACAGTTCGCCGGTAGTTATGGCGATCTGATGAAGTCCCTGCTCACCCTGGCAAAAGAACAACCGATGCTGCGCGAAGCATCGGCCATCAACGCCTGTTGTTTTGCGATGTTCGGTATGTTCTGGACCACCGTCGTGTTCCTGCTGTCTGAACCTCCGTTCCGCTACACAAGTGAACAGATAGGCCTTATGGGCCTCGCTGCCGCCGCCGGTGCACTGGGCGCGCCGCTGATAGGACGCATCGCGGATAAAAAGAACCCCCGCATCGCCATCGGGTACGGTATCATCTGCCTGCTCGCCGGCTATGCGCTGTTTTATGTCTTCCAGGCAAACATCATCGGTATCATCATCGGTATCATCGCGATAGACCTCGGCTTACAAGGCATTCACGTGTCCAACCAGACACGCATATATGCACTGGTGCCGGAAGCGCGCAACCGGCTGAACACCGTGTTTATGACGACCAGCTTCATCGGTACTTCCCTCGGCTCCGGAATAGGGCTGTGGGTATGGTCTATCGGTAAATGGAATGGGGTATGTATCGCCGGCACGCTGCTGATACTGGCTGCGCTGGCCATCTACCTGGCGACCTATAAAAAGAAATAATTACTGACAGGAAGTTATTTGAACGAAAAAGCCCGAAGCAACTGCTTCGGGCTTTTTCGTTATATGGATAATCGTTATATACTATTCTACACGCGTAATTTTCAGCATGTTGGTCGGCAGGTGCAGTTTCACCGGCGTGCTGCCGGTGTTTACGGCCACGTCGCCCACTTTGATGAAACCTCTTTCTTTCAGGATGTTGATCTGATCGAATACGATATCATCGAGGCTTTCTTCTTCTTCGTAGTAGAAGGCGCGTACACCCCAGCTGAGGCTCAACTGGTTCACCAGTGTTCTTTCTTTGGTGAACACATACAGCGGAGAGCGCGGACGGTAGCTGCTCAGCATAAAGCCGGTATAGCCGCTCTGGGTCATACCGATGAGGGCATCCGCATCCAGGTCTTCCGCGATTTTACAAGCGTTGTAGCAGAGGGCGTCGCTGAGGAAAGTAGGGGAGTGGCGATGAGGGATCAGGTTACGGTTGTAAATGATCGCTTCTTTTTCCACTTCCATGATGATTTTGTGCATGGTCTGGATCACCAGTTCCGGGAACTGACCGGTAGCGGTTTCACCGCTGAGCATCACAGCGTCGGAGCCTTCCAGTACGGCGTTGGCCACGTCGGTGATTTCAGAACGGTTCGGACGGGTGCGGTCTATCATGCTCTCCATCATCTGCGTAGCCACGATCACGGGCTTCGCACGGTGGATACATTTACGGATAATATCTTTCTGGATCATCGGGATCTGCTCTACCGGCAGTTCCACGCCGAGATCGCCGCGGGCGATCATCACACCGTCACTTTCCCAGATGATTTCTTTCAGGTTCTGGATCGCTTCCGGTTTTTCGATCTTGGAGATCACTTTGATCTTGGAATCTCTTGCTTCCAGGCGCTTGCGCAGGTCAGCCAGGTCTTTTACGCTGCGTACGAAAGACAGGGCCACCCAGTCCAGCTCCTGGTCGATGATAAATTCCAGGTCCACGATGTCCTTCTCTGTCAGCGCAGGCAGGGACACCTTGGTATCAGGCAGGTTAAAACCTTTTTTGGAAGACAATACGCCGGGTAAGCTTACTTCTGCTTTGATTTCACCGGTAGCAGGCAGCAGCTCTTTTACGACGGTTTCGATTTTACCATCGTCCAGCAGTATTTTCTGGCCAATACGAAGATCTTTATACAGGTCAGGGTAAGAAACATAGATTTTCTCCATGTTGCCCACCACTTTTTCATTTACAAAGGTGAGGATATCCCCTTTCTTCAGCGGCAGGGCGTTATTTTCAATTTCACCCACGCGGAGTTTCGGTCCCTGAAGGTCTCCGAGCATGGCTACGTTGTAAGGTTCGGTTTTGTTGATCTGGCGGATGTATTCAATGATCCGCAGTTTATCTTCATGCGAGCCGTGGGAGAAATTGAGGCGGAACACGTTCACGCCCGCTTTCACCAGTGCCAGCAGCTGTTCATAGGTATCACAGGCCGGGCCAACGGTGGCCACGATTTTCGTTTTGCGGGAAGAGTGTGCTCTGCCGGCAGCGTTGTCCATCTGCTTGTGATAGTATTTCGATAGATCCTTTGTACTCATAAGTCTTATTTTTTAACTCGCAAGAATTTTAACAATCTTAAACCATTCGGGGTCAATTTCCTGTTTTGCTTTCACGGCTTTGTCCAGGGGGGTATAATGGATCTTGTCGTTTACGATCCCGATCATCACATTGTGAATACCTTCAAGGAGGGCGTCTACAGCGGCATAGCCCATACGGCTGGCCAGGATACGGTCGGTACAGGTGGGAGAACCTCCCCTTTGGATATGTCCGAGGATACATACTCTGGTATCCAGTTGCGGACAACTTTCTTTAATACGGCGTGCTACTTCATTGGCGCCTCCGGTTTCATCCCCTTCGGCCACCACGATCAGATTAACCAGTTTTTTGCGGCGCTCGTTGGCCTGCAATTCTTCGATAATGTCGTGTAATTCGGTTTTGCGTTCCGGCATCATAATATGCTCGGCACCAGTGGCGATACCGCTGTGCAATGCGATGTAACCGGCATCACGGCCCATTACCTCGATTACAAACAGCCGGTCATGCGCATCTGCGGTATCCCTGATTTTGTCAATGGCCTCGATCGCAGTGTTAACCGCAGTGTCAAAACCAATGGTGAAGTCAGTTCCCGCAATGTCCTTGTCAATAGTACCAGGCAAGCCTATACAGGGAATGTCAAATTCCTGGCTGAATTTCTGCGCCCCATTGAACGAACCATCTCCCCCGATCACTACCAACCCGTCAATGTTGTGCTTCTTCAGATTTTCATAAGCCTTTTTTCGCCCTTCATATTCATAGAACTCTTTGCACCGGGCGGTCTTTAAGATGGTGCCTCCGCGTTGAATGATGTTGGCAACTGACTTGGACTCCATCGGGAAAATCTCATTCTTTAAAATTCCCCTATATCCATACATGACGCCGAACACATTCAGCTGATGATAAATGCCCGTTCTTACCACCGCACGAACGGCCGCGTTCATGCCCGGGGCATCTCCGCCGGAGGTAAGGACTGCAATGTTGTTCAATTTTTTCATATAAATTGCTAAAAAAATATCTTAAAGGCGCACAAAAATAACATTTTGCAATTGTTTTCTAACAGTTATCTTATGAATTAACCTAAATATTTAATTTTAATCAAACAAAGTAGCTAATTTTTTTAAAAAATATAGGCATGTTGAAAAAGACTAATAAGAGTTGGTTGATATTAGGCATGAGCTTAATGACTTTGGAAGGTATGGCACAACAAAAAAACTGGCAATATCCGGTTGCCAAAAAAACAGACACGGTAGATAATTACCACGGTACCCGCATCCCTGATCCCTATCGCTGGCTGGAAGACGATCATAGCACCGAAACAAAAGACTGGGTAGACGCCGAAAACAAGGTAACCCAGGACTACCTCGCTACCATCCCTTTCCGCGCTTCGGTTAAAAAAAGACTGGAAGAACTCTGGAACTACCCTAAAACAGGCGCCCCCGTTAAACACGGTAATTATTATTACTTCTTTAAAAATGACGGCCTCCAGAACCAGGCCGTACTGTACCGCAGCACCACCCCCGACGGTACCCCGGAAGTATTTATAGATCCTAACAAACTGTCAGCTGCCGGCACTACCGCCCTGGGCACCCTCGCCTTCTCCAAAGACGGCAAATATGCTGCCTACCTGATCGCCAAAGCAGGGTCCGACTGGCAGGAAGGGTATGTAATGGACGTAGCCACCCGACAACTGCTCTCCGATAAACTGGAATGGATCAAATTCAGTGGTATCAGCTGGAGAGGAGACGGCTTCTACTATAGCCGCTACGATAAACCGGACGAACAAAGCAAACTGTCCAAAAAGAACGAATTCCAGAAAGTATATTTTCATAAAATCGGCCAGCCGCAGGAACAGGATGAACTGATCTATGTGGATAAAGACCATCCGCTCCGCACCGTCGGCGCCAGCGTAACAGAAGATGAACGTTTCCTCATCCTCTCCAAATCAGAAGGTACCTCCGGCAGGGAAATCTGGTTCCGCGACATGCAAAACCCCGATCAGAAAGACTTCTCCCTGCTGGTGAAAGGTTTCTCCAACGAACCGTCCGTTATTGATAACGACGGTGGCAAACTGCTGGTGCTCACCAACCACCAGGCGCCTAATTATAAGGTCGTCCTGGTAGACCCGGCCAACCCGGCGGAAGCCAGCTGGAAAGTGATCGTACCGGAAAAAAAAGAAGTGCTGCAAAACGTAGGCAATGCCGGCGGCAAACTGTTCCTCTCTTACCTGAAAGACGCCTCCACCCGCGTATACCAATATGATTATACCGGCCGCCTCGAACACGAAGTCAAACTGCCGGGCATCGGTACCGCCAGCGGCTTCGATGGTAAAAAAGAAGACCAGGAGCTGTTCTATTCCTACACCTCTTTTGTAGCGCCACCCACCATCTACCGCTATGATATCAAATCCGGTAAAACCTCCCTGTTCAACAAAGCGGCGGTGAAATTTAACCCGGACGAATATGAAACCAAACAGGTTTTCTTCACCAGTAAAGACGGTACAAAAGTGCCGATGTTCCTGTCTTCCAAAAAAGGCATGAAAAATAATGGTAACAACCCCGTGCTGATCTACGGCTACGGTGGTTTCAATATCGCACAGACACCCGGTTTCAGCGTGTCCAACCTGTACTTCATGGAACAGGGCGGCACCTATGCGGTAGTGGCACTGCGCGGTGGCAGCGAATACGGCGAAGCATGGCATAAAGCCGGTATGAAGGAAAAGAAACAAAATGTGTTCGACGACTTCATCGGCGCCGCTGAATACCTCGTGAAAACAAAATATACCAATCCTTCCAAAATAGCCATCCGCGGCGGTTCCAACGGCGGTCTGCTGGTAGGCGCCTGCATGACGCAACGCCCCGACCTCTTCAAGGTGGCACTGCCAGCAGTAGGTGTCATGGATATGCTGCGCTTCCAGAAATTCACCATCGGCTGGGCCTGGGCGGTGGAATATGGCAGCAGCGACAATGCGGAAGATTTTAAATACCTGCTGAAATACTCTCCGCTGCACAACCTGAAACCAGGCGTTTCTTACCCGGCCACCATGGTGACCACGGCAGATCATGACGACCGTGTAGTGCCGGCGCACTCCTTTAAGTTCGCCGCCACACTGCAGGCCTGCAACGCCGGTCCCAACCCGGTGCTGATCCGCATCGAAACACAGGCGGGTCATGGCGCAGGAAAACCTACGTCCAAACTGATCGACGAGGCGACGGACATATGGTCTTTCACCATGTATAACCTGGGCATGAAACCTTAACAGGCGACTGCAGCCTATAGCGTTAGCGGAAAGTACAGGAAAACAGGACTGTGCTTTCCGCTAACTTTTTTTACAGGCTGATAGCCCCTCTTCCCAAAAAAAATACACCGGCGGCGTTAATTGCTGAATGCTGACAGCTATTTTTTCTTATCTTTAAAGACAGCGTACTAATATGGCATTATGAAGGTATTAATTACAGGTAGCAATGGACTGCTGGGTCAACACCTGATTCCGGTATTCGTCCAAAACAAGACATACGATGTAATAGCCACCGGCAGAGGTGCTAACCGTTCCCCTCAACGCGACCATTACATTTACGAAGCGGTAAACCTGCGGGATGCCGGCAGCGTACAGCAGCTGGTACAGAAACATCAGCCTGACCTGATCATCCACAGCGGGGCCATGTCCCAGGTGGACGACTGTGAGAAAAACAAAGACGCCTGCTGGGACACCAACGTCGGCGCTACGCGCTACCTCGTGAACGCAGCGGAAAAAATAAACGCCTCTTTTATTTTCCTCTCGACCGACTTTGTATTTGATGGCCTCAATGGCCCTTATGACGAAGAGGCGCCGGTCAACCCCATCAATTATTATGGCACCAGCAAAGCGGCAGCCGAACGACTGGTGCGCAACAGCAAGCTGTCATGGGCCATCGTGCGTACCGTGCTGGTATACGGCGTCTCCAACGATCCGCATCGCAGCAATATGATCACATGGGTGAAAAATAATCTCCAGCAGGGTAAAAAGATAAAAGTGGTAGACGACCAGTGGCGTACGCCTACCCTGTGCCAGGACCTGGCCACAGGTTGCCTGTTACTGGCGGAAAAGAAAGCTACCGGGATGTTCAATATCTCCGGCAGTGAAGTCCTGACACCTTATGATATGGCTCTCAAAACAGCGGAATACTTCCAGCTGGACACCAGCCTGATTGAAAAGATCAGCTCCAAAAGCCTTTCCCAGCCTGCCGCCCGTCCGGCCAAAACCGGCCTGGTCATCGATAAGGCGGTCAGTGAGCTGGGATATCAGCCGCACTCTTTCGCGGAAGGACTGGATATCGTGGCCGCGGAAATCAAATAAGCATCAATACTCCAGGTATGCTTTATTGATACCGTATTTACTTCTTTTAGCCTGTAATTCACTCGTAGTATCTATCGGTAAAGACGTTACCGGTATGGCTACTTTATAGCGATTGCCCCGGTGGATCATCACCACCGGCTGTTCCCAGGCTTGCCTTTTAGCGGTTTTCTTAGCGGCCGTAAGGCTGTCGGGGAATTCTTCCAGCACAATGAAATAAGAGATGGAATCCGGCGCAGCGGGCGTTGCAGCCAGGCTGCTGTCGGGCATCGCCTGCTGCGTTGTGTCTGCTGTCACCGGCGCAGCAGGGGCGCTGGCGGGCGTATGATCACCCCCCTGACGGCCAATATACCACCAGGCAGCCAGTCCGCCCAGCAGGATCAGGGCGCCGGCCACGGCCCACCACCATTTGAAAATACTGCCTTCCGTTACTGCTTCCAGCGTGTTTTCCTCTTCTTCTGTCATCACCGGCTCTACAGGGGCGGACACCGGCGGCACCGGCGGTTCTTCCGGCGTGGCTGCGGCCTGTGGCGCAGCAGGCGGGGTAAACGGCTCAGCAGGCTCCTGCCGCTGTATCGGCGTAATTGGCAGATCGGCAGGGTCTACCGGCAGCTCTTCTGCATGGAAATGCAGGTTGCCGGCAAAATCGCCCTGTAACTTGCCAATACCCGGCAGCTCCAGCGCCTGCCCCGGTTGCAGGGCCTCCTTGAACTCTTCAATGTATTTTTCCAGCTTCCGCTGGGCCACAGCAGGCACCAGGTTCTCCTTCAGGGCTATCCATTCCAGGCAGGAGCCGTCGTCCTGCCACGACTGGGTGAAAACCACCTGGTCACGCGGCGGCAGCAACGTTTGTGCGCCGGCGTTATACCGCGCAGGGAAATGCTGGATGGAGAACGTACCGATATGGGGAACAACGCAAATCCGCTGCCTGAACAATACTTCCTGGATATATTGCTGTAGTATCAACATGAAGAGGTGTTTGTGGTTAATATTCCTATGAAATCACAAAGCAGCAAAGCAGCAAATATCATTCTTTGCTCTTTGCTGCTTCGTGTCTTTGCGAGCAACTAAATTAACTCAAAATCAGAACTTCACCATAATTCCGCCCACGATGTTGAAACCGTAGGTAGGATACAGGTACCAGCGCTGATAATGGGAGTTGAAAATATTGTTGGCGTTCAGCCATACATTGAAGTTTTTGCCGATATCATAAGAAGCGCCGGCGTTCATGTCCCACGCACCGCTCGTTTTGCCGAAGTCCTTATTGGGCAGCTGGTAATAACTGCCGCTGAGGGCAAACAGGTCGGCATTCAGGTGCAGCTTCTTAGCCAGCGTGTACTGTACAAACAGGTCGCCCTGGAAAGGAGGCAGGTGCCACGGTTTCACTTCTGTTTCCTGTTTGTTGTAATTGTACCAGTCGAAAGTCACCCTTGCCTGGAATTTCTCTTCTTCGATATACCCTACTTCCGCATGCAGCTGGAAAGCGCGCAACTGCTCTTCGTTGCGGGTAGTGAAATATTTCATGTCTGTGGCCTGGTTGACGAACAGCGGCATGTTGTACCAGGTAACAGACGCAAACTTGGTGTTGTAGTTGAAGTGCCCGCCCAGCGTACCTTTGATACCGGTATATTTTTCTTCCACGCGGGTGTTGAGGATACCGTCCACCAGGCCGTTGAGGAACGGATTCTTGTTGGCCAGGTTGCGGTAGGAGTTCTTATCGAAATAGGAAATCCAGCCACTACTCAGGATCAGCTTTTTGCGTACCAGGTGCGACTCGTTCACGATGTCGGGCAGCAGGTAAAACTTATCGTTGGTCCAGGTGGGGTTTACACCGGCATGCAGCACAAATCCCGGTTTGATGATGTCTACTGCCGGATGGATGGCTACCACATTGTTATTGATGGTACGACCATTGTTGTCCTGTTTATAGGTAGACAGGTCAAAAACGCCTTCGGCTTTGATGTAGATGTCTTCAAACACCTGCTTGCGCACGGGTATCTTGGCGATGAAAGTGTTTTCCGTGCGTTTATACGAATCGTTGAAAGCAATGAATTTCACGGTTGGCTGGAACTGGAACGCCCAGTCGTTTTGCGGACGGTTTTTAAGTCCTACCTGCGCAGTGATGGTGTTGAAAGTCTGCGCGATATCTTTTTTGTCGTACTTGACGCTGTCGTGGTTGTAACCGTAGTAGTGGATAGTATTGCGGTCATAGCCGAGACTTGCGTCCAGCTGGAGGCCGGGCAGCAGATATGATCCGGAAGCCAGCGCATTGAGGTTGCTGTAGTTCTGATCGGAGATCTCTTTGCCTTGTGAGCTGGTGTAGTTGACGAACAGGCCGTAGTTGTAGAGGTCTTTGCGGCCGCTGCCGAAGCCTGCCTGCACATACGGTGTTTTATAGTTGCCGTAACCGAGTTTAACAAAATTGTTCTGCAACAGCGACAGGGAGTCTTTGCCCAATGCCAGCGGTTTCAGCGGGGCCGCCTGGTACATGAAGTTCAGGTTCAGGGCCGGCACCTGGTATTTTAACAGCGGCCTGCTGGTGTCCACTCCCGGCAGGGAGGCGGTCAGGTTCAGTTTATAGGCGTCGCGGAGCTTAGGCTGATTGGTGGAAATGATATCGATCGTTTCCTGTTTCAGCGGCTCCTGTGCCCATGCCTGCTGCTGATGAAGGATGCCTGCAAGGCACATGCCTGCTATGGTAAAAGCGCGTTTGCGATGTATGTTGAGAATATTCATGCTGTCTGTTTGGTCTTAAATCCCCGAAATCTCAAAATTTCAAAATCCAGAAATTCGAAAATGGTTACGGTTTCTTAGGTTTTTTTCCGGCTGCTTTTTCTGCTGCTTCTGCTTTGGCGAATTTTTCCTTTGCCTCGGCTTTCAGCTCCGGAATGGGGCAGTTTTCAGCGATGCTCTGGAAAGTGGCTTTGGCGTTGAAGTAGTCCTGCTGACGGAAATACACATCACCCAGCAGGATATATGATTTGGCGACCCACACATCGTAGGAAGGCGTGTTTTTGATTACGTCGAAGCCGGCTTTTTCAGCGGCTGCCAGATCGTTTTGTTGCAGGTAACAATCGGCCATATCGTAACGGGCTTCAGCACCGGTTTCGGATTTGGTCATGCCGGCCACTGTTTTAAATTCAGCCAGTGCGTTGGCGTATTGTTTTGCTTCTTTTTGCGCTTTACCCAGGTAGAAGTGGGCGATGATCTGGTCATCGGTGCTGATGTTGGCGGTAGACAGCAGCATTTCGGCATAGTTGCCTACTTCGTCCCAGTGTTTCAGCTGGTAGTTGCTGCGCAGCAGGCCGCGGGTGGCTGCCAGGCTGTTCTCCTTGCTGGTAGCCAGGTCCTGCAGCTGCAGGTAGTAGCTGCGCGCCTTATCATAACTTTTATTCTGGTAGAAGTTGATGTTGGCCGCCTGCAGGGCTGAACGCTCGGCGTACAGGCTGTTGTTGCGGGACAACACAAATTCATAAGCCGGCAGTGCGCCTGCGTAATCTTTGTTGTTGTAAGCGCATTCTGCTTTATAGAAATGGGCGGGCAGGATAAACTGACCGTTGGGATATTTCTGGATATAGCTGTTGAAAGCGGTGATGGCGCCGGAGCAGTCGTTGTTGGTGAAACGGGCTTCCGCAGCGGCATAAGCGAGCGAATCCTCCGCGGTGGCAGTCACGGTACGGCCGCTGGCTTTCAGGAAAGCGAGGTAGTCGTCTGTTTTGCCCTGGCTGACGTAGATGGATTTGATGCTTTGCAGCGCTTCATTGCTTTCAGGTGAACCGGGGAATTTCTCTACCACCTGGCGATAGTAAGCAAGGGCTTTGCTTTCATTGTCTTTATTGTAGTAGCAGAGGCCCAGTTTCAGCAGCGCGCGCGGAGCGTTGGCGCCGTTGGGCTGTTTCTGCAGTACGTTTTCCAGGTAGGGGATCGCTTCATTGTATTTCTCCTGGGAGAGGTATGTGTTGGCGATTTCCATGTCTGTCTGGTTGCTGAAATCGGAAGACGGGAACTTGTTGCCCAGTTGTTTCAGCAGCGCCAGTTTATCCGCCTGTTTGCCCTGAAGGCCGAGGATAATGGCTTTCTGGTAAATGGCATAATCGGCGCCCGGTTCGTTGTTGCTGATGATGCGGTCGTAGAGCGAGAGCGCTTTCGGGAACTGGCGCAGCATATAGTAGCAGTCGGCGGCGCGCAGGGCGGCGTCGGTGGAGATCCTGGTGGCATTAGGACCGCTGGCGCGCTGTGCTGTTTCGAAGTGCGGCAGCGCTTCGGCGTATTTGTCCTGTTTGAGCAGGCTGTAGCCGAGGTTGTAGCTGGCGGTCTGTGGGTTGGCTTCGCCGGATACCGGCGGGGTGCCGCCCAGGTAGGCGTTCAGGTTAGTGATCGCTTTATCTGTTTTATTCTGGCGCAGGGCTATTTCTGCTTTCCAGAACTGGGCCAGCTGCTTGGTTTGCGCGTCGTAAGGGTTGTTGATGGCGATATCGAGCAGGCGGTCGGCTTCTGCCAGCTGCTGATCGTTGATCAGCTCAGTGGCCCTGCCGTAGGCGATCTTCTGATAGGCTTTGAGTACGGTCGGGTTTTTATCGGGTATCTGTTCGATGGTGGCCAGGCCGTCGCGGTAGTTGTTGGTATTCATAAAGAGGCTCACGAGCACTTCGCGGGCTTCTTTGTTGTAGGGCGACTGCGGATAGTTTTTAACGAACTGTGTCAGCTCGTTGAGCGCAGCGTCCTGGTAGCCCAGCTCATAGGAGAGTTTGCCGTAGTTGAAACGGGAAATTTCCTGTTGCTGTGCGTTGGAGCTGTTGTTGGCGCAGAAGGCGAAGGCGTTGCGGGCGTTGGCTTTCTGGCCGGTGCGCAGATAGCAGTCTCCCAGCAGGTACATGGAATTCTGTCCCAGGGAGTCTTTGGAGCTGCTGAGCTGTTTGAAGCCGGTGATGGCTTTGTTGAGATTGCCGGTCTGATAGTAGGAGTAAGACAGCTGGTAGATGTCTTCATTGCGTACTTCGTCGGCGTTATCCTGGAATTCCTGCAACAGGGGCAGGGCTCTTTTATAGTCTTTACGTTCAAAGTAGGCTTTGCCGAGCAGTTGTTTCATCTCCGCTTCGTAGTACTGGCCGCCTTGTTGGAGCAGTGGCTCGGTGTAAGAGATCAGCTGGTCATGTTTGCCCTGGAAGTAGTAGATCTCCGCGATGTAGTAAGGTACGATGTTTTTGTACTTGGGATCTTCCACCACTTTCTGGAAGCTGCTGAGCGCATCGCCGTACTGATGGTTATAGTAGGAGATAAAGCCGTGGTAATAGTTGGCCGGCACGTAGTATTTGCCCTGTACTTCCCGGATGCTGGCAAACAGGGGCTGTGCTTTCTGGAAGTCCTTGACGTTGAAGTAGCAGTAGGCCAGTTCAAATTTCGCTTCGGCTATTTCCTCGTTGGAGAGGTTGTCGATGCTGGCTTTTTCATACAGCGGGATAGCATCTTTGAACCTGTTCTGATGGAAATAATATTTGCCCAGCTGATAGCTTACCAGCTGTTCGCGGGCGTTGTTATTGAATATTTTAAGGTATTCCAGCGCTGTTTTTTCTGCGTTCTCCTGTCCCAGTTTAAGCGCGCATACGGTGTAATAGTAGTAGGCGTCGGACTTTACCAGGTCGCGGTTGGTTTCATGGAAATAATCGATGTTGTCGATTGTTTGCTTGAAAAGCTGCATGGATACGCTGTACTTTTCCTGCTGGAAGTACTGTTGTGCATCTTTGAACACTTTTTCCGGATCGGTGTAGATACGCGTCTGCTGCGCTTGGGCAGCGGGCATCCCTGCGATACCTGCGCCGGCGAAAGTCAGCATGGATAAGTACAGATGTCCTGGAATATAAACTTTTCTTATGAACTGCATGCTTTTGCTGTTATATCTTGAATTATGCGTTTAAAACGAATCCCTGCCGGAAATATTTTCCCGCCAGGTATTATACGGAACAGTATCAGGGACACAAACCAGGCAAATATAAAAGTAATATCCTTTCTTTTCTGATCGGTTTTCCAACAATGTGGATAACTCCGGCTGTCCGGAAAAGGCTATTGCGCTATATTGCGCCAAATATTTTTATAGCGCAAAAACCTTACCTGTTATGAGAAAACTGTTCTCAACCGGCTATACCGGCGGTGCCGTGAGCTTCTCTATGCTGATATTACGACTGATGTTCGGCGGCCTGTTGTTATTGCACGGATGGCCCAAACTGATCAATTTTGCTGCCAAAATGAATACTTTCCCCGATCCTTTGGGGGTAGGGCACAAATTTTCATTGGGGATGACCGTTTTTGCCGAAGTTTTCTGTTCCATTTTTCTCATGCTCGGATTGCTGACCAGGCTGGCCGCCGTGCCGCTCGTGATCTGCATGTCCGTGATCCTGGGAATGGTGCATAAGGCCGACCTGCTGGCTTTTAATTTTGATAAGATCGAGCTGCCGCTGATGTACCTGACAGCTTTCCTGGTGGTGCTGTTTACCGGCCCGGGCAAGTTTTCTATCGACGGCGCACTGGGCAAATAATCATGGAGCGGTCTTTGTACGACCTGCCTTTTATTATAAAAATCCGAAGAAATCATGTTTAGCAGTATAACGACGATCAGGGTAAGATATGGGGAAACGGACCAGATGGGATATCTCTATTACGGCAATTACGGCCTGTATTATGAAGTAGGAAGGGCAGAAGCCATCCGGGAGCTGGGGTTCAGCTACCGGGAGCTGGAAGAACAGGGCGTGATCATGCCGGTGGCGGAACTGAATGTGAAATACCTGCGTCCGGCCTATTACGACGACCTGATAACGGTGAAGACTATATTAAAAGAGCTGCCGAAAAGTTCACGGATACAGTTTCACAGTGAACTATACAACGAAAAAGGAGAGTTGCTGAACGTAGGCGTGACTACCCTGGTGTTCATAGATGTGAAAACCAAACAGAAAGCAGGCCTGCCGGAAGCGCTGAAAGAACGGCTGGAACCATTTTTTAAATAATTACGAATGGCGGATGATCAGGCAGATGTCCGCCATTTGACATTGCAACGATCATGGGCAAAATAACCGCCAGCATCATCACCATCGGTGATGAGCTGCTGATAGGACAAACGATTGATACCAATTCCGCCTGGATGGCGCAGGAACTCAATGCGTTAGGTATCTGGGTGCATCGGCGTGTAGCCATTGGCGATGTAAAGGAAGATATTCTGACTACCCTCGCCGAAGAAGCTGAAATGGCTGATATTGTACTGATTACCGGTGGACTGGGGCCTACGGCCGATGATATCACCAAGCCTACCCTCTGTGAATATTTCCAGACAAGGCTGGTACAGGATGCAGCCACGCTGCAGCGGGTGCTGCATATCTTCGAAAGCCGCGGCCTGCCGATACTGGAACGTAACGTGGCACAGGCCATGGTACCGGAATCCTGTACGGTGATCGCCAACGAAAGAGGCACCGCGCCGGGCATGTGGTTCGAAAAAGAGGGTAAGATCTATGTGTCTATGCCGGGCGTGCCGCATGAAATGAAAGGTATCATGGAAAGTTACGTGCTGCCGCAGCTGGCGGCGCATTTTAATACGCCTGCCGTCGTGCACCGCACGCTGATCACCTCCGGGATGGGCGAGTCTTTCGTGGCGGAACGTATTGCCGCTTTTGAAGCCAAACTGCCCCCGCATATCAAACTGGCGTACCTGCCGAGCTACAGCCTGCTGAAGCTGCGGCTTACCGCTTTCGGGATAGACAAGGTAACGACTGCGGCTGAACTGACAGTGTATTTCCATGAACTGGCGGCGTTATTGCCGGATATCACGGTCACCGACCAGGATATTTCGATCGGGGAGGTGTTAGGTCAACTGCTGAAAGAAAGAGGCCAGACCGTCGGCACTGCGGAAAGCTGTACCGGTGGACAGATATCCACCTGGATCACAGCGGTACCGGGTAGTTCCGCCTATTATAAAGGCAGCGCCATTACCTATGCCAATGAGATGAAAATGAAGCTGTTGGGCGTAAAAGCCGAAACGCTGCAGGCGCATGGCGCGGTAAGCGAGGAAACGGTAAAGGAAATGCTGGCCGGCGCCCTGCAGCTGCTGGAAACGGATTATGCCATAGCCGTATCCGGTATCATGGGCCCCGATGGCGGCACGCCGGAAAAGCCGGTCGGCACCGTATGGGTGGCAGTGGGCAACCGCGAGAAAATGACGACCATCAAATATCACCTGCGGTACGACCGGGAACGGAATACCCAGATGACCGCGGTTTACGCCATGAATGAGCTGCGCAAGCTCATTTTGGAATAAGCCGCAGGGCCGGCTGATTGAATTGATACAATTCCCTTATTTTTGTCGACATTAAAGCTAAAAACAATCTTATGGCCATTGTAGAATTGGTAATGCCAAAAATGGGAGAAAGCATCATGGAAGCCACCATTTTGCGTTGGCATAAAAAGGCGGGCGATCACGTAAAAGTGGATGAAACCGTGTTGGAAATTGCTACGGACAAAGTGGACAGTGAAGTCCCCTCTATCGCAGAAGGGATCATCTCCGAGGTACTCTTCAAAGAAAATGATGTAGTACCGGTAGGCACTGTGATAGCCCGTATCAATACCAATGCCGATGCAGCGGCCACTCCTGCACCTGTACCAGAAACACCGGTAGCGGCCTCAGAGCCTAAATTCACCGCTGCCGCCGCACCTTCCGCTGCCCCTGTTGCAGCAGCCGCCCCCGCAGCTCCTGCTGCCGGCGGCGCCAGATTCTATTCCCCGCTCGTGCTCACTATTGCGCAACAGGAAGGCGTCAGCTTCGCCGACCTGGAAAGGATTCCCGGTTCCGGCAGCGATGGCCGCGTTACCAAAAAAGATATCCTCCAGTATGTAGCCGATCGTAAGGAAGGTAAGGTAGTCCCCGACGTAACACCCGTTGTGGAAACCGCCGCTCCCGCCGCCGCCGCTGCTGTACGCAACACGCCGGCAGTTACTACCGTTGCTTCTCCTACCTATAACGGTAACGTGGAAATTGTGGAAATGGACCGCATGCGCAAGCTGATCGCCAACCACATGGTGATGAGCAAACAAACCAGCCCGCACGTGACCAGCTTCGCAGAAGCCGATGTGACCAACATGGTGAAATGGCGCGACCGCATGAAAGGCGAATTCGAAAAAAGAGAAGGCGAAAAACTTACTTTCACCCCGCTGTTCATCGAAGCCATCGTGAAATGCATCAAACGTTTCCCGCTGATCAACTGCTCACTCGACGGTGATAAAATCATTATCAAAAAAGATATCAATATCGGTATGGCTACCGCCTTACCTTCCGGCAACCTGATCGTGCCCGTGATCAAAAACGCGGACATGCTCAACCTGACCGGCCTCAGCAAACAGGTCAACGGCCTGGCCAACGCTGCCCGTCAGAACAAACTGAAACCGGAGGATACACAGGCCGGCACCTTCACCCTCACCAACGTAGGCACCTTCGGCAGCCTAATGGGAACACCCATCATCAACCAGCCGCAGGTGGCCATCCTCGCGGTAGGCGCCATCAAAAAACGCCCCGTGGTGGTAGAAACCGAACAGGGCGATTCCATCGCCATCCGCCACATGATGTACCTGTCCATGTCCTACGATCACCGCATCGTGGACGGCTCCCTCGGCGCGACCTTCCTGACTGCCGTAGCGCAGGAACTGGAAAACTTCGACCCGAAAAGAAGCGTATAATCATTTTGAAATTTTGTGATTTACGGATTTTTTGATTTCGGGATCACAGATCGGATATAAACGAGAAGGGCGGGGGGATCCCAAAGCACCCGCCATCTCGGTTTTGGGCAATATGTACGGGTGGATCATATGCCGGAATCAAAAAAAAAGTAAATAAAAAAATAACCA